>JACYLU010000009.1 GCA_015272325.1 Synechococcales cyanobacterium C42_A2020_086 | reverse complement strand
GCATCCGCGCTTGGATGGCTCCTCAAGACCAACCCCACGAACATTTTGTATTCCCTGAGGAAGTGCTACCTCGCGGTAACGCGCTCTAATGGGGGACCCTTCGTAGGGTACTGAATTGAAGCGGCCTCTGGAAATCCAGAGGCTTTTTGTATGTCGTCTGGACTAGCTATAATCAATACCACAGGCTACCGCGACTGAAGATGCTTAAAGCCCAGTTCTGCTAGCACCGCCCATTACGCTCTGTTCGATTTAAAGCAAGTGTGTTACTGTAAGTGAAGTAACTGCGAAGGTAGTTACGTTACTTCAAATCCTTGAGATTCAGTCCGTTTAGGCAACAAGGAGGTGATGCCCATGCAAGATAGTAGTAAATGCCTGGGTCATCAGATTGAAGTAATCTGGCTGTGTGCCGGAGCTGCTCTCTAGTCACTTAGCTAACCTTTGATTGGGATTAATCCTGGTAAAAGCGGCTGAGTTTGCTGGAGTTCCTTCCGGCAGTCTAGTGTCAATCTGAAGACCCGCTAGGCCGCTCTTGCTTCAGTGTTAAGGTTTGTCCTCATCACTCCCAGCAAGAGCGGATAGTTTTATCAACGGTCAGTAACTTGGTCAGTAACTTGAATACGCTAGAACATCTAGATCGCAGGGAAACTTAAATTCAGCGAGACATTGAGTGAGTGAATCGTGAGAATTTTGTTAACCATCCTTGATCGATCAAAAAGCTCGGGATTAGAATGCTACTGTAAGAATCTCAAGTCCCTTTAGGTTAGGTGTGAGGACCCAATAATGCTACCTAAGGTTCTGTGGAACTCTGTTTTGGCTACACCCGCTGTTGTGGGTGCGGCTTTGATTCTCTCTTCTTCTGCTGCCTTGGCAGAAGTTCAGCCCTCTACCGAGGCTGAAGCTCTACTAAGCGACATTCAAATTTCTGCGGTTGAAAGCGAGATCAGCAATGATCGGTTAGAAATCGCTGCCGTTCCTGCGCCAACGGAAGCTGCTCCGGTGGAGATTTCTCCAGTAGCCGAGCTGGAGACTAACGTGGAGGTGAGCGAGGTCACTGCTCCAGCAGTACCCGCAGCAGCTGCCCCCCTGGAAATCGCTCAGGCTGCTCCAGAGCCAACTGCTCCGGCTACAACCGAGACTCCATCTCTCGACGAAATCATGGAGTACAGCAACGAAGGCACCAACTCCATGTCGCAGGTGACTTCGATTACCCAGCTATCGGATGTTCAGCCAACAGATTGGGCGTATCAGGCATTGCAATCTCTAGTTGAACGCTACGGCTGTATTGCTGGTTATCCTGACGGGACCTACAGAGGTCAGCGGGCAATGACTCGTTTTGAGTTCGCTGCCGGTATGAATGCCTGCTTGGACCGAATTAGCGAATTGATTGCTGCTAGCACAGCCGATCTGGCAACTCGGGAAGACTTGGCAACCCTGCAACGCCTGCAAGAAGAGTTTGCAGCAGAACTAGCTGCCCTGCGAGGACGGGTTGATGGATTGGAAGCTCGAGTGTCTGAGCTAGAAGCTAACCAGTTCTCGACAACGACCAAGCTGAACGGTGAAACCATCTTTGCGGTGGGTGTCCCCTTTGACTCCGACGACGAAACCTTCAGCGATCCGGATGGCGGAGATCAAACCATTGCCGGCTATCGGGTTCGGCTCAACTTCGACACGAGCTTCACAGGGGATGACTTGCTGCGTGCCCGCTTGCAAGCTCGCGACTTTCTCGATTTCGGCTCCTTCGGCGGCAACACAAGCTGGCAGTGGGGTGGCGGCACTGATAACGTCCGACTCGATGACTTGCTCTACACCTTCCCGCTGGGCGACGCAGCTCAGATCATCATCGGTGCTAACAGCATTGGCGATTCTGACTTTGTAGCTAGCACGGTCAGCCCCTTTGACAGTAGCGGTCAAGGTTCTCTCACCAACGGTTTGGGATCACCACCTCAATACAGCTTTATTCCGGGCGGTACTGGTATTGGCGCAATCTTCCAGCTGGGCGACAACTTCAGCATCGACGTTGGTTATGCTGCTGACAACGCTGGCGATCCGTCTCCCGGCAATGGTTTGTTTAACGGTGGCTACGGCTTTATCAGCCAGCTCACCTTCTTGAGCGATTTTGTAGACATCGCGGCGATGTACTCCAACAGCTACTCTCGCGATGGTTTTGGCAGTGCTGGCGGTTTCAACCTGGGTGACTATGAAAATGCTTCTGGCGCTGACAACGCCGAGGTTGCTAACATCTACGGTGCTCAGGTGAACTTTAAGCTGGGCTTCGTGGAACTTGGCGGTGGTGCGATGTACATGCCGGTTCGCATCTTGAGTGGCGATCAGCGCGGCGACTATCGCGTTTGGAGCTATCACGGTACCGTGGCCTTCCCGGATTTGGGTGGCGATGGCAACCTGCTGGGCTTTGTCTTCGGTGTGCCACCTCGGATTGCTGGCATGGACTCCAGACTGTTTGGCACCCTGGGCTTGGGCGCGGGTGATACTCGCCAAGATGCGGCCTTCCTGCTAGAAGGATTCTACCGCTTCCGGGTTAGCGACAATATCTCGATCACTCCAGGTGTGGTCTGGATCAGCGACCCTGGCAACGACAATAGCGTAAGCGATACCTTTGTTGGGGCGATCCGAACCACGTTCACGTTCTAAGCGTGAGCTAATGTTCTAGCTATTAGCGCCCGATAGGGTTGGCTCTAAACCGTGATGCTCAGTCTCCACTCAGGGGCTGGGCATTTTTGCTTGAATTTATATTGAAGGAAGAAGATAAACGATCCGTTCAGTTCAATCAACAAATCTACAAAACCCCAGTGGAGAACCGGGATATACTAGAAAGGCAGTTCATGGATCGATTGTTGTGGAACTTTCGTGTAAAAGCGAGTATGCCCTGCTAGCTCTGTTAGAACTTGTAGATCATTACAGCGGTAACGAGCCGCTGCAAATTCGTCAGATTGCCGCTAAGCAGCAAATTCCTGATCGCTATCTAGAGCAATTGCTGGCTACATTGCGCCGTTCAGGGTTAGTTCGCAGTCAACGAGGGGCAAGAGGCGGGTACCTACTGGCTCGGGAACCGTGGAAAATTACACTCCTGGAAGTGGTGAATAGTATTGAGGGAGCTGATCCCGAACCTGCCGCTGTCGATCGAGAAGCGAAGTCGGTTGAAGGAGCCGTGATTCGAGAGGTTTGGCAGGAAGCGAAGCAAGCTGCCGATACGGTTCTGCAAAAATGTACGCTACAAGATTTGGCAGAAAAGCGGAATACGCGACAGCAGCTTGATTTGATGTATTACATCTAGTCTGCCTGTCAACGTCGATCACTCTTACTTCGATAACCTTTTAAATCTATGCGAATCGCTCAGAATGTCACTCAATTGATTGGACATACCCCTTTAGTACAACTAAACCGCATCCCGCTAGCGGAGGGCTGTGTCGCTCGAATTGTCGCCAAATTGGAGGGCATGAATCCTTCTGCCTCGGTTAAGGATCGCATTGGCATCAGCATGATTGAAGCGGCAGAACGGGATGGTCTGATCACGGCTGGTCAGACGGTTTTAGTTGAGCCTACGTCGGGTAACACTGGGATCGCATTGGCGATGGCAGCCGCAGCAAAGGGATACCGCCTCATCCTGACGATGCCCGAAACGATGAGTTCCGAGCGGCGAGCAATGCTGCGGGCTTATGGTGCTGAACTGGAACTGACCCCTGGCATTGAAGGTATGGCGGGCTGCATTCAACGCGCGCAGCAGATTGTCAATACCCTGCCGAATGCCTACATGCTGCAGCAGTTCAATAATCCTGCGAATCCCAAGATCCATCGTGAAACGACGGCACTGGAGATCTGGGAAGACACCGATGGTCAGGTCGATATCCTGGTGTCGGGGGTCGGAACGGGAGGCACAATTACCGGCGTCGCGGAGGTGTTGAAGCAGAAGAAACCGGAGTTCCAAGCGGTTGCCGTGGAGCCGGCTAACAGTCCTGTGTTGTCCGGTGGGCGTCCAGGTCCCCACAAAATTCAGGGGATCGGCGCGGGTTTTGTTCCCAATGTACTACGGGTAGATCTGATCGATGAAATTATTGCAGTTAGCGATGAGGAAGCCATTGCGTTTGGGCGACGCCTTGCTCGCGAAGAAGGGCTGCTCTCGGGCATTTCCAGCGGTGCTGCCTTGGCTGCTGCAATTCAGGTCGGGCGACGCCCTGAGAATGCTGGCAAGCTGATCGTGATGATCCAGCCTAGCTTTGGTGAACGGTACCTGAGTACGCCTCTGTTTCAGGATCCAGAACTGGTAGCAGCAGGGATGCGCAGCTAAGCGGTGAATGTCTACCTTGCGCCAATTTATCGCCACGAAACCGATAGAATAGGCGTATGGCAGAGAATCATTACGACACGCTTCAAATTGCTGCAACCGCAAGTCAGTCGGAGATTAAACAAGCCTACCGCCGACTAGCGAAACGGTTTCATCCTGATAGCAACCCTGCCGAAGCGAGTCACGAGCAGATTACTCAAATTAACGCCGCTTATGAAGTGCTTGGCGATCCCCATAGGCGGCAGTTTTATGATCGTCAGTTGCGAGTCGGTCAAGCATCTGATTGGGGTGAGACCGCTGCAGAACGGCAACACGAACGGTATCAACGGACAGCAGAAGCCCAACGGCGCTACCGTCAACGACAAACCGGGCGCGACAGCGATGAACAACTGCAGCAATGGCTGAGTCAGGTTTATCAGCCCGTGAACCGGATGCTAAACCAAATTTTGAAGCCGCTGCGGGGGCAGATTGATGACTTGGCGGCGGACCCATTTGATGATGAACTGCTGGAAGACTTTCAACAGTATCTAGATGACTGCCGCTACTCGCTACAGCAGGCCCAGCGTCTATTTCGCTCCATGCCCAACCCCTCTTCTGTAGCCGGCGTGGCAGCACATCTCTACTACTGTCTCAATCAAGTCAATGATGGCATCGATGAGCTAGAAAGATTTGTCTCTAGCTATGACGAGCATTATCTGCACACAGGCCAGGAATTGTTTCGCATCGCCACTGGTTTGCGGCGCGAGGCTCAGGCAGCCTTGAGAGAAATTGCCTGAGATGCAGCCGAGACTGCAAGCTAGCTGAATCGAAGGGTGCGGGTTTCTGCGTCAACCCCTAGAGTTTTGCGCCACAATAGGTAAGGGCCATTGCCTACCTAACCCACGCGCCATTTTGACCATGTCTCTGCCAGTTGTTGCAATTATTGGACGCCCAAATGTCGGCAAATCGACGTTGGTAAACCGTCTCTCGGGAATGATGGATGCCATTGTGCATGACGAACCAGGCGTCACTCGCGATCGCACCTATCGTTCAGCATTTTGGCGAGATCGAGACTTCCTGGTCGTCGATACTGGTGGTTTGGTCTTTGACGACGACACCGAATTTTTGCCGCTGATTCGCGAACAGGCGATGATGGCGCTCGCCGAAGCCAGTGCCGCCATTATGGTGGTAGATGGCCAGGCAGGACCAACGGCAGCCGACGAAGCCATCGCTACTTGGCTGAGACAACAATCAGTTCCGGTGTTGCTAGCTGTCAACAAGTGTGAATCGCCAGATCAAGGTCTCATTCAGGCTGCAGAATTTTGGGCTTTAGGGTTGGGTGAACCCTACCCCGTTTCAGGAATCCATGGCAATGGCACGGGTGAGTTGCTCGATGCCCTGATGGAGTTTCTCCCTGCCACCAGTGAACTGGAAGACATTGACGAGATTAAAGTTGCGATTGTGGGTCGTCCTAATGTTGGTAAATCTAGCTTGTTGAATGCCTTTGTGGGGGAAAATCGAGCGATTGTTAGTCCGATTTCGGGCACGACCCGGGACACCATTGACATGGTGGTAGAACGTGACGGACAGCGCTACCGTTTAATCGATACTGCCGGCATTCGCAAGAAGAAGCAGGTTGATTATGGCCCTGAGTTTTTCGGTATCAATCGCTCTTTTAAAGCCATCCGCCGTGCTGATGTGGTGCTCTTGGTACTTGATGCCATTGATGGTGTAACGGAACAGGATCAAAAGTTAGCGGGGCGGATCACCGAAGATGGACGGGCTTGCGTGATTGTGGTTAACAAGTGGGACGCCATTGAAAAAGACTCCTACACCATCTACGACTATGAACGACATCTCAAGGAGCGGCTTCACTTTACGGACTGGGCGGAAACCATCTTTGTTAGCGCTAGGACGGGGCAACGGGTGGAAAAGATCCTAGACTTGGTGAACACCGCTGCTGAGCAGCACAAGCGTCGGGTGAGCACATCAGTGATTAATGAAGTGCTGCAAGAAGCACTCAACTGGCATACACCCCCGACGACTCGGCAGGGGCGGCAGGGCAAAATTTATTATGGCACCCAGGTCACGACTCGACCGCCTACCGTTGCCCTGTTTGTTAACGATCCCAAGCTATTTAATGACAATTTCCGCCGCTACATCGAACGGCAGTTCCGGCAGCAGTTGGGTTTTACTGGCACACCTCTGCGGTTGTTGTGGCGCGGCAAGAAAGTACGAGATATGGAGCAAAGCCCGAACCGTGCTGTCAAAGTTTGAGTGCCGCTAATCACGGGGTTGAATACCGTTTGCCGCCCTAAACCGCTATGGATCTTCTGCGCTCGCTGCCAATTGGGTTATACCTAGAGCAGCCGGTTTCTTGGCTACACCGCATTGATTCGCGGGTTAAGCTGGGCTGGCTGTTGAGTTTTTTGCTAACGCCGATTGCGGCCAATCCCTACTGGCGGCTGTCGCTAGTCGGTTGGCTGCTGCTGCTGACGGTGCTGACGCGCTTGCCGTTTCGCATTTGGCGGCGACAAGTGGGGCTAATTCTGCTGTTTAGTCTGCTGCTGTTTGTGCTAACGGCCTTTGCCCCCGACGGAATTACGGTCCCCAATCAACCTCGCTTGCCGGTAGAGGATTTGTCATTCGTCCAGCCTACTTTAGCCGATGACCCGGCAGTTACAGCTCCTTCCCAGCCTGCCCCACTGCCGCAGCCGACTGACTACCGCTACGTTCTCTTTTATCAAGGCATCTTTCGCATTACCCGCCGCTCGTTGGAGCTAGCCATTCGGGTTGCTACACTGATGTTCACGCTGATCTACAGCACGAATTTGTATCTGCTCACAACGGCCCCTGAGGAGATCACCGCGGGGATCGACAATCTGCTGCATCCGCTGCGGCGCTTTAATTTGCCTGTAACTGAAACGGTACTCACTCTGACCTTGTCGCTGCGGTTTATTCCGCTCGTGCTAGAGGAAGTGCAGAATCTAGTGCGTTCGGTACGCACCCGCGCTATTAATTGGAAGAAGTTGGGATTTCGCGGCACGACTCAGGTATGGGTGATGGTGGCAGAGCGCTTGGTGGATAACTTGCTGGTACGAGCAGAGCAAATTGCTAGCGCTATGCAAGTGCGTGGATTTACGACACCTAACCAACATCAGGTGCAATGGCATCAGTTTCAACTGCGGCTTTGGGACGGAGTTGCCCTCGTCGGCATTGGTCTGTTTTGGGTTGCTCGATGGATCTGGGGCGGGTAGTCATCGTCGTTTTTTGTAGCCGAGCGGCACATTTTCTCATAGAGTATTGAAATGGGAACAATTGAAAAATATAGTTAGGCATTGAACATCCATATTGGTACTGATATTGTTTACGTTCCTCGAATTCAGGCGGCTGTCGAGCGTTTTGGAGAGCGATTTTTACAGCGAATTTACACCCCGACCGAGCAACAGGACTGTAGGCGGTCCACTTCACCTGAGTGCCCGATCCGCTGGCAAAATCGGCAAACTATCCTTCAGCTTGCAGGGCGATGGGCAGCCAAAGAAGCCGTAGTCAAGGCTTTGGGTACGGGCTGGCGGGGAATGAGTTACACCGATATCGAAATTCGCCGGCAATCGGGTGGTGCCCCCCAAGTGTATCTATATCATGCCGCCGCCGCTGCTGCTGAGGGCAAAGGGCGAGGGCAATGGCGCATCAGTCTCAGTCACGATGGAGACTACGCAGTTGCAACTGCTCTATTTTGGTGCAGTGTATCGACTGACCCCTTCTAACGCACGGTATTGCTTTGATGATGAATGCTTTATTGCCCCGAGTAACGCACCCTATGTTGACCCCTGTCTGCTTTCCTCCACAACCGCCGACACAGCAGGCGGATCACCATTCTGGAGGATCCCTTGACCTCTCAATGCGGCTAAACAGCGAATGAGTACCGAAACTTACTTAAATCACCCTACCCTGGGACTGCTCTTTAGAGTTTGTGTGATTGAGGAAGACCGGGAACTATTTGCCACGCTGTACGCTCAGCGATTATTTTTTCTGGTGGTTGTTTCTCCAGAGGGAGTCCGTTTTGAGCCGATTGGTCGAGCGGATGCTCGGTTGCTTGTAGAGAGCCGTTTGCGGGATCTCCGTCGAACTGGGCAGCAGCAGGATTTTTACCAACTTCAGGCGATTCACAAGCAAACGTTCCAATGAGTTCTACTTCTTCAATTAACCCAATTGCCGACCGTCTTGAGCAGATTTGGTCAACGCTCCCTAGCAGCGTTCGACTGATTGCTGTCACCAAGCAGGTACCCGTAGAACTAATGCGAGCCGCCTACGAAGCAGGAGTTCGCGATTTTGGTGAGAGCCGCATTCAAGAAGCCATGACCAAACAGACTCAGCTTGCCGATTTGCCCGATATTACATGGCACTTCATTGGGCATCTCCAGACCAACAAAGTCGCCCGAGCACTGGACCTCTTTCAGTGGATTCACTCTGTAGACAGCTTGAAGTTGGCTCAGCAGCTCAATCAGCGGGCACAGGAACGACAGCAGTCTCCCAAGGTTTGCCTACAGGTCAAGCTATTGCCAGATCCACAAAAGTACGGTTGGACTGAAGCAGAATTGCTAGAAGCACTGCCGGAACTCGATCGCTGTTCTCACTTGCAGATTGTAGGGCTAATGACGATCCCTCCCTACGGGCTGTCTCAGGATGAAACCCTAGCTGTATTTCGTAATACTCGCCGTTTGGCAGAGCAAATTCAGGCCCAATCTTGGTCCCATCTCCGAATGCATCACCTCTCGATGGGTATGTCAGACGATTATCAATTAGCCGTGCAGGCGGGTGCGACTATGGTTCGTCTAGGTCGAACGCTGTTCGGTGAACGCAGATAGGGAGTTACTACGAATTATCATGTTGCGAAATAAAACTGAATTTGGCCGAACGTTGCAACACCGCAACTCTTTTACACTTTTATATTGAGGTGTAGTTGTCAAGGCAGTAGATATTACTTTCTTCAACGGTTTCCCTACTTTTTTGAAAACTAAACGTCATTGCTGGAGTAGGGTGTACTCTTGGTATACAATAAAAAATCTTGAGGGGATGTCAAACGACGAAGTTTGCAGTATACTCTGCAGGTGGCGTGATCAAACCAGCTGAGACTCCATCCCTAGCGGTTACTTGAAATGATGATTGATCGTGCTTGTCTCAAGAGCCAATCCTTGGCTGTACCTAAATTAAGGTTAAGAATGTCGTTCTTTCAACCAAGCGGTTTGGCTTCTGAGTAAATAGTTCCAATGGATACGAGTTGATTGTGCAGCCATGATTTAACAATTACTTCAGCTTTAGCTGATTCAATCTCCAAGCTAAATGCCCTATAGTGGACATTGCGCACGTAAAGCGATTTTCAAGTATTAATTCAATTCATTGCAATAGTTTTCTATTCGGTTACGTTTGCCAGGTGACTCTGCTTTGCAGATAGCTTGGAATAGTTTGGCGACGATTTTTTTGATTTTGTTATTCATTAAACCAGCCCAAACCTTTCATCTTTTTTATTTTGATTGGGTTATTGATTTCAGAAATTTAGTTGTATACTGTTGACTCAATTCAATTGACTCAATTTAAGTAAGCTGGAGTCGGGTCAGGCTCGATATTCAAATCAGACCATCATTTTTATGGCGTCTAGAGGTCAATCCGGTTGACCTGCTCTGCTTCCAGAATCAGAAAGAGTCAGAATTCAGAGGTGCTCTTGGGATAACTTTTAGCTGTTAAATTATGCTTGTATCTTTCCTGGCAGCTAGCGGTTAGAGATTGTTTCTCGAGTTGCCCTTCAAGTTTTTCCAGTTAACCTTAGTTGTGATGGAGCGTGAACAGTGACTAGTATCTTCTCTAAGCTGAGGGATTTTGTTGGCATGAACGAACCTGTTGATTATGAGTACGAGTACGATGAGGTGGATGGCGAAGAGTACCAAAACCTCTATCAGGAAGAACACCCTCAGGCGGCAGTGCAAGAAGAAGAACCGAGACGGCGGCGTCTGCGTGAACGGACAGTCATTTCTACAGAAACAGGTATAGGACCTTCTATGAATAACGTCATTGGTATGCCCGGAGCAGTGAATGGAATGTCTGAAGTTGTTGTGATGGAACCGCGCACGTTTGAAGAAATGCCTCAAGCAATTCGAGCGTTGCGGGAGCGGAAATCAGTTGTGCTCAACCTCACCATCATGGATCCAGATCAGGCTCAGCGTGCTGTTGACTTTGTTGCAGGAGGTACTTACGCTATTGATGGTCATCAAGAGCGAATTGGCGAAAGCATCTTTTTGTTTACTCCCAACTGTGTTCAGGTAAGCACTCAGTTGCTGAATGCCACCGATATGATGCAGCAGCCGCAAATGCGCACCGCTCGCTCGATGACTCCGCCAGCGCAAACCTGGACAGTGGATCAAGCCCGGATGGCATAATATCCCAAGCAATCCGGTCTAGGAGGGTTGCCTGTCATGATTCATGATTGGACCGCCTCTTCCAAGCAAGATGATCTGTTGCTTTCATGCGGCGCCCCCTAGACTCTAAAAGTGATCTAATTCAATTAGGTACATGCAATTAGGTTGATGCTATTTGGATTGACGCAATTGCATGAAGTGAATGCAATGAATTGCAGTTACCCGTGGAGAGTTCAATCCCTTTGGCGGCAAAACTTGGTGTGATTGGTGGCGGGGTAATGGGGGAAGCTCTTTTATCCCGCCTTTTGGCACAGGGAACGTACCAGCCCGGCGACATCATCGTAAGCGAACCCCAGTCGCAGCGGCAAGCCTTCTTAAACCAGCGCTATGGAGTACGGATCACGGCTGACAATCAAGCGGTGGTGAGTGAGGCGTCAGTCCTGCTTCTGGCCATTAAGCCGCAGGTATTTGATCAGGTTGTGACGGCTCTAGCACTCGGTCAACAGCGTCAGCTCGTGATCTCGATTTTGGCCGGCACATCCCTGCAACGCCTAGAAGAAGCCTTTCCAGAGCAGCCGGTGATTCGAGCGATGCCAAACACTCCAGCGACCGTTGGCGCAGGGATGACAGCTATTGCGGCAGGGCGCTACGCCCAACCCGACGATGTGCAAATTGCGCAGCAAATCTTTGCTGCCGTTGGGGAAGTTGTGGAAGTGCCAGAGTCGCTGATGGACGCGGTGACAGGACTGTCCGGTTCCGGTCCAGGGTTTGTGGCGGTGATGATTGAAGCCTTAATCGATGGTGGTGTGGCTGCCGGATTACCCCGAGCAATTGCGACTCAACTGGCTCTGCAAACAGTGCGCGGGACGGCTGAACTCTTGCAAACCACCGGCATGCACCCTGCCGAACTCAAGGATCGCGTTACGAGTCCGGGTGGCACTACAATTGCTGGAGTAGCGCATCTAGAAAGTGCCGGCTTCCGGTCTGCGGTGATCGAGGCGGTGCGTACAGCCTATCGTCGCGCTCAGGCGTTGGGGCAGCAACCTGAAGTCAGCACTAGGACAAGTCATCAGGCATCTAGTTCAGCCACCTGACTCAATCATTTTATTAAGCTATCTAATTCTTATTGGGTTATCCAATCATTAATTATTATTATCCAATCATTAATTATTATCAGTTGACGGACCCAATTATCCACTAGACAATGGAATCAATAGCGCTGTCAGGATGACGGTGCGGTAGGAATTGAGTTGAGCTAACGTTTTTTGTTCTCATTCAGCTGTTTCTTTTCTGGAACAAGTAGGTTCTAGTCAAGTGCAAGGAAACTTGTGAGGCTGAGCGTGAACTCGGGGTGTCTACCAGTTTTCTCTGTTGCTGAAACTGACCATGGACATTCCTCAGCTTTTGATTAAGGCAGTGATTGCGCTTGTTTGTGCCGCTATTGCAGATATCTTTGTGCCTCGTCGCGTTCCTGGTGGTATTGCTGGACAGATTTTGATTGGGTTAGCAGGGATTTGGTTGGGGGAATGGGGCATTGCTATCCTCCGTCGCGACTATGGCATTAACTACGAGTTCTTATCTTGGCAGGTTCAGGGAGTCTTGATTATTCCCTCGATTATTGGCTGCACCGTTGTCCTTTATGGAGTAACGGCCCTGATTCGCTGGGGGCGATCGATTTCCCACTCGTTTCTTTAAGCAATGTGTATCTTTTCACGTTTCAACGGCGTATCTTGGGTTGACTTTTCCCTTCACATAGAGAATCTTCACCCAACCTCTTTAGCAAAACAGAATTCGCAATGCAATTAACCTAGCCTGGGAGAACCTGCCCAGTACAATGAAATCAGGAGGCAATGGGCTGCTACGACGGCCTATACACCTGCGCTTAACATGCTCCTGGGTGTTGTCTTTTCGTTCTTTTCGTTGCTTCCTGTTTTTGTTGCTCTGTATCTACCTGCGAAGCCGTGACTCAACCTGAAGCGTTACGCCACTTGCTCAACGCCGTTGCTCTGGGAGACATCAGCCCTGAAGCTGCTTTAGACAAGCTGAAGCATTTTGATTATGAGCCAGTAGCTGATTTTGCCAAGGTCGATCACCATCGTTCCCTGCGAACGGGATTTCCTGAAGTGATTTGGGGACCTGGAAAAACACCCGAGCAAATTTTACAGATTTTGCAGTCTCTGCGGCAACGCAATCCGGTGGTCATGGCAACTCGCATTGAACCCGAGGTGTACCACCAGATTCAGGGACGCATCCCGGATTTGCGCTATTACCGAACGGCTCGCATTTGTGCCGTCGTACCGCTAGATTGGAAGCCGCGCTATCCTGGCGTGATTACATTGCTCTCGGCGGGCACTGCTGACTTGCCCGTTGCCGAGGAAGCGGCCGTCACCGCAGAGCTTTCTGGATTTGAGGTCAAGCGCCTCTGGGATGTGGGCGTTTCGGGTATTCATCGGTTGCTAGACAATCGCCAGTTGCTCACAGAAGCAGACGTGTTGATTGTTGTAGCCGGCATGGAGGGTGCTTTGCCTAGCGTTGTAGCCGGGCTAGCCGACTGTCCTGTGATTGCTGTACCCACAAGCATTGGATATGGCGCTAGTTTGGGCGGGCTAGCTCCCCTGCTCACGATGCTCAACTCCTGTGCAGCCGGCGTGGGTGTGATGAACATCGATAACGGGTTTGGGGCAGCAATGCTGGCAGGGCAGATTTTGCGCAGTGCCCAAAAGTTACAAATGAAGCTGCAACGGGAAACCTGATTCGTGGGTTTGCCTGAGGTCACCTGTCAGGCTAGCGCAGCCAGAGCCATTTCATCTGACAATCGCATAAGACCCTATTCATCCGACCCCTTGCCACAATCGATTCCCAAAGGAGCCTAGTTGTGTCTACCCCCTGCCATATTATTGTTGAAGGCAATCCTGCTCTGATCTATGCCAGCCGCAACGGTACACCCGCTAAGGTGCTGCCGATCTTAAACCGCTTCCTGGGTACCTTCTGGCAGGAGCGCGATATTTCAGGTGAAGTCAACGATACACCCGAATGCTTGGTTGCCCAGATTGTGGTGCGATTTGGCTTTGAAATTTGCGAAGATGACTACTCTAACTTGCGGGTAGGAATGCACTATTACCCCGATGTGGACTATCTGTATTTCGTAGGCAACGATCGCCATGTTCGGGTTTGGGTGCCCGAGTCGAGCTATCGAGCCAACCCAAGCCTGGGGTTGCAAGCCTGTCGAGAGCTAGTTGCCGATGTTTGCTAGCAGGTGCTTAGCGCGGCTGTTGGGCGATTGCATTGCCTAAGTCGGAATAGCTAAGGAACTTTCTGGTGTACCAATAGTCCTGGATTCTATAGAATTCAATGGTTTAATTGTCGGAGGAACTCGCTTCATGATGCTCCTAAACCGCTGGCAATCAGGTACAGCGCTGATGCTAGCTATAGCTCTGCCTGCCACTACAGCAATTCCTTTAAGTCTAGCCTCTGCTGCGACGGCTACCTCGGCGGCTGATGCTCGAATCGCTCAAGTCTTTCCCCCTTCGTGGCGTCGTAATCCCTCTGCAACTCCTACGCCTGTACCTTATCCGGGCAGCGTTCAAGCTCGCTCCGTTGTTCCAGCGGGCACGGTTATTCCCACCACTTATGACCGAGATCGGATTATTGTCACACCTCAAGAAACCGTTCCCGTTACCTTGAAAACGGCTACAAGCGTTCAGACCACATCGGGGCGAGTTTTAATTCCATCGGGAAGTGAGATCGTGGGTGAACTGCGTCCTTCTGGGCGAGGCACTCAGTTTGTGGCACAGGAGTTGATTTTAGCCAACTCCAACCGCCGAATTCCAATCAACGCTACATCAAGCGTGGTTACACGACGGGAAACAATCACCAGACGATCCAATCCTCGCCTGCTTGAAGGAGCAGCCATCGGAGCGGCTGCAGGGGCCATTCTGGGAGAAATTTTTGGCTCAATTGATTGGTGGGAAGTCCTGGGTGGGGCTGGTCTCGGTGCTCTGGCATCGGTACTGATCCGCAACCGGACCGAGGTGGAAGTCATCGTTGTTGAACCTGAAACCGACTTGAACCTGCGCGTGGAATCCGATCTCATTCTGGATTGAGCCATTGGATCGGGACAGATTGAGGCAAGGCTGGCAGGTCAATGTGAGGACCATTCCACCTTCAACAGAGCGGGCGTTTCTTCGGGGGACAGCGCCACCACTGCAAATTCAGGAGTAAATTCAGGGGTTGTATCCTGCGATAGCTCCTGAGGAAACTCCTGAGACTGAGAAAAATCGGGGGAAGCCGGACGATTGTCGGGTGCAAACTCGCTGAGTGGAACGGGTTCAGAATTTACTGGATTTACTGGAGCAGCGGGTCCCTCCACCGAGGGGGGTGCGGCCTCGGACGCAGGCGGTATATCTTCGCCAATGCTGGGCGCAGGAGCTGTCTCAGCCGGCGGCACTGGAGCATTCACCGATGGAGCGACTGGCAGCGGTGCCGCTTCACTGCTACTCGGTTCATGTGCCGGAGCGGCTGGTATCGCATCTGATTCTGATAGGGGTTCTGATAAGGGCGCTTCAGACTCTGTCAGCGAACGGGCCCGGTTGCGCTGCAGCAGTTCCTCGATCCGCGTCATATCGGGACGAGTCGTGGGTAACGGCGGCAGTGCGGTTGCAGGAGAGGGGCGAGCTATGGGCGTAGGAGCAACCTCTGGCAGAGGCAGCGCTTCTAAGTCCGCTTCTAAGTCCTCCCGTTCTGACGGAAGGGCTTCTTCTAAGGCTGCTTCGAGGGGGTCCTCCTGACGCCGTGGCGTCACTTTACGAGGATTGCGAGCATTCCAAATAGCGGCTTGCCAGTTGTCAATAGCAGCTTGCGCCTCGCCGTAGAGTGCGCGACCCACGGACACCCTTGAGGCCACTTGGATGGCTGCTTCCCAATTGCCTTGGTCAGCCAGTTGCTGTGCTTCAGCTAGCAGCGGCCGATCCTCAAGGACCTGAATCTGACTTTGCCAGCTAGCAATAGCAGACTGAGCCTCACCATAGAGCGATCGTCCCGGTAAGATTCGTCGAGCGAGGGTAATTGCAGACTGCAAGGCAGCAATCGTATTTTGATCGGCCAGGGTCTGCGCTCGGGCTAGATAGGGCCCATCTTCAAGTCGCTGGATCTCACTGTTCCAATGGGCAATTAGCGTTTGTGCTTGCACCCGACGGGGACGATCGGCGGCAACTTGCTGTGCTTGCTGAGCTGCAATCCTTAGGGTTGAGGGCTGCTTTAAACTGGCAATGATTTGGGCGTAGTGCAACTGCGTGACATCTTGCAGTTGGGCTTGCCAGTGCTGCAACGTGGCCTGAGCCAGCTGGTGAAATCGGCTCTCTGGAGGAATCTGGCTGGCCGCTGCCACTGCCTCCATCAAGTGGAATATTTGATCAGGAGAGGCTTTCCAGTGGGTAACGCTCTTACGAGCAAGTTTGCGAGCTTCACTGAGCTTGATCAGATTTTGGGCTTCGGGTGCCAAAGCCTGGCTGAGGGTAACTTGTTTGCCTAGGGCGATAGCAGACTCCAAATCTCCCGCCTGCCACTGCTGCACCCCTACCTTCAGCAGCGTTTCGCCCCATTGCTTCAGGTTGGCCTCTGCCGCCGTCCAAGCATAGGTATCGCGCTCGATCTGGTTAGCCAGCGTCATGGCAGCGCTGATCTGCTGAGCGCGGTTGGTTTGGGCTAGGCTGCGAGCCTGCAACAGCGATTGCCACGCCTTCCGTTCAGCCAGCAACTGTTGCGAGAGAGCGTTAAATTGCTGGAACTGCCAGTAGTTACTTTCTAGCTCCGTCAGCGCCCTGATCTGCCGCGACGCTTCCTCCCAGTTGCGCTGCTGCATGGCGTGCTGAGCAGCCCTACGAATGGCTTCCCCTTGCTGCTGCTGCTGTTGCCATTCAGCAACTTTGGCTTGGGCTTCCTGGTAGAGAGGGCTGCTAGCTGGAATTCGGTTCGCCAGCTCTAATGCTCCCTGCAAATCGCTCTGGGCATGCTTTTGCCTGGCCCTAGTCAAAACAGTTTTTGACCAATCTTCTAACGATTGCTGGGCTTCGCGGTAGAGCGGGTGATCTGGGGTCCATTGCCCAACCAACTCAATACCTGCTAGCAAGTGCGACAAATCACCAGACTGAGCTGCAGTCTGAGCACAGAAGAGCTGTTCCCGCTCGGTAGATTGGGAAGAAACCTTTTCGCAGTCAGTCACTGGTGGCAGCGACGTCAGCCAAACAAACGCCGCAACAGCCATTCCTCCCAGGGCACAGCAGAGGCTAAGTCCGAGGAGCAGCCAGTGCGATGACCAGTTGGTTTGCCCCGAAGCAACTTGCGCTCCGTAGTAATCCAGTTCGGCAGAGTCATTGTCAAGCTCCGCCACAGGCTCGTCTTGAAACCGGGAGTCTCTAAACGGGGAATCAGGGGGGCAAAGGGGTTTGTTGAATGCTTCGTAGGATTTGCTAGTCATACACTACTCAGAGCCGTGCCTCTGGTCACACCACACCTTTGCCTCTATATTTAACCAGGACTTTAAGATTGTCCCAATAAGCAAAGGTTAAGAAATAGAGCTTAGATGTCTCCACCATTCACGTTGTCGCTAACTGGCACCAGCCACAACCTGCACTACCTGGATATCAGTAACAGGTATTAGCAACATCAAGCTCATCTGGAATGGTCTCGCTCCCCTGATAGCGCACGCAGCCAGCGCGCCAATCTTCAATTTATTATTTTGCTTTCACTACATTTTTGCAGTGCCCTAGATGACACTGATTCGTTGCTAGCAATTTATTTACTGATTTGTCAATACAAAAGACATGTAAATAAAGAATTCGCTAACTCGCGACAAGGGAAAGCCACTCAACGGCGTGGCTGATTTTGCGTTTGGCTCGATACGCTGATCCGATCGCTCAACTGCCGCAGGTTTCTAGCCAGTTCGGGATCGGTTTCCTTTTGCTGAGCAATTTTCTCGCAGCTATACATCACCGTCGTGTGGTCTTTGCCGCCAAACACTTCACCAATCTTAGGCAGGCTCAGATCAGTGTGTTGACGCATCAGATACATACCAATCTGCCGGGCCACGCTGATTTCCCGTCGTCGCGAGCTGCCTTTCAAATCTTCAATTGATACACCAAACGTTTCAGACACCGCATTAATCACCGTTTCGGGAGAGGCTTCAACTTGGTCGCTCGGTGGATTCAGCACCGGCGAAATATTGTCCACCGTCATGGGCAGTCCCGAAATTGATACATAGGCTACTGCTCGAATGAGGGCCCCTTCTAATTCTCGAATATTAGAGGTGTAGCTAGAAGCAATGTATTCAATCACCTCGCGTGGCAGCCGCATATTTTCGTATTCAGCTTTCTTTTGCAAAATCGCCATTCGGGTTTCGAGATCGGGTGGCTGGATATCGGCAATCAAGCCCATGGAGAAACGCGAGCAGAGCCGTTCTTGCAGTCGCGGAATGTGGTTTGGTGGGCGATCTGAAGCCAGCACCACCTGTTTACCTGCCTCATGCAGAGTATTAAAGGTGTGGAAAAACTCTTCCTGGGTATATTCCTTGCCCTCGATGAACTGGATATCGTCCACCAACAGCACATCCACAGCGCGGTAGTGCTCGCGAAAGCTCTGCATACTATCTTTGCGGATGGCGGAAATCAGATCATTGGTGAACTGTTCAGTGGAGACATAGAAAATGCGGGAATTGGGGTCAATTTCCAGCCGGTAATGACCGATCGCCTGCATCAGATGGGTTTTGCCCAACCCCACTCCACCGCAGAGAAACAGGGGGTTGAACTCGCGCCCCGGAGATTCAGCTACCGCCAGCGACGCCGCATGAGCCATGCGATTATTAGCGCCCACCACAAAGCGGGAAAAAACGTACTTCGGGTTGAGTTCCGTCTGTCGTAGGCGAGCTGTGCTCGGTCCGGCAGCAGGGACCTCGGCAGGAAGCGGCCACAGCATGTCAGTCGGGGTGATGGTGCCATCTAGCTCGGCTCCCGGTTTCACCGTGATATGAATTTCAACAGGGCGTCCTAGGATTTCTTGGGCGACATCAGCAATCGTCTTGACATAGTACTTTTGCAGCCAGTTGCGCGCAAACGGATTAGGCGTACAGATGATCAGTGTTGTTTCGTCGAGCCGCTCGGCAGACGCCGATTTGATCCAGGTTTCAAACGTCGGCCGACTGAGCTGGAGCTGCAACCGCTCCAAAACCTGATTCCAAAAATTCTCCAGGCTAGTTTCCACTGCTCACCTCGACCCTAGTTGCCAATGATCCCACAAGGACTCAACGAACGAACGGTTCCTCCAACCTGCATCTCGGCAATCCCAGCCAGAAGCGAAATCACCCTAGACCTAGATGCTCAACTTGTTAACTAGTTTTTATACATTCTTAATGTAATAAAACGTAACTACGGCTCCATTGCTAGCAGGGTAATCTAGCTCACCCAGACTGACCAGTCGGCCCAGGCAGCAATTCTCAGCGGCTCAGTTTCAGAAACCCAGCCCTCCCAGAACTCAGCAGAGCCATTCGGCTCTCCCGCCAGCCGCAGACTCTATCTTTCTGCACTGGTTTTTCCTCTACCTCTTCATCTAGTGGGAGTCCTGGACATTGTCCTCGGTAGTGGGCTAGATGTTGCGTCTAGGATGCCATAAAATTTCAAATCTGGGGACAGTATTTCAGGAGTTCATGAATCATCGGCAAATCATCGAGATCTTATTGGGAGGATTGATCAGTAGGGGAAAAGGCAAAGCCAGGAGAAAACCCGAGCCAGAGTCACTGCAAATGCTAGGCCCTGGTAAAATTGCCTTTTGAGCAATCGCTAGAGTTTAGCATCCCGCTGTCCCCCAAACGATGTCTTCGCAAGATTGGAGTGGCTAAGTGCGAACTTGACTCAAGCAGGTCAGGATTTGGGAACACTGACCATAACTGCACCTGTCTTACCAGATTGGCTTCGGACCCATGGTTGTTCCACCGGCACAGAAGGCACAAGCCAACCGCTTGCACAAGCTGCCACTCCGTGCGATTTTGGTCGTTCCGTTTGTGTTGCAAATTTTTGCAGCCGTTGGGCTAGTCGGCTATCTGTCATTTCGCAATGGGCAGAAGGCTGTTAATCATGTAGCTTCTCAGCTGCGCCGTGAAGTTGGCGACCGCATTGAACAGCACCTCGATGACTATCTAACGACCGCTGTTCGAGTCAATGCCGTGAATGCCCGCACGCTAACCGCACGGCTAATTGACCCACGCGATCGAGAGTCCGTGGGGCGCTTCTTCTGGCAGCAGGCTCAGGCTTTCGATTTTGGCTATGTGCTGTTGGGGTTAACAAACGGCACCTATATTGGCTCCGGTCGTCTGCCGGATGATGAGCGGATTTTTATCGAGTGGATCGAGCCGACGCTCTACCAGGACAACCTCGTGCGGCTCTACGAAACCGACGACCAGGGCAATCGGGGCAAGCAAGCCTTTCCGCCGGCGGAATACCCCTTTCAAACGACCGCTTGGTACGAGCAGGTGGTGCAAACTGGAAGACCGACCTGGACGGACATCTACAACTGGGACTACCCTCCCTATCCGCTGTCCATCTCGATTTCCCATCCGGTCTATGACGAGAACCAGCGCTTAATTGGCGTTGCTTCAATCGATCAACGGCTGACGCAGATCAGCGATTTTCTGAGGCAGATTCAGGCTAGTCCCTCGAGTCGCACATTCATCCTGGAGCGGAATGGCTTACTCGTTGCTAGTTCAGATCCTGATCCGCCTTACACCCAAACGGACGGAAAAGCCCAGCGACTCGCTGCGACTAACAGCCGTGATGTCTTTGTGCGCGAAACCGCCGAATATCTCATGACTCACTTTGGCTCCCTAGACCACATCCAGCAGAGTCAGCAACTAGACTTTAGCCTGAATAACCAGCGGCAATTTGTGCAGGTAGCGCCGTGGCGCGACGATTATGGGCTAGATTGGCTGGTGGTGGTAACCGTGCCTGAGTCCGACTTCATGGCTCAAGTCAAGGCCAACCGGGAAACCACGATGCTGCTGTGTTTGGCGGCGCTTGGCATTGCTACGCTGCTGGGAATTTATACCTCTCGCTGGATTGCTCGACCGATTCTGCGGTTGAACCGAGCCTCGGAGGCTATTGCGGCAGGTCACTGGAATCAGCAGGTGCAGGAATCGCAGGTGCATGAGCTGGGGCTGCTGGCAAACTCTTTTAACCGCATGGCCCAACAGTTGCAGGACTCCTTCACTGCCCTGGAGCAGTCCAATCTGGAGCTAGAGCAGCGAGTCGAACAACGCACTGCTGAACTGAAAGACGCTAAGGACGCCGCCGATGCAGCCAATCAGGCCAAGAGCGAATTTTTAGCAAATATGAGCCACGAGTTGCGCACCCCTCTAAACGGCATCCTCGGCTATGCCCAAATTTTGCAGCGCACAGAACCGCTAACCGACAAGGGGCAGCAAGGAGTGAACGTCATCCAGCAGTGTGGCTCTCATTTGCTGACCTTAATTAATGACATCCTCGACCTGGCTAAAATCGAAGCTCGCAAGCTAGAACTCTATCCAGTGGATTTTTACCTGCTGGCGTTTCTAGAAAGCGTAACCGAGATATGCCGCATTCGGGCTGAGCAAAAGTGTCTGGCGTTTTCCGTTCAGCTCGACCCTGATTTGCCTATTAGTGTACGAGCAGACGAAAAGCGCCTGCGGCAAGTGCTGCTGAATTTGCTGGGAAATGCCATTAAATTTACTGAACAAGGCAGCGTTTGCTTTCGCGTTGCTCGGGCCACCTCAGCCCCCTTAGGGCAGCATCGCCTGCGATTTGAAGTCATCGATACAGGCGTAGGAATGACAGCAGAGCAACTGCAAACCATCTTCCTGCCGTTTGAACAGGTGGGCGATCGGCAGCAGCGTGCCGAAGGCACCGGATTGGGGCTAGCCATTAGCCAAAAAATTGTTTCGCTGATGAATAGCCAAATAGAAGTGGAGAGTGAACCGGGTCACGGGAGTCGCTTCTGGTTTGAGGTAGACTTGGCTGCAGCGCAGGAGTGGGCCATTTCCGTTGATCCGCTGACTCAGAAAATGGTGATCGGCTATTCGGGTCCCCCCTACACGCTTCTCGTGGTAGACGATCGCTGGGAAAACCGATCTGTGATTGTGAACCTCCTGGAACCACTTGGCTTTCGAGTAATTGAAGCGAGTGACGGCGAAGAAGGGCTAGTCCAAGCCGAGGCGCATTCCCCCGATGTGATCATCACGGATCTATTGATGCCAGGTATGAATGGGTTCGAGTTCATGCAGCAACTGCAGCAGTCGGCAACGTTGCACTCTATTCCGGTGATTGCCTCATCAGCGAGTGTGTTTGAAACGGATTACGATCAAAGTATTGATGCCGGAGCCAAGGCTTTTTTGCCGAAACCAGTGGAGGCAGCCACTCTACTGCACTTGCTGCAACAGGTACTGCCCCTAGAATGGCGCTATTCCACTTCAACCGACTCCATTGGGCCCTCGTCCCCAACGCCCGCCGAGCCTGTGCCGCCAATGATAGCTCCCGAACCGGCGATTTTGCAGGAGCTTCGCCGTTTAACCCGCGACGGCGATATTCAAGCCATCCTCGATATTGCTCAACAGTTAGCGGCTGAGCCACCGTTGGTTCCTTTTGCTCAGCAGCTTACTCAGTACACCCGTCATTTTCAGCTCAAGCGTCTAGATAGCCTGCTGGACCAATTGATTCAGCCATCTCATGTCCAAGAATAAACTCGATGCATCATAAACGCACGTTGAAGAGCCAGCGTTGCCCCCGTTTTTTTAAGCCAGGAGCATGTTGAATATGTCATCCCTGTCATCCCCTATTCCATCCGTGTCTTCGGACTCCAAGGCTGACGTTGTCCTGATTGTGGATGACAATCCGACAAATTTGTCGATCCTATCTACCGCCCTAAGTAGTGCTGGGTTGCGCTTTCGGGTAGCCGTAGATGGAGAAAGTGCTCTAGCTCAAGCCGAGCGAACTCTTCCTGATCTGATTCTGCTCGATGTGCAGATGCCCGGAATTGATGGCTTTGAAACCTGTCGTCGTTTGAAGGCAAATCCAGCAACTCAGGCAATTCCGGTGATCTTCACCACGGCTCTAGCGGATAGTGATAGCAAAGTGAAAGGGTTTGCCCTCGGAGCAGTAGACTACATTCCTAAACCATTTGAGCAGCAAGAAGTGCTGGCTCGGGTGCAGGTGCATCTCCAACTGCGACACCTGACCGAGTCATTAGAGCAGCAAGTCCGTGAGCGGACCGCCGCCCTGCAGCAAGCCCAAGTTCAGCTTGTACAGCAGGAGAAATTGTCTACCCTAGGCGAACTGATTGCGGGCATAGCGCATGAAATCAACAACCCGATTAATTTTATTGCGAGCAATATTGCGCCATTGCAGGAATCGATTGCTAGCTTGATGGAGTTGGTGCAGCTCTATCAACAGGAATATCCCCAGCCCTCCCCTCGACTGGCCCAGGCAATCGAGGAGCTTGATCTGGAATTTGTCCTAGCGGACACTACCAAAATCCTAAACTCCATCACCCTCGGTACCGAGCGGATCAAGAATCTAACGGTGTCGCTGCGCACATTCTCTCGGTCTGATCAGTCTATTCAGATGCTGGCTGATGTCCACCAAGGGCTAGAGAGCACGCTCCTCATTCTTCAGCATCGTCTGAAAGGTAAAGGCGAACGCCCTGCTATTAATGTCATTAAGCACTATGGCAATCTGCCTGAAATTTACTGCTATCCGGGGCAGCTCAATCAAGTCTTTATGAACATCCTGGCCAACGCCATTGATGCCCTGGAAGAGTCGATGGTGCAACATCATAACGCGGTTGATCCTCAAATTCAGATCACCACCGCCCTGGAAGCAGATTGGGTCGTGATTCGCATTGCCGACAATGGCATTGGCATCCCGGAAACAGTACAGCCGCGCCTATTTGAGCCGCTATTCACAACTAAACCCATTGGTAAAGGAACTGGGCTGGGTCTATCCATTGCCTGGCAAATTGTGGTGGAGAAACATCAAGGGCAGCTAGAAGTGACATCCCAACCGGACGAAGGTGCGGAGTTTATCGTCAAACTGCCCTTGGCTCCTCCGGACACAGCATCAGGGATCTAGACAGCTCTAGACGGCGAGACCAGCACTAATCCACTCGCTCGAGCTGCCAGAGAATTTGGTTGCCTTCGCGCCGCACTCGGGACACAACCCAGTTGCGCCAAACCCAGTTGTCGCCTCGACTGGTGACTGCACTGGCGTTGACATCCATTAAGTCTGCCAGCTCGGAGCTGGTAATCAAGTATCCCTGTCGAGCAACTTCATCTGCCATGTGCAGGGTTTCTACCATGTTGCGCAGCTGTGCCACTCGGACTTCGCGAGGCACATCCGAAACATCTGGCGCAGTCGAATCTACCATAACCGAGTCAACGTTTGCCCCCACTGTATTTTTTAGATTGCTGTCCCTGGATTGTATCGTCTCCGCAGCGACCTGATTGGTGGCGTGAGGATCAAATTCCAGCGCGATCTCGGATTTTGCTACCGTTGTTGCCTGTTGCAAAATCGGAGTTTGACCCAGTGCAAAGGCCCGAGCAATCGCGTCACAGCGGTCGTTGCCCGCGTCGCCAGAGTGACCCCGCACATGCTGCCACTGGATGGGTGTTCGCTGTTTAACCTGCTGGTACAGTCGGTCTAGCAACTCCCAGAGGTCCTGATTGAGCACCGGCTTGCCTGTCGAGGTTTTCCAGCCTTTCTGCTTCCAACCCTTTACCCATCGCGTGATGCCGTTTTTGACATACTCGCTGTCGGTGTATAGGGTCACCGGTTCAGTTTGCTGAGACGCGAGCAGAAATTCTAGGGCAGCAATGGCAGCTTGTAGCTCCATGCGGTTGTTTGTGGTTTGGGCGGCTGCTCCACCAAGTTCTTGTACTGACCCGTCGCTAAAGTAAATAACGTTGCCCCAACCGCCACCGCCCGGATTGCCGGAACAGGCTCCGTCGGTATAAATGCTCTGGATGGTTCTGGCTCGGGTCATTTCAGTCGATTACCAAACTGCCGACTGAGTATAGCAGGCGCAAGCCACGAATGGGGTCAGAGTTGCCTGAATTACCGGTCAGGAGAGGTTGTTTGCGCAAGCTCCCAGCACTCCTTGGCAATTGCCCAATCTTCCTGGGTGTGAATTACCAGCACTCGCACCGTGGAGTTTGCGGTAGCAATGTCCTGATCGCGAGGAGAGCTGGCATTCTTCTCTGGATCTACCTGCAACCCCATATAAGCAAAGGCTTCACAGGCACCTGCTCGGATATGGGGAGCGTTTTCTCCAACGCCGGCGGTAAATACCAGCACGTCGAGTCCGCCAAGGCTAGCAATCATGCTGCCGATGAACTGGCGCAACCGCTGGATATACATCTCTAGGGCAAGCTGCGCGCGGGAGTTGCCGGCTGCAATGGCCTGCATCACCAGCCGCAGATCGTTGGAGACGCCGGACACACCTAACAAGCCCGATTCTTGATTGAGAGTATGGTCTAGCTCGTCGGCAGTGTACCCGGCTTCACGCATCAGGTAGATCAGAATGCTGGGATCCACTGCGCCAGATCGGTTGCCCATCATGAGTCCATCAAGGGGAGTGAAGCCCATCGTAGTATTCACGCTATAGCCGTTGCGCACAGCTGCCAGAGAGCAGCCATTGCCGAGGTGGCAGGTAACAATGCGTAGGTCTTTCAGGGGCTGACCGAGGATTTGGGCCGCTCGCTGAGCACAATAGCGGTGGCTAGTGCCATGAAAGCCGTAGCGACGAATGCCCTTCTCTGACCATTCGTAAGGTACCGGATACAGAGCCATCGCGTCGGGCATCCGGGCGTGAAAGGCTGTATCAAATACAGCGACTTGGCGGATGGTGCTGAGCATTTGCTCAATGGACTCAATGCCCTGGAGATTTACCGGATTATGCACCGGGGCTAGCGTTGCCAAATCCGCAATTTCAGCTTTCACCTCGGGGGTAATCCAGGTGCTGTCTCGATATTTGTGCCCCCCGTGGACTACCCGATGCCCAACCAGATCAATGTCTGAGGGGGCGGCAATCACTTGGGTGTCGCCTGTCCACAAGGTTTCTAACATCTGAGCGATAACCGGATCGCGCGATGCAAAGGGCACCTCCTGCTTGAGCACCGTACCCTGTAGAGTCTTAATCTTCATTTCTGCCACATTCTGCTGATGGGTCCAGTCGATCTGGGCTTCCCAGAGGGGAGCAGGAGGAGACTCGGGCAGGGTTTCTCCGCTGATCTCGTACAGGCAGCTTTTTTGGCTGCTGGATCCGGCGTTCATCACAAGAATTTTCATAAGCTGCTCGATAGAACTCCTGGGTACTGTTCTAGATAGGGATCTAGATAGGGATCTAGATAGGGGGCTGATTTGGTAGCTGCTTGGCACTCCTCGAAACATCAATACCCGATGTGCAACATCACCGAACTCCTAATGGCTACCTCTAAGTCAAATCATTAAGGCAATTTCAAGGCAATTTCTCCTTCTCAGTTTGCCGGAAACTCTTCCAGGAATATAGTTCGCAAGATTGCACAAAACGTAAACTATTGATGCAATCGTTACCGCTGTGACTCCGTTTTTTGGTAGAAGTGCAGCTTAAGGTTTGCAATCTTACCGACGTTCATATTGTTTTTTTAAGGAGAGACGCACTTGTTCACTTCAACGCTACTCGCTGTGGTTTCTAGAAGTCCCGACTGGACGCCTTCCATCGGGCTGATCATGATTGCTTGCAACATTGTCGCGATCCTGATTGCTCGTCTGACCGTGAAATACCCCAATGTTGGGCCGAGTCTCCCCGTCATCTCCGATGTTGCGGGTCTGAGCTTGCCCGCCTTCATTGGTGCTGCCTGTCTGGGGCATGTGCTGGGTGCAGGCGTGATTCTGGGACTCACCAACACAGGCACCCTTTAGGATCACTTTAGTCTTTAGATTCAAAGACTAACGTTTGGGCTGTGACCAATTTGCACACTGCCAGGGAACACGCTTTCCTGGTTTTTCCGTTTCAGATAGGTGAGATGGAGCGGTCGCGACACCGGCTGAGTTGGCAGAGACTGCCCTAGAATTTAGAGAAGATTCTGGCAGTGTGGGCGTATGAACTGGTGGCAGAAACTGAAACGGAACAACTTGGCGCGATTTGGGGCAGCGGTGCTCCTGGTCCTGTATCTGGTGGTGATTTTTGCTGAATTTGTCGCGCCCTATGATCCCCTACAATCGCAACTCGATGGTTCGCTGCTGCCGCCCACACACATTTACTGGCGCGATGCCCAGGGGCAGTTTATCGGGCCGCATGTTTACCCAACTACGCAAGGACCCGTCAGCTTGGAAACGGGCGAGCGAGAGCTGAAGGTGGATCGCACTCAGCCTTCCCCCATTCGCTTATTGGTGCGCGGCGAGGAATACCGCTGGTTCCGAGTGCGGCTGCCACTGCCAACCCGCCTATCCTTGAGCGACCCGCAGATTCAGGAAATCGAGCTATTTCCCGGCTTCAAAGGCAATTTGCACCTGTTTGGCACCCTTGGCGAAGGCAGACTGAATCTGCTAGGTACCGACGAGCAAGCCCGCGATCAGTTGAGCCGGTTGATTTACGGCGGGCGCATTAGCCTATTTATCGGCATTGTGGGGGTGGCTTTTTCGTTTCCGATAGGAATGCTGGTGGGCGGTATTTCTGGCTACTTTGGCGGCATTGTCGATGCAGTGCTGATGCGCGTCGTAGAGGTCTTGATGACGATTCCCGGCATCTACCTGCTGCTAGCACTAGCGGCTGTGCTGCCCGCAAATCTCAGCAGTTCCCAGCAGTTTTTGCTGATTACGCTGATCACGTCGTTTGTGGGTTGGTCTGGCTTGGCTCGCGTGATTCGTGGTCAGGTGTTGTCCATTAAGACTCGGGAGTTTGTTCAGGCCGCCAAGGTGATGGGGGGTGGGCCAACCTACATCATCCTGCGACATGTGCTGCCCCAAACCGCCACCTATCTGGTGATTGCTGCCACTCTGACCATTCCCAGCTTTATTGTGGCGGAGGCGGTGCTGAGTTTAATTGGCTATGGAATTAAACCCCCCGATCCCTCTTGGGGCAACATGTTGTCGCTGGCTACCAATGCCTCGATTCTGGTGCTACAGCCCTGGCTGGTTTGGTCGCCTGCCATTCTGATTATGCTGACGATTCTGGCGTTTAACCTGTTAGGCGACGGTTTGCGCGATGCCCTAGATCCCCGCAGCACCCAACGCTAGACCGGACTTTGACCATAGATTGGCAGCACCTCAGACCAATGGGGACGCTGCCCTCGTTGCCACTGGTGATAGGCTAGCTCTAGCAGAGCGAACGCTGTATGTCCCAGATGACTCATCGCCTGCACTTGCTGGCAGGGACGTGGCCAGTCGGTCAAGGTTTGCTGCCACTGGTCGGGAGTCCACACGGCATCGCCTAGACACGTCACCAGCGTTACGGTTGGGTCGGTATCCGCATGGGGATGCAACGCTGCAATGCGGTAGATAGCACCGTGGAGTTCACCTCGATGCGCTGGCATGTATACAGCAATGTCGCAGGAGTTTGCTGAGTCCAGAGCGTGGGCCTCATAGGCAGCACTAGGAATTCTGCCTGCTCGATATTCTGCCCAGGCGACAGCCGCCAAGGTAGAGATGGCAAACAGCGGCAGATCGAGCTGTTGAGCTAGGGTGCGGGCAGTCACCACGCCCAATCGTGTGCTGGTAAAGCCGCCCGGACCGTTGGCTACCGCTAGAAAGTCAAGATCAGTCCAGGATTGCGGCTGCAAAAATTTAGCCAAATACAGATGTAAATAGTTAGACACATCACGCCCTAGGTCCCAGGTTTGGCAGCGCGGCGCATCGGCAAAGTTGCTAAGAGCCAGCCCCAAATCAGCACTGGTCGTATGGAGTGCCAAGGCATAGCGGTTTGGGTCTTGCACGGAAGAGATCAATGAAGAGAATGAAGAGATAGAGGTGAGCCAGCAGTAACCCGAGAGGAAGGTTATCCTCTAGTTATCCTCCTAAATGATACGCCTCCTCTATTCCTCTCATCTTCTCTTCATGGCCATTTCTTCCTCATCTGCGTGGGCTAGGCTGGGATGTCTAGGTGCAGGCTTACTACTTGGGCTAGTGAGCTGCGCTCCTGCAACCAATCGTGCGGCTCAGCTTGCTCCAGTTTCAACTGCCCCCGGTGCTGCAGCTAACCAAGGGCACGATACAATCCAGTCCGATTCGTTATTGGTCGCTACTGCTATGGACGCTTCAATTCTGCAATTCGATTTTGCCTCTGACTTCTCAGAAGGCTTAGCAGCAGTGCGAATTGGCGAACAGTATGTCTATATCGATCCCAATGGGCAGGAAAAAATTGCCGTGGATTCTGCCTTTGATGGTGTGTCGGCCTTCTCAGAGCAGCGAGCTGTCATTCGGGTCACTGACTTTTACGGCTATATGGATCGCACCGGAGACATCATTGTGGATCCCCAATTTGCTAGTGCCGGACTGTACTCTGAAGGGTTAGCCGTGGTGCGAACCGGCAGAGGCTATGGCTATCTCGACAATGGAGGCGAGTGGGTCATTCCGCCGCAATTTACCCTAGCAACGGATTTTGCAGAAGGGGTCGCTGCCGTCAAGCTCAATGACCAGTATGGCTATATCAATCGTCAGGGAGAGTGGGTGCTGCCGCCACAATTTCAGGATGCCTGGAGTTTTTCGGAATCTCTCGCTGTGGTTCGCATCAACGACCGTTGGGGCTACATCAACCATGCAGGACAAGTGGTGATTTCACCCCAATACGATGGGGCTTTCCGGTTCTCTAATGGGTTCGCTCGCGTCCGGCAGGGAAGCCAATGGGGCTATATCAACTCCGCTGGAGCAGCGGTTATTGAGCCGCGATTCGACTTTGCCTCGGATTTTTCGGAAGGATTGGCAGCCGTCATGGTAGGAAACCGCTGGGGCTATGTTGATCTGTCGGGAGAACTGGTCATTGAACCGCGATTTGACTACGCCTCGGACTTTTCTGAGGGTCTGGCTGCCGTCAAGCTCGATGGTCGCATGGGCTACATTAATCCTGCCGGCAAGCTGCAAATTGCACCTCAGTTTGACAACGTTGGTGCGTTCTCTGAAGGCTGGGCTTGGGTGCAGAACGGTAATCAGTGGCGCTATATCAATTCGGCAGGGGCATTTCTCAGTCGCCCGCAGTAGCGGAGGCTATGCCCCATACCTGTTCTTCATAAAGTGGCTATCTGCTTGCAAAGGACTGGAACGTCCGTAGACCTCCAGCCCTTTATGCGTTGCCTCTTACTTTCCTGGGTAGAGGGTTGGCACCAAGGTCAGCAACCGAGGCGTTTCATCCGTTCTGTCAATACCAGGGCACTAAACCAGAGGACTAACGCTTTTGCTGCTCTTGCATCGGGTCGGCAATGTAGCGGAACGTTGGTTCTGAATTCCACGGACCGCGCTCATCCTGTCCATTTTGCGACAGGTTGTAGTAAATATCGACCGTCTCATCAGGTTGAACATTGCCGAAGAGGGGATCGGTCAACTTACCTAGCGAGTCCAACGCCTTCATAAACATCTGCGTGTGGGAAATTTCCCGCGTCAGCAGGTGAACTAGGGTCTTCTTAGTTCCCTCATCGGGCGCGAGTTTAATCAAAGATTCGTAGGTTTGGCGAGCACCGGCCTCGGCTCCAATATTAGCCCGCAGGTCGCGTACCACATCACCTCCCTCGTTGATGTAGGCGGCAGTCCAGGAAACGCCCTGGCTGTCTAGAAAATGGGGACCCATGCCGCGAACGGCAAACAAGGTGCTTTTGAACGCTTCAGTTTGATCAACGTTTTTGGTGTGTGCCTCAATCAATTTACCGACCATTTCTAAGTGACCAAACTCCTCGACGGCGATATCTTGCAGCATGTCGCGGATACCAGGATGCTCGCAGTGAAAGGACTGCACCCAGTATTGTAGAGCTGCCGTTAATTCCCCTGTAGCACCTCCGAACTGTTCAAGCAAGAGTTGAGCAAATCGGGGATGAGCAGAGTCAATATTAACGACGTGGATCGGATCTTTCTTGTGAAAAAACATAGCATTGTCTCCTCGTAGGGGATCTTTTGTGATGGACTTAGCGCAACGCTGAGGTAAGCAATCAGTAATCGTGACAAGTGCGGCTTGGAGAAGCAATACCCCACAGTTTAGGAGAAGCGTCTGGAGACAACCTGCCTCCTAAGAAATAACTCGTGCCATTGAGTCCGATACGTTCAGATGCAGATCATTTGCAACCTAAATTGAGGTCAAACTGAGCGCTGGCATTGCAACTATAAAACTCTCAAAATTCTCTCCAACGATAGATGTTCTGCTTTTGTAAAACCTTTTACTCTAACCGGAATTTGCAAACGCTGCCGGGTCGTGAGGGGCACCGTACGATTTTCTAGATCGCCTCCTCTGCTATTGTCTTCAAGGCAGGAAGCTACGAAGGAATGGTCGAGTTCTAGGAATTTCTAGTGGAGTAGCAGACTTTGTAGCAGTAACCGCTCGCCAGGGTTATCTGTGAACTTTTAACCCGTTTGTTGAGTCCTATGATGGCTCAGAGTCTGCTTCAACCTCTTTAACCCTCTTTAACTCTGATGATTTAACGAGTGACCATCATTCTTGAGGTTATTCTCCGGCAACTCAATTCATCCTCGATTGTTTCGACTCTATGTTTGGAAAAACTCAAAAGCACTTTATAAAGCCAAGTAGTCCCCCTATTCGTGTGGCGATATTCGTACTTGCTAAGGCTAGATCGACCGCTGCCCTAGTGGTGGGATTTCTACTGCTCATTCCGCTGCGGGCACTGGCGCAGCAACCCGATTCAGCCCCGGATGGATTTCTAGAAACCCTCAATACAGGATTTGCAGCAATCGTTAACGTGCTGTCAGACGTCTTTTTCTTTCCGGTAGGAGGTGAAAACGGATTTCCGCTAATTGTGCTGTGGCTGATTGCTGCGGGCATTTACTTTACGTTTCGCATGGGCTTTATCAATTTCCGTGCGTTTAAACATGCCATTGATGTTGTGCGCGGCAAATACGATGATCCCCATGACGATGGAGAAGTTTCCCATTTTCAGGCTCTGTCTACAGCCCTATCTGGAACCGTTGGCTTAGGCAACATTGCCGGTGTGGCGGTGGCTATTCAGCTCGGTGGTCCCGGAGCCATGGTTTGGCTGACGCTGTCTGGGCTGTTTGGCATGACTACTAAATTCGTGGAATGTACTTTAGGCGTCAAATATCGGCGGGTGCTAGAGGATGGCACAATCTTGGGGGGACCTGCCTATTACCTGACGCGAGGGTTGACCCACCAAGGCATGGGTTCCCTAGGGCGAGGACTGGCCGTACTGTTTGCCTTAGTGACGATTCCGGCTAGCCTGGGCGCGCCCAATATGTTTCAGTCTAATCAGGCCTATGTGGCCATGACCAATCTATGGCCTGGGTTGCCTAACTGGCTCTTTGGTTTAATCTTGGCGGTTTTGTCTGGTGTGGTTATCTTGGGCGGCATCCGTCGCATTGGAGCGGTAGCCGAGAAACTAGTGCCTGCTATGGCGTTGCTTTATGGCATAGCCTGTCTATGGATTCTGCTGGTCAATTTGCCTGCTGTGCCTAGCGCCATTGGCACTGTGATTCGGGAAGCTTTTGCACCGACAGCAGTGGCCGGCGGCATTGTTGGGACTATGGTACAGGGAATTCGTCGAGCCACTTTTTCGAACGAAGCAGGAGCTGGCTCGGCCGCCACAGCCCATTCTGCTGCTCGCACCGACGAACCCGTGCGTGAAGGCATTGTGGCTTTACTCGAACCGTTTATTGACACCATCTGCATCTGCAACTTGACTGCCCTAGTCATTGTGATTACTGGAGCCTATCAAACCACCAATTCTGAGTTGAGCGGTGTCGCCCTAACATCGCAGGCATTCGCTTCCGTGATTGGCTGGTTTCCGGTAGTCTTAAGCATTGCAGTCTTTCTGTTTGCCTTTTCTACCATCTTGTCCTGGAGTTACTACGGCGTTCAAGCGTGGACCTATTTGTTTGGTGTCAATCGGCTAGTTATATTCAAGCTGATCTATCTGTTTTTCACGTTTTTAGGACCGATTGCTAGCCTATCAACGGTCATTGATTTCAGCGACATGATGTTTTTCTCTATGGCAATTCCCAATCTGATTGGCTGCTACATTTTATCGAACGAAGTTGCGGCTGATCTCAAGGATTATTGGCAGCGTCTTACCTCGGGGCAAATGCCTACCTCAACCGAGCAAGTGGCAACAGAAACAGGACCGCACTGAGGAGCGGCCCATCCAGATGCAGGTAGGGGGATGAGCAGACAAGATAAGCAGACAATTAATTATCCGAATTTTCCTCTTCCCCGCTACTCTTTTGCTGGTCTCCTCCCTTCCTGCCACCTAGCGACCGCTGAGAATTTGGCGTAGCGTTCCCACACTGGCGTGGACTGATATTCCCCGTGGAATTGGCTGAACGTCCAGAAACGTCTTGCTGTGTGGAGCAATGCTTTCAGCAGAGCCAGAGTATCTAGATCGTGGAGACGAACTCGGGGATTGTCTAGAAAAGTGTCTAGAGGAAAGCGACTCATAGGAACCTCATTAGCAAACTGCTCTGGATGAACAAGATCGCATAGAACTACTCTAGGAAGTTCTCGATCTCACTTCAACGCATGAAATGCATGGATGGGATAAGCAGCATTTCTAGAATCGTTGCCCGACTCGAGTGCCTAGTGCCATCCTTCTATCTCCTAATTCTTGATGAGCTTGATTGCGGTGAGTAGAGTCAGTTGACCCGCCTTTCCCAGGATACAGTTGTCTATCACTGCCAATATTGCTAACTCCTGAAGGGGGACACCCGAAACCTACGCCGAATTAGGCTACGGGTACACCATTCCTGATATAAACCGCTTATAGTTCACTCTACCGGTCATACACCAAACGAGGACAACCCAATGAATTGGTTAAAAAAACAGAACGTCATGATTCCTCTCGATTTTTCTGAGGCCGCCGATGCAGCGTTGATGGTTGCCCGAGAATTCGTCGAGGATGTCACGCAACTACACCTCTTTTATGTGCTCCCCATTCTGCACCCCACGGATCCAGCGGTAATTTGGCATACGGCAACTGACGAAAGCCGAGAACAGCGCGTCGAAGCAGCGTTGCAGCAAAAGCTGAAAGAATTAGGGTATGAAGGAGCTGATATTCATGTCGTAATTGGCAATCCTGAAACAGAAATCATTCAGTATGCCAAAAGCAAGTCGGTTGATTTGATCGTGATGCCGACCCACGACGAGCGTGGTGTCAGTCCCTTCTTATTTGGTTCAGTCACTGAATATGTGGTTCGCCATGCTCCCTGCCCGGTGCTCGTTGTCCGCTGAGGTAGCAAGAGTGAATTTTTACATCAGGTTTACATCAGGCTAGATACACATCAGGTTAGATACAGAGCGTCATCGCACTCATGGCGATTGAGTCATCAATCAAGCGCGCTGATGGTGCTACGACACTAAACGGCCAGCCAAACGCAGCTAGTCAGGAGCATGACTCAGCCACATCCTGAAGCCCAAGCGATGGAATGGTCAGCATCATCCCTAGCTCGTCTTTTTGCGCCCTCGGGTGGAGGTTGATCGGGCTGTAGAGGGGGTAGAAGAACGTGCCCCCCGTCCTCGTTTGGGTGGACTCTGCTCTAGATCCTGCTCTACGGGAGGTTCAGCCTCGGCGGGAGCAGCACTTTCCACTGTTGATTTGCGTCGTCCTCGTGTGACTTTGGGAGGTTCTACAGGAGTACCCGCCTCCTCGTTGGGAAGCTCAACAGACTGACTGCGAGGACGTCGTCCCCGAGGTTTGCTTCCAGCCGTTTTTTTGCGGCTGCGACCACGACCTAGTGACACATACCGCTTCACAGTTGTTGCTGTTGTTGGGATGCCCTGTTCAACCAGAATTGCCACGATGTCCTCATAGTTGTAGCCCTTCGCTAGAGCCTCTTGAATGGGATCCCGAAGCTGGTCGATGGCTTCCCGAATGGACATTTCTTGCTTGGGTTTGACGGACAAATCCTGCAAGAAGGAACCAACTTGATCGATAGCGGACTTTGAGATGCTTGAGGATTTGGCTTGTTTGCGAGCTGCTGCCATTTTTTTAGAACCGAAAATAAATCATATTGAATTTATTCTATTTCCTATTTGCAGAAGTGAGTGTTCTAATTGCTTCAAATCTTAGCAACCTAAGTTTGTTGTAAAGTTGGCTGCAATGCTCTTATGAGTATGGAGTAAATATGGAGGGTGAAATTTCCGCCTCTATGACATAATCGTGTTTCTATCCTGACCAGCGTGACTAGCCTCGAATATTGCTATGAGTGAGAGAATCACTCCCACCCATAACTGGCTTGTACTCCTAGGCAACACGGCATCAGTCAGTGCCCCTCCGTCTCAGCATTGATGGGTCTATGAACAGTTGCATCCAATGATTTGAACGGACCGGAGTCGATGTCGCCCGACATGACTGGTTTGCGCCCGTGTCTCACTGTCTTATTGTAAGGAATACACACTGTCTCGGAGCACCATCAACACCCTCGATGAAATAGACCCGATCATTAGCAGATCGGGACCGATCCCTATCACTAGAAAACAAACGAGCAGCAATTAGGCAGACAGATTAGCATGCTGCCGCAGTTTCTTCATCGCCTTGACCTCAATCTGCCGCACGCGCTCGCGAGAGACCCCAAAGACTTCCCCCACTTCCGCTAGGCTACGGTGTTTGCCATCCTGTAGCCCATAGCGCAGTACAATCAACTCTCGTTCTTTATCATTCAGACAGGTTAGGTATTGCTGACACTGATCGCGCAGGGCCATGGTTTCCATCTGCTGTTGCTGCTGCTCATCGGGAATCAGATCGCCGAGGCGCGTTTCTTGCTCCTGGCCAATCAAGGCATCTAACGAAGCACAACGTCGCTGTTGGGCTAGCAGGTTCCGCAATTCTTCCACACTCATACTCAGTGCCGCTGCCAATTCGTCGGCGTTAGGTTTGCGTCCTAACTTTACCGTCAAGGTGCGAGTTTGAGTTTTAATTTTGCTGAGCTTTTCCTGCACATGCACCGGCAGACGAATGGTGCGGGCATCAATCTGTAACGCTCGAGTCATTCCCTGACGCACCCACCAGTAAGCATAGGTCGAGAATTTGTAGCCTTTGGCTGGGTCAAATTTTTCTACGGCTCGCTCTAGCCCAAGGTTGCCCTCTTGGACAAGATCCATGAGATCGAGACCGCGATTCTGGTACTTCTTGGCAATGGTCACGACCAGACGCAAGTTGGCTTGAATCATTTTGTTTTTGGCGCGCTTGCCCCGCTTGATCAGGGACAACTGCTCGGGTGTGGGATGCTCCAGCTCTAGTAAAGGCAGCATGGTTTGCACCGCTCGAGCCAGCTCAAGTTCTTCGGCTGGAGAAAGCAGCGGTGTTTTACCAATGGCGCGGAGGTAGTCACGAATCGAATCAACAGTCATAGCAATAGGGCATGGCAGCGCCATGCTTAACAGTAATTAAAAATAGCGAAAATGGCTTAACTAGGATAGCGCATCCGTGCACCCAGGATCGATCCAGCCGGGAGCGAGAACTCCACCCTATTCTGCCAAATCTATTGCCGCTTTGGGGCACAAAACGCCACCGCTGGTTATAGATAACCTTGCCGCACCTGACTCATCTCTAGCCGGATTCATTCCCCTGCCTCTTGCAGCCTGACTAGAGAATCTCCCTCAGTCACTCCTGGAATCCTCGACCCTACCCCCTCGACCGAGTCCCATTTGCTAAACAACATCGACCAACCAACATCATTGCGGCTGCCCCAGCACTAGTATAGTTTTGCCAGGAACAGCCGCTTAATGCGCAACTCAAAATGTACTCGACCAGAATTGCTACTAAAACCGCAGCTAAACGACTCGGTCCAACGGGTCAACCCACAGAACCCTCAGCCGCTTACTTTTTCTTTAAACTGCTTGCCTGCCGAGAAAGCGGGAACCGTCGTTGCTGGAATTTTCAGGGCTTTTCCAGTTTGCGGATTTCTACCCTCCCGAGCCGAACGCTGGCGCGGTTCAAACGTCCCGAAGCCAACTAGCGTTACTTTGTCTCCAGCTGCAACTGCTTCCATGATCGATTCGATTACAGCCGTAAGTACAGCGTCTGCTTCCTTCTTCGTAGCTTGAGTTTTCTCAGCAATAGCATCAACTAATTCGCCTTTGTTCATGAGTGGAATACCCAAAAGTAAATAATGATCAATCGCCCAGCATTGTAGTTCAACTTTCGGCGGTTGAATTCAGATTTTACAAAGTTTTCTACAGCAGCGTCCTAAAGTTGCAAATCGTTGCAGCCTAAGGTGATTTCTGAAACACGACGGAGAGATTATGAGCTGGCATGGTATAGGTTTTAACGAATTGGAACTGCTGAGCTTGGGCAGCCGCCACCACCGCTTCTAGATCGCGAACGCCCCACTCCGGATTTTGCAGTTGCAGTCCGGTATCGAATGCCGCATTGCTATCGGCTGTGTGTCGACCATTTTGTTTGAAGGGTCCGTAGAGATAGAGCACGCCGCCTGTCGGTAAAATTCGCCTCGCTCCTGCCATTAGCCCCAAGCAGGCTGACCAAGGCGCAATGTGAATCATATTGATATTCACAATGGCAGTGATGGGATAACGGCTAAAGTCGGGTAAGACCCTGACTGTCGCATCGGTTGTCAGATCGGTTGAGAGTTGCCCACAGGCAGACTCTACCGGCCAGCAAGGTTCCCGCACATCTAGGGCAAGAGGCGGATACAGAGTTTCGGACGGTTCCTGCTCTCGCCAAGCTGCGATACTTGCTCGTGCCGATGCATCAGGGTCTGAAGGCAGCCAAAGGCGCGGTGCAAGACGAGGAGCAAAGTAAATCGCGTGTTCTCCGGTGCCGCTAGAAATTTCTAGAACTGTACCGCTAGGAGGGAGCACCTCTAGCAGCACTCGCAGAATCGGCTCTCGATTACGCTGAGTGGCAGGAGCAAATTGTCGTGCATCCAAACTCATAGGATTGCCGCCGCCCTGACGAGACGCTATTTTTTGGCTTTCGCAGTTGACTGCTTGGCGCTGGCAGAAGCATTCTGCGTGTTGCCGGGAGCCACTTTATCTTTGAATAGCTTCCCAGCTGAAAAGGCGGGGACGCGCGTTGCCGGAATTTGCAAGGGCTGCCCGGTGCTGGGGTTACGTCCCTCGCGGGCTTGGCGATCCCGTGCCTCAAAGGTGCCGAAGCCCACCAAGGTAACCTTGCTCCCACCTGCAACGGCTTCCATAATTGAATCCATCATTGCGCTAACAACCGCATCGGCTTCTTTCTTGGACACCGAGGCTTTAGCGGCCACCGAATCAATCAACTCACTTTTGTTCATAGCTTTTCCACAGGCTGAACGTTAGATACAACATCGCCGTGAATTATAGTTCAGCAATTTCGAGAGCGCGTCGTTTTGATCTCAGTTTTTCGATCCTTTGCCGTTTTTTTATCTTTTTTATCTAATTTTAGCTGAGGTATTTTTTGCTCGGGCAATATTGAGCTGGGTCAAGCAACGGTGACATCACAGCAGTGACATCAAAAGTGGGACTGTATCCACTGCAAAATGCGATTCCAGGCCCACCACGGATCCGGATCGTTGTATTGCCGCTGGCAGGCAGCACTGCTGAGATAGCCCACATGTCCGCCGTAAGCCGTTAACACTAGATCAATCGCCGGATTACCAGCACAGGCTGCCTGTAAATCGGGCACGATCGTTGGATCGAACAGCGGATCGTCGGCCGCATAGAGAATCAGCGTTGGCTTTTGGAGGTGAGGCAACTGGTGCAGCGGGCTGCTAGCGGCATAATACTCCTCAACTGAGGAGAAGCCCAAGCGGGGAATGACCAGTTCTTGGTCAAAGGTCCAGATGCTATGCACCCGCTCTAGAGTCGCTTCGTCGATCTCGTCGGGATAGTGTTGGTGGAGCCGCCAGGCCAACTTTTTTAGTTGGCGGGTAATGGCTTGTTCTAGCTGACGCCCCCAGCGATCGTTCACTAGATAGGTCAAGGAGCGGGTGGAGTCTAGGCTCGGGCAGATAACCGCTCCGCCGCCCAGCTCTGCCTCCGCCAGATCGAGATCGCCGCCCCAAAACGGTAGAGTTTGTGCCGTCTTGACTGCCCACAACGCCAACTGCCCACCCAGCGAGTAGCCCGTAAACCAGAAGGGAGCCGGACAGCCCAGCATCTTGGCTTGAGCGGCAATCCGAACAAAGTCTTCGCCTTCATACAGCCCATCCGAGGTGAGGGTGGGTGATAGCTCTGCCGTTTTGCCGTGGGCTCGCCAGTCGAACAAAACTACGGCGTAGCCCTGAGCCACTGCCTTGCGCCCTAAAATCTTCAGAAACCATTGATCTTCTAAACTGCCAGTAATGCCGTAGGTACCAACAATAGTGCCCTTGAGCTTGCCCTCAGGCTGCTGCGGCATTGCGATTTTCCCAAAAATCGGCACACCATCTGCCCCTGAGAAGAGCTGCGGCTGATAGGTGGGTTCAGGCTCAACCGTCAGGGTTTCCCAGCGGCGGCTAACTCGCAGCGCGGTGTATAGCGTCATCGCTAATCCGTTGCGGAGCCACCAAGGCGGGCTATAGGAAAACTGAGTCATGAGGTGGCCGTACGACTGTCTTACTGTGTCTTACTACTTACTGTGTCTTACTGTAGGTCTTGCCGCATGTCTTAATGTATGTTGACACAGATCGAGGGACGCGGTTGGGTGATGACGGCATTGCTGCAATCTAGAGATCTGTCTAGGAAATCACTACAGATCACGAACGAGGTCTAAAAAAAAACGACCCGCCTTAAAAAGCAGGTCGCTGAATCAGTGAACCAACTGAGTGAACGGATTAGGTCAGTGAACTGGCTCAGAATGAGTGGTTGATCGTTCAACGCTTATGGGTCAATGCCTATGATTCAACGCTGAGCAACGGAACAACCGTGGCGTGAGCCATCACCACCGCTGGGTCCCGCTGCAGCGCCTTGAAGTACTGGCGAGCAAAGCCCATTCCGTCTTCAGCTGGAGTCAGGAGTGCATCAGCGGCAGCAATCAACGACTCTGCCGTTGCCGGCGTGATGGGATCGTCAGCCTGTAGGGCAGTGTCGATTTGCACGATCAGCTCCGAGAGTCGGTGCAGCCAGTCAAACTGAGGATGATCGATCAGGAGCTGCAAGAGTTTTTCGCTGGAAACCCGACCATAGAAGCGCTCGTAGGCATCTCGCTCTACTGTAATCAGCGCTTGATGGAGCGACAGTAGCGCATGGCGCAGGTCAACTAGCTGAGCAATCTGAGGATGCATTGTGGCAGATAACGTTGAAATCATGATTGGGTCTCCTAGATCAGTAAGACTGGTCGTTTTCAAGCTGCCTTCAAGCGGATTCCACAAGACCTCCATGCAAGACGAATCTTATATATGATTAATCATATATAATTTGCTTAGCAGCGTATAGCTGTCCACAGTACGGCTTAGCGTACCCATCGATTCGGAAAACCGTTCGGAGGTCCGTCCATGTCCCTGGCGTATGTCATTCTAGGGCTACTCGAGCAGCAGCCCATGACTGGCTATGACCTGAAAACAAGTTGGTTTGACGATGCCATTGCCCATCTCTGGCCAGCCGATCAGGCGCAGATCTACCGCACCCTCGACAAACTCGAGCAGCAGGGCTGGATCGCGTGCCAAGTGGAAGTGCAGCCTGATCGGCCCAACCGCAAGGTCTATTCCGTCACCGAAGGCGGCAGAATGGCCCTGCAACGGTGGCTGCATTCGTTTCAACCGCTGCCGGTGATTCGCGACCCGCTGCTAGTGCAACTCCACTTTGCCGCCAACCTGCCGAATGCCGATATTGTGACGTTGCTGGAGCAGCAGCAAGCCGCCCGCCGCGAAGCCTTGGCGCACTGTCAGGCTGTGGCGAAGAAATTACTGACCGCAGGTTCCGGCAGTCGCGAACAGCAACTGCGGCGATATGTTGTAGAGTTCGCCATTCAGCGAGAACAGCTTTATTTAGACTGGTTGATGCAGATGATAGCTGAGTTGCGGTCCGAGTCTCCGTCTCTGTAACAGCCAAGCTACAGTAGCGGTGCTGGCATTCAGCGAGTTTGAAAGATATTTTGCACCATTTTTTTGTCGAGTCGAGCGGCGGTTTGATCTAGCGCTTCAACGTCTGCCGCAGTGAGCTGCCATCCCAGCGCTCCTAAATTCTCCTGGGCTTGGGCAACGGTTTTGGCTCCCGGAATCGGAATTGCACCTTTGCAGATGCACCAGTTCAGCGCCACCTGCACCATGGTTTTTTGATAGGTGTCTGCTAGGGTTTGCAAATCATGCAATAACGGCTGAATGCTGGGCAGCAATTGGCGAAACAGCACCCCCCGAATGCCTTTTGGCAGTGACCGTTCGCGATACTTGCCGGTCAATAGCCCCAATGCCAGTGGGCTATAGGCGATCAAGCGAATTCCCAGGGAATCACACACAGTTTTCAGGTCCAGTTCGGTCACCGGATAGGTTGATAGCAGCGAATACTGCACCTGCAAGCTGGTGATTGGCACGCCCCGCTCGGCAAAGCGACGATAGACGACCTGCAGGCGCTTTGGTCCGTAGTTCGATAGGCCCACACCCCTGGCCAGCCCCTGCTCGTAGAGATCAGCCAGCCCATCGAGCAGGGCACCCTCCTGCCACGGGGCATAGTTGGCGGTAGACCAATGCATCTGCACGAGATCAATCGGTCGCCCGAGCCGTTGCGCTGATGCCTTGCCTGCCGCCACCATCGACTGGCGAGTGAGCCGCCACGGATAGGCTGCCAGTTTGGTTGCCAAGCAAATGGACTCCTGACCCGGACCGACATAAGCTTTGGCAAACTGTCCTAAAAGGCGTTCACTTTGCCCGTTCAAGCGCCCCGTGCCGTAGGAATCGCCCGTGTCAAACAGCGTCACGCCCTGGCTAACACAGAGATTGAACACAGACTGTAGCTCGCCGTCCATTGCCGGGGTGTAGCCCCAGAGCAGTCGGTTTCCCCAAGCCCAAGTCCCACATCCCATGATTGGCAATGAGAGGTGACGACTGGTTTGTGGAGAACTTGGCGTGGTCATCGATGGAGGTGCTGAACGGAGAGCTGAGCCACTTACATTTGATTTTGATTTACATTTAGTTGACAATCTAGTAGTTGACAATCTAGTTGACAATCGATTGCTGATTGTAGAGGAGCTAGGGTGCAGTTCTTCCCGCGCAGTTCCTCAGTCTACCCTAGAGTGAACTCAGCGGGTTGATTTCTATTAAGGCTCGCCGTCTCAAGACACCACGACCTCAGACGTCACTAAGCCCTCAGACAAGCTGTTGGACAAACCATTGGATAGCAAATCGTTGGCTAGCAAATCGGGCAAATCACTGGGCAGCAGATCGGGCAGACCATCGAGGGTAGCAAGGGCTGGAGCAACCTCAGGCTGCATATACTGACGCACAATTCGCTGATGGTCCAACCAGGCGAGTGTGGGCGGGAAGCGTAAAATCACGCGATGCGGTCGGTTTAAACTCTCTTGCAATTCTAGCCGCACCTGCTCCCGCTTCGACCAATGTACGCCGGGACGCAGGTGATGCTCTTGGTGATAGCCTTCGTTGCAGAACAGAAGATTATAGAGGCGACCATAGTAGCTCGTGGAGTTGGCGTAGCGATCCTCGGGAATGCCGCCAAAGTGCTCGTAATAGTTCTCTAGATGCTCTAATACCCAACCGAAATAGAGCGTTGGCAGCAGCATCGCTAGAACATAGTGCCATGACATCGCCAGAAACAGCAGCAGACCCAGGACACAAGCCGTCAGTTCCAAGCAAAGCTGCTTCGTCTCGCCTTTCTTGCGGGCCTCATGCACTGTGGCCAGAAAATCCATGCGAAAGGGACCCAGCGTACAGTAGGACACCGGATGCTCGTGCTGTCCATTTTTACCGCCAGCAAAGGTTGAGGTGGGATCAAGGGTACGACCCTGAGCATCGGGGCGGTCATTGCCATAGCGGTGGTGTTTGAAATGTTCGCAGCTGTAATGCACCATCGGCAGCCCGATGTTGATCGAATTGAGAATTAAGTAGAGCTGATTTAACCGATCGGACTTAAACCAAGGCGTATGCACAAAGTTGTGGCTTGCCACTAATCCGTTGTACCAGAATAAAAAAACGCAAATAGGCATGAAGAGTAGGTTTTCCCATAGAGAACGGTTGTCCCAAGTGGCAGCTAGCCAGATATTTAGACCCAATTGACCCAACGTAATCGTCAACGGGATACTATCCCGCCAGGTGTATCTCCAGAGCATGTTTGCTGAGCCTCATTATTCAGATGTAGCGTTTTCTAGGCAGAAACGCGAATATAAAGCGCCATATATAGCGCACTCTATAGGAAGCAGATCGTTATTTCAATAAATCTTTAGTTTTGCGATTAGTTTTGCGACTTAGCCTGACTAGGGCACAATCGTGCGGTCTCTCTAGGTAGGGGTGAAGGGCGCATCCATCGGCACGTCTATCCCATCCTCTGCCTTCGTTGACTTGGTCTGCTCTCTACCTAGCCCTTGACTCCGGTCTATCTTAGGCAACATTGCCCTGTCTGCACTGTCCGTTAAGAAAATGTCATCATAGACCATCGGGTCATCATCTCACGAAGAATCGCTATGATTAGACCGTTTCACCTCGCTTTTCCCGTTACCGACCTGCAAACCACTCGCCACTTCTACGAAACCGTGTTGGGCTGTGCTGTCGGGCGGACCTCAGCCAACTGGATTGACTTTAACTTCTTTGGGCATCAGCTCACAGCCCATCTGTGTTCAGACTCTCAACCCGTCCCGACGAATGCCGTCGATGGTCAATCGGTGCCCGTGCGTCATTGGGGCGTGATCCTAGAAATGGAACAGTGGCAGGCGTTGGCCGAGCGGCTACGACAGCACGAAATTTCCTTCATCATCGAGCCATATATCCGCTTTCAGGGCGAAGTGGGTGAGCAGGCAACGATGTTTTTTCTCGATCCCAGTGGCAATGCGCTAGAGTTCAAAGCATTCCAACAGGATGAAGCCATTTTTGCGTCCTGAACGGATGTTTAATTTGAAATCTCAAATTTTCTGAAATCTCAATTTGAAAAAATTTGAAAAAGTGCCTTGACTTCAGTGGACTAGTGCTGACCTCTCTGCTGCCACATCTGCTCGTAGGCGGCTTCTATGTCGCGAGTAAATTGGCGGGCATTCCATAGAGGGGCAGTTTGCCGAGATCGCTTCAGTCGCCAGGAAATTTGCTGCCGCAGAGCAGGATCCATCCCTAGGCGAATGCCCCAGTTCACGTATTCCTCCTCGGTCCAGGCAATGCCCTCGGTGATGCCGGCGTTGATCATCATTGTGTAGCTGTTGCGAGCGGTGAACTGCTGTCCTACCCGGGTCACGAGCGGAACGCCCATCCACAGGGTTTCCAGCGTTGTCGTGGCTCCGTTATAGGGATAGGTATCCAGCACCACATCGGCAATGGCGAGATTGGCGCGGTGAGTTTCTTCCGACTCCACAATTGGCAAAAACCGCAGCCGATCTGGCGAGACGCCTTCGCTGGCAGCAAGGTCTACAAAAAACTGCTGCATAGCTGCCTGATCGCCCACGCCTTTGATCAAGAAATAGCTGTGGGGCACCGACTTCAGAATACGCATCTGCGCCCGCACCGTATCCGGATGACGCTTGAAGGCAGCCTGAGCACTGAAGTAGATCACAGCATCACCTGGAATACCCAAATGATCGCGGCGCAGAGTTGGTGTTCCCACCTCGAAGCCATCGACGGCAATGTAGGTGTGAGGCAAGCGCCAGATGCGTTCCTGGTAATAGTCCTGAGCCGACTCGGGCAACACATAGGGATCGGCAAGGAAGTAGTCTATGGCAGGTAACCCGGATGCATCGAGTCCTAGCCAGGAAACTTGAACCGGAGCAGGCTTCAGCGCCATGACAGCACAGGCGGGCTGACTGCTGACCGTATCAACATCGATCAAAATATCAATTTCATCCTCGTAGATGGCTTGAGCGATGCCCTGGACATGCCCCTCAAAGCAGCAGGCACGGGTTGCCCAGTCCACAAACCAGCGCTGCCCGAAGTCATCCACCGGCGATTGCAGAAAATAAGCATATACCTCAAACCGCTCCGGGTCATGATGCTGAAACAGCCAGCGCGATAGCCAGCCAATCGAGTGACGCCGAAAATGCCCGGACAGGTAGGCAATGCGCAGCATGCGAGTACTGGGCAATCGGGAACGCAGCGGAAACAACTGCGTGCGGTAGTCTGCTCCCAACTGCTGCGCCAGATGGGCTTCGATGCCAGCCTGACAACGCTGCGCTACTTGATTTTGCAGGGACCGCTGGATCTGGGGTGCATCAGCTAGGTAAGGGAAGGGAAAGAACGACGAAGTCAGCAGGGCCAGGCTCGGCGGAGCTTCGGGATTCAGCAGTCCAGATTGTAGCCACTCCCGAAGCAGAGTGTGCTGCTGCTCAAACAGAAGAGCTGCTTCCGGCCAGTGGTTGCCGGCGTGGATCAACGTACGCAGCAGCAGAGCGTGACCGAGAAGTTTTTCTTCAGCAGTTTCAGCCAGCCCATAGGATTGACGAGCACACTCGATGGCTTTGTCATATTCCTGAGTGAACGGGTAGAGGTATGCCAGCAGCGACAGAGTTGCCGCATCCCGAGGAGCAAGCTGCAAACAGATCTCTCCATAGCGGCAGGCAAGTGCTCGATCTTTGACGGTGTAGCCCAGATGCTCAGCACACTGGCGCAGTAGCGGCAGCAGGCATTGACGATGCGGTCCATAATGCTGCACCTGCGGTAAACAGGCACTTACCACTTCCAGGATCACCGGATGCGGCAGGTTTTTGGCCAACAGCGCTGACAATACTTCCATGACCAGTTCATGATCGAGGCTCTGGGGAGCGGCCGCTTGCAGCGCTTCGATGAGTTCCGAGTGCAGCAGTGTCATCTCCAGCAACCCCTCGTCGTGGAGGGCTACCTGTAGTGCTTGCAGGAGCGGCGTCGCATCGAGTGGATTGAGCTGGTGGCGGTGGTGCCATAGTCCCCAAGCTCGATCGAGACGACCAGCGTCCATTTGGCGGTGCGCTTCGGATTCGAGGAGCTGAGCAAGTTCGGCGGTCCAGAGAGCCGCATCGGACTCATTGGCGTCGGCTAATACCAGTAGCCAGGTCATCTGGGCGGCTGCTTCTTCGCCCTGTAGCAGGTACGCTAATCCTAGATGCCAGTAGTGCCCACGCTCCTGGGGCTGAGCGGCGATGAGGGCTTCATAGTGCTGGATGGCGCTAGTGTAATTGCCGTTCTGCAGTGCGGCAGCAGCCTGTTGCTGTAATTCGATTGGTGAGCCAGAAATCATATCAAAAAATTATGCTCAGAATCATCATCAATGCTATTCGCAGTACTGCTGCCACATTTCTAGATAGGCACGTTCCATGTCTTGAGCAAACTGCTTGGCATTCCACAGCGGCGAGGTTTGGCGCGACTGATGTAATTGCCAGCTAATCTGCTGCCGTAATTCCACATCTTGCCCCAAACGAATGCCCCAGTCGATGTATTCCTGATCAGTCCAAGCAATACCTTCGGTAATGCCGGCATTGATCATCATTGTGTAGCTGTTGCGGGCGGCAAACTGTTGCCCCACCCGAGTCACGAGCGGAATGCCCATCCACAGGGTTTCCAGTGTTGTCGTGGCTCCGTTGTAGGGATAGGTATCCAGCACCACATCGGCAATGGCGAGATCGGCGCGGTGGGTTTCTTCGCTGGGGGCAGAAGGTAGAAACCGCAGCCGTTCTGGGGAGACGCCTTCCTCGGTCGCAATGGCTTCAAATAAAGCCTGCACGCCTTGCTGATCGCCAAAGCCCTTGATCAAAAAATAGCTGTGGGGCACTGCCTTCAGAATACGCATTTGCAGGCGCACCGTATCGGGGTGGCGCTTGAGCGCGGTCTGAGAGCTGAAGTAGATAACCGCGTTTTCAGGAATTTCCAGGTCGGCCCGCCGCAGCGAGGGAATGCCGACTTCAAAGCCATCGACGGCAATATAGGTGTGAGGCAAGCGCCAGATGCGTTCTTGGTAGTAGTTTTGAGCCGACTCGGGCAGCACATAGGGATCGGCAATAAAGTAATCGATCGTGGGTAGCCCGGTGGCATCGAGTCCGAGCCAGGAAACTTGGATCGGAGCGGGCTTCAGCGCCATGACGCCGCAGGTTTGATCGACCGTCAGGCTATCAAGATCGACCAAAATATCAATCTCGTCGTCGTAAATGGCCTGAGCGACGCCCAGATCGTCACCGCTAAAGCAGCAGGCGCGAGTCACGGGGTCCACAAACCAGCGCTGCCCGAAAGCATCCACCTCGGCTCGCTGAATGTGGTAGGTGTAAATGTCAAACTGCTCGCGGTCGTGATAGTGCAGCAGCCAGCGTGCCAGCCAGCCCACGGAATGCCGCTGAAAAAATCGGCAAATATAGCCAATCCGCAGCACTTTACGGCTAGAGGTCGGACGGCGTGGAGCAAAACGGCGCTGCCAAGCCCCGGCTCCGTGCTGCTGATTAAAATGGGCAACTAATTGCTGCTGATAGCGCTGCGCAACTTGATTTTGCAGCGGACGAATTTGCTGTGGCGCGTCTACGAAGTAGGGAAAATTGCAGAAAGACACCGTGAATAGCGTAATATCGGGCGGCTCATCGGCGTTTATATTTGTAGGAGTTGGCTCATCGTGCAGCCAGTCGTGTAGCAGTGCTCGTTGTTGTTCATACACGGCAAAGGCAGACTGCCAATCGCTGCCGGCCCGCACAAGGGCTTGCAACAGCAGGGCATTGCCCACGAGCCGCTCAGTTCGGGTTTGACACAGTTCAACATAGCGCTGGGCCGTCTGGATCGACTGCGCATACTGATGATTGAAGCGGTAGAAAATACTGAGAAATCGCAGCGCCCACAGCGAGCTAGGGTTGCATTGCCGCACCACCTCCGCTAGACGGCAGGCAGGAACCACATACTTCATCACATAGGCAATGTGGTGAACGCGGGACTGAATCACCTGCTCTAGCGCTGCTCTATCTCGAATATGAAGCGCACTGGCTTCGGCGAAATCGTAGACGGCGAGATGCTCGTACGCCTGATCGAGCAGCAAGCGCAACAGCTCTAGCAGTTGATTTGACAGCGTCTCTGCTTGCTCGGGCGAAATGGCAGCCGTTTTGAGCAGTTCAGTTAACCCGGTTTGCACCAGCACTTCACCCGGATGCTGCTCTAAGTGAACCGAAAGCTGCACCAGCTGAATCAGGTTTTCCAGATGCGTCGGGTCCAGCTCGCGGATCTGCTGCCGCAACCGCCAAGCGGTGAGGTAAGCTGCTTGCGTCTGTTGCTCGGCGGCGGTTGAAAGCAGGAGTTGCAGCAGCTCTTGTGCACTTGCCTCGTGCTGTTCCGGCTGCTCCGACTCGATCTCCGCTAGCGACAGCGACCAGACCATCTGTGCTTCTGCTTCAAACCCCTGCAGCGCATAGGCAAGCCCCAGCCGCCAGCGGTGACTGATCACGTCGGGCTGTACGGCCACTAACTCTTCGTAGGCTGCTGCTGCGTCCTTATACTGCCCAGCGGCCAGTGCTAGTGCCGCCTGACGGGTCAACAAGTCAAACTGATCGAAGTGCAAAGCCCCACCCATCGCCGCGATGTCCACCGATGTCCACAGATCTTCATCGCCCTAGCATTCCCTTCATCTTAAGGTAATGCACTACTCGTCCTGCGAGTGAAGGAATCGTTTTTGGCTCATCTCCCACCTCCTTACCCTAAAAAACCGGGAAGGCTACCAGGGAATCCCAGTAGCCTTACACGTTTAAGAATTTGAATGCATCAGGTGCCAACAGGGCAGTTCGGGACTGCACCCGTGTTGCCTTCACACACTTTCGCTAGGGTAGTAGCGTTGCCGCTTGCCAGTCCCAGCCACACTCGACCGGCATAGCCTCTCAGCGCGCCCTTCGGCTGTGCGTTTGCCAGAGCGGTAGCTGTAGTGCCCTCGGGAATGGTGTAGGTGTAGAAGTCGGTGTTGGAGCGGATGCCCAGTTCCAAGCTCGAGAGCTGGTTGGTGAAGGTTTGCTTTTCCAGGTAGAATGCCTGCTGTGCCCGGTTGATAGATCCCACGTAGGTTTGAGCTTCCGACTGGCGAGCTTTGTTGGCCTGGTTGAGGAAGGAAGGCAGAGCAATTGCCGCCAGAATCCCGATGATGATGATCACCACCAGCAGTTCAATCAGGGTGAATCCTTCGTTTTCTTGCTTTTTGCTGAGCAGGTGCTGCAAAAATTTTGCTTTTAATTCGGACTTCATAGGTGAATCGTCTCCTTGAGTTGCGGGGTACTGATTTCTAACTCCTGGATATAACTTGCCCACCTGCTTTTGCTTTCATATCAACCCCAGTAAAAATTTTCTAGCCTGAGCTAGGCCGATTCCAGCAGCACATACAAGAACGCATCGAGCCGATTCAGCATCTCTCGTACCGCCACCAGCGCATCCGCCGCCAATACGGGTTCCAGCGTTACCGGATCGACGGGGCGCACCTGTCGGTATCGCTCAGCTAGGGCTTGAATCGGCTGGGGTCCATCCCAGAGCGGCAGCAAACAGGCGGCCACGCTGGCTTCTAGCAGCACGGGAGCCAAGGTGGGCAGCGTCACAAAGCGGCTAATTTCGAAGGGCTTGGCGGTTTGGATGCAGCGGATTAGATCATCTTTCAAGTCGGCGGTTCTCAACTGCGGATGCAGATGCACAACTGCCGTCTGCCATTCAGCGTCACTCCAGTCGTCTACAGGCACCCCAGCGGGTCCAGGATGGGCGCACCAGAAATCCAGCAGACGATTCACGGGATGGAGCAGCTCAAAGACATGCAGCCTTTCCTGAATTGAGGCGGTCGCCAAACTCATGCCCCAAAACGCGGGCAGATTATCCGGGTCTTGAAACAATTCCGTAACGTCCCAATGCCGCCACTCCACCATACTGACGAACTCCAAATCCACCTGCTCTAGCAAGGCAAACAGTTGGGGAATCGTGTAGCCGGTATCGCCAATCAGCAGAAAATTGGCCCCTAGATACTCTTTCATTTTGTCGGGGGTAATCTGTTCTAGATTTCGTCCCATCCAGGTTTCTGCTTTGAGCCGGACGTCGTTCTTGAGGGCATTCATCGTTTCAATGACGACGGTTTCCTCCAGGTCTCCAGGTGGGGTGTCGAGTAAGCCGAGAAACTGGAATAGGGTTTGGGCGCGGTAGAACAAAAAGCGCTGATAGAGGCTGTGCAGATTCGTGCGCAGAATGCCATCGGGTTTCAGCACCGATTTCATTGCCCGCAGCCCGGCCGCCGGATCGGGGAGCAGATACAGCACCTCATCGCAGTTAATGTAGTCGAACTCCAGCCCCAGCTCGCCGACCTGCTCCAGTTTCAGCGGGTAAAATTCGGCATTCTCAACCCCATGAAACTGCAACCGCTGCCGCGCCAGCTCCACTGATTTTTCCGACAGATCAATACCGACAATTTTGGCTCCCGGATTCGCCAGAGCGAGCACCAGCGCCTTGTAGCCTGACCCACAGCCAGCATCTAGGATCACCTTGTCGTGTGTGTCCACAACCCGACGATGCCGCAGATAGGCCGCCGTCACCAGACTATGCCGAAACAAATCGTTGTAGTCCCCTTTGGGAGAAGTGTCTAGCGGAATGCGCGGGTAGGGACCGTAATCAAACTGCTGGCGAATCTTGTCCTGGGCACTGTCTGGAGCCGGGTCTGGTGGCATCGCTTGTGACATCACTTGTGGCATTAGTGGAGTGGTGTCTCGATTCACCTCCTGGGTCGTGGAGATGATTTGAGACGGTCGTCGAACGTTTAGCGGGTCGTTCCATCCTTGCATGTCCACTTGCCCCATCGGTAAAGTTCTTATATGGTCAAAGGTGGCTGCGGCTACTCGATGCTGTTCGCGGGGAGAACATCTTGATTTCAGCCTTGGGAACCATCTGGTTTAGGTTGCCCAAAAGTCCGTAAAAACCGCACCGATGATCAGCGAATCCCACAACATTCTGCCCAGGGTCACAGGTTTGCGTATCTCTGGGGATGCAAAGGCAGCATGGCAGTTGTCCTCAATTTGCATAAAGCTCCAATTCTGGAGCAAAAGGCGCTAGGATAGTGAAATTACGCACTTCAATCTTACGGAAGGGAAGTCGCTTGGTTGCACTTCTGAAAACAGAATTTCTTGATGTCGAGAGTTTTCCAGCTCACCGCTTCAGATTGGATAACGGGCTATTGGTGATTCATCAGCAGGTGCCCGTTACTCCGGTTGTCACGGTCGATGTCTGGGTGAGGGCAGGGGCAGCCCAGGAGCCTGAACCCTGGTTCGGGATGGCGCATTTCTTGGAACATATGATCTTCAAGGGCACCGAACAACTGCCGCCCGGCCACTTCGACCACATCATTGAAAGTCGGGGTGGGGTCACGAATGCGGCCACGAGCCACGACTACGCTCACTTCTACATCAGCACTGCTGCCTCCGATCTGCCCGAGACGCTGCCCCATCTTGCCGATTTGTTGCTTCATGCCACCATTCCCGACGCCGAGTTTGATCTAGAGCGAGATGTGGTGCTCGAAGAAATTCGCCAATCGCTAGACGATCCCGATGCGCTGGGGTTTCAGGTGCTGCTAGAGACGCTGTACCGGCACCATCCTTACGGTCGCCCCATTTTGGGAGAGCCAGCCGGGTTGCTCGAGCGCTCGCCCCAAGAAATGCGTTGTTTTCATCGGGCCCACTACCAGCCTGAGAATATGACCGTTGTCGTGGTGGGCGATGTGGCCTGGGAGCCAACGCTGGAATTGTTGAATCGCGCCTTTGCTCAGTTTCCTAGCTGTGCCGACTGTCCACCAGCTCATGTTGATGCTGAACCGCCGCTCACCGAGATTCGACGGCAGGTGTTGGAGTTGCCACGCTTGGGGCTGGCTCGTCTGATGCTAGGTTGGGTGGGTCCTGGCATTGAGCATCTGCCCAGTGCCTATGGGCTGGATGTGCTGTCGGTGCTGCTGGCAGGTGGGCGTTCCTCTCGATTGGTGCGTGAGCTGCGGGAAGAACGTCATCTGGTGCAAGACATTAGCAGCGGCTTTTCGCTGCAGCAAGACTCTAGCCTATTTACCCTGACGGCCTGGCTCGATCCAAAACACCTTGATGCGGTCGAAGCGATTATTGGCGACCGGCTTTCGGAACTGGCAATGACTCCTCCCACGGCTGCAGAGCTGGCTCGCTACCAGCGGCTCCTCTGTAACGACTATGCGTTTTCAACGGAAACATCGAGCCAGTTGGCAGGGCTGTATGGCTACTACAGCACCATCGCCCAACCCGAACTTGCTATGGCCTATCCTAGGATAGTGCAATCACTGCAGCCCGAGGACTTGCAGCAGTTGGCTAGTCAGTACCTCTCGCCGATGCGCTATGGAGCAGTGGTGCTGCAACCCACTTGACCCAGAACGCTAGGATGATTTCATGACGATTCAACAGATCACTCCCCATACTCTGCAAAATCGCACAGTCCACCGCGCTCTGCTAGACAACGGCATGGTGGTTCTGACGGTGGAAAACGCGGCAGCAGATATTGTGGCCGCCCGGCTTTATATCCGAGCTGGAGGGCGTTATGAACCTCTAGAACAAGCCGGACTGTCTCATTTGCTGTCGGCGGTGATCACCAAGGGTACGGAACAGCTGTCGTCGCAGGAGATTGCAGAGCGGGTGGAGTCGGTGGGCGCTAGTCTAGGAGCTGATGCCGCTCCCGACTATTGCTTGCTTAGCCTCAAGACCGTTTCGGCAGATTTCCCTGAGATGCTGGCGCTTCTGGGGGAGCTAGTGCGCTCTCCGTCCTTTCCGGTCGAGGAAGTAGAGCTGGAGCGGCGGCTGGCATTGCAAGGCATTCGCTCGATGCAGGAACAGCCCTTTGCCGTTGCTAATACCCAACTGCGGCAGATTCTCTATCGCAATCATCCCTATGCAATGCCGAGCTTGGGCACCGAAGCCACGGTTGCCGAGCTTGATCGGGAAGCCCTGCAGCGTTATCACCAGACCTACTTTCGCCCCGATAACAGCGTGATCAGCATTGTGGGGCGAATTTCTCCAGACGATGCTATTGCTCTGGTCGATCGGGTATTTGGCGATTGGCAGGCTCCTCAGTTCAATGGGCAACCCTTGCCGTTACCGCATTTGTCCTTGCCGCCCGTGTTGCCGCAACCCGAACGAGCGGTCACTGTTCAAGACACCCAGCAGGCAATTGTGATGCTAGGCTATCTAGCCGCATCGGTGCAAGAGGCAGACCACATTGCCTTAAAACTGCTCAATACCTACTTAGGAAATGGGCTATCGAGTCGGCTGTTTGTGGAGCTGCGGGAAAAGCGTGGCCTAGCCTATGATGTCTCCGCCTTTTACCCCACCCGCTTGGATACTTCTCACTTTGTAATGTACATTGGCACGGCTCCCGAGAATGCGGCCATTGCCTTAGAAGGGCTGCATCACGAGGTCGATCGGCTACATCGCGAACTGCTGACCCCCGAAGAGTTGCAAACCGCTAAAAACAAGCTGCTGGGACAATATGCCCTAGGCAAACAAAGCAATGCCCAGATTGCCCAGATCTTTGGCTGGTATGAAACCCTCAACCTCGGCGTTGATTTCGACGAGCAGTTTCAGCAGAGTGTTGCTGCTGTCACGGCTGAGGACATTCAGCAAGCCATACAGCGCTATTTAACTCAACCCTATGTCTCGCTTGTGGGTCCCGAAAGCGCAACAGATTTGGCAGCTACCGTTGCCGTTGGGTCAGTTTAGCTCTACGTAGAACAGCAAAAAGAATCACAAAGTAAAGCATCAAACAAACTGTTAGATAAAAAATAAATTAAACGCAAAATAAATGCCAAACGAGCAGATTAAATCTAAATGATCTGCCCGTTCGTCCGTAAAGCTACTTTTGCTGTAAATGCGTTCGCCGATTCAGATAGAATTATTGTCGCTCAGGATTAGCCATTCGCTTTTCAGCTGGTACATCGGTTTCGCCGCCAAAACGCTGGCGCTTTATCAAATCCAGCGTTTCAGGAACATTCTCGGGCAGTTTACGCAGATTCTTCAGACCTGTATCACCAATATCGCGTTCAGCACCATCTCCCAAATCTTCAGCTCGCTCTTGAATGCGCTTAATGGTTGCAGCATCGAGATCATTTCTCTCAGCTTGAATAATCCGAGGCGCAGTATCAGCCACTGCCGCAGGAGTAAAAATCGTTCCCGGCAGCAGCGCCAGACTGATAATCATGCAACCCGTGATGAGAAATTGCAGTAGTTTGAGGGGTCGTAGCCCATTCATTGCTCGTTCTCCGTATTTTGTAATCGACTCTGTATAGCTCGTATCTCTGGATTTTTCACCTGCTAACGATTCACAGCTTTTAGCGGCTGAAAATACCTTTTCAACCTTTGCACAGGCTATCGTCAAAGACCTCATTCAAAAGTCAGAGCTTGCTTCCTTAAACATGGAGTCCGTAGGACAGAGTTGCAGCGCAAAACTCTGAGGCAGAGTTCTTTCATTTGAGGGAGGTATCAGGTGGTTTTTAATTTTTAGAATTGCCGCATATTGTTTCACGACGTCCAGATAAAGATACGGGGCTTGAAATCATGAGTCAGAATCACGCGACTAATCCAGAGCATCAAGAAAATCAAGAGCAGCGAGTGACGAAGCAGCCCATGTCCCCCGAAGAGGTGGATCCTCGGCAGAAACAGGCTCAGAAAGCCGAGTTAGAGCGCCAAGGCAATAACCTCACCGTGAACCCGGGCGATCGCATTGATGAATCAAAATCGCTGGAGGAAAAGGCACAACAAGTTGCCGTAGATGCACCAGATATCACGGGAGAGCACATTGTTGTACCAACCTATTTTGTAGTTGATGAGCCAGATGGTTCTCAAAAAGCGCTGCATCACGTTAAGGATGCCGAAGAAATTTCAGATACGATTCGGCAGGCACGAGTAGACGAGAACGGCGAACGCACGTGGTGGTAAATCCAGCGGCTAATCTACATCGCTCCAGTAAATCAAAGTTTCTAACCTTCAATACCGAACAGCAAGGAGATGTCCATGTTGACGCAGGATACGTTGCCCCAAGAAATCAAAGAATCGCTACCCGAAGACGCTCAGAATCTGTTTATTGCAGCCTACAATAGCTTCTTGGAAAACAGCCACGATGAGGAAGCTGCTAAGCGTGTAGCTTGGCAAACTATTGAATGTAACGAGCATTTTGTGCGCGGTGCTGATGGCAAATGGCAGCGTACCCCTCACGAGGATGCTGGCGGCAGTGATCGACCTTTGGGCACTCAGCCGCAGAGCTAGGCTAGAGTTGCTCTTAACCTCATCCTGAGCAGAGGTTAGTTGAGTTAGAGGGCAGGGCACTAGAAGTAACCCTCTGGACCGACCCGATTCACTGAACCTTCCGTTAACCGGTTGAGTTAGGTGATCGAGTTTAGATGAAATACTCTCGCAAGCGCGGACGCAAGCCTAGGAGGATGAGCAGGGCGACAAAGGCCATACTGATTGCTGCTCTGGCTTCAAAGCCGTCAAGCGATTGGAGAGTATCACTAGTGCCCCGCTCAAATCGGGCAACGTAAATCTCGCGAGCTTTCTCATTGTTATCGAGCAGTTGGTCAAATGCCCATTGAGATTGCCCTGGTCTCTGCCCAGTACTGAGAGCAATGGCGGCGTCTTGCTGTCCGCTCAGCGCTAGTTGCCGAATTTGCTGGTTGATCTGGAGGTACTGAGCGTAATCCCTCATCATAACTAACAGTGCTGTGCGCTCTTCAGGAGAGGTTGCCCGATATAGCGACTCGGCGAGGTACCCAGTCATGCCTAGTGTTGTCTGCTCCACTTGGAACGCATCAATAACGGCGTCTAAGGAAGTGGCATCTGGTAAGGTGAGAACTTGATTAATATGCTGGTAAAATGCCGTTTCGTGCTGAGTGGATAGCACCTTATCGAGCAGAAAGCGGCTTTTAGCTCCATCGGCTTGATAGAGATGTACCCGTCCTAGCCGTAGCAGGCGAATAGATTCATAGACATCTTCGCGCAAATATCGCAGTGTCTGTGACGTTGACATCAATGTTAGAGTGTGTCCTATAAACACGATGGCAATGGCCGTTGCAGCTACCAGTGCTGGATTGAAGGTGCGGCGGGTGCGGCGAGCCAAAAAGAACTGTAAGGCAACTAGAGCGATCAGCAGCGACAGCCCAGAAAGCAGAATTGCTCCCCGCAGCCAATAGGCTGCAGTCTGCGCCTCTCGATAATTCCTCTCCAACGCTGTTTCATTCACCTGGGCAAATTCGTCAGCGGCGGGTAGAAGTTTTTCATCTAGAATTCGACTAGCCTGACGGTAGGCGGTTAGCATTGCCACCTGATCACCTCGCTCTTTGGCAAACCGGGCCCGTTCCGCCTGAGCAATGTAGTCGTTAAAATTCAGCAAAATACTTTCCAGGGGTTTCTGCTCAGCATCACCCAGGGACAGATTACGAGCCGCCAACACTATTCGTTCGGCTAGTTCTCCTCGTCGGGTCATGTAATCTTCTTGATCAGCCGAACTCACGGTCAAGGAATCCTTCAACAGCTGATTGGCGACAATTGAGTCAATATCAGTCATAGCTGTTTTGAGACGCTGCGCCACGATCACGTTGGGAATTGCCCTTTGGGTAACAGCCTGTAGCCCGTTGCGCTGAGCTTGGATGCCGGCAATGGCGCTGATCAGCATCAATGCACTGGCTCCCCAAGTCACGTATAGTCCCGCTTTCAGCAATTGCGGTGTGGTCAGGGTGCGAACAGGCTTGAGCGGTGCTGTTTGCGTTGTCATGTTCACTGACTCCTGCAAATTTGAATTTTGGTCCAATGTCCAAGCGTTAATTCATCGTGGTGGTGCAGCGGGATGTCAGCCATCACGGTGGCTTCGGTGCCGTTAATTCGGGTTCCGTTCGAGGAGCCAATATCGCGGAAGAGCAGACAATCTTCAGATTGGACTATCAGCAGTCCGTGGCGGTAAGAAACAGCATTGTCGAAGTCGAGAGCAACGTCAGGATAAATAGCCCGCTTTTCGCTGGTGCGACCAATTAGATTAATCGGTTTTTCCAAGGGAAGTGCGATGGCTGGCTGGTCAGGAGCAGGGGGGCTATGGGCACTACGTAATGCTGGATCGACGGATATCACAGCAACCCAACCCGTTGCAGAGGTGGGTAATGTCTGCACGGGGAGTCCGTCTTGTCTCGACAGGCGGTTGGAAGGGTCAGATCCAGAATTAGACTCCCCCTCCAACTCAACCTGGGGTGCCACATGGGATGCCACAGAGGTGACTGCAGCGGCATCGGCTAACGAATCTGCCGAATTGTCTAGGGCAGTAGACCTGCCAGCAGTGCTGACGGCAAAACTAGCCTGTTGCACCGGCAGTTCTCCATGAGCACCGGTCGCAAAGTTGTAACCACAGATTTCGCAATAGTTACCCACTGCTAGGTCATGGGGGGTTGTGCAGTCGGGGCAGATAAGCCTTTGTTCAGATTGCCGTAGTGGAGGGGCATTCGAGACCGTCTCGTCCGAGGCAGGGGTTACCACTTGCATTTTTGCACCACATTCTGAACAGTAATCGGCTTCGGTCGAGTCATGTCCTTTGGGGCAAGGATAAGTAGCCATCACAGTGATCCAAGGAGTAAAGGGAGGTGAAATAGAAAGCGGTGAGATAAAAAATGGAATGCAATCAACTTACTTGCGAGTGCTGAGTCCTACCTAAGATGGGTCTTTAGGAATGCGGGTGGTTTTTGTAGAGCGGGTTTCTAGCGCCATGGCATCTGCCTTAGCAACATCTCGTTTCAGACGCACTGTACCCGTGGAGGCATCTTCCACATCCACGACGTTTCGCAGCAGTTTCGCCGTAGACTCGTTGCCCGATTCATGGGCAAGCTGGACGGCCCGCCCGAGTTTAGCAGTAGCCACATCAACGTTGCCGCGAGCGCGAGCCTCCATCCCCTCTTGAATCACCTGAGCGAGTTCTGCTTGTCCGGTGTAGTGGGCTACCCGGCGGTCGATTTTGGCAGATAGCGCTTCATTGTCGGTCCAGGTTGCCAAAATCCGAGCTTCACTAATTTTGGTTTCAACCTCGTTGATCCAACACACCAAGCTCGCCCGCCCTGCCAGCATCTCATCTCCCACATTGCCAGCGGGGACTTCAATACAAAAATGATAGTCACGCGGTTCGTTGACGCTCCACGAGCCGGTCGGGTAGTCTACCACCTGTGGCTTCACCGGTTTGGCCCGACCCGTCAAATCCACAATCGTCGGACTGACCTGTTTACAGAACAACACCTTGGCTCCCTGCGGGGTCCACAACCGCAGATGGACATCGCTGATAGTCTTGGTCAGGGCTTTTTGCAAGATCGCCTGAAAGTCAGCCTCTAATCCGCTAGCATCGGGAATGATATCGGTTGTACCCAACAGCTTGTCCGCAATTCTCTGCAGTTGAGCTACTCGCCAGTCGGTGCCCACTCCTCGACAGTCGCACTGAAAGACACCTTCGCACTGTTTTAGGATTGCCGCCAAGGCGTTTTCATCTGAATCGTCATTCATGCCATCGGTCAACAAGAGTGCCTGCCGAATGGCGGTTGGCCTAGTTTGAAACTCGCGTAGCGCAGCCGTGAGCCACGTCGACATTAAAGTGCCCCCGTTGGCTGTGACGTTGTTAATGGCAGCGATTGCTTCTTGTTTATTGCTGGGGGTAGCGGTCATCACGGGCACTATCAAGCGGGCAGTGCTTGATCCTGTGACAATAAAAAAAGCGCTATCCTCGGGCAGCAAGGTCACTACCCTCGCCATAGCCGCCTTAGCCGCCTGAATTTTGAGTCCCCCCATAGATCCGGACACATCACAAATGATGCCAAACAAGTGCCCGGAGGAGTGAGTTACTGCGCTGTCATTGCCCACCAATGTGATCGTCATAATCGCGTTCACGTCTTTGGCACCTTGGGGCAGGTAAGGATTTTGAAAGACTTCTGCGGTAAATTGAGGTTCCATTGCAAGACTCCAGGTTCATCTATTAAGCAACAAGTGAGGCAACAAAAATAGCCACGGTAATGTTGTCGTATCCACCTTGTGATCGCGCATAATTCACCAAGTGTTGAGCCAGTTCCGCTGCGCCAGAATTCGCGTTGGCCTGCATGGCAGATGCCAGCAAGTTGGCGAGATGGGCAGCATCTTGTAAATAGTTCCACAGGCCGTCAGAACAAAGAATCAGGTATCCTGGATCGCGCAGGTGAACGGTTAGAATCGAGGGGTTCGAGTTGGGGGCATCGGCTCCTAGCCAGCGCGTAATCACATGAGCATGAGATGCCTCTGATGCCTCTGCTCCTTGTCCTTCTCTAGCCTGAGTATTGATCCAGGAGTCATCTTCCGTGAGCTGTTGCGCTGCGGAATGATCTGCTCCTTGTCCAGCCGCTGCTCGGTCAGCCCTTCTTGCCGGAACCCAGTAAGCACGACTATCACCCAGCCAGCCAATGGTTGCCATGCCCGCCTGCACTATAGCGGCAACTCCTGTAGTGGAAGGGGGATCGAGCAGGGTTGTCATCTCGTCCAGTCTGCCGTTGTATCTGGCATTGTTGTGTTTGGCATCGTAGAATTTGACAGGTGCGAGGGCCGCAACGGCTGCCTGAGCTTGAGCCATCGCTCTTTGAAGAGCAGAAGTTGGATGGATGCCAGATGGCGCTGTTGCCGTTAGCACCTGACAGATCGTTTGAGCAGCGGTCTGTGAGGCCATGTGGGGATTAAGGGAACTCGAAACTCCATCGCAAACCACCAGAATGGACGTGCCATCAACAGAGGCAAGAGCAATTGCATCTTCATTGCGGGTATGGACTAAGCCTCGATCGCTGATACCGGCCAGTGAAAAACCCAGAGTTAATTCCACCCGGTCATCTGGCTCCCGCGACCTGCTGCAATTCACCTGGAAGCCGCACTGCCCGCAGTATCCTTCTGAGTCAATGGCATCGCCCGGTGCTTGACATCGAGGGCAGCATGAGACAGTGCTAACTACCGCCAGCGCATTACCACAGGCTTCGCAAAAGCGATCCAACGGTTGTATCACTGCCTGGCAGATTGGACACTCAGAGATCAGCATGAGTCAGCCATGTTTACTGAAGAATTACAATTTATAGAGCCTTGTTGAACAGATTCATTGAATAATATATTTGATCATCCATTAAGATATGTAAGACATATACTGACTGAGTATCCTCGATAAGTTAAGCCATCGAAGATGAGTTCAAAACAGGGTTTTTGGACGCACACGGTTGGCTTCATCAACCAGCCAAATTTTTTCATCTCCGGTTGCTAGATGTGCTAAATTTCGCAGCGCCTTCTCTAATCCCAGTCTCAATTTCACCTCTTCTAGTGACTGTCCGAGTAGATGCACAGAGGAATCTGGAGTCAGTACTTTACTGGTGATCAACTGCAATGCTGTTTCAAACACTTGCCGCACCAAACGATAGCGGTCTGCACCATTTAGGGTGAGAGATTCAATAATTGCTGCTGCCTGTTGGAGGTCGTGCACTTGAGGAGGCGCGATTTGGGCATCAGTCAGTAGTCGTGCTGCTTCTATGCGCGCTCGCAGATACAGGCTAGAGCGAGGAGGAACTCGCTCCAAGGCTGATATCGCAGCCGAGCGATTGCCCTGCATAAACTGACAGCGAGCTAGCCCAAAACTGGCTGAAACATAGTTGGAATCCGTTCGCGAGATGCGGTCATAGAGTTCAATCGCCCGGGTGAGCTGTTTGGCGTGCTCAGCAGCAATGGCTAGAGCCAGCTTAGGCGCAAGTTCTCCTGGCAACTCCGTATAGACCCGATCAAAATTGTCCTGAGCGGTGCTGGGAGTACCTTGGGCTAAGTCGAGCCGACCGCGATACCAGAGCACTCGCCAATCCCAGATATCCTTCGCTTCAATATCCCGCAAAATCTGCTCTGCTTCGGTGTTGTGTCCTAGATCCATGCTGCTTTTTGCCCATTGCAGCATCGCTTCAATCGACTCTGGAAACTGCTCGACAACCTGCTTCAGTTTGGCGTTTCGCTGCTCGGGCTGAGGAATAGCAAGGACTGGAATTAATGCATTAAATGCTGGGTCGGTGGTATCGAGCAGCGGCAGCGGCACATGCTCGGGGCTAGCGGTGATGGGAGCCAAATCGGGACTAGCCGTAAAAGCAAGCGGATCGTCGGCAAACACATGGCTAACTGCCGGACGTGGAGTGGCCGTTTCCAGGGCAACTGTCTCTCGCAAAACGCCAAGCAACTGTTCCGCCATTTCGTCGGCAGACTGAAACCGATCCTCTGGGTGGTACGCCGTTGCTTTGAGTAAAAATCGATAGAGGGATTCCTGTTGGGCAAACAATGGCTCCGCTAGAGGCGTAGGCAAGGTGTATTGGTATTCTTGGCTAAAGCCAGGGATGCTGGTCAACAGCACTGCCAATGTGCGACCAACAGTAAATAAATCCGACGCAACGGAAGGACCTACCGCAGCCACCTCAGGAGCGGAATATCCAACTGTTCCGTAGATATCCCCATCTCGGTCATCAAGACGCCGCACACCGCCCATGTCGATGAGTTTGACATCGCCTCCTTCTACCATGACGTTATCGGGCTTGAAGTCGCAATAAACTAGCCCCTGGCTGTGCAAATAAGCAAAGGCGTTAAGGATACGGTGGATATAGGCAATAGCTTCTGCAACAGGCAACGGTCCCCGTTGTTTACGAATCTCCTTAAGCGTTTTCCCACCTACATATTCCATGATGATGAAACCTTCACCACCATGATTCACAAAGTTATAAATACCAACAATATTAGGATGTTTTACGGTTGCCAGAAATTGGCGTTCGGCAACGGCAACAGCTGCACTAGCTTCGTCTTCGGTGTTCAGTAATCCCTTCAACACGACATAGCGGCTCAGCAGCCGATCAAACCCCAAATAAATCCAGCCTAGACCTCCATAGGCAATTGCGCCCTTCACTTCGTATTGATCGGCAACAATATCGCCCGCTTTTAGGGAAGGCATGAAGGAATACTTCTGACCACACTGGCTGCAAAAGCCTTGTTCGCGCCGGAGCGCTCCCTCGCATCGACTGCAAAATCGCTTGTTCTCGGGAACTTTGGGATCGCTCAGCAGCAGCTTCTCAGGCTCTGTGGAAGGCAGGTCAGGGAGAGAAACCAAACCGGCACCTAAAGGATTGCGGTTGCTCTGCGAAACCGAACGGGTGCGCCGCGACCCTCGAGAACGACTGCTAACCGAGAAAGAACTCGAAACAGGGGCACTGCTTTGCTCAATCTGGTCTATCAAACTCCCAGAGAGGGTGGCGACGGCAGCCATACCGCATGTGTCACAGTAACCCTCATCAATGGTGCCGTTGCAGTTGGGACGTTTACAGGATTCCGTTGTCATAGGGATGCTGAGTGACGTTTCAATCGCTAACTGCGGTTCGTATTCATTTTTTGTGCGACCGGACTGACAACCTAACTTTAGGATTTCACCAACATCTATAAAAATTTCACCAACATCTATAAAATATCTGTAGATATCTGTAGACCTAATTCAATGATGAAGAGAAGAAGCGGCGTCACTACTCTCTACACAGTACAACCACCGAATTACGGATGAGACGCACCTGAATGCCGAAAAAATTAGCCCACTTATTCAACACCCCTGATTCAACCAGCGTTCATAGCGACTCACCCAATCAGCTGCTTGCTTCAAATCGGTCGGGCGGGAATAGAGCAACTGGTGAGCTTGAGCTGCAGCCTGAACTAAGGTGATGTCTTCTGCAACACCACGAGCAAGGGCTTTCGCCTGAAGCGCTTCTAGGCGTCCCCGCAATTCCTGCCGATGCTGTAGCACTTGGGTATGAGCTGCAAGGGTCATCTGAGTCGTGGTCATAGCCTGCTCGACTTGCCGCCTCCAATTCCGCAGCCCAACCTGGGTTGGACCTATTGCCCCCTCTGCACATTTTGTTTCCAGGCGGCTTAACCATTGCTCTAGTGCCGTTAAATTCACCTCGGGTAAAGGTTCTGGCGGCTCTTGGATTTTCTCGGCTGTTTCGGCACCGAGGCTAGTGGCTTGATGCACCATAGCTTGCAGGTTTTGCAACTGCTGCCGCGCCAAGGCCAGTTCTGCTTCTAGAGTCTGCTGTCGATGTTTTTCTTCGTTCAGGCGCTGCCGGGCTTGGTCAATGAGTGGTGCAACAGTTGTCTCAAATTCCTCTTGTACGCCCAACGGATCCGAGAGAATGCGGTCTTGGAGGGCACTCAGGGTCGTTTTGGCTGCGTCTAGAGTGGCCCCTTCTGCCTCTAATTCTTGGATTGCGCTCGTGGCATCCAGCAATTTGGCTTCTAGAGTCGCCCAGGCATGATCAACCGCTAACACCTGATCACGTGCCAGGTCAAAAGCAGACTGCATGGCTGCTAATAAGCTGCTTGGTGTTACATAGTAGCCTTGCTCAGCCTCGCTCAGCAGTCCCCGTTGAGACAATGGCAACGACACCACAGACAGCTGAACTGATTTTTGAGTCAGAATCTGAACTATGTTATCTATACGTGGATCGGTGCCCCAAATGGTATTGATCTGTCGCCGCAGAAATAGGGCGCGTTCAATGGTTTGAGCCAGCAGAGCAAAGTGCTGAAACAAGTCATCCATTGCTTTCAGGGCCGGCTCTACCGCTTTTGCTGTTGCGCCAGTCAACGGCGCTTTGGTAAATCCCCCTTCTCCTGCCAATCGTTGATAGGTCGGCAAATTTTGCAGATCCAGAAGATTTTGACTCGCTAGCTCCAGCTTTCGTTGCCAATCGAGCAAAAGTTGGTCAAGTTCGGTAAGCGTCACGGTTGCTATTCAGTAAAGTGATGCCTACCCCAATCATAGTGCAGCTGTCGGTACTTGTATTGAATGTTCTTTCTCAGGACATCATGGGTATCCTAATATGCGAATTGCGTATGACCTTGTATGCGACTTGAAATTGACTATCAAAATTGACTATCAATAGACTATTTTTCTACGCTTTTTTCTACGCTTTTCACCAACAAGAGCACCAACTAAAACTATGGGACCTTCGAAAAGGTATAGACATCGATAGATGTAGCCGTTTATATACATCTATTCTGACTGCATTTCATGCTTGCTGCCGATGATTGGGCAAAGGGCACAGAGCGTGATTTTCCAGATCAAGCCAGCCGAGCATATTATTCAAACAACATTCAAAACAACTCAAAACAGATGCGCAAACATTTCAATAGTCTAAGAAGTTACCAGTAGAATCTCACATGCGTAAATAAAACAGCAGATAAAGCGCTAATAGCCTCCGTGATACCACGGTGGAAGGAGCTGGATCACAAGCATTAGATTATCCCCAGATAACTTGCATTCCTGTGATTCTCTTAGATATTTCCGTTAGATAGCGGATGGCATGCTGCTGGAAAGAACAGGTGAGCTTCTGCAAGTGTAGGGATCCACTGCATTGCAATGATGACTCTAGCAAGTACCGAAAACGGTAACGTTCCCTGCTAAGCAAAGTATTGCAATCAACTGCTTTGATGAGAGTGAAAGATTGTGGAAAGGTTAACGCTTGAGCGGCTGGTGCATCAATTCCAGCAGGCTAATCGATCACATTTTACAGGTCGGTTGACAGTGAGATCACACACCAGCCCAGCCTGGAATCTCTACTTCCGCCTAGGGCGTTTTGTTTGGGCCGATGGGGGAGAGCATCGATTCCGGCGCTGGTATCGACTGCTCAATCATATCTGTCCCGAATTAGACTCCAAAACAATCCAGTTGCGAGAGTCGGAAATGACAGATTACTGGGAATATACAGCGATTGCCATACTGGTGAAACGCCAGCAAATGACGCGAGAGCAAGCGGTGGCCCTCAGCGAGCAAGCTGTTCTAGAGGTGCTCTTCGATATCTTTCAGAGCTTTGGCTTCAGCGAACAGGTGACCTGCACCGTAGACCAGCAGGTGAATCTAGGAGAACCCCTCGCTGTTTTCAATCTCGATCAGACTCTGAGCAAAGCTCAGCAGCTCTGGCAAAACTGGTGCAGTCTTGGACTGTCGCCCTATTCTCCCAACCTAGCGCCTCACATGAAGGACGCAGCAACATTACAGCAGCGTACGTCCTCGAACAGTTACGTTGCCTTGGAGAAAATGCTGAATGGTCGGACTACTCTCCGAGAACTAGCCGTGTTGATGAAGCGAGATCCCTTAACGGTGACTCGTTCCTTCTTGCCCTATCTGAAGCAAGGCCTGATCACTCTGCACCCGGTTGCCGACTTTCCAAATCCCTATGCGTCACCTCCAAAAGCTGAACTGCTCTCAAAAGCAGGATCTACGACCGCTCAGCCCCTCATTTTCTGCATCGATGACAGCATTCAGCTTTGCCAATCCCTAGAGCAAATCCTAGTGGCAGCTGGCTATCGCTTCGTCGGTGTCCAAGATTCGCTGCTCGCTCTGCCAATGTTGCTAGAACGCAAACCCGATCTGATTTTCCTCGATTTAGTTATGCCCATCGCCAACGGCTACGAAATCTGCGCTCAAATCCGACGGGTTTCCGCCTTCAAGAACACGCCAATTGTCATCTTGACAGGAAATGATGGCATCGTTGATCGAGTCCGCGCCAAAGTGGTTGGTGCGTCAGATTTTTTAGCCAAGCCAATTCAGACCGACAAGGTACTAGCGGTGATTCGCAAGCATCTAGCGACGAGTCTGTCTCCTTCCCTTCCCTTGGATGAATCCAGCCCCAGCGTCACAAAGTTTAGTTTCTCTTAGCGCTAATCCTATGAGTACTGTGTTGTTAGTCGAAGATTCCCTAACCGAAGCAGAATTGCTGAGCACCTACTTGCGGCAGGCGGGTCTCACCGTCGTCAACGTTAAAAGTGGTGAGGAAGCCCAAGAAAAGCTGCATTTACACAAGCCCGACCTGATTGTGCTAGACGTCATTCTGCCAGGACAAAGTGGTTTTGAGCTGTGCCGTGAACTGAAAGCCAATTCCGCAACTGGCTCTATTCCCGTCGTGATGTGCTCCACTAAAAATACAGAGGCAGACAAAATGTGGGGCAGCATGTTGGGGGCAGATGCCTATTTGCCCAAGCCGGTGAACCATCAAGAACTGCTGCAAACCGTTCGTCAATTGCTTAAGGGATAAGACGATGCTGCAGCATTCTCTAGTAGAGCTGGCCCAAGCAGGGGATCTCGAAGCCATTGCCGCTCTGCTGAGACAGCGATTTAACACAGCCGGCATTCACGTCAAGGTCGCTCGCAAGCAGAATTGTCTAGGGATCCTGCTAGAGGCAGATCAGACTCCTGACGCTCACACGGTCATCGGCTGGATTCAGGATTGTTTGACCGCGTTGCCGGAGGACATTAGAGCAGTCAAAGTCTACGGTCAACAGCGGGGGCAAGCTGCACCAGCTTGGAAGCAGGACATTCAGCTAGCAGCGCCCACCTCCTTGCAGAATTGGTTGCATCAAGGGCAAGGTAGAACCACCCCGTCATGGTTGACGAGCGATGATGTCCCTGAGACTACCCCTGGACTCAGTTCTCAGGAAGCTCCCGAAGCCGAGAAATTTTTGCGCTTCTATTTCAATCGCGATGAGACAGCACTGCTGCCGGTGAACTGCATCAAAGAGGTCCTAAAGGTGCCGGTAGCAGCAATTTTGCCCGTTCCCAGCATGCCGGACTGTGTTCTGGGCATCTACAACTGCCGCGGCGAGATCCTATGGCTGGTTGATTTGGGGCTGCAGTTGGGCTTGGGTGAAACTCATCCGATTACCCTCAATGCTTCCCGAATCTTTTACACGATTGTGATTGAAGCCGAGCACACCTTACTAGGCATTGTGGTTCCTCAGATTATGGATATTGAGCAACATAGCCTCAGCCAAATGCAGCCAGCTTCAGTTGAGTTGTTTTCGCCTCGGCTGATGCCATTTATCCAGGGTTATCTGACTCGTTCCAGCAGCTTGGTTCTAGATGTCAATGCCTTAATCCAAGATCCATGCTTGCACCGCTATCGCTTCCGGGATGCAACCGGCGATGGGCGTTGAGTTATTGCCATCTGGTTCCCTGGCTTGCAACCCAAACCGATTTCCCACTACCTCAGCCACAGTTAAACTATGACGCGCTTCTACCCCACTCCTTCCTCTGCGGACACGGTTACTCAAGACCTCTTCAGCTTGTTTGAACAAGACTCTGAACCTATGCAGCACCCTACAACGGCGGCGAATGGGTTTCAGAGCAATAGTCAGCCGTTGGTCAACCCGTTTTCTCAAGGTGAGCGCAGTAGCGTTCAGCCCGTCGCTATACCCCATTCCATCGGAGCGCCGGAGATGGGCACGCATCCTCAGGGCAATGGGAATGCTAGTTCTACCCTCAGTTCTACCATCCCCACCATTAGTTCTAATGGAGCCAATGGTAGTTCTAATGGATCACAGAATGCGGCTAGTGTCAACAGCTCCAGCAAACGGGTCAGTGCTCCGACAGCTGACAGTAGCCTGGATATTCATAAAACTGCTGCTGCTATCCTGACTCTAAAAACCGAGCTAGAGAAATCTGGAACGCTCAGCCAGCCACACTTGCGAGAGAGCCTGCAACAGATTGTGAAACTGCTGCAAAGCGCCCATCACGGATTTGCCGATCGCGATAACACCGCCGTGCAGCAACAACTCAAGGTGATGCGGCAATGGGCATGGGCCATCGCCCAAGAGATGCGACAGGCAACGACCCTGCACGACTTGTTCAAAACAGCAGTCAGTCGCGTACAGACAATCCTGCAGAGTGATCGCGTGCTGCTCGTTCGCTTTGAAGGGGAAACGCAAGGCAAGGTAGAAGCTGAGGCGTTGGCCAGCGGATGGACCCCTTCTCTTCATGAATCCTTGCCTGTTCATTGCTTTGGATTCAACTGTGCAACCGAGTACAAGCAGAAACAGGTCATTGACATCGAAGATACCGCTCAGGTGCAATCCTCGCCTTACCAGATGCAGCTTTGGGAAAAGTTTCAGATTAAAGCGAGTGTGGCACTGCCGGTCATCGTGAATGACAAGATATGGGGGCTGCTTGTTGCGCACCAGTGCAGCAAACCGCGTCAATGGCAAGAATCGGAAGTCAGCTTGCTCTATCAAATTACGGTGGAGTTGGTACTAGGGCTACAAACCGCAGATGTGCAGAATCAACTGCAATTGCAACTCGACCAAGAGCGACTCCTCACCAAGATAGTCGATCGAATTCGCCATTCGCTCGATCTCACCAGTATTTTCAATACGACGGTGCGAGAAGTACGCCAGTTTCTCAAAGCTGATCGGGTTGGTGTGTTTCGGTTCGATCCGGACTCAGGCTACGATGACGGCGAGTTTGTGGCAGAAGATGTCAACCCAAGCTATTCCTCAGCCATTGCGGCCAAGATTCATGACCACTGCTTTGGCAATCAGTTTGCTGATAAATACCAGGAAGGGCGGATTCAAGCAGTGGCTGATATCTACAATGCCGATCTGAGCGCTTGCCATATTGATGTTCTCTCCCGATTCCAGGTTAGAGCCAATCTGATTGTGCCGCTACTGCGAGGTACAGAGCTTTGGGGATTACTCTGCATTCATCAATGCGATGGACCCCGAGAGTGGCAAGAGCATGAAATCCATTTGGTTAAGCGAATTGCGTCCCAATTCACCAGTGCTTTGCGGCAAGGGCTATTGATCGAACAAACGCAGACTCAGCTACAGCACTTTAATCGCGTCCTGGAACAACAAAAGACGGTAGCGAAGGTCATTAGCCAAATTCGCCAGTCCCTCGACTTGGATAAGATCTTCTCAACCACGACGCAGGAAGTGCGCCGCTTGCTGAACGTAGAGCGAGTCACAATTTACAAATTCCGCCCTGACTTCTTCGGGGACTTTGTCCATGAGGCAGAATTGGGGGGCTGGCGGAAACTAGTGGGCAGTGGCTGGGAAGATCCCTACTTGGCAGAGCACAAAGGTGGCCGCTTCCTGAACAACGATGCTTTAGTTGTAGATGATATTCATGAAGGAGAAACAATCTGGGAGAATGGGCAGTTCAATCTGCAAAAGCCCAAACGTCCCCTGACGGATTGCCACATTCAAGCGCTAGAATTCTTCGACGTCAAAGCTTGTGCCGTTGTTGCGATCTTTCGGGGCGATCAGCTCTGGGGATTGCTTTCGGCGTTCCAGAACACAGGGCCGCGTCATTGGGAGGAAGCGGAAGTCAAGCTGATGATGCAGGTTGCCACTCAGCTGGGGGTTGCTCTGCAGCAGGTAGAATATCTAGAACAGCTCAAAGCCCGCAACCAGCAAATCGCCCGAGAGGCAGAAGGGCAAAAGGCTCTGGCTAAGGTGATTGATAAAATTCGCAAAACCACGGAGTTGGAGGTCGTGTTTGACACGGCAGCTCAGGAAGTTCGCAAACTGCTGGGCATTGAGCGAGTTGCGGTTTACAAATTCCGTCCAGATTATTATGGCGATATTATCGCTGAGTCGAAAGTAGGCGACTATCCCAGCTTGGTTGGTGCTGCCTGGGAAGATCCCTATCTGCAGGAACATCAGGGAGGACGCTTCCGCAACAATGAAGTTCTGGTGGCGAATGATATCTACCAAGCAGGCATGACGGACTGCCACGTGGAGGCCTTAGAATACTTTGGCTTCAGAGCCTGTGCTGTGGTTGCCATCTTCCAGGGGCAAAAGCTGTGGGGGCTGCTGTCGGCGTTTCAGCACAGCGAACCTAGAGAATGGCAAGATGGCGAAGTCCGATTGCTAATGCAGATTGCCTCTCAACTAGGATTGGCACTCCAGCAGGCAGAATACCTAGAGCAGCTCCAAACGCAGGCGCGAGAAGGAGCTTTAGCCATTGCACGGGAGAAAGAAGGCAAAGAGCAGATTCAACGTCATGTGGTACAGCTTCTCACAGCGGTCAGACCAGCTCTTCAAGGCGATTTAACCGTTCGTGCACCGCTCACGGAAGATGAAGTAGGAACCGTAGCCGATGCCTACAACAACACCATTCAAAGCCTGCGTAAAATTGTGACGCAGGTGCAAACTGCGGCAAGTCAGATGGGTCAGACCTCTCAAGAAAGCGGAGCGGCAATTGCTCGTTTGTCCCAGCAAGTTCAACAAGAATTGCAAGAAGTGACTCAAGCATTGCAGCGAATTCAAACAATGGTGGACTCCACCCAAGCGGTAGCATCAAACGCGCAGCAGGTGAATTTGGCGGTTCAGCAAGCCAATGAAATCGTTCAAGCAGGAGATGCTGCCATGAACCGTACGGTCGATGGAATCTTGAATATTCGAGAGACCGTTGCGGAAACCAGTAAAAAAATCAAACGGCTCAGCGAATCATCACAGAAAATTTCCAAGGTTGTCAACCTGATTAGCAACTTCACCACACAAACCCAACTGCTAGCGCTGAATGCGGCTATTGAAGCGACACGAGCAGGAGAGTACGGCCGAGGATTTGCAGTAGTTGCTGATGAAGTGCGGTCACTGGCGCGGCAATCGGCGGAAGCAACCACCGAGATTGAAAAGCTAGTGCAAGAGATCCAAACAGAAACGAGCGCCGTTGCGTCAGCTATGGACCTGGGAATCGAACAGGTGGTGAATGGGACGACCCTAGTTAACGAGACTCGGCAGAGCTTGAATGCCATCATGACGGCAACAACTCAAATCAGTCAATTGGTTCAAGAGATTACCCAGGCAACGCAAACCCAAACGCATCAGTCGCAGGCAGTGATTCATGCGATGAGCGATGTGTCTGCCATTGCCGCCCAAACCTCAGCCGATGCCACCCAAATTTCTGCATCGTTCCAAGAGCTGCTGGCAACAGCCGAAATGCTTCAGGCTAGTGTCGGACAGTTCAAAGTCAACTAGGGTCAAACAAAAAGATCAATGAGAGACACTAGTACTGCGCCTTTCGCCTCCTGATTACTGCGTTATTTCCCCATTTCTATCTCCCATGACGGCTGATCCTATTCGCAATCAGAGCTACGTTTACTTTCGGACTGAAGCTCAGGATTTGCTACAAACTATTGAGCAGGGTGTGTTGAACCTGAGAGAAAACCGCAGCAAGGCAACCGTACATGAGCTGATGCGTGCTGCCCACACGCTTAAGGGAGCTGCAGCCAGTGTGGAACTGGAGGCCATCAAAACTGTCGCCCATTTGCTAGAAGATGTTTTCAAAGCGTTGTATGACCCGCAAGTAGTCATTGATGCCGAGCTAGAGAACCTGCTATTCGCTGGATACGAGTGTCTGCGCCTTTTGCTCACCGCCGAGCTAATGGGACGGCAAATTGATGAATCCGAAATTCTGAATCGGGCAGCCACCGTTATTGTGCAACTGCAAACCAAGCTCGGAGATCGCTTTGGTCAAGATGCACCCCTGCCCACATCTGCCGATCTGGGATTTGACATGGTGCAATCGATGTTTGAGATCGGAGTCAGCCAACGCCTTGCCACCATACAGCAGGCATTAACCGAGACACCTGCCCAATTAGAGGCAACGCTGCGCACTCAAGCCGAAGTGTTTGAAGGGCTGGCAGAATCTTTGAATTTACCAGGATTTGCCGACATTGCCCGCACCACGTTAGCGGCACTCAATTGCTGTCCTGATCGGGTGTTGGAGATTGCTCAACTGGCTTTAGCTGACTTCTCGCACGGCAGAACCGCCGTGTTAGCAGGGGATCGCAGTTCTGGAGGGTCTCCCTCTCCCGCTTTACAGCAACTTGCTTTAGGGCACACCCAACCTCCAGACTTCATGGCTGATTCCCACGATTTACCTACAAGTCCGAGGGCAACACAGGAAATGGTTGCTAGAGCAGCGGTAGACACAGCTCAACCCATCAAGGCGGTTGATGCAACGGCTGCCATGGCTAAACCGCAGCGTTCTCCACTCATGGAATTGTTGTTGACGGAAATTCATCCGCAGCAATGGCTGTACTGGTGCGTTCGACAGCTGAATGCAACGGCATCTTACCTCTTGACCTGGATCGGACAACGCCACAGTGATGACTCCGCTGCCGGCGATAGCATCACAAATTCAACCCCGCTGCCGCAACAAGGCGATTCGCACGGCTCTCTGGCCGAGTCGACCTCTTTGGCAGCTGCTCCACCCGCTGCTGAACCTGAACTCCATGCGCCGCCATCAGAGCCATTTCCCTCAAACGAGGTGTGCTCTGAGTCACCCGCCGATCAATCACTCGATCTATCGCCTGAACTGAGTCTAGAGCAATTGTTTGGTCACATCGAGCTAGATCAACCCACTAAGCAAGAATTTAAAGAATCTAGAGAGAGTGCAACAGAGAAGCAAATTGGACCTGCTCAAGTCGGCAGTGAGGAACCTAATCAATCGGCTAATCAATTTTCTATGTCCTCTGCCCCTATACCTACTGCACACGATATTACTCAATCTCTTATTCAATCCAATAGTTCTACTGGTGCTTTTACCAAGCACTCTACCGATAGTTCAGCCGATAGTTCAGCCGATAGTTCAACTGCTGCATTATCTTCATCACAGCAATACACTAACTTATCCTCCGCCGTTCCGGTTCAGCCTTTAGCGACTGGTGACTCCGGTGTTGAATTCTGTACTTCTACGGTAGACCGCGCCACAGGATCTGCTCGCTCTGTGGTTGGATCAACCCCTGTGCGCGTTGAACTGGCTCAGCTAGAGCGACTCAATCATTTAGCAGGTGAGCTGTTGATTAACCAGAACCAACAGTCTGTAGAGACGGAGAAACTGCACTCCATGGTTCAGCGGCTCCTCCTACAACTGCAACAGCATCAGCAAACCCTTTACGATTTGCGAGATTGGGCCGATCGATTCTTGATTGAACAGCGTCAAAAGAGTAGCGACTCAATCCATCACCATTCAATAACCACCGCGTATGCCACAGGCAGTTCACCGGCTATGCTGGCTGAGTTTGATGCTTTAGAAATGGACCGCTACGGAGATTTGCATGTGTATGTGCAGACCGTTCTGAATCAGAGTCTGGAACTCGAAACTCTGGCAGAACTTGTTGCCCAAGCCTCACAATTCTCTCGTCACACTTTGGAGATGCAGCAGCGGTTACTCACCCATGTACGCGATGACTTAACAGCTGCTCGCATGCAGCCTCTTGATGAATTATTACGCCGATTTTCGCAGGTGCTTAGGCAGTTATCTTCTGCTTACCAGAAATCTGTGGAGCTAGTGCTTAGCGGTACTCAGGTTTTGGTTGATAAATCCATTGTAGATAAGCTGTATGACCCGCTGCTGCATTTGGTGCGCAATGCATTTGATCACGGAATTGAATCGCCAGACATTCGTCGAGCCAATGGCAAGCCGGAAACCGGCACAATCGAGATCAAGGCCTATCATCGCGGGAACCGCACTGTGATTCAGGTCAAAGATGATGGGCGTGGGATTGACCTGCAACGGATTGCCCAACGCGCCATTGAACTCAATTGGGTTAGCTCAGAAGAGGTGCATCAGCTCACTACGCCTCAACTGCTTTCACTGATGTTTGAGCCAGGATTCTCAACGGCATCGCAGTTAAGCGATCTATCGGGTCGAGGAATCGGTTTAGATGTCGTTCGTTCTCAGTTGCAGGCTTTGAATGGCTCGGTATCGGTTGATTTCACACCTCAAGCAGGAACGGTTTTTTCCCTTTCCATCCCGCTTTCGATTACCATTGCCAAACTGCTCGTCTGTCAAAGTGGTGCGCTAACGTACGCATTTCCAGTGGAATATGTTGAACAGGTCATCATTCCTGATGCCAATCAACTCAAGATTTTTGATCGGCAGCAGCGATTGCTGCATTGGTACAAAGGCGGCGAAGAGTTGGCAATTGCGGTGCGGCGCTTCTCCGAATTGATTCAGGCGAGCGACACCACTCGCTTACACCTTTCAGATTCGCAGACGCCTGAAACCTCTCCTTCGTATATTGTGCTTTTGAATAGCCTGTCTGGATTAATAGGTCTACAGGTTGATCAAGTGCTTGGAGAACAGGAATTAGTCATTCGACCTCTAGGTACTGCCATCGTTCCGCCGCCTTTCGTCTACGGATGCTGTATTTTGACGAGTAGCCAGCTCGCTCTAGCAATTGACGTGGAAGTTCTAACCCAGAAAGCAGCCCAGCCCGATCCGGCTCGACTGCAGTGGGATGCTGCCTCCAAAGCCTTGCCTACTCCTTCCCACCCTGAAGCGCGGTTGCCTTCACCCCACCTGCACGCACCTCACATTCTGCTAGTCGATGATTCTCTGACGCTTCGTCAAACTCTGACTCTCACGTTACAAAAAGCTGGCTATCAGGTTTCCCAAGCGCCGGATGGTCTAGCAGCTCTGCAATTTCTCCGTCAGCAGTCTCAGGTTGAGCTAATTATTTGTGATGTAGAGATGCCCCGCCTCAATGGGTTTGAATTCCTGAGCCAATTCCGCCGCGATACCCAACTACCAAACGTCCCTGTTGTCATGCTGACCTCCCGCAGCGGAAGCAAGTATCGTCAACTGGCATTGGAATTGGGAGCAACAGGTTATTTGACTAAACCCTACACAGACAAGGAACTGCTGGACACCGTCTCGCATCTGCTGGCTGCCAATCTAGAGTCGGCACTGAGTCAAAGCTAGCTGCCCTGCTGCAATATTCTGTTTTAGAGAATCTATGCCTTCCTCGATCCCCTCATCATCGCTCAGCCCATCAACCGTCGACGTTTGTCGGGCAATCGTCTTCTCAATTTCAGGCTGTTTGTTGGCGTTGCCTGTGGCTGCGGTTGTCCGAGTGACGCAGCGTTGTTTTGCTCAAGGCGGCGCGTCAGACCAGAGTGGTATTGTTTACCTAGACAATCAGCCGCTAGTTTTACTAGAACTGCACGCCCTACTGCCTCAACAGCAGCCATCTAGCCAAACTGCCTCCACTAACCGTCGTCCTGGCTCGTTTCTTATTGTCGCTCAGCTCGAATCTACTGCGCCCTGTGCCATTGCAGTGGATGAGCCACCCACACTGATGGAACTCCCGCTCTCGGCAGTGCGTTGCCTGCCACGGTCTTACCAGCAGTCGCTGCGAGGCGTCGCTCAGCATGTAGCGATGCTGCCGCAGTTGGATAGAACCATATCGATCTTGCTCCTAGATTTGCAGCAGGCCATGCGGGTGGGGCATCCGGTCTAAAGGAACTGAGCGACCTGTTTGGCGTTCTCGGGCGACCTGACTGTGATGCCCGATTGTGATGGGGGTACGCTAGGGCGTGTTAGGTAAACTGCTGGCTGAGGGTCACGGGATTGTGGACCGTGATCTTCTTTTTGTGGATGGAGATCATCTTGTCTTGCCGCAGGTCGCCCAGCAAGCGAGTCACCGTGACGCGGGTCGAGCCAATCGCTTCCGCAATCGCCTGATGGGACAGCTTCAGGTCAATCGTGATGCCGTCAGAAGCAGGAACGCCAAAGTCGCGACACAGGATCAGCAGAAAGCTGACTAAGCGAGATCCCATATCGCGGTGAGCCAAGGTTTCGATCATCATCTCGGTTTGCAGAATCCGCGACGATAGGCCCTGCAACATAATCATCGACAGTTCAGGATTTTCCTTCAGCGCCTTTTCGACTTGCTCAATCGGGATCGACAGCAGCTCTACCGGAGTAAACGCCACAGCGTGATAGAAGCGATCGGCTCGCTGCCCGGTGATCAGCGACAGGACACCAAAGACACTGTTTTCTCGCAGCAGAGCCACTGTAATTTCTTCACCCGCTTCGTAGACACGGGACAACTTGACTGCCCCTCGCAGTAGGAAGTAAACCCGCTCGGCTGGATCACCCGGAAAGAAGATGGTTTTACCGCGCTCATAGGTTTCCACGACAGGTGGAAAGGCACTACCGCTGAGTTGCCGGAACACATTCGCCAACGGTTTATCTTGTAACGCTACCATGCCTTTATCCCCAGCCGGCGTGAAAGAGACCCTATCAAAGTTATTCGTTAAGCTTACTACCTAAGTCAAAAGACGTCAGAAAAAATGTTTTCATCCACACATGATACTGTGATCAACCTCTGACTTTAAAACACTAAACTTAACTTTGAGATAGTTTTTTGTAGCAGTTGCTACATAAGTGCAGCGATGGGTTGGTCTGAGCTTAATTTTGTTGTCAAATTCTGCTTGCGAGATGGGATTAAAACGTTCAACAGAGGAGTCCGCGAGTCGTCAGTCGCCCTTGCCGCTTCCACGGCGAGGCCAAGCTGGTCGCAAAACGATTGCAACTCAGTAGAGTGCCACCTGCCACAGCAGCGACTCAAGCTCCTACTATCCTTATGCCCCCATTTTTCAGTATTCTCCTAATGCGAAAGAGTTCATGTTGATAGAGTGCCGTGCAACGGTGAGTAAAGTGTCATGTTAAATCTGACTGGAAAAAATGCCCTGGTAACGGGGATTGCCAACAATCGTTCCATTGCCTGGGGAATTGCGCAGCAGCTCCATGCCGCCGGTGCGAACATCGGCGTTACCTATTTGCCCGATGATAAAGGGCGGATGGAAAAAAAAGTAGCGGAGCTGGTTGAACCCTTGCAGCCCAGCTTGTTTCTGCCGTGTAATGTCCAAGACGATGCGCAGGTGCAGCAGACCTTCGACACCGTGCGCGACAAGTGGGGCAAGCTCGATATCTTGATTCACTGTCTGGCCTTTGCTACGAAGGAATCTTTGAGCGGCGACTTTAGCAGCGTGTCGCGGCAGGACTTTGCTCTAGCGCTCGACATTAGCGCTTACTCACTGCTGAGTCTCAGCCGAGCCGCAAAGCCGCTAATGACCGGGGGCGGCAGTATCGTCACCCTCACCTATTTAGGTGGAGTCAAAGTGATCCCCAACTACAACACGATGGGGATCGCTAAGGCGGCTCTAGAAATGAACGTCCGCTATCTCGCCGCAGAACTGGGACCGCAAAATATTCGAGTGAATGCCATCTCAGCCGGACCGATTCGCACGCTGGCTTCTTCGGCCGTAGGTGGCATTCTGGATATGATTCACCATGTCGAGAAGGTAGCTCCGCTGCGGCGCACGGTGACTCAACTGGAAGTCGGCAACGCGGCTGCTTTTTTGTGTAGCGATCTCGCCAGCGGCATCACCGGGCAGATCCTCTACGTTGACGCCGGCTACGAAATCATGGGCATGTCTGAAGCGGGCAGCGCGTCTTGAAAGCGGTTTATCCTAGCTGCGGCAGTCCGGCAGATCGAGAGCGGCGCAGGCTGCGGCGAATGCGCGTAGCTGGATTGGTAACGTGTTCCAGTGCTAGCAAGGCACCGTTGATGGCAAAGGCCAGCAGCGACACAGTAATTGCGCCTGCCCAGATCTTGTCGTAGCGCCCGGACTGAGCAATGCCGTCGAACAGCAGCGTCCCCAATCCGCCGGCATTAAACTTAGCGCCAATAGTAGCAATAGCAATCGTGACGATGGCCGCAATCCGCAGCCCTGCCAGAAAAATCGGCAAAATTAAGGGCACCTGCACCTGCCACCAGCGCTGCCAGTGGCTCATGCCCATGCCGCGAGCCGCTTCTAGCACAGCCGGCGGAATTGATTGCAGCCCCACGACAAGGCTGCGCACCAAGATCACCTGAGCGTAGGCCACCATCGCCACAATCACCGACCAGGCGTTTAGCCCAAACAGCGGTACGAGCAGAATGATCAGCGCTAGGCTAGGGACGGTGTACAAAATCCCCAAAGTGCCAAGGACGGGGACGCTTAGCCAATGGAAGCGGGTAATGAGCAGCGCCAGCGGCAGCGCCACCAGCACCGCAATGACCAGAGTCAAGCAGGTCATGGACAGGTGCTCCAGCAGCAATCCCCAGACAATGCCCGGATTGTTCAAGATGTAAGTCATACGGCGTAATGGGTGGTTAAACCCTGAGTCCGACGGGGTGAGCCAACGTGACAACGAGTGGGTCATTCAGAAGCCTGAGTGGGTCCCTTTTGTCTCTCGTTTTGTATCTTGAGCTACAGTCAGCAGGTTGATTCAACGTCTATTCATTAGGCTTAATCGAGCTTAATGTGACTAAAGCTAAAAATAGCCTTTAGTCCAGTCGGTCAGGTCATCCCTGTCGGTATGGTTGGGTAATGGTCTTGGTTTGAAGTGGTAGGAGAAAGGGCGCAAAATCACCTTCATTGCTATCAGCTTCAGACGGGGCAGTTCACCTATGAGGTGACTGTATATCACTTTAGTATCGAGCGTCATTTCATCGTGCAATTTGACCAGTACGATCCAGGCGATTTTTACGATGAGCTGTTTCTGGCTCCGGGGCAACCGCGTCCCGAGGCTAAATTGCTGATCGAGCGGATTAACTCGCTGTCGATGGAGGAACTGCAGCAGCGGCAGCAGGCAGCGCAAAATGCTCTGTTTAAGCTGGGAGTTACCTTTAACGTCTACAGCGATGAGCAGGGTACCGAGCGAATTCTCCCCTTTGATATCATTCCCCGCATTGTCTCGGCGCGGGAGTGGGAGTGGCTAGAGTCTGGCTTGAAGCAGCGAATTCAGGCGCTGAATTTGTTTCTCACAGACATCTACAGCGAGCAAAACATCCTCAAAGACAAGGTGATTCCCGAGGCGCTGATTTACTCGGCAACCGGCTTCCTCAAACCCTGCATGGGCTTGAAGCCACCCCAGGGTATTTGGTGTCACATTACCGGCACCGACCTAGTACGCGACCGCGACGGGCAGTGGTACGTGCTGGAAGATAACTTGCGCTGCCCTTCTGGGGTTTCCTACGTGCTGGAAAATCGCCGGGTGATGAAGTCCACCTTTCCTCAGGTGTTTAGCCGGGTTAATATCCGCCCGGTCGATGATTATGCGAGCCAGCTTCTGGAAACGCTGCTGAATCTCGCGCCGGCTGGACTGCCAGAACCCACCGTTGTCGTGCTGACGCCCGGCATCTACAACTCCGCCTATTTCGAGCATTCCTTCCTGGCGCAGCAGATGGGCGTAGAGCTAGTGGAAGGCTCAGATCTCGTCGTCAGCGACGGCTATCTGCAAATGCGGACAACCAAGGGGCTGAAGCGCGTAGACGTGATCTACCGCCGCATCGACGATGTCTTTATCGATCCGCTCGCCTTCCGTCCTGACTCGCTGCTGGGTGTTCCGGGATTGATGGAGGTTTACCGAGCCGGGCGCGTCGCCATTGCCAATGCCCTAGGAACCGGCGTCGCCGACGACAAGGTGATCTACGCCTATGTACCGCAGATGATTCGCTACTACCTAGGCGAAGACCAGATTCTGCCGAATGTGCCGACCTACCTCTGCTGGGAGCCAGAGCAACAACAGCATGTGCTGCACAACCTCGACAAACTGGTGGTGAAGGCGGCGGGTGAGTCCGGCGGCTACGGGATGCTGGTGGGTCCCCATGCTACACCCGAGCAGCGAGCGGACTTTGCCGAGCGGATCAAAGCGGCCCCCCGCAACTACATTGCCCAGCCTACGCTCTGTCTATCCCGTGTGCCCACGCTGTTTGACGACCGCTTCGAGGGCTGCCACGTTGATTTGCGCCCCTACATCCTCTATGGCAAAGAGATCTACGTGAATCCGGGTGGGCTGACGCGAGTAGCCCTAAAGCGCGGCTCGCTTGTCGTCAACTCCTCGCAGGGCGGTGGCAGCAAAGATACCTGGGTGGTGGAAGAGTAGGAAAGAGTAGGAGTAACCTGTCTATGCTGAGTCGCGTTGCCGATTCCATCTATTGGCTAAATCGCTATGTGGAGCGGGCTGAAAACATCGCTCGCTTTGTAGACGTGAATTTGAATCTGTCGCTCGATTCGCCGACAGGGCTGACCCAGCAGTGGGAGCCGCTAGTGCGCACAACCGGCGATCTGGATCTCTTCAGAGAGCGCTATGGTGAAGCAACGGCAGAAACGGTCATTCAGTTTTTGACCTTTGATAGTGATTATGCCAACTCAATTCTGTCTTGCCTGCGGCTGGCACGGGAGAACGCTCGCTCGGTGCGGGAAATTATCTCTTCAGAAATGTGGGAACAGGTGAACCTGTTTTATCTCATGGTGAAGGATGCCTCGGAAGCCAAGCACCGATTGCAACTCCCCAGTTTTTTCGCGGAAGTGAAAATGGCAAGCCATTTGTTTGCTGGGGTGATGAGCGCCACCATGTCGCACAACGAAGGCTGGCACTTTGGCTACTTGGGGCGGCTGATCGAGCGGGCCGATAAGACGGCTCGCATTCTTGATGTGAAGTACTTTATCCTGCTGCCGTCGGTGAACTTTGTCGGCACTGCCCTCGACGAATTGCAGTGGATTGCCCTGCTCAAATCTGCCAGCGGCTATGAGATGTATCGCAAACGCCAGCGCCGCATCAGCCCTACAGGCATCGCCAAGTTTCTGATTCTCGATCGGGAGTTTCCTCGTTCGATCCAGTTCTGCTTGCTGGAGGCAGAGCAATCGCTGCACGCCATCACTGGCAGCACCGCAGGCACCTGGAACAACGCCGCCGAACGCACCCTCGGCAAACTACGCGCCGAACTCGATTTCATTACCATCGAAGAGATCATCCAAGGCGGACTGCACGAATTTCTCGACCACATCCAGATTCAGCTCAATCTCGTCGGACACAAAATCTTCGAGACCTTCTGTGCCCTCGAACCCGTGAAAGCCTGACCTTGCTCACCCCCTTGCCACCTGTGCGCTATTGCATTACCCATCAGATTACCTATCAGTATGATCGCCCGGTGACGCTGGCGGCCCACTGGCTGCGGCTGCGGCCCCGCTGTGATGTCACCCAGAAGCTGCATCAGTTCAGCCTCGCCATCACTCCCCAGCCAAAGCAGCGCTCGGACATCGTGGATCTTGACGGCAACAATCTCCTGAAGGTGTGGTTTGGCGATGAACCGACCACCACTCTCCAGATCCAAGCTACCTCTGAGGTGGAAACCTACCGCTCCAATCCCTTCAATTACTTGCTGGAACCCTGGGCTGTGACGCTGCCGATCGACTATCCCCGCTCCTGGGCACACCCGCTTCAGCCTTATCTAGGCGGACAGTTTGCCGGGGCTGGTGGTTCGATCGATCCGACGGCGATCCAGCTGGCTCAGGAGCTTTGGCTGCAAACCGCTGGCAACACCGTCTCGTTTCTCAGCGAGCTGAACCAGCGGATCTACCGCGAGTGCCGCTATCAGCTCCGCGAAACGGGAAGTGCCTTGCCACCGGGCATCACTTGGTCTCAAAAAACCGGCTCCTGCCGCGACTACGCCGTGCTGTTTATGGAAGTCTGCCGCGCGGTTGGGCTGGCGGCTCGCTTTGTCAGCGGCTACCAGGAAGGTGACCTCGACCGAGATGACCGCCATCTCCATGCCTGGGCGGAAGTGTATCTGCCCGGGGCCGGCTGGCGCGGCTACGACCCAACCCACGGCCTCGCCGTTGCCGATCAGCACATTGCGCTGGTGGCTATGCCGACTGCCCACCACTCGGCTCCCGTCAGCGGTACGCTCAAGTCGGCCGGAGCCTCTTCCGAAATGACCTATCGCCTGACCATTCAGCTTGCTGATGCTAGTTCAAATCGTGCTGCAGATCTGGTTTCAGAAGCAGCTTCGCCAAATTCACCCAACGGAAAAGTGGCTCAATCCACTTCTCAGCCAACGCCTGCCCCGCGTGGTTCGGGAAGCAAATTATCCCGGTCCTCCAAATCCTCGAAAGCATCGAAGTCTCGCAAGCGTTCTCAGTCTTAACGAAGCTGCTTAGGGGTCCTGCTGTCTTGATCCGGCTCTCTTTAATCAGCCAGTAAATCTTCCTCTAGCAAATCCAGATGCTGCCCCCAGTCAATCGCAGGCATCCGCTCAAAGGCTTCTCGCAGCGAGATTTCCCAAAGGCGACGAATTTTGGCTAAATAAGGATCGCCTAGCCGCAGCCGTAGCTGATGGCGAATAAACAAGCTGTTCGTCTCGTACATCACCAGATCAATCGGCGGACCAACGGAAATATTCGACTTCATCGTCGAGTCGATCGAGAGCAGCGCCCCTTTGGCCGCATCTTCCAAGGGCGTCTCATAGGTGAGCGTGCGATCCAGAATCGGCTTGCCGTATTTCGTTTCTCCAATTTGCAGAAAGGGCGTTTCCGGGGTGGCCTGAATAAAATTTCCCTGACTGTAGATCATGTACAGCCCCGGTGCTTCGCCGCGAAGTTGCCCACCGAGCAAGAGGGTGCATTTGAAATCAATGCCATCTTTCTCCAGCCAGGGACGCTCCTGCGCTTGAATCTGCCGCACCTTGCTGCCGACATAATGCGCAACTTCGTAAAGTGAGGGAATCGTGTGCAGATTTTCGCTCTCTTTGAGGTGTAGATCCTGCTGCAGCAAATTCATCACGGCCTGGGTAATCGAGAGATTGCCCGACGTGCAGAGCAGCAAAACGCGCTGTCCGGGATCGGAGAAATCAAACAGTTTTTGATAGGTTGAAATATAGTCCACTCCTGCATTAGTGCGGGAATCGGCAGCCATCACAAGCCCATAGCGCGTAACAATCCCAAGGCAGTAGGTCATGCTGTGATCGACGAGTCTAGACAAAATGAGTAAGGGCGACAGGTCAGGACAGGCATTGTTTAATGTCACTGTCCCGATCTTACGGTGTGGTAGGTTTTCATGGGACTGGTTTTCAATGGTATGGATTGGATTGACTCGGGATGAAGTCCAGAAAAAATCGGGATGAAGTCCAGAAAAAAGCAGAATCAGGAAAACCCCAGCAGGAGCGACTATGAGCGACCCAAACGCCCCGATAAAACTTGATCAGTTTCTTAAATGGAGTAATGCTGCCCAAACCGGGGGTGAAGCCAAGCTGCTGATCCAGAGTGGGCAGGTGCGCGTGAATGGCGAAATCGAAACTCGACGGGGTCGCAAGCTGGTTGTGGGCGATCGGGTCTTGGTGGGAGGGCAAATGCTGATCGTCAGCGATCAAGCACACCGGGAGGAGGCGATTTGAGCCAACCACACTAAAGACCGCGCAAAGAGGGTAACCTTGCCGTCGCTCACTTCTCCACTGGGTGCATTGAAATGATAGTCTCTATGTAAATGCTGTGTTTAAGAAAGCATGAAAATTGAAACTGATCGATTCAGATTGGGAGGGACTACACCAATGAAACGACTGGTTGGCGTACTGGTGGCGTTGGGGATCACGCTAGGTTGCTTAGGATGGCTGGAATCACCTCAGCCGGTAATGGCTCTGGGGTGGAATAGCGTGACCGCATCGCCTGTGCTGCTGGCAGCCGAACCTCGAAACCGCGCTGATGACAAGCTGGCCACTGAGTTTGGCAAAAAAATTGACATTAATAACACGAACGTTCGCGCCTTCATGAACTACCCAGGACTGTATCCAACGCTGGCTCGGCTGATTGTCACCAACGCGCCCTACGAAAAAGTAGATGACGTGTTGGATATTCCAGGACTCACAGATCGTCAAAAAGACGTTTTGCAGTCCAACCTGGACAAGTTCACCGTGTCGGCTCCGGAAGATACCTTTGTCGAAGGTGGCGATCGCTTCAATAACGGCATTTACCGTTAGAGCTAGGAGTTCAGGCGATTGAGCTGCGGCTCTCTGCTCCTTCGTGTTGTAGTTTTAACCCATCGCCCTCGCTAGGAAACGGTTCAGCGGATCTGAAGCTGTAGCGTATTTCCCAGGTTTGAGGGCGATTTTTTAGTATTGATTTACACAGTATGTAGTTGGTTTGTGCGCATAGACAGGGAAATAGGTAGTAGCTGGTGACCACTGGAATAGCAATAGATCCAATAGGTTCAATGGAATCAACCCGATCGGTGGACTGGGATGTGCTCGTCATCGGAGGTGGAGCGGCTGGGCTATACACGGCGCTTTGTTTGCCGAGTCACTTTCGAGTGGGCTTGATCACCAAAGATACTCTGTCGCTGTCGGCGAGCGATTGGGCCCAAGGCGGCATTGCAGCAGCCATTGCTCCTGAAGATTCCCCCCAGCTCCATGTGGAAGACACCCTGCGAGCAGGTGCAGGACTCTGCGATCTGGATGCCGTGCAGCTCCTTGTTGAACGAGCGCCAGAATGCGTCCAGTCTCTAGTGCAGATGGGCGTTGCTTTTGACCGTCACGGCGATGCTTTGGCGCTAACGTTGGAAGCAGCCCACTCCCGACGGCGCGTTCTCCATGCGGCCGACACCACTGGACGAGCCATGATTACAACGCTGACGGCACAGGTGCTGAACCGCAAAAATATCCAGGTTCTTTCTGAGTCCTTGGTGCTCGATCTGTGGCTCGGTGGCTCTCGCTGCCAAGGAGTGCGGCTAGTTCAGGGAACGCAGATCCACTGGGTTCAAGCGCGAGCTGTAGTACTGGCAACTGGTGGTGGCGGCCAGGTGTTTGCCCAGACAACTAATCCCCCCCTCAGCACTGGCGATGGCGTGGCGATGGCGTGGCGGTCGGGTGCCCAGTTGCGTGATCTGGAGTTTGTGCAGTTTCATCCCACTGCACTCACCAAACCGGGTGCCCCGCGCTTTCTGATTAGTGAAGCGGTGCGCGGTGAAGGTGCTCACCTCATTGATGATCAGGGGCGTCGTTTTGCCTTTGATTATCATCCGGCAGGCGAACTAGCACCCCGCGATGTCGTCAGTCGGGCCATTTTTAATCATCTGCAAGCCACGGCCGCTGATCCAGCCACCGCCCATGTCTGGTTGGATCTACGCCCAATTCCTGCCGACACGGTTCGCCGCCGTTTCCCCAATATCATTCGCGTCTGCCAGCAGTGGGGCGTAGATGTCTTCCAGGAGCCAATTCCGGTTGCTCCTGCCGCTCACTACTGGATGGGTGGTATCACCACCGACACCCTCAGCCGCTCCACGATCTCAGGACTGTATGCCGTCGGTGAAACAGCCAGCACCGGCGTTCATGGCGCCAACCGTCTGGCGAGCAATTCGCTGCTGGAATGCCTGGTGTTTGGGGCGCAGCTTGCCTCCCTAGAGCTACCTGCCACAGAGTCCGTAACCCTTCCTCCCCCGGTGGCTCTAGGAGCAGGAGACATCGTGGCACTTCCTGAAACCGAGCTGCAGCAGATTCAGTACTGGCGGCAGGAGTTGCCTCGGTTGATGTGGCGCAGTGCTGGCATTAGTCGCGACGGGCAGACGCTCGATCAAGCGATTCATCAGGTAGAGCGCTGGCGGCAGCAGTTCGCGGCATTGACGGTTAGCCAGGCCCTCGAGCAGCTATCCCCCACAGAAGCGATGACAGTGCCTATTCCGTTGAGTGGCTCGCAGATTCGCCTCTGGAGCGAAACTCGGAATTTGCTCGATATCGGCTATTTGCTGCTGCATAGCGCCCGCTTCCGGACCGAGAGCCGAGGTGGGCATTACCGCTCAGATTACCCGCATCCCGATCCCAATTGGTTAGTGCATACGCTCGTTGATGGGCACATCTGGCACACCTCGCAGCCGGTCTGCACGGCTGAGGCTTGGACTCAATCTCCTCCCGAATAGCGTATGCTAGAGTCTGTTGAGTGGAGCCTAATCGCTCTGGTCTTCACTCAGCGAACCGTTTTTCCTGATGTGATCCATGGAATTGAACTCTGCCCTGACCCCCGAGGCTGACCGGGAAGCCATCCAGCTCGATGAAGCTGCCACTGTCCCCGAATTGACCAGCGAGCAGTATCGTCGCAAGATGGAGCGCCGCAAAGCGGTGCAGGAGAAGCGTCTGGCTCAGCGAACCCAAGAGAAAGGGCTGATTATTGTCCACACGGGCAATGGCAAGGGCAAAACTACCGCCGCCTTAGGGATGGTGCTGCGCTCGCTAGGGCACGGCTACCGGGTGGCGATTGTGCAGTTCATTAAGGGAGCTTGGGAGCCGGCAGAGAAGGTAGCTTTTGCTCCATGGTGTACGGGCAGCGAAACCCAGCCGCCCCAGCTAGAATTTTTGGCGATGGGCGAAGGTTTTACCTGGGAAACCCAAGACCGGGAGCGCGACACTCAGAAAGCGCAGGAAGCCTGGCAAAAAGCCTTGAGTTTCATCATCGACCCTGCCTTCAAGCTGGTTCTGCTCGATGAAGTCAATGTTGCCCTGAAGCTCGGCTACCTAAAGGTGGAAGAAGTACTATCGGGGTTGCAGCAGAAGCCGACCGACTCTCACGTGATTCTGACCGGCCGAGGGGCACCCGCTGCTTTGATTGAACAGGCCGACCTTGTCACCGAAATGACGCTGGTGAAGCACCCCTTCCGCGAACAGGGCGTCAAAGCTCAGCCAGGCATCGAATTTTAAGAGGTTGGCAGAAGATGGACCCGGCCTACCAAGCTAGCACTCTGGTTGAGTCAAATCACTGTCAAACCACTTAAATTACCGGTTAAATTACCGGCGGCAAAGTAGGCGGTGCCGTTGGAGGCGCTTTCGAAGCAGGGTTCGGCGACAATGAAGGTGCAGGCGGCGTGGTTTCTGGAGGCAGGCTTGGAGCCGCAGGAATATTGGCTGGGTTGGCTGGAGCAGTGCAGCTTCCCGGTGTTTGGGTTTCAACCGAGAATTGGCTGTAGCCGGCCGTCGTCAGCAGCTGGCTTACCGCGAGCTTGGCGCGGTCATTGGCCGTTTGCAACACGCCATCGCTGCAGGCAGCTTCAACGATCTTATTCAGGGTTTCCCGCTGGGCTAGCTCTTGCAGTTCTGGGGCAACGTCTGGACCCAACCCGAGAAAACCGCGATCATAGTCGTAGACCTTCGAGCGGTTGACGTCAATTTTGCTGTCGAGAATTTGTGGCGGAGGAAGCCGCAGTACAATCGAGTCGCCGTTAACCTGAACATCTTGGGGTTGTAGTACCGAGAGATCAACGCCCGCTCGGACTTCAGCATGGGCAATGTAGAGCAGCGTGGTTTTGCCGATTACATAGCCGCCCAAGGTGCGTTCCCGGCTAGCGGGGACCACAGACTCCATCGTGTAGACTGCGGTGGTTAACTCGCTGGCGCTGCGCACCTGCTGCACGACCAGTGATCGCACATCCACTTTTGGCTCAGGCTGCGGAGCAGTTACCAGATCTCGCAGTCCGCCCATCAGCTGGCCGCCGGTCCGCCAGATTCCTGCCCCAACTAGCAGCAGCGTCACAACGACGCCCCCTGTAGCTAGGCGCGAAACCTGCTTCCAAAGGAACTGGACATGCCCTGGGTAAGATGGAAGACTGGGCTCTTGAATGCCACCGTTGCGGAAACTCCAGTCGTCTCGTGTTTTGTAGCTGCTCATGCGATCGCTGCCTCTCGCGTCCCCCTGATGTCGATCAAGCTAGCAGTACTCCATTGTAAGGGAAGGGTTGCCAATTGTCTGAAGGGGTAGACATTACTGATAAACCCGATAAAAAATGGTGAAATTATAATCAGGATTGCAGGAAACCTCTTGATTTCTGAGCGTATCGAGCTAGCCGTGTGGTTGACTTCACCGCCCCATCGAATCAGGAATCCTGGAAGAGCGGTAAACCCGCTCAGCATTGCCTGTAAGATAGTCCGTATATCCTGGTCAACCGATGCTGTTAACATCCAAACCCTATGCTACTGAAGTCCACCACGCGCCATATCCGCATTTTTACTGGAGAAATTCAGAACAATGAACTAGTGCCTAGCACCGATAAGCTGACGTTGGATGTTGACCCAGACAATGAGCTGATTTGGAATGACGCTGCCCTGCAGCAGGTGTACCGCAAGTTTGATCAGCTCGTTGCAGAATACGCCGGCGCTGACCTCACCGACTATAATCTGCGCCGCATTGGCTCCGATTTAGAGCATTTTGTGCGATCGCTGTTGCAGTCTGGGCAGATATCCTACAATCTCAACAGCCGCGTGCGCAATTACAGCCTAGGTTTGCCGCGTTTGGCGGATGATGGCGAATCGAGCAATCATTTGGCGGTTCAATAATTCAGCAGCTTGAAACCAGCAAATTGGTTTGCATCGGGTTGGGGGCAACCCTACACTGCAGGTCTACGCAAGTTCGCCTAGGAGTGGCTCTAATGCCGGTTCCAGCATTGCTGATAGTGTCGTTCTGTTGCAGAAATCTAGCTGACGGAGGCGGAAGCAGGCAGTGGGCGTCTAAGATATCCTGGTAAGACCGTTGTATTCCTGGCATCATGCCCATCGCCAAGGTAATGCTCTACTGCCCCAACCCTGCCTGTCAAACTCCAAATCCTGAAGATCATCAATTTTGCCAGAAATGTCAAACGCTGCTGCCTCACCGCTATTTGTGGGCACTGGGAGGAGTCAGCTGCCAACCGGGCGAGTTGTTGGTCGATCGCTACCTGTGCAAGCGCGAGCGAATTTTCCTGGATACTCATCCGGGGCTGCTGTCGAGCAATTTTGCGGAGGTGCCTGAGCGGTTTTTGCCCTATCTGCGGCTAGCTCCGCTTCGGCCTCATGTCCCTCAGGTTTACGATTGGATTGCGTCTGCCTCAGCCGCGCCCTTGATTTTGCTGGAGCAAGCCCCGCTCTATGTGACGGGTCCTGCGAGCAGCTCCAAAACCACTGCCGATCCAGTCGCGTCCACTCGCTCTGGGGATGTGCGGTTGTTTCCTGCTCTGCTAGATGCCTGGCCCCAAGCTAGCCCGTTGCGGCAGTTGAACTGGCTGTGGCAGCTGGCAAATCTGTGGCATCCGCTGAGCAGTGAGCAGGTGGCCGCTAGCCTATTCGAGCCTGACCTGCTGCGGGTGGAGGGAGGGTTGGTGCGGCTGCTGGAGCTGCAGTTTGATGCTGATCGACGCGATCCTCCTACTTTGGTGGACCTAGGGCAACTTTGGTCGGGCTGGGTTGCCACGGCAAGTCCGAAAATTCGCGGATTTCTGCAGCACCTTTGCCAAGGGCTGATCAATAAACAGATCCGCAACGCCGAGCTGCTGACTCACTATTTAGATGCGGCGTTAGCTCAGGTCGGGCAAACCCAGACTCGGCAGATTCAAATCGCCACGCTCACCGATCAAGGTCCAACTCGACAGCGCAATGAAGATGCGTGCTATCCAGCAAGCGGCACCGTACAGCGATTCGAATCAGCAGAGCCAGTTTTGCTGATTGTCTGTGATGGCATTGGTGGGCATCAGGGAGGTGATGTTGCCTCGCATCTAGCCATTGAATCGCTCGAACAGCACGTGAAAGCGCTGCCGCTGCCGCACTTGGATCCCACCACGTTGACGGTAGAGCTGGAAAAAGCGATTGCAGTCGCCAATGACCAGATTAGCCAGCGGAATGATCAGGAGCAGCGCTACGACCGGCAGCGCATGGGCACCACCTTGGTGATGGGCTTGGCACGGGGTCATGAGCTGTATATTATGCATGTGGGTGATAGTCGCGCCTACTGGATTACCCGACGCGGCTGCCATCAAATCACCCTGGATGACGACGTTGCCTCACGAGAAGTGCGGCTAGGCTACAGTTTCTATCGCCAAGCGCTGCAGCAGCCGAGCGCTGGTTCCCTGGTGCAAGCTCTCGGTATGGGTGGCTCGTCGTCGCTTTACCCCACGGTGCAGCGGCTAATCCCAGACGAAGACTGCGTCTTTCTGCTCTGCTCGGATGGCTTGAGCGATAATGACCGGGTAGAGGAAGTCTGGGAAAGTGAGTTATTGCCTATCCTCGATGGCAGCGTTGATCTGGCTACTGCCAGCCGTCGTTTGGTGGACATTGGCAACCAGCGCAACGGCTACGACAATGTCACGGTGGGGCTGATTCACTACCGGATCCCGGCGCAGCAACCCTCACCTCCCACGCTGTCGGAATTGCCGCCGCTCCAGCTACCTAGCACCCTGCAGCCCACCCTAACTCTGGGGGCCCCAGCTTCCCCAGCTGCGACAGATACGGCCCAGACGAGACTGGCAACCGCTCCAGCGGACCCGATCAAACCTCGGGTGGTTCGCCCCCAGCCTGCTAAAGCAGGGATCCTGCCGCTCTTGCTGGGAATTGGGGTGCTCTTAGGGATGGGTGGGCTGTTACTGGCGCTTTTGCTGCCGTCGTCTATCGATCGTCGCGCCACCTCACCTATTCCTCAGCTAGAGCCGGAGATAGGAGCGAGTCCTCCTACGACAAGCACGCCAGCGCCCCTAGCCGAAGCACTCGCCGTTGGAACCGTGGTGCAACTGACTCAATCTCCTTTAGATGGCAATTCACAGCCTCTTCGGCTTTTGCCCGCTCCTGCGGGTGCAACCCCTGAAGGCGCTCCCTCCCCTGCGATTGAGTCTCTAGGAGTCATTCCGCAGGGTACCTTGCTCGGCATCTTGAAACGGCAGGAAGATTCCCAGCGGCAGCTCTGGCTGAATGTGCGAGTCTGCTCCACCCCTGCTGGCGATAGTCCGGAAGCCAGACCGACTCCTGCTGAAGCTGATGTCGCTGCTCCGGCACTGCCCGTCAACCCGCAACGCCCTGCCTTGGTGCAACCCGGTGACAACGGCTGGATCGCCGAAGCCACACTGCTGCCTCGAATCACGGTGCGTCCCGATCTGTCGGTCGAGCAGATTTCTGAATGCGTGCAGTCTGTACCGCTGCCAACGATTGAAGGACCTGTGCCATCACCGACCCCGCCGCCCTAAATTTAGGTAAAGCAGTTCGCTGCGAACTTCTGAATTTGAGAAAGGCGGAGGCTGAGCGCTCACTCTCGCGATAGACCAGATAGACTGTTAAGGGTGGATATTCGGCAAGTCATCAGTTCGGGTTTTGCAATCCGCAGTTTTATGTGCTTTTGGTTGATAGTTCCCCGCTAATGTCTGATATTCCTTGCCTGAGTTTGGTGATTGAGCCGCTAACGGATGTTGGACCGCAGCACTACGCAATTTGGGTGTGGCAAGCTCCGTATCCGGGAGGGCGGGTGCATCATGTCCGAAAGTGGACTCAGGCGTTAGACGAGCATTGGCAAGCGTGGCAAAGCTTTTTCCCGCTGCGGGGGTTGCCGCCTGTCCCCTATGTATCGTCCGTGTTCGATTCTTTGATTTCGCCCGCCGCTAATCCCGACACCGCGACCCCCAACCCGGCTCAACCCGTTAGCTATACCGAGCGAATCATGCAGAGGCTCGGCGTCAGTCTCTGGGAATGGCTGTTTGACGGACCGATTCAAAATAGTTTCAACCATAGTCAGGGTATGGCACGCGGGCAGAATCGACCGCTGCGGCTCCGGCTGGAAATTCGCGATCCCAATCTCATTACCCTGCCCTGGGAAATTATGCAGCCGCAGCCCGGACGACCAGCCATTTCGCTGAGCAATCAACAGCAAATTCTGTTCAGCCGCACAACTAGTGATGTCGATCCGCTGCCGCCCCAGCGCTCTACTCAATCGCTTAGCATCTTGCTGGTGTTGGGGCATGACTCAGAAGGCAGCACCGCTCGCTCCACCCCACTCGTGGGCAACTCCCAACGGCTAGCACTCGAGCAAGAGGCTGAATCCCTGTCGCGGCTGCTAGAGAGTGCTGGCGAAACCGACCCTACAAGCTACTCCTTGTCTTCTCCGGTTCGCTGTCAAGTGACTACGTTGCTTGAACCCAGCCCGTCAGAGCTAATCAGCTACCTAGAGACGGGAGCCTACAACGTGTTGTTCTACTCCGGGCACGGATCGCCAGCCCCCGATGGCGGGCAGCTCTTTTTGCGGGCAGACGCTGAAATCAATGGAACTGAACTGGCGCAGGTGTTGGTGCGTTGTCAGGTCAAGCTGGCAGTTTTCAATGCCTGCTGGGGGGCCCAGCCCGATCAGCGCGATGGGCAGACGATCCCGCGCAGCAGTTTGGCAGAAGTGCTGATTCACCATGGTGTGCCGGCAGTATTGGGCATGCGCGACTCGATCACAGACCAAGAAGCACTCAGCTTTATTCAGGTATTTACTCAGCAGTTAGCGCGGCGAGCATCTATCGATGAAGCCGTTGCCATTGCACGTCAGCATTTGTTGACATTGTATCGCTTCAATCAACCTGCCTGGACGCTGCCCGTGCTCTACATGCATCCCGAGTTCAATGGTGAGCTGATCCGCCCCTCCACAGAAGGCTCCACAGAAATCCCCGATCAATCGAACAGCTGGTTTGGACGACGAGCACCCCAGGCCTATCTGCGGCTAGTCACGACGCCTTCTCGGGTCTGGTCGTTGCGCGGTGGCATCATGCGGGTGGGGCGCGGCGAAAGCAACGATGTGGTGCTACAGCAGCCGGAAGTGTCGCGCGAACATGCCGAAATTCTCTATCGAGATACAGTCGCAAAGGAAGGGGCTGAACCTAGCTACATGCTGCGCGACCGTTCCCGCTGGGGCACCTACGTCTCGGGACCGGACGGTTGGCTGCTGGTTCACCATCAAGAGGTACCGCTGCGATCTCGGACTCAACTTAAGTTTGGCAATTTAAGAGGGCAGGCGCTGGAATTCATTATTGAGGGTCCGTCTAACTAGCACCTAACTAGAGCACCTAACTGATCAAGACTAGGCAAGATCCAACCCTCCAGAAAGGAGCAGTCTTGCTGGATCTCTGGGAACAACGACAACCTAGGTAGACTAGACCACAGCCTGGACTGCCGATTGCAACGTTTGACGGTAAAACCTGACTTTAATCTGACTCTAATCTGACTTCGCTTACGGAACGTGCCCGTTTATGACTGTAGTGACTCATGTCAAGCAATCCACAACCTGTGTATCAGCGTAGCTTTAGGAGTAAATCCATGACCCATGATCCGACCCGTCCCTCCATTTCTCCCTTTCAAGCTCAGGCAGAACTAGAGCTACTGCAGCTGATGCTGCAAGAGGATGCTGTTGCCTATCCTTGGAATCCGGTAGGGAATCCGGTGGAGACGGAGGCTTACTTTGCTGCTCTAGAACAGGAAGTGATGACGGCGGGCTGGACGGCAGAAGAGCTAGCTGAGCAGGGGCGACGTCTCGCTAACCAACTGGATCAGGTTTGGGCGAGCGTGCAACCTGCAGCACCGTCTGCTGAAACGGTTGTGAGCGCAGCCTGTACGACACTGCTGCAACAGTTTGCGGCCCAAGTCCCTCAATCGCTGCTCGAAAGCATTGTACAGCGCGCCCAAGCCGCTATGATGAGTCGTGCCTCCCTGGCCGAGCAGATGGTGCAGTGCGTTCGCGACTGTCTACCCACGTGGTCGGAGGCAGATTTGTTAGTTCTGGCACGTCCGTTTGCCTATGCTATGCGCGGCAGCGAAACGGAAACGCTAGAAGCAGCTCTACGCTCGATGCGCTGTGCAGCGTGGACCGAGCTATCGGGCGTTGAGCAAGCTCGTCTCAGTCTAGCCATTGCTCGCTATGCCATTGCCCAAATGCCAGCACCCGATCATCACCACTAGAACCCATTGGAACTTACACCGGATTTGACCTCTTAGGGAAGTCGAGTAAACCGAGTGGCAAAGTTCTGATCGCGGGTGGGCGATAGTTTTCTGGCCTGGAGAATAGCCGCCGTTAAGAAAGCATAGGAAACTACCCCAACTACGGCCGTTACACCAAGATTCAGTAGCCCCGTTGTGTTCCAAAGCGCGTGCAGTAGGGAAGCCGTCAGATAGCCCACCGTGAGGATTCGCCAGCGTCGGGCAGGCTTCAATACACTCAGGCCGATGAAATAGCCAAAGTAACCGCTATAGGCCATATGCCCTGAAATGGAACCCAGAATTCGGGGAATTAGCAGCTGTAGCCCCACAAGCTGCCCCAAACTTTCTGTCCCAGCCTGAAGCGTCACATCATTCACCACACCCGGAACATACTGCCCCAAGGTTTCCAGGAGGGTAAATCCAACCGCAGAGGCGGTGCCCAGCAAAATACCATCTAGCGGTTCCCAAACGCCAATCCGCTCTCGATGCGGTGAGCGCAGTCGTGCACCGATCCAGTAGGCTAACAACACCGGAATTGCCTTCAGCAACTCCTCCATCAACCCCGCGCCAAAAAACATCTGCACAAAGGTTCGCAGTAGCCCGGCTGAATTATCGTCCGGGATATTGCCTGGCAAAATGCCGCGAAATACGAACAGAAAGATCAGCAGCACCGGACTGATCAGCAGCACCATCGTCAGCAGCGCAGAGCAGACCAATAGCCACCAGGGTTTCGGTTTGCCACAGAGCTGATAGACAAAGTAGAAGGCTATGCCGGCAATATAGAACGCTAGCAGCAGGTTGAAGAGAATCGGGTTGCCGATCGAGAAAAACATCAGCACCACAAAAGACACCGTAAAAATCCCCGGCACTAGATAGGCTTTGCGGGTGAGGTCTCGACCAGTGGACAGAATCGGAAATAGCTGACTCAGCGTGACCCCGTCGGGTGGCGGTGGCGAGGCTGGGGTCACACGCGGCGGACGGGTAGACGCGGCAATGGCGGGCGGCGGATCAGGTTCTGTAGAGGGGGGGGGTGCTGGAAAGTTGGGAACGGGGCTGAGTGCCCGCAGCTCAAAGACGAACTGCGGTCCATTCTGAGACAAAGTAATGGCATCTCCGGACCGCAGAGGGACACAACCCTGCAATCGCTGCCCGTTGACATAGGTCCCATTGGCGCTATTGAGGTCGCACACCTCCCAGCCCGACGGCGACATAGGCGAAGGAGAAATTCTGACGTGCTGCCGCGAGACGGCCCCGTGCTGCTGCGAATCCAAGACAATTTGACAGCGCGGATCGCGTCCAATCAAGAGGGTAGTAGCGGCGGTCAGGGGATAGGTGGCAGGACCTGGATCAGCTTGATTAGGAGAAGTGATCCGTCGAAGCAGTGCGGGATATGAAGATGAACCGGTCATCAGTGGGGATGCCGCAAGAGAAAAAGATTACTGACTATTACTGATTGGCTCTCGCATCCATAACGGCTGCATAGAAGAGAAGTCCAGTCAGAGGGATGGTCAAAATCAGAATAATCGTCGTGGTCAAACTACCTAGCTGGGGATTACCGGAACTTAATTCAAAAATCGAACCGACCGCCGCGATTGCGGCAACGCACGAACCAGCCAGAAACACACCACTTTTGGGAGTCACGGATAATCCTCTGTACAGTCCACCTAGGCAATCAACCTTCTATAGCTATGGAAACACAAAAAGGGCAGACACGCTAGAGCGGTTTAGCGGTTGTCTCCCCTTGTTTGGTGTTGAATATGGGCAATAGCTGGTGCTGGTGCCCCAAATGTTGAATGTGTCTATTGTGACTATTGAATTGGCTTGACGGCAGCAACCGAGAAACCGTTTTTGGTCAGTTCCTGGTTCATAGCAAGCTTGTTATCGACTCGATCGACAAACATGACGCCGTTGAGGTGGTCGATCTCGTGCTGAATCACACGAGCAAGCAGCCCCTTTGCCGTGATGCGCTGAGGTCGTCCCTGCTCATCTTTGTAGGACACCTCAATGACTTCAGGACGCACCACATCCAGAAACACTTTGGGGATACTGAGACAGCCTTCCTGGATCACGCAAACCTCACGGCTCACCTTGTTGATGACCGGATTAATCAGCACCAAGGGAGGTGTGGTTGGCTTGTCGGGTTCACAGTCTACAACAATCAGCTGCTTATGAACGCCCACCTGCGGGGCTGCCAAACCAATGCCGTCTTCACTGTACATGGTTTGCAGCATTTGGCGAGCCAGCAGACGAATGTCGTCATCTATTTTGGAAATACGCTTTGCAGGCTGTCGCAGAACGCGATCGCCCAGATAGTGGAGTTCCAGGGGTGGATTGGCTAATTTTTTCTTTTCGACCAAAAGTTGAGCAGTCATGACCTTGCAACCTGCATCGCGTGAAATAATGTTGAGTTCTGTTTCTACATCCATGATAGCCAGGATTGGGGTAGCCCGGATCGGGCCTCTCGTCTCCCGAGCAAGCCGTGAAGCAACTGGAGTTTTTTAGCCAGTCTCACTAGAATAAATGCTGCTTTGATTTCGGCGGCTCTCAGTTGACTCTTAGTTACTGGTAGTTACTGACTAGTTCACGAAACGAGACACCGCTGGCTGCCGCAGGAGGAGGATACGTGCTGCAACTATTAACAAAGTCGGACTATCTGCTGCGAGAAACGCTGCTAGGACTCAAGCGCGGCGGCTGGATGAACTGGGCAGCCGTGAGTACGGTCACCGTGCTGCTGTTTCTGTTTGGCATGAGTTTGCAGGCATCGTGGCAGCTTGAAGGACTGCTCAACCAGTTTGGCAGCCAGTTGGAGGTGTCAGTATATCTGGATACGGGTGTGCAGGCCGCCGATCTCCAGCCGCTGGTAGCATCCCTGCCAGACGTGACGTCGGTTACAGTGATCTCGAAAGAAGAAGCCTGGGCTGAGCTGTTGCAGGAGCTAGGTGCCTCGGACTTGAAAAATGCCACCGATCAGCTCAGCGGCAATCCTCTCGTCGATGAACTCAAGGTAAAGGCACGGGTTTCTCAGGCAGTGCCGATTCTGGCAGAGCAACTGCGGCAACTAGACGGTGTTGATCAAGTGCAGTATGTAGACGAAGCTGTGCAGCGGATCACGCAGCTCAATCAGGGGCTGAATTGGGTCAGCTTGGGCATGACCACGCTGCTTTCTCTAACAGCTATCGCCGTGATTATGACTACGATTCGTTTGATTGTGCTGGCTCGTCGCCGCGAGATCGAAGTGATGCAATTAGTGGGAGCGACCACCACCTGGATCTACCTGCCGTTTATCTTACAAGGACTAGTGCTAGGCGTTGTCGGTGCTGTTATGGCTTGGGGGCTGATTGCTGGTGTGCAGCAGTTTCTCGGCAGTCTGCTGGCACAACAAAGCGAGTTTGTGCAGTTTTTGACCCAGCAGATGCAGCTCACGCCACGCGAATTCATCTTGCTCCCGCTCTCGCTACTGGGCTTGGGCTGTTCAGTAGGGCTGATGGGCAGTTTGTTTGCCGTGCGGCGGTTTGCGGTGCGGGGCAGTAAACTGTGACGCTCATCCAGAAATTTCCAGCCAGTTTCTCAGGGTTTCCCGTCCAAAGAGGTTGAGGTTATTCCTCCAGGCGTGAACACCTGTTGGTTGCCCAAACAGGGTAGAATGCGGATGAATTTTTTCCGTCATTTACGGAGGGTAAAGTCCTGGCTACTCGCGTCATTTTGGTTCGTCATGGAGAAAGTACATTCAACGTGGAGCGGCGAGTGCAGGGGCACTGCGATCTCTCTAACCTAACGGAGGCGGGTCGCCTAGGTGCTCGGCAGGTAGGCATAGCCCTGCAAGAGCTGCCAATTACCGCCGCCTACAGCAGCCCATTGCAGCGAGCTCGCGAAACGGCTGAACTGATTGTGGCCAATACCTCCAATGGACATCACGGACTGAGCCTCACGTTTAAAGACACACTCAAAGAAATCAATTTGGTGCAGTGGGAAGGTCTAACCTTTGAGGAAGTGGAAGAACGTTTCCCGGACGGCTATCGCGACTGGCGGCAGCAGCCTCATCGGCTAAGGATGGAACTGGACACACCCGATGGTCCTAAGGAGTTCTATCCGGTTCCGGCGCTATACGACCAGGCACGACAGTTTTGGCAGGATGTTTTGCCGCGGCATTCCGGCGAGACAATTCTGGTGGTCGCTCATAGCGGCATCAATCGCTGTCTGATCAATACGGCAATCGGGCTGGGACCGGAATATTACCAGTCGTTGCAGCAGTCAAATTGCGGCATCAGCATCCTCAATTTCGCTGGGGAATTGGGTGGCCCAGTGCAGCTAGAATCCCTGAACCTAACGTCGCATCTAGGAGACCCATTGCCCAAGCGCAAGAAGGGACAACATGGACCACGCTTTTTGCTAGTGCGCCACGGCGAAACCGATTGGAATCGCCAGAAGCGTTTTCAGGGGCAAATGGATGTGCCATTAAACGACCAAGGACGGGTGCAATCGGGGCAGGCGAGGGATTTTCTGCAATCCGTTCCCATCCACCGCGCTGTGAGTAGCCCGATGCTACGCCCCAAGGAAACGGCAGAAATTATTTTGCAGTCCCATCCTGATGTGCCCCTAGAGCTGATGGATGAGCTGCGGGAAATTAGCCACGGGCTATGGGAAGGCAAGCTGGAAGCCGAAATTGAGGCTGCCTATCCGGGGGACCTGAAGCAGTGGCAGCACGCGCCAGAAACCGTACAGATGCCCGAAGGCGAAAATTTGCAGCAGGTGTGGGCACGGGCAATCCGAGCTTGGAACGATATCGTTGCCTCAACGCCAGAGCGTAGCGACGGATCGGTTGTAACTACTCTGGTCGTTGCGCATGACGCGGTGAATAAGGCAATTCTGTGTGGATTAGTCGATCGCGGCCCGGAAGCCTTCTGGATCTTCAAGCAGGGCAATGGCTCTGTCACGGTGATTGACTATCCAGACGGTATTGCTGGCAAGCCGGTGATTCAGGCTCTGAACATTACCAGCCATTTGAGCGGCGGTGTGCTCGATAAAACGGCTGCTGGAGCACTGTGATGCCGCCTGGGATGACCTACCTGGGATGACCTATTGGAATGACCTATGACGAGTCAGCTACTCCGACAGGTGCGCGTCCTTGATCCAGAGTCCGAAACCGATCGCATCGCGGATGTGCTGATCACCGACGGGCGCATCGCCGCCATAGAGGCAAGCCTCCCCGAGCCACCTGCTAACGCAGATGTGCAGGACTGTTCTGGCTGCGTGCTGGGTCCGGGCTTGGTGGATCTCTACAGCCATTCCGGCGAGCCAGGATTTGAGGATCGCGAAACCCTCGATTCGCTATTGCACGCTGCCCAAGCTGGAGGCTTCACTCGCCTGACGCTGCTGCCGGATACCCATCCCGCCATTGATACTCCTGCCAGCGTAGAGTGGTTGCACGCACGTTTGCGGGCTAGTCCTGAGCCGCTGCCGCTCCTTCAGTGCTGGGGTGCTCTCACCGTGGGTGTGGCCGGGCAACAGATGGTGGAGCTAGCAGAACTGGCAGAGTCTGGCATTGTAGGCTTTGCTGATGGTCGGCCGTTGCAGAACAGCATGCTGCTGCGGCGGTTGCTGGAGTATGGGCAGATTCTGAATCGACCCATTGCCCTGTGGTGCTGTGATCGTGAACTAGCCGGTAATGGCGTGGTGCGGGAAGGGGAAGAATCCTTGCGGTTAGGGCTGCCCGGAAACCCAGCGATGGCAGAAACCGCACCGCTAGCTGCCCTACTAGAGTGTGTAGCGACTCTCGGTACCCCCGTGCATCTGATGCGGATTTCTACCGCCCGTAGCGTGGAACTGCTGCGCGATGCCAAGGCTCGGGGGCTGCCCGTGACCGCCAGCACCACCTGGATGCATCTGCTGCTCAACATCACGGCTGTTCAAAGCTATGATCCCAGCCTGCACCTAGAACCACCTTTAGGCAATCCGGCGGATCAGGAGGCTCTGTGCCAAGCCGTGCAAGAGGGCATCATCGACGCCATTGCCATTGACCACAGCCCCTACACTTACGAAGAGAAAACGGTCGCCTTTGCCGAATCGCCAGCGGGTGCCATTGGGCTAGAACTGGCATTGCCGCTGCTCTGGCAGCAGTTTGTGGTCTCTGGTCAATGGTCAGCTCTCACCCTCTGGCGTTGTCTGAGCAGTCAACCTGCTCGCTGTTTGCATCAACCCCCTGCCCGACTCCTGCCCGGAGTGCTCGCCGAACTCACCCTATTTGACCCCCACCAGTCCTGGACAATTACGCCCCAAACGCTGCACTCCCGCTCCAGCAATACACCTTGGCTGGGTCAACCGGTGAAGGGGCGCGTTATCCAGACCTGGAATAGCCGTCTAGCCAGCCATACTTAGGTTTGCAGCGACTGGAATTGGGCAATTTTGAAAAAGCCATTCAGCAGCAAAACGGACTCGCTGTCACCGTCTTGCCTTTGCCCATATTCCCCAGAGTGGAGTCGTTCGGTTGTTGCCGTAGCCTGCGGTTTGGCGGCATCTTGCGTCTTTGGCTACCACTTTGCGGGCTTGGTCATAGTAAACTTCTGGGAACATTTCGGCGTGGTTGCAATAGGCACTGTAGGATTTAAGAATTTAGACGCATTGGTTTAGACGCATTGAACTAAACAACTCAAATGATTTCATTCATCTTCGTTGGTTTGAGGATACAGTGAGGACACAGTAAAGCATGGTGCTGGATTTTGTTGAGCTGAGTCTCAGGGATTACGCGCTGCTCGGACAGGCAACTGGTTTAAATCTAGATTTTTCTAAAATCGTCCCCAATATTCCCTTCATGTTGCAGGGGGTTGGCGTCACCTTGGCATTCACCATTGTGTCTGCCTTGATTGGGTTTGCCTGGGGCACCATTTTGTCGGTGTTTAAAATTTCCACGTTTAAGCCACTGAAGTGGTTTGCCGATTTTTACACCTCCATCTTTCGGGGTACCCCCCTGATTTTGCAGTTGGCTATCATTTACTTCTCGACACCACAGTTGATTGGCTACGCGATTCCGCCGTTTCAAGCTGGCGTGATCACCTTCTCGCTCAACTCGGCAGCCTACAGCTCCGAAACGATTCGTGGCGGCATTCTGGCCGTAGATAAGGGGCAGCGAGAAGCAGCCATGACGTTGGGCGTCGCCTATCCACTAATGATGTGGGATATCATTTTGCCACAGGCCTTTAAAAACATTCTGCCAGCGCTGGTGAACGAGAGTATTGCGCTGCTCAAGGACTCGTCATTGGTTTCTACGGTAGGAGCGCTCGACCTGATGCGTCGCGGTCAGATTGTGGCCGCCGAGAAATTTATCTATTTCGAGCCGCTGATTTTTGTTGGGCTTGTGTACTACGTCATGGTGATGACCTTGACTTGGGTGGCTCAGCGTTTTGAAAGGAGGATGCGCGCCAGTGATTAGAACGGAATTTTTGTGTAAATCGTTTGGCAGATTAGATGTTTTAAAAGATATTTCCACCGAAATTAAGAAGGGTGAAGTGGTCGCCATTATTGGCCCGTCAGGAGGTGGGAAGTCCACTTTTCTGCGCTGCCTCAATTTGCTGGAGGTGCCCACCCGTGGGCGAGTCTACGTGGACAATGTGGATATCACGACGCCTGGCGTGGATATCAAAAAAATTCGCCAGAACATGGGCATGGTGTTTCAGCACTTCAACCTGTTTCCCCACAAAACGGTGCTAGAAAACGTCACCTATGGTCCCTGCAAGGTGAAGCATTTGTCCAAAGCCGACGCTGAGAAGCTGGGGCTAGATCTGCTCTCGAAAGTCGGATTGGAGCAAAAAGCGGGAGTTTACCCCTCGCGCCTCTCAGGGGGGCAAAAGCAGCGGGTAGCAATTGCGCGGGCACTGGCGATGCAGCCGGAAGTAATGCTGTTTGATGAACCAACCTCCGCCCTCGACCCCGAGATGGTGAAGGAAGTGCTCGACGTGATGAAGGAACTTGTCCGCAGCGGCATGACAATGGCAATCGTTACCCATGAGATGGGCTTTGCTCGTGAGGTTGCTAACCGGATTCTATTCCTAGACAGCGGCCGACTGGCAGAAGACGCTCCGCCGGATATTTTCTTCACGAACCCCCGCAGCGAACGTGCCTGCCAATTCTTGGAGAAAGTGCTGTAGGTGCAGCAGTTACAGCTGAAGCTAAGAGCAAGAGAGAGTTGAACTCATTTCGATCGGGCCATGCTTCAATACTGGGATCAAGCTGGCTGCTGGCTCAAGTTCGGCTTGGCTTGCCATTTCTGATGAATCGGGCACTGATCGATCGGGCACTAATGGATCGGGCACCTGGATCGGGACACCGAACGTACCTTGGCGGATATCCCTGCCGTCTGTAAGATTAAAGGGTTTTAACATTCCGTTACGATAAGAACATAACGATCTAAAACTCACACATGCCTGGCGCTCGGTCAGGATGGGAGGTGAAATAATGAACGGTAACCTGCGAGTCGGCAGCCTGTTTGGCATTCCCTTTTTTGTCAATTTGTCCTGGTTTTTGGTACTGGGATTAGTGACGTGGGACTACGGCAGCCAACTCGGATTTGCCTTTCCCCAGTTGGGCGGAGCGGCCTGGCTGTTGGGGTTAGTGACAGCGCTGCTGCTGTTTGCCTCGGTTTTGGCCCATGAACTGGGTCACAGCTTTGTGGCACTGCGGCAGGGGATTCCGGTGAACTCGATTACGCTGTTTATTTTCGGTGGCTTGGCCAGCCTGGGCGAAGAGTCTAAAACGCCCGCTGAGTCGTTCTGGGTGGCTATTGCTGGTCCCCTAGTGAGTCTGTTGCTGTTTGGCGTGTTCTTTTTGGTCCTTAATGCAGGCATTAGTGGTCCGTTGGCGGCGGTGGTCAGCGTGCTGATGTCGATCAACTTGGCGCTAGCGCTGTTTAACCTGCTGCCGGGTCTGCCGCTGGATGGGGGCAACGTGCTGAAGGCACTGGTGTGGAAGATCACCGGCAAGCCCTATCGAGGTATTGCCTTTGCGAGTCGTATGGGTCAGCTCTTGGGCTGGATCGGCATTTCCCTGGGTCTCCTGAATCTGCTGGGAGTTAGCTCGGTGGGCAACATCTGGACGCTGCTGATCGGCTGGTTCCTGCTGCAAAATGCCAATCGCTATGCCCAGGCGGCCTCCGTGCAAGAGCAACTCAGCGGATTGACGGCCGCCGACGCCGTACTGCCCAATAGCCCGATTGTGTCGGCAGACTTGCTGCTACGCGAATTTGCTAACCAGTACGTCATTGGCAATCCGGCAAACTGGCGCAAGTATTTGGTCACAGACAGCGATGGTCAACTCATCGGCGAGATCGAAGTCGATGCCCTGAAGACGATTCCCACAAACGACTGGTGGAATGTGCAGGTGCGCGAGCTGATGCGGCCTGCCGGGCAACTAGACACTGTGATTGCGACTCAGCCACTGCTGGAGGTAGTGACCCTGCTAGAACAGAAGCGCATTCCAACCTTGGTCGTGCTGCAAGAGAACGGAGCGCTAGTAGGTTTGCTGGAGAAAGCTTCGGTGATTCAGCTCTTGCAGAAGCGCGCAGAAGCCAAAATGGCAGCCGCATAGTTGTCGAGACGCTAGCCGTCGTAGGGATGCCCTACCAGTGTTACTCTGATAACCTGACAACCACTTCAAACCCCAGAATCCCTTGGCATTAGGTCGAGGGATTTTGTGCTTCTAGTTCATTTGGCTCTATTGCAGCTTGTTTTGATTCTCAGTGCGGTTGGGAATGGCGCGCGTCGAGGGGTCAGGTTCGATCCGCACCCGAGGCTCTTCTATGTTTAGATTGGGGCGCTGTCCGGCGCGGGCATATTCTCGCATTAGTAGGAACCGGAGCGCTTCCCGGGTGGCAGCATCCCCCCGCAGCACTTCCGCAATTCGACGAGCCGATTCAGCGATAGCCTCGGCTTCTTGAATCGAGGCTTTGCGCTTGCCTTCGGCTTCTACGATGATGGCTTCCTTGCGCCCTTCAGCTTCGGTGATGATCGACCGCCGCGTACTCCAAGCTCCCCGCTCTTGCTCTAGAGAATTTTTCAGGGTTTCTGGCAGCTCCATCCCCTGTACTTCCACTCGCGTGATGCGCACCCCCCACGGCTCGGTGGCGGCATCTAAGCTTTCTAGAACCTGCCGGTTAATTTTGTCGCGAGCGGCATAGGTGTGCTGCAAGTCCATCTCGCCAATCGTGGATCGTAAGGTGGTGATCACCAGATTCCGCAGGGCTGCCCGCACATTGTCAATTTCGTAGTGAGCGGCAAAGGGGTCGATAATTCGCCAGAAGGCAACCATATCCACCTTTAGGGGCACGCTGTCCGCTGTCATGATTTCAAAGGGAGCGATTTCCAAAATCTGCTCACGGGTATTTAACTGCACCACCACCTCATCCACGATGGGAAAGACCCCAAAGTTGAGACCGGGTTTCAGCGTTCGGTGGTAACGACCCAGCCGCTCTACAATGGCTTCCTTACCCTGCCCAACGCGGCGAGTGGAACTAAAGGCGGTAACAAGCACCAGAATACCTGCCAAAATCCAAGGATTGAGACCAGCAAACCAAGCAAGAACGGAACTCATAGGGGCGTTTCTCTCGCAGCGATAACAGCGTTATACCAGGTAGGGCACCTTAGCAAACTGCTCACCAGCATGGCACAGAAAAGCAACGGTGCGTCAAGCCTTCACTATAGAATTCTAAACGCGGCCAGCCCAGCCGTAGCGAAATCCAGATCAGGCTTCTCCCTCCGCCCTTTGTCAGAAAGCTTATGATTGAGGGTAAATCTTGTCGAATGAGCCACCCGTGAATCTGCCGTTTCCATCAACTCTTGATCTGCATCAGCTATTTCCTTTCGAGTTGGATGACTTCCAAAAGCAAGCCATCGCGGCCTTGGATGCAGACCAATCGGTGGTGGTGTGTGCCCCGACCGGGTCCGGTAAGACACTAATCGGAGAATACGCGATCTACCGCGCTTTGTCTCGTCGCAAGCGGGTGTTCTACACCACGCCTCTCAAGGCGTTATCCAATCAAAAATTGCGGGATTTTCGCGACCGCTTTGGGGCCGATCAGGTGGGGCTACTGACCGGCGATGTCTCGGTCAACCGGGATGCGCCGATCCTGGTAATGACCACGGAAATTTTCCGCAATATGCTCTACGGCACCCCCATTGGGCAGGTAGGCACTTCACTCGTGGATGTAGAAACGGTGGTGCTCGACGAGTGCCACTACATGAACGACCGGCAGCGCGGCACTGTCTGGGAAGAGTCGATTATCTACTGTCCGCCCGGAATTCAGCTTGTTGCCCTCTCTGCCACAATTGCCAATAGCGATCAGCTCACCGACTGGATCCGTGAGGTGCATGGCGAGACGCAGCTCATTTACTCCGACTTCCGCCCCGTCCCGCTCGATTTTCACTATTGCAGTCCCAAAGGACTCTTTCCGCTGCTCAACCCCAAAGGCACAGCAATGAATCCGCGTCTGAAGCCAAAGGGCGGGCGGCAGCGAGGACGGCAGGATGCGCCAAGCTTGGCCTATGTGGTAGCGCAGCTCCAGCAACGAGACATGCTGCCGGCGATTTACTTCATCTTTAGCCGCAAGGGATGCGACAAAGCCGTGGATGAGCTGAGTCATCTGTCTCTGGTGAATGCCGCCGAAGCCCTGGCCCTGAAGCAGCAAATCGATGACTTTCTGGACCGCAATCCGGAGGCGGGGCGTAGTGGGCATATTGAGCCGCTTTATCGCGGTATTGCCGCCCACCATGCGGGGGTGCTGCCTGCCTGGAAAGGGCTGATCGAGGAGCTGTTTCAGCAAGGCCTGATTAAAATCGTCTTTGCTACGGAAACCTTGGCCGCGGGGATCAATATGCCGGCTCGCACGACGGTGATTTCTAGCCTCTCGAAGCGCACCGATCGCGGGCATCGGCTCTTGACGGCATCAGAATTTCTGCAAATGGCTGGACGAGCTGGACGTCGCGGTATGGATGATTTGGGGCATGTGGTGACAGTGCAGTCGCCCTATGAAGGCGCATCGGAAGCAGCTTATCTGGCAACCTCAAAAGCCGATCCCCTAGTCAGCCAATTCACGCCGAGCTACGGTATGGTGCTGAACCTGCTGCAAACCCACTCCCTTGAAGAAGCCCAAGATTTGATCGAGCGCAGCTTCGGGCACTACCTCTCGACCCTACACCTGAAGCCGCAGCAGCAGGCCATCGCTGACCTCACCGCCGAAATTGAGCACCAGCGGGCCCAGTTCGCCACTATCGACCCTGAGGTGATTGCCCACTACGAAAAGCTACACGAACGCCTGCGGGAAGAACGCCGCCTGCTGAAGATCTTGCAACAACAGGCCCAAGAAATGGAATCGCACCATCTTGCGAGTGCCCTTGCCTTTGCCGTCGCCGGTACCGTGCTGACCTTGAAGGGAAAGCATGTGCCCGTCCCCGTTCCTCTACCAGCAACATTGGTGCTGAAGGTGCCTGGTTCAGGTCAATTTCCGTATTTGGTGTGTTTAGGCAGAGATAACCGCTGGTACGTGGCGACAGTCGCAGATGTGGTAGGGCTACATGCTGAATACCCGCGACTCGCCCAGGTCGATCACCTGACTCCTCCCGCTGAGCTAGCAGCAAAACCTGGCTCGGTGCGCAAGGGCGACTCCCAAACTGCCGCGATTGTTCAACAGATTCCTAATATTCCGCCGGAAGCTGAAGCTGCTGCCGAAGTGCGGGAACAACAGGGACGGGTTGCTGCCGTGGAAGCACAACTGCAACATCATCCGCTGCACCAATGGGGCGATCCGGGCTATCTGCTGAAGCGGCAAAAGCGCCTTCTTCGCCTAGAAGAGGAGCTAGCCAGCCGCCAGAGCAAGCTCAATCAGTATACTCAGCGCTACTGGCAGGAGTTCGTCACGTTGATGGAAATCTTGCAGTATTTTGGCTGCCTAGAAGAGACGCAGCCTACCCCCCTGGGGCAGGTAGCGGCAGCACTGCGGGGTGACAACGAGCTGTGGCTGGGGTTGGCTCTCGCGTCGGGCGTGTTGGATGCTCTCGATCCCCATCAGCTGGCGGCGGCGTGCGCAGCCCTAGTCACGGAAGTCTCTCGCCCTGATAACTGGACCCGCTACGATGCTTCGCCCGAAGTAGAGGCAGCCCTCGGTGGACTGCGCGGCATTCGACGCGAGCTGTTTAAGCTACAGCGGCGCTATCAGGTGGCGCTACCCGTGTGGCTAGAGACCGACTGGATGGGACTCGTTGAGCAGTGGGCCTTGGGAACCGAGTGGCCCGAGCTGTGCGCCAACACCAGCCTTGACGAAGGAGACGTGGTGCGGATTCTACGTCGCACGGTCGATTTCCTCTCGCAGGTGCCTCATGTTCCCTATCTCACACCAGAGCTGAAGAATAATGCCGTTCGTGCCATTCAGCTGATTGATCGCTTCCCGGTCAATGAAGGAATTGATTAGAAGATTGATGAGAAATAGAAAATAGAAACAGGTAGAAACCCGTTAGTCAGCCTAGGTTGCTCCCCCATCTGAACCTATTGTTACCTATTACCTAATTGTTCTAGATAGCCTGCTGTCAAGCTACAAGCAGGGGGTATCTTTTTCTTATCGTGTCCCTACTGCTCCCTACTCCTGGGTTCCTCGTCCTTGCCCAACTACGAATTGGTTTGTAGCTCGGACTGATCGTCTTTACATCTATGGCAGCCTTTACATCTATGGCAGCACCTCCAGTCGCTTCTTCCTCCCTAGCTTCTCTCAGCAGTTCCCACGTTAAGCAGCAAGCCCTAGACCTGGGATTTCATCTAGTCGGGATTGCCCGCGTGGATGATTTCGATACTGCTCAGACGGCGGTTCCACTGCAACGCTGGCTGAATCAAGGCTACCAAGCGGACATGGCATGGATGGCGAATCCCAAACGTCAGGATGTGCGTCTAGTGATGCCCGAGGTGCAGTCGGTGATCTGCGTGGCACTCAACTACTACACCCCCCACACCCGTCCTGAGGGCCGCGAATTTGGCAAAATTTCACGCTATGGCTGGGGGCGCGACTACCACCGTGTGCTGCACAAAAAGCTGAAGCAGTTCGCAATTTGGTTGGAGGCTCAGGGTGAGGGCATTATCGCCCGCTACTATGCCGACACCGGACCCATTCAAGACAAAGTCTGGGCGGAGCGAGCCGGTCTGGGCTGGATCGCCAAAAATAGCAATCTGATTACCCGCGACTATGGCTCCTGGGTCTTTCTGGGGGAAGTGCTCACCAACCTGAAACTGCAGCCAGATCGTCCCCACACGGCGCACTGCGGCACCTGCACCCGTTGCCTCGATGCTTGCCCCACTCAGGCTATTACTCAACCCTTTGTTGTGGATGCCAACCGCTGCATCGCTTACCACACCATCGAAAACCGCGCTGCCACGCTGCCCGAAGATATTGCAAATCAGATGCAGGGCTGGGTGGCTGGCTGCGATATTTGTCAGGATGTCTGCCCGTGGAATCAGCGGTTTGCCCAAGAAACCGACGTTGCCGAGTTTCAGCCCTACCCGTGGAACTTGGCGCCGCGTTTAGCGGAACTGGCAAATCTCACCCCAGCCGACTGGGAGCAGCGGTTTCCAGCATCTGCTTTACGGCGAATCAAACCCGAGATGCTGCGCCGCAACGCTCGTGCCAATTTGGCTGCTTCTGCTACCCGCAAATCTTAGTCCTGTCTGTCCTGTCTAGTTCAGATAGAGCTTGAATTAGTTAATTTAGTTAATAGTTAGTTGGGCTGCTTTAGCCTTCGGTTGGGACGGTACTCAAATCGCTTCTGTTGAGTGCCGAAAGTGATCGCGTCAACGCCTCAGGATACGAAATATGTATTGACAATGTAAATGAGTGCCGAAAGTGATCGCGTCAACGCCTCAGGATACGAAATATGTATTGACAATGTAAATACAGCTTGCTTACACTACCAGCATGGATGTGTATTTCGTGCTCAACGGCATTAGTTTTGTCTGGAATGACGAAAAAGACAGGATCAACCCGACAAACCATGATGGCGTTACATTTCAGCAAGCCGCAGAAGCCTTCTTTGATCCACTGCTTGTGGTGGTTGATGCGAGTCGTAACGACGAGGCCCGAGATGCCATTATTGGTTTAGATCGACGTTGGAATTTGTTATACGTTGTCTTCATTGAGCGCGAAAACGACATCATTCGGATCATCTCGGCTCGCAGAGCGACACGCAAGGAGCGGGAATATTATGAAAGCTGAAGCGTTGAAAAAGCGGTTAGATCGGAATCGTCCCATGACAACGATTACTATTCGGATGCCTGAAGATGTGATTGAGGATTTGAAGCGAGTTGCCCCATTGCTTGGTTTCTCCGGGTATCAACCCCTAGTGCGGGCTTATATTGGGCAAGGGTTGCGGACTGACTTAGAGCGTTTAGAAGGCGATACGGTGTCTGCGTTGATTGCAAGTTTGAAGCGCCATGGTGTCAGTGATGAAGTGATTCAAGAGGCGCTAGGTGAAGTGACTGGGCGTTAGTTTAGGTCTAGGTTGCAGCCAGCATCCCAACAACCCCAACGCAGCGGACGGTTGAGAGCCGTTGGTGCTAAATTCGAGGTGATCTGCGGCCGCTGGTCGGGAACGATAGAGTCAGGTTGAGTCAATCCATCCGGACTCATCAAGCCAGCACCGTCAATCCTTGGAAATAATCCTGCAAATGCCGGTCGTGATCGTGCGAGAGGGTGCCTTGGGGAATGTCCGACGGCGAGAAGGCCTGAATGTTCATCAGTTCCAGCGTGTCCTGGATGTGCAAATCTCCTTCTACGGCAGCTTCCACCACCACACAGATGGAGTGAAAGCGCGGATCGCGACTGGGATCGGAGTAAACCCCCACAAGGCGGTTGATTTTTATCAGGTTCAACCCTGTTTCTTCGACTAACTCTCGCTGCACCGAGGTCAGGATATCTTCACCCCATTCCACAATGCCGCCTGGCAAGCTCCATTTGCCGTTATCGCGCCGCTGCACTAGCACAATCCGACCATCGGGCAACACCGGAATAATGCTGGTGCCAGTAATCGGATGGCGGAAGATCACGCCAAGACCTGCTTGTAATAACCGCCAAAGCTGCTGCATAGAGTCACATAACGCCGAAACGGCAAAAGAGAGGATCCAGGAATAGATCGAGATGCATCCAGTCGAATCTGCGTAAACGCCTCTAGTGTAGAAAAGTTTAAAGGGCAATGGTGCAGATCAAGCGGAGCCAGAGCGGTTATCCTACTCCCAAATCTGCCAAAATTTCGGCGGCATGAGTCTCCGGTTTGACTTTGCGATAGATTTTCTCAATCCGACCATCGGCACCGATGACAAAGGTTTGACGACTGATACCCATGTATTCCTTGCCCATAAATTTCTTTAAGCCGTAGCTGTCATAGGCAGTCGCCACCTGCCCATCGGCGTCTGTCAGCAAGGGAAAGGGCAGCTCAAACTTTTGGGAAAACTTGGTGTGAGATTTGGCATCGTCAGTGCTGATTCCCAACACGACCACATCGTTGGCTTGGTATTCGGCATAGGCATCGCGAAAGCCACAGGCTTCTTTCGTGCAGCCAGGGGTGTTGTCGCGGGGGTAGAAGTATAGCACCACACGCTTGCCTCGGAAATTAGAAAGGGACACAACATTGCCCCCTGCGTCAGGTAAGCAAAAGTCGGGAGCCATGTCGCCAGGTTGAAGTGCCATGGGTTGAACCGCGTTCTATGCTCAGAACAAATGAATCACTCCTGATTGTAGGACTGAATTCAGCAGCTTGCCCAATCGACTGAGGTAGGAAAGGTAGGAAAACTGCCCCTACAACGTCACAGAGTTACAGAGAATAAGCCATAGAGCACAATAGTGTATATTACAGGCTCGATTTGTGATCTATTTTTAGAGTCGCAAGTTACACTCAGCTCATTTCCTAGTGTGCAATGCCTGAGTGCAAACAGGCGCTGAGTTAAATTCCTGGAGTCTCCGAATCAATCCCCATGAATAATGGCGTCAATCCTACGAATTCTGTCAACCCCAGCTTAACGCCTCTCACCAGCCCGAACAGCCCAAGTAGCTCCGACCAATTGAGTCCCCCAAACAGTCTGAACCCTACCCATCCGCCAGTCTCGACCAAAGCCGCTCGAGCCAGCCAAAAGGCTGCTCTGCGTCGCTCTCTGCTGAAGGCTCGCCAAGCCATGCCTCAGGAGATCTGGCGGCAGAAAAGCGATCGCCTGTGTGGGCACCTGCAAAATGCACCCTGCTTTACCGCGGCCCGCACCATCCTCGCCTACTTCAGTTTTCGTCAAGAGCCTGACCTCAGCGTGCTGTTCGAGGCGCAAAGCTCCCGACATCGCTGGGGGCTACCGCGCTGCGTGGGCACCGCGCTGACTTGGCACGAGTGGTCTCCAAACAGCGGACCCCGCCTCCAAACCGGCTCCTACGGCATTCCCGAACCAGACCCCAACTCCCCAACCCTGACTGCGGCCGAGATTGATCTGATCTTGGTGCCTGCTGTGGCATGCGATGTCCGCGGCTACCGTTTGGGCTACGGCGGTGGCTTCTACGATCGGCTGCTGAGTACGCCTGCGTGGTCCCGCATTCCTACCATTGGCATTGTCTTCGAGTTTGCTCGCCTGCCCCAAATTCCCTATGATCCATGGGACCGACCGCTCCAGGGCATCTGTACGGAAGTGGGACTCTTTCTCCCTAAGTCGATGCAGCGCTAACCAGCAATCCAGGAGCCGTCAAAGCAGGCTGTAGCACAATTTCATCCGTGCCAAAGCGGCAATACCCCAATGCCGATGCAGCTCCCTAGCAGCCAGAGCTGAGACAGGTGCTCGATACGCTGGGCAGTCAGACGATGCGGACGCGAGAGAAATTGCCAGACGATGAGCAGTGACCCCGTCAGCAGCAGCAGTAACATCAGCGCTACAGGTGCGACGAAGGAAATTTGCTGGGCTGCTAGCAGGGTTGTCACCGTTACTAGCCAGACCGCAAGCAGCCAAGCACTCACGGCTTGCCGCCGGCCCAGCGCGGAGTCTGTGATTGTATGTGTTCCTGCGATCCAGGAACTGCCGATCCGCTGCCCGATCTCAAGGATCACTCCGCTGCCCCAACTGCTGAGGAGCAGCCAGATCAACCCAGGAGGAGCCGTTGCCCCTGCCGTCAGCCAGTCGTGGGCAGACCCATAGAGGATCAGTAGCGGCACGCTCAGGGCCCGTAAGAGCAGTGCTATCCAGAGATGATTTTTAAGCCACACCGTTGCCCAAAAATCACGACGATATAGAGCCAAGTAACCCCACAGCAGCAAGAGCAGCCCCAGCATTGGCAGCCCCAGCACAAGGGCGAACCCAAGCTGAATCAGTCCGGCTGCGATAGCCAGCACAATGAACTCCCGTCGCGAGATTTGACTGATCACCTGAGCATTGGGCGTTGCTTTGATCCAATCCAGAGAATAGAGTTCGTCTACAATACGGCGCTGTAAAGCCAGCAAAAACAGGGCGATGAATGCCAGAAACGCTAGCCTAGCCAGATCGAATACAAACGGTACAGGCAACCCGTCTCGCAGGATTCGAGAATAACCCACTGCCGCAATACTGAGGACCGCCATTCGCAGCCCATGCTGGCAAAGCGGAAATCGTGCTTTTTGGTAGAGCCACCAACGGTTTGCTGTCGGTCTAACTGCCATCGGTTTAACCCAGAGAAGCGAAAAAGCAGTGCCCATGTTGTAGCGCAGGCAAATCGCTTCTGACTCCGTATTTCTAACGAGACCTGAGCCAACCGCAGCCTAAGCAGTAAATAGCAAGAAGGAGCAAAAATGCATAGCCATCCGCTCTTCACAAGTTCCTCATGATTCTCTCCTATACCAGAAATGGAAGGATCTCTGGCAATGCCGCTTTGATAGCTTTGATATTAAAGATGCACCAATAATGCACCGATAAATAATGCACCAGTAAAGGACGCAATACGAGCGCAAGGCTGGATTCCATAGACGATCCCTACCGAAGAGAGGAGAGACCCTATGTTCACCAAAATCTTGGTTGCCCTCGATCAGTCTGATCAGAGTCAGGGTGTCTTTACTGCGGCGTTGGAGCTGGCAAAATCGACAGGTGCCCAGCTGATGCTGCTGCATGTTCTCTCGTTTGATGAGCAGAACCAGCCCATGTTGCCTACGTTTTGTCCCCCTTATTTCCCGATTTACACAGAAGAGCTGGCAAAATACTACCAAGCAGAGTGGGAACGCATTACAACGAGTGGTCTAAACTATCTCAATACTCTGGCGCAAACCGCTAGAGCCGCCGGTGTTGCAGCGGAGTGTCAGCAAGTGATGGGGGATCCCAGTCGCGCGATCTGTGCTCAGGCACGGGAGTGGTCAGCAGACTTGATTGTGATTGGGCGACGGGGGCATTCTGGTCTGAGCGAATGGCTGCTAGGCAGTGTCAGCAATTATGTGTTGCACCATGCACCCTGCGCGGTATTAACGGTGCAAGGGGTGACAACGTCCGCGATGGATTCCTCTACGCCAGACACGGCTGCCCTGAAGTCATCCTGAAGGACAGCTTCGCGATTCAACAGCCGCCCCATCGCCATTCAATTGAGGTCAGGAGGACTAGCCAACCTGCCTCAAGCAAAGACCACACTCAGCATCCATGGTTGAGCCGGGGCAAGGAGGGGTTATGTTTCAGAAAATTCTAGTTGCGATTGATCATTCAGACAGCAGCCGTCGGGTATTTGAAACAGCGCTGACGCTCGCCAAGTCACTCTCGGCACAGCTGATGTTAGTCCATGTACTAACGCCTGTTGAAAAAGGCTATCCCGAGCGAGCTACTTGGGCTGACATCTCCAATTTTGATACCCAACTGCAACAAGAGTTAATGGAGCGTTACTCTCAGCAGTGGCAAACGTTTGAACAGCAAACGCTACAGCGTTTGCAATGGTTGGTCAACGAAGCTGAGGATGCCGGCGTTACCACCGATTGGACTCAGCGCTTTGGGACACCAGGAAGCGTTCTCTGTCAAGTTGCCAAGACGTGGGGTGCCGATTTAATCGTCCTAGGGCGGCGAGGGCATCGAGGATTAACGGAGATGCTTCTGGGCAGCGTCAGTAACTACGTGTTACACCATGCGCCCTGTTCAGTGATTGTTGTGCAGCATCTACCCGTGGCGGATGCCTCGACTCTGGATCAGGCAGCCACGGTGAGTTGAGATGGGTCAGAACCAGCAGGGTCGATGAGAGTTGATTGATCCGAATCCATCCGATGCAGTCTAGATGCGATATCTAGTGGGATCAATCAGAAGAAACGTCGGGTTTGGGACTCTCTTCCGGGTAAGACGGTGATTTTTGGAGTGCTTTGCACCTCAGAAATCACCTTTTCTTGCAGGCTACCGTACAAACTCCAGAGGTGATTCTAGAAATTAGAAATGATTCTACAAAAACACTGTGTAGTCTTGTCCCAAGAACAGGGCACGTTCGGCGCGGCGGCGGCGAGTTAGCCCTGCTAAGGGACGACCTCCGGCCTTATCCCAGCGTAGAAGCTGATCGGCAGCGCCTTGATAGTTGCGCTGATTCAGGAGCCGGAGCAGTGTCGAGCTAGCAAGAGCGCCTTCTCCAACGTTGTAGGCAAACGAAACTAAGGCAGAGAACTGATCGTCAGTGAGCGGAACCTCTACTAAGTCGCTGACGGCTCGCTCGAAGCGGGCTAGATCGCGCTTTAGCAACTCCTCTGCTTGAGCTTCGGTGATCACCATGCCCGGACGCACCCCCGACGTTGTGCCGTAGCCAATGGTCCAAACTCCAACGGCATCCTGATAGGCACGCAATTCCAGCCCCTCAAAGGATTTCAGCAGCTGCAACCCCTTGGCGTTGATCTGCCGCCGACCTGTAGGAGCTGGAGTAGGCACAACTTGCCCCTCTTTGATAATTTGCACCGCCGGACGATAGACAAACCAGGTATTTCGCCCCTGAAATTGCAGCGGCTGCCCCTGAGCATCGCGCCCTAGGGTGATCTTGAAGTGATTATTGTCAGCTGGGGCATAGCTCGCCAGTGGCAAGACGGTATTGCTGCTGATGAATTGCCGCTGATCGTCGGGCAGGGTTGAACCTTGGGCGGTGCTCAGCTTTAGCCATGTGTCAATCAGGGTTTTCAAAACCAAGGTGGGGGCAGGTCGGGGTTGAGGCGTAGGAGCGGGCGTTGGGGCAGGCGTCGGGCGGGGAGCGGGAGCAGGACTCGGCGCAGATGTTGGTCCAAGGATCACCTGTCCATTCCGCGAAATCTGAACCGCTGGCTGATAGACCAGCCAAGTATTGCGTCCCTGAAATTGCAGCGGCTGCCCTTGAGCATCGCGTCCGAGGGTAATTCGTAGATGATTATTGCCAACGCTCTGGTAGCTGGCTAGGGGCAAAACCGTGCCTGCCCGAAGGAATTGCCGCTGATTGTCGGGCAGGGTTGCGCCTTGGGCGGTGCTCAGCTTCAGCCAAGTATCAACGACGGGTCTGAGCGTCAGAGTAGTGGGAGTGGGCGGGGCGGTACTTGGGGCCGCCGTCGGAGCGGTGTTGGGCAAGGTAACAAGCTGACCATTGCGCAGCACCTGCACTGCCGGACGATAAACCAACCAGGTGTTACGCCCCTGAAACTGCACCTGCTGACCGCTGGCGTCGCGCCCTAAGGCAACTCGCAGGTGGTCATTTCCGATGACCTCAAAGCTAGATAGGGGCAAAACCGTGCCTGCCCGAAGGAATTGCCGCTGATTGTCGGGCAGGGTTGCGCCTTGGGCGGTGCTCAGCTTCAGCCAAGTATCAACGACGGGTTTGAGCGTGTATGACATCGCTTGAACTCCTCTACGCGCAACGGATCAGATGTTTCACTTAAGGATCAGGATTTGGCACCAGCCTTCGGTTCAGCATCCCATGCTCACAGGCTAGAGGCGATGCCGGGGATCACACTATGCAATATTCCCAAACTTTGGCAAATCAGTCGTCGAAATCGGAATTTTTGTCGCTCCTTGGCCTATGGATCGAGCGATTTGCGCTGAGTGAACGGCTGAACATGAGCCGTTGCCTTGCCAGTTCACCTCGGCATGGTCATAGCACTTGCTCGTTCCTGCTGAGGGATTGCATTTGTTCAGGAAGCCAGGCATCTAGGTATCGAATCAGACGCCGCCGATCACTCTGCCTCACGACGAGACAAGACGCGCAAAAGTTGCTGAGCGGTCATCAGTGCGACTCAATGCCACTTAGCAAATGCCAAAAATTTTCACCAATCCCTTTACAACTGTTCCAGAATTATTGAAAATGGTTTTCAATAAATGCAGCGCATGGGAGGGTTTTCGCTCCACCTCAGTTCGGTCATCTGTTCAGTGTGGGTTCTATGTCACCTCATACCTCGGCTTCTCTGAAAGCGCTGCTGAATAAACGCGGTTTTAGACTAACGCCTCAACGCCAAACGATTTTATATGTCTTTCAAACGCTGCCCCAAGGTAACCATCTCAGCGCTGAAGATCTGCACCAAATCTTGCGCCGACAGGGTGAACGCATCAGCCTTTCCACGGTCTATCGCACTTTGCATCTCATGGCCTATATGGGAATTTTGCGGGAGCTAGAACTTGCAGAAGGCCACAAGCATTATGAGCTGAATTCTCCCTATACCGAGCACCACCATCATCTGGTCTGCGTGCAGTGCAATCAAACCATTGAGTTCAAGAGCGACTTGATCGACCGTATCGGTACTCGCCAAGCTGAAGCAGAGGGCTATCATTTGCTCGACTGTCAATTGACTATTTATGGCATTTGCCCGGAAGCAATGCAGCGGGGATGGAGCCGAACCCTACCGGAAGGCTGGCGCTGTAGTCAGTCGCAGCAGCGGTTGCAGCGCTCCGATCGGGACTCGGACTCCGATATGGCATCACGAGGATAGACCGAGCTAGTCGCACTAGTTTCGTTGCCTATCCTTCTGCCTAAAAGAGACTAAATGCGAATTTTAGTCCAATTTTGCGCTTAACTTAGTAGAAATGCCTGTAAGAGTTCTAAATAACCGTTTTAGTCAATTAGGCTACTGATTACATTTGCTTGCAAGAGAAATCTAAAAAAATAAAGAAAAATAATCACAGATTAATGCAATTGATTCTCAACTAGGGTAGAGTGTCTGTAAGCTAAGCTTGTAAGTTTCCGCTACTCCTGAACAGGTCAGTTCATGGCTAGACCGGGGGCACTCTCAGGGTTGCCCTCTGCTGTCTGTGGGCAGGTATCTGTGACAGGTTCGGAACGCTTGTGTTCTGCAACTGTGATTGATGGCGCCAGAAGGAACATCCGAGCAGAGATGAATTCCTCTTCGCCGATTCAGGACATTCGCTGTGACTCAATCGCAAGCTTTCTCACCTTTTCGCTTTTACCCTTCATTCGTTTTCGATTGGGAGGCCATATTATTTATGCAAACCTACGATAACCCCAGCGTTCAATACGATTGGTGGGCTGGGAATGCCCGCTTTGCCAATTTGTCAGGCTTGTTTATTGCTGCTCATGTGGCGCAAGCTGCTCTGATTACCTTCTGGGCGGGGGCGTTTACCTTGTTTGAACTCTCTCGCTACAACCCGAGCATCCCAATGGGAGAGCAAGGATTGATTCTACTGCCCCATTTGGCAACCTTAGGACTGGGAATTGGTCAAGGTGGCGAGGTGGTGGATACCTATCCCTACTTCGTCGTGGGAGTGGTGCATCTGATTTCTTCAGCCGTACTAGGGGCAGGAGCGCTCTTCCACACCTTTAAGTCCCCTGCAGACTTGCGGCAAGCGACAGGTCGTGCTCGCAAATTCCACTTTGATTGGGGAGATCCCCAGAAATTGGGCTTTATTTTAGGGCATCATCTACTGTTTTTGGGGGCAGGTGCTCTGCTGCTGGTTGCCAAAGCCATGTACTGGGGCGGACTGTATGATTCAGTGATCCAGGATGTGCGTTTGGTGACCCAACCCACTCTGGATCCGCTCGTAATTTACGGCTACCAGACCCACTTTGCCAGCGTCGATAACTTGGAAGATCTTGTTGGCGGGCATATCTATGTAGGTGTGATGCTGATTGCCGGCGGGATTTGGCATATTTTGGTGCCGCCACTGGGCTGGGCCAAGAAAGTGCTAGACTACTCCGGCGAAGCCATTTTGTCCTACTCGCTAGGCGGCATTGCCCTAGCTGGCTTCGTGGCGGCCTATTTCTGCGCAGTGAATACCCTAGCTTACCCAACCGAATTCTACGGACCGCCTTTGGTGGTGCGATTGGGTGTTACTCCTTATTTTGCTGATACCGTCGAGCTGCCACTGGGTGCTCATACCGCCCGCTGCTGGCTGGCCAATGCGCATTTCTTCCTGGCGTTCTTCTTCCTGCAAGGGCACCTTTGGCATGCGCTGCGAGCCATGGGCTTCGACTTCCGGCGAGTTGAGCGCGCTCTGAATGCTGTAGAAAGCTAAACCTTCCTGTCGGCAGCACAGCAGTTGAGATTGCCATGTGAAATTAGTGTCATGCATGCGCTGCAATTTAGGACCACTCAGATTGTAGTTCTGTTTTGGTGACACTCTCGAATGACACTCATTCCGCCAACCCTGTGCTGTCGCAGGCAAGGAGTAATTTGATGGATAGATCATCAAACTAGCAAACTAGATCATCCAACCGTTTGACGACCCGTAGAGTGAACTGTTTCGTTATTCACTAGTTGGTCAATTGCGAGAACTCAAGGAGATAGTATGGCGAAAATCGGCTTGTTTTACGGTACTCAAACCGGAAATACGCAGAATGCGGCAGAGTTGATACAAAAAGCTCTCGGCGGCAGTGATGTGGTGGATCTCCATGACATCGCCAATGCCTCCCCAAGCGACTTTGAAGAGTACGACTACATCATCGTCGGCTGCCCTACTTGGAACGTAGGTGAACTGCAAGCCGACTGGGAAGGCTTTTACGAGGAGCTAGATGCCATTGACTTTAGCGGCAAAAAGGTAGCCTATTTTGGTCCAGGTGATCAGGTAGGCTATGCCGATAACTTTCAGGATGCTATGGGCATTTTGGAAGAAAAAATTTCGGAATTGGGCGGCACAACGGTAGGGTACTGGCCCACCGAAGGCTACGACTTCACCGAATCCAAAGCAGTGCGCAACGGTAAGTTTGTTGGGCTGGCCCTCGATGACGATAATCAGTCTGAGTTAACCGAAAGCCGAATCAACACGTGGGCAGCTCAACTCAAGCAAGAGTTTGGGTTGTAATCGGCGCAGGCGGGAATGGGAGGCCAATTCTTGGAGAAGAAATGGATTCCTGTTCCCGTTGAGTTATGCGGTTCACTTAGACTGTTTACTTAGACTTTTTCATAATTGCTTTAGGATTATTACTACATGGTTGTACCTGATGTTCTTTGGTTGAGCGCTAGCCCCAGCCTCAAACGATTTGATCAGCCGTTACTCAAATTACTGTCAAGGCAGGTTACAATTGCCCAATGGGAATATTACCAAACTCCCGATGAAGCATGCTCTTTAGAAATTGCGTTAGTCTTATTACACGATTATCTAAAAGCCTGTGCTCATCCTGTTCATTTATGCGGTCACGGTATCAGCGGTCTGGTAGCACTGCTCTATGCGCAACGCCATCCCGAACGAGTCAAATCCCTCGTACTTCTGTCGGTGGGGGTACATCCCGCTGTAGATTGGCAGGCGCATTACTATATGCATCGGCAGCTTTTATCCTGTAGCCAGTCCATGATTTTGGCGCAGATGGTTACTAATTTGTTTGGACCGCAATCTCACGCAACGACGCGAGAACTCGTCAAAATTCTAGAACAAGACTTGGAAAGTTCGCTATCGCCGCATACATTGTTCAGGCGCATCAGCATCCCTCCCATTTCAGTGAAGATGCCGCTCATGGTTTGCGGTGGTGGTGCAGATATGGTAGTTGATCGCAACCAACTCCAAGGATGGCGGGAGTGGCAGAAGGTTGGCGATCGGCTATGGAGTTGCCCAGATGCCGGGTATTTCTTCCATTTTGTGCAACCGGACAAAGTGGCGCAAGCTCTCAGTGATTTTTGGCTGTCGCTGCCTGCTTTGGCTCAGCAGACGGAATCTAATCCCCAACTGACCTGACCCCCAAAGGGTAGATCAACCTACGGGTTCAGAAGAGCCGCGGTAGATCGGCAGTAGATCGATCGCGACAGTAGCAGGCGCAATCAATCTCAATCCATTTAAACCTAGGGTGCAAGTCGTTGGATCTGCCAGCTCTCATCGGCTTGACGAACATACAGAAAGCGATCATGCAGCCGGTTGGAGCGACCTTGCCAGAATTCGAACTGATGGGGCGTTACCCGATAACCACCCCAAAACGGAGGTAAGGGAACCTCATGATTGAGGAATTTCTGTTTCATCGCTTCAAACTCCATCAGCAAGATTTGGCGCGACGAAATGACTCTACTCTGGGGAGAGCACCAAGCTCCGATCTGGCTGCCGCGGGGGCGAGTGGCAAAATAGCGGATCGATTCCGCCGTTGAGATTTTTGCAGCGACACCCGTGATTTGCACTTGGCGTTGCAGCGGTAACCAAAGAAACAGGAGAGCCACATGAGGATTTTCGGCGATATGACGGGCTTTGCGGCTCTCATAGTTCGTGAAAAACACAAATCCGCTGCTGTCGAAATATTTTAACAGTACAGTTCGAGCACAGGGTTCGGCTGCCGCGGAAGCCGTTGCCAAAACCATCGCATTGGGTTCCGGCAGTTCCGCGTCGCAAGCCTGCTGAAACCAGAGAGTGAATTGCTCAACAGGATCGCTATGCAAATCCTCTTCTCTTAGTTCGGCTTGAGTATAGTCTTCTCGCAGGGTATGAACATCCATCGTCGGCTCCTCAAGTCTGAGTGGGATGACAACCGTTAGGCATGCCTTGGGTTTTCTGTGGATCGAGCCTATCAAAGATGGAGCAATGACGGTAGTGCTCGGTACTGTTCTTAAGTTGGGAGAAGCAGGATGCGTAGTCCATTGATTGCAGGCTGATGGAATATGCCAAACTAGCTATTCAATGGCAGGGTACTGAGCACTAAGCATCTTTTCGAGTTCAGCCAGCGCATCTGCATCTACTTTGGTTTGCATCGGACAAAACTTAGGACCGCACATTGAGCAAAACTCAGCTGTTTTGTAAATATCTGCTGGTAGGGTTTCATCGTGATACTCACGGGCGCGATCCGGATCAAGCGACAACTCAAATTGCCGGTTCCAATCAAACTGATAGCGTGCCTGAGAGAGCTGATCATCTCGGTCTCTGGCTCCGGGACGGTGGCGAGCGACATCCGCAGCATGAGCGGCAATCTTGTAGGCAATCAAGCCATTGCGCACATCTTCAGCCGTCGGGAGACCCAGATGCTCTTTAGGGGTGACGTAGCACAGCATCGCTGTACCGTACCACCCGGCCATCGCTGCTCCAATGGCTGACGTAATATGGTCATAGCCAGGAGCAATATCGGTGACAAGCGGCCCCAGCACGTAAAAGGGGGCTTCGCTACATTCTTCCATCTGCTTTCGCACGTTGAACTCAATTTGATCCATCGGCACATGCCCTGGACCTTCTACCATCACCTGCACATCCTGCTGCCACGCCCGACGAGTGAGTTGCCCAAGGGTTTTGAGTTCTGCTAGCTGTGCAGCATCCGAGGCATCGTGCAGGCAGCCCGGACGCAGAGAATCTCCCAAACTAAATGAAACATCGTATTTTTTGAAGATCTCAATAATGTCTTGAAAATGGGTATAGAGCGGATTTTGCTGATGATGGTGTAGCATCCAGCGAGCGAGAATGCCACCACCCCGCGACACAATGCCGGTGATTCGTCCTTTCACGAGCGGCAGATGCTCGATTAAAATACCCGCATGGATGGTCATATAATCTACACCCTGCTGAGCCTGCTTCTCGATGATATGTAAAAAGTCATCTGGAGTCAGGCGTTCAATATTGCCATGTACGCTCTCTAGGGCTTGATAGATGGGCACCGTTCCAATTGGCACGGGCGATGCATCAATGATGGCCTGACGAATAGCGTCTAAATCACCTCCACCTGTAGACAAATCCATCACCGTATCTGCGCCATACTTTACGGCAAGCTGTAGTTTCTCCAATTCTTCCGCTAAATTAGACGAATTTGGCGAAGCACCAATGTTCGCATTCACTTTGCATTTCGAAGCAATACCAATCCCCATAGGTTCCAGATTTGTGTGATTGATATTGGCGGGAATAATCATGCGTCCACGAGCGACTTCATCGCGAACCAACTCTGCTGGCAACCCCTCGCGCATCGCAACATACTGCATCTCTTCCGTGAGATACCCTTGCCGAGCGTAATGCATTTGAGACACGTTATGATGTCCTCGCCGCTTGGCGAGCCAGGCGTCACGCATATTGAACTCCTTGCAGAATTCTTACAAAAACAGCTTCCCTCCACTGGTGCTAACCAGACTCAGGTTCCAAGGGTGTAATCTCAGCCTGGACGAAGCTCAGGCACCCCTAGCTATTGAGGTCAAGAATATCACTGTCGCAAGTAGAGAAATCTAAAATTAACCTGAAGCTTCAGCGATCCTAAGTGATCTTGCCCTGAAAAAATGTAAGTCGTGGATTTGCATCATATTGCCAACCAGAACACCTGGAATTTCTCGATCGGTCACGATGCCCCAGTTCATTCCTCTTGCCTGCCAATATCGGCGATCGAGTTCCAGCTTTTCTAAAGTTTTAGGATTCTGTAACTCTTCGACAGTTTTGCATGTTCGGACCCACTCTTCGGTTTCCATAATCGCTACATCCCGCAGCAGATATGGGGATCGTCTGTCATTGTCCCCTGGCAGACTCAGATTTGGCTTTGGGTAGATTGCCTCTAATCCCATTTTCCGCATCAACCGAGCTACCCGTTTGTGGTTGACCGTTTCCCCTTAAAACTTCAACCAAGCAGTCATGCGACGAATGCCATAAAACGGGGTTTCGGTGAATCGCTGGTCAATCAATTTCATCAGATGTTCGTTGTAAGGAGTTTCTTCAGCAACTTCGTAGTACCAACTTGCACGCGCCAATCCGATTAACTCACATTGCCGTTGCACACTGATTTGACCGTGCCCTGGCTCAATCCAACTGCGTTTAACGTCCACCGACAACTCCAGATTTGTTTTTCAGCCAGTCCAACTCGACTTTCAGTTGTCCAATCTGTTGATAGAGTTGTGCCGTTAAATCCTCCTGAGCTTTTTGATGCTGTCCCTGATGGCTCGAAAACGCTTCTGGTAAAGCATCAAGGGCTTGTTTCTTCCACAGTGCAATTTGGCTCGGATGTACCCCTAAATCACTGGCAATCTCGTTCACCGTTCTTAGTCCTTTGATGGCTTCGAGGGCGGCTTTGGTCTTGAACTCGGCGCTGTATTGTTTTCGCTGCATATTCTTTTCCACTCAGTATTTTCCCTGGTCTATTGTGCAGCGGTTCTCTCTTATTGCTTTGTCCAGTTTATGGGGTACATCATATTCCATCTGCTTGAGGTACTCCCACCCTTGCTGACGACTCACAGATACGGCTAGGACGTCGCTCAGATTATCTAATCTCATGATGAGATGATAGATTGAATAGTTCAATATCCTATCTACCAATCATCTCTGTTTCGTCACAACCACGTAGGTAGATTCGGTAACGTGGTAGGTGCCGTTAGTTTTCTCTAAAAAATTCATTCCTTTGTCAAACAACATTCGATAAACCTGCTTATCTTGACGGCAAATAGTTAACTCCCGGCTGTGTGAAAGAGTTTCATAGTTGCGTCCATAGGGACGCATCTTAACGTTAGGCTGCAATTCCAATTGCTGGGCAAGTACTTTCTCCATTGTTACTCGACGACTGGTATCATTTGAGCGGTATTCTTTATAAAGTTGTTGAATGTGAATGGTGACTTGAGTGTTAGACTCCAGCCAGTCACCCTTCAATAAATCGGCTAAGAACTGGGCATCAAATGCGTTAAGATAACGATCGCTATAAATCACTTGTGAAATCTTGCTTCCGACTAGAACCTGCTCTAAACCTAGTTGGCGACGGAGTTGATCAATACTGAGATTCTTCCAGGTGCGATCGGGAAACACTACGTTAGTATCTCGATCGATCAACTCTTGAGCAGCAACAGATTTAGCTCGCTGCTGCAACTGTTTCAGGCGATCGAAGACTTGGGTAACACCTCGCTCAGTTGTTGTTTTTAGCCAGTAGGCGGGGTTATCGCCCTCAGCAGGACAGTACCGTAAGGCAATACGATAGCGTTCCCACTGGCTGCTCAGACACAGTTCTGGAAGAATATCTTGGTCTAGCACGTAAAGCTTGAGCGCTCCCTGATCAATCCATTGTTGCAGGCGTTTGCGGAGAACTCGTTCTTGATCTGAAATCGGTTGAGGTAAATGACGCACTATTAGCTCTAGAGAGTCATTTCGGTTTTGTAGAGCGTTGATGATTTCTGTGAGTCGCTTCAGGGTAAATGGCTCTTCCAGTTGAGGTAAGCCCATGATGCTGGTAGAACTGGCAGCGCGGCAGCATGCCCCGAACTGAGCCATAATTTGAGGATGAGTGACCTGATTGGCATCGGCAGCAAAATCTTGGAGTTCTGGAAATAGCTCTGGATTTATCTGTTCAACCAGCGGTTGCAGAAATGCTTTTATCTGATGGCGATCGAGTTCGTGATGAAAGAATTGATTGGAATAGGTTCGCAAACAGTCATAGCAACTGCTGTCACAGGAACAGGATTCTACAATCTGATATGCCTGTTGCAGTACCTCGCGGAAGCGTTCGCCAATTTTGCGACTGTAGCCTGCACCACCTGGTACATTGTCATAGATCACAATTTCTGCTGTACCGTCTCGATCTTCGGAAGGACGGAATAATCCATCCAATTCAGTCCTTGGCACATCAATCACTTGAGATGCCGCAGCTAAAAGAGCAGACGTGAGCGATCGCCAGAATGTCATTCCAGTTGGCTGGGATGACGATCCATCTGCCTCTACTGAAGCTATTTCTTCCCCGTCAGCCAGATGAGCAACAGGTTCAAATAATGCGGGAGGATGAGTTGCCTGACTAAAGCGGAGTTTGAGTAAATCACTTAAGAAATCGTGTCCTAAATGTGTTCTTTCATATCCACCTGAACAGGGACGATCGCTGATTGGGTGATTATGAGGAATGGTCGAGGGAACAGATTCTGAAGACTTGCCGAGCTTTGATTGTTTTTTGCTGACTTTTACTTTCGCCCTTTGCTTCCAAACATCTTCACTCAGGTCTCGTCCACAGAAGCGGCAGAGTGCAAAACCAGGATTCTTAAATCCCTTTCCATCCTGAGCAGGACCCTGATTAGCTAGGAAAAATCGACCAGCTTGACTATATACAAGCGTGTATGGGTCTGAAGCTGAAGATAAGCAAACCGAGATGTCTCCTTCTTTCGCTAAGAAAACTTGAGAGGTGGGTTGGCGCATGGGTTTGCTATAGGGCGTGACTTTAGGATTTTGTCGCCAATCTGTTGTGAATGCACCAGGAACTTTGTAAAGCCGAGGCTTCGGAGCCGAAGCTGCTGCTTTGCATACTGGGCAAGTTGCGTAGTAATCGCTCTTCTTTAGACTGGAGGTGAAATAATTGCAGTTCTGGCAAACCCAATAGTATTGCTCCAACAATTTTTCAGGTCTGACAACTCCTACGCTGGTATGGACTCGATCGTCCACTACAATTTCCTGTCCTGGAGCGTACTCACCCAGTGCAAGGCGACGATCGCGCTCTAGGCGATGTTGGCGCTTTCCAGTCATTAGCCGTACTACATCAATGGGGAATCCGTAGATTGGGAGAATACTAGCGCGAGCAAGTTCATCGTGTAAACGACGATCTGCAATTTTGTCTAGCTCCGCTTGAGTTTTGGCAAGATGTTTTGCAATTGTAGTTAAATTCCTAGCTTCTGTAGGGTCTGTTAATCGTTGTTGCAGACTCAGTAATACTTCAACCAACGCATCCCAGTCCTGCAATTGTTGTTTTTGGAATTCCTCGATTCGATCGCTAAAATCTTCTAAAACTTGTGTATGCGATCGTTCCTTTCCTCCTAGCTTATTGAGCCAATAGTCAGTGAGTTGACGGGCATCATCGCTGCGTAACCATAGCTGAAATTGAGTGATTGGAGAGCTATTCGGCGGCGTAAAATTAGGCGCGGAGGTGGGCGCATCTTTGGGAAGAGCAAGAAAGACAAAAATCTTCACGTCTTCTGCTCCTAAATCGTCTTTTCGCAAGAATTCTGCCAGTAATTCTGCCCGAATATGGCGTTCTTGCACCTGGAAATTACGTGGATCGAGTTTGGGAATTTGGTTTTTACCTGCAATTAAACGTTCAGGCTGCTCGAAGTAGTAGCGATCGTGAGGGCGACGTTGCCCATACATGAGGGTTACGGCTACCCCATCCGTCCGTCGTCCTGCTCTTCCTGCCCGTTGTTGATAATTGCTCACATGAGGCGGAAAGTTTCGGAGAACTACGGCTTGCAATTCTCCAATATCAACACCCATCTCCAGTGTTGTGGAACAACTGAGTAGGTTTGTCTGACCACGCCGAAAACGACTTTCTCGATGTGCTAAGTCATCTGTTTCTAATTGAGCAGTATGTTCCTGTGCCCTCAGTGGCAGCATATGTCTGACTTGAATCAGATGTCGATAGTGATCATCCTGCATCTGCTCCAAGGGGAAAGGACGCAGTTCTCCGTTACATCTGAACGCAGGACATTTCCGGACATTGAGTTTGGGCTGTTCTTCAATTAAAGAAAAGCCAGGAAGATGGAAGATTTGCTGGCAGGTATTGCAACGACACCAGTCCTCAGAGGTCTGCTGAATATTGAGTAGTCCCCAGTTGAGCTGACGACCATCTTTATCGTACTTTGCTAGAACATTGCTGCCTAGCAACACCTCTTCGTAGAGCCAGAGTTGAATATCTTTCAATTCCTCTCCCTGCTCTTTTGCCGTTAATCCAAATACCTTCTCACAATAGTTTACAAAAGTGCTACGGATCAGTTGATTGTTACCAGCTTTGTATGCACAGAAGGAAACTGCTTCTTTTGCATCCCCCTGTCCTTTTTGCAGCTTGAGGAACTTTTTGACCTTTCCTGATTTGTCCAATATTCCAGGGCGAACATCCTCTACTCCACCGACTTCTGGAAAATAATCAGATGGCTTCTCAACATTGACAATTCCAGAAAGCCGGATTAAGTCGGTGAGTGCAGTTAGAAATACAATGGCTTCTGCTTTGGAGATATTGAACCGATCGCATAGTTTCTGGACACCTGAGTAACCCTGCCAATCGAGATGACACGCGAGCAATCCCAACGCTTCGATCGAAAAGCGCCGAGCCGAAGGTAAGCCAAATTCTCGCAGCAGCAATTCTTTAGCACGGCTACGAGCATGATCTTTGCAGTCCTTCGGGTTTTTTGGCTCCTCATCCAGTTCATCATTGGCAACATAACTATGATGATGCCATTCCGGATCGCGATCGGGATGAGGAATTGAAACCTTCAGAAAGTGTTCGACTAACTTGTCTTCCACTTGTTTGACGGAGGCAACTTTCTCTTCATCCCGACAATCCTGGAAAGCGTGCCATACCATCTGACGATAGAGAGCTTCCGTATGGGTGCGCTGAAAATCAGAGGAGAAAAACGCAGCATCCTGGCGACCATCTGAGAAAGTCAGCAATTTGCGTTTTGTGGGTTGTCCCTCTTCCCATGTCGGATCAGGCAAAAGTTCAAACAATCCATCAATCATGACTTCTAGTGGCGCATCTGTATAGGAAATGAAGCGCCCGATAGAGGAGGTTTGAGTTCGTCCAGCCGCGCAAGCAGGGCAACGTGACAAGTATCCACCCTCTGTACTTTTAGTGTTCGGTGGAATATGCCAGAGAAGCGAAAATTTCTCCGATTCAGGCGCTTGCTGAAGTTGTTCAGGAGTACGAGCAACCCGACCAATCCATCCTTGCCTGCGGGTTAACAGACAGATTCCTGTGTTTTCATCAACGCTGTCAGACTCTTCTTCCTCTTCATCCAGAGTAATGCTATCGAGAGGTCCGGAGGTAAGCACATAAATACGTTTGTTATCTTCAACCGCTTCTAATGATCGCGGCAAAGAAAGCAATTCTCCCTGTTCACCCAGATGCATCAGACTATAAGCCTGTCCACATTTGCGGCAGCTTGCCAATTCCAAAACTGGAGCCTTGCAATCTTCGCAAGTCTTTCGTTCACTGAGATATACCCGTCCGTAGCGGCGATTGGGAGCAGGAGGGACTTGCGCGCCTGGTGGCTGACAGTGTGGATTGACACAAGCATATAATCCCTCAATGCTACGGAATAGCAGGTGCAGACGAACTGGAAGCAGGGGCAAATCCTCTAAGTTTTCTCGTGCTAACGTGCCTAACTGAATGAGGTGTGCCAAAGCACGCTGTAGGTTCTTCTGTTCTTCTGGTGGAATTTCACCTTCGACGGTGGTCGGGAATTTCCAGAGTTCAGCAGATTGAGCAATCTGTTCCCAAGGTTGGGGCGATCGAGCTAGCAGGCGAATTAGATTATGAACTGTGGGATGCTGCTTGAGGGCGTACCAGAGAAATCGGTGAATTTGTTCTTCGGGAGGTGCTTCAGTCGCTTTAGCTTTAGCAACTTGTAGCCGTTCATTAGGGACAAGGTAACTCAGTTGCTTTTCCCAATCCTCTATAGGATCGTTTAGTTTGGGTAATTCGAGAGTATAGAAGTGTTCATAAACCTCTTCTTCACTTAATCCTTCAGGTAAAGCATAGGGTTCTTCCAACCTCTCAGTAGCAGATACACGAGTGCCCCGTACTACTTGTTCAAATGGTTCATCAAATAATTGCTTGGCGAATTCAATCACCTGCGAATCGACTGATTCATCGCCTAAACTAGCACTGGTTGCAATACAGCGAATTTGTCCAGAGGACTCAACTTGGACAGCGGTTTTAAGCCGCTTAATCAGCATGGACACTTCAGTGCCCGTAGAGCCATCGTAGGAATGTGCCTCGTCCACCACCAGCATTTTGAACAATCCTGCCGATCGCTCAAAAATCGTTCCACGCTCTTTAGGGCGGATCAGCATATGTTCCAACATCGAGTAGTTGGTGACTAAGATGTGGGGCGGCTTCCGCTGAATTTCTGCTCGTTAAAGCGTTTGAATCTCTTGCACAAGTTCACAGGCTCTCGTCACAACCACTTCTCGTCGAGATCCTGTAACCAGTTCCCTCATCTCTGCTTGTTCTGCTGATGGAATTAGACTCAACAGTTCATCATCGCTATAGGCGCGAAGTTCATCTGCTAGGGCTTGTTGAGCTGCTTTTTCCTCCTTCTCTGTGCGGCTGGTGTAAAACCCAAACTGAATGCGGGGACGATTGCTGCTTTGACGGCAAAGGAGCTGGCGCAGTCGTTTGACCTGATCATTGACCAACGCATTCATGGGATAAAGAATCAGGACACGCACACCTCCGGCTTGCAGTTCGCCTTCTTCTTTCAAAAGTTGATCAATCATAGGTAACAGGAAACACTCCGTTTTACCGGAACCTGTCCCAGTCGCAACAATAATATTCTCTTGACGTTCAACTACGGCGCGTACTGCTACAGCTTGATGTTGATAGAGAGGGCGGTGGGGCAGAAATAGACGGGACATTTCCGCATGTAACACTCCCTCAGCCACCAAATCTGCCACACTACAATCTGGACGATAAGGTTGGGAACCCTCTAGGTAAGGCGATTGCCAAATACTGCCGCGTTGCTGAAGTTCCTGCTCAAATGCGGTTCGCAAGGCTGAATCTCGTAAGGGATAGGCTGTGAGTAAATAGCGGATGAAATCGTTACGAGGCTTTTCTGTGGCGGCAATGGGGTCGAGATAGTTTGTCATCGTATATCACATCCTAGATATTGAAAAACGGCTTCCACCAGGGGGCGATTGGCAGGAGAAACAAAAAATACTCTGCGGTGTCCTTCAATGGGTTCGGATAGTTGTCGGAGCCATTGGAAATGGGCATAGGGCAACCAGATGTTTTGTAGATTGAGTTGGTTCATTGCCGCATTTGCCCAAACAATGCGAAGTGGTTGTTGAGCACAGCGATCGAGATAAAACATGGCAAGAATTGCCGCATTAGGCTCAATTTTGTAAAACTCCTCTGCTTCAAACCAAAGGTATGTTTCGTCTGGCAATCGCAATAGACTTTCACTGCTCAAGGTTTGGGGTGTGGGCGATCGCCATCGATCTTTTTGTTCAGCATAGGTGGGCACATACTGCTTCACATCGCTCATCTGCCAAAGCTCCGAGCAAGTCAGTGGGTATTGGTGCCCTTGCAGAAGAAAATACGGTGGCTTTTGAGGTTTGGGGAGTTCGTTAATGACTTCTTCTAACGTCAGCAAACGAATTTTCCTATCCTGAAGCCTGCTCTTGGCCCGATCGAAATTCCTGATACCAGAATGCAGCTTCTCTTCAGTCGGCTGTTGCCTTGTTTTCAACGTTTCGTGTGCAAGGCTAAGATATGCCCGATCGCCTCGAAAGCGCCATCCAACCAGGTTCTCTCGGTTTAGTGCCAATAAGGTAGGTGGAGCCATACAGTAACGATTACCGAATGCCCTGAAAATTTCGTTCTGTGCCTCTAATTCGCGTAGGGATTCCTGTACCTCATCCACAATTTGCTCGGTCGGCTGAGCCGGATCAAGGCATTGGCGCAGCAGTGACGTAATTTGAGTCATGCTCAGCGCTGCTGGTAGGACTGGCTGTCCCGGTTGCCGATGATGACTCAACAGGTGCAGAATTTTACTGTTCCACATCGTTATCTCTCAACCTCTCCTGACCCCAGCAATAAGTTGGTTTCCTCCGGTCTTAAGGGTGCCCGACCCATCCGCTCAAAGTAAGGAACTTGACTGATATAAGGACGAGCAAGCTCAATATCAGTGACAGACACAAATGCAATATTGCGTTTATCTCGTTGACGATGCCGCCGAAAGTCCAGGATGAGGTGCCACAGATTATGTTGAGCGATCGATTCTACTAGAGCATCTTGAAAGTCGCCTCGCCTTCCTTCTGTTGTCATCACCATGTACCACTGTCCATTCAGTGGAGTCAGCATTGACTGAAGTTTTGCCAAAAGTGCTGTGGCATCAAGCCATGCTGGGAAACGATTATTTTCGGTTTTTAGGGAAGCGGCGATCGTTTCTATCCAGTTTTTATCCCAGGTTAAAGCCTGAGCAGCAGTCTGGAACTCGTGAACTAAAACATTGTCTAAAATCGCGTAACTATATTTAGCCAGTGTTGGATCGGCATCAATTGAGACATCACAAGGATCATCGCAGTTACACCACCAGCCTAGATTTTCTATTGAATGGTCAGAGGCTTTTAATTGCAGGTAATAGATGCTTGGAGGCAAATCGAGCGATACCTTGACAGAAACTTCAGTAGCCAGGGCAATTTCTAAAGAAGGTTGCTGAGGCAGAAGTAAGTTCCAGCAATGCACCGCATAGGTTTGGTCAGCTTTTAAGCCGGAAAATTCCAGAGTGTTATTCTGCCAACGCCAAGACAGGGGGAGGTTTTCCACCAGTTCCACCAATCGCTGAGGAGCCTGTCCCGCTCGTTGATACTCCAGCACATATTGATTGGAGGGCGGCAACACATCATGGAGAGTGGATAGCTCCACACGCAACTGCCCTGTTGCGGTTGCCTGGAAGGAACGACTGATCTGATTTTGCCTATCCGAGAGCAGCAGTTTGACAGGTTCCAGTGTCCACAATCCTGTAATGAGCAGTGTGGTAGACCAGAATTGATGGGTGCGATCGGTCTGTATTGGAAGATCAACCACCGCTCCGTCAGTATCAGTCACTTGCACAGGAGGCAAAGCAGCAATATCTTCAGCCCGGACTTGATAAGCAGCTTGCACCTCGAAGGATTGTGACCATTCCTCTTCTGGTGCAGTCAGAGTAATATTGTAGTGCCCCGATTGGGAGAGCCATTGGTTTAAAGGAATGGCATACCATCGATCGCCTACTGGAATCGAAATCGTCTCCCGAATTGTCAGCGGATTATTCTGAACGAAGCATTCTTGCAGGGATAGCGTGAGAGATAGTGGTGTTGAACAAGGAGGATACCAGAGTACAGGCGGCTCAAGATAAGGAGCATTTTGCCCTCGCATCCGTAAGCCCCGCAGTCGAGGTTCGTTTGCCGCAGCTCTCCAGCTTATCGAGGTGGAACAATGGTCAAATTGAAGATTGAGTTCTCCAATTTGTCCGGTCAGCCGCAATCGTCTACCCTGCCATCCTTGAATGCTACAGGGAAGCATCCCGTTCTCTACAGGTTCGATAGACCCTACCGTTTCAATTACAGTCCCTGTTGGCGCAAAGCAGAAAATGTCTTGGCTGTTGACAAGTTGAGGATCAGGAAGCAGACGATCGCCCGTCCAGGCATCAAACAAAAGGTAGGGAGCATCGGATGAAGTCCCCTCCAAATACCATGAATAAAGGGTATTTCCCTGTTCATCTTGTAATTGCCAGTGCCATTCCTCACTGCTGTTGTAAATAGGTAACACACATTCCTCAATCTCGACCTGTCCAGAGGCGCTAATTTCTCCTTGCCAGTTTGCTTCATGAATAAAACAAGTTCCTGCTGTCCAGTCAGGATGAGGTAGGGTTTGTTCGGGTAATATGAGTTGAATCAACAGATCCTCTGTATCCAGCATCAGAGCCAGGGGAAGCTGCCCCATACCAGGACGACTCCGTCCACTCCATTCGGGACGAGGGGTAAGGAGCTGAATCAAAGCTTCCCAATCTCTGAGGAAGAAATTGAATTGAGGAAGGGCATTGAGCAGAAATTCTTGTCGTTGGGCAGGGTTGAGCAAAACTTCCTGGGGTTGAAGATTGTACTCCCGCAGGGCAATGGCTACTCCGGCAATACTTTGCAGCAGTTTTCCAGATAAGGGATCTGCTTTAGAAGCACAGCTATACTCTAGAAATCGTCGTAAAACCGTTCGCCCTGGATAGCGATTTTGGCAGGTACTCAAAAGTTGATGGGCTAAAAGTTTGGCATCTGCATTCAGAAGATATTGCCATCCTCGTTCTACAACCAGATCTGCAACGAGTTCAGTAAAATGGTTGAGATTGCGGCGGGGAATACCGCTTTGCAACCAGAAGGTAGAAACGATCGGGTAGCCTCCCACTGCTTGAGGCAGCTTGAGCAGATGAATCCCCTCTCGTGCTAGATCTCTAAGCATCTGAACTGGATCATGGTTGTCGCCCTGATAGGGCAATTGCAATCGATTGCATAATCCTTCCCAGAAGCCACCCTCTGCCTCTGAATAATAGGCGTATTCTGACATGGCTAACGTCAGAATTTTCAGCCAGTTGAGATGGGTTTCATCTCCAAGGCGATTGAATATCCGGTCATATTCCAGATTGTTGATGCCGATTCGTCGCAGGTTGTCCCCCACGATATCCAGAATCGTTTCCGTACCCCAAACTTCATCAGTGTCATAACGTGGTAAGTACACACTGCCTAAAAAAGGAGGATACTGCCAGCGAGGGAGAATTACACCTTCCCACAGCCAGCGTGTATGCTCTGCATTCGCTAGTCGGAACTCAGCAGCAGACTGTGGAATCTCAAACGCTTCAACTTGTTCCAACGGTTCGATCTGTTGCAGTCCTTGATGCACGGAGACATTCCGCGTTTCTCGTGAAGGTTCTCCTTCTGGCACAACATTCTCTGCCGCCGCATCGCCTCTCTCTGGCTGTGATGAGATATCTTGATTATCCAGGGGGGAATCTAAGCGCACCATTGTCTCTGGTGGAGGGTTCTCCAGAAGCAGAGAATCCTGCTGACCGAGAGTTTGAGTTGCCTGGATCTGTTCTTGAAGTTGATGGAGAAGTTCTGTTAACTCACCCTTTTCAGTGGAAAGTTGCTCCAACTCCTGAATCAAGTTGGACTGCTGTTGCTGAAAAGACTGAAGTTGAATGCCTAGTTGATTTAAGTCAGTTTCTAGGGTTTGTTTTTGTGCTGTTAATTGAGCAATCGTTTCCAATAATTCATTCGCCTGATGCTCCTGTACTCTTAGTTCTCGCAACCGATCCTCAGTACGTTTGGTTTCTGTTTGAAGCAACTGCCTTTGAGTTTCCAGCAGCGTCACTTCCTGATGAATGGCTTGTCTTTGCTGCTCTTCAGCCCCTAACTGAACTTCCAGTTGCTCCTTTTGAACGGCGATCGCAGAGAGAGAAGCATTCAACCGTTGCTCTTGCGCTCTCAGTTCTTGCAACTGACTCTCAATGTGCAGATTTTCCTGGTGTAGCGATCGCTTTTGGGTTTCCAGCGTTTCCAGTTCTTGTTGAATTGTCTGGCTTTCCTGCGCCTGACTGCTGAGTTGCGTCTGCGATTGTTCTAATTGAGCATTGAGTTGACTTAACCTGACTTCTGCCCCTTGCTGTTGCTCGCGGATGGTGGCGATCGTTTGGTCTAGTAATTGCTTCTGCTGTTCAAGGGTTTGGACTTCTGCCTGGAGTGAGGAGAATAATATCCCTATCTGCCGTTTTTGCTGGCGACTGAGTACCAACACTCCGCTGGTTGCAGCCGGAATGGCTGTCAGGCCTACAAGCGCAGAGTCTTTAATGTTGCGAGTAATTGGCAGACTGAGACTAAACCCAACACCAAAGGCAACAGAACCTAAAACTAGCCAGTCTTTCATCATAAGGGGTTAGATGCAGGGGACACACACAAACAAAACCACCACTATGAGGCGATTGCACTGCTCTAATCCAAAGCTTGGCAGGCCTTCGGATAAGCCTCGTGATGAATGCATCCCGCAGGCTGTAATGTTCCGCCTTTTGGATTGGCTTAGATTTCACTCTAGCAAGAGTACCCATCTGTCTCCAAAGAAATCCCAATATTTAAAGCAATTATTGTCATAGTTATAAAGCTCTCGTCAAGAGCAGTTCTGAGCCATTATGATATGTTCAAAAAATATTGGCTTTTAGTTGACATATGAGAAAGAGTTGCTCACCAGCGTCCCATCCCTATAGCGATCGCACTGCCTTCGAGCGGCTGATGCTTTTGATTGCAACACTGGTGCAGCATCCAGGAGTAGGTAGCGCTGAAAGAGTTGAGCGGGTTTCTGAAAAACATCATGATGCTCTCGTCGAAGTTCAGCAGCGTTTGCAGGAAGTTGCAGGTAAGCAAGGCATTTCCCTAACTGCTTGTTCTTTACCAACTCTGCGTAAAGATTTAGGAGTTCTGCGACGCTGGGGAATTTTGGAACAGCACATGTATCGATGGGGGTACTATCTAGGGACTGGGGCAATGAACCGGGAAGAGCTACAGGTTGCTCTCAATGCGCTTTACTCCCAAGCTAGGTATCAACGCGACCCTGAAGTGACTAAACTGTATGAACGGTTAGAACGGCGACTGCGTGGACTCCATCTCTCTGAGCAGTTGTTTTATCCAGTACGAACTCATATCGATCGTGCTGTTGTTTACACCGATCCTGAAGAAATGATGGCACAGCGTCAATATCGAGGCACGTTATTTGAGAAGCTAGAGGCATTGGAAGAGAGCATTATTCAGGGACAGGCGATCGAACTCTTCCGGAGCCGCAATCCCTATCGCACTGGCGAAACTCGGTATATGCAGGTATATCCACTCCAGCTTGTTTATGCTGACATTGCCTGGTATTTACTACATGAGGATTGTGAAAGTGGGCATCTAGCGCTCTCTAGACTCGATCGCCTGAGTGACCACTTCCAGCCAATAGAGGGCAAACAACAGAATACTGAGCAGCAGTGGCAGAGCTTGCAGATGGCTCATCGCTTGTTAGAAACGGGTTGGGGTTTGTTTTTGGGTACGACAGAGGAACAGCGTCTAGAAAAGCTGGGTCAGCTAGAGCCTGTAGAAGTAACGGTTCGATTTTTCCCGGAGGTCATGAGCTTTATTTTAGAAGGAGAGAAGCGACATCCAGCCCAGAAAATTCATGCAGGACCCAAAGGAAAGGACGGCAGATTAGAGTATTTAGACTACACAGTCAAGCTACCGAGGCGATCGCTCAATGAATTCTGCTACTGGGTTTGTCGCTTTATGGGCAACACTCAGTTCATTTCGCCACCAGAATTAATTGAGAAACACAAGCAGATGGCTCAAGAATTACTTACACGCTACACATCCCTGATTCCTTCACAGAATTAGCCCCTTAGTGGTGCAGAGAATTCCTGAAAAGGTTGCTGTACCCAGAGTCTCAATTTAAGACAGGAATAGTCAAAAAGGGGGGGGCATGAGACGCTTAAGAGGATGTTTGGAAAGTAGCAAAGTGCACTAGTATATACAAAAGCTTCCCGGGGTTTTTAGGCTGAATATATCTAAATCCAAACAGCCCTCTAGGAAGCTATGACTCTAGCCTACGTCAGCGAACTTACCCCTGAACAATACGAATTATTTGAAGCCCTTCTTACCCCTGAATCGCAGTGTGGAAGACCTCGTACGGTCAATCTGATGTTGGTGCTTCAAGCCATCCTGTACGTGCTCATTAGCGGTTGTGCTTGGCGACTGTTACCCAAGGAGTATCCGCCCTATTCGACGGTTTATTATTACTTTCGTTAGTGGCGGGATGATGGCAGTTGGAAGCGAATTCACGACCATCTTGTCCAATGGGTGAGAATCGATGCCCATCGCAACAGTAGCCCAACAGCAGCCAGTTTAGATTCCCAAACCGTTCCCAGTGCTGTTATATTGCACCAAGCGGTTGGCTATGATGGCGGCAAGAAAATCAAAGGGCGCAAACGCTTTACGCTCGTGGATACGTTGGGATTGTTGATTGCCGTGCAGGTCGTGGCTGCTAGTGTACCTGAGCGCGAAGGAGCCAAACACTTGCTCAAAACGCTTCATCAAGAGCGTCATCGAGTGCCTCAACTGGTTCGCATTTGGGTCGATGGAGGGTTCTCTGGAGAAGATTTCCTCCATTGGGTCATTGATACCTTTCGTTGGATTTTAGAGGTAGTGCCGCGACCAGAGGGTGCTCAAGGATTCGTCTTGCTTCCCAAGCGATGGACTGTGGAGCGCACTTACGGTTGGCTGCATTGGTGTCGTCGTCTCAATGTCGATTACGAGCGCTTACCCGCTTCTTCTGAAGCCTTTATTCATATCGCGATGATTCGATTGATGCTCCGTAGACTGGCATGAGGCTTTTCCCCTCTCCGTATTTCCAAATATCCTCTCAGGCAGCGAGAGGAAGTCATTGAAGCTGTCCTGGTACGGGAACTGGAGCAACTCGAACATGACAGGCTGGGCTACTTGGCATGGCTTTTGAGCCGGGAACGGCTGGAGATTAAGCTGGCGGTACATCAGAATCCTTACCAGCAAGGCATCTACCATGAAAAGCTGGGGATTTTTAGGGATCAAGAGGATCAGGTGGTCGTCTTCACGGGGTCTGCCAACGAAAGCGCCAATGCCCTTAGCGACAATTTTGAGTGCATCGATGTCTTCCGTTCGTGGCAGCTTGGCGATGCGGAACGCATTGCAGAAAAAACTGAGGATTTTCAGCGGCTATGGGACAACGAAACGCCTAATCTGGAGGTGCTGGATTTTCCAGAAGCGGCACGGCGATCGCTCCTCCAGCGCTGTCCGTCCGAAGCGCCAACGCGAGAACCAAAGGTGGCATCGTCGAGCGGCAGCTATGGGTTTGAGAGCATCTATCGCCCCCAGCAGCCAGCGGGTATTCCCACCCTGCCCTTCTGGCTGACGCTGCGCCCCTACCAGGAGCAGGCGATCGCCAACTGGTTTGCCAACAACGGTCGAGGCACCTTGAAGATGGCGACGGGCAGCGGCAAAACCATTACGGCGCTGGCGATCGCCGCAAAACTCTATCAAGCGATTCAACTGCAAGCGCTGATTATCATTTGCCCCTATCGGCATCTGGTGCAGCAGTGGGCGCGGGAATGCCGCAAGTTTGGCATCACCGACCCCCTCCTGGTGTTCGAGAGCCGGCATCAGTGGCAGGGTTGCTTATCTAATCAGCTTTATAACGTTAAGGCTGGTCATCAACCCTTTCTGACCGTGATCACGACCAACGCTACACTGATCACCGATGGTTTTCAGTCACAACTGCCTTACTTTCCCAAGAGAACCCTGATCGTGGGCGATGAAGCCCATAATCTAGGAGCCAGACGGTTGGCCGCCAGCCTGCCGAGCAACATCGGGCTGCGGTTGGCACTGTCGGCCACCCCAGAACGCTACTTCGACGAGCAGGGAACAGAAGCGCTGCTGGACTATTTTGGCCCGGTGCTGGAGCCAGAATTTACCCTGAAAGATGCGATCGCCCAGGGGGCGCTGGTTCACTACTTGTATTACCCGATTTTGGTTGAGCTGACGGAATCAGAAACAGAACGCTATTCGGAATTGACCACGCGGATTGGGCGAGCGATGGCGATGGGGGAAGACCCGGATGAAAACGAGGGACTGGCGGCACTGCTCAACCAGCGGGCGCGACTGGTGGGGGCAGCAGCGAATAAGTTAGAGGCGCTGCGGGAGGTCATGCGATCGCGCCTAGACACCAGCCATACCCTGATTTACTGCGGCGACGGGTCGGTCGAAGACGACACCAGCGCCGAAAGCCAGCGACAGCTAGAAGCCGTGACCCGCCTGCTGGGGCGCGACCTGGGCTATCGGGTCAACACCTACACTGCTGAAACCACGTTAGACGAGCGCGAAGACCTGCGGCACCAGTTTGAAACTGGAGAACTGCAAGGGCTGGTGGCAATTCGCTGCCTAGATGAAGGGGTAGACATTCCGGCGATCGAAACGGCAGTGATCTTAGCCAGCAGCGGCAACCCCCGGCAGTTTATCCAGCGGCGGGGGCGAGTGCTGCGACCCCATCCGGGCAAACGCCGCGCTACCATTTTCGACATGATTGTGTTGCCGCCCGATTTGGGGCGGGAAACCTTAGAAGTAGAGCGAAATTTCCTCAGAAAGGAACTGACCCGCTTTGTGGAATTTGCCGACCTAGCTGACAACGCGGGCGAAGCACGGAGCCAATTGCTCGACTTGCAACAGCGCTATGGACTGCTGGACTTGTAAGCCTCAAAATCTGCTCGATTTTGGATTGCCGACTTTAGGATTGCCGATTTTAGACCCTATTTATTCATTGCAACTCACTCGAATCCTCTAAACGAACTATGACTCCAGAACAGCCGTATCAATCCTCAACCCCCTCTCCTGCTCATGCTGTAATGGAACCGATCGACTCTTCTCCGCCGGAGATCAAGCGCTTGATCAGGCGAGTGCTGAAAGCAGAGAACGACAAGCTGCATCTCAGGAATCCAATAGGTATTAATGACGACATTTTGCAGATTGTCAAAGAGGAGGTGCAATGAGGCTGCTGTCGATTCAGTTGCACAATTTCCGCCAGTTTTATGGCACTACACCAGAGCTACGACTGTCTGCCAGTGGCGATCGCAAGGTAACGGTGATTCATGGCAACAATGGGGCAGGAAAAACCTCCCTGCTCAATGCCTTTACTTGGGCGCTGTATGAAAAGACGACGGCGGCCTTTGCCTCGCCGGATCAGTTGGTGAATAAGCGGGCGCTGGCAGAGGCAGCAGTTAATGAACCCGTCGAATGCTGGGTGGAATTGGCCTGTGAGCATGGCGCTACCCAATATCGCATCCGTCGTTCCTGCCGTGCCTATCGGACTGACACTGGGGAGATTGTGCCGACTAGGAGCGACTTATCGCTGAAATATGCTGGGGAAGATGGGCGCTGGCGAATTTCTGAGCAGCACCTAGATGACGTAATTGGGCGCATTCTGCCCGTGAGTTTGCATCAATACTTCTTCTTTGATGGAGAGCGGATTGAGCAAATCGTGCGCTCGAATAAGAAAACGGAGATTGCCGAGGCCACCAAGGCCCTGTTGGGGGTGGAGGTGTTGACCCGCGCCATTCGCCATTTGGGAGAGGCCCGCAAAACCCTAGAAAAAGAACTGGAACGGTTTGGCGACCCGGAGACCCAAACGCTGGTGCAGCAAAAGCAAACGCTGGAGGAAGAGCGGGAGCAAATCGCAGCGCGGCAGGGCGAGATTGAGTCAGAAATTGAGCAGTTCAAACGTCAGCGGCAGGCAGTGGCAAACGCACTACGCGAGTCGGAGGCGGTGCGGGCAGAGCAAAAGCGGCGCGATGACCTAGAAAGCCAGAAGCAGTCGGTGCGAGATGCCCTGGAGCAATGTCGAGTGCGGCTGAAATCGACCCTTTCGACGCGGGGCTATACGGTGCTGCTGCCGGGGGCGATCGCCCAGTTTCGGGCGCTAGAGCAAGGCCTGCGCCAGCGCGGCGAATTGCCTGCTGATATCAAGCAGCAGTTTGTGCAAGATCTGCTCGATCGCCAGCGCTGCATCTGTGGCACCGTGCTAGAGGCTGGCAGCGACCATCACCATCAGGTGAAAGCATATCTAGAGCGGGCGGGGCTGGCAGACGTGGAGGAGACGGTGATCCGCATGGGGGCGCAGATGGAGGCGATCGCCCGCCAGATTCCAGTCTTTTGGCAAACCGTAGACGAGGAGCAGCGCAAGATCGGTGAGCTGCGCCAGACCCTATCCCGCATCGAGACGGAGCTAGACACCATCCACGAGCAACTCCGCAATAGCCCCCTCGAAGATATCCGCAACCTGGAAAAGCGCCATGAAGACATTGACGCGAAAATTCAGGCGTTGAACCGGGAGCAGGGCGAAAACGACCAGCGCGTGAAAGACCTGAGCCAGCAGATTGAGGATCTGCGGCGACAGATCGAAAAACACCAGGCGACGGAAGCGCGACAGACCCAGACGCAGCGCCGGATTACCGCCACCGAAGAGGCGATCGCCCGTCTCAAGCAAGTGCAGACGAATGTGGATCGGGTGTTTCGCAGCGACCTAGAACGACGGGTGCGGGAGATTTTTCAGCGGATCGTGGTTGCGCCCTATGTGCCGCGCCTGACGGAGAAGTATGAGCTGCATCTAGTCGAAAGCACCACCGGGCAAGAGCGGCTGGTGCCGGCCTCGACCGGAGAAAACCAGGTCTTGAGTCTGTCGTTTATCGGCGCCATTATCGACCGGGTGCGCGACTGGAGCCGCCGCGATCAGCAAAACCGATACCTAATGCCGCCGGATGCAGGCAACTACCCGATGGTGATGGATTCGCCCTTTGGCAGCCTAGACGAAACCTATCGGCGGCAGGTGGGGCGATCGCTCCCCACACTGGCTAATCAACTGGTGGTGCTGGTGAGCAAGACCCAGTGGCGCGGCGAGGTGGCAGAAGAAATGGGGCCCCACTTGGGACGGCAGTATGTGCTGGTCTATCACTCGCCCAAGGCGGATGTGGAACCAGATGCGATCACCCTCAACGGCACATCCTATCCCCTGGTGCGTTGCAGCCCCAACGAGTTTGAGTACACTGAGATTATCGCAGTCGAGGGGTAGACTGGCATGGGTCAGAATCGCCGTGCAAAGGAGCCTTAGCCAATGGTGAATACCTTACCCGCACCGCAAAACTTGGTCACCGATGCGTGGGTCAAAGCGAGTTGGGAGACGTTTCTGGCACTGGGCGATCGCCCTGAACTAGAAAACGCTCGGTTCTATTACGACACTGACTCGATGAGGATTGAGACGATGCCGATTGGGGCTGGACACGGACGAGATAATAGCCTGCTGGCCCAAACGGTCAGTCTCTACGGCACGGTCAAAAACATTCGGATTGTTGGTTTGACCAATAGCAGTTTTCGCAAACCAGGCGTGCGCGAGTGTCAGCCTGACTTGGCATACTACATTGGTGCCGCGTTCCGCATTCCACCCAAGTCTTCTCAGCCCATTGATGTCAACGAGTTTGGTGCGCCACAGTTGGTCATCGAAGTTGCCTCTACAACTCTCAGCGATGACCTTGGACGCAAGCGATTACTCTACGAGCGGTTGGGGGTGCAGGAATACTGGGTGGTGGATGTGGAGCAGGGTGAGGTGATCGCCTTTGCGGTGGCGGATGGGGGCAGTCGGCAAATCCGCGAGTCGGAGGTGCTGCCAGGACTGGCGATCGCCCTTGTGGAAGAAGCCCTCAAGCGCAGCCAGACGGAGGAAGACGGCGAGATTAACCGCTGGCTGCTCCAGGTGTTTCATAGCCAACCGCAAAATGCAGGACAAGAGCGTGAAGGACAAGACTGATGGCTGACGTACAAGAGGGGCGGATGGGGTGGGGGCGGCTAAACTACACCCGGAGGCAAGGTTAACCATGACAACCACACCCACGACCCCAACCCCTCAATCGACACAAAAACTCACCGTCGCAGACTATTTGGCGCTAGACGATGCCTTTGAAGGTCGGCGCGAGTTTGTGGATGGAGAAATTTTAGAAATGCCACCGGAAAGTAATCTCAATGCCCAGATCTCTGTGTTTTTGTTGGTGACGCTAGCTCAACTTGTGCCTGTACCCTGGCTGCGGCATAAAGACGTGGAACTGGTGGTGGCAGGTCGAGTGCGGATGCCGGACTTGGTGGTGTTGGGAGAGGACTTGGCAGCCGTGTTGCTTGCGTCGGAACGGAACACCATTACAGAAGCGATGCCTGCGCCACTGCTGGTGGTGGAGGTCGTATCGCCGGGAAAGGCGAATGAGGATCGGGACTATCGCTACAAACGGTCGGAATATGCCGTGCGGGGCATCCCAGAATATTGGATCGTGGACCCGATGCGGCAGACGGTGGCGGTGCTGCGGCTGGTGGATGGGCTGTATGAGTTAGTGGACTACACGAGCGATCAGCGGCTTGAGTCTGCCCTGTTGCCGGGGCTAGACCTGACGGTGGCAGAGATTCTGCGGGCAGGCAACTCAACGTGAAGCAAGTCTGGCCAAGTATCGCCCTTTTCTTTGTGGGTAATATTGTGTAAACTCCCCACCTAACCTGGGGACCCTAAAATCAACCGATTTTCTGACTCACCAGTATGGCGCTCGCTAGAATTCAAATCGCAGCAGATAAGGCCGAGTTCGTTAGATCACTTCATGCCAAAGAAGGAGATGAAGGCGTGTTCCTCACCTACGGTGATATCTTATCTTTCGCAGCCGCGCTAGGATTTCATTACAAAAAACGAGTTCCCTTTGAAAAAGCATCTCGGAAAGATCCTGATCCCGTCCTTCAGGAGCA
>JACYLU010000035.1 GCA_015272325.1 Synechococcales cyanobacterium C42_A2020_086 | reverse complement strand
GATGGCTCCGTTAAGTCCAACCTGCGGTCCCTTTTTCATTCATGCAACAACGCCCCTCCACGCCACAATTGGCAAAGCCCCTAGAATAAGACCCATCCAGGGATGAATTGCCAAAAATGAAACGACAAGCATGAGATAAGACATTCCAATAAACCACAATAAACATCCGATGAAAGCAGGTTGAATACTCGTTCCAGCGGGAGCAGAAACTTCGATTGCTTCGGCACTCTTCTTGACAGTGCAGACCGCATCATCTGGACGTTTCGTGGCGAGCAGGTTGGATACATCGGTCAAGCGAGCGGGTGGGGTTTCTGCGGAATGGGACGATGCCATTGATTGCAGTAATTGCGGGTCAGGATTGTCAGGAATTTGAATGGGTAAGTCGAGCCAATCACTAAGTTCAGCCGCGAGCCAATCCACTTCTGGACGGGGCAATTGCCGTAAGTTAGCAAACGATTGACTGGGTACGATTGGGTAGCAGCGATTTCCTGCCCAAATATTCAAAATTGATTGGTTAAAGTAGCTAAAGTGAGACTTCTCTAGCCGGGTAAGGTCCTGGAGGGGTGAAAATTCCTTCCTCGTTTGCCCTCGCCAACTGCACACTCGATACGCGATAGTTTGCTCGTCAAGGGTCACCTGAACCGTTTCAAAGCTAGTATCCGCAGCATTAAGCCAGATTCTGAAGACCCAGTAAGCGACTAAGGGGGTTATGAACCAACCCACGCCGGGATGCCATAGAAACAGGAATAGTAGCGTACAAGTGAACAGACTGTATACTACAGCTGTCCAGACTGCTTCCAGCTTTCGCTTGACAGGAATGGCCGGAATCGTGATTTGTAGTTGCTCGTCTGTCTTGGTGAGAATGACTCGACTGCCCTGGGGTCGGGATGGTAATACTTGACCTGTTTGTAAGGGAAGACTATCGTCTCGTAGGGTATCTACCGCCTGTTGAGCGGTATTCAGTCGCTGATCGACCTCTGGATGCACTAGGCATTTCAGCCAGTTTTGAAACCGATCGCTCACCTGAGATTTGGCATCGAACTGAATTTGCCCTCGGCGTCTAGGTAAATCCGCTGGATGGACGCGGGTCAAGAGATAGATGAGAGTTGCCCCCAAACTGTATAGGTCGGAGGCAGGACTGGTTTGACCACCAAATTGTTCGGGCGGCATGTAACCATAGGTGCCGACAATCGTCACGGTACCGCCCTGCACCACCGTTTGCACGGAGCCAAAATCGACTAAGTAGACCTGTCCAGGGCTGTTGCCACTGCGATCGCTCAACAAAATATTGCTTGGTTTAATATCCCGATGAATCACAGGCGGCTGACGACTATGGAGATACTTCAGGATATCCAGTACTTGGGCGGCAATAGATTTTAATTCGGCTTCGCTAAAGGTGCGTCCTGACTCTACCCAGTGTTGCAGCGATCGCGCTTCGATATAGCTTTGTACCAGCGCAAACCCGTTGCCGAGTTCTGTCTCTACTTCAAAACAGTCAAGATATTGGGGAATGGCTGGATGATTGAGTGATTTCAGCGTTTCGGCCTCTCGTTCAAACAGTTTCAGATCGTCCCAGCTAAAGTCGGGATTGAATAAAAGCAATTTAATGACAACAGGAATTCGCGTTTCTAGATCCATTGCCAGGAACGTTCGGCGCCCAGTTTGGCGACCCAGCAGGGATTGGATGCGGTAGTGGCTGTGTAAGACTTGATGGATGAGTTGATCCATAGTTGTTGATGGATGTTTTTTTAAGATGAGAATTCAGCGAAAATACGCTGCTGATTGCGAAATACCTTTTCTGCTTCATCGAATCTTTGTTGGCTCCGTAATATCGATCGCAAATTATCGTAGGCAGTGACTAAATGATGGGCAAAATTAGATTGCTAAAATATTAATGAAATGAGTGCAACTCAGGCTTAGGTTTGGCTCTGATTGCACTTGGTGACAGGCTCGCTTCAATTCCCCCAAGTTTTGTACCGCAATACTGTCTCGTTGAGATGGCTTGCTGTGCCATACGCTTCACTGACGTAAGGTCTTTACAAGTAATTTCAGTGTGGGAACGTTATAAAAAGTATGTTCTGGCAACTCGAGCCGCTCCCAGTAAGTGTATATGTAAACAACACCAACGAGAGTATGAGGAGCCGTGTTGTAAGAAGTGGTTTCTACTGCTCTTAGTGCTCCCCACGGAACAATCCGCTCGGTATATAAACCGCGTAATCCCACACTAGTCGCGGACAGCCTTCCAAACGAAACTTCCTGGCCAGCTTCCAGCCGACTTCGGAATAACGGAAGTTGCGCTTCTGCTACCTTCTGGCAAATGCGATTAGCGATTATGCTGTACGGATGATTAAAGTATACTTGTTTGGACGGCACCCCCGTATGATCGATCAAAATAATACGGCAAGCGCTTCCATCCCTGAACTTCAAAGCCACGATACGTGTTATTGGTGTGATGACCCCATCCTCATGCCTGGGATCGGACGCAATGCCATGACGGAGATCACAATGCAGTTCCTGCACATCTGCCCAGGAGTGGATGTGTTGCACGAAACAGAATGGCCATCCCCACCAACAGATCAGCCCCGCGTCAAACACAAACCATTGCACAGGTGATAGGAATTGTCGTTGCACCCAGAACAAATCCCCAAAATGCTGCGCGTTCGCGATGCACTGTACCGATTCTGGTATATTCGCATCTTCGTCGAAAGTCATGACAGATTCCTCTTGTGGGAGTGAAGGTAGCAGTGCATAGAGGGGAGACTGCAGCGAAGCGTGCATCAATTGCTTGATCACACTGAGATAGAGCACAATAGATGTGAGTCAGTTTTTTCAAACTCTCACTCTCCTTAATCAGTTGTTTTAAGCACTAAAAATGACAGTGATCAAAACACGAAATTATTCAGCGCTTTCAAAGCTGCTGATGCAACATCTTCGACTAAAATTAAGGGCTTGAATCCTCCAGCCTCCGCTCGCCCATTCAAATCTGCATCAATGCGAGTATTGGTTCCCTGTCGCACGAGCCGCAGCAACTTATCCTGGAAGGCATTGCGTCCCCGATAGTTACCCGGCACCAAGCGATCGAGCAGTTGAGTCAACACAATCTTGTCTTCACCAACGGTGAAATCGGTAATACGATCGACTCGGTCTTGCGGATGCTGGTATACAAAGCGATCGCGCCCTGCCCCTCCGGTCAAGACATCGCCTCCTTTCCCGCCAATCAGAACATCATCACCAGCTGCGCCAATCAGAGTATCCCTACCGCCCTTACCATGGAGCGTATCGTTACCCGGTGTGCCCGTCAGGGTGTTATTCCGAGCATTTCCCGTCATCTTACTACCAGGATTAGCAGATGGATTTCCAGGAGCAGGAGAGGAACGACTTGAGCCAAAATCTCGCAGGTAGATCTTGTCAAAACCAACTGAGGTACTGCTAGGTGTATCTGTTAAATTCCGTCCATTGGATATGAAAACGATTCTGCTGCCATCTGCTGAGATGGTTCCATCGTAGGACGCTGTCCCTAAAAAACCGGCGACGGGTTCTTCACCTCTGGAATTGACAGACACACGAGTCGTTGTACCCGCTACCGTATCCCGCACAAACACATCCTGAGCGTTATTCGTATCTCCTGGTACCAGATTATTGGCAACGGACTGAAACACGACATAGCGCCCGTCGGCGGAAATAGCAGAGGACTTCACATAGCCAATCGCACTGCTACCGTTGGCTTGATTGCCATTGGAATCCACCGAGATACGAGTCGTTATCCCCGTCTGAAGATCGCGCATGAAGACATCGGTGACACCATTAGTATCGTTGGGCACTAAGTTTGTGTAGCTGGATTCAAACACGACATAGCGTCCGTTGGGAGATATCACAGCATCACCTGCGCGACTTTGAAATGCGACAGATTCGTTGGCTGAAACCCCACTGCCCTTTTGCCCCTGAGAGTTCGCCGATACTAGCGTCGTGGTTCCGGTGAGGCGATCATGCACAAACACATCGGAACTGTTGAAGGTGTCCCCAGCAACTAAATTGGAGGCGAGAGAATCAAAGGCTACGAAGCGACCATCAGCGGAAATGGAAGGCGCAAACGAATCCAAATTTGCCTGCTGACCGCTGGAATTCACCGAGACGATGGTCGTTGTTCCGGCGACAACATCTCGCACAAAGATATCCTTGTGAGGAGTTGGCACCCCTGCGAGCTGCGCATTGGACTGAAACGCGACGAAGCGGCCATCGGCTGACAGTGAGTGCCGGTAAAGCACATCATTGGAGCCTGCTGGAACTTGGTTGCCGTTCGAGTCCAGCGAGACACGGATGGTGGTTCCTGCGATCGTATCCCGCCGAAACAAATCGGTTTCGCCGTTGGTGTCACCCGGAACCAGATTGGTCGCATCTGACGAAAAGACAATAAAACGTCCATCCGTAGAAATCACTGGCTCTTCAGATGAACGATTGCCATACCCTTCGTCCGACGAAACTGAAACGGCATAGACCAGCTTGGTGTCCAAGTCTTGCACAAAGACATCATTTGCCGCATTCCTATCGTTCAGATCAAATAGCTCGGGGAAGAGAGAGCCGGAGAAGGCGACATACCGCCCATTGGCTGAGAGCACAGCCAACTTACCAGAACTGGTACCCACTTGAGTGGTTGTTGCCATAATCATTAGCCTCAATTAGGAATTACGGTAAATCGATACTTGCCTATGCCGTCTGGTGTGACCTGAATTAAGACAGGCGTCAGACGACGATCGCGGGTATCTAGAAACCGCACCAAGTCTCCCGATCCTGACGTCGAGAAGTCTGGATTGTGCAAGGCCTGTTGTAAGTCGCGGCGAGTTTTGCCTTGTTGCAACCCAGCAATCACGGCCCGAGTAGCATCGTAAGCAGTTGCCGTGCGCCAATTGACCGTTGCCTTCCAGAGCTGCTGCGCACGCTGAGCAAAGTCAAGAAAGGCATCTGGACTCCAGGGAGCGACCAGCATCAAGCCCACTACTGCATGTTGACCCTCTTGGACAACGTGCCGCGTATAGAGAGATGGACTGCCAAGTAACGCAAGCCGCCCGTGATTAGCGCGTGCTGCTTCAATAGCGGGAGCAAAATTGTGGATGTTTGGTCCTAAATACAGGCTGTTTGCACCTTGCTCAATCGCTTTGGCAATGGCTTCCTCTGGGTGAAAGGCACGAGAGGCAAAATCACACAGATCATCACCCTGATGATTGGTAACCTTGACTACTTCACCGCCATTGGCCGTCAAGGTATCAACGAATGCATCTTTGAATACGGTTTGATCTGGTACGGTTGAATCGGAGCAAACCAGCGTTTTCGCAGGCGCGGATAACTGTTCCGTTAAATGCTTCACCAAGGCAGCCGCCATCGATTGGGCGGTTGGAACAGCGCGGAAAATGTAGTCTCCGACTTTAGCCACGGCTGGATTGAACGTGGTGGGAGAAATCATCACCAGGCCATGCTCTTGGTAAATAGGGGCAGCTCCCAGCGAGGCATCGCTCGTATTGTGTCCTACAACTGCTAAGATGTCTTGCTCGTTCACCAAAACAGTCGCAATTTGCCGCGTCAGATTCGGATCGTTACTATCATCAATAATTTCAACTTCTAAGCCGACATTATTAATTCCACCGCTGCGATTCATTTCATCTTGGGCTTGCGCCACCCCTCGCAAAATTTCCTGAGCAATGTTGATGGCTTTGCTAATTGGAACGCTCGTTGCAATCCGGTAGGTTGGACGCTGGGCCGCTTGCAGTCGAGCATTGTTGAGGTAGATCAGCGTTTCAGGGTCATTCGGCTTCAGTTTCAATGATTCCTCAAACCATTGCACCGCCATTGGATACTCTGCGGCCGCAAAGGCAGCAATTCCCTTTTGTTTAGCAGGTGTGTCAACCTCCTTAATGAGATGCCGCTCTCCTAAGCTAAAACGATTTGCTAGAGCTGCATCTAGAGAACTTGGAGAAGCAAGCCCCTCTGCTTCCAGTTGAGTGACCTGTGACATCAGCCGTGGAGAAAGCCAAACCCATAAAATACCGAGCATTCCTGCGGTGAACAGCAAAGCAATCAATAGTAGGAAGCTCTCTCTATAATTTCTAGAAGACATAACCAGTATCTCTAATAGTTTCTAAAAGACATCACCAGTAATGGAGCTTAGTTTTTGTGAGACAATGCGCCAGCTATTTTGAGCTTGAGGCGAGTTGGGGTCCAATCTTAACGACTCGTTCAGCGCCTGTAATGCCTCTGCTGGTCGTCCAAGATGATCGAGCACAATCCCCTGACTGAGATAAGCCGGGGCAAACTGCGGATTGAATTGAATTGAGCGCTGCAGCGACGCTAAGGCTTCGTCATAGCGTCCTAATTGATCTAGGAGAACGCCTCGGCGATAGTGACCGTAGGCATAATCTGGCTGAGAAGCCAGAAGCGTGTTGTACAAGTCCAATGCCTCTTCCATTCGCCCAAGATTGTAAAGGGCAGCATCTCGGTTGGCATATGCCTGGTCAAAGGTTGGGTTGATCTGTAGGGCGGCGTCAAAGGCTGCTAGGGCTGCTTCATGTCTGCCCAAATTTCCTAGAGCCAGCCCTTGATAGTAGAAAGCTTCCGCGAATTTTAGTCGAGACTGGGTTAAATCGTTGAAGCGGTCTAACGCAGCCGCGTATTGCTGCGAGTTGAGTAAATTGAGTCCCTCTTCATAGGATGCGATGGCTTGTAGTTGATCCTTCAGCTCATAGGCAAGCAGAAGGTCAGGATTAAGTTGTATTGCCTGCTCGCAGGATTGAATGGCGTCATAAATCTTTCCTTGCTCTTTAAGAATGCCTGCCTTGAGATGATAAGCGGCAGCAGCAGTTGGACACAGCTGAATTGCTCGTTCACAAGCAATTAAGGCATCCTGGAGCTTGCCCTGAGCAAGCAGAATACCCGCTTTGATGTGCAGTGCTTCCGCAAAATTTGGGCGGAGCCGCAGTGCTTCCTCACAGGCTTGCAACGCTTCTGGCAACTGCGCTAGGCGATAGAGCGCAACCGCCTTTCCTTGATGGGCTTCCGCAGCCTTAGGGGCAAGGCGTATCGCTGAATTGTAGGCAGCTAGGGCTTCTTGGTAGCGTCCTTGTTCTAGAAATGTGGTGCCGCTTTGGTAATGGGCTTCAACCGGATTCTCAGCCGCCAGCGACTCTAGATAGCGCCCGCTTCGGCTTCCCTTGGCAACCGAGGCAATCAACTGTCTAAGCCGGACTTCCAGTTCAGCATCTTCGAGTGATTGAGCCACATGAAGGGCTTGCTGATAAAACTGATCGGCGTGTTGAGGGCGATTCAGATAGGCGTGCGTAATCCCTAAATTCAGCAGGACATTGGCTTCTCCTCGCCGGTCGTGCATTTGCTGATAAAACAATCTAGCCTGTTGAAAGCACTCCAAAGCAGCTTGGAATCTGCTATTCGAGTTATATGCAATACCTAGATTATTCAGGGTACTTGCCATAAAAAATGGCTGAGCACCGATCTGTCGTCCTAATTCCAAGGCCTGCTGATAACACACAATGGCTTGAGCAGGCTGCCCGAGATAGCGGTGGGCAACGCCCAAATTAGCGAGCGTGCTGACGATTCCTGCCCCATCCTGCACGTTTTGAAATAGCGCTAGCGCTTTCTGCAGGGTCTGCACGGCTGCTGCAAACTGGCCAGCATGAATTTGTTCGATTCCCAAGTTCAATAACGGGTCGGCGTCAAGCGGTTGATCATTGGGCTGCATGGATTGACCTCACAACAGTATCCTGACCATTCACTTAGCTGTGTAGCGATCTCATGAATGGATAACTGAAAGCTCAGTTTTATACGGCTACTGGACTATCGGAAACTGGAGCGAAGTTTGCCGAAATCTTTACAAAACTTCTCACAAATTTAGCTGAAAGTCTTAGTCATCAAAAATTTGGGTGTGATATGGTCTTCGTTATTCTCAGCACCAGCCTAAAACGGAAAACACAACAGCCTTTAAACCTTTAAAGAACCAATTAAAGAAACAAACCTTGAAAGAAACAATCACTGACGACGTAATATCCAGACCATCAGACTGGTATACAGAAAGGGTAACAGGATTCCTACAACCAGCGATGGACCGGACTGTGATCTTATGCTTAGATCGATCACATACAGCCGGAGTGGCCCTATGAGTGAACTGAGCATGAACCATGGGATCAGCCATTTTGCTCTAGGAGCCTTTTCTCGCAGAACAGCCCATCGCGTTACTCCTCCTAGGGCACCCAAAATTGTTTTGCTCCATAACCCCACTGCGCTCAAAGCCATTGCAAATCCGATTAAAGTGGAGCTAAACACAGAGGCGGGTATCCACCAAGCAATGCCAGAAATCCATCGCCTCATAGCTAACCATTCTGCGACACCCACACAAAGCCCCATCACAGGTCCAGCGATCAATGCAGCAATGAGTTGTAAATTATCTTTGTACCTAGAAAATACAAAGCCCGAGAGCAAGTATTTATCAGCAAGAAAAAAAATAACAGCCGAGACAAAAACAAGGATAGTCCCGATAGTAGGACCGAGATAGGTTGCAATTACAAATCTAACCCAGAAATTCCAACCCAGTTCTGAACGCCTGAGACTGTGCTGCTGCAAGGATAACGATTGGGCGATTGCTTTGGAATGGCTGGGTGGCAGCAGCACGGTTTGAGATAAAGATTGAGGCAAAGATTGAGCTAGATTTTTTTGTTGCAACTGTTCAACAGCCTGTAATGCTTCCTGAGCCGATGAATAACGCTCACTGAAGTGATATCGTGTCAGTCTCTCTAAAATCGCAATCAACCCCGCGCTCGCTTGGGCCCAGCTCTGCCAACGGAGTTCGCCCGTGATCGGATCCTCTGGGAACTGCTGGGGTAGGAGTCCAGTTAGAGCCTGAATGCCAATAATGCCTACTGCGTAGACGTCGCTACTACACTTGGGTTTGCCCGCCGCTTGCTCACTGGGCATGTATCCTGGTGTGCCGATGCCAATCGTTTGCCGAGTTGAACCTGGAAGATGAGTTCCTTGAGCAACGACTTCTTTCACAGCTCCAAAGTCAATCAAGGCAATTTTGCCGTTCTGCTTACGGCGAATGAGATTTTCTGGCTTGATATCTCGGTGAATGACTTGCTCCGAATGCACAAACGCAAGCACGCCCAAAATATCCTTCAGCAACTCAATTACCTGATCCTCGGTCCAAGGATTTCCGGGAATCAGCTCTTCGCTGAGATTTGTTCCTTCAATGAATTCTTGAACGAGATAAAATTCTTGATTCTCTTCAAAGTGGGCAAATAGCTGCGGAATTTGCTCATGTCGATTTCCTAGTCGGTAAAGCACTTCCGCTTCCGCATCAAACAGCCGTTTCGCCGTCTGCAAGACAAATGGGTTGGGGGTTCGAGGCTGTAGTTGCTTAACCACACAGAGCGGTTGGCTAGGAAGCTGTTGATCAACTGCCAGAAAGGTTTGGCCAAAGCCGCCACTCCCTAGATGCTGGATAATGCGATAGCGTCCGCCCAATACTCGACCTAGCATGATTATTCACGAGGGCAAAGAGCATCTTTAACCAAATCAAACCGCAACTGATCATTCACCGTCACCACGGCGCGAGCCATAATTTCTCGTCGATCGCCCCGCGCATCAAAACTAATCGATAACCCTTGAATGATGGCACTCGATGGTGCTGTTCCCTCTACATCGCTCCTAATTCCCGTCTCTGATAGCTTTTGGCGAATTTCCTGTCGGGTGACGGGTGAACCCGATGGTTGTGGTGATAGGGCTGGCAAAATCGCCTGAACTGCTTCATAGGAAAGAGCTGTTCGTCGATTCAGATCCCCACCCCAGTATTGATTAATCTCTCTGGCAAATGCTTCCGCGCCGCATTGCTTGGAATGCCAATCTACAGCAATAAATAGGCGATTGATCAGTCCCTCCCTCACTTGATTAATCACATCTTGAAGATAAAGGGTATTGGCTCCCAGAATAGGCTTGTCCCCCTTGTTCAATTTGAGGACTTCGATGGCGTTTTGCAGTGCCATTGTGTTCCCGGTACCGCCATCGGGAAGTACGGCCAGCGCATCAGCGTCTCTCACCTGCGGTGGCAGTTGCCGGATATCGAAGTTGGAATCGGAGAGATCAATCGTTGCTAGAATTCGCCCGTCAAACGCCTTGAGAACTTGCTCGAACTGATCAAACAAATCCTTGCTAAACAATTCGTTTGGATTGTAAAAAACAACGACCTCTGGCTGTGGGGTGTTGAGATCATTGATGAGATATTGCACCAACGTACTGGCTTCCACGCGTGAGGTAGAAACCGTGCGAAAGAAGACATGATTGAGATCGCCACCACACTCTGGATTCGACTGTAGATTGACAACGGTACTAGTTGGCGCAATCACCACTAATCGATTAGGAGAATAGACTTTGAGTGCCGCACAGGTATTCGGTGATGTGTAATGACCAACAACCGCTAGAATCCTAGAATCGCTGGCCAGCTTTTCGGCAATCTGCTGAGCTTGAATGGGATGATTGTAATCATTGGCGATCACCACTTGCAGGTTGATCCCCTGCTGATTGACAGCGACATCTTGAGCCTGCGCCACACCCTGAACAATATTGATGCCGGCATCCAAATTGAGCGGGGCAGCCACCGCAATCGTATAGATAGGCAAATCGGGATTTTGGCGATGCCGCTCGTTGACAAAGGCATTGTTGCGAGCAATCAGGATTTCCGGATCTTGAAAGGCGGCTAATGCAGCTTGGTTGCGCTCAGGAAGACCTTTATACTGCTTTGCCTGATAGCGAAGATCATCAAAAATTCTCACGGCATCCGCATATCGACCTTCAGCAAAGGCGGCAATGCCCTGCTGTTTTAGCAAAAGGTAGAGTTCACTCAGTTGAACTTTACTGCCGGCAATTGGTTTCTCCCCCGCACTGATGAAGTTCTCGATGGGGCTGATGCAGAGGGTCGGAACCATCTGACAGCGGTAGATTGCAGCAAAAGGCAGCGCTACAGCCACGAATCCTGCCAATGCCGCCAACCCAATCAACCAAGGAGTTGGACGCAGACGAGATCGCCAAGACAGCCGCGACGGTGGTGCAGTGAAAGTGGGCCAAACTAGCTCCGGCTGATTGGGGTTTAAACACACCACAGGCAGCCAAGATGCGGCTGGAAAGCGGGTTTGTATCGATTCAAGGCGATCGCGTGCCCGACGTACCGCAAGACACAAAGGGGTACCTTGGGAAAACTCCTTTAAGAAGTACAGCAGGAATTGGCAGGCAATGGGGTCAGGTACCGGTTCCCGCATCACAATCATGGCAGGCACTTTCAGCTCTGCCAAGAAGTCGGCAATTCCTAAACCATCGCAGGAATTGAAGATGGCAAGCTTCAGCCCATTAGCAACAGCTCGGGTTAGGCTTTGCCGCAGGGCATGGAGTGGTAAAGCAACCTCCTGACTGATGTGAATCCGTCCGCTTTCTCCTTCACTGGAACTATGTCCAGCAAAAAAGACAATATCCCAGGCGTGATCGAATAACAGATGAGATAAGTCCGTATCGCTTGGCTCTGATGCCTGCACGATTTCGGCACCGCGCTGGTTGAGGAGTTCTAGAGCGGCGGCATCTTTTTCAAGCTGCAATCCTCCATGGGCACTGCCAAAGATGGCCAATACGCGAACGGGGACCCCCAGCGCCGGAACCCGCTCCCGAAATCCAGTAAATAGGGCAAATTCAGCATTGGGTAAACTGGTGAATAAATCCCAGGTATGCCAGGGTAACTTCCGCAGCAATTGATTTTGCTGATCATCTCCGGTATGACAACGAATGATAATCGGAATCGATTGATCGATACGAATTTTCCGATTGGCTTGAATTCGATCGCTTAAACGTCCAAATGACGGATCTCGAAACCAGCGACGACAGTGATTCGCCAATCGTTCAGTTGTTTGCTGCCATTTTTCTTTGACAGCCACATTGGTGATTTGGGCAGGAACGGCCTGCAATTGCCGGCTTCCTTCCAGGGATATTTCGCTCCATTCCTGATACAGTTTCGGCAGTTCTGGAGCAGCTGGTACACAAAGAAAGCGATCATCTTCTTGAATAATCTGTCCTTCCTCTAAAATTTGCAGCGTCACCGAAAATCCATCATCAAAACTGCCGTCACTGATCCGGAGGACAACGGCGACGTTTTGAGGAGGTTGGGGGTTGGCGGAGGAAAGAACCATAGACACCAGCAAGGGGGCACCTGAAGGCAAAGCAAGCCTATTGCCTAATTCTTAGATAAGCATGATTGATCGAGGCGGTGCAAGCGGCTAGACCACAAAACTTTCCGTAAAGCTAACATCCTGAAGCATGACACAAACACTAAAATAATCACCGCGGTCTGCCGTAAATTTGAACTGCATATAGTCGTCCTGTGACCTTGATTCGACCTGGAAAAATGGATGTCCCGCCTCATCGAGTCCAATTAGCTTCAGCCCTGCCGGCAAAAACGGTTGCTCTAACGGATAAAGCCGCAGCAGGAGTAACATTCTGCCGTCTGATTTCGGTAACATCCCCACCATCAGGGCAACCCGATGACCAGCCAAGTAGAACCCCAGATCTTTAGCTCGGATTACAGGACTGCTAGGATGCTGTGGATTCAAGTCCCACAACAACTCAGCGGACTGCCAGCGGATTTCATCATCCGGCGTGGTCTGGATCAAACGGACAAGCGCCTCTTCAGGATTTGAATCCACGTGAATGGGCGGCATGTAATCGGGAGACTGTTGACGATAGAGTTGTTGAATGCGCTGTTGAATCCAATTTGAATCAACTTCACCCCGCTGGAGCGATATTCCCCGACAGGACAAAACCATTTCTTTCATTGAATCCAATAGTTCTTCTGAAGCCTGCCAATCCGGTTCAAACATGCGATTGAACCATTGGTTCAGTTGAGTGCTGGATGGCGGCGATTGGTCTAGAAATCGCTCAATCAATTCATGTAACGGTCGAAGATAGCTGAGCGGCAATTCCGATACCGACACCGATTCTACAAATCCTAAGATCTGTCCTTCCTGGTAGGGTTCGTCGAGTTGGATAAAAACATAACCTATTCGATTGTGGCGGGCGTCTTCTGGAATCGTAGATTTTTGATCTCCCCGATGTACGGGTCGGCATTCTAAGTAGCCTTGCAATGCCGGAACATACAGGTCTGCGAGATCATCTAGTAAGCGGCTAAGCGGATTCCAACTCTGGCTTCTTTCCAGATCAGAATCAATTCCCAAAAGCTGCAAATAGTGCTGAGTGACCAGTACGGCAAGAGTGTTCCGGTAGATCTGTTCCGCTCGCGTTTGGCTGGGCTGGTGTTTAGCTGCTTGGTAGGCTTGCCTGCGATCGGTTGCCGTAATGGGGAGAGTGATTGGGATAGATTGGTCAGCGGTGTCCATCATGATTTATGTTACAGATATAGCCTAGATACTCTCTGGAGTGCTATTCGGTTAACAACTGTTTGAATCGTGGAAAACAACGGATTCGACAAAATCTTTTCAATGTGGAAGGCTCCACGTTGTAGACTTGAGCAACTGTCTCCCAGGAAAACTCGCCTGTGTTTTCTAGCACCGTTAAAATCTGAATCAGTACAACTTGACAGTTGAGATGAGGAAAACGTTGCAACCGGCAGTTTCTCAAGAGATGCGGATGATTGTGTACTAGCTCTAGCCATTCCTGAATCGTTTCATGCCAGCGATCTAACTCTGGCGGGGGTGGCTGAATCCCATCGTCACCATCTAGAGGTTTCGTTATTGGCTGCGGCCGAATCACATCCTGAATCATCCATCCCAGTTTTCGGTTAAACCAAGTCACAAAACTCGCCTTTTCAGGATCATAAGTCTGAAAATTTTCCATAAACCATACCCACGTGCGAGAGAGAGCTTCACTGTAAACATCAGGGGATATCTTTCCGCCACGCCAAATTAACTTAGAAGATTGCATCAAGGCTACAATTAGCTCCCTCGCTGGTTGGGCTTGAGTGGGATCATTCTGACAGGCTTGCTCAAAGAGCCAGCGACGGGCAGAAACATTGTTCATAATGTCTCGCAGCGTTTCTGGTTGCTGCAGGAGTCTACTCCTTTCTAGCGGAGGACCATGAATAGCAGCCCGAAGTAAATTAATCAGCGGAGTAGAGTCATTATCCATAGCAATTATCTAGACTTGAGCAGTCTAGGATGGAGCATGATGACCGCACTAACCTTGCCTGATTCACTCAGGATTCGTTCAGTAGGTTATCGAAGCTAGAGCTTAAGGCCGTTCAATTTATTTACAAAACTTTAATCTAACTCTAGAGAAACCAGCCCTGAGAAGGGATGTCAACTCTTCCTGAGCAGTTTATGCGGTTTATGCGGTCTAGCAATATAAACGAAATAACAGACGAGTAGATGAGTCCGAATTATGCCGATAGCAATGGTCAGGGAGTGGAGTTTCCCTGTTGAGAGCTGTGCTTACTCAAGCACAGACGATCAATTGCTGCAGATCGCTGCAAATCGGCACAGATCGTCAAATCTCCTTTAATTGCGCTTATGTCGCCTTGATTCTTTCTTGATGACTTGTTATCTTCAACTCCGCAGACATCTCGCTGTTAGTGAGGATACCCCCAGGCAGGCCCGTATTTCATCCGTCGAAGGGCAAACTGTGGCATGGGCTTGATCCGCAAATATAAGGAGTACAAACATAGTGAATTAAAGGATAATCAGGCGAGACACTGCAATTTCACTGGGGTTCATGGGTATTCTGAGGGGGCACCACCAACATAGGGGTTGCCAAGTCATTGTGTACCCTAGACCTAGAATTCTTAACGGAGCTGAAAGAGAGCTGAAAGAGGTAAATCTGATTGACCAATCGTTGCTCCTCATCCCTAATTCCTTCTCTCACTTGTTACCCTTCTGGGGACGAAGGAACTTCCAAGCCAATGTTGAGCTTACAGGCCCCAGCTCTGGAGGCTAGAGTGTAGCTTGCTTCTGCGGAACAGTGGGCAGTTCGAGTGTTATGAATCAACCAGGAGGTAAATCAAGAGGTAAATTGTTACGGCTCCGCCGATCTCAGTTCCACCTTAGATAGATATCGACCTAGATATCAGCCTAGATATTCAGTACTCACGATTACTATTCACTAACCCGCTGATCAACCCACTTACTACCACTTACTATGGGAGTTGAGGGCATTCCCAGATGCGTGTTTGTTCCCAATGCCAATTTGAAAATCCCGACAGCCACAATTTTTGCCAGCGCTGCGGCGTGTCTTTGGTGGAAAGAGACTGCCCAGTCTGTGGGACGACTGTGGCATTGGATGTCGAGTTTTGTCCGCAATGTGGAGCAACAACAGGACAGCTGTGGCGAGCCATTCTCTCTCCAAGGCAGGTGGTGCTGCCTTCAACTATGCAGCCACTAGCAGCAACAGGACCTGCTGCGCCACTGGAATCTGCTATATCGCTGCCGAGCGGCAAATATTTGGATGCCCAACAGCGCTATCGATTGCTTGAACCCTTGCCTGCTACCCTAACCACTGAACTGGAAGTTCGGGTTTTAGACTGTCAGCCATTGCAGTCTTCGAGAATAGCTACATGGCTACAGTCAGCAACCGATAAGAGCAACCGTGCCGTCGGTATGTCCGCAATAGCTCGCTGTTACTGGGAACTACAAGAGCAATTTCCTGCCCTGCCGTTGCCTTACCTCCACGATGCTTGGCAACAAGAGGATTTCTCCGTCGTCTTAATATCCGATCGAGCTGATTTGCCACTGCTGCTCGATGTCTGGGCAGATGCGGCTACCCTGCCGTTGCAAAAGCTACATTGGCTGCACGAAGTAGCAGATCTGTGGATGGCTTTACAGTCCTACCAGTGTTGCCGTAGTGTGCTCGAGCTGTCCAATTTGCGTGTTGATGCGGATCAATTGCTCTGCTTGCAGCGGCTCTACTGCGATGTTCCTAAGGGTCCCCTAGGTTTGTCTAGTCTGGGGCAGCTCTGGTCTACCCTAGAAGAGAATTCTCAGGCTGTTGCCCCCACTGTCTTGACGGCTGCCTTAACAGAGCTTTGTCATGATCTCAATTCAGGAACAATCACGACCATTGATGGGCTGCGCTCACGCATCGACGCCATTGCTACCGCCTTCCAAGACTCCATTACCCCCATACCTATGATTTTCTCTTCTTCCCAACCGCACGATCCCACACCAATGACTCCGGTTGAGCCAGTCGATTCGATGTCTGCTATGGAACCCCCTGCATCCGAAGCGTCCTGGTCGGCTGATGAGGATGTTACCGATACTCACGGTTTAGAGCTAGAGACAAACGAAGAGGAAGACGGTAACAGCGATGATTCGCCCACAGTCGTGCTCTCAATGCAGCTGATCAGCCTAGAGGACGCCGGCTGCACGGATACAGGTCGCCAGCGCGATCACAACGAAGATTACTTTAGCATCCAAACTGAGATCCAGAAACGCGAAACCCCCCGAGGACGCCGGCTTCACGCCAAGGGGCTATACATCCTCTGCGATGGCATGGGCGGGCATGCGGGCGGCGAGGTTGCCAGTCGGTTAGCAGTGGAAACTCTACAGCAATACTTTGAGATCCACTGGGGTGATCAGCTCCCTAGCGAAGACTGTATTCGAGACGCCATCCAGCAGGCAAATCGAGTTCTATATGACCTGAATCAACAGAATGCTAGCTCGGGCAGTGGCCGCATGGGAACTACACTTGTGCTGCTGCTGCTACAAGACACTGAGGCGGTGATCGCCCATGTCGGTGATAGCCGCTTGTATCGTTTGAGTCGCCGCCGCAAGTTGGAGCAAATCACGGTTGATCATGAAGTAGGACAACGCGAGATTCAGCGGGGAGTAGAGCCGGCCCTAGCCTATGCCCGACCTGATGCCTATCAATTGACGCAGGCTCTAGGTCCTCGGGACGAAAATTTTATTCATCCCGAAGTCAGGTACCTCGAGCTAAACGAAGATATGGTACTGCTGTTATGCTCCGACGGCTTATCAGACAATGATTTGCTAGAAACTCACTGGCAGAGTCACCTTGAACCGCTGCTGCATGCCCAGTCTAATCTTGAGCAGGGTGTGCAACAGCTGATCCAGCTAGCCAATCAGCATAACGGTCACGACAATATTACTGCTATTGCAATTCGCAGCCAGGTGCGACCTGACCTCGATCAACTGCATCGCAACTGAGTCACGCAACTCACTGCATGGTCGGAAAGTCGTCTCTAGAGAAGCCTATCTGTTTTGCCGCTCTCGGGTCAGAGCAGCCCTTGGGTAAGCAAGATTCAGATAGGCTCCTGCCCTATGCTTCTTCCCACGTTTCTACTGCTAAAAGGGCGCTAATGGGATCTTGCATGGAAAACTCGAAATCTTCTAGTTCTCGTTTCCAATAGGACCACTCATCTCCATACAGCAAAGCGATTTTCCAAAGTCTGTCGTTCGGTCGGACGACTTTTGAGTCTACCAACGAGCGAACTTGACGCTGAAACTTTTCCATCGGGTGAGCAACCTGCTGGTTCATAACACCTTCAGTCATAAAGTAATCATTGAATTTTGCAAATCTCTACTTACTTGACGTTCCCCAAATGTTGAAGCCGCATCAGTTGCGTGTAGCTGCGTGTGGCTGTCCGTGTGATGCTCCAGAGCTGGGGAACATTCTCAATATCTTATGCTAGCACAAGCCATTTGCAACCGGGGCGAGCAACAATTTGGTTTCAATCAGAATCAATTCTCTTAATTGCCCTACGGAGGATAAATAAGATTCTTCTATTGGCATTGTTAATTGAGCTTGGGATAGAGCCATTTCAATATTTTTAATTTTTCAATATTTTTTAATACTTCAATAGCGCCGGCAATAGGTCAGTTATTCTTGACGGTTAAGTTAAGCGTTTGCAGGAGCATTGCTCTCGTTAAGCGCCGGGCAGCGCTGCTGGACACAGGAACCAATGGGCTGCTGGACGAAGAAGCTACCTCTTTGTTGGAAGAAAGGCTAGAATAATAACTTTGGAAAGATTTCAGAGAGGAAACTAGATGTCGCGATATCGAGGTCCCCGCCTCAGGGTTGTGCGTCGCCTCGGTGAATTACCCGGTCTGACGCGCAAGTCTCCCAAACGGGCTTATCCACCGGGTCAACATGGTCAGGCTCGCAAAAAGCGCTCAGAGTACGCCATTCGGTTAGAAGAAAAGCAGAAGCTGCGCTTCAACTATGGGGTTTCCGAGCGGCAAATGCTGCGCTATGTGCGCCGTGCTCGCCGAGCCGCAGGTTCAACGGGGCAAGTGCTGCTGCAACTCCTAGAGATGCGGCTAGACAACACAGTGTTTCGTATGGGCATGGCTCCCACCATTCCCGGTGCCCGTCAGTTGGTGAATCACGGTCACGTTACAGTCAACGGACGGGTCGTGGATATTGCCAGCTATCAATGCAAGCCCGGAGATGTAATTGGAGTGCGCGATAGTGACCGCTCTCGCAAGCTCGTGGAGGCAAATCTCCAGTTTCCAGGGTTGGCCCACTTGCCGAGCCACCTGGAATTTGACAAGAACAAGTTGGAAGGCAAGGTCAACGGCATGGTTGAACGGGAATGGGTAGCACTGCAAGTCAACGAACTACTCGTGGTTGAGTACTACTCCCGTCAGGCGTAGGTTGGGTTGGCAGCATCGTGCGGCTGCGATGCGCCATCTAGTTTTCAGGTTTAAATTTTCAGGTTTAGATGTTTTAAAAAGCTCTTGGGGATCCGTCAGTCCGAGAGCTTTTTCTGTGAGATTTTTCTATCGCTTCGGTATCTCGATCGAGTCCAAAGTCATGACACCCCATTCCAAGACTCAACCTCTCTGGTCCGAAAGTGCCGCCCTCCTCAGTCAAGCCGCGGCTGCTTTTCGAGGTGAAGGGCAGCGCCCTGCCGCTAAGCATCTAGTGATGGCACTGCTTCAGGCAGAAAAGGCAGCCAAGCAGCAGCGGTTGGTGATTCCGATCACTGCCTTGCTCGGCGACTGGCGACTCTGCTTCTTCACCACTGGCAAAGCCACGTTACGACAGCAGCAGGGGATCGGACGGGGACTGTATCAGCCGAAATGGGTGCCGGCGCAGATCGAGTTTGAGAATTGCACTAGCACGCCTGAGTCAGGAAGCGGCAACATTCACAATCAGATTCAGTTGGGCGGGCTGCGGCTGCGGCTCTCTGGTCCCATGCGCTATGGAGATCAGAGAAATCTACTCGCCTTCGATTTTGACCATATGCAGCTCGCGGTTTGGGGTCGCCCAGTGTATCACGGCCGATTTGGAAAGCCACATCCGGAACCGTTTGCCCAACGTTCGATTGCCCAACTGCCCTTCTTCACGTTCTTTTGGGCAACACCCGAGGGAGTCGCAGCTCGCGGTCGTGGAGGCGGTTTAGCGCTATGGGTACGGGCTGCCCTAGCAGCTTCAACCCAGTCCTAGCTGGAGCTGTGATTAGCCGCCAATCTGCGACATGGTGCGGGAATAGGCTCCCGTTGTGCCCGACTCTCGCATTTTGAAATTAATCGTGGGTTTAGCGTTGAGCAGTTCCTGGACCTGCATTCGCAGCTCAGATAGGGGAACACCTGAGCGCAGAGCGGTTTTCAGGTCGAGTTGCCCGGTTTCGTTCAGCAAGCAGGGACGCAACCAGCCATCGGCAGAGAGCCGCATTCGGTTGCAGCGGTCACAAAAGCACTCCGACATTTGGCTAATAAAGCCCAAGGTGCCTTTCGCGCCGGGAATTTGGAACACATCTGCTGGACCATTGCCCCTAACTTGCCCTCCAGTTAGCCCCCAGCGTTGCCGAATCTGCTGTCGCAGATCCTCCGAGTTCACCCAGCCTTGCTGACCAAACAGATGAGCATTGCCAATCGGCATGAACTCAATGAAGCGCACATGCCATTCTCGGTCGATGCTTAATGCAGCTAGATCCAACACTTCGTGATCGTTGACACCGGGAATCACCACCACATTGAGCTTCAGAGGATTGAACCCCACGGCGTAGGCCGCTTGAATTCCCTCCCACACCTGCTGCCAGCGGGTTCGCCCCCGATTACCAATGATCCGATCAAACGTCTCTGGCTCAAGCGAATCAAGGCTAATGTTGATCCGTCGCAGCCCTGCCCGATACAACTCGTCCGCCATGCCCGCCAGCAAAAACCCATTGGTCGTCATAGACAAATCTTGGGTTTGCGGTAAAGCAGCAATTTGGCGAACCAGATCGACTACTCCCGGCCGCAGCAGCGGCTCGCCACCCGTTAGCCGAAAGCGGGTAAAGCCGGTGGGGATAAACACGTCCTGCAGCAGTTGCAGCAATTCAGCATTGGTGAGCACCTCCTGCTGCCGCAGATACTCCAACTCTGCTTCATCGGGAATGCAGTACTGGCAGCGAAAATTGCAGCGGTCAATTAAGCTAATTCTCAAATAATCGACAACGGGGCTTATGGTACCAGCATTCACAGGGGCAGCCACCTTAACAGTCCTTCAAATGAATCCGTTGCCCCGATCTTACCGAACGGACAAAGCAATCCGGGGGGAAGCAGATGAAGAAAATTCGATTGTGCCCATCGATGGAAGCATCACGGCAGGCGGAGTCTACGAGCTTCATCCTGCCTGCCATCAGTATCCGGTTGGCTGAAGCAAGATATGTCTGATGTCAGATAAATGTCAAACAATCCCTACCGCAGCCTCATCAACGCCTAGACAATGCTTAGACGCAGCACAGGATAGGGTTTTAGGGGTAAAGGGTAGAAAGTGTGGAACTCAATAGAATAGATCCCTAAATTCCTGGGTTCCTACAGATTCAAGGCTTTTCCGGTGTAATTATCGAGACGGATTATCAAATTCAGCCGTGGAATTCCACTATCGGACGAGAGATTTCTGTCTCTTGCTACACAATTTACTCCTTTAGTCAAGATTATCTAAATAAAAATTTGCAACTCTAGAAGAATCTTGTTACAGTGCAGAAAAGTCTCCTCAACCTTGGCGCTGCACCCTATGCTATTTGGTATTATTCCGACTCCTCCTCCCTTGCGAGCTAATTCTCGCGTCTATGACCTCAAGGCTCGTTTGGACTGGGGTGAGCCTGCCTTGACAATTATTGATGTTCGCCCGCGCTCTGATTTCCTGTTTAGCCGAATCTTGGGTGCCATCAATATGCCAGCTCCAGAACTGGTTGAACGAGCGCTCCGTAGTCTAGAGTTGAATCGCGATATTTATGTCTACAGCGACGCAGACGAGGAGACCGCGCTGGCAGCAGCCCGATTGCGACAGGCTGGATTCTGTAATGTCTCGGAAGTGCAGGGCGGGTTGCCGGCTTGGAGGGCAATGGGATACCCCATTGAGTGTGGTTTTAGGATTGCCTCTTGAGGAGGGTAGCAGGATAGCCCCTCTGCTGTGGCGGCGGTCTGTTAATATGCGGTGCATCTCCCCCGGTTGGGTTCGGTTTCTTCTATGATCCAGAAAGCTGGATGGAAGACGGACATGGCTCAGAACAATTGGTGGCGGTTGCTGCGGCGTCTGCTGGGGCTTGCCTGTATCGGAATGATGGCGGTTACTCTGGCGGCTTGCAGTCTCGATCAGTTTCGCTCGCAGGCAGCGCGGGTGCCTCGTATTGTGGTGAGCAGCCTCAGCGATCCCAAAACTTTCAACTTAGTCACTAGTGACGAGGCCAGCTCCAGTGAAATCTTGGGATACCTGTACGACGGGCTGCTGAGCACCGACGGTCGCACGGGTGAACTGAAACCTGGACTAGCAGAATCCTGGGAGATCTCGCCAGACCAGCGGCGCATTGTTTATACCCTGCGGCAAGGGCTAAAGTGGTCGGACGGCGAGCCGATCACGGTCGATGATATCGTCTTCACCTACAACGATATTATTTTTAACGATCAGATTCCCAGTAGCCTTAGCGATATTTTCCGCATCGGTGAGCAGGGCCGTTTTCCTACTGTGCGCAAGCTCGACGAGCGCCGAGTCGAATTTGCTGCTCCCGAACCCTTTGCGCCGCTGCTTCGCTTTGCGGGTAGTAGTTTTCTGCCCAAACATGCCCTGCGGCAGTATGTCTTCTCGACGGGGGAGGATGGTCGCTCGCGCTTTTTGGCGGCTTGGGGCACCAATACCAATCCTCAAGAAATTATTGGCAGCGGACCCTACCGCCTTAGAAGCTATCAGCCGGGCGAGCGGGTCATTTTAGAGCGCAACCCCCACTACTGGCGTCAGGATAACCAGGGTCGCCCGCAGCCCTATATCGATCAAGTTATTTTTCAAATTATTGAATCGACCGATGCGTCTTTAACTCAGTTCCGGGCAGGTGGGCTAGATGTAGAAGGAATTACGCCCGAGTACTTTGCGCTGATCAAGCGAGAAGAAAAGCGCGGCAATTTCACGATTTACAATGGTGGACCGGCGCTGAGTTCGTCGTTTCTTACCTTTAATCTCAACACTGGACGCCGCAACGGCAAGCCGGTTGTTGATCCGATCAAGTCCCGCTGGTTTAACTCTGTAGACTTTCGCCGCGCTGTGGCTCATGCCATCGACCGCCCCACAATGATTAACAATATCTATCAGGGGTTGGGTGTGCCGCAGCATTCGCCGATTTACATCCAAAGTCCCTTTTATCTATCCCCAGAACAAGGATTGCCGACCTACGAGTATGATCCTGAGCGTGCTAAACAGCTCTTGCTAGGGGCTGGCTTCCAGTACGATGCTCAAAATCAGTTGCTTGATGCAGATGGCAATCGCGTGCGATTCACGCTGCTCACCAACGCCGGCAACAAGATCCGCGAGGCAATGGGCACGCAAATCATGCAAGATTTGGGTAAAATCGGCATCAGGGTTGATTTTCAGCCCATCGCCTTCAACACGCTGATTGGCAGAACCTCGGACACCCTGGATTGGGATGCAGTTCTCCTGGGGCTATCAGGTGCCGGCATCGAACCGGACGGCGGTCGCAATGTCTGGTCACCTGACGGGCAGCTTCACTTTTTCAACCAAAAGCCCGGACCAGGGCGAGAACCCCTAGAGGGACGGCAAGTGGCAGACTGGGAAGCCGAAATCGGACGGCTCTATGTGCGAGGCGGGCAAGAGCTGATTGACGACAAGCGCAAGCAAATCTATGCCGAAGCCCAAAAACTGGTGCAGGAATATGTGCCGATGATTTTTTTGGTGAATCCGCTGGCGCTGTCTGCGGTGCGCAACCACATCGAAGGGGTGCAGTTCTCGGCTTTAGGAGGCGCTTTGTGGAATATCTATGAGCTGGAGCTATCCCAGAACTGAGAATCGCTAATCGATAAGAATCGAGCTTGGGTACGAATGGGAAAGACAAACCACAGTACTGAGTTTGACAGAAAATGTTCGGCTTAGGTTGGTTGCTCCTGCCAGTCATCTGATCTGACACTGCGTGGCAGCAGACGGGCGAAAGCCGCTAGTGTTGAATTCAAGGTTATCTGCTGCTGTACTTCACTCTCGGGCACTGTGGGAGCGTCGTCGTGAATGGCATTAGTGACATCCCGCATGAATCGACAGAGCTTCGTAAATAAAGATCACTCTAGTAAGGTCACGCTAGCAGCGTTGGCATCGAGCTTGATAACGAAGTGGGGCTGACACCTAAAGCGCAAACAGAGCGAGGAGAGCAGAGATTGGGTGAATATCCGGTGAATATCTAATGAACGGTGTCGAGTGTCAAGTTGGTTATGTGACGATTGCACAATGGGGGAAGGATATTTCAAATGGTTTGGAAGAGCATGATATTCAATCTCTATTTGTGAAAGTAATTGAAGAGATATAGTTGTGCCAGTTTTGCTAGGACGCAGCCTATTTGAGCCAAGTTCAATAGCAGTTCAATAGCAGCGCATCAAATGCCAGATGGGTGCAGCGGAATGTGATTTTTAACGAACTAGAGCTGGAACCACGATGTAGCCCTCTATGCGGCACACCTCCGGCGAGTCTGCTCCCAGTACCCAGTTGCGTTCGCGACCCCAGTACCACCAGTGCGCTGCCACATAGGCGCAGATCAGGCTGTCGAGCTGGTCTTCTACCGCTTTCATCGCCAGACCCGTTTGGGGAATTTCAGGTAGGGGAACCGCGTTCTCGCTCCACTTCACGTTCGGTTCTAATGTTGGCAATACTTCACTAATATATTGGCGATAGCGGAGCAGCTCGAGGCGACGTGCGGCCACAGTTCCCTTTTTATATTTCAAAATCTGGGGTAGCCCGAAGAGCTGCACAATTGCCGGATGGGGAAACACTTCGATTTGGTAGCGTCCCGGCTGCTGCGGCGTTATCTCCGGTGCATGCACAAAGCCACGGGACTCTAGACTCCGCCCAAAATTCACCGTTTGCTGAGCAAAAGGGCGGCTGAGATTTGCTGGATAGCTGCCCGCATGGTAGCGACCAAAATACTTGTGCGTTAGACGGTCAGCCAACCGCATGCCGCTAGGATTGGCAATCAGCGTGGGTGCATCTACAGCGATAATGGCCGGTTCCTCCGGCAAGACTTGGGCATCAACCCAGTTCAGCACCTGTTCAACCGTGGCTAAACGCGACAAATCGGCGAGTTGCAAGCCTGCTCCCTGCCTCACTAAGCAGCAGGCACCGCTTGGCTGCGACTGCCATCCTAAATCAATCCCTAAAAATTTCATTGAGCGTCCTGCTTCGGCAAGACGATAGTACCCGAAGCTCAATCAAGATGCCAAATGACTGTAGCCACGCCAAACCGCGACCAGAACGCCTTGTACGTCTACATCGGTTGCAGCGGCTTCGATTGTGGGATAGTTGGGATTAGCAGGCTCTAGCTTCACCTGGTTGCCTTTGCGGTAGTAGTATTTCAGAGTTTGCCCGTCGCCATTCACCCGTGCCGCCACAATTGTGCCATTCTTGACGGTTTTCGGATCTTGCACCGGGCGCATGATCACCACATCGCCGCTGGCAATCAGGGCTTCGATCATACTGTCGCCCCGCACCCGCAGTGCGTAATCTCCCGGCTGCAAGAAAGAGCTAGAAAAATCGAGCTGCTCCACAGAATCGGTGAAGGATTCCACGACCGAACCAGCAGCAATTGCGCCCATGATCGGCACCCCTTGCGGCCGCAGAATCCGGATTGTGCGGGCTCGCCCTTCGGTCCAGTCAATATAGCCTTTAGCCCGTAGATGCTCCAAGCGGCTTTGAATTGGGGCTGGCGACTTCAACCCCATCGCTCGCATCATTTGACGAATAGAGGGCGAATGTTGATTTTGCTTAATGTAGTCAACCAGCCAGTCAAAAAGTTGCTGCTGGACTTCGGTAAGACGAGCGTCCATAGATTTATCCTGCTAGCACTAGTACAGTATGGAACCCGAAACGGGGACCGAAATGGCTCCTCAGAACATTTGTACCATCAATTTGAACAACTTGTCTAGTGTTCTGATACACTCGACCATTTTCTGGAGGACTCCCATCCATTAGGCTGCAGAAATTGGCACAATCGCTACTTTCGCTCAATCCCGAGCTGTTTTTGGATCTGCCGCAGCGATTGATACATCTCGGGTAGGCGGTTGAAAATAGCGGTTGCTTTGACAAACAGCTTGTGGGGAATGGCGGGAACTCCCGTCACAATTGCTCCTGGTTCCACATCGCTATGCACACCCGCCTTCGCCGAAGCAATTGCTCCGTCCCCAATTTTAACGTGATCGACAATGCCCACTTGCCCAGCCATGATCACGCGATTGCCCACTTCAACTGCTCCTGCCAACCCCACCTGTCCCGCCAGGATGCAGTTTTCGCCTAACCGGCAGCCATGGGCAATATGCACTAAATTATCAATTTTGGTGTTGCGACCAATGCGGGTCGTGTCGAGGGCGGGGCGATCAATCGTAGAGTTACAGCCCACTTCCACTCCATCTGCCAACACGACATAGCCTGATTGCTGCATTTTCAGCCAGCCTTCGGAGGTGGGTACAAAGCCAAAGCCTTCGGCCCCAATGACCGCGCCGCTGTGAATCACGCAGTCCGCGCCAATCTGGGTGCGCTCGTGGATGGTACAGTTGGCATGCAGCACCGTCCGGTCGCCAATGTGGACATCGGGATAGATCACCACGTTCGGATGAATACACACCTGATCTCCCAGCGTGACGCCTGCGGCAATCACCACATGGGCCCCAATCGCCACATCGTTTCCTAGTTGCACCGACGGATCAATCACCGCTGTGGGATGAACGCCTGCTGGCAATCGAAAGGGCTGATAGAACAGGGCAATGATCTGGGCAAACACTTTGCGTGGCTCAGGATCGGCAATCCAGGCTAACCCTCGCTCGCTGGCCTGAGCTTGCAGGCTAGGGTCTTGTGGCAGTACCAAAGCGCTAGCGGCCGTTGTTGCAATCTGCGCTGCAAATTTATCTCCTTCGATATAGCTCATGGTTTGTGGACGAGCGGTTTCAATGGCGCTGACGCCGCTAATGTCCGGATCAGATCCCAAATCGACCGCCACAGCACCGAGTTTTGCAACAAGCTGACTAAACCTCATGGTCTGACTCCTCACCCATCTTTCTCTACTGGCTTTCCTGAAAATTACCAACCCAACCCTATCAGCAGGGTGGATGCTGCGACTACGGCTGCATCGGGGATTCCTGAGTTCTGTGCTGAGATTCTTGCTGAGACTGCACCTGCTGCACCTGCTGCTGTAATGCCGCAACCTGCCGCTGGAGTTGCCGTAACGACTGATGCATCTCCGGCAAGCGATTGTAGATTGCTGAGGACTTGAGAAACGTTTTATAGGGACTGGCCGGGTTGCCCATCATGATGCTGTCGGGTGCGATGGTTCCATGCAGTCCCGCCTTTGCCCCGGCCTGCACTCGATCGCCAATATTGGCTTGGTTCGCTACCCCCACCTGACCGCCAAGAATCACCCAGGTGCCGGTCGTGCCGCCACCCGCCATGCCCACTTGCGCCGCCAACACGCAGTTCGGTCCGATGCGGCAGTTATGCCCGACATGCACCAGGTTATCGAGTTTCGAGTTATAGCCGATGCGGGTTTCCCCCACGGCCGGGCGATCCACCGTCGCGTTGCAGCCAACTTCCACATGATCTTCCAGCACCGTAATCCCGGACTGCTCAAGCTTCACCCAGCCCTGAGCCGAGGGCACAAAGCCAAATCCTTCGGACCCAATAACCGCACCGCTGTGAATCACGCAGTTTCTGCCAATCTGGGTGCGCTCGTGGATCACGCAGTTGGCATGCAAAATGGTCCGGTCGCCAATCTGCACCTCGGGGTAGATCACGACCCCTGGATGCACACACACCCCGTTGCCCAGTTTTGCGCCCGCCTGAATCACCACATACGCTCCGATTGCTACCGATTCGCCTAGCTCTACCGATGGATGAATGAGCGCCGTCGGGTGAATTCCTGGCTCCAGCGAAAACGGCTGATAGAAGAGCCGTACAGCCTGAGCGAACAGCAGCTTCGGTTCGGAGACGCTAATCCAGGCAATCTGACGCTGGCTCGCAGTCGCTTGAAGTGCCGGATCGAGCGGCAGAATCACAGCGCTGGCTTGCGTGCGCTGGATGGAACGAGCAAACCTGCTGCCCTCGATGTAGCTCAGGGTTCCTGCGGCTGCCTCCTCGATTGCCGCCACGCCCTGAATTTCAGGATCAGCGGCCGTATCTTTCTGGAGTGGCTGAGGCTGATAGGATTCTAGCCGTTGCACCAACTGGCTGAATTTCATGAGTAGAAGAGGGGGTATAGAGATCCTACGAGTCCATAGGGCAGTGTACCGTTTTATAATTCTGCCAGTGCAGCAGAAGGCATTGCCGTGAATCGGTCTATTGGGTATCGACTAGAGCAGTACACTATCAAACGCCCCCAAGAAGTGCTGCTGGTAACAGCAGAAGTAGAGGGGGAACCGGATCAAATTACCATTTTCAAGGGATTTTCCAGCTCGCTGATGCGCCCGACTGCGTTTGATCCAGACGTGCCGATGCTGCCGGAGGGAGCCAAAGTGCTGACCATTGACCGCTTGCAAAGCCCGTACAATCCCCAGTCCCCTCGCTTCATTCAACAAGGGTTGACTTTGGCTGATATGGAAGCTCTGCTGACAGAAGTCGGTGTGTAGAGGTAGATGACCTCAGCCGCATTATCCGGACTGACCCGCAACTTTTAGGGAAACAGAGAAAGCAGACTGCATTACCTGCATCAATAAAATGGCGGTGACTTCCGCAGTGACCTCTTTGTAGCAGACCGCGCTGCTAAAATAGCGGTCCGCAGTGAGTTTGGTATTATATGATTTGATATCATATTAGATAGCAATTAGTATTTTTTAAATTTATTGTTTTCGGCAATCATGTTTTCTAAACCTGTGGTGAAATCGGTGACCGCGTTGGAAGTAGTGCTGCTGCTGACTGCGCTAGGCGTAGCGGGCTACGGCGGATACCGAATTCAGCAGGAGAAAATTGCAGAACTGCAGTCCGTGAATCGTGTGCTGCAGCAGGAAGTTGAGCGATTGCAGGCGGAGTATCAACAGCAGCAGCAGGCGATACAACAGCTGACTCAGGCAAACGAGACGCTAAAGACAAACCTAGCCGTCCTGTGTCAGGATCGGCATTCGCGTGTCCGAATTGCGCTCGAAGAAGCCTGGACGCAACTCTTGGAAAGTGACTTTGAATCGCAGTGGAAGCAAATATGCCAGCCCACAACGCTCACTAACGGCATCGTGCAGTAATGTTCCTAGGATGCTCTGCTTCATCTTTCCTTCATCATTCTCGGGGCGTTGCCTGCTGATCTAGTGCTGCTATTGAGCATCCTATCCGTGCTTGTTGTGTCTGTCTGGGGCTTGCTGCTGTGCGGGTTAATACGAGGGCAAATTACTGATAAATTCCAATAAATCACTGAGCATTTGCAGTCGATATCGCCGCTTTACAAGGACTTGAACTAGTTCAGCAATCTCTTTACGCTAGCTTCAATGGGGCATCAGTAGACTGAGCGTAGCAACCGAATAATACCCCAGGGGCAGCTCAATACTTAGCATCACTAAGATTCACAAAAAATTTTTACCTTTAGTGAAATGTACCTAAAGCAGAGAACCGTGCTATCCTCCGCTGTGAGTGTGATGTTTGGAGTGTAAACGGATATGGTTCTATCATCTGCCGCATCTGGCACGTCTGTGTCTCCGAGGGGAACATCGTCCCATCACAACCTAGGTTCCACTGCTTGGGGAATCTCTCTACCGTCGTCTCGGCTGTTTGGTACTGATGGCATCCGAGGGCGGGTTGGTGAATTGCTCAGCGCTCCTCTCGCGCTGCAGGTCGGCTACTGGGCTGGACAAGTGCTGCGCAGCCAAGGTTCAGAAACGGGCGCAATCATTCTGGGACAAGATTCTCGCAATTCCAGCACGATGCTGTCCATGGCCCTCTCGGCCGGCTTAACTGCAGCTGGGTTGGAGGTCTGGAATTTAGGACTCTGCCCGACACCCACCGTCGCCTATTTGACCCATACGACTGCTGCTCTAGGTGGCGTGATGATCTCTGCAAGCCACAATCCTCCTGAGGATAACGGCATCAAGTTTTTTGGACCTGATGGCAGCAAGCTGTCGCTAGACCTGCAGACTGCCATTGAAGCTGCCCTGCGGGGAGAGGCAACTGTGGAGTATACCGAGGCACCCTGCTGGGGTCAGTCGTACCATCGTCCTGAACTGATTGACGCTTACACCGAATCGCTGCGGCGTCCGTTGGTTCCGGCAGTTCATCTAGACGGAATGAAAGTTGTTCTAGACTTGGCCTGGGGAGCAGCGACCCAGGTTGCTCCGACTGTGTTTCATCAGATGGGTGCCGAGGTAATTTGCCTGCACGATATTGCGGACGGTAACCGGATCAACGTCAATTGCGGCTCGACCCATTTGGAGCCTCTAAAGGCGGCGGTGCTAAACCACAATGCCGATATCGGTTTTGCCTTTGATGGAGATGCCGACCGGGTGATGGCAGTCGATGCTCGCGGGCGAGTGGTAGACGGTGACTATATTTTGTATCTCTGGGGGCAGGCATTGCGTCAGGCGCAGCAGCTCCCGGAAAATCTGATCATCTCGACCGTGATGGCCAATCTTGGCTTTGAGCGGGCCTGGCAACAGCAGGGGGGCACCTTGGTGCGGACTGCCGTTGGTGACCAATATGTCCACGCGGAAATGGTGCGGCGCGGCGCTAAGCTGGGCGGTGAACAGTCTGGGCATATTTTGTGCCCTCATTACGGTGTTTCGGGCGATGGGCTGCTGACAGCGCTGCATCTAGCGTCGCTGGTACGACAATCAGGGACTTCCCTGGCAGACCTGATGAACCAAAGCTTCCGGACCTATCCGCAGCTTCTACGCAATGTCCGAGTCGAGGATCGAGAGCGCCGCCTCAACTGGCAGCAGGATGAGCGACTGCAACGTGCCATTGCTCAAGCCGAAGCCGCAATGGGTGAACAGGGACGAGTGCTGGTGCGGGCTTCTGGAACCGAGCCGGTGATTCGCGTCATGGTGGAAGCGGCTAGCCACGAGCTAACCCAGCGTTGGACTGAGAATCTAGTGCTAGCTGTGCAGCAATATGCCAGCTAAGGCAACTACAAGCGCCAGAGCATACGAGCGTTAGAGCAGTGGAGTCAGATGCTAAAACAAGCCATCAGGTAGGATGTTGTGTGGAACTAACGGGTTAAGGGCAAGTCTTTGAAGCCATTCTTGGGTTTCTTTGGGTTTCTTGCCAATGGATCAGGTAAAATGACCCATCAGGTTTTAATGTGCTGCTCACCTCCTCACCACCCCTGGACGCATGACTCAGCTGAACAATGCTCTGACCCTATTTTTCAGCTTGCTTGTGGAGGCAATGCCCTTTTTGCTACTGGGTGTTTTGTTCTCGAGCACGCTGTTGCTGTTTGTCGATGAGCGTAAGCTGGTCGCATCAGTGCCGCGTAACCCGCTGTTGGCCGCCTTCGCCGGCAGCCTGATTGGCTTTCTGTTCCCGGTCTGTGAGTGTGGTAACGTCCCGGTTGCCCGTCGTCTGATTGTGCAAGGTGCTCCCGCTTCGATGTCGATCGGGTTTTTGCTCGCCGCTCCCACCGTTAACCCGATTGTCTTCTGGGCAACTTGGACTGCCTTTCGCGATCAGCCTGAAATTGTGTTTCTGCGGGTTGGCATGTCGCTCCTGGTTGCCACAATTATTGGTTGGGTGTTTAGCACTCAAGCCGACCTACGCCCGCTGATGCAGCCGAGCGTTGCGCGAGCGATGCTGGTGCGTACTGCTGAATCTGAATCTGCTCCCGTTGACTCGCCGCTGCTGCGCTCAGGAACCTATTTCATCGGGCAGTCGAAGCAGCCGCTGCAATTGGAGAGTGATCCACTGCAAGCAGCCACCTTGGTGGCTAATCCAACCTTGTCAAAGCCAATCCCCGAGCGCCTGTGGATGCTGGTCGAGAATATTGTGCAGGAACTGCGGGAGTTGGGCGGTGTGCTGATTATTGGTACCGCGATTGCTGCTCTGGTGCAGGTTTCAGTGCCACGGGAAGTCATCCTTAGCTTGGGGCAAGGTCCAATCACATCTATTGTGGCCATGATGGTCCTGGCTTGTATTGTCTCGATCTGCTCAACCGTTGATTCCTTCTTCGCCCTCTCCTTCGCCGCGACGTTTACTAGCGGATCGCTGCTGGCGTTTCTGGTGTTTGGTCCTATGATTGACCTGAAGAATTTTGCCCTAATGTGGTCTGTTTTTCGCGGTCGTGCCATTATCTACATCTTCGTTCTAGCAGCCCAGTTAATCTTTTTGTTGACGCTGTTGATTAATCTGTATGTGAGCTAGATATCAGCTCAATAGTTCGCTCATGTTACGCCTAGCCGCTTTCTCACTGGCGCTCTATTATGGCCATTAATTATGACTATTAATTCGCAACTGCGTACGCCACCCCGCTCTCGTCCCACTAAGAAGTTGTACTGGCTGCAATGGCTGCTCGATGTTGCCACTGTGCTGGCCTGGGGAGCGCTGTTGCTGCAATACTGGCTGACTGGCAAAATTAACGTGTTGCTGCACCCGGACTACGTATGGCTTGCTTATTCAGCCGGCTTCTTTTTGGTTGCGCTAGGAGCCGTCATGATCGGACAACGGGGCTGGCAGATGGCAAGTCGGGTACGGAAAACCCGCTCGCTACCTCGCCCATCCTTGCCACCGCATCTAGCTCTGTTTCCACCGGGCTGGAGCAGTGCTCTGCTGCTGTTGGTTGCTTTGTTTGGGCTACAGTTCACCCCTAAACCCTTTGCCAGCCAAGTTGCTCTCGATCGCGGCGTCACCGAAACCTTGACGTTAACCCGATCACAGCCCCAAGCCTTTCGCGCCTCGGTCAGCCCTGAATCTCGCTCGCTGATTGATTGGATTCGCACCCTCAATGTCTATCCTGAACCCGACGCCTACACGGGGCAGAAAGTGAACGTGAAAGGCTTTGTGATTCATATCCCAGATTTACCCGAGAACTACTTTGTGATTGCTCGCTTCATCATTACCTGTTGTGCAGCCGATGCTTATCCAGTGGGGCTACCCGTCAAGCTACCCAGCGGAACTCGTTCGGACTATGCTCCCGACCAATGGCTGCAGCTTGAAGGCGAGATGATTACCGAAACCGTTGGCGGAAAACGGCAGCTCGTCATTCAAGCCAGCCAACTCCAGGAAATTTCAGTGCCCGAGAACCCCTACGATTCATAAACAGCTATAAAAAACTAAAAAACCTGCCCGTTCGAGGCAGGTCTTCAAGCAGGAATGAACTTAAGGCACGCTAGCGGATATATTCTTTGAGGACGCTATTGCGGTTAGGATGGCGGAGCTTGCGCAGTGCTTTCGCCTCAATCTGACGAATGCGTTCTCGAGTGACGTTAAAGATCTGTCCGATCTCTTCCAGGGTTTTCATCCGTCCGTCGTCTAGACCGTAGCGCAGTCGCAACACATCGCGCTCGCGGGGGCTGAGGGTTCCCAGCACGCTTTCCAGGTCTTCTCGCAGCAGGTTTTTCGAAACCTGATCTTCGGGAGTTTCGCCATCCGATTCAATGAAGTCGCCTAAACGCGAGTCCTCTTCTTTGCCAATCGGTGTTTCCAACGAGATGGGCAGCTGCGCCGACTTAGCAATAAATCGCAGCTTCTCAATGGTCATCTCCATGCGAGTGGCGATTTCTTCTTCAGTGGGTTTACGGCCCATTTCTTGAGAAAGCAGCTTTGTCGTTTTCTTGATCCGCGAAATTGTTTCATAGAGGTGAACCGGTAGCCGAATCGTCCGAGATTGATCGGCAATGGCGCGAGTAATCGCCTGACGAATCCACCAAGTGGCGTAGGTCGAGAACTTATAGCCTTTTTCGTGATCAAATTTTTCAGCGGCTCGAATCAGACCCAGGCTGCCTTCCTGAATCAAGTCCTGGAAAGACAAGCCGCGATTCATATACTTCTTGGCAATGGATACAACCAAGCGCAGGTTAGACTGCACCATTTTCTCCTTAGCCCGACGACCCTCATGAAGACGCCTGCGAAACTTGGGAAGCGGCTGATTCACCTCGTTAGCCCACAGCTCCAAGTCTTTCTCGAAGTCTTGGGGAGTGCGCTCCAAGCGCTCACAGAGGCGATCGCGAATTCGCTCCAATTCCAGCAAATCAGCAATCTTGCGAGCTAGCTCGATCTCTTCATCTGCTCTCAGTAGGCGGATTCTACCGATTTCTTGCAGGTAGAGCCGAATGGAGTCTTCCGTGTAGTGCTTCTTCTTGGCTTGTGTCCGGCGACGAGTGCCTCCTTTCGCCGCTTTGCCTTCGTCTTCATCCGGCTGGACATCAAACAGGTCGTCTCGATCATCTCCTTCCTCAATTAAGAGTTCATCCAAGTCACTCTCGGGCTGGTCAATGGTTTCGAGTACGTCATTAGCCTGGGTCATGCCGCGCTCCTCATGCTCCTTTTATCGAATAGTGAAAGGTCAATCAAAGTAAGGACTCTCACGACCTAGTTCCATAGTCATGCGCTAGTATCCCTTGAGCTGCTGGAAGCAGATACAAAAGAGGGAACCAGTTCACGGTTGCCGGTCTCTATCCCTGAGGCACCATGTCTTGTCACAGCAAACGGCTGAGCGCAAGCACCAAAACGGGACTCTTTGCCTACGGGTTTCGCCGAAACCTCTCCGATTGTAACTTTTCTCACCAAAATTGCACGCTTTTTCATGATCCTCGTCACAGATAATTGCGATGTGAACGGTTAAAACGAAACAAAAACGTAGAACCAGAATTGGCGGTGCACAATCAAGAGGTCAACGTGGCATTGAATGGAATTGGGTAATTCGAGTCTGACGAGATGCCTTAGGTTGATCAACTGACCGCAGCCCCCAAAAGAAACCCCTGTTCAGTGCAGTTCAGTGCAATCTGTTCAGTACAGTCTCTTTTGGCGAGGCGACGATTGCTATGAATTCAGCATAACCGAACATTTCGGAAGTGGGAGATGAATTCTGCCGAGAATTCTGATTTTATAAAGCGAATTAATTTGTTTTTGCCCATTCCTCTGGTTTTTATTACAAAATACAACAAGATACATTCTGTAAAGATGCCTGTGCTCAATCGCTGCGCCATCTTGTGGGTTGCGGTGGCAGGCGCAACGTTAATAGTCAAGTTAATAGTCAAACAGTTATGGCTAGTCGTCCGATGCCTAAAAAGCAGAAGTTCCCTCATCTGGTCGGCTCCAAATGGACCTCCCGCCAACCGACGTGGGGCTGGCGTCACTTTCGGGTAGTGAACCGCAAAAATCAAGGTCCGTGGGTGTTTGCCGAGATGGTTGCTGCCTGCGACCCGCAAGTGCGATTTTGGCTCAACGCCCAGCAGTTGAAAGACCGCACCCTTTGGCAGGCAGGATGGCAACCGTTGCAGGCTCAGACCCCGCCTACCGCAGACCTCAACGAGGACATCTAGCCATCAAACTAGGCATCAAACACGACGGAGTGCCAAGCTTTGCGCTGGTCGCCGGTGGTATCGAACATGACATGCTTGACGATCGTGTACTCTTCCAGCGCATAGTAAGACATATCTTTACCGATACCACTCTGCTTGAAGCCGCCGTGGGGCATTTCGCTGACAATCGGCAGGTGATCATTTACCCAGACTGTGCCGCATTCTAGGGCAGCCGCCATTCGCATTGCCCGCTGCACATTGAGCGTCCAGACACTGCCTGCCAAGCCATAGGGAATGTCATTCGCGAGCTGAATTGCCTCTGCCTCGTCGGAGAAGCGGTTCACCACTACTACCGGACCAAAAATTTCCTCCTGCACACAGCTCGCCGCCTGATCTGCCTCCACGAGAATCGTCGGCGGATAGTAGTAGCCTTCGCCTGCTGGCAGTTCACCGCCGGTAGCAATCTTGACGCCCTGCTGCCGCGCTTCTTCTACAAAACCATGCACCTTCAGGCGTTGGGTTTCGCTCGTTAGCGGACCGATGTCGGTGTCTTCCGCCATAGGATGTCCGACTTTAATCGTTTGGGTCAGCTCGGTGAAGCGAGCCAGAAACGGATCGAAAACTTCATTCTGGACATAGATCCGCGTAGCGGCGGTGCAATCTTGACCACTGTTCATGTATGCAGCAGGAATCGCGCCCCGAGCAGCTGCTTCAATATCTGCATCGGCAAACACGACAAAGGGAGCTTTGCCGCCGAGTTCCAGAGTGACCCGCTTCACCAATGGGCTGGCGAGTTCTGCAATCCGCTTGCCGGTGCGCGTACTGCCAGTAAAGCTGATCATGCGGATATCGGGATGAGTACAGATGGCTTCTCCCACCTCAGCACCGCCAGTGACGACATTGATTAAACCTGCCGGTAGCCCTGCCTCCAGTGCAATTTTGGCTAGCTCAATCGTCGTCACAGGGGTGTTAGGCGCGGGCTTGATCACCACAGCATTTCCCGCCGCCAAAGCCGGACCCAGCTTCCAGATCGCCATCATGAACGGATAGTTCCAGGGCGTGATCGCACCCACAACGCCAATCGGCTCGCGACGAGTCATGCTAGTATAGCCGCCCACAAATTCTCCTGCCGCCGAGCCTTCAGGCCGCCGCACCACCGATGCAAAGTAGCGCAGGTTATCAATGGCAAAGGGGATATCGCCGCCGGTTGTCAGCTTCAAGGGTTTGCCAGCGTTCTGGCTTTCTAGTCGAGCCAGTTCATCGCTCTTAGCCTCCAGCGCATCGGCAAACTTCAGCAATGCGATGCTGCGCTCTCCGTAGGACAGCTTCCTCCAGTCCTTCTGAGCGGATTTAGCGGCGGCTACGGCTCGATCAACATCGGCTATTGTGCCCAGGGCTACCGTTGCAAAGGGAGTGCCGGTTGCTGGGTCAATGAGATCAGTGCTGCCCGTCTCAACGAGTTCGCCACCAATCACCATGGGATAATGAATCAGCTTGTCCATAAAAAAGCCTCTGTAAACTGCTGAATAACGGTTTAAACCAAACGAGTTAAATCAAACGAGCACCGGATTGGGAACCGCGCCCCATTTCAGAGTTCAACCGAACTATCTCCAGTTGCGCTGCAATGCCCGCGATAAAACGTCTTGCAGGTGCCTGATCCTGATGAAGAGTGTTGCGTCATAGTTCAAGCGCGACTTTACGTTCAGAACGTTACTTTAGAGCCTTGGCTAAATCTGTTCCTTGAAAACCTCGATCAAAAATCAGCGTCTAGAGACTGTGGTCTCATTGTCAGGGCCGATAGTGCGATTCTAGATGAAGATCTACCAACCCTGCTGCCTAACCCTGCCCTTTAGATTTCTCAACTCTTTTCTCAGCCCAGTCAGAGCCAATCCAGTTGCGGTATAACTATGCAAAGGTCTTGTAACAATTCGCGAATTCAGAGTTAGCATGGCTGATCAAGAGCTACCGTAGATTCGGGTTTGTTGTTCGTTCTGTAGCTGGAGGAAATCAGGTTCGTGAGGAGACCAACGCCCTTTGCCCCTTCAACTTGTCGCTCATCTGTTGCCCGACCCGAGGGGCTTCTAGGAATCCTGAGTACCCGAGTGATGACCGCTTGTTTAGTCGGCATGGCGGCTAGCGCGGCTATGGTGCGATCGGCTTCGGCTCAGGAAGCCCCGATGAATCCGATTTTGGATGTGGGAGTGGTGCAGCGGTTCGGCTCCAATCCTGAGGAAGAAATAACCCTGAAACCTTTAGCTGGGGATAGCCTGACCGTGAAGCTCCAGACCGGGGATCAAGTCCAGAGGCTAACCACCAATGGCGACGTCAAGATTGATATCGAGATGCAGCCGCTGCCAGAACCTAGGGTTACTGAGCGGGTGGTGTTGAGTACCCATCGCAGCTTTGAAAGCGCCGAAGATAGCGCTTTGCAGTGGCGATCCAAGGGGGTCGAGGTAGAGCTAGCTCAGCCGCGGCAGTGGCAGGTCTGGGCTAAGCGCGACACCTATCGCACGCCTCTATTGCGTCGTCTACTGATGCAAAACCTACAAGCCCACGGTGCCCGGACGGCGTTCATCGACTCTCAGGTGCAGCAGCAAGAACCGCAGGCCACAATTGTCGTCGACGGTGCTCGCTACCAAGACGATGAGGTCGAGTTTGATACTGCCAATGATCGAATTGAGGTGACGCTCAACCGTGAAGACCACGGGACTCGCCTTTATGGAGGCAGCCTCAAGCTACAGCCTAATGCCTACGGCACCTATACGCTTGTAAATCAGGTGCCCATCGAAACCTATCTGCGGGGCGTGGTACCTCACGAAATTGGACTCGGTGCTCCGCCCACCACCATTGAAGCGCAAGCCATTCTAGCTCGTACCTATGCACTCCGCAATTTGCGCCGCTTTGCCATCGACAACTACCAGCTCTGTGCCGATACCCAGTGTCAAGTGTATTGGGGGCTAAACGGAGCGGCACCCGAATCGGATCGGGCAATTGCGGCAACGCGCGGGTTAGTGCTCACCTATCAAAACGAGTTAGTGGACGCGCTCTATTCCTCCACTACGGGTGGTGTTACCGCTCCCTTTAGCAATGTTTGGAATGGGGTCGATCGTCCCTACCTGCAAGCGGTCGTGGATTCCGTGCAGAACATCTGGGACCTGTCGCAGCAAAGCCTGGATGACGAAACCAACTTCCGAGCTTTTATTAGCCGCAAGGAGGGCTTCAACGAAGTTGGGTGGGACATGTTCCGCTGGCGGGTTGAAAGCCCACTCACCGACATTGCTTCCGATCTGCGGCGCTACCTGCAAAGCAAGCAGCACCCGCTCGCTAATTTCACTCAGGTTAAAGAACTGCAGATTCTAGAGCGCTCGCCAGCAGGGCGGGTGCAGCGCATGGAAGTAACCACCGATCGCGGCATAGTCACACTAGAGAAAGACGAGATTCTGCGGGCACTTTACGCACCGAATAGCACGCTGTTCTACATCGACCCAATCTACGAAACACCTCGTCCAGCGAACCCTAGTCTTACGGCTCCTGCGCAAGCTGCTCCCGCCACTCCTTCGGGCAGTCCTGCTTCTCCTCAATCTAGCCCCCAAGCCTCCCCTCCAACTAGAGTGTTGAAGGGCTATGCTTTCGTTGGTGGCGGATTGGGGCATGGAGTCGGCATGAGCCAGACGGGAGCCTACCAACTCGGAAAGCTAAACTGGTCGCACAGTCGCATTCTCAGCTTCTATTACCCTGGAACGCAGGTACAGCCGTTGAATCCCTCAATCACTTTCTGGCGAGAACCGACTGCGCCCGAAACTGCAATAGCGCCTGCAGAGTCACCCTGAATACAGCCAACCTGAATACAACAAAACAGAAGTGCTCATGCACTTCTGTATCGACGTCCAGGTCCCTGACAGAGCTGAACTGCTTAGTAAAGCTCTTCTTCCTGGTGGGTAATGATTGTGCAGTCAGAGGTAGGATATGCCACGCAGGTCAGAACATAGCCTGCTTCGATCTGATCGTCATCTAGGAAAGACTGATCAGACTGATCAACCGTACCAGAAACAATTTTACCTGCACAGGTTGAGCAGGCCCCTGCACGACAAGAATAGGGAAGGTCTAGCCCTTGCTCTTCGGCAGCATCCAGAATGTACTCATCATCGGGCACTTCGATCGTTGTATTTAGACCTTCAGCTTCGTTGATCAAGGTGACTTTGTATGTAGCCATGTACTATCCTCTCAGTGTTGGAAACGGCAGTCAGAGGTTGCCCATTGCTTGGTCTGTTGCTCAGTCTACATCTCGTATGCATCAAGATTTGCCTCTGGGTCAACCTCATCTCTGATACTACGAGAAAACCACCTGACTGTAACGTGCGATCAAGCCGTGGGCTGAATGGGATTCGTAATCAGAAGGCTTTAGTTAAACCGAAATTACTTATACTTTAGATTTCCTTTCCGTTTTGATAAGGTTTGCCTGACTGATTTCCTCAGATTCAAGGACTGTGAGACTTTCTAGCTCTACTGCAAAAGTAGAATCGCAACCGCTGATATTTCAAGAAATGGATCAATTCATTGCTAGTTTGGCGCAATTTTGATCCCCTTCTATTGATAGTTTTCCCTAACGATAACTTGATTACAAATTAGCCCAGATTATCGTTTTTGAAGATCATATCAATTGGAGCAGCTTAATAGATTGCGCTTATCAATGAAGCTTGATTTGCATGCAGTTGAGTTGCATTCAATGACGGAACTAGCCAAGGGATGACTACAACTGGTTGGTTAGGGGTGCCAGGATCATCTGGTGCAGGCGAGCACGAAATTCAGCGCTGAGATATTGCTGGCGCACGCTTTCCCAATAGGACATGGCCTGCATCTGTTCTGCGTCAATCGCCTGATGCAGTTCGGGCAGCTTGCCTGTAGGGGAACCTTGCTGCTCTAAGATTTCTAGCAGCACATGGGTATCCTGAACCGTACCCAAGTCTTCTTGAAGCTGCTTCAGCTCGTTGACCCAGTTGCTAAACTCTTCGCCGTATAGATCGGTAAAGAACTCCGTTTGATAACGCACCTTTTTGCAGACCTTGCGCAATTCATGTAGCACGAGCCGATTCTCGCCGGTATTCTCCTCAGTTGAAATCAGCCAAGCGGGGTGTAGTAATAACTCCGACAGCAGCGGACTGAGCAGATCGGGCAAAAGCAGCGATAGCGGCAGTTGAGCAATGCGCGTGTAGCGGGGTTGCTGTAACCACTGCTCATAGGCCGCTTTCAGCGATTGATAGTGAGGTTGAGTCAAAGCCGCCTCGACCGCTGCAAAGGCTTTTTGACGCTGTTTCTTAAGGTTAGCAGTGGCTTTATCTAGCAGCTTCTGTTCAGAGGTCGGTAGCTGAGGACGATAATTAGACTGCAAAGCTGCTATTTGGACATCGAGATCACGCAAATGACCCAGGGTGCGAGTTAACTCCTGCACGGCTTTTTCTCGGGCTGCTTTAGGCAAGTCCACCGCTCGCCCAAACACTTGTAGGGCTGTCCGCAGGCGGCGAGTTCCCACCCGCATTTGATGAAGATATTCTGGGTCTTTGTCCTTCAAAACACCTTGTTCTTGCTTCACTAAACGGCGGTACTGCTTCGCGATCACTGTATGGGCATAGTCGCCCAACGTTAGGGAATTGGTTCCGCTCTGTTCCGCATCTGCAAGAGCCATATCAGCATTGCGATCAGGAGTGACAGCATTAGCCATAGGACAACCTCATCCATTCAGCGGGTTATAGGGGTGTGCAGCCTAATTGAAGACTAAGACAGATTTAAGAAAAGCTTAAGACAGAACCGTAGTTGGGAGAAGAACTGAGTTTTAATCAGACTCCACTGCAAGTATGTTGCAAGTCTCTGTGCCGCTCCATGATTGAATGCATTGATTGAATTCATTGAGCAGCGCAGCACTAACCTTGTTTGTTGTTCGTTTTGACCGTGTTTATCAAAGCGTTTATCTAGGGCAATCGTGGAGTATGTTTTATCCTCTCCATCTTCTGATCATTCAGCCGTTTTACCTCAGCCCTGTTCTAAAAGTTCTAAAAACTGAAAGTTCTAAAAACTGATTCGGGGAACCCGAGAGCACCCCGCAACCGGTGTATTGGCAGCAAAGCTCCTATTTTACCTAACCGTAAACAGCAATTGGCGGCTCTTTGCCACCTACGGTTTTGAAGGCGTGGCTGGGTACATCACCGCTCGCAATTTGAGAGGACCCGATCACAGCTGGGGCAACCCCCTTTGGTAGATATCTTTGGGTAGATATTTTGGGCAGATTCGCGTCTCGGACCTGCTAGTTGGCCACATAAGGTGAAGCGGTAGAAGGTCGTAGAAGGTGATTGTCTAGATGGATTGCCATTAGCGGCTGAGGTTTTGCTGAGATTCAGGGAACTGATACCTCAGGCGCTTCCACTGCCGGCACAGTAACTTCAGTAGTGCCGTCTTCCTCAGGAAGGGTAGGGAAAATAAAGCTAGGAGCTGTCAGCGTTGGTGGTGTCGGCTGATAAGGACTAAATAGCTGCGGTTCGAAAGCTGAAGATTCAAAAATCGGTGCAGCGCTCTGTGGACCCTCAAATATGGGTTCTGTAAATGTGGGAGCGTTTAAGACAGGTGGCGTCAGTACTGGAGGTGGAAACTGCGGTGCCGTAAAGGTGGGTACGGTAAAGACCGGGGGCGTTGCCGAAGGAGCTGCGAGTGTGCCTGTACCAATCGTTGCTCCCGGAGCCTCGGTCGGTGCCACCTGAGCCATAACAGTCACTGGGGCAATCAGCAGCAGACAAGGCGAGAGCAGCCAAGGCAAAATCCGATTCATAGTAGGGTCAACAGCAGTCTGTCTCGGGGCAGTAGAGTCAGCAAAAGAAACATGCCGTGATTATAGTTAATTTTTGGTGAAGCAGAGGAAAATTAATTATTTTTTGAAGCCTGGATGATGCAGTGGCGGATCAGGACTGAAGTGAGCTAGAGTGGGGCAGGAATTGTAAAGAGATATTAAGAAGACGGCGATAGCTGCTTTTTAGCTTCTTTACAAAACTGCCAGGACATGATCCTGACTCAGCAAAGGCAAGGAGTCCTTCCCTTCATCATGTTGCAATATGTACTGGGTGAAGTGAGCGATTCTTGACCGAAAAAGTTAACTTAACTTTACAAATCGGGTATGCTGGTAATCAGGACTGATAAGTATAAATCCTCATCAATCCTGTTGTTCAGTATTCATTTGCCTTAGCTGCTTGGTCTGCTGAGAGAAAGAATTGGGGAGAGGTGCCGGGTCATAGCCCCTAAACTTCGAAACTGACTGGTTGAACCGTGATTTGCGTTACTCGATCTTGTCACCAAGGACGAGAGCGTCCAGCATCTAGACTCCCTTCTCTGATTAGGTGCGCTTCTTCGCAGACTGAGCACAGGTTGTTATCCAGGCTCTGGCTTAACCAACCTGAATACCCGCAATCTCTACAACCGTTTGGGTAAGCTCCCATGATCAGTACGCAATTTCCTTGGCTCACCGTTCTGACTCTGCTGCCGCTGGTAGCCGCTCTGCCGATTCCACTGCTTCCCGATAAAACCGGCAAGACTGTTCGTTCCTACGCGCTCAGTGTGGGGTTGATTGAGTTTGCCCTGCTGGTCTACGCCTTTTGGCAACACTACGACCTCAGCAATTCAGGCTATCAGATGGCAGAAAGCTATGCCTGGATTCCCCAGATAGGTTTGAACTGGTCGGTGGCTGTCGATGGCTTGTCGATGCCGCTAGTGTTGCTGGCTGGCTTTGTGACGACTCTAGCCATTTTTGCCTCCTGGAAGGTTGCGCACAAACCACGGCTGTTCTACTTCTTGATGCTGGTAATGTACAGCGCCCAAATTGGCGTGTTCGTTGCTCAAGACATTTTGCTCTTCTTCCTGATGTGGGAACTTGAGCTAGTGCCGGTTTACCTGCTCATTGCTACTTGGGGCGGGCAACGTCGCCTCTATGCCGCGACTAAATTTATCCTCTACACGGCAGCCGCATCCATTTTTATTCTGGTCGCTGGTCTGGCGATGGCTTTCTATGGCGATACTGTCACCTTCGATATGCACGCCCTGGCCCTGAAGGACTACTCCCTAGCATTTGAAGTGACAATGTATGCAGCATTCTTGATTGCCTTTGCTGTCAAGCTGCCGATCTTTCCGCTGCATACTTGGCTGCCCGATGCCCACAGTGAAGCGCCCGCTCCTGTGTCGATGATTTTAGCTGGGGTGCTGCTGAAACTAGCCGGTTACGGTCTGATTCGGATCAACATGGAAATGCTGGCAAATGCCCATGCCTATTTTGCTCCGGTCCTGGCTGTATTAGGAGCCGTGGGTGTCGTTTATGCCTCCCTCACCGCGTTTGCGCAAACGAATCTGAAGCGCCGCTTGGCTTACTCGTCGATTGCTCACATGGGCTTTGTGCTGATCGGCATTGCCGCTTTCACTGATATCGGCTTGAGTGGAGCAGTGCTGCAAATGGTCTCTCACGGGTTGATCGCCGCGAGCTTGTTCTTCCTGTCGGGTGTGGCCTACGAGCGGACACACACCTTGGCGATGGACGAAATGGGCGGCATGGGCAAGTCGATGCCAACCCTATTTGCCCTGTTTACGGCTGGTTCAATGGCGTCGCTGGCTCTGCCTGGCATGAGTGGTTTTGTGGGCGAAATCGCAGTTTTCCTAGGATTTGCAAGTAGTGATGTCTACAGCACCGCTTTCAAGGTGGTGATCGTGCTGCTGGCGGCTGTGGGCGTGATTTTGTCTCCGATCTACCTGCTGTCGATGCTGCGTACGGTATTCTACGGCAAGGAAAATCCAGAACTGGTGGCGCAATTTACTTTGACAGACGTTAAACCCCGGGAAGCCTTTATTGCCCTCTGCCTGCTAGTGCCCATCATTGGTATTGGCGTCTATCCAAAGCTGGCGACTCAGACCTATGATGTGAAAACTGTAGAGGTGGCAGCTCAGGTGCGTCAGGTGCTGCCGCTTTTAGCACAGCAACCGCTGCTTCTCCCACAGCCGTCGTTGGTTGCACCGGTCTTGGGCGCAGAAACCCAGGAACTCGCTCGGATTGGACAACAGTTCAACCCATAGTTCAACCCTCGATTGGCCAATTCTCGGAAACTCGGCTACTACATTGCTCATCGAGAGCATAGCTGACTTAATCGCCCCCTTCCCGGTCTATCTGTGGAGGGGGTGTTTGCTAGGTGAAACTGGGTCAGCCGTGGTGCTTGTTGATCCACCTAACCCACAATGCTTTAGACCATCAACTGCCAGATGCGTATGGTTTTATCGGAACTGCCGCTGACCAGCAGCTTGCCGTCTGGGCTAACGGCGACGGAGTTGACCGTATCGGTATGGTCCGTCCAGGTTGCCAACACGCGACCGGTAGCCAAATCCCATAGCTTAATGGTGCTGTCGCTGCTGCCGCTGATCAAGACTCGACCATTGGGCGTGAGCGCCAAAGCATTGACATCTCGGATGTGCTCGGTGAAGGTGCGTACTAACTCGCCCGTTTGGATGTTCCACAGCCGAATCGTCTTGTCTTTGCTGCCGGTAATCAAGGTTTGCCCGTCAGGGCTGAAGAGGATGGCGTGCACTGGATTGAGGTGACCAACCAGGGTCTTCAGGTATTCTCCGGTACGCAGACTCCAGAGTTTAATTTTGTTATCCAGACCGCCGCTCGCCAGCAATTTGCCATCGGGGCTAATGGCAATGGTCTTGATCATGCCAGCTACTTCTGCCAAGGTTTTCAGCAGCGCCCCAGTGCTCAGACTCCAGAGACGAATCGTGCGATCTTCACCGCCACTCACTAGCAGTTTGCCATCAGGGCTGATAGCAACGGCATTGACGTCTCGGTTATGCCCGCTCAGAGCACCCAGCAGTGCACCGTTCAGGAAGCTCCAGACTCGCACGCTGTAGTCGTCGCTGCCGCTCACTAAGGTACGGCTGTCAGGACTGATGGCGATCGTATTCACGCCTCGGGTATGCCCAACCAAATTGAGCAGCAGCTCGCCGGTGTTTAGGTTCCATATCTTTACAGTGTCATCTAAACTGCTGCTGGCGAAGGTTGGGGTTGTAGCGCTGATAGCGACACAGGTAACCCATGAGGTATGGGCTGTGAGCGTGTGCAAGCAGCGAGGAGAGCGAGCAGTCGGCGGGCGAGACGGGGCAGCGGGTCCACTGGGCTGCGAAGCCACCTGCCCGCTACGGGTTCCGCTAGAACCACCCGAGGAAACTGTAGCCGGCCGACCCGACACACCGGGGGACCCTGAAGGTCGAGACAAGGGCGGCTGAGACATGGGTCTAGCAGCTGGAGCCGGCGTCGCCGATCGTGAATGGGAGGATAGCCCTGTCGGAGAGCGAGTAGCCGCACCCGAAACGACCGATGCTCCCGGACGAGTGGAGGGCAGAAAAGAATCAGCGTTGAGATCCCGCATGACTTCGTCTGTAGACTGGTAGCGCTCACTCACCAGATCTTTCAACAGGTGGTCTAGGATATGCGCGAGTTGGTCGCTCACCTGCATCCCTTTCTCCTTCCACAGATACTCTCGCCAGATCCAGCGCCCATTCAGCGGATCGTAGAGATGATCGGGGCGGGTTTCCGTCATCAGATGCAGACAAGTTGCTCCTAGGCTGTATAGATCACTGGCTGGATAGGCCTTGCCACCCCGAAATTGCTCCATGGGGGCGTAGCCTTCGGTGCCAATGCGGGTACCGCCGTCGGCAGCCGCTTCTTCCTGAATTCGCTTAGACACACCAAAATCAATCAGCACCAGCCGATCATCCGACTGGCGGCGCAAAATGTTGGTGGGAGTAATGTCGCGGTGGATCACCTGATGGCGATGCACAAAGCGCAGGACGGGTAGCACGTCTGCCAGCACCTCGCGAATTTGCCGCTCATTAAAGGGTCCCTGCTGCCGCATATCTTGCAGCAAGCTTTGTCCTTCGATAAATTGCTGAACCAAGTAGAGATAGCCATCTTGCTCGAAGTAAGCCAGCAGAGCTGGAATTTGTGCATGCTCTCCTAGCTCGTGCAGCCGCACCGCTTCCTGGTTGAACAGCCGCACTGCCTTCTCTAACGATTTCGTACCCTGAACTTGTGGCGAAAACTGTTTGATGACGCAGCGCGAGTTCAGACGATCCTCATCCAATGCGAGATAGGTTCTGCCAAATCCACCCTGTCCTAGCAGTTGCACTGCCCGATAGCGACCTCGCAATAGTGTTAGCGCTGCCCCGCAGTTCTGACAAATATTGGCATCGTCTGGATTGAGGGGTTTCTGGCATTGAGGATTAAGACAGCAGAGCATAGCAGGTAGTGCACTTCAGCAATGAACGGACGTGAGCCTGGGAAAACAATCACCTTGAAAAACAGATTCTAACCCTGATAAAGCAATCTCACTGGCTGCAAACGCCATTCGGCGGTTCCTAGAAGAGCGGAGTAGCAGAATTTCACCCAAACCAGTGTGCTGACTCGTGGCTCAGTGGCTGCAACCTAGCGCAGGAAACCAGCGTTCCCTCTCCTTCTCGCGGCAATAGGCAGCAACCGCTCGATGCCTGCTAGTCTGCCAGACAGAATTTCAACACAAATTGTAGACAGTTCAGACATGGAGGATACTCCCTTGCCCAATCTGCATTTTCCATGAAATGTGCGGCCACCTAACGTTATTGGCTTTGGAGATATTCAGTCTAAAGATTAAATTTCCCTGACAGGCTTTTCTAGCCAACAGCGCCTCATTCAAATCTTAGCGGCATTAGATGTAGGATCGAAAACTAATCTCACCGGTAAGCTCACTGTATAGGTCAGTATAGGCTGCTCTACTGCTCATACGGGTCCTAAACAGCAGCATCTGCTGGGGTTGCCAAAAGCACCTCAGCCAAATCACAGTAGGTTAGCGAGTGTCATTTTTTATATGATAAGCGCATTGTACTATCCGCACTGCTGCCTAGATTCCAGTTCCGTTTAATCCTACTCTTGCCATCCCCACCCTGGCTAACTACTGGCTAACTATCAGTCAGGCAATGCGGTCACTCAATGCAGTGCCTCAGTGAGAATCCAACTTGGGGGCGGTGAGGGCTGCTAGCACTTCTAATTTTTTTGTATTTTGTGTATCTGCTCTATGACAGGACGGCAGGTTCAACATTCTCAGTTTTTGAGCTTTCAGATGACACCTCGGCTGCAGGCAATGCTGCCCACCGAGCATCTCGGGGAAATTCTTACTCTGGAACCAAGCCAAATCACCCCCATTTTTGATCTTCCCGATGCGGTCATGGGGATCTGCAATCATCGGGGCGAAGTGTTATGGATTGTTGACCTGGCCTGTTTAGTGGGAATAGAAACCCTCTGGGCGCAAAACTGTCGTCACCCCTACAGTGTCATGGTGGTGCATCGGCAGCAGTCTCAGGTTGGGTTAGCGGTGCGGCAAGTGGGGCACTTAGTCGTCTGCCCGCTCCCTCGAATTCAGCAGTTGCAATCGCCGCTGTTGATTGACATCACACCCAATCTAGCCTGCTGCCTACGCGGTCTTTATCAAAGCCGGGAAGAGGGAACTGTCCTGATCCTAGATGGGGAAAAAATTCTTGATTTGTTGAAGGATTCTGTAACTCAGTAACTGACTAGAGGTTTGCCCTGATGGCTGACAACATGCTCGATTCTGCTAACTCTGCTCTTTCCGATGGTAGTTCGGTTTCTCCGGAGGCAGTCGATTTGCCCTCGCTGCTGCTAGACCCCACCGAGCCTGCTTCCCCAATACTCTCGTCTCATGCTGCTGAAGAGTCATCAGCCTTGCCTGGATCGGTTCAGCCCTCGGCCCAACCTCTGCGAATTCAGCGCTGGTGGCAGGGATTGGGTTTGAAACAGCAAGTTGCCCTGCTGGCGATTGCCTTCAGCACTGTGCCAATTTTGCTCGTGGGTACGACTAGCTACTATTTTCCTAGCCCGTTTGTGACGCTGCTGTTTGGCAGTGTGCTGACTGCGATTGCCGCCGGAGCCAGTGCCAATGTGCTCACTAAACGAGCTTTGCGTCCCATTGAGAACGCGAATGCGGTGGTTCATCAGATTGGGCAGGGTAAATTACCGGCAGCGGCAGACGGTAATGAGCTGATGCAGCTAGAAGACCAAATCAGGCAATTATCCAGCCAGTTGCAGCAGCTCTCGAAACAGCAGGCACGGCAGTTGCAGCAGCGGCAGCTTTTGAGCAATCTCTCCTTCCGGACCCGGCAGACGCCTCAGTTGTCGGTGCTCTACGAGACCACTGTTCAGGCTGCCCGTCAGTTTTTGAGTACCGACCGTGTGGTAATCTACCGCTTTAACCCCGATTGGAGCGGCACCATGGTGGCCGAATCTGTCGCGCCCGATCTGCCCAAGGTGCTCAACGAAACCATCGGTGACCCCTGCTTCCGGCAGCGGCATGCGCTCCAATACCAAAATGGCCGGATGCGGGCGATTAACGATATTTACAAAGAACCTGGACTCACTGATTGCCACATTCGTCTGCTGGAGCAGTATCGGGTGCGCGCCAATCTGGTCGTGCCGATTCGCCAAGACGACCACCTCTACGGACTGTTGATTGCCCACCAGTGTCAGGGACCACGCCTCTGGACCAAAGCCGATCTAGATTTTATGGCGCAGCTCGCCACTGAAGTTGAGTACAGCCTCGACTATATTCATTTCTTCAACGAGCAGCAGGCCGCCAACCAGCGAGCCTGGTTTTTCGGAGAAATTGCTTTTCGAGCGCGCCAAACCTCAGATGTCCAGGAGATCTTTCAGTTGACGGTGCAGGGGGCACGGCAAATCCTCAAGACCGACCGGGTGCTGGTGTACCGCTTCAATCCCGACTGGAGCGGCACGATGGTGGCAGAATCGGTGGTGCCAGAGTTTCCGAGCGTGTTGGCCGAAAAAATTGATGACCCTTGCTTCCGGGGGCGCTATGTCGAGCTTTACAAAAATGGGCGCGTTCGCGCGATTGACAACATTCGTCAAGAGTCGCAGTTGACCGACTGCCACATCCGCACCTTGGAGAAATACGGCGTTAAGGCCAACTTGGTTGCACCGCTGCGCCAAAACAATGAGTTGATCGGTTTACTGATTGCTCATCAATGCAATGCACCTCGTGCCTGGCAGAAGGCTGAAATTGATTTTATGGCGCAATTGGCGACCCAAGTGGAATATGCCCTAGATCACCTTAGCTCGATTGCCAAGAATCAGGCGATTATCGGCCGCGCCCGCTTGTTTGGCGACATTGCCTTTCGGGCACGCCAGTCGCTAAGCCAGGACGATATCCTCAAAACAGCGGTGCAGGGTGCTCTACGGCTACTGCACACCGACCGGGTGCTGGTGTACCGCTTCAATCCAGACTGGAGTGGCACCATGGTTGCTGAAGCCGTCATGCCTGGTTTCTCGCGGGTGCTCGATGCCCGCATTGATGACCCCTGCTTTCGGGGGCGCTACGTCGAGCTGTATCGCAACGGACGGGTGCGGGCCATTAACGATATCTACCAAGAGCCTGGCCTGTCGGACTGCCACATCCGCACCCTAGAACAGTACGAAGTCAAGGCGAATCTAATTGCTCCGATTCGCAAAGACGACCAGCTTTATGGACTCTTGATGGCCCACCATTGCTCAATGCCGCGGGTGTGGCAACGGTCGGAGATGGATTTCCTGTCGGAGTTGGCGACCCAGGTGGAATATGCCCTGGATCACCTCAGTTTCATCGAAGCATTGGAACAAGCTCGCGAACAGGCAGAACTGGCTTCCCAGGAGCAGCGACACCAGAAAGATGCCATTCAAGGGCAGCTCGAAGCCTTGCTTGCCGATGTGCAGGGCGTCTCTCAGGGCGATCTAACCGTGCGAGCGCGGCAACTCAGCGGTGAAATTGGCACAGTGGCGCAGTTCCTCAATGCCACAGTCGAAAACTTGCAGCGGATTGTGCTTCATGTGCAGTCGGCGTCAGCAGCGGTTGCTCAGACGGCCTGGAGCAGTGAAGGCGAAGTGAGCGCCCTCTCGGCGGGAGCACTGCGGCAGGCAGAAGCCATCACAGTGGCGTTGGGGCAAATTCAGGCCATGTCCGACTCGATGCAGAGCGTCGCTGCCAATGCCCAAGCCGCTGAGCAGAAAGTGCAGCAAGCCAACCAAACGCTGCAGGACGGTGACGAAGCCATGAATCGGACGGTGGACGGCATCCTGGCGATTCAAGCAACAGTAGAGGAAACGGCACAGAAGGTGAAACGTTTGGGCGAATCGTCGCAAAAGATTTCTCGGGTTGTGAGCTTGATCCGGGATCTGGCTAGTCAGACCCATGTGCTGGCGCTCAATGCCTCCATTGAAGCCAATGGTTCTGCGGGAGAAGGGCAGGGCTTTGTGGTTGTGGCTGAGGAGGTTCGCTCGCTGGCGGAGCGCTCGACGGCGGCAACTCGGGAAATTGAACAAATCGTGGAGGAAATTCAGTCGGAAACCAATCAGGTTGTTACAGCCATGGAAGCTGGATTAGAACAAGTGGTTTCTGGAACCGAGCTGGTTGAAACCACCCGGCAACGGCTGAATTCTATCGCTATTGTGAGTGGCGAGATTCGCGAACTGGTGGAACAAATGGCCCAGGCTGCCACTGCTCAAACCCAAACCTCAGCGTCAGTGTCCAGCACGATGCAAGAAGTCGAGGTGATCGCCCAAACCACATCGGAACAGTCGATTCGGGTAGCTGATTCCTTTACGAAACTGCTAGATGTTGCTAGAGAGCTACAGGACAGCGCTGCTCAGTTCAAAGTGCAATAACGTTAGCAATAATACCCAAGGGTGCTATCACCTGTGGCGAGCCGCTGCCTTCCTCTGTCCTTGTGCTGCTTATGGTTTCTGATTTCCGTCCCCACGAGTCCTATCAGTTCTTTCTGCAAGAGATACCCGAGCTACTGCAGGCCCTTGAGGAAGATCTGATCCATTTGCGACAGGATCACAGCGTCGCCAAAATGTACCGCTTGATGCGAACTGCTCATTCGCTCAAGGGTGGAGCGGCCTGCGTCGGGTTGAGCCAAATTCAAACCCTAGCCCACAATCTGGAGACGGTGTTTAAAGCCCTCTCCGAGCAGAGGATCCCGGTGGACCTGGAACTAGAGAATCTACTGCTTCAAGCCTATGACCATCTCAAATCGCTGCTGCTAGAGGATTTGCAACCCAACAGCAACGCCGTTTCAGTGAGTCACCCCATCTGGCAACAGCTCGACGCTAAGCTGAATGCGTCTTGCCTTGGAGCAGCGTCTCCCTTTCTCTTTGCGGTGGATCTGGAAAAAGGCATCCAGCGACTACATACGATTTTGTCCACGGTTCTCGATGCCGACTTAGGGGAGGCTCTGCGTGCTCAAATCGAGATCTTTCGCGGTTTGGGAGACATCGCTCAACAGCCGCTGCTGAGAACCATCGCCGACGCTACGTTGACGGCACTGCAGCAGCATCCTCAGTCGGCTCGCCGGATCGGTCAGCTTGCCACGGCTGATTTTGCTGCTGCTCAAGCGGTGCTGCAAGGCGGTCAGGATTCACAGGAGACGATAGCATTGCCATCTGCCGAACTGCTACAGTTCTGCGATGCTGCCCCGATATCGCTACCGGAACATCCAGCTTTGCCGACTGCCGCTGAGTTGCCAGCCAACATGCCCTCCGAAGTGCCAACCCCCCCTCGACCGTTGGGAGTGCGCCAGGATTGGTCCCGCCTAGAGCTGCTGAGCAACCTAGTTGACGAACTTGTCACTCAAGACAATCGCATTCAGTTGCAATACGAACAGCAGGTTGAAACCGTCAAATCTCTGGTGCAATGTTTCAGCCGAGTTCAGCAGTTGATGCAAGGTTTGCATCGCTGGTCGCAGCAGTTGCCTACTCGGACTGCCGCAGACCCCTCCCACCATCGCATCATGAACGGCATACCTCAGCGGCACCGCCTTGCTTCTAGCCCCCGCAACCAGGACTATTGGCAGACCCAGATCCAGGCAATGGTCGAAGAAATGTCCCATCTGAGCGAGGCTCTACAAGATCTGACGCTATTGGATCAGCAGCTTCAGCCGATCCTTAAACAAAAGCAGAAAACTCTGAAGCAAGTGCAGACGAGCGTGTTGCAAGCCCGCATGTTGCCGGTTGGGGAACTGCTGAATCAATTTCCTCGCATGGTGCGCGATCTGGCGGTCACTGAACAAAAGCGAGTGGTGCTTGAGCTGAAGGGAACCCAGACCTTAATCGATAAAGCCATTTTGGAAAAGCTGTATGATCCGCTAGTCCATTTGGTGCGTAATGCCTTTGACCACGGCATTGAACCCCCCGAAGTGCGACAGATCCTCGGCAAACCGCTGCAAGGCAAAATCACCATTCGTGCGTGGCATCGAGGCAATCAAACCTACATTGAAGTGCAAGATGATGGTCAGGGTATTGACCTCGACCGAGTTCGAGCCGCCGTCGTTGCCCGCGGTGCGGTAACCGGAGCCGAAGCAGCCACCCTATCTGATCATCGCCTGTACGAGTACCTCTTTCTGCCTGGCTTTTCGACCACCGAGGCAGTGAGTCGCCTTTCTGGACGAGGCATGGGGCTATATGCTGTACAGTCCCAGATTAATGCCCTTAAAGGCGTGGTAACTGTAGAATCACGTTTGGGTAGAGGCACCACGTTTACACTGCGACTACCGCTGACCCTGAGCATTACTAAACTGCTTGTATTTACCATTGCGGGTAATCTGTTTGCCATTCCTGTAGACACGCTCGCTGCGATCACTGTAGCCTCTGAACATTTATTTCAAACCGAGCAAGGGCAGCAGTTTTTTCACTGGCAGGGTCGCTTTGTGCCGGTTTGCCCTGAAACCTTGCTGAGCTACCGCTATCCTCGCTGGGGCGACGGCGACGGCTTGAAGCCCGACAAAGCCTGGCAGAAACCCAGCAAAACCCCGCTGCTGCTGATCTCCCACGGAGATCGGGTGATTGCCCTGAAAGTCGATGAAATTCTCGTGGAACAGGAGCTGGCGATCAAGCCCTTCAATGAGGCAATTACACCGCCGAGCAGTTTAGCAGGTTGCACGATTCTGGCAGACGGGCGGTTGGCTCCGGTCCTTGATGGCGCTGCTTTGATTGAAAAATGGCAAGAGCGACGGTACCCCCCCTTAGCCAATGCTGCCGAACCCGCCCTCCTGAGCGAACTGTCTGTCCCCAGCGTGCCTATGGTGCTGGTTGTAGATGACTCTCTCACCATTCGCCATGCTCTATCTACAACCCTAGACAAAGCCGGCTATCAAGTTATCCAAGCGAAAGACGGCTGGGAAGCCATTACCCAACTGCGGACTCAGCCTGATGTCGCCGCCGTAATCTGCGATATTGAGATGCCTCGAATGAATGGACTAGAGTTTCTCACCCGCTGCCGACAGCAAGGATATACCCTGCCGATCATCATGCTCACCTACCGCAGTAGTGCCAGATATCGCCAGCTTGCTCAGCAACTAGGTGCTACTCACTACCTCACCAAACCCTATCTCGATAAGGAACTCTTGAGTACGCTAGAACAGTGTTTGCAGCCAGCAGGATTGTCCGAATCGAGACTGGATAAGCATCCGCCTGATTAATCCAGCTTTCGGAAGGGCTAGACGACCCAGTGCTTGTTTGGAGCAGAACCGCTAAGATCAAGCCAGTTCAAGCAGTGGCAGAGTTCTCGTAGGGGTGATTTATGGCTCCAGATTTGCTGAACAGTTCGCTAGATGACGCCGATCTCATCACCGAGCTTGACATCAGCCACCTCGTCATCGAGGACGATACCCCTGTGGATAATTTTCAGTCAGAAGTTCAGCAGCGGTTGCTAGTCGAACCGTTGTACAGTGCTCAGCCGCTGCCTGTTCCGTTTTTGGCGGCAGCCAATGTTGGGTTATTTTACAAACTCAAGGGCGATCCGATTGTGCCAGATGTCATGCTCAGTTTGGGGGTGCAGCGTCCAGAGGATTTCTCCCAGCGTCGCAATCGTTGAAATTGTCTCTAACCCGGAAGGTGATGAGCTGAAGCTGAGTCAAAAATCGCAGCAAAAAGGAAAGACCGCTTCCAAGCGGGACATCTATGCTCAGATTGGCGTGCGCTATTGTGGAGTGTTTGATCCACTGCGGCAGATTCAAGATCCGGATCAAATGGATGGAGCGCTGCTGCGGGTTTGGTCAATTGTGGCGAGTGGTTACAGCGAGATAACGCCTAAGGCAGGCATTGTCAGCCCTGAGGAGATGGTGTGGCTAGATGCAGTGGGGTTGGGTCTGAGACTGTGGGAGGGACCCTTTGAAGACGCGGTTCCTCGCCTCTGGTTGCGTTGGTGTGATCGAGAAGGACAGGTGATTCCCACAGGTGCAGAAGGCCAAACTGCAGAACGCCAACGAGCAGAACAAGAACGCCAACGGGCAGAACGGCTAGCTGCAAAGCTGATTGAATTGGGCATTGACCCCACTACGCTCTGAGACTGCTCAAATCCTTATCAAGCTTATTACGAAGGCATTCAGTTAGCGTTCAGTTTCAGGTACCAGGACTGGCATTCGTCCTTAGGTACGTCTCAAGGGGGTACACACCGTACCCATGTAGGAGAAGCGTAGAATCCGCAGCACAACACTCTGAATCCGAAGCTAGATCAGGAGCATGATAAGGTAAGGCTCAGACTTGCCGCTTCTGACCTAGAGGACCCCATGCCATCTCAGCCGTCTCTTCTGACTCGTATTAACACCTTGCTGCTGCGTTTCAAGCCTTATCTACGCTGGATGATTTTAGGTGCCACGCTGTTTTTTGTGGGCAGTGCCCTATGGCACCATTGGTCAGAAGTGGCAGCTCTGCGACTCGATTGGACGGGTTGGATCACCCTGGCAATAGCACTAGTAGTGACGCTACTGGCGCATATCTGGTCGGGCTGGGTCTGGGGATGGATCCTACAAGCGCTGAATCAGCCGGTTCGAAGCTTTTGGAGCGTTTCAGTTTATCTGCAAACCAATATTGCCAAGTATTTGCCTGGCAATGTCTGGCATTTCTATGGTCGTGTCATGGCAGCTAAAACGGCTGGTGTTTCCCTAACTGCCGCTACAGTCAGTGTTTTATTGGAACCGCTGCTGATGGCTGCTGCTGCCCTGATCATCGCCCTCACCAATGCCGGCCACAATGCCCTGTTGCAAGGGTTCATTTTGATGACCGTGCTGCTGGCTTTGCATCCCCGTTTTCTTAATCCACTGTTGCAGTTGGCGGCTCGTCTCAAAGGCAAATCGCAGCTAGCGGTTGCCAACTCTCCTTTGTCCACCGTATCTCCACCCCCTACGGTGCTGCTGCGTTACCCCCTCCGTCCCCTACTGGGCGAAATTGGCTTCGTTGCTCTGCGCGGTACCGGCTTTGCACTGACCTTGTTCTCTCTCACGCCCTTGCCGTTCTACCAGTTGCCAGTCGTGTTTAGTGCCTTCAGTGTAGCTTGGATGCTCGGTCTGGTGATTCCAGGTGCCCCCGGCGGCATTGGGGTATTTGAGGCAACAGCCATTGCCCTACTGCGTTCTTCCTTTGCTCCTGGAATTATTCTGGGCAGCGTTGCTCTGTATCGAGTAGTGAGCACGCTAGCGGAAGTGTTGGGAGCCGGTTTAGCGTGGATTGTGGAGTCAGCTAAGGCACGACGGAACCAGTGAGCTACTGAATCATCTACTGAATTCGGGTTGCCCACTTGAATTCGAGAACAGCTTCTGGGATCTTTTTAGGTTATGGTGCGTCGTCTCAGTTCGGTGAGGAGGGGTTACAGCGGCCATGAATTCATCAATGCTTTCAGAACAATCTCAGCTACCCATAGCGTTTACGCTGGAGCGACCGGAAGTTTCGGTAGTGGTGCCCATCTACAACGAGGTGGAAAGCATTCCACCCTTGCTGGAGGCCATTGCTACCACACTGCAACAGCACAACCTAACCTACGAAATTATCTGTGTAGACGATGGTTCTAAGGATGGCTCCAGCGAGCTGTTGCGGCGATTAGCTCATGAGCGGGTTGATTTGCGAGCCGTACTGCTGCGGCGCAACTATGGGCAAACGGCAGCTATGGCGGCGGGCTTCAACCATGCAGAAGGACAGGTGATTGTGACCCTGGATGGCGACTTGCAGAATGATCCGGCCGATATCCCTCTGCTGCTGGCCAAACTGAATGAGGGCTATGACTTGGTGAGTGGCTGGCGTAAAGAGCGGCAGGATGCGAGGTTGACGCGCTTGCTTCCCTCCCGCATTGCGAACTGGCTGATTGTGAAAGTCACCGAAGTAGACATCCATGACTATGGCTGCTCGCTGAAGGCCTACCGTTCTGAGGTTGTGCGCGACATGAACCTCTACGGCGAACTGCACCGCTTTTTGCCAGTGCTGGCTTTTATTGAAGGTGCTCGCATCGCTGAACTGCCGGTGCGCCATCATCCCAGACGGTTTGGGCGCAGCAAATACGGGCTGGGACGCACCTTCCGCGTGCTGATGGATCTGTTCACCATCTTTTTTATGAAGAAATTCCTGACCCGCCCAATGCACGGTTTTGGGCTGTTTGGTCTTGTGTCCATGCTGGTCGGCTTTGGCATTGGCATTTACTTAACCTTCCTGAAGCTAGGGTTGGGGCAAGCCATTGGCGATCGCCCGCTGCTGATTCTGGCGGTAGTGCTATTTCTGACCGGCGTTAACCTATTTAGCTTTGGCTTGCTGGCAGAACTGTCGATGCGCACCTATCATGAGTCGCAGAATCGCCCGATCTATCGGGTGCGGGAAGTGGTGTCTTCTCGCATGGAACCAGCTCGTATGGAATCCACTGGGATGGAACCAAAAAGAGGGGCACTGCTGCCCCCAAGTGATTAGTCTCTCGTGTTTGCCGAGCAGGCTAAATCAAGCACTCCCTGTGAAGGTGACATCGGGAAACCTCGCTTGAGCCTCAGCCATAGGCTGGCGCTTGCCTTCTTCTTGCCAGTAGTTGATCACTTCCGTTGCCTTGTTTAGCAACTCGATGCGGTCAGCCTCTGAAATCCAGTGCTTTGCTTCTAGTTCCGATTTCAACTGCTCCCAAGCGTCATTTCGGGGCCAGAAGAAATAGGAAGTTAGGGGGCTGGTGCCCTTACCAACGACCTGATCTACAGCCAAAGCAACGTTCTGATCGAGCCAGAGAACTTTTAGGATGAACTTGGACAAAAACACCTCCCGAACAATAAAGCCGTTCCCATTCAATCTACAATCCTCTATGTTAATCTACAGACTCGTGGGATGACTCAGAAACCGGACTCGGCCATGCTGGCGATTGTTGTCTTTGATATCGATGGGGTGATTCGAGATGTGAGCGGTTCCTATCGATTGGCACTGGCAGACACCGTTGAGCACTTCACCGCAGCAGCCTATCGCCCTTCCCAAACCGAGATTGATGCCTTGAAGGCTGAAGGACTGTGGAATAACGACTGGGAAGCGTCACGAGAGCTTGTATACCGATACTTCGAGTCTCAAGGGCGACCCCGTTCGCAGCTTTCATTGAATTATGAGGAGCTGGTCGCCTTTTTTCAGCGGCGTTATCGGGGTCCTGATCCAACTCACTGGACCGGTTACATTTGCCAGGAACCGTTGCTTATCCAGGTTCCCTACCTGGAAGCTCTCACAAACAGGGGCATGGTCTGGGGATTCTTTAGCGGCGCAACTCGGGGGTCAGCTACCTATGTTTTAGAAAGACGCCTAGGACTGGAGTCTCCCGTCTTAGTTGCCATGGAGGATGCTCCCGGCAAGCCTAATCCCACAGGATTACTTCAAACTGTGCAGCTCCTCGAAGAAAGGCATGGTTTGCCAGCAGGACTACCCGTGCTCTATGCCGGAGACACTGTAGCGGATCTGCATACGGTGCAGCAGGCCAAGAGGGTAGCACCCGAACGAGCCTGGCTGGGAGTCGGCGTTCTCCCGCCCCATGCTCAGCAGTCGAGGGAGTATGCTGCCGCTTATGCAACTCGCCTGCAGCAGGCAGGAGCAGTTCTTGTGCTCGATGCCGTTGAGCAGCTAACTGCCCCTGAAATTAAGCGGTTAATCGCAGCCCTTTAGAGGGATAGCAGGCAGGATAGTCCAGAACAGTCAAGGGTCAAAGTTCAAAGCAGGAACGGCGGTTCCGCCCTGGGTTAACCCTGTATTAGTTAACCCTGCATTAGCTGTGGCGAGCTGGTCCTGGGTTCCAGACCTCGTCGACCCTAGCGAGCAGCCGGTAGAGCCACTCTAGCCCCATGTCGCTGATCCAGGCTGGAATGGCATCGTCGCTAGCAGTTTCGGCAGCGGGCTGAAACCCGTTAGGCTCAAGTAATAGATTCTTAAAATAAACCTTCATCGCGGATCCTTAGAGCAACCATTCAGTAATTCCACTACCTTTAGCTTACTGAACTTGTGCAAAGGTATATCCTGACACCGGATAAAGTTCTGATGAAGATCCGTAGGATCGACGACAAGGCTGATGATAGAGGCGCTAGATCCAATTCCGGCTAGGCTGCCGCTGCTGGGACGAGAACTGTCGCTGTCTGATAAATTTGCGGCTACGCTCGGTGATCGCCAGCGGCAACACTAACCCCCAAAACATGGCACTCACCAGAATGATCATCCAGGACAACGCATGCTGCTTGGGGGTTGAGCGGTCCAGCAAGAAAGCGCCCAGAAGAATCACGAAAAAAGCGACGGCAACGAACAGATACAAAACAGCGAAATTGGCTTGCATTCCCTTTATCCTTTGCTCTCAGCACTTACGCAAAACGGCACTTGAGACTACAACCGTTGAACAGACGTGAACAGACGGGACACCTTCTCCAGGGAACAAAGCCGGTTGCGTCAGTTGGGTATGGTTTGGGTATCATTAGTTTTCCCTTTTAATCTACCGGGCTTCTCGACACCCATCCGGAAAGAAAGAGGAGTCTCCACCGTAATTTGAAACTGATTTGAACCTAATCTGAAGCAAAGTTGCACGAGACCAGACTAGCACATTAGGCTGAGGCAGGAGTGACTGGAGGGCTGAGCGCTGTTCCCATCTGGAAGATCTGCCCGATGACTTCCTCAATGGGAGGATCCGTTACGGTTAAATCAACAACCTCTAACTCTGCCAAGAGGCGGGCAATCAGTTGAGTCAAGTCTTCTTGAGGGGCAATAAACCTCACCATTCGCCCAGATGCTTCCTTCAGCTCACCATAGGTTTGCAGTGTCTCTACAGGGCAGGCTTGCGCGAGTTCTAGGGTAACTTCTCGGCAGGGTGCAAAGCGTTCGAGTAGCCCTTCTAGGCTACCGTCGTACATGAGTTGCCCTGCGTAGATCACTAGCACCCGTTGGCACAGCGCTGTGATGTCTGCCATGTAGTGGCTGGTGAGCAGCACCGTAGCCCCGTAGCGCTGATTGTATTCCTTGAGGAATTCCCGCACGCTCACCTGAGCATTCACATCTAGCCCCAGCGTGGGTTCATCGAGAAACAGCACCTTGGGGCGATGCAGCAGGGCCGCTAAGAGTTCTGCCTTCATTCGCTCGCCCAAAGAGAGCTTGCGCACAGGTTGCGTTAGTTTACCCTCGAGCGACAGCATTTCGCTGAGTTCCCCCACTCGCTGGCGCAATTCGGCATCGGAGATGTCGTAAACGGCGGCATTAATCCGCAGGGAGTCCAGGGTAGGCAAATCCCAGATCAGCTGCTGCTTTTGCCCCATGACCAAGGTGATTTTTTGCAGAAAGTCGGCTTCTCGCTGAAACGGCACATGCCCTGCCACCCTGACCTGACCCGTAGATGGGTGGATCAACCCAGTCAGCATTTTGAGGGTAGTGGTTTTACCGGCACCATTGGGTCCCAGAAAGCCGACCACTTCCCCTGCTTCGATCTGAAACGAAACCGAGCGCACAGCCGCAATAGAACGATAGGTGCGGCGAAAGAAATGCAGCAATGTGCCTCGTAGTCCCGGTTCTTTGACAGCGACTGGGTAAACTTTACTGAGGTTCTCGACGGTAATGATCGACATAGGTTAAAGAACCCTAGTTGCATTAATTCTTAATCCTGACAGATTCACCGTGTCTCTCTCCTCTGCTCGAGGAAGAGTGTTGCCCTATTTCTGTTCAGGATGTTTCGAGGCGGGAGCGTCTTGTTCGAGCTGATTGATCACACGAATCATTTGATAGAGTCGTCCCAAATCGCGCTGGTTAAAGTGCATGATCAGGCGAGGCAGTTGGGCGGTTTCACCCCCCGCTTCTTGGGGCAGTGCCTTGGTTTTCTCGATCCGTCCTTGCACTAAAATATCGCTGAACTGTTCGTTGAGATAGTCGACCTCAGCGTCCGAGAGTTCGGTGTTGAGCCGCAGCACCAAGCGGTCACCCACGTAGCGGCTGGAATGAAAAACGCGGTAAAAGCTGGCAATGGCTTCGCAGGCAACATCCACGCGATCGGTGATTGTATAGAGGTGCAGATCGTCGGCACTGATCAGTCCTGGCTTCAGCAGATGCTCGCGCACATGGGTTTCCCAGCCTTGCCAATAATCATTGCCAGGAGGATCAATCAACACCAGTGGCAGCAGTCCTGTTTTGCCAGTTTGCATCAGCGTCAAGCACTCAAAGGCTTCGTCCTGGGTGCCAAACCCGCCGGGAAACAAAGCCAGCGCGTCGCTTTCTCGCAGGAAGAATAGCTTGCGCGTGAAGAAGTACTTGAAATTGATTAGCTTTGGATCCCCTTCAATAAAGGGATTAGAGCCTTGTTCAAACGGTAGCTGAATATTCAAACCAAATGATTTTTCTGCCCCTGCTCCCTCGTTGCCTGCCTGCATGATGCCTGGTCCGGCCCCGGTAATCACCATAAAGCCTTGCTGCGTCACACAGCGAGCAAAATCAACAGCCATCTGATACTCGGGCGTGCCGGAGCGAATACGAGCCGAGCCAAAGATCGAGATTTTGCGGATGTGGCGATAGGGATAAAACGTCCGGAAAGCTCGCTCCATATCTTGCAGCGAAGCACTCAGAATTTTCCAGTCTAGGCGGTCGCCCTCTACCTCTGCCATTCGCACCAGAGTCGTTAATGCCTGCTGGATCAACGCTCCGTGCTTCATTGTTGGAAGCTGGTGCAGCAATTCATTGATCTCTGCTTGAAGGGATTCAAGTGAAGCAGATGCAGAAGAGAAAGTCATGAATTCTGATGTACTGGCAGCATTTCATTGTACCGAGATTCGGAGCAAATGTTTAGAAGAAATAAAACTGTAGCAAATGATACATAAGTTGCTCGTTCTAGAACTAAGAACAACTCTGAATCACAACAATACCCAGCTCGCTTAGCAATGGCTCAAACAAGCTGGGCATGATGCATTGGCACGCTAGCAAAAGCGTTGGGAAGCGCTATGGGACTAAAGTGATTCCAGACTAGCGTCTCTAACGGAAACTATCTGGATTCAATCGCGGTGACTGAACAGGTGTTCCCCCCTGCAATTGGGTCCCGGTTCCCCCATCGGCCGGATCCAGGAACGGACGCAGGTCAATGCCGCTGGGACTGCGTTGCTGTCCGGACGAGGGCAAATTAATTCCCAGAACTTGCCCAATTTGATTGAGAATATTGCGATCATTACCAGAAAATGCGGTTACAGCTGTTGTCTGCTGCCCGCTATCGGCCACCAACAAATTGTTGAACACCCGATCCCGAATTGCGACTGGGTCTTGTCCCGGTGGCACCGTCAGCACAATTCGGCAGGCTGGAACTGTTTCGGTGGTCACGCAAACGGTGTTGTAACCGTTCTCTACGCCTGTTCGCAGTTCCACCAATCCATCAGGGCGATAAAACTCCAGGCGACGGCTGATTTCATTACAGCGGCGCTCGGGACTCCAGCCTCCTCCCAGTGCAGTGGGGGATGCCCATGGATAAAACCGTCCTGGCTGGCTCTGGGGATTGTACATAACGATGTACTGACCATTCACCACCTGACAGCTAAAGCGAACTTCGTTCAAATTTGGAGAACTGGACTCAGACCCAACAACGACGGGAGCAGGGTTGGACGACCCAGATCGCGTTTGAGACAGTACGGCATCCATGGGCAGCAAGGCGATACCACTAGCCAGCAGCACCGACGCCATACCCTGACAAACATTGGACACAACAGATAATGGTGAAGTTGATGACATAACAAGATCCTGTTCTTTTGGACATCATGAAGACTGAGTGACGGTCCGTCGCCAAACTGACCCAATCGAATGGCTTCCTTGTTTGTCCTCCGAGGAAGGCGGTGAAATTGAGCCGCACACGTGCCATCGAATCAGTCTGCCAGCAAAGGAGAGAGGGGTTGCCGCTAGGCGCTCATCTCCAAATCTTCAGCAAGGACCCTTGCCCTTTCAGACGGGAGCCGAGCTGCAAAAGTGTCTAATTTTAGAAAAATTAGAAAACAAAGTTGTCTAGGGTTTCCAGTCCTTGTTTCAACTTGCCCTAGGGCGGCTTGCCGATTAATACTCTGTGAAGTAAAGCTCGCTGATTAAGCAAAACTATAGATTTTCAGAGAAGTCGCGTGAAGTTTCATAACAAAAAAATGGCGTCTCTTGTTACGATGTTCTCTGGAAAAGAGTAGTACGGTTTTGTAGCTATTCTTAGACTCACTGCCGGTTGGGAACGCGCAGTTTGGGTTTTTTCCAATTGAGAAAACGACATAGTTAGTAGATCATGGACTGGCTCTGGGATGAGTCGGTCTTTTCTTTTAGGTTCTTTTAGAACCAGTCAGACTGCTAGCCCGCGTCATGGTCTTTGGAAGTAGCCCAGGCAGCAGGCTAACGGTCTACGCAGACTGCCGACCCTAGCTCCGATTCTCGAACTGCCAATTGAGCTGAACTTGGGATGAAGAGAGCTGAACTTGCAGCCAAAACAGTAGCCTCCTCGGGCAGCACTGGCAAAATCGATAACCTGCGGCTATGATTTGGCAGAGTGTACCTCCTTAGCTTCTGCCTTGGCCTCTAAATTTTCTAGCCGGCTGCGCAACTCTTGGTTATCTTTCTTAAGTTGCTCTAACTCCTCTTGAAGTTTCTGCACTGCCTGATCTTGCTTCACGGCTTTCTGGACTCGCTGCACCGCTTCTTCTGCCATACGGCGCACTCGCCCATCGGGGGTTTGATCCGCCAGCGCCTGCAAGATGCCGATTGCCTTCACCGTTTCCATTTGCCCCAGTGCTGCCACGGTAGAAACCTGGGTCAAAAAGAACGACTCTCGCGCCAGCTCAGACAGCCGATTCAGAATTCGTTCCAGATTGCCGTTGCTCTGCCCAGTCGAAATTGCGCCCAAGGCTCGGATTGCCGCCAACCGCAGCGCTTGAGGGGTACCTGCCACGGTGTAGTTGAGAATCAGATTCAGTGCCGCCTCCGAAGTTTTGAGCTTGCTCAGGCCGCTGATGGCACCGCCACGCACGGTTTCGTTCCAGCCGGCTCGCTCCGCTAGCACCGAGCGAAACAGCTCCAGCACCTCAGTTTCGGTCTGAGCGGTAAAATTAGCCGCAACTGCTCCTAGTCCTTCCAGAGCGGCGGCTTCAACGTAATAGCTGGCATCGCCGCTGGCTGCAATTGCCCGCAGTGCATTGTAGCTAGATTCGGTTTTAATGCCGCCCAAAGCGTTGACAACAGCACGACGCACTCGGGCTTCTGGATCGTTTAGACCCCGTAGCAGTGCTGCTACCGCCTGATCCAGTTTTACCGTTGCGAGCTGCTCAGCTACCTCTGCCCGCACGCCCCAAAACGGATCGGTTTGCAGTGCCGTCTCCAGAGCTTTGACCGCCTCAAGTCCGCCTTTCTTGGCCAGGGCTGCGGCGGCGTAAATCCGGGCGATCGGGTCCGGGTCGTACTGAAGCTGCGCCTTTAGCTCTGCCAGCGGATACTCCAGCGTTACGGTCTTTAAATAGTGATTGCCGACATCAAAGCGGACATATTGCGGCTTCTCGGGCAGGGGAAAGTAGAAGCTTTGCTCATACTCGTGGACACGTACGGTGAAGATTGGCTGCTCTGCGCCCGATGGCTCACCGCTATAGCCAAAACCAATGGGGATTTTCAGATCAAACAAACCACTGCTGCTGCTCGTATCGCCGGGTGTTGCCTGGGTTTGGGTGACCGTCAACTTGGCCAGCTTGCTATCGCCGTCCCAGGAGTAGGCCACTTTGTAATCGGGATGGCCGCCCCGGAAGACATACTGATCAAACAAAAACTGCAAATTGCGTCCCGTAGCTTTTTCGATCGCGCGCAGCAAGTCGACGGTTTCCACGGTGCGGTGAGCGTTGTCCTGCACGAAGGTACGAATGGTCTTGAAAAACAGCTCGTCCCCTAGCTCTGCCCGGATCATGTGATAGACGCAGGCTCCTTTTTCGTAGAGATGGCGGTCGTAAAGCTCAATCGCTTCCCGGTAGATATGGGTGACAATCGGGCGACGATAGCGAGAGCTGTCTTCGGTAAGGTAATTACGGGCTTCGTTGAGGCGGTAGTAGGTGGCGTCCTGCGCGCCATACGCATGATTCACCCATAGCACCTCGGCGTAGGAGGCCATGCCTTCTTTAATCCAGGCGTGGGACCAGTGCTTAATCACCACTAAATCCCCGAACCACTGGTGGGCCAGCTCGTGGGCAACGAGGCTTTCGGCGCTGCGGTTGTCGAGGGCGGCGCGTTCATCGAGCAAGCAGCGGTTGGTGAGCAGCGTGGTCGAGGTGTTCTCCATGCCGCCGAAGATAAAATCCTCAACGCAGACCTGGGCGTATTTGGGATAGGGGTAGGGATAGCCGTAGATCTCGCTAAAAAACTCAATCATCTGCGGCGTTTTGCCCATCGTGCGACGGGCGTCGGCTTCTCGCCCTTTCTCGACGTAGTAGGTGACGGGTTTGCCCTGCCATTCATCGCGCAGTTCCGCAAAGTCCCCCACTGCTAGGGTCATCAAATAGGTAGGATGCACCTGCCTTTGCAGCCAGTGGTAGATCTTAGCATCGCCGTCGTCTTCGGTGGCGATCAGCTCTCCGTTTGAAATGGCTAAATAGGGACGCGGCACCCGCACCCGAATCTCGGAAGTAGCGAGCTGCCCCGGATAGTCGAAGCAGGGAAACCAGTAGCGCGAGTCTTCGTCTTCGCCTTGGGTCCAGACCTGCACGGGTTTGTGGGGATAGTCGGGCGTGGGGGCAATAAAGTACAGTCCACGCTGTGGCTGCTCCACATGGTAGGCAATCACGAGCTGAATTGGCGTTCCGGCGGTGGTGGGCTGCTGTAGGCGAATCTGGAGCTGCTCGCCGTCATAGTCAAAGGGCTGCTCTTGCTCGGCAATCCTGACGCCATCGATATGGAGATGGACAGCATCCAGCGTCAGGCGCTCCACGCCATCGCGGATCGGATTGAGGCGGATTGTGCAGGTACCGCAGTAGCTCCGGGATGGGATGTCTAGGGCGAGATCGAGGGCAATGTGCTCTACCTGTCCGGGACGGTCGGGATTGTAATGCGGTTTTGCTCCCGGTAACTCAAACGACTTTCTGCCATTTTCATCGAAATAAACATTCACCATGTGTAGGTAGCCCTAGATTCAGAAGACTATACATCAGGATAGGGCAGACCCGGAGAGGTGTACTAGCGATGGCTCAGCATCATGGCGTAAGGGGTTTGGTGCAGATGGGCTTTCTGCACCGAGCCGAATAGCTGCATCTTTTCCGTCACTACGCGCTGCATCGCCGACACAGCTGATTCCATGCAGGGCACCAAATCTGCCTTCTCGGCCGCGCAGGCGTCTGAGCGCAGCATCGTCATGTAGGCTTGCCGCACCTCGGTATTGACATTAAATTTGCAGACGCCCAGCTCGATCGAGCGGCTGATCATTCCGGCAGGCAGCCCCGAGGCACCATGCAGCACCAGCAGCACATCCGGACCTACAGTTTGGCGAATTCGGATTAGCCGCTCAAAATCGAGGCGCGGCTCGCTGCGGTATTCCCCATGAACATTGCCGATTGTCACCGCTAGGGCATCCACCTGTGTCGCCTGCACAAACTCCCCAGCCTGCACTGGATCGGTCATCTTCGCTTCTTTTTCAGAAATTGACAGCCCATCTTCGGTGCCGCTGATCCGCCCAATCTCTGCTTCGACCACCGCACCATAGCGATGTGCCAACTGGGTCATTTGCCGCGTGTAGGAGAGATTCTCTTCATAGGGCAGGTGGGAGCCATCCGCCATAATCGAATTCATGCCTGCCTCTAGCGCCAAGCGGATCGCCTCTGCTGAGGTACTGTGGTCCAGATGCACGGAAATCGGCATTGCAGACGCTGCTGCTGCTTCTAAACACAGGGCTACCAAGGGTGTGCCGCCATACTTCAGCGAACTCGGGTGGATCTGCAGCATCGCCGGACTGCGGTTGGCTTCGGCCGCCCCAATCACCGCCCGTACCCCTTCTAGGTTGTAAACATTAAACGCACCGATGGCATAGATATGGCGGCGTGCGGTTTCCAACAGTTCCCGCGTTGAGGTCAGCATAGAATCTCCAGAGTATTCAGCCGGTTAAGTCAAGTCGCGATACAGCCCATGCAGCAAGTTTTCCAGTTTTTCCTCCGAGCCGCACTCAATCAGGGCATCGAAGACCTCTAGAAGTTTGGCGGCGGTTTCTCCTAGGGTTGGGCTTAATCCCCAAATATCTTGCACCCAGTCTTCCGGTCGCTCATCGTCAAAAATGACGCGTTCGAGCAATTGCTTCAGTTCCGTTCTATCCAGGCTCATGACATTCCCGACGGCACAATCACTCCGTCCTCCAAGTAAGTGACATCATCGGCAAAGGATAAAATTCGAGCGTCGTGGGTTGCCATCAGCACTGTACTGCCCTGCCGCGACCGCTGATGCAGCAGTTCCGCGACAATACGGCCATTTTCCGAATCCAGAGCAGAGGTAGGTTCATCGGCCATGATCAGCGGCGGATTGCCTGCTAGGGCCCGCGCCACTGCGACCCGCTGCTGTTGCCCCACCGAGAGCAGCCGAGGCCGAGTATGGGCTTGTGCGCCTAGCCCCAGTGCCTCCAGCAGCGCCAATGCCTGCTTTTCAGCTTCCTGCTCGGGTACCCCTTTGAGCGTCAGCAGCAATTTCACATTTTCCAGAGCCGTGAGGCTGCGCAGCAGGTTATGGTCCTGAAAGACAATGCCCAGATGAGCCAGACGAAACTGCGCCCGCTGTGACTGCGACAGCGCCATCATATCCTGCCCCAGTAGATAAACACGCCCTGCCGTGGGTGTCAGTAAGCCTGCCAAAATCAGGAGCAGCGTAGTCTTTCCGGCGCCGGCGGGTCCCATCAGCAAATGCAGATGCCCAGGTCGCACCTCCAGGTTGATCTCACTCAGGGCTTGAAAAGAAACCGTTCGCGAACTGAACACCATACTGACGCCACGGGCAACAATTGCCGCCTCAAGATGAGGGTAGGCGATAATTCCCGAATGGGCGGTTGGTGCAGAAGGTGCAGAACCAAAATTCAGATCAGAACTAACCATAGTTCTGACTCCTACTACATCTAGAAAAGGCTAACTAGCAAAGGCCAACTCGGAAGCAGCAAAGGCTCAGAAGCCTTGTGGAGCGGTTCACCTTACCCCTATTCTCAGTGAAGCCGGCTCGAAAAGCAAATCTTGTATTTTCACTTTACCTTTTGTCCTGGTTGACCCGGTTAATCAGCGTTGTTGGCTCGATCCGGTATTCAATTCTACTCTTTCAATTCTTGGTAATCAGGGATGTCTCCACTTTGCTTCAGCGCCCGTGGTGCTGCCGAGTTATTCATCCCACCGCGACGTCATGATAGTCTAGCTGCCGCAGTCTTCTCATAGAATCATTCAGACTCATCAGAGTCCTTGTTGACTGTTCACTGTACTCCAACTGTACTCCAAGTCAACTTCACGCATGCCTGTCAACGCGCATCAGAAAACGCATCAGAACACGAATATGCTGGACTTCAAATCGTACACAGTGCTGACCTTTGACTGCTACGGCACGCTAATTGACTGGGAGAGCGGCATCCTCACTGCTATGCGAACGCTGCTTGCTACGCACCATATTCAACTCACTGATGAGGTGATTCTAGAGCGATTTGCTGAATTTGAGGCGGCATTAGAGCAAGGAGAGTACCAATCCTATCGCCAAATTTTGCAAGGCGTGGTGCAACGGTTCGGTGAGCAGTTCGGATTTACGCCCACCACCGCCGAGCAGCAGGCATTACCCGATTCCATTCGGAACTGGCTTCCTTTTGCCGATACGGTAGCTGCCCTACAGGCGTTCAAGAAGCGATTCAAGCTAGTGATTATTTCAAACATAGATGATCATCTCTTTGCGGATACTGCTGCGCATTTGCAAGTTGAGTTTGATCAGGTTATTACAGCCGAGCAGGTAAGAAGCTATAAGCCCTCGCTCAATAATTTTCAGCAAGCCATGCAGCGAATCGGCGTGCCGTCGGAGCAGATCTTGCATGTGGCTGCTAGCCTCTATCACGACATTGCTCCTGCCCGATCGCTAGGCTTAGCCACCGTATGGGTGAATCGGCGGCACGGATTGGTCGGCTCTGGAGCCGTTCTACCGGTGCAAGAACAGCCAGATCTGGAAGTTCCCGATCTCAAGACCTTGGTAGATAGGGCAAAGCAGCAATTGAGTGATGGTCTAATTGAGTTGTCCTAGGCTGCCCCCTAACCCACTCTGTCTTCCTCGGCTTCCGCAGCCCGGATAGCCCGCAACTCTAACAAATTTGGCTCATGGGAGGGTTCAGAGCAACGTCTAGCCTGAGAGAAAATCCGGTATGCGTCTTGGCTGAGATCTACCGACCAATCCGCAGTGTAGGCTGTTTCAACGTTCATATTGACTAGGTTATAGTCGATGTTTTCAGCGTAAATAGTCGTGATAATTCTAAAAAGCTCAAAAAAAGTAATGACCCATTGGCATTCTTCTTCGGAGTAGTCAGCATAGTAGCGAACTAATTCGGCAATCCGCACTTCTAAATGGGTACGGGCATGTTTACAGATTAAGATCAGCTTCAGCAGCACCACAACCAAAGTCAGTGCAGCACCTTGAGACAGCAGCAGCACAAATAGTGCCGAAGGCTCTCGATAGTTCTCAGTCGTGAGATATTCGATCACTCGATTCACGGTGCGGAGTAGCAGGGCACTGCTGATGGCTTTGTCATGATGGATTGCGTATAGCGGCTCTAGTTTTTCAGCGAGATGATCCTGCAATTGCTGCGTCAGTGCATCGGGTTCAATGGCAAAAATTAAATAATGCAGCAGACTACGCTTAAAGTCTTGATACCGCAGATGTTGAGTTTGATTCAGAAAAATATGGGCGATATTGGGGTAACTAAAGAACCCGCGCTTGGCGACAATCCGCTTAACTAACCGGAGGACCTCATCGCCCAAGCTGGTGGGGTTTTCCAACTGCCGGCGATAGCGACTGTCTTGGGAAAGAGCCGTATACCGCGCCAGATCAAACTTGAATTTCTCCTTGAGTTTTTTAGACAGATTGCGAGCCGCCTGACGCTGCTCTAAGGGATTAGACAGATTCGTGTATTGGGGAACGAGCAGGTAGGATGTATAGCGCTTGCTCCAGTGGATTTTGCTGCACTCCTCATATCGGGATGTAAACAGTTTCAGTTCCTGAAAGTCATCGCTAGCAATGAAGTTTCGCAGCCATTCGCGTAACCGTTTCAGGGTGGGTGAAGTCGTGTGCTTATAGATAATGGGATCAGAGAAGAGATGGACGAGCTTCTGAATGGCATCGTAATCGCGGCTAATATCCCAGTTGTTAATCAAGATGTAGCAGGACCGCTTCAGCGTATTTTGAAATTCGTGCTCTTGATTAGACAACACAATTTCATAGAGATAGGGGAGTGTGCTTGAACTGCTCCGATCGGAATGGTGAATAAATAGATTCTCAAATTCATTGAGAACATTCTCTGGAGTCCAAGTTTTGACGATCTCCAGCAGGAATTCATAGATTGCCTCCTGCGCCTTGGGAATATTGCGTCGAGGTGGCTGGATGGAAGTGACGGGTAGCGCTTGCAGCGGAACGGTCAGTTTGTCTCCAAGCATAACGGCATTCAGGGTAAGCCAGCGATAGCAGCGTAGATAACAAAGGGGCAGGTTCTTGCTCGTTCCAGCGCCCAAGGCCACTTCTGGAACGGAGGTGGAACGGCGGAGATGCAGGTGAACTGATCTGGAGACGTGGAGGCAACGGAACCCTCTTTCGGGACAGCTTGGCCAAACGAGGTCAGCCACTGCTCCTCGCTCGCAACCGCGAAAGAGGCATTTGGGTAATATGCCTTCACCGTATCGCAGGGTGAAAGAATGTGCTTTTTTAAACCAATAGAGTTTACGATTTCTTTACTTCGCTGGCGTATATGTGAGGCAGCCTTTCGCTCACTGTGTTTCCTCGATGCTGCATCAAGCTGGGGTTTTAATAGTTTCAAGACTAGGTTCAAGCCTGGACATACTGCACAACAGAGGCTCGTACGGAGTCTGTGCGGCGTTGCATACCCTGATATAAACTCAGTAAAAACCCGGAGAATTCTGATCAGCAGCACAGCCAGTAGTCCAAGGTAGTCCTGTATCAAAAAAGATGAGGTGGCAATCTCTTGCCATCTCTACATCTCTAAATCTAGAAATCTAGCCCTAAACAAATGAAGGACGTACCGCGCAGGCGCAGCACATCCCTACTCCTCAAAAAGCCTCTTTGATTTACATCTTTGATCTACATCTTTGGTCTATATAAATGGGGGCAGAGGGACTTGAACCCTCACGACTTCAACAGTCAACGGATTTTCATTCTCTCACAGCTTTCGCTGCAACCGTCTGCGGCTAGAGTCAGCGCAAGAGGTCTTGAGAATTGGACCCTCCCTTTACCCTCGGCCGAACCGCTAGGGTAGCTCCCGTCGGGTCTCTGCACCTTCCTTAGAAAAGGTCGTCAACGGCCAGAACCGCAATATCTACTGCGTGGCTGCTGCCGCTCCCTTTCGTTTGGCTTGGCTCAGGATTGCCCTATCTTGTCTTCAGCTAGCGCGAGGTCCGAAGCAATCATCTCCTCGACCCCCTGCCAACTGATGCACTTCGACTTAGGTTTCCCTGAGTTTGAGAGCTTCCACTTGTAAGATTTCTCAAACAAGGCTCAGTTTTCTAAGTCCGCAGCGTCTACCATTCCGCCATGCCCCCATGGCTATACAAGCTGACTTGCAGATTAGCGGCTTGCTAAAGCAATTTAGCTCTTGTCTATTCCAACACTTTTTGGTGAATTTGTGCAACCGAGGTGGGCAGCGAGGCGCTGTAGTCTGTTTCTGACGGGAGACGATCAGACGCCGGATACTCCATCAATGATCCGATAACTATCCAATAACTAAAATATCTGCCCAATTGCCGCTCAGTCCGAATGGCTGCATGGAGCGACTATAGCAACTTTAACGTTAAGTCATGCCCGACGAATCAACCCCTATCTGGTTTGGCGACGAGTTGGTGTCTAGCCTAGAGGTCTAGTTAGAATCGAACCCCTACACCACCCTGAATAGAGGCGGCAGTGTCGTTGCTGTTTTTGTACGCATCGAAGGCGATGATGGCGTTGCCAAACAGCACCACGTTGCTGTACGGGAAGCTGTAGTCCACTCCAGGTTGAATCACGAAACTCGTCTGATTTCCTAGTGGAGATGAGCTATTTTCATCACCATCTTGGAGAGCGGCACCTACGCCAATGTAAGCATCAGTCTGCCAAGTTAGAGGAACATCATAGGACACCGTGGGCACAAAAACCGTGGAGTCCCCGATGATCAACTGTCCCCGAATCGACATCGGAACTTCTAGAAACTTATAGCGAACGGCAATGACTCCACCACCGCCGCCACCATTTCCAGTGGGTCCATCGGTGGCACCGAAGCTGCCTCCAATCCCGATGTAGCTACCGTAGGCAGCTTGGGCAGAGGCAGCAGACGGGGTCGATAAAATGAGGCTGGCACCGAGAGCGGCACTGCCTAGGGCAATTGCTCCCAGTTCTCCCAGCCTCGGTATCCAGGAGTTTAGGCTATGCATGCATGAACCTCCTCGAAAGAGTTTGAGAGAGTTTGAGTACTCGATGATCTTCCAAACGATAGCTCAGACACCTTGAAACTTCCACCGCTTCAAGGCTTGAAATCACGGCATCTCCAGCAGCCATCTATTAATATTTTTTATGAGAAGCAAATTCCGGAATGAATTTTTTAATTATTAGAGAAAAACTGCAGCAGCAGATAGTGTAGCTTAGCAAGCTGAGCATTGTTTCAGTAGAGAAGGCTGCAACCAGCTGTAAAAAATATTGCTTGAATTTGCGGGTTCTAATTTTCTACGATAAATTGAGAAATATGAGAAAAGCGTAGCTATGTTGGGTGTTCTATAAAGCAGAGCTCTATCAGGCAGAACTGTTGAGTCTGATTGGCGATTGTCGCTTGATCAGGTCAGACTTCTGACAGCCATGATTATTAGACCGATCAGGTACAGCAATCAGATAAAGCGAATCAGTCAGATAAAGCGAATCAGATAGAGCGTCCGAGTTATGATTCAGGGTCTCCAGCGGCAGGCACCGGAGCGTAATGGTTAAGCATGGTTAAGATAGTCAAAAATCTACAGCAAGCCATTGTGCCGGCGGTCGCCTTGGCTGTGGTGAGTGGGCTAATGCTGCCCGTGCGATCGCAAGAGCGTCAAGGTTGCTTTATGGTGAACGCTGCCGGGCGATTCATTGATCTGTCGGAGATTTGCCCTGCACCTCAACGAGTGCTGACGCCAACAGCTACTCCTCAGTTAGGCACAGGAGATATTCAAGTTACTCTGCGTTGGGCCACCAGCGATGATCTCGATCTGGCCGTCACTGACCCCCGTGGCGATATCGTCAGCTTCTCCAATCCCACTATTACCTCTGGAGGTAAGTTGGATGTAGACGCCAATGCCGGCTGCCAAACTCAAACTCAAACACCCATTGAAAATATTTTTTGGCCGCCTGGGCAAGCTCCTCAGGGCAATTACAGCGTTTCGGTCAATTTGTTTGCTCGCTGTAATTCGTCCGGATCGATTCCGTTTACCCTAACACTGCTTGTTCAAGGAACCACCGAAACCTTGACAGGTACGGTGACCGATCAAAATCCAGTTGTTACTTTCCCTTTTTCGCTACCGCGCCAACCCCAGCCAGGACGTTAGCAGACGGGTGCTGAAGCATTGGATGCAGACAAACAGGCAATATCTCAAGTATCTTGGACGTAGATCTCACATTACACTTGGCGTCCTGAACTGCTGCTCCCGTTGTTGCGTTAACTAGCTATTGAACTGACTCACTATCTGATGAATTTTCTGACGAATTTATTGACTCTTGATTGATGCTTGATTGATCCTTCCAACTCAGGGATAGCCCTCATGATCATCCGACCCATAGGGAAGCTCGAACGGGACCCAAACATCCCGGAGTGGTTGCGCAGTGCGCCAGTTCCAGTTCCTTACTTTGGAGGTTTGGCGCTGCCGTTTGTGTTGCGTGGCATTGAGGACGACTCTGCTCCCTCTGATTTTGAGAGCGCATTGACTGCATTTTTTCGTATCGGACCTACCGAGCGCGAACAAGCAGGGCACTACGTCTTTCGAGTGTATCGTCAGGTTGTGGAGGTCATTGGTGAGGGCGATCTCGATTTCTCCATCCCAAGTGCTTCTGCTGTTTGGGACTTTGTTACACCGACTGAGATTCATGTCTCTCGTCGCCATCGCAGAGACCGGTCGGTTTACGTAGAGATTCTCGCCGAGTGCCAGTGGGACATTGAGCACGGGCTAGCTGTCGTTTATAGGGGCGGTTCGACTTTGAGCCGAGTCAGTGAGCAGGACGGTCACCTCACCACATCGGATGCTCTTGATCTTCCAGAGGAGAGGGATGCGATCATCTTATGAGGGCTAATAAAGTGACGAGGGCTAATAAAGCGCTGCAGCGAACTACCCCACTGAGCAGTCAGATGGTTCAGGTGAATTGGCTGGCGACTCTTGCAGCCAACTGGGCGTTTCCGGTAGCAATCGCTGAAGCTAGGTCGTTAGAACGTGCGATTTGGGCACCTTTGGCATGGGTAAGTTAACCATTTGTAGCAAGCATAGGGAGGAGGGAAATGCGTCGCATTGTTTTGATTACTGCTACTGTCTTGTTGGGAGCTGCTTCGACAGCCTGTGACCAGCTGCCGTTCGGTGGTGGCAGCCCTACTACCGAGCAACCTGTCACTGAGCAGTCGCCCGTGGCTGTCAGTCCCGTTCCGGCAGAGCCATCTCCGGACCCGCAGCCCTTTCCCCAGCCCACGGTGGAGGCGCAGCCGAGTCCACAAGGCATTCTTCCGCCCGATCTGATCAGCTCAACTGATCCCAATCAACGGGTACAGCAGGTGCAAGGAAACCGGGCTGATCCATTTGCCTTGTTGCCAACAACGCCAACGGTGCAACGGACTGTTGATGACACCCAAACTGCTGCGCCGACAGCGACCTCTCCGACAACGGCCCAATCGCCGTCTCCTACTCAGCCGCGTCCTACTGCTCAGACGCCTACCACTCGCCCCACTACTCCCAATGGCCAAGGGGGTACTGGGCCGCTTGCCCCCATTCCTGAACTGGTACCTCGCCGTAGCCCGATTGCGGCAGCTCCACCTCAACCCCAGCCAGACCTAGCCCGGGCGGTGCAGGTGACTGGCGTGGTGCAGGTGGGCGATACGGCCTACGCCATTGTGGATGCACCCAACGAGCCATCGAGCCGCTATGTGCAGGTTGGGCAGCGGCTGTCGAATGGACAAGTTTTGGTGCGGCGCATTGAAATGAATCGTCCTGAGCCGGTCGTTGTGCTGGAGCAGAATGGTATTGAAGTGGTGAGAGCAGTCGGAGAAGGGGCACCAGTGGCAGCGCCTACTACCCCCGCGGCATTTACGCCGGCAACGGGACCCTCTAGCTAGTGTTGCGGGTAATGTTGAGCGGTGAGTTGGTCAGCGTTCTAGCGTGAGGGTTTAGTCTCTGGGCTATCTAGGCATCGCGTTTCAAAACGAGTTTAAGAACAAGTTTAAGAACGAGTTTAAGAACATTGATGACGCGGACTGCTACCCTCTCCTGAGGCAGCGCTAAAGTGAAAAAAGGCTCTACTGTGCAGTTCGGTTTAGCCGCACTGCTCCTTTGTAATTCTGAAGGAGTGTACCCATGGTGGACTTTTCTTCACTGCTTTCAGATTTTCAGTCTCACGGTTCACCGTTTGAGTTTGCCCCGCGCCCCACTCAAGATACTGAACTTCTGCAGCAGCTCAAATTCATACCGGGATTCAAAGAGGTGCTCATCTTGAGACAGGTGCATGCCCTCGAACATGCCACCGTTTGGCTCTTGAGCGATGCAGAGGCATCCCCGGCGAGCGTCTTCCCGAGCCACATCCCAACCCAAACCGCTGCGGTCAAGTCTCGGTCATCTAATCTCAGCGGGCTATCTACTAGCGACGGCTTCTACCTCTATGGAGCGTTGAATCTCGCAAAACTGCGGCAGGCAGTGCCTCGGGCCCGGCAGCGGTTGACCCAGGGAGAGTGGGATTTGGCTGTGCATCCCCGCTGTGGCACCAATTTCTCGGTTGGCATGCTGCTGATGGGCGGGCTGGTCTTAGGGCTGCATTGGCTGCTACCGCGGGGCCCAATTGAGCAACTGCTAGGGTTAGGACTAGCCACTATGGCTGCGGCTTCGCTGGCCCCCGAGGTAGGAAGCTTGGTGCAGCGCTACATTACAACTGCCATTCCCTTCAATTTGGAGGTGCGAGAGATAGTTTACCTGGGTAGCCGTCAGGGAACGCCGGTACATTTTGTCCGAGTGGCATGGGTGGAAGCGTAGTTTGTTGTTCTAGCAAGCTAATCCAGCCGGCTGATAGTGCAACAGCTTCTAGTGAAACAGCTTCGATTTAGTTGATGATCCAATGATCCAAATGATTCAATTGGTAGGTTCAGATTAGTAATCAGACAGTGCCCGAACTTCCAGAAGTTGAAACGGTCCGCCAGGGCTTAAACCAGGTCACGCTGAAGCAAACCATTCAGGGAGGGGAGGTGCTGTTGGATCGCACCATTGCTCATCCTGGCTCTAGCGCAGGCTTTTTGGCGGGGCTACAGCAAGCTCAGATTCGGCAATGGCACCGGCGAGGCAAGTATTTATTAGCAGAGCTGAGCCGCCCAGGAGTAGGAAATACCCCTTTAGAGGAAGCCGCCGGTTGGTTGGGAGTGCATTTGCGGATGACGGGTCAGCTTTTGTGGATGTCTCGCGGGGAGCCGCTCCAGAAGCACTGCCGAGTGCGGTTATTTTTTGCTGGGGAACGGGAGCTGCGCTTTGTGGATCAGCGGACGTTTGGGCAAATGTGGTGGGTTCCGCCCCATTGCCGTCCGGAAGAGATTATGACTGGGCTAGCACAATTGGGACCAGAACCTTTCTCCCCCGCGTTTTCTGTAGAGTATTTGCGGGACCGCCTAGCCCATCGGAAGCGCCCGATTAAAACCGCGTTGCTCGATCAGGTGCTGGTAGCAGGAGTGGGCAATATCTACGCCGATGAAGCCCTGTTCTTGAGCCGAATTCAGCCGCAGACGCTCTGTTGCGATCTTCTGCCTGCTCAGGTTGCTCAGCTTCGGGAAGCCCTCCTACGAGTGCTGCAAGACAGCATTGCTGCCCGAGGTACAACCTTTAGTGACTTTCGCGATGTCTCGGGTATTAACGGCAACTATGGCGGTATAGCCTGGGTGTATGACCGCCAAGGAGAGAAGTGCCGAATCTGTGATGGAGTCATTGAACGCATTAAGTTAGCGGGGCGCTCGTCCCATTTCTGTCCCCAGTGTCAACCCCATTGGACAGCCCCTCAGTCAGCAGTTTCCGGCTCTATAAACGACTCTATGAAAAAGAAAAGAAAAACCAGCCTGACATAAGCCAGACTGGAGGATAGACGGTTTCGCCAAACGTTTTGTCAGACGTATTGATGTACTACTGAATCAACGGAGCCACTACTGGAGCTGACGACGGCTGTAGTGCCAGCGGTCGCGTCCGGGTCTGCTGCTCTGCCAGCGCCGTGAGGGAATCTTCGAGTTTGGCGGTAACAGCGATAGTCTTGACATCGTAGATTTGGGTGATCAGCTTGGGGTAGAAGCCAATGCCAATGATCGGGATCAGCAAGCAGGCGATGATGAACACCTCGCGGGGTTCGGCATCCACTAGCACCTCGTGAGAAGTCAGCTCTTTGTTTTCGGGACCGTAGAAGATCTCCCGCAGCATCGACAGAAGATAGATGGGCGTCAGAATCACGCCAACGGCAGCCAGCGTTACCACAATGACCTTAAAGAGCTGGCTGTAGGCATCGCTGGTAGCAAAGCCGACAAACACCATGACCTCTGCCACAAAGCCGCTCATTCCTGGCAATGCTAGCGAGGCCAGCGAGCAGGCGGTAAACATGGCGAAAATCTTGGGCATTTTCTTGCCGACGCCGCCCATTTCATCCAGGATCAGCGTGTGGGTGCGGTCATAGGTGGAGCCGACCAGGAAGAACAGGCTCGCCCCAATCAGTCCGTGGGAGACCATTTGCAGCATTGCGCCGCTCAGACCTAGGTCGGTAAATGAGGCAATACCAATCAGCACAAAGCCCATGTGGGAAATCGAGGAATAGGCGATCTTTCGCTTCAGGTTGCGCTGAGCAAAAGAGGTGAGCGCCGCATAAATAATGTTGACCACACCCAAAATCACCAGAATGGGCGCGAAGTACACATGGGCGTCCGGCAGCATCTCCACATTCATGCGGATCAGGGCATAGCCGCCCATCTTCAGCAGAATGCCTGCCAGCAGCATGTGAACGGGAGCGGTTGCTTCGCCGTGAGCGTCGGGGAGCCAGGTATGCAGCGGGAAAATCGGCAGCTTCACCGCGTAGGCAATCAAGAAGGCACCGTAGGTAAGGAGCTGAAAGTTCAGAGCGTACTCCTTATTCATCAGCGCTCGCATGTCGAAGGTGACGGTGTCGCCGTAGAAGGCCATGGCTAGCGCCGCCACCAGAATGAACAGCGAGCCGCCTGCCGTGTAGAGAATAAACTTTGTTGCCGCATAGAGCCGCTTTTTGCCGCCCCAGATCGCCAACAGCAGGTAAACCGGAATCAGCTCCAGCTCCCACATCAGGAAGAACAGCAGCATGTCCTGCACGGCAAACACGCCGAGCTGCCCGCTGTACATCGCCAGCATCAGGAAGTAGAACAGCTTTGGCTTCAGGGTCACCGGCCAAGACGCCAGAATCGCCAGCGTCGTGATAAAGCCAGTGAGCAGAATCAGCGGCATCGATAGCCCGTCTGCCCCAACCGACCAGCGCAGATCGAGGGACTCAACCCAGGAGTAGCTTTCTACGAGCTGCAATCCCGGGTTCGACATGTCGTACTGGGTGTAGAAGGCGTACACCAGAATCGCAAAGTCGATCAGCCCTACCACAAGGGCATACCAGCGAACGGTTTTGCCCTCTTTGTCGGGGATGAACGGAATCAGCAGCGACGCCAAAAACGGGAACAGAATGGCGGTCGTCAACCAAGGAAAATCAGTAGTATTCATTGCAGATTGTTATGTGCAGTGATATCGAGTCGTTGGGGACCCGCTACATCGGCTGCTTCAAGTAAAGTAGACAGCCGCACAGATCCCCCGCCAACATCAGGTAACCCCGGACAGCAACACAAGACCTAAAACGGCGCCAAACACAATCAAGGCATAGAACTGCGCCCGCCCCGTTTCCAGATACTTCAGCGCTTCGCCAGTCACCAAGGTCACAAAGCCAGCCAGATTCACGAAGCCGTCAACGATGCGCAGGTCTACCTCCATCACCTGACGAGCCAAACGACGGCTACCCTGCACGAACAGAACTTCGTAAACATCATCGAAGTACCACTTGTTGAGGGAGAGCTTGTAGAGCGGCTCAATCTGCTTGGCAATGGCAGCCGGGTCAATCTTGCGGCTGAGGTACATCAGCGAGGCTAAGGTAATGCCAATCAGAGCCACCCCAACCGAACTGCCGCCCATCGTCAGGAACTCGCCCCACTCCACCTCGGAGGGAATCCCTTCGATGATCTCGCCCGGCGGATGGATGAAAGCTTCAAAGTAGTTGGCGAAGGGGGTACCCACCAAACCAATCACAATCGAGGGAATCGCCAGCGCAATCAGCGGCAGCGTCATTGTAATCGGCGACTCGTGGGGGGAACTGCTGTGATGATGATTGCTAGCGTCATGCTCATCGACCTCTGCATCCATCGTCAGCTCTTGTGGGTTCATCGCCCCCGGACCGAGAGACAGCCCCATGCGCTGTAGCTCTGCCACCTTGAGCTGCCGCTTGATCTCGCCGTCGTTGCCGCGGAAGCTGCCCTCGAAGGTGCTGAAGTACATGCGGAACATATAGAAGGCGGTAATGCCCGCCGTTAGCCAGCCGATGCCCCAAAGCGCTGGGTTGGCTGCAAACGTCGCTCCCAGGATCTCATCTTTGGACCAGAAGCCTGCAAAGGGCGGAATCCCGCAAATCGCCAAGGTGCCAATCAGAAAGGTAATAGCAGTAATCGGCATGTACTTGCGCAGACCGCCCATCAGCCGCATATCTTGCGCCAGGGTGGGATCGTGACCAACCACCGCTTCCATGCCGTGGATCACTGAACCCGAGCCTAAAAACAACATCGCCTTGAAGTAGGCGTGGGTCATCAGGTGAAACAGTCCAGCGCCGTAAGCTCCGACGCCCATCGCCATCACCATGTAGCCGAGCTGCGACATCGTGGAGTAGGCCAAGCCCTTCTTGATGTCATTCTGGGTAATCGCGGTGGTAGCCCCAATAAAGGCGGTTACAGCCCCGGTCCAAGCAATCACGTTCATGGCTGAGGGCACATGCTCGAACACCGGGTACATGCGGGCAATCAGAAACACCCCAGCAGCCACCATCGTTGCCGCGTGAATTAGAGCCGAGATCGGCGTCGGACCTTCCATGGCGTCCGGCAGCCACACATGCAGCGGCACCTGCGCTGATTTGGCTACGGGTCCCAAGAAGACTAGAATCGCGAATAGGGCTGCCAGTCCAGACCCCAGCGCTCCGGTTTGCACCAGCTCGCCTAGGCGTTCACCCATGATGTCAAATTCAAAGCTGCCGGTGGCCCAGAAAAGAGCCAAGATGCCCAGCAGCAGCCCAAAGTCGCCCACCCGGTTCGTGACAAACGCTTTCTGACAGGCATCGGCTGCCGCCTTGCGGTCATACCAGAAGCCAATCAACAGGTAGGAGCACATGCCCACCAGTTCCCAGAACACATACACTTGCAGCAAGTTAGGGCTGACTACCAGGCCCAACATAGACGAGCTAAACAGACTCAAATAAGCATAAAAGCGCACATAGCCTGGGTCGTGAGCCATGTAGCCGTCGGTGTAAATCATCACGAAGAAGGCAACCGTGGTCACGATCACCAGCATCATTGCCGTCAGGTGATCGACGGTGTAACCCATCGTGAGGTGAAAATCTCCGGCGGCCGCCCATTCAATCAGGCGCGTATAGGGAGGATGCCCTTGAATTTGACTCCCTAGCAGCAAAAAAGACAGCACCATTGCCGCACCCAAGAGGGAAACAATGAACACCGCGCTTCCTTTGCGGATTTGGTTGACTGTCTTGTTGAACGAAATTAAACCCAAACCTAGCAGCATCGCGCCCGCCAATGGCAGGACGGGAATTAACCAGGCGTACTCATATAGTGGTTCCATGACTCACGCCTACTCCATCGCATTCCATCTGAGTTGGCAAAACCGTTTACATTGTGACACATACCTGCCTTAGAAGATTCTTAAACTAAGGCTAAGTTGTTTGAACTCTTACACAGGGCATAGCTTGGGAAGCAAACCGAAATAGACCACCTCTGAGAGCCGTTCCCTGCTCTTCAAACGGTAAACCTGCCTTGTTACAAAATGCATCTATAAATCTGTAGAAAAGCCTATAGAAGCCTATAGAGAAAACTGAATCTGTAGAAAAGCCTATAGAGAAAACTCCATGATTAAAGTCATGATTGAGGAGAAAATCATAAAAGTCTGATTCATAGAATACCCATTTTGCTGATTCAGGGTAACGGACGGGTCCGTCTGGCAGCAGGCTGGGTCTACTCTGGGACGACAGGCAGTTTAGAGAGCAGTCTAGAGAATAGAGCAAGAGTTGCCACGCACAATTTCTAGTCAAAAATCCATCCCCTACCTAGGAGATGGACGAATTAGAAGCAAGTTTAGGACCAGTCAGAACCTAACCGACGGGCTAAACGGTGAAACGCCACCCGGAACGCTCGGTTGTCCGTCAACCCGGGTTAAGACTGCCAGCGCGGCGACCGCTTCTCGAGGTCAAATTTATAGCCGTGGGGCAGAATATGCAGCTTGGCATTGCAGATTGCCAGCGGCTCGTCCCGCAGCAGTTCATCGACATTGATATGGGTAATGTTCTCCACATCCACCACGGTCACGGCTCCTTCACCAATCACCTCGATCTCGTTGCCGTTCACCGCAATTGCCGTATTCTCGTCGATGCCAAAGCCAAGGATCGCCGGCTGCTGCGCCAAAGCCGAGAGCAGACGCCCCAAGCGACCGCGTTGAGCAAAGTGCTGGTCGATCACGACACCCGGCAAAAAGCCCATACCCTGATCCATGTGTACAACTTCCATGCGGGGGTTGGTTTCTCCTTCGCCTTCCACAATCATTGTGTCGGGCATCATCGCCGCTCCAGCACTCGTTCCAGCGATCACTACACCGCGAGCGTAGCACTCGTGTAAGGCTGCGTCGAGTTCTGTATCCTTGAGCAGTTCTGTGATTCGGGCTTGATTGCCGCCGGTAAAGAAAATGCCGGTAGCCTGCTGCACTTTTTCGAGGGCGCGAGCATCGCTGGCGTCTTCGCGACGGGCGGTATCGACCACCTGCACATCTTCGACGCCGAGGCGGTTAAAGACATTGATATAGGTTTCGCCAACCTCGCCCGGCAATCCCGTGGCTACCGTCATCACGACAATCCGAGCCTGCATGCCGCCTGCTCGCCGCACAAATTCCCTGAGAATCTGACAGTCGCCTTCTTTATCTTCTGCGCCGCCGATGATCACGAGCTGGCGGTTGGAGTCGAGATGGGGCGTCACCTGCTCAGGCGTATCGTTGCTTACCGTAGAGTTGTCTGCCGCTGGACTTGGCTCTAGTGCTGAAGCGTCCTGATTAGCCGTTACCATACAACCTCAAATTTGCTGTAATTTTGTAGCTTTCACTACTGAAACACAGAGCGATAGCGACCCAAAACATCCGAACGACAGAGATGCAGTGCCGTAGGTCCACCCTAGGAAGGAGAGGCAGCAGGCATCAACTTTAGGAGGAAATCGGGGCTGTCAATTTGCTGTGTCGGCTGGTTGCCTGCTCCGCCCACACATGAATCGCAGGACATCAAAGTAAGTACGCTGAAAAGCACTGAATCTTTTGTCTAGCCTGCTACCCTGCGGGAAGGCGACGCCCTCTGTGCGCCCTCTAAAATCGATAGGTTTCGGAGTCCGCTTGCTTCCATTGCTGGTTTTGCAAATACGCTTCGAGCTGCTGATAGCGCGAGGTTTGCACGGTTTGGTTTAGCGCTCGCAGTTCTGCTTCTAGCGTTGGATCAAGGCGTTTGGTGGTTTCCTGGTAGGAAGACATGGAAGGTATTGAGCACTCGGCGCTCAGTTCTAACTTACTCAAAACAGAATTGCCGCGTGAACGTGAGTTTGTAATTAAAGAAGATACTGAAATTGTGACAAAGAGAATAGGTAGAAGGACTTTATTCCTAATAGTGCTTGTATCCAACCGTAAATTGTCACAACTAAACCATCACAACTAAACCATCACGATTGGACTATCCTTCCCCTGTCCGGTTCGAGGTGCGGTTATCTCTGCAGCAATTATCTCTGCAACTGTCCAGCAACCGTCTACAGTCAATCTCATGACAGCTTTGGGGCAAGGTACTCTCTTGCCTGATCTGCAATGCTTCTGTTTGCCTCAAAGCCGGTGATGAGATTTGAACTCACGACCGCTCGATTACGAATCGAGTGCTCTACCGCTGAGCTACACCGGCATGACAGTTAACCAGTATAGCATTCAGCGGATCGACTGCAACTTGAGTTTGCCGTTTGGGAACATGCCTTGCTACCAAGCTGCCGCACCCACCACATATTGCCCGGTTTCGCCGCCCGCTGAGGTGTTGGCGATGATCGTGTAGATGCCATCTTCAGCCAACGTCAGCGTGATTGCGGAGTTGGTTGTGCTGCTGTTGAGGTCATCGTTTTCTGCCAAAACCTGACCGTTGGCATCGACCACAGCAAGGTAGGTATCGAATTCGCTGCTTTGCATCCACAGCGTTACTGTTTGTCCAGCTTGACCTGTGAAAGTGTACTGATCGTAAAAGCTACCGTCGATTGGGATGACAGAGTCGCCTGCCTGCAAAGTACCCTGCTGTTGCAGTAAGGGGATGGCTGTTGAAGGCAGAGATGTCCCTGGAGAAGCACTGAACTCGGTCGCAAACGGGTTCTCAGGTTGAGGCTCGTACTCTTCATATTCCTGAATCAGTTCCTCTCCGTCTGCCCCATTAATAGTTTGCTGTCGCAGAATCCCGTAGTCATACCAGCTTGGCATCACTGGCGGACTATAACCAGGGCTAAATTGGGCAAGACTGGGATGCTGAGCTGCAATTGTCCCTAGGGCAGCTAAACCAGCAGCCATGATCAGGCGCATGAAGCGTATAGGCATTTTGAACTTCTCTCCCTTCGAGTTCTTTCCAGTTGATTGCAATACGAACCGCGAAGAGAACTGGATTGGCTACCTCGCTTCAGGTGTCGATTCGCATTACGGGCACTTCGGCTCCTGCTGCCAACGGAGGTAATCCGGCAGTGAGGATAGCCAGGGCATTGGTTTGCGCTAGGTTGATCAAGTTTCCAGAGCTGTGGGCACCGCCTGCAGGCTGAAACTCGTAGCTGCCCGTAACCGGATGCAGCCGCCCCCAGATATAGGATTCTCGTTGACCGTCAGAGCGTAGCTCTCGTTGGGTGCGAGCAGACACAATCAGCGGTTGCCAGCCCTGTGCGAGTCCCGAGCATTTGCGGAGGGCCGGCTGGACAAATCGCCAGAAAGTGACTAGAGCCGACACTGGATTACCGGGTAACCCAAAATAGAGCGTTGGTCGTTGCGGGTCCTGCGAGTCAGTAGGGTCAAAAGTCGCCACCGTGAGCGGTTTTCCGGGCTTCACAGCAACCGAGCGAATGTGAATTTTAGCGCCTAACTCTGTCAGGATGCGATCGACATAGTCATAGTCGCCTACCGAGACGCCTCCCGATGAGAGCACAATATCGGCTTTAGTCACAGCGGCGGCGATGGCTTCGCGCAACGCCTGCGGCTGATCGGGGACAATGCCGAGAGGGAGGGGTGCTGCTCCGGCGGCCGCAACCAGGGCTGCCAAGGCATATTGATTCGAGTCGATGATCTGTCCGGGCTGCAGCGGCTGATCCGGGCTGATCAGCTCACTACCGGTAGACAAAATGGCCACACGCGGCCGACGAAAGACTGGCACTTGAATGCACTGTGCCGTTGCCAATACCGCAATATCAGGAGCGGTGAGCCGAATTCCAGCCGGCAACAGCGGACGACCCGCCTGGTAAAACTCGCCGCGATGCCGTACGAATGCCTGGGGTTGAGGTGCTGCCAAGATCGTCACCCGATTTCCCACTCGCTGGGTATTTTCCTGAATTACAATGGTGTCGGCTCCGCTGGGCAGCATCGAGCCGGTGAGGATGCGAGCGGCCTGCCCGGGCTGTACAGTGTGTTGGGGCACGTAGCCAGCCGGAATTTCTTCAATAATCTCCAATGTTATAGGCGATTCGGGGGTGCAGTGCTGCACATCGGCATAGCGCACGGCGTAGCCATCCATCGCCGAATTATCCCAGTAGGGAAAATCCTGACGTCCGCTCACTGCCTGAGCCAGAATTCGCCCGGCTGCCTCAGCGAGAGCCACCACCTCGCCATCGCGACCGGCATCTAGGGGCTGGGTCAGGTCGAGAATCAACGCTTCGGCTTCCGCGGCTGACAGCATAGAGGCATCCTAAATTGAGGCATTCTATTTCTTGCAATTCTGTCCCGATGGCGAGCCACCCGATCACCTGATTATTAAAATCGGGCTTTGTCTTTTCCTATCATCCCATTCCCTGGCTTCTGCATCTACCTTGCCTTCCATCTGTGGCTAGACCGCCTATGATGGGTAAAGAAACCCCCTGCTTCGTATGTCTTCCGATCTGCCGCCAGTTCGCTATCCTAAAGTGCCTTTGGGGCGACGCAGTGCCGCATTTTGCATTGACCTGTTTACGGTGGGACTAGTCAGTGCCTCCATTGGACCGACTCCTATTGCCTTAGGGCTGGTATTTATACCGGCATGGCTGGGAATGCGGGTGGTGTTGGTGTCGAAAAACCACGGGCAGAGCTTGGGCTGGTGGGCTATGGATATGCGGATTGCCGATCAACTAGACGGCAGAATCCCAGAGCTAAAAACTCTGCTCAAGCGGGAAGGTCTCCTGGGGGGAGCGGCGTTTCTAGCCTGGCTGGGGTTGCTGAGCCTGAGTCCAGCGACACCGTGGGCCCCTCTCTGTTTTGTGCCTCTGGCGATCGATTGCAGCGCCGCCTTTGCCGATTCGCGGCAGCAGGCATTTCACGATCAATGGGCTGAAACCGTGCTGGTCCCCTCGCGCCGCGGGTTCTCTCTCGACTTGAAGATTCGGCAGCTCCTTGCCGATGTTCAGAACCGTATGAAATAATAGGAGATTGTGTCTAATTGTCTCCGCTAATCACTGGATAAACCTATGGCTAGTAAAAAGGGCGTCCGAATCATCATTACCCTAGAGTGCACCGAATGCCGCACCAACCCCGATAAGCGGTCGCCGGGGGTCTCTCGCTATACCACCTCGAAGAACCGTCGCAATACCACGAATCGCCTAGAAATCAAAAAGTTCTGCCCCCATTGCAACAAGCACACAGTTCACAAGGAAATAAAGTAGTATCGGTCGTGCGGACGGCGATCCGAGCTATGGTGCCTCAGACGCCAGCGATCAGCGCACTCTGATTAGGAAATTGGTTTCATCTAACGTTTCACCCATCGCAACTCTCATTTCAGCAAGTTATACCTATGACTTACTTCCGCCGTCGCGTTTCTCCGATCAAGCCTGAAGATCCCATTGACTATAAGGATGTTGATTTGCTGCGCAAATTCATTACTGAACGCGGTAAAATCCTACCTCGCCGCATCACCGGGCTGACGGCTAAGCAGCAACGTGACCTCACCCAAGCGATTAAGCGAGCTCGGATTCTGGCGCTGTTGCCCTTCATCAACCGCGAGGGGTAGGGCGGCAGACTAGGGAAGAGGGCACTCTCAATATAGATGCTCAATCTAGCCACAGTCCCCTTAGGTCCTAGTCCACCACCTGTCATTCTCAGCCGCTAGCACACACCGATCTCATGGAGAAGGGCACCTTAGTTGAATTTCGCCTCCAGGGCGACAGCAGTTCCGATAAGCTGCGTCAACGCCGATTGGCAGTGGTCGATCGCCCGGAAGGGAAAAAACATTGGATTGTCCTCGATGAACGGGGACAGTCCCATACGCTGCATCCTCGCCAGATTACCTACACCGTGACGGGGCAGAGCTTTAAACCCACCGAGATCGCAGCGTTTTGGCAGCAGGTGCAGCGGTATCTGGATCCTTCCAGTCTCGAGGTGGCCTGGGAACTTCTAGTGGAGGATGGGGAGCCGGTAGACCCAGCAACGATGGCGCTGCTGCTCTTTTCGGATCAGAGTCCGCCGCTATGCTACGCCGCTTACTGCCTGCTATCGGAGGATAAGTTCTACTTCAAGCAAAAAGGGGATCGCTATGAACCGCGCTCGCCTGCTCAGGTTGCTGAATTAAAGCATCAATCTACCGTGGAAGCTCAACGCCTGCAAGAGTGGCAGGGGTTTTTGGCGCGGGTCCAGGAGGCGCTTCGGGGAGAGCAGGTAGAATGGCAGAGTAGCGATCTGCTGCGGCTAGAAGCCTTAGAACGTTTTGCGGTGTTTGGGGAGGAAGCCACCCACCGGACACCGGCACTAGAAACGTTAGCGGCCTTGGGGCGCACGGAGACCGCTCCAGCCGCATTTCAGCTTTTAGTGGATTTGGGTCTTTGGAGCCACCATGAGAATCTGTCGCTGCGGCGTAGTCAGATTCCTACCCAATTCCCTAGCCGGGTCCTTGAAATGGCTCAAAGCCGCCTTGTGACACCTCCACCTGATCCCGACGTTGATCGCCTAGACCTGACCGATCTCAAGGTCTATACCATCGACGATGAAAGTACGCGAGAAATTGACGACGGGCTGAGTGTTGAATTTTTGGCGGATGGGCAGCAACGGCTGTGGATCCATATTGCCGACCCAACCCGCTGGCTGTCGCCGGGCGATGATCTCGATTTGGAAGCCCGACGGCGCTGCACTACTATCTATTTGCCTACGGGGATGATCTCCATGTTCCCGTCTGAGCTGGCAACCGGACCTATGAGTCTGAACCAAGGGCAGGTCTGTACGGCTCTCAGTTTTGCAGTCGTGCTCGACGAGCTAGGGGCAATTCAAAGCTACGAAATTCACCCAACCTTGGTGAAGCCGACCTATCGTCTTACCTACGAAGATGTTGATGAAATGCTGGAGCTGGAGTTGCAAGCCGAACCGGAACTGCAAGCTCTCGCTCTCTGGGCGAAGCGGCGCACAGCTTGGCGACAGTCCCAAGGGGCAATCAGTATTCATATGCCAGAATCATCCATTAAAGTCTCTGAGAATGAAATTACCATTCAGGTTCTGGAAGACTCCCCAGCTCGCAACTTGGTCGCGGAAATGATGATTCTAGCCGGTGAGGTGGCAGGGCGCTACGGAGAAGCCCATGGTTTGGCGTTGCCGTTTCGAGGTCAGGCGCAGCCCGAGTTGCCTCCTGAAGAGGAGCTGATGCAGCTTCCAGCAGGTCCAGTACGAGATTGCGCGATTCGACGCTGTATGCCCCGCAGCGAGGTGAGCATTACACCGTTCCGCCATGCCAGTCTCGGTCTAGACACCTATACCCAGGTCACTTCCCCCATTCGCCGCTATGCTGATTTGCTAGCTCACTTTCAAATTAAGGCCCACCTGCGCGGAGAACCACTGCCCTTCTCGCTAGAAACCACCAAAGAGCTAATCCAGGCAGTGAGCAACACCGCCTATGAAGCCAGCCTAGTGGAGCGGCAAACCAATCGCTACTGGGCGCTAGAGTATCTGCGGCGGCACGCGGATGAAGTTTGGCACGCTCTGATGCTGCGCTGGCTCCGCGAACATGAAAATCTGGGACTGGTCCTGCTTGAAGATCTGGGATTGGAAATGGCAATGCGGTTTACTCGCCCCATTGAGCCGGGTGATCGCCTCGATGTCAAGGTCGTTTATGCCGATCCCCGGCAGGACGTGATCCAATTTTCTGAATTAGTGCAATCGGTTGCCTGATCCGGAATGGCTGCCCCTGAATAGTGAATGGATACACCAGTGTAGGCATGATGACTGATGATGACTGAACTGGCTACTGCCGACGCTTCAGGGTTTCACGCTCATGGCTGACGTTCGCTCACCTTTTACCGGATCGCTACCCACTCAAGGTCGGGGCATCTTTAGAGACATTCGGCGCTCGCTGGAGCGGGAGAACCCCGTCAAAGATATCCGAGTGCGCTTTGCGGCGCGTAGTAGCCTGCTGGCCACCCTAGGCGGGATGGGTCCTAACCGAAACATTGATTTAGAACTGCTCGATAGCAATCGGGAAACGGTGCTGGCGTTTTCTCGCCGCATTGGCAACCGCCCCGAACGCATCGAGATCAACAATTTAGCGCCCGATACCTACTATTTACGAGCTAGCCTCAAGCGAGGACGACGCAGCCGTTTCCGGCTTCAGATCGCCACTACACCGCTTGTCGATACCGGAAACACCCCAAGCCGGGCGCGCTTTGTCAGTCTCAGTTCTGAACCCACGACATTGACGGAATTCGTCGGTGCTGAAGATCGCAGCGATTTCTATGCGTTCACCCTGGGAGCGCCCGGTTTTCCCAGCAATCGCCTCACAGTTTCGTTAACCGGAGTAGATGGGCACCTCTTGGGCGGAAATGTCAGTGTGCGCCTACGCGACGGATTACTCAACCCAGTGGGAACACCACGACAGACCCGCGGACAAGGCGGCTTGCAATTCACCGAACCCCTCGCCGCGGGCACCTATTTCCTAGAAATTGCGCCTGCTGACCCCAAACGAGATCAGGCTACCTATAGGTTGACGCTGACTAATACTGCCATTTTCGACTCGGCTGGCAACACACCCGCCGCAGCTCGTCCGATTACATTGAACGAAACTCCTAGTCTGTTTCGGGAGTTCATCGGGATCGGTGACCAAACGGATTACTATCAGGTCACACTTCCCAAGAGTACGTTCAATCTCACCCTGACCGGACCGAACGGTAACCTGCTACGAGGACCCATTACTGTGCGGTTGCGCGATCAGCTGAATACAGTGATTGAAACGCGCACTACGTTAGAAAACGGCGGCGGCACGACGATTGTCAATCGCCCTCTGGATGCCGGCACCTATTTCATCCAGCTTTCTACCAGCAATCGCGATGTCGATTACGGATTGCTGATGAGCGCGACGCCTGCAGCCGTTCCTCCAGCAGAGGCTTAACGTTGCTTCCCTCCCTACTTACTATCAACGCTTAGCAGCTCAGCAATCGCTTGATGCTCAGCAGGTGGGCTAGCGGGCATGGTCTGCCGGGTGTCGGTGATTAGCCAGTCTAGGGCTGCTGCCTGCACATCGATGGCGGCTCCTGTCTTATCGACGCAGTAGCGACCAAACACGAGCTTATCCACCAGCCGCACACCGGGCCCCAGTCGCGAATATTCAAAGATAACGCTGTTGTCTACCGTGGCATTGCTGCAGATGTGGCAGCTCGGACCAATCATCGAAGGACCGATAATTGTGGCACCATCTTCAATGCGCGTCATGCTGCCGATGTACACGGGTCCTTCAATGTGCACCTTGTCCCAGTTCACCGCTACGTTCAAACCCGTATAGATGCCAGGAGCAACTTCATAACCGGGAATTTCTACGTTTTTAATCTTACCCAGCAGCACATCGCGGATTGCCTGCCAGTAGTCGGGCACTTTCCCGATATCGACCCACTCAAAATCCATAGAGATGCCGTAGAAGGGCGCTCCCATTTCTACCAGCTTGGGAAAGAGCTGCCCCCCGATGTCATACTCGACGCCAGAAGGAATATAGTCAAAAATCTCCGGCTCGAAGATGTAAATGCCGGTGTTGATGTTAGTACTGAGAGCTTCCTCGACACTCGGTTTCTCCTGAAATGCCTTGATTCGTCCCGACTCATCCATCACCACGACGCCATAGCTAGAAACCTCTTCCCGAGGTACCGTCTTGGTAACAATGGTGGCAATCGCTCCTTTCTCGCGGTGCTGTTTTACGGCTTCGGTCAAGTTGAGGTCAATCAACGCATCGCCACAGAGCACCACAAACGTATCGTTAAAGAACGGGTAAAAATCCTGAATGCGGCGCATGCCTCCAGCAGAACCGAGGGCTTCTCCAACCAGTTCGCCGTCTACAATTCTGCCCTCGAAGGAGTAGCCAATTTGCACACCAAAGCGCTGCCCATCCCGAAAATAGCTCTCGATCTCGTTTGCCAGGTGACTCACATTCACCATAATCTCGGTAAAGCCATGCTGTCTCAGAAGCTCCAGCAGAAACTCCATCACCGGCTTTTGCAGAATGGGGATCATTGGCTTGGGAATGGTATAGGTGATTGGGCGAACCCGTGTCCCTTTACCCGCCGCCAGAATCATGGCTTTCATAAACGTCTATCCTTCTAATACCTGGGCTACCAATGCTTGTACACGTGACAGATGATGTAGACCGTACCTTCCAGTCTTTCACAATCCTTCAAGATTATCAGGAGTGACTGGGGATTTTTGCAGAATTTACATGCAGGTAAAGACTAATCCACCCGCAGGGTTCAGGCGCAGCCAATTTCTGCGTCAGGCTCTATGGAGTTGAGCGTCATAACACTCTACACCGTTCTATTGACAACGTTCCGTTGTTCTACTGGGGTTAACCTTGAGCGAGTTTAATAAAAATTTTACATTTCTCGGGGCGGTGGGTGAATTCACAACTGACCTCGATACCAGCGAACCAAGCGATGTGGAGAAACACCTAACCAATAGCCCACAATCATCAGCTGATTGATCAGTGTTGTCTTGAGAATGCCCAATTTCTGCCAGCGCCGCCCAGAGGTCACCACCGGGACCGGAGCAATGGCAATCCTCCCTCTAGACTTTAACTGTTGAACGAAGGCATAGTCCTCCATAATGGGCAGCTCGGGAAAGCCGCCTTGCTCACGAAAGGTTGTTGCCCTGAGAAACAACCCCTGATCGCCATAGGGAAGCTGCCAGTAACGCGATCGCCAGTTGACGCCTCGCTCGATCCAGCATAGCCCTTTAAGGGTGCCGGCAATCTGCAGTTCGAAGGCACCCGCAATTGTTCCAGGCTGTGCTAGTGTCTTCTGCACCCAGTCTACGACGCCATCGGGCAGACAGGTATCGGCATGCAAAAACAGCAGCACCTCCCCTTGAGCGATAGCAGCACCGGCATTCATTTGCTGGGCGCGTCCGGGAGGGGAAACTAGCACCGTTGCCCCTAGAGCCGCCGCAACGGTAGCCGTGCTGTCTTGACTAGTCCCATCGACCACAATCACTTCTACTGCTGGCTGCTGCACCAGAGGCAAAAGTATCTCTGGCAGCACATGAGCTTCGTTGAGGGCAGGAATGATAATGGAAAGGAAGGGACGCTCCCGATTCACTATCGCTGGATGTAAAGTTTGCCAAACACTGAGATCGTCGGGGCGGTCAATGTCCGTTAGCGGATCGAGCACAGCGACCGACAAATGGCAACGTTCGGCGATGGCCATCGTTTGCGAGAAGACGGTAGCGGTTCCCCAGTCGATGTCTACAAACAGGGCGGGTACTGCTTGCCGCAGCCCAATTAAATAGTAGCCGCCGTCGGTCGCTGGTCCTACGACCAAATCATGAGATGTCAGGGCAGCGAAGGCTTGCGCCAATCGAGACGCATCCAGCCCAGGGCAATCGGTGCCAATAATGACGACCTGCTGCATTCCGGCCGCAAAGGCATGCTGAAAGGCGTCGGCCATACGCAGTCCCAAATCGCCTGTGGGCTGCGCCTGATAGCTCCAGTCGGACCCCAGCCAGTCCTGCATCTGCTGCCGCGCGGCTTCTGTACTAGCAGATTCCTCGGCAGCAAACCAGATCTCAACGGAAACTATCCGCTGAGCCAGCAAAGAGCGTACTTGGTTCAGGGTGTGTTCCGTCATCTGACGCTGCAAGGCAGCGGCTCCAGCAGCCCCCAACGCTGGGATCAAGCGAGTCTTAGTTCTGCCAGGTAGCGGGTAGCGAGTAAACAGAATCAACTGATCGCGGGTCTCCACCAAACTATCCTTGAATGCATCCACTTGCTGATCATTTCATTGATTGCCGAGAAAGCGCTGAGAAGACCTTAAGAATTGGCAATTCACCTGGTTCAGTTGTTCAGCGAGGACAATCTACACTCTTTTAACTGCTCGATCTTTTAACTGCTCGATGCCTGTTCCAATCGCACCCGCTCAACATCGCCGCGACGATACATCCAGGTGCTGCTCTGGCCACGACCAACCAAGCGATGAGGAATGCCAGCTGCCTCTAGAATCACCCGCCCTTGGCGAGTTGGGCAGTTCAATAGCTTTGCAGCCTCCTTCAATGGCAGCCACTGCTGGGCAAAGCGAGCTAGCAGCACTTCGTCGGTTTCATCGAGAATTTGTTGCAGCAACCGCTCCGCTAGCAGCCAGCAGGCTAGGGTATCGGCTTCGGCGCGGTGGGAACAATCCACCGGGAACTGAAAATGGCGCACCAAATTGGGCAGGCTACGCGAGGGCAAATCAGGCAGCATCAGGCGGGAGAGGCGAACGGTGCAGAGTTGGTCCTGCGGGGTTCGCGAAAAGTCCGTACCGAGCCGCCGGTATTCTGCCTGCAAAAACGGATAGTCGAACTCGAGATTGTGGGCAGTGAGAATGCCCTGATTCAGCAGCGGTAAATACTCGGGCAATACGTCAGCTGCGACTGCCGCCGTGGTTACCATCGCTTGGGAAATGCCCGTAAATTGAGCAATCTTAGCGGGGATCGCCGTCTGGGGATTGATCAAGCTGGTTTGCTGGTGCTGAATTCCGTTGGCTAGTGTCGCCTGCAGCACCGAGATTTCCATCACCCGGTCGCTCCAGGCAAATCGTCCAGTGGTTTCAACATCCACAACAGTCAGGACCTGTTGACTCGCCTGACGGTAGTAAGCCAGTAACTCGGTGGATAGCACAGGCTTGTATACTCCTAAAACATTGTGACCTCGGCACACCCTGAACATCTAAGCTCGTGAACACAGGCATGAAACTATCAAGACAATATCAAGACATTAAAAACAATGGTGTAGAAGTATGCCTCCTACACCATGGCTCAAAGTAACTAACAAGGTCACTAATTTTTCGCTGCAGAGACGCTATCTAGCCCCTTCAATTCTCCAGGGCTGGCACCTTGTTCGAGGAAGACGATGCATCAGAGGCTTGAGAAGACCGTCGCTTGATCGGCTTTGACTTGGGCGCAGGTGCCGACCGCGACCGCGATGAGTCTTCGGCGGCATCGTCCACCGCGCTGTGCTCTAACCGCATCCAGCTCGGACGAGTTTGGTCGTAAGCCATCTGCAGCGCCGCAGCGGCAATCGTGTGCGGTTCAAACTCTGCGCTCAACTGAGCCACAATCGGCAAGAACGAAGCGACACGCTCGCCCGAAAGGGCTTCCCGCAACTGCTCTTGGAATTTTTGCAGATGTCGCGCTTCGATTTGGGCCCGCGTCGGAATGGTACCAATTTCCAACCGCTGGCGAATATGTCGCTCGATGTCTCTCAGTTTGGCTTTGTCGAGGGGGTGAATCAGCGAGATCGCTGTTCCTTCCTTACCCGCACGACCCGTGCGCCCGATGCGATGCACATAGCTCTCCACGCTGTCAGGCAGATCGTAGTTGATCACGTGGGTCAAGTCTTCGACATGCAGACCGCGAGCTGCAATGTCTGTTGCCACGACCCAACGCACCTGCCGCTGACGGAAGCGCAGCAGCAGCCGTTCCCGCTGAGCTTGGCTAAGGTCGCCGTGATACTCGTCCACACTGTGACCTGCGGCCTGAAGTTGTCGAGTGAGTTCAGCGGCTGCCTTACGAGTGCGGACAAAGATCAGCGCCGATTCCGGATCCTCCATTTCTAGGATGGGCTGCAGCGAGCGGGCTTTCGTCCAGCCCCGTGGCACCATGTAGGCGATCTGGTTAATGCGGGCCGGAGCGGCTTTGGGTTGCTCTACGGTGACGGTGATTGGCGACCGCAAAAACTTGGCTGCAAGCTCCCGAATCGAGGGGTCCATGGTAGCCGAGAAGAAGGCAGTCTGCCGTTCCCCCGGAGCCTGACTGAGAATTCTCTCCACGTCTTGGATAAAGCCCATGTTGAGCATCTCATCCGCTTCGTCGAGCACGAGCCAGTTGAGCTGATTCAGCTTCAGGTCGCCTCGATTCAGCAAATCCAGCACCCGACCCGGTGTACCGACAATAATTTGCGCACCTCGCTGCAAACGGCGAATTTGCTGATCAATCGACTGCCCGCCATAAATCGGCAGCACATGCAGCCGCTTGTCGTAGTTGAAGGTGCGGATAGATTGGTACACCTGAATCGCTAGCTCGCGGGTTGGCGTCAGGATCAGCGCTTGCACGCCGTAATTGTTGAGGTCAATCCGCTCCAGCAGCGGCAGCGAAAAGGCGGCCGTTTTGCCGGTACCTGTCTGCGCTTGACCCACCACATCCCGTCCGGAGAGCAAATGGGGAATGGCCTGCGCTTGAATCGGCGTAGGCGTTGTAAAGCCTGCCTTTTCCAGATGACGAATGCGCGCTTCAGACAGACCTAAGCCATGAAATGAAATTGTCATGTGATTCCTTAATTAAAGGTGAACAGTGGCACGTCTGAGCGCGCCTTGTAACTGAATGGTGGGATCGGCAACCTGCCCATACAGGTCATAGACATCGGCATCGGTAATCAAGACCGGAACGATTGATCCCAGTCTGGCTCCTCCCCGAACATAGACCAAGCCGTCCACCTCGGGAGCAAAGCGGGCAGAGCGCCCCACATACTCCTGGGTTTCCGGATTTTCTTGCTCGATCAGCACATCCACAACCTTGCCAATCTCTGCCTGGTTGCGCTGGAGCGAAATGGGCTGCTGCATCGTCATCAGGGCATCGCGGCGTTCCTCCATCACCGATTGGGGCACGGGGTTGGGTAAGGTGAAGGCGGGAGTTCCTTCTTCTGGAGAAAACGTGAATACACCCACATGATCAAACTGATGGCGCTCCACGAATTGCAGCAGATGCTCGAAATGCTGGTCCGTCTCGCCAGGAAAGCCGACGATGAAGGTGGTTCGCAGTACGGCATCCGGTAAAGCGGTCTTGATCCGTTCGATGATGCCATCGTTGACTCGCCCTTGCCAGGGACGGTTCATCGCCCGCAGCACCTCGGGATGAGAATGCTGCAGCGGCAGATCGAGATAGGGCAGCACGTTCGGCGTTTCCCGGATCGCCTCGATCACCTTGGGCGTTAATCCTGTTGGGTAAGCGTAGTGCATACGAATCCAGGGAACCTCGACCTTGCCCAAAGCTCGTAGCAGTTCGGCCAGCTTCGGTTCGCCGTAGAGGTCCAGCCCGTAGTTCGTGGTGATCTGGGAAATCAGAATAATTTCTTGTACGCCCTCAGCTGCGAGCTGTTCTGCCTCAGCCACGATCGATTCGATCGATCGCGAGCGTTGATTACCTCGCAGATGCGGAATGATGCAGAAAGCACAGCGGTAATCACAGCCCTCGGCAACGCGCAGATAGGCAACACCTTCGGTTGTAGTGCGATAGCGGGGCGTGGTTTCATCAGCGATATAGGTCGGCTCAGCGGAGACTTCCTGGACTCGCTCCCCGGCTTGGGTCCGCTGAATCACGTCCACGATCTTGTGGTAGTCTCCTGTTCCAACCACGGCAACCGCTTCGGGGATCGCATCTAGGAGTTCCTGCTGAAAATGCTGCGCCATGCAGCCGGTAATCACGATTTTCTTATCGGCCTCAGCCAGCTCGACCAGCGTCCGCACCGACTCTTCGCGGGCCGCTTGAATAAAGCTACAGGTATTAACGATGACGTAATCTGCTAGCTCTTCATTGGCATCGACCTCGTAGCCTGCCTGAACCAATAGTCCCAGCATGTGCTCGGTGTCGATTCGATTTTTTTCGCAGCCTAAATGAGAAATGGCAATCGTTGGCTTGTTGCCCATGCAGTTGACCGTATTCACTTCAGAAAAAAGGGTAGCCGACTCGGCGAAATCGAAGCGATCGCTGACTGAACGGATGGTACCCTTGTTAGATCATCCTGGCGTAGCCCAGGCTTAGCCAGCACCGTCAACTGCAATCGCGTATTCAATCGTTAACGATACCAATCTTAACACAAGCCCCGAACAAGCGGCATAACAGAACTAGACAATTTCCATGAGTTCTGACCTGCCTACGGCTGAAGAACGAGCTGAGGGGTCCATTACTGTTAGAGTAAATCTATACGGTAGGGGAATCATTATGGTCCTCTGCTGGTATTGACTGAACGTTTTACTTACTCTCGTGCTGAGTCCGGATAGTTTAGACACGTGGACTTAAAACAGATTTTTAGAACAGCGAATCCTATCATTGGGGTAGTTCATTTACTGCCTTTGCCCACCTCTCCCCGCTGGGGCGGTAGCCTTAAAGCGGTGATCGATCGAGCTGAACAGGAAGCAACCGCACTAGCATCGGGTGGCGTAGATGGCATCATTGTCGAGAACTTCTTCGATGCTCCGTTTCCCAAAAACTGCGTGGATCCAGCTGTCGTCAGCGCTATGAGTTTGGTGGTCCAGCGGTTGATGCAGCTTGTGACGCTGCCGATTGGGGTGAATGTCCTGCGTAATGATGCTCAGAGCGCCATGGCCATCGCGAGCTGTGTGCAGGCGCAGTTTATTCGTGTCAACGTGCTGACCGGGGTGATGGCTACCGACCAGGGACTCATTGAAGGACAGGCACACCAGCTCCTGCGCTACCGCCGCGAGTTGGGCAGCGAGGTGAAGATCCTAGCCGATGTACTAGTCAAGCATGCTCGTCCTCTCGGTTCTCCCAATCTGACAACGGCTGTGCAGGAAACGATCGAGCGCGGTCTAGCTGACGGCGTGATTCTCTCCGGTTGGGCTACGGGTAGTCCGCCCAGCTTGGAAGATCTGGAGCTGGCCAGCGCAGCCGCCAACGGCACCCCAGTATTTATCGGCAGTGGAGCCAATTGGGAGAATATTCCGCAGTTGATTCAGGCAGCAGATGGGGTGATTGTGTCGAGTTCCTTGAAGCGGCGCGGCCAGATTGAGCAACCCATTGATCCCATTCGCGTCAGCCAATTCGTTGAGTCGATGCGCCGCAGTTTGTCGCTGAAGGAGCAACCGGTCCCTTTGGCACCGTCAGTAGCCGTTCCATCATAGGCATTTTACTTCATCCGTTTTTGGAACTTTAGGGCAAAATAGACTAGTCAGAACGGATAAGCCGATTCTCCGCTGCGATGGTGATTGAGAGGCTTAAGTGAGCCAATAGTTCACCAATGATACAAATGACCGCCAAATCGGTGTTGATCGAGTGGATTGGTCTCTGCAATTGCCAGAACCATCGCTAAATCCATCGAAAACCCTCAGAATTCAGTCCTTTAGCTGCTGAGTTAAGTTCTATGAGTAGCAGTCGCTTGAGCCGTAAACGCCAGATCCCTTGGATCCATCGCTGGTCACGACCTCTTATTGCCGCGGTTGCCTTGCTGGGAATGCTCAACACAGGGTATCTCACAATCACCAAACTGTTTGGAGGCGAAACGGCCTGCCCCACGAGCGGGTGCGAACAGGTGCTAGCGAGCAACTACGCTACGGTTTTTGGTCAACCATTGGCTCTGTTTGGCCTGCTGGCTTACACGGCTATGTTTGTCTTTGCCTTGGCACCGCTCGCCGTCAATCCCGAAAAAAATAAACCGCTACGTACCGAGATCGAAAACTGGACCTGGCTATTTCTGTTCGTCGGCTCTACAGCCATGCTGGTGTTCAGTGGCTACTTGATGTACGTCATGTTCAGTCAGTTTGTTGTGCCCTACGGTGCTGCGGGCATCTGCTACTACTGCTTGGCCTCGGCCCTGTTTGCCCTGACGCTGTTTGTCCTGACGCTGGTGGGACGAAGCTGGGACGATGTGGGGCAGCTCTTCTTTAACGGCATCATCGTGGCAATGGTGACGATTGTCGGCACGCTGGGTGTGTATGCCAACGACAATGCTCCGGCGACGGCCGATTCTGGAGCAGCGTCTGGACAGGCAATGCCCGCTATTACGACTGTCTCGGGTCCTGCTGAAATTGCCTTGGCACAGCACCTCACGAGCATTGGTGCCAAAATGTTTGGTGCCTACTGGTGCCCCCACTGCCACGACCAGAAACAGTTGTTTGGGCGAGAAGCAGCCGCTCAGATCACTTACATTGAGTGCGATCCCAATGGTCAGAATTCCCAAGCTGCCCTCTGTGCAACGAGAGACATCAAGGGCTATCCTAGCTGGGAAATTAATGGGCAATTGGTTTCAGGTACCAAGTCGTTACAGGAGCTAGCCGATCTGTCCGGTTATCAAGGACCGCGAGATTTTCGTCAAGGTGGCTAGACCGCATCGAACGGTGCGTAATGACTAGGCTGAATAACTAGGCTGACTGAGAGGGGGTGGACAGCCCCCTTTTTTTGCGGCTGTTGCAGGGCCTAGCGGTGCAGCTTGGGGGCATAGGCTCGCCACGATACCACAACCGCTCCAGCTAGCCCAAGCGCCAGAATGGGTCCAATGCTGGGCAGCCAGATATAGACATAAAAACCCAGCCAAGTTGTCCCCGCCAAGATTCCCCCCGCCAAGAGAACACCACTCCCTAAAAGCCCAGGATGACGCAGCCAGCCAACTAACCCAGCACCCGCCACCGCCCATATGCCAATCCAGATCCATTCCCCCCAGGCAGGCAAGAACCGGAATGCTGGCGACTCATTCAGAGACAAGCCCAACACCTGACTGACCATCTGGGCATGAACGACAACACCCGACATCAAGTGCTCCGATTGCCGCCCGGCGCTAAACGGGGTGTAAAACAAATCCTTAGAGCTGGGAGCTACTGTGCCAATCAAGACCACCTTATCTCGGACCCAATTCGGATCAATCTGTCCCCGTAGGACCTCCACAAAAGACACCTGCCGTGCCGGCTGAACTGGGGAGCGGTAGTCGAGGAGTAGCTGGTATCCGGCGGCATCGAGACGCTGATAGCCTCCCGAATGGGGTGCCAGAGGAACCAAGGTTTGGCTGCCGAGCTGCATCAGTCCGGGGTGGCTAGCGCTCTCTTGGGGAGTAATGCCCTCAGCTGCCAGGTACTTCAATGCTAAGCGCAGCGAAAAGGAGTAAAACACCTCCTCGCCAATCGAAGCCAGGATCAGGTTGCGGCGGACAACCCCGTCCGGGTCAATCAGCAAATCATTGAAGCCCAACCGTTCGGCGGGCACTCCTGCGGGAGGAGGAATGGTAAAGGTACTGCGTTCATTGCCCAGCGTCATGATGGTTACCATTTCAGGGAACTGTAACGCTTGCCTCAGCTCAGCATGACCTGGCTCTTGAGGTAGCTCGCGATGCAGATCTAAGCCAATGGCTCGCGGCTGGTATTGACGCAAGGTTCGAATCACCTGAGCCACATCCCGATCGGAGGGAGTGCCTCGCTGCAAAGTCTGCAAATCGGACTCTGTAATCCCAACCACCAGCAGACGTGGATCGTGTCCGCGATCGGAACGCAGCTGGACGAGCTGGTCATAGACCGCCAACTCTGGAGCTTGCAGCCAGCCAAGGTGGTTGAGAGCACCGATAACTCCCGTGGCCGTCAGGGCAGCAATAGCCATGACTCGCATTCTGGGTTTGAGGTGCCGCCAAAGCGTGCGCCGTTGTGGTGGGGTATCAACGGCAATCGAATCGGCAGCCGGAGAACGCAGCAGCGAATCGGGCATGACCAGTTCCGAGGGCATCATGGTTGTGTCGAGGGGGGCGGCGGCTAGTCGCTCTAGTGCCTGCTGCACCTCCCGGACCGATTGATACCGCTGGCTGAAGTGGTAGCGCACCATCTTCTCTAGAATGAGCTGAAACCCCAATGTGATTGGTGCTTGAGATTGCCAGATCAGCTCTGCCGTCTCGGGATCGGTGGGCAATTGCGTTGGCTGGATCCCAGTCACAGCATGAATGATCGTTACGCCCAGCGCGTATAGATCGCTACAGTAGCGGGGCTGCCCGGCTAGCTGTTCACTGGGGGTGTAGCCCTGGGTGCCAATGCCGACGGTGAACTTCTGTTCCGTGTCTGAGATTAGCTGCGTTCGGATCTCCTTCACTGCGCCAAAGTCGATCAAGACCACTTTGCCGTCGCTCGCTCGCCGTAGCAAATTGCCTGGTTTAATGTCGCGGTGGATCACCTGCTGCGAATGAACAAAGTCCAAAATTCCCAGGACATCTTGCAGCAGCTCAATGGCTTCGGCTTCACTCAATCGACGAGTGGCTGAAAACTCCTCGCTGAGGGGATGACCGTCAATGTATTCCTGAACCAAGTAGAATTCGCCATTCTCTTCAAAGAAATCAATGAACGCTGGAATTTGAGGATGCTGTCCGAGTTTGCGCAGCATGGCTACTTCCGTTTCAAAGAGCCGCCGAGCAATCTCGAGAAACGCAGCATCGGTCTTAACGGGCTTAAATTGCTTAATCACACAGCGCGGCTGCTCAGGCTGCTGGGTGTCTACTGCCAAAAACGTTTGACCAAAACCGCCTGCCCCTAGCACGCCGATCAGGGTGTAGCGTCCTCGCAATAGCGATTCCGGCTGCGTCACTGGATTACTCCTTCTGCTTCACGGCTCCCTCGGTCTGAGGAGGCTGCTTTGTCCCTGATTGTGGCACAAGCTGTCAGTCAGCAGACAGGATAGAGAGACCCAGAAGAGGCTGGCTGCTCTGAAACCCAATTCGCGCCTCTAACCAACACTCTAATAACCTCTAGTTCCCTTTGGTTCCCTGCAATGCCGTCTAATGCCGTTTAATAAAAAGGTTTAATAAAAAGAACGAGGAATGGTAGTTCCCATTGCTTCATTGGATGAGGAGAAAGGTTATGGGGCATGTGGAGAGTAGCCGGATCAGCGGCACCACTCAACTTCTAGGCGTGATCGGCTACCCGATTGCCCATTCACTGTCGCCAGTGATGCATAATGCGGCGATTGCCCAGCTTGGGGTCGATGTTGCCTATGTGCCGTTTCCGGTGGCTCCGCCAGATCTAGCAGCGGCAGTGGCCGGATTAACCGCGATTGGTGTTCAGGGCTTTAATGTCACCATTCCCCATAAGCAGGCAATAATGCCGCTTTTAAGCGACATTTCTAATGTTGCCAAAGCCATCGGAGCCGTGAATACCGTCTGGCGCACCGAGCAGGGCTGGTATGGCACCAACACTGACGTTGCAGGCTTTCTCGCCCCGCTGTCTGCTGTTCCTGCGGACTGGTCGCAGAAAACGGTTGTGGTTCTAGGCAATGGCGGAGCCGCTCGAGCTGTGGTTGCTGGCTGCACTCAGTTAGGCTGTGCAGCGGTGCAGGTAGTGGGTCGAGATACTGCGAAACTCCAGGCATTCTGGCAGAGCTGGCAACAATCCCCACTTGCCGTCCACCTTTCGGTTCATCTGTGGGACGACCTGCCCAAACTACTGCCGAATGCGGGGTTGGTCGTCAACACGACTCCCATTGGTATGCATCCCCACGATCAGGAATCACCTCTGACCTCTGCCCAAATCGATTTGCTTCCCAGTAGTGCCATCGTTTATGACCTGATTTACACGCCTCGCCCGACCCGGTTATTGCAACAGGCAGCGCCTCGGCTCACCCTGGATGGTCTGGAGATGCTGGTGCAGCAAGGGGCAGCCGCATTACAACAATGGCTGCATCAACCCGCTCCTGTTGATGTCATGCGAGCCGCGCTTTTGCATCATTTGAGCCATTTACAGGAGTCCGTTGAGTAGCAAGCAGTCGAGACCGCCTCAGTGCTCGGGCAATGGAGCCACCTGTCGAAAGGTTGGGGTAGCCTCAGGCAGGCAATGTAATTTAATATTTGCTTAATAGTACGTAGCATACCCGCGCGTTGCCGGGGAGTTATCGTGCTAGCCCACAGGACCAAAATGCCTAAGTTGAGAGTCGCAGAACACCATGAGCGCTGAGATCTTAGAAAAAATCAAAGTCTGGAGTCAGTTTGTCCACCCCATTCTGATGTGGGTCTTGTTTGCCGCTACCCTCTATGCTCTTTATCTAGGCATTCAGATTCGACGGACCCGCGCCGCTGAAGGAGAGGCCAAAAAAGAGCTGATCAAAGGTCGGTTCAATATTCGGCACTATCAGCTCGGTTCTATCCTCCTGGCGGCAATGGTTCTCGGTACGATTGGCGGTATGGGTGCAACCTACATCAACAGCGGCAAGCTGTTTGTGAATTCCCATTTGCTGGTGGGTTTAGGCATGACAGGATTGATTGCCACCTCGGCTGCTCTCTCACCGTTCATGCAAAAAGGGCATAACTGGGCCCGCTATAGCCATATTGCTCTTAATGTCGTGCTCGTTAGTCTGTTTGCTTGGCAGGCGATTACCGGCATGCAAATTGTGCAGCGGATTATTGAACGCATGGGATAGGGAGTGGCCGCGAAACCGTGAAATCTGTAATGTGAAATCTATCGGAGGTTGCGGCAAGGGCGGCTGACCATTTTCGGGCGAAAGCGATATCATGCGTAGCGGAAGCCCAGCAAGAGACGCCACCACCCATCATGCCTTTGAGAAAAATTTCCCGGACGCGATCCCGCCAAGCTCAACTGCCCAACTCTTCTCAGACCTCCCCTTCGTCAGAGCAACCGCGGCCGTCCTCGTCGCTGTCGCGCAAGCAAGTCGTCTTGTCTGCAGTGGTGGTGGCTTTGGGAGCAACAGCTTCGGTTTGGGCGGCTCGCGATCTCCTGCCTCGTTTGCCGGGCATTGGGTCCTGGTTCAGCCGTGAGGCCATTCCTACTGAGCTTGATCTGAGTGCTGGTCAAACGTCTGAGGTATTGACGTTAGTAAATCGACCGGCGGTAGAGCGAGCTGAGCGCCTGCAGGAGATTGCTAAACAGGGATCTCGACCAGAGCGCCTGCAGGCCCGCTATCTGTTGGCGACGGATTTAATTCAGCAGGACCGGGGTGGACAAGCACTGCCTTGGCTGCAAGGCTTAGAGCGCGACTACCCGGTTCTGGCAACGCACATCCTAGCGAAACGAGCGCAAGCCTACGCGGCTACCGGCAACAGAGCTGAAGCGGAGAAAATCTGGCAGACGCTTATTGATCAATATCCTCAAGATCCTGTTACCGTCGAGGCGCTGTATCACCTGGGCAAAACGGATCCGCAATACTGGGACCGAGCACTGACTCAGTTTCCCGCTCATCCGCGCAGCATCGAGATTGCCCTAACGCGCCTAGAACAGAACCCCAAGCAGCCGCAGTTGCTATTGCTGCTGGCTCGGCACGGCGTGCATCTTGAAGGCATTAAAGGCATTCTCGACCGGCTGAAGCAAGAGTATGCCGCGCAGCTCACCCCCGAAGACTGGCAGGACATTGGCTTTGCCTACTGGGAAAACGTCTACTATGGCAGTGCTGGTTCGGCCTATGCGAAAGCGCCTCCCTCGGCTCTGAACCTCTATCGAGCTGCTCGCGGCGCACAGTTGGGCGAACGTTATGATGACGCGGTGCGCGGCTACAAAGCTCTGCTGCAGGCCTTTCCCGATGAACCGGAAACAGGACTGGCACTGCTGCGGCTAGCAGATCTAGCGGAAACTCCCGCAGAGGCGATGGGTTACCTCGATCAGGCAATCCAGCGCTTCCCGAAGCAGGCCCCCGAAGCCTTGTTGGCCAAATCAAAGATTCTGCAGGCGCAAAATAGCCCGGATACGGCGCTACAAGTGCGGCAGTCGATTCTGAAGCAGTACAGCAATTCTGAAACCGCTGCCGAGATCCGCTGGGAGCAAGCCGAACTGCTGGACAAACAAGGGGATCTTAATGGGGCCTGGGCCTGGGCGAAGCAGATCCTAGCGGAAAACCCCGACAGCGAAGTTGCCCCCAAAGCAGGCTTCTGGATAGGTAAATGGGCAGCGCAGCTTGGGCAGCAAGATCAGTCTCAGGCTGCCTATGAGCAAGTGCTTAGCGAGTACCCTGAGTCTTACTATGCCTGGCGCTCGGCAACCTTGCTTGGCTGGGATGTGGGCGATTTTTCAACGGTGCGACAAAAACTGCCTCAGGTGGTAAAAGCGGCACAGCGCACAACCTTGCCCGCCGGATCAGACGCGCTGCGGGAACTATATCAGCTAGGGCAAGACCGAGATGCCTGGACGCTGTGGCAGGTAGAATTTACGAATCGCCTCAAGCCGACTGTGGCGGAGCAATTTACAGATGGCTTACTGCGCCTGGGTGTGCAGGATCATCTAGACGGCTTGTTTATGCTGTCTAGCTTGGCGTGGCGCGAGCCGGCAGCCGAGAAAGCCGAAGTGAAGGCGATCAAACGACAGCCGGAATATTGGCAGGCGCTCTACCCCTTCCCTTTTCTGGAGCCGATCGAGCACTGGTCGCAGCAGCGGCAGCTCAACCCGATGCTGGTAACAGCGCTGATTCGTCAAGAGTCTCGCTTTGAGCCAAAGATTGAATCCGTTGCTGGAGCCAAGGGACTGATGCAGGTCATGCCCGAAACCGCAGACTGGGTCGCCGCTCAGATTGACCTCAAGCCGTTTAATCTTGAAAATCCGGTCGATAATATCAACCTCGGCACCTGGTATCTGGACTATACTCACCGCGAGTATGACAACAACTCCCTGTTTGCCGTGGCTAGTTACAATGCTGGTCCAGGTAGCGTCGCCGACTGGATTGAGCGTTTCGGCACCAGCGATCTCGATCGATTTGTGGAGCAAATTCCGTTTCCGGAAACTCGCGGCTATGTGGAATCCGTCTTTGGTAACTATTGGAACTACCTGCGGCTGTACAACCCAGAAGTCTCGCAGCAGTTAGCGCAGTTCTCTGAGGACCACGCTCATCTCCACTAAGTTTACAAATTTACCCTGTTTAGATACGAGCCGTATTGCTATGAATTACCACTGGGTCTGGAGCATCGTTCTGCTGCATCTTCTTGGCTGCACACGCTTGCCTGTCGTTTCGCCAACGGCTGAGCCTGTCACCGGGCAGCCTGTGGCATCTAGTCAAGCTGCAAACCCCTCCCCTCCCGCGGCTCCTGTCTCTAGAACCCCTACTTCCCAGACGCCCATCCCTGAGGCAACTCCAGCTGCCGAGACTTCAACCAGACCAGCAGTACAGCGTGACTATGCCCCTACGACTCCGCTACCGCAGACCGGCACAATAACCGTTCGCGGCCATATCCACACTCTCGATCTCAACCGCCTGATTGCCGAATGTCCGGCGGACTCTGGTCCCTACGCCTTAGCTGAAAGTACTCACTACACCGTGCAGATCTGCTCAGCCGAATATGATCCGTGGCAGCCTAAGTACTATATTGGGCAAGCCAAAGACGGGAGTGGCGAGCTGCGCATCACCAGCAATAACCCCGAAGAAGCCCGCCAGCTGATTTTCCGCCACGAGGGCTATACCTATATTCTGGCTCGCGATGGAGCACCCTCGGGACAAAGCAACGCCTACCTAGAAGTCTACGATCCGTCAGGCAACGGTTCTGCTGAAGCCTTGCTCTACCTCTACGAAGCGAGTCAGTAACCTACCCCGCCTCGCACAGTGCTGCATAGACTAGGGTTGAACGGTTGTTCAACCTGCCGAGTCATGCCTAGTATCGCGCTAACGAATGTCCTAGTTGATGCAGCGGATCCGCCGAGTCGCGATTGACCCTCGACCAAGGACCCCAACGACAGGGGATACCGCTAGATATGTGCTGTGAGGTTGTTAACGCAATGCCAAAATGCCTGCACAAGGTTCTGTAGCTCAGGTAGCAAAATTTTTGAGCTAAGTCAGCGAATCATTGGGAGTTGGTTCATTCATCACAAGGTTCTCAGTGATGGAAGTTAGCGCACGAAATGCTCTGAGGGGCAAGATTAAAGCTCTAGTGGTTGGGGCGGTGAATGCAGAAGTAAAGGTTGAAGTGATTCTAGGAATTAAGATTGTGGCAATGATCACCAAATCTTCAGCCGAAAGATTAGGGCTGACAGAGGGTAAAGAGGTCTATGCTGTTGTGAAAGCATCGGATGTCATAATCGCAACGGATTGATTCAGTCTAGAGGGTAGTGTTGCAATCAGCTATCCCCTAGTGAAAGCAATAGAAGAAATAATCAGGATTTTTAATGACTGAATCTCGTGCTGCCTGAAATGTGTAGGGTTAACCCAACGATTCCGACACGATGCCGACAATCTAGTTGCTCTGAGTGGTTGTTGCCAGTACCACTTTGCAGCCGAACTCGTAGCGCTGATGGGCTTTGCCCTGCTTAAGCTTCTGTTTATAAATTAGCCCCTAGCCAGAATCTCGATTTTGCAGGATGAGCTGCAGCAGAGCGTCAACAATGCGATTGGGGGCAAGGGCTACTCCTTGTTCGCCGTAGAGAATTTTTTGAGAGATGATATAAGACACGAGAGAACCTGTAAAAATGTGGGCTGTGGCTTCCGGATCGGAAATATGGAGTTCCGGATGGGAGCGAAAATAGTCGGCGATTAAGCTGCGACCGCGCTGCACGACAATGCGACTATAGAGCTGCGCCAGTTCTGGGAACCGTACCGATTCACCCACTACAACCCGAAACAGATTCAAATATTCTTCATCCCCCATCTTGTTGAGGAAGGCTTTGGCGAGCTGCCGTAATAATACATCGGGTTCACCCTGAAGGGTTTCGCTGCCGAGTTCGGTTTGCAGCCGCTGAATCGTGATCCGTTCAATGAGAATCGTAAACAGCCCTTCTTTATCTTGAAAGTGGCTGTAAATTGTTTGCTTAGCAACGCCCGATGCAGCTGCCACCCGATCCATGCTAGTTCCGGCATAGCCATGTCTTAAAAAAACCTGCATAGCGCCCTGGAGAATTTGCTCTTGCTTATTGCTCAGGTTACCCGCAGAGTGATGCCGCGATTCTAACGGTGGAGTTGACGAGGGCGGGGTGGATGAATGCTCTGATGGTGAAACTCCCAAGAATTGGACCTCGTGATAGTGCAGCGTTTGCGCGTTGTAGTTTGTTTTTTCTATCCTTAATTTTCCAAATTTTCCAACTGAAGGGAATCACAGTGTAAACAACAGTGTAAACAATTGTAATTCCGGCTTGTCGGATTTTGGTGTCCATTCTAGGATTAGTCACAACTATACTAGACCGTCTAGTATGAAATCTTTACGTTTTCATTGCACTTGCTTATAGCGCTCTGTTTCGTTTTCTACAAGCTGCTAGTTCTGATATAAGCACATCTCTAGATACAAGGACATCTCTAGCGATTCTTTCTAGCTATCTATCGCGGAATCCTATGACTCCTGTTTCTGAGCCTCCTCTACCGGATGGTGGGATCGCCCCTCTAGCCGCAAAACGCTCGCCACGCCGATTTTTGTTGCCTTTAGGAATTCTGGTTTTGCTAGCGGCGGTGGTCTGGTACTTCACCTCACGACCGCAGTCGGGTGATTTGGAATTTAGCGGCCGCATAGAGGGCTACGAAACTGATGTAGGTACCAAGGCAGCCGGTCGGATTGAAACCGTGACAGTCCGAGAAGGGGCAGTGGTGCAGCGAGGGCAACTGCTAGCCAAGTTAGACGATGACCAAGTTCAGGCACAACTCCAGGGTGCGGAGGCGCGGTTGAAGGCAGTCCGACAGTCCGCCGAAAATGCGCGGCTGCAAATTAATGTCTTGCAAAGCCAGCTTGCCGAAGCTCAGGTGCGGTTGCGGCAGTCTCAAGGCGATGCCGCTGGGCGTGTTTCTCAGGCTGAAGCCCAGGTTGCCGCTGCCGAAGCCCAGTTGGCGCAAGCCCAGGCGCAAGTCGTGGAGGCGCAATCACAGCTCGATCTGGCCACAGTCGATCGCGATCGCTTCACTCAGTTGGCGCGTCAAGGTGCTGCGGCTCAACAGCGAGCTGATCAAGCCAAGGCGGCTTACCAATCTGCGTTAGCAATTCTGCAAAGTCGGCAATCGGCTGTTGCAGCGGCTGAGAAACAGATTGCGGCGGCTCGGGGTGGCTTGACCCAGTCCCAATCAACTCGGTTGAATCCAGACATCAACACTGCTGAGGTGCAGCGGTTAAGAACGCAACTCCTGCAGGCGCAAGCGCAACTCAGGGCAGCCGAGGCAGAGGTTATGAATGCTGTAGCAGAACGCGATCGGATTGCGTCCCAAGTGAATGATTTAACCGTGAACAGCCCGATTGATGGTGTTGTGATTACTCGAAGTGTAGAACCCGGCGCGGTGGTGCCTACTGGCAGAGTATTGCTGACAATACTCGACCTAAATACGGTATATATGCGGGCATTTATCCCTGAAGGTGATATCGGCAAGGTGCGAGTGGGGCAGCCTGCCCAAGTTTATCTCGATTCTGCTCCGGATCAACCGTTAGCCGCCCGAGTGGCAGCCATTGATACTGAAGCATCGTTCACACCCGAAAATGTCTACTTCAAAGACGATCGCGTGCAGCAGGTGTTTGGAGTCAAGCTCACTCTAGAGAATCCCGATGGGTTCGCTAAACCGGGTATGCCAGCCGATGGTGAAATTCTCTTGACAAGCGAATGATGCCGGGAGAGCTGCGATGGTTCACCACCCCGAAGTAGAGGTAACTCCTTTCTCGCTCCCTGCTGGCTCAATGCGCCTAGCTCCGGTGATTCAAGTTGCGGGCTTGCAGAAACGCTACGGTGCATTGACTGCTGTAAAAGGCATCGATTTTACGGTGCAGCGGGGAGAAATTTTCGGGTTAATTGGCCCAGATGGTGCGGGTAAAACGACAACCTTTCAAATTTTAGCGGGCGTGATGGAAGCTAGCGCTGGCAGTGTGCAGGTGTTGGGGCGGCCACCCAGGCAAGCGCGATTGGGAATAGGGTACTTAACGCAGCAGTTCTCGCTATACCTCGATCTGAGCTTAAATGAAAATATTCGCTACAGTGCTGGGTTGCGCGAGGTGCCCCTGGATCGGTTGATGGAGCGTCGCGACCGCTACCTGAAGCTGATGAATCTGGATCAATTTGGCGACCGCCTCGCGGGTCAGCTTTCGGGCGGTATGAAGCAAAAACTAGCGCTGTGCTGTGCTTTGATCGCCCAGCCGGAGATTTTGCTGCTGGATGAGCCAACTACGGGCGTAGATCCGGTATCGCGGCGCGATTTTTGGGATGTATTGGCAGCGCTGGCAAATCAGGGTGTGACGATCGTGGTGGCAACCCCGTATCTGGATGAGGCAGAACGCTGCAACCGGATCGCGCTGATGTATAACGGCGAAATCCAGCAAATGGGAACGCTGCAAGATTTGCGCATAGGCCTAGGCTTACACCGTCTGGAGGTGCGAACCAATGATCTGGCAACGACAGAGCAGGTGCTTTTAGATGCGATTCCACCTTTGCCCCATGAGACACCGCCGCCGCTAGTTGATGTGCAGTCATTTGGCGATCGCCTCGATATCCTGGTTCCTGACCATGCGACCGGAGAAGCGACTGTGCGTCAGGTATTGCAACAGCAGCATCTCCACCCCAGCCAAATTGACTATGCCGAAGCCACGCTGGAGAACGTCTTTGTGACCCGTCTGCGCCAGCAAGGAGCCGACCCGCCGTTTATTCCCTTGCCGCGCTCGCTGCCCAGAACATCCCGCAGCCTAGCTCAGCCCAGAGGATCAAATGACCTGGCCATTCAAACCCGGCAACTCTACAAAACCTTTGGCAATTTTCGCGCTGTCAAAGATGTCACTCTAGAGGTTCGCTACGGTGAAATCTATGGATTGCTAGGTGCGAATGGCGCGGGAAAAACGACCACAATCAAAATGCTATGCGGTTTATTGCCCGCGAGCGGTGGCGAAATTTCTTTAGCAGGACGTTCACAAAATTTGCGCAATCCGGACTTGCGGCGGCAAATTGGCTACATGAGCCAGAAATTCACGCTCTATGATGACTTATCGGTAGTGCAAAACTTGGAATTTTACTGCGGCGTGTATCGAGTACCGCGAGCCCAGCGCCGCGAAAAGATTGACTGGGTGCTGACTATTTGTGGACTCACCGGGCAGGAGGATATGCTAACTGGACGTCTTCCGGGCGGGTGGAAGCAGCGTGTGGCGTTTGGGGCATCGGTGATGCACGAGCCAGAAATATTGTTCCTCGACGAACCCACTTCTGGCGTTGATCCCCTAGCGCGACGCCAATTCTGGCGGTTGATTGAAGATTTTGCTCGCCGCGGTACGGCTATTTTGATCACTACTCATTATCTGGAAGAAGCAGAGCATTGTAACAATATGGGCTTTATGGTGGCGGGGGAAGTGGTGGCCAAAGGAACACCCAGCGCCATCAAAGCCGCCCAACCCGGTAAACTGATCGAGATGATCACCAACATGCCACAAGTAACCTCTGATTTGCTCAAAACCGTTCTCGATCCGTGGCGAGTATCTATCTTTGGTGATCGCCTGCATCTGGTTCTCGATCATCCCGATAGCGATATCCCTTGCATTCAAGATTTGCTTCAGGAATACCATAAACCAGACGGTACTATCCTGGAACTGCATTCGGTGCGAGCCATACCGTTTTCATTGGAAGATGCATTCATTGGTATTGTGCAGCGCTCGGAGCAAACCACATGAAACGCATTATCGCTCAAGCTGTCAAAGAACTCTCTCAGTTTCGTCGTGATCGGCTCACCGTAGCCTTAGCATTCGTGTTGCCGCTGCTAACGCTGCTTATTTTTGGCTATGCCATTCGGTTAGAAGCGAAAAATATCCCCATTGCCGTTCAGGACTTCAGCAATACTCCCCTCAGCCGTCGTTATACTGAGCGGTTGTTTGCAACGAATCAGTTCCAAGCGGCACCTCTGTTAGGAGGCAGTGCCCAGAGCGTGCTTGATCGCGGTAGAGCTAGAGCTGCCATTGTCATTCCCCCTGACTTTGCCGATTGCATTCAACGGCAGGAGCCGAGCGCAGTACAGGTCGCGATTGATGCCACCGATGTTAATAACGCCCGAGTCACTAAAAGCTACATCGAAGCAACTACTCGCTTTTTTCTGCGCATATCTGGACTGCAATCTGTGCCGCAGCGCTTACAGGCGCGTATCCGCATCTGGTTCAACCCGGGACGTCAAGAATCTCTGTACATTGTGCCTGGAACCTGTGCGGTAGTTCTCTGGATTTATCCCTCGCTGTTGGCTGCCTTAGCGATGGTACGTGAGAAAGAGCAGGGAACCATTGTGCAAGTTTACGCCTCTAGTCTCAGCGCTCTAGAGTTGATTTTGGGGAAAGCGCTGGCATTTCTCGTTGTTGGGTTGAGCGAAGCGGTTGTGATTATTACCGTCAGCGTAGTCTTGTTTCAACTCAGGTTTGCTGGCGATCCCACTCCGTTTCTGCTGGGAACACCGATTTATATTTTGGCGGCAGTCATGTTTGGGTTGATGCTGGGAACCAAAGCCGCGAACCAGACGGCAGCCGTTCAAGGTGTTGCGCTAGTGGGGTTTCTAACCACACTGCTGCTGTCTGGATTTATTTATCCTGTCAGCAATATTCCATTTCCATTATCGTTAATCTCCAATGTTATTCCTGCACGTTATTATATTTTGATCATTCGAGATGCATTTGTGCGCGGTACTGGTTGGACTGGTGTTTGGTTTTCGCTGACTATGATTGTGGTTTTGGGTAGTGTGTTGTTTAATGTTGCTCGCCGCAGCCTCAGTCGCATGCAGGTATCTGATTGATTGAATTTAATCAAGAATTAATCAAATTGATTGGATTAATTCGATTGCGTTTTGCAGGTTCAGATCAACTAGAGAGCTTCTGCCATCTTATGCCCAAACTTCTCGACCACGTACTCAATAGCTGCTTCTGGGCCCTTGCCGTCAAAGAAATTCGGCAAATTCTGCGCAACAAACAGCTTTTGTTTCTGCTCGTTTTTCCGCCGACCATCCAACTTTTGATTTACGGTTTTGCACTGGCTCCAGATGTAGAGATGCTGCGCTTGAGCGTGTTGGATTATGCCAACAGTCAAACTAGTCGAGAGCTTGTCTCAGCTCTAACGGAAAACCGACTGTTTATCGTCAATGGATACACCTTTAGCGAAACCGATCTCACTCAACAGGTGCGCCAAGGTGACGTCACGGCAGGATTGATTATTCCACCGAACTTCGAGCGCCGCCTCAACCAAGAACAGACTGCTGAAGTACAAGTTTTGATTGACGGCGTAGATGCCAACACTGCTGGGATCGCGAGCGGATATTTATCGCAAATCCTCAGCCAGTTTAACCGCCGGCTCAGCCCCGAGGCTACTCCGCCCTTGGTCAATCCAGAAGCGACTTTTTTCTACAACCCAGGCCTAATTAGCAGTTGGTTTTTTGTGCCGGGAGTCATTGGTTTGGTGCTAACCCTGATCAGCTCGCTCGTCTCCTCTTCAGCAGTAGTGCGTGAGAAAGATACAGGTACGCTAGAGCAATTGCTGATGACTCCGGCTGAAGATTGGGAAATTCTGTTGGCCAAATTGGTGCCTCTGTTTCTTCTGTTAATGGGCGATGTCGTGCTGGCTTTGGGTGTCAGTAAGCTTGTGTTTGATGTCCCTTTTCGTGGCAATATGATAATCTTTTTTCTGGTTTCAGCTCTCTATATTTGTGTTGGCATTAGCATTGGAATTTTGCTAGCCACAATCTCTAAAAGCCAACAGCAGGTGGTGCTGACCTCGTTCTTTATCAACCTACCCCTGATTCAAACCTCAGGAGCCATTGCCCCCGTCGAAAGTATGCCGCTATTTTTCCGCTATGCAGCAGTTCTCAATCCCTTGCAGCATTATGTAGCGATTGCCCGGGGGTTTCTCCTCAAGGGGGTTGGTGTTGCAGAACTGTGGCAGCATGTCTTAGCCTTGGCTCTGTTTGCGGTGATCTTAATGGGCATCAGCATCAAGAAATTCCGCAGCCAGCTCAATTAAAAGTCTTTTAGCCGCAAGCATGGTGCTGTTTTGCGTCACCGCTACGAACCTCAGTGGCAGCGGCTATGGGGTTCTCAGTTCTCTCGTAGGAGTGATGAAGCGGCAGCTTCCGTTCGATAGAGTGTTGGAACTGCGTAGATTGCTGATGGATGAAGGAATTTGACTACTTTCTGAATTTCAAAGCAATTGACTTTCGGCAGCGCCCAGACCTCTGTTGTATTGGTCAAGGCGAACAGGGAGTTTTGCTTGTTGAGCCTTACAAAAGCGAAATTTTGCCCTACTGGCGATTCAAAACTTTGTGCGTTCATTCTGATATTCATTGTGACATTCCTGACTCGTTCAGCATTGAGCTGATTTGATTGCCTGCTTTGAACTGCAAGTGTTCAGCCTGCCCGCTCGTGATGCACGTTGGAACTGCGATCTCCTGCCTGAAGCCCCTATACAAATCTTAAAGGTCAAATGTAAAGTTCTATGTCTAAATTCAACACTTCTAGCCGATCCATAGAATCTATTGAATGGTTAAAATTCTATCTTCTCTAGAAAAGCCAAACTTATCGAATAAATATTAGATTTATTTAAAATTTGACTGCAGCAGAAGAACAATCTGTAATAACCTAAAAAGAAGCTTTGTATGAATTCAATTTCCATGTTTTTACAAATGTTACATTGCTAGTTTTCGTCTAAAACTTTGATTCAGCTCTGACTGATACGCTGACCATAAGGTTAACCAAAACGCTGATCGAAATGGTTGTCAATGAAGGGCATGAGCTTGATGCAGGCATTGGGAGATGCACTCAAGGTTCAGGCTACTTTAATTGATCAATTTCTTTGCTGCCCAACAATTAGGCAGATCTTGTCTCTAGTTTAAGTGGAGGTATCATGTCAAATGTCTCTCGCTTGTCGAGGCGACAGTTTGTCGTCACGGCAGGAATGTCTGCTGTGGGCGTAATTGCCCTGAAAGGCTGTTCTCCACCCCAACAATCAGCTCCGCAGCCAACTATCTCTGCCAGTGACGAAGCTGCGCTGTACGAAGCTGCCAAAAAAGAGGGTAAACTCACCCTTTACACTGTTTTCTTCACCCAAGACGTCACTAATGAAATCGGAGCTGCTTTCACCAAGAAATATCCTGGCATTACCTTTGAGGGAACACGCAACACTGCTTCAACCCTTTTCCAGAAGATCAACCAGGAAGCTCAGGCAGGCTTGAGAGTCACTGATGTTTTTGGTACAACTGACATCAGTCAAATGATGCAGCTTAAAGAGCAAGAGCAGCTCGCACAGTATGAGCCAGTCGGCAAACAGGATGTAATCGAAACCTATCGCAACCTCGATCCTGATAACTTCTACCAAGTTGGTGCTCTGATTCCGATTGTCATTGCCTATAACACTCAACGGCTAGCTGCTGCTGACGTGCCTAGAAGCTGGAAAGATTTAATTCAGGATAGATTCAGAGATCAAATTGCCACAGGCAGTGCAGCCGCCAGCGGGCAGGTAGGAACCTGGGCAATCGCGATGGAGCAGAAATACGGCTGGGATGACTACATCGGTAGGCTGAATCAGCTCAATCCTAAGCTGGGCCGCTCCATCAATGATGTCATTCCCGTTTTGGTGTCAGGCGAACGAGCTGTTGGCATTGCCACTCTGGGACAAACGATGTCTCGGAAAGCGCAGGGCGACCCTTTAGATGTCGTTTATCCCACAGATGGTGCTGTTGTTGTAGTTGGGCCATACGGCATTCTAAAAAATGCTCCTCATCCTCATGCTGCCAGACTATTTATGAACTTTCTCATGAGTAAAGAATACTCAGAGTTAGTTGCTAAATACTATGAGCAGCCCTTGCGGAGTGATGTCAAAATTAGCGGCGCAAAGACAATTCCAGAGATGCAGGCAACTACAATTTCGCCTGAGCAGGTGAAACAAGGAATTCCGACTGTGATTACTCGTTGGCGCAATTTATTTGGGGCATAACCCAGAGGAGGACTTTTGACTGGACAGATCCCAATTCCCAATTCAATTCGCCATTCCTATTTGCGGTTCAATCAGTGGCGAACTGGTATCGATTTTTCGCCTTTCTTTTGGCTGTTGTTTGTGGCAACGCTGCTGCTGTTGATCGGCTTACCAGGCTTTTGGCTGATCTTTCGCAGCTTTACAATGACGGGAAGTGGTGCATTCACACTCAGCAACTATTTTGAGGTGTTCAGCAATCCCCGCTTTCGTGAGGCTTTGCTCAACTCACTGATATTGGCAACTGGGGCTGGCATTTTCAGCGTAGTAATTGGTGTACCATTAGCCTGGGCAGTCACCCGTACTAATATGCCATTGCGAGGGCTGATGCGGGTATTGCTGCTGGTTGCCTTCTCTATTCCAACATTTCTGGGAGGTGTTGCCTGGATTCTGCTGGCTGCTCCCACATCAGGCTGGCTGAATCGGGTTGCGGCTGCTCTGATTGGCACAGAAACGCTGTTTAATATTCACACCATGCTGGGTGCAATCTTTGTGGTAGGACTGTACAGCTTTCAGTATGTATTTTTGATGGTTAGCTCAGCGCTAGAGTTTGTCTCTTCAGAACTCGAAGATGCGGCTACGATTTTGGGGGCTGGCATCTGGAAATCTACGCTGCGGATTACTCTGCCGCTGGTGCTGCCTGCGATTGTTTCCGGCTTTATTCTGGCGTTTTTAGAAGCCATTGCCCTGTTTGGTTCACCGACGATTATCTTAGTACCGGCTCGAATCAATATCATCACTACCGAGATCTGGCAGCAGTTTCAATTTCCACCCAATATTGAGCTAGCTTCTGCCTTTGCCATTTGTTTGATTATCTTGACAGCATTCCTGCTGTATGTGCAGCGTCAGCTCCTAGCCCGCAAAGGGTACACGACCTTGACGGGTAAAGCAGGGCGCAAACGTCTGATTGATTTGGGGGCATGGCGCTGGCTATTTCTAGCTTTTACGCTACTGATTGCTACTCTATCGCTGTTTCTACCTGTTTACGTACTGCTGCGAACAGCTCTATCAAAATCCTGGGGACGACCGCTGGATGCGACTAACTTAACCTTGCAATGGTTCGACGATGTGCTGTTTAAGCAGCCTTTCACCAACATCGCAATCAAGAATACGTTGATCTACGCAGCAGGAGCAGCCGTCTTGGCTATGCTCATTGGTATTGTGATTGCTTACTTAACCAGCCGTCGTTTGACGCGGTTTTACAAGGTTTTGGAATTCATTCCGATGCTACCTCTAGCAATTCCTGGGATTGTGATTGCGGTTGGTATCTTCGCTGCCTATTCACGTCCGCCACTGCTGCTATATGGCACTGCACTGATGCTCATTGTGGCATTTACAACTCGTTTCTTGCCGATTGCTTTTTCTAACTCCAATAACATTTTCAAAAGCATCAATCCTGAACTAGAGCTAGCGGCCCGAAACTTAGGCGCTTCTCAGGTGGCTACAGTGCAGAAGATCACAGTGCCGTTGGTAAAGCGAGGTTTAATTAGCGGTTGGATTTTGGTTTTCATCTTGTCTGTGCGCGAGCTGAGCTGTGCAATCCTGCTCTATACAAACAATACTCAGGTCATTTCAACCGCATTGTTTCAACTTGTTACTGAAGGTAGCTATGAGCGAGTCGCGGCATTGGGTATCATCATGCTGGTGATTGTATTCACAGCAATTGGTTCAGCCTATAAACTGCTGGGGCGCGACTTTATGTTGGAGCAAAGTTAGCTTCTGCTCACCGTACATCTTACATTCCACCTAGTGTTTCAACTATGGCAAGTATCACGATCAATAATTTGACCAAGTACTATCGCTCCAGCTGTGCAGTTGATCACATTGATTTGCATGTTGCAGAAGGTGAGCTGATCTCGTTGCTCGGACCATCTGGCTGCGGCAAAACGACGACCCTACGGATGCTGGCAGGCTTTGTTCAACCCGATATCGGACAAATTTTTGTGGGTGATCGGTTAGTTTCTTCGCCGCAGCGCACCGTTGCACCCGAAAAACGCAATATGTCGATGATTTTTCAGAGCTATGCCATCTGGCCACACAAAACCGTATTTGAGAATGTGGCGTTTGGCTTAGAGCTACGAAACATTTCGCGTGACCAGTTGCGGGCTAGAGTCAGCCGCGCTTTAGAAATTGTCCATTTGGGCAAACTGGCGCAGCGTTATCCTTCTGAACTGTCGGGTGGGCAGCAGCAGCGCGTTGCTTTGGCGCGGGCAGTTGTGGTAGAACCGGAAATTTTGCTGCTCGATGAGCCACTGTCTAATCTAGATGCCAGTCTGCGCGATGAAATGCGGAATGAAATTCGCAATTTGCATGATCAGCTAGGACTAACCACCGTTTATGTTACGCATGATCAGGGAGAAGCACTAGTACTCTCAGATCGGATTGTGGTCATGTACGATGGCACTATTCAGCAGGTTGGTACGCCAGAAGAAATCTACGAGCAACCTGCAACTGAGTTTGTAGCTCGCTTTATTGGACGCTGCAATGTGCTAACAGGAACGCTGCTGGCTTCGGGGCAGGTCGATGTCGGTGGCGTTTTAATTGCAGCCGAAAACTATGCACCCGGAGTCAGTCACGGACATGAAGTCGCGCTGAGTGTGCGCCCGCATTCGATTTTGATCGACCCAATCGCCTGCCCGTTTGCCGACTCTACCGTCAACTGTTTTACTGCCTGGATCAAGCAACATGACTATTACGGTGAATTCCGCGAATACATAGTGCAACTCCACGAAAGTGAGATTATGCTGAGTGTGGTGACGCCTCCTCAAATCCATCATCAGGTTGGTGAACAAATGCACTTAGCGATTCCTCCTGCCGCCTGTCGAGTTGTGCCACGCAGCACCCAAATTACCACTGAAGTTTCCGCCACAATTGCAGCAGCCACAGCAGCGGCTGTATAGTTCTGGCGTGTCTCAATCGCTGGCTATCTCATGAGCTGACTTAATTCTTGCTGCAAATCGAATGCGATACCTCACAATACCTACCTCGCAATAACTCGCGATATCTACTGGATATCTACTGGGTAGACCAGACGTGTCCGCTGTTCTAGCTCATTCTGCAAACCTACGTTAAGTAAACTATGCCTCAACGTCTACATCCCTCTCAAACGCTGCTGGAACTGCTGGCTGGAGACGACTCTGATCTGGCATTGGTTGCGCCTGATTTTCCGTCGCTCACCTATGGCCATCTGCGGCAGCAAATTCTAGAGCTGGCAGCACAGTTGAATCACTGGGGCATTGGACGTGGCGATCGGATTGCAATTGCCATGCCGAATGGACCTGCCATGATCATTACCTATTTGGCAGCGGCAATCTGTGGTACTGCTGCACCGCTCAATCCAAAATACAAAGCTGAGGAGTTTCGCTTTTACTACGAAGATACTAATGCCGCAGCGCTAATTCTGCCCGCTACAGGCAACCCTGCTGCTGAAGCTGCCGTGCTGTCGAATATGCTGGTGATTCAAGCTGAGGTTGATGGCAATGGCACAGTTAAATTTGAAAAGCTGCGGGGAATACGTTCGTCCCGTCCAGTAGAATTGGCAACACCAGAAGATGTAGCGATGATTTTGCATACGAGCGGGACAACTAGCCGCCCCAAACGAGTGCCGATCAAGCATCGCAATTTATCTGCCTCAGCTAGTAATATTATCAACACCTATCATCTCAGTGACAGCGATCGCGCTCTGTGCATCATGCCGCTGTTTCATGTGCATGGCATCGTAGCGTCGCTGCTCTCGACTCTAGCGTCGGGTGGAACAGTGATTTGCCCTGCTGGTTTCAATGCGTTGGAGTTTTGGCGACTGTTGAGCGACTATCAGCCGACTTGGTTCTCGGCAGTGCCAACAATGCATCAATTGCTGCTTGCTAGAGTCGATCGCAACCGGGAAGCCATTGCAGCTAGCCCTCTGCGGTTTATTCGCTCTAGCAGCGCCTCACTGCCGCCTGTGGTGCTAGAACGGCTAGAGGCAGCCTTCAACACGCCTGTTCTCGAAGCCTACAGCATGACAGAAGCCGCGCACCAAATGACGTCTAACCCAATGCCGCCTGCGTCTCACAAACCTGGTAGCGTTGGCTATGGCTTCGGTGTTGAGGTTGGCATTATGGCTGACAATGGCAAACTGCTGACAGCAGACGAACTGGGTGAAGGTAAACTAGGCGAAATTGTGGTCAAGGGTGCAAATGTAGTAGATGGCTATGAGAACAATCCAGAAGCAAATGCTAAAGCCTTCACCGACGGCTGGTTTCGCACAGGTGACCAAGGCAGGCTGGATGCTCAGGGCTATCTGTCGTTGACTGGTCGTTTGAAAGAGTTAATCAACCGAGGCGGAGAAAAAATTTCGCCGCTAGAGGTCGATAATATTTTGCTGAAGCATCCAGCTATTGCAGAAGCTCTCACCTTTGCTGTTCCTCACAAAACGCTAGGCGAAGAAGTTCATGCGGCGCTAGTGCTAAGAGACCGTTCACTCAGCGACAAAGAGCTGCAATCCCATTGCGCCGGTTTTCTGGCAGAATTCAAAATTCCCTCTCGCTTTCACCTGCTGGAAGAGTTGCCCAGAGGCGCAACAGGCAAGCTTCAGCGGCTCAATATGGCAAAATTGCTGAACCTGACCGAAGACGCATAGGCCGAAGAGAATTTTGGCAAATATCACCAGAGGATCACATCATGAAAATTTGCATTGTGGGCGCAGGTGCAATTGGCGGCTATGTGGGGGCAAAGCTAGCGCTGGCCGGCGAACAGGTGACGTTGATTGCCAGAGGAGCACACCTAGCAGCAATTCAGCAGCGAGGATTGCGTTTACGCTCAGTCGATGGCATAGAGGATGTTGTTAAAGACATTTATGCGACGCAAGAGATACGGCAGGTTGAGCCACAGGATCTAGTAATCGTAGCGCTAAAAACCCAGAGCTTACCCCAAATTGCCGCCGACTTGCCAGCGCTTTACCACCCTAAGACACTGATTGTTCCAGCTCAAAACGGCATTCCCTGGTGGTATTTTCGCAAGTTGTCTAGCCCTCATGCCAATTACCGGATTCAGTCAGTTGACCCGGATGGACTGATAGAGGCTCATATGCCTGTTGATCAGGTGATTGGCTGCATTGTCTATCCAGCGGCCGAAATTGCTGAACCAGGGGTAATCCAACATCTCGAAGGCGATCGCTTCTCTTTGGGGGAACTAGATGGCGCTAAGACCGAGCGCGTACAGCGGCTTTCGCAAGTTCTGCGGAATGCCGGATTGAAAGCCCCAGTTCGCAACCAGATTCGTAACGAACTCTGGGTAAAACTCTGGGGAAACTTAGCCTTTAACCCAATCAGTGCCCTAACTCGCGCTACGCTAGAGCAAATCTGTCAATATCCCCCAACCCGTCAGCTTGCTCGTGAGATCATGCTAGAAGCCCAAGCTATTGCTGAAAAGCTGGGTGTGGAGTTTGGCATTACCCTAGAGCAGCGAATCGAAGGAGCAGAAAAAGTCGGCGCTCACAAGACCTCGATGCTGCAAGATATCGAAGCAAATCGCCCCACCGAAGTTGATGCCATTGTTGGCGCAGTTATTGAGCTAGGCAGGTTAACTCAAACTCCAACGCCGCATCTCGATTCGATCTATGCCAGCGTCAAGCTGTTAGAACGTCATCAGCATAGGAGGTAGTGGGCACATAGGTGCAGAAAGCGGCAAAGTAGTACCTGTGCGCCATTAAGAAATTGCTGATATAGGTCGTTGCATTCTCCGATTGCTCCTTCAATAAGGGTAGTTTTAATAGAGAGATTAAACCTTAGGGTCTTCTAGAGGTGGAGAAGTGGGAGGCGGGCCATCGCACGGTTCGTCTAGATCGAGGGAATCCAGCGGCGGAAACGGATTCATGGATAGTTCTGTGGGTTGAAGTGGCTCGATCTCGTACCCGTAGTGAGAGGGCGGTGTTCCCCAACGGTCTAAGATATCTCTAATCAAAATTTCTTGAATTAGGGTTTTGGCAATTACCGCGAGTGGCAGTGCCAGCAACAGGCCCAGGAACCCGAAAAAGCGAGCAAAGACGAGTTGAGCGGCCAGCGTCATTGCCGGCAGCAGCGAAACTTGATTTGCCATGATGGTCGGCGTAATTAAGTAGGCTTCTAAGTTTTGAATCACCAGATAGAGAATAATTACCGCCACAACTTTCCAAGGGGCATCCAGAGCAGCAACGGTGAGTGGAAAAACCATGCTCAGGGTTGGACCAATATTGGGAATGAAGTTCAGCAACCCCGCCAGCAAGGCCTGCGCCAACACAAACTGAATTTGCAACGCCCACAGACCTGCAGCACTTAGAATCGCCACCACAGTAGAGCTGATCAAGGCACCTCCTAGCCAACTTCTGAGCGCAATCTCACAGCGGTCGAAAATGGCATCGATGCGACGGCGATAAAACGACGGAAACAGTTGAATCAGAACAGATCGATAGGCAATGGGATTGGCCAGCAGCATCAAGGTGAAGATAATCAGCAGCAGCGTTTGCAGCACAACTGCCAGCGAGCCGGAGAAAATGGCAAAGAAGTTGGGCAGTACCGCTCTCAGCAGCGGCTGAATCTCATCGATTAGCTGCGACGGGCTAGGAAATTCGACCTCAGACAACCAGTTCGGGCGATTGTTGAACAGGCGTTCAACCCAGGTGACAACCTGAATAAATCCTTGGGGCACAAGCGCCACCAACTGCAGAAATTGATCTACAAACGGCGGCACAATCAGATAGAAGAAGAGAAACGCCAGCAGCATCGACAGGCTGACCGTCAATAGGACGGCTCTTCCTCGGGGCATGCCTAGCTTGCGGAGTTGCCGCACCACGCCATTCAAAGCCGTTGCCAATACAACAGCCGTAAACAGCAGCAGCAGCACTTGTCGAATCTGCCACAGAAAGATCAAAACAATCACGAGGCAGAGAAAACTAAGCCATTGACCAAGATTCACGGTGCTAGTCTCCTCGATGCAGCAGAGCGAGTCGCGCTCATGGAGTGGAAGATTAGATCAGCTTTCAATGTAGCACTGGGTAGCACTGGCGAGTCCGGTTCAAACTGGAAGGCTTGTGCTACTGTAGTGCTCTCTCATCTGTTCATTGCTGATTCTGGAGGTAGGTCTATGACCCCCGAGGACTTTGTGCAACACCTCGACCCCAGCCAATTTATTGCTCCGCCTGGCCGCACAATTCGGCTCAAAGATTTTGATTCTGCCTACACCGCAGGTTTGAAAAAGAAAGATGTAGACGCAGATGGCTTACTAAAAGCAGGAATTGAGCGGTTGGCAACCTATCAAGACATGCTCTACGCCCAGGATACCTATGCATTGCTGATTATTTTTCAAGCCATGGACGCAGCCGGCAAGGATGGCACGATCAAACATGTGATGTCAGGTATCAATCCCCAGGGTTGTCAGGTTTATAGCTTCAAGGCTCCTTCCGCCGAAGAGCTGGATCACGATTACCTGTGGCGCTCTTGTAAGGCATTGCCGGAACGGGGGCGGATTGGGATTTTTAACCGCTCCTACTATGAGGAGGTGCTGGTGGTGCGGGTGCATCCCGAGGTGCTAGCCAGACAGAAACTGCCGCCAAGCACGGTGGATGAATCGCTGTGGCAGCGCCGGTACCAAGAGATTAACCATTTCGAGAACTATTTGGTCAACAATGGAGTGATCATATTGAAGTTTTTCTTGCATATCTCGAAAGATGTTCAGAGAAAACGCTTTTTGGAACGGATTGATCTTCCAGAAAAGAATTGGAAGTTTTCGGTGAGTGATGTCCAAGAACGCCAGTTTTGGGATGAGTATATGACCGCCTATGAAGACGTCTTTACCCATACCAGTACTGAATGGGCCCCTTGGCATATCATTCCAGCTGATCGCAAGTGGTTTACGCGGTTGATTGTGGCGTATTTCATTGCTCAGAAAATGCACTCGCTCAATTTAGCCTATCCGACGGTGACAGATGCCCATCGCCGCGAGCTTCAGAAAGCCCGAGAGCTGCTCAATGCTGAGAGATAAGGGGAAACTGTCAGCTGCGGGCGATCAAATTTCGGAAGCGGCTGCCGGTATCATCTCCCCATTCCCAATTGGCGACAATACCAATGCGACGAATTGCCAAGCGGCTGGCATTGGGGTAGACATCGGTGAGGGCGCGGTATAGCACTGGCTCGTCGTTGATCAGCACGCTGTACTGCATGCCATCAAACACGATACGGAAGCGATGGGGCACTCCCCAGTAGATCCGATCGCCAATGTTCGTCCACACGGCGTCGTAGAGATCTTCGAAGCCGCGCAAGGTGAAAAACGAGGAGATGGAAGCGCCGGCATAGTCATTATTCAGCCAGTTATTGACAATGATGTAATTCTGGGGATCTTGCCAAAACACGAGTCCAGCTCGCCCTTCCTCGCCCATGCCGCGCTGGCTACCCGGCGGCGTAATTTCTACTTCCACATCTGCAAACTCGGGCTGGTCCCAGTCTAGGGTGTAGAGGGTGCGGCCAGGATTGGGAGCATCTACTGTGGCTCGCACTTGAGCGCTGTGGTTACCGATGCCCTCAATCACGCCATTGCCCTGCGCTCTGCGCCAGATTTTGTGACCCACACGGGTCGATTGCCCTTGCAGATCGCCTAGGGCTTCAAAGGCGTCGGCAATTTGCACCTCTTGCCCAGTTCGCAGCCAGGGCACACCCAGATCGAGAGCAGCCGGAATCGGCACCTGACGGGGATGGACTTCTAGGTTGTACAAGCGCAGATCATCCGGCGGTTCAACTACCTCAAGGCCAACGTTCTTTGCTGCGTGTAGTCGGGTGTCGCTAAAGGTGGTGTTGAAGAGGCACTGACCATTTAGGTAAGTACGAAACAGCTGGCCATCGTCTAGGACTTGAACGGAATAGCACGTTTGAGGCTGAAGGGACCAGTCTGAGCTAGAGGCAATCGTCTGCTCGCTGCCATTATCGTGTAGGTAGAGCCGGCAACCGTCGGCACTGAGCTGCAGTTTCCAAAACTGATGTTCGTCCTCGGCCCGCCAGATCAGGGCAATTGGCGTAACGGTGGACCCCGTCTGCACCTGGAGATGGATCAGCCCCGCAGGAACATCCGTGGTGAGCATGGCTAGACTCGAAGTCGTGAAGCGACAGCCGGCAGCCGTACGCTCGCCGTAGCCGCGATGCAGAATCCAGTGTCCGCCCGTCTCTGCTAGGGAGTTGTGGAGGAGGCCGCTGCCCCGCAGGCTATCGGCTGCGTGAGCTGTGCCATACCAAGTCGCCCAGTCCGGCAGTTGCGCCACCTGTACACCATAGACGCGGGTATCGACCATGAAGCCAATTTGCCCCAGCACGCTTTGATATACCGCTGCGTATACCTGCGGGTCTTGAGTTGTGGCATCAATGGCAATCGGGCGCATCATAGGGTAGGCGGCTAGCCCCAATGCTCGAGGGACCGCAGCGGCATAATAGGCGGCTCCGGTTTCTCGCAGAATCACCACATAGTAAGTTTGCAGGTTTTGCAGCCCCTTAAAGGCGGACTGCATCTGGTGGCAAACCCGCGCCCAGAGTTCACCATTTTCGGGACCGGTAGCATGTACGACGACAGCATTACCGCTGTGCAGCGGATCGGTCGGCACCGGCTCGGGAAACCAGCCAACGGCTAAATTCTCATTCATTTCCGGTGGCTGAAACCGCTCGGGGGTATTGGCGGCCCAGTACCGGAGCTTCCGCACAAGTCCTAGCGGCTGATAGCTGCGCAGCCAGAGTGTCAACCGCCGCAGTAGTCGCCAACGCACTCGCCCCTTGGTAGGCCGCCCGACAGCCCATCCCAAGAGGCGAATCTTCAGGCTTTGCAGAATACTGCCCGACTGGGAGGTATTGTGCCCATTGAGCAAAAAAACCGCCAGTGCCAGACCATTGGTGCGGGCATACGGGCCGTAGGCAATCCCCTGCCGTCCCCAGCCGGGTTGAACGAGGGGGCGGAGGCGCAACGCGCCCTGATCAATCGCCATTTGCCTTTCCACATCGATACCGAGCCGCACCGCTCCGCTGGAAGCACGGCTGCCAATGACGCGACCGGCACGGCAGTTCTGGTCAAATCGATCTAAAACCGGCACGGTTGGGTCGGGAAGAGGAGCAGAATCAGGCATGGACTCAAACACCAATAAACCACCAAAAAGAGATCAACATGATCAACCAATAGAGAGAGACACTGAATAACCCGATGGAAAGCAAACAATGGACAGGACAACACACGCGAGGCAGGCTAGACCGGATGGGCGGGCGCTGCGGAGCGGCTGACGCGAAAGAATTCGTAGTTTTGCAAAAAGCACTGCAAGAATTCCCCATGCGACAAGTCGCCCAAGGTGGTCCACGAGTCGGAGGGAATCAGGCGCTGCATCTGCGAGCGATGCTGAGCAAGGGCGGTTTGCTTCTGGTCTCGAACGGACTGAATAGGGACTGCGGCACGGAATTGCATGAGCAACGGAAGACCCAATCCACGGCTAAGGGTGATTTTCAGCTTGGCGAGCTTTCCCTGCGGACCGAGAATACCGGTCGTCCAGGGATATTGATCCCATACCCAGATGGGATACTCGTAGAGCGTGGGCTGAAGGGAGGTCTGCCGCAGCGCTGCCTGCACAATCCAGTAGGTTACGGCGTGATCGGCAGGGGGTTCTTCGCGGCAGGGTAGGAAAATTTCCTCGGGGCGGTGGATCTCGAGCAGCGATCGCACCACCTGAATGGCTTCGGCTTGGCTCTCCTGGAGCGCTCCATCAGTGAAATTGAGCGCAATTACATCTTCGGGGGCAAGTCCCAACACTTGGGCAGCGGCGATGGCTTCTTGGGCGCGAATTGCTCGTAGGTCTGCTTCGGGTATCAGGTGAGCATGGGATTTGCAGCCATCGGTCATAAACACAATCTTGACGACGGCTCCGGCCTGCTTTTTGCGAATCAGGGTGCCGCCACAGCCGAGGGTCTCATCGTCCTGATGCGGCGAAAACACCATCGTAGGCTTGCTGAGATTGGTCTCGGCATAGGGCTGGCTCAGGTGCTGCATCCCAAACCGGTAGAGCTGGCAAATGGGTGTTCTCCAAGACATGGTTGCACATTCGTTTCTATGCACTAGAGCCGGCGAGATCCCGATAGTGAACCAACAGGCTGTCGGCAATCTGTGGCCACGAGAATTGCTCGAGGACTCGCTGGCGTCCCCGTTGTCCCATCTGCTGGCGCAGCGAGGGCTGTGAGAGCAGGGTAATGATTGCTGCTGCTAAAGCGTCCGGATTGGCGGGTTCCACTAAGAAGCCCGTTTCGCCGTCGGCAATCACATCGAGCATACCGCCGATGCGAGCGCCAATCACCGGGGTCTCTGTAGCCATGCTCTCGACTAGGCTCATACCAAACGCTTCACTCAGCGAGGGATTGATCAGCACATCCGCTCGTCGGTAGAAGTCTATGAGTTGATCGTGGGGCACATAGCCATGGAAGATGACCTGAGCCGCCAGATTGGTCGGAATGCGGGCTTTCAGTTGCCGGTAATAATCGCCATCGCCCTGATAGAACTCGGCTAGCTTCAAGACATAGGGGTCATCGCTAACGCCAACGATAGCATTGAAGCCAAGGGCCCCGATGCCGCCCGCTAGCTCTAAACGCGCCTCGGGAAACTGCCGCACCACCTCGCGAAAGGCATCCAGCAGCACATGCACTCCTTTCTCGGGGGAAACCCGCCCAACAAACAGCAGCGTAGGCGGATGGTCTACCGCCGTGGCAGGGCTAGATGCGGGCGGTGGAGCAAACTGATCGCTGTCAACGCCGTTATACACTGTGCGGCAGCGAGCAGCCAATTCCGGGAAGCGCTGCTGAATCTTGCCGGTAATATGACGACTACAGCCGATAATCAGATCGGTTTGCCGGAGACGTTCCGCCATCATGGCATCGTCAGATTGCGTCAGCCATTCACAATGCATATGCAGCACAATCTTAATCGCAGGATTGAGCGCGCGAATGATTGGCACCATCTGCGAGTAGGTGTGAATGTGCACAATGTCACACTGTTGCCGTTGCAGATCAAGAGCAACCTGCAGCGCGTAGAGGCTGTAGTACCAGCTCGCAACCGACGGATTCTGCTTGGGCTGGAACCGCTGCAGCAGTGGTCCGAACAACTGCTGTACCCATTGATCAGGGGTTAGCCAAACATAGCGGTAGCGGATGCCGTTGTAGGAAGATGGTCGTTTCCAGAAGCGACGCTGTCCTCGGTTGTAGATCAGCACCTCGTGATCGCGAGCGAGACAACGAGCTGTTTCATACGTGAGGATGGCAACCGAATCGCCGAGATGGGGCGGAATGTGATAGCTAAATGGATGAGGTACAAAGGCAATTCTCATGGGTGTTGCCCCTTCCTAGATAAGCAAGTTGGCGGAGGCAGACAAACGCCCCTGACCATCGCGGGACATGCCGTTGAGTGCGGACACACGGGGCTGAACGGCAACCCCATCACCGTAGGCTGCCGCTAGATTCTGGAGTTGAGCGGACCGTGCCTGCATCTCAGCCGTTGGTTCTAGTCCCAAAGTGGACAGCACCTGCTGCCAGCGATAGAGCCAGTCGTGCCGCAGCAAAGCATTGACGACGTTGTTCCGCCGGATAGTTTCTAGCCGTTCCGGTTGAGTATCTAGCTCGGCTAAAACCGCGCCGATGTCGGGGACATGGAAGGGAATGGGAATCACCGCATCTTCCCAGTCGAAGTGGCGCTGAAACATGGCCGTGGCAGGCGGTACCCCAATCATGACAGTGCCCGCGGCTGCTCCTTCCATAAAGCGATAGCCAATTTCCTGAATGGAGCCGGTTTTTTCCGGCTGGTCAACATTGGCTAGATTCGTCACAAAATAGCGCGTTCGCTTCAAGAGATTGGCTAATAAGCTGCGGTGTTCTCGAGGATGAGGCACGTTGAAAACCTCGCCCTGCGCGGTGTCGTAATAGTAGTGCAGTTTGCCCTGCTCCGCCAATTGCAACAGCGCTTGATGAGTTATCGCCGAGCGCCGCCCAATGTAGGTGATGTCGATACTGCGCGGTGGCAGCACCGGATAGGGGCAAAACTTAATGGCATCCACAGCGGGCGGCAGGTAGCTACAGGGACGCCCCGTAATCTCGGCAACGAGGTCCACCGAGTGGTGCACGCCCAGAAAAATGTGATCAAACTCTTTCAAGAACTCTAGTAGCGGCTTCCAGCCTTGCTCAATGCAGGACTGCCACGCCTCGACCACATAGCAGGCTGCCCGCTGGCATCGCCGCCGCCAGTGCCGAGCAGAATCGATTTGGAACACATCCATCGGGTTGGCTAGGATTGTGAAAAACAGATCGTAGTCGCGATCGAGCGTCAGTCGATTCGGATCAGGACGAACAGCATTGGCCAACCATCGGGAGCGGGTAAACCGCTTGACCCACTTAAAAACCTCAATGGAGAAATCATAGGAATACTGAGGTAGGAACAGATCGGCGGCATCCATCTCCGCGATCATATCCTCGAATTCAAATAGACAGGAATTGGCGACATGCTGATGCAGCTTACGCTTGGACAACACCAATACCCGTGCATCTGGTCTCACAATGACATCGGTACGTTTTACCATAAGATATCCATCCTGATTCCGCAATCTGTTGCAACGACTTTCTGATCTCGATTCCGCAGATGCACGCCTATTTAAACCGATGCCTGCAGGATGCAGCATCGCATGCCCCATCCCAAACAGGCTACCCGATCCTGTAAATCTTAGGATAATTTGCTCGATACTTTAGTTCGAATTTGACTTGCGCCTCGATCTGTAAAGCAGGGAACCCTCTACGCCGGGTGAACGAGCGGCGAGTGTCGGGCGCTGAAGCGGCTATCGGTAGACTTGCTTTGAGCAGTCAACGTTGAATGATCAATGAACGATCAAAACACCAATACAACTGATCAAGTATGATTCAGTTTCATTTCCAGAAAACGATAGCCGTATTTCCTTTCTTTATAACCATCGCATGGGTTGCCTAGCGCTGGCAAAGGATGCTTTTGTCACTGGCAAAGTGTGCTTTGGACAACAGATTACAGGAAGCCCCGAGGAAATTCGGATGCGGTTAAAAGCAGTTCACTGAAACTTTATGTTGTTCGGGCAATTGTTTTAGCTCGTTTAAAGATATTGTTTAATCAAGTTATGATTTATCGAGATTTCATTGAGTCTTGACATAGCACTGAGGCAAGTCAAGTTGCCCGTGTTTCATCTGCACGATGAACGCACACCTCATTGTCCACTCGACTGTCATTGTGATTGTCAGCTCAACTGTCCACTCAACGCGAAGAAACTCCTCCCTTGGGAAGGGGCAACGGAGCGGTGCAAATGTGACAAGATAGAAACAGTCCCAATGTTTGTCTGTTGTGATGTCGTCAAGTCAGCCACCCCTTGATTCATTTCAGCGGCTCCGCGAATTACGGCACTTGCTTTTGCGTTTGCATCGTGCCCTGCTCAATTCCGAGCGAGTAGTTTATGAGCAGTTTTATGGGCGCATTTCATCGAGCGGCGAGTTCTTCCGCCTTGTCTTGGAGCATGACTGGTTTAGCTGGTTGCGCCCCATCTCGCAGTTTATTGTTCAGATTGACGAAGTGCTGAGTTCCAAAGAGCCGGTTCCTCTGCAGATGGCGGTCTCACTATTGGAGCAAGCTCAGACGTTGCTTCAGCCCGTTGAAAATGGAACAACCCTAGAAAAGCGCTATTACCGGGCGATTCAGCGCGATCCCGAGATTGCCCTGATGCACTCGGAAGTAACACGACTCCTGATGGTATCTGGGTAATTTCCGATTGTGGTCTAGGTGCTACGGTAGTTCCCGGCATTTTGAACTAATGAAACTGATGGAAATGCCGATTACGATTTATTTGCCGCAGGTTAGCGTCGGAGGCAGACTCCTTCAGCACTGCTTATTGCAGTACTGTTGAAGTACTGTTTTCACAGTGAAATTGGGGTTGAAATTGCGTCTCCGTTGCTGCCGTCTGATAGCTCACCTCCCTCCATTGGGGCTACGAACCGTACTCATTGTGCCGTTTGTGCTACAGATTGTCGGTGCGGTCGCGGTGGTGGGCCTACTCGCGTTTTATAACGGGCAGCAAGCGGTAAATAGCCTAGCGAATGAGCTGATGCGACAGGTTAGCAGTCGGGTCGATCAACATCTCACCACTTATCTACAAACGCCGGAACAAATTAACCGACTCAATCTCGACGCCATTGATAGCGGGCTGCTGCAGATTGATGATTTGGAGCGGTTCGGGCGTTGGTTTTGGCAGCAGCTCCAAATTTTCGAGGTCAGCTACATCGGCTATGGCTTAAAAACCGGAGAGTTTGTCGGGGTAGGCGTTTTAGATGAAACCGATCGGCAGCTTGAAATCAGCGAAACCTCAGCCCGCACTAACTGGGTGAACCTTAACTACGCTCCCGATGCTCGTGGTAACCGGGCTTACCTCCTCTATGCCGATCCAGAGTATAAGTATCAATCAGAAATTTGGTATAGCCAGACACTAGCCGCCAATCGACCGACCTGGAATCCGGTCTACACCTGGGACAGTCTCTCGAAAGCTCTCGCCATCTCACAAAGTTTCCCGATGTATGACCAAAACCAGCGACCCATTGGTGTGATGTCGGTGGATTTACTGCTCTCGAATATCAGCGATTTTCTACGCACGCTGGAGGTGAGTCCGGGAGGAAAGATTTTCGTCGTGGAGCGCGATGGCTTACTGATTGCCGACACGAGTGCCTACCCGCCGTTTCAAACCGTGCAGGGAGCCGATCAGCGGCTCAGCGTGTTCGATAGCCCAGATCCGGTGATTCAGGCTACAGCTCTATCGCTACGGCGTCGCTTTAACGGGTTTCAACGCATCAGGCAACACCAACAGTTCAAATTTAGCGTCGAACATCAGCGCTATTTTGTCGATGCTATGCCTTGGCAGGGACAGCAAGGCTTGGATTGGCTCGTGGTGGTAGCGGTCCCCGAAGCAGATTTCATGGAGCAAATTAACCAGAACAATCGCATCACAGCAGCACTCTGTTTAGTAGCGCTATTCACCTCGTTGACGGTTGGGGTGCTGACGGCTCGTTGGGTGACGCAACCCATTTTGCGGCTGAATCGGGCTGCCCGGACAATTGCTATGGGAAATTTTGGGCAGCGGTTGCAGCTACAGCGCCGTGACGAGTTGGGTGAACTGGCAGCATCCTTTAACGGCATGGCGGAACAGTTACAAACATCCTTTCAGACGCTCGAGCAAACCAACCAAGCTCTGGAGCAACGGGTAGCGGATCGTACAGCATCCTTGGCGGCGGCTAATGCCGAACTCATCTGCACACTAGAGCAATTACGCACCACTCAAGCCGAGCTAATTCAGTCCGAAAAAATGGCGATGCTCGGGCAGCTTGTCGCTGGAATTGCCCACGAAATCAACACACCTTTGGCTGCCATTCAAGCCTCGATTAGCAATATTACTGGGGCACTAGAGGAGTCGATGCAGCGGTTGCCGCCGCTGATTCATGCCCTGACTCCATTACAGCTCGAACAGTTCTTTCAGCTCTTGACAATTGCCCAACACTCACGTGAACTGCTCTCTTCCCGCGAGGAACGGCAGTTGCGCCGCCAGATCCAGCAGACTTTAGAGACCGAAGGCATTCCTGAGGCAGCAGCAATCGCTGATATTCTCAGCAAAATGGGTATGTCGTTGCCACCTGAGTTACAACCCCTGTTGCACCTGCCCAATCGCCTGTTTGTACTTGAGACTGCCTATCAGCTCTCGATTGTGCAAACTAACAGTCAAAACATTCGTCTGGCCGTCGAGCGAGCCGCCAAAACTGTTTTTGCGCTCAAGAGCTATGCCCGTCACGATCAGGACCGGGGGATGGTGCAGGCAGCGATCCCAGACAGTATCGATACGGTCTTGACACTCTACCACAGCCACTTGAAGCAGGCGGTGGAGGTCAAAAAACACTATGAGTCTGTGCCAGCCATTCTTTGCTACCCGGAGGAATTGTCCCAGGTTTGGTCGAACCTGATCCACAATGCGCTGCAAGCGATGAACTATCGCGGTGTACTAGAGATTCGCATCTGCAATCAGCCGCAGCACATTGTTGTCCAGATCACCGATTCTGGCTGTGGCATTGCTCCCGACATTCAGAATAAAATTTTTCAGCCTTTCTTTACCACGAAACCGATCGGAGAAGGCAGCGGACTAGGTCTAGATATTGTACAGCGCATTGTTGCCAGGCATCAAGGTCGCGTTGAATTCACCAGTCAACCTGGGCATACTACCTTCAGTGTGTGTTTACCAAAGCAAGCCTGACCGAGAGCTAACTGAGAGCATCCATGGCAACCCAGGCAATTTTGTATGTTGATGATGAGCGAATTGTCCTACAGAGTCTTCGCGATCAGATCGCCAAATATTTCGGCAATCAATATTCCTCTGAATTCGCAGGAAGTATCGATGAAGCGTGGAAAATCGTTGGAGAGCTGGATCTGGGCGGGATTAAAATACTCATTATTGTTTCCGATTGGCTAATGCCAGATGTCTACGGAGATGAGCTTTTAATCCAGGTGCATCAACGATTTCCTAAGATTATCACCGTGCCGCCCTCGGGGCAGTCCAACAATACTGCGACTGAGCGCGTCCATCGAGATGCAAATTTGCACGCCCATAGTCCAAAACTCTGGAACGAAGCCACCCTGATCGGGGTGATCACGTCTGGGCTGGGAGTCAGGGCATGAGCAAGGGGACAATTGTCTGTATCGACGACGAGCGCTTGGTGCTGGTCAGCCTCCGCGATCAGCTAGCGCGTCACCTAGGCCACACCTACGATATTGCTCTGGCCGAAAGCGGTGAAGAAGCCCTGGATCTGATAACAGAACTGCAGCAGGAGCAGCGCGACCTGCCGCTAGTGATTTGCGATCAGATTATGCCGGGTATGAGCGGTGATGACGTGCTGATTCGCATCCATGCGCAGCATCCGGCTACTCTAAAGATTCTCCTTACGGGTCAATCCCATCTGGAGGCGGTGGTGAAGGTGATCAATGCGGCCAGCCTCTACCGTTATGTTGCTAAGCCCTGGGATGAAACGGACCTAGCGCTAACCGTGAAGGAAGCACTGCGCAGCTATAGACAGTCGCAACAGCTCATCGCCCATCATACGGCGCTGCGACACAATGAACAGCGACTGCGACAGTTTCTAGATGCCATGCCCATTGCCATTAGTGTTCAAGATCGGCAAGGGCGATTGTATTACCGGAATCAGCAGGCTCGCGAGCTGCTGTGCGGTTATGCGTTGCCAGGCACAACAACTGACTTCTGCACTCCTATTTGCCCAACGTACTTGGCAGGCACCCATCAAGCCTACCCACTCGATCAGCTCCCAAACGTGCGGGCTTTGAGGGGCGAAAGCACTACTGTAGACAACCTTGAAATTGGCTGTGGCCAGCAGCGCATTCCCCTGGAAGCGACGGGAACACCCATCTACAATGCTCAGGGTGAGATTGCCTACGCGATTGTCACGTTGCAGAACATTTCGGAACGCCGCCAAGCAGAGGCGCAGCTTCGCTACGGAGCCTATCACGATGCCCTAACCGGACTCCCCAACCGTGTTGCCTTCATGACAGCTCTCAAGACCGCGATGACCCAAGCCGAGCAAGATGCTACCTATCACTTTGCGGTGTTTCTGCTAGATCTGGACTCGTTCAAACTGATCAACGACAGCCTAGGGCATGAAAAGGGCGATCTGCTGCTGGTGGCGGTGGCGCAGCGTCTGCGGCTCTGTCTGCCTGAGACAGCGGTGCTAGCCCGATTTGGTGGGGATGAGTTTACGATTTTGCTGCGCGATCTCAAGGGAATCGAGGATGCTACTCGCGTAGCGGACCAGATCCTGCAAGCCGTGGCGCACACCTACAATCTCGATGGCTACGAGATTTTTCTCAATGCCAGCATTGGCATCGTGCTGAATACCCATTGCCCAAAGCAGCCAGAAGAGTATCTGCGGGATGCAGACATCGCCATGTATCGAGCAAAAGCCGACGGCAAATCACGCTATGCTGTCTTTGATACCCTGATGCATGCCCAGGTAGTTGAGCGATTGCAGCTCGAAACTGACCTGCGGCTGGCCATTGAGCGACAAGAACTGCAGCTCTACTATCAGCCGATTCTGACAACCCAGCGTCTGGACCTCGTCGGCTTTGAGGCTCTGCTGCGCTGGCAGCATCCAGTTCAAGGGCTGATTACACCCGACCGATTCATTCCGCTTGCCGAAGAAACAGGGCTGATTCTCCCCCTCGGTCGCTGGGTGCTCTGGGAAGCCTGCCGGCAAATGCGTCGCTGGCAAACTCAGTTTCCAGAGAGTTCCCTGCGCTATACCAGCGTTAATCTCTCAGGACGGGAACTATTGCAGCCCGATATAGCCGATCAAATCATTCACATCCTGCAGGAAACGGGGCTACAGCCGCAACACCTGGAACTGGAGGTCACCGAAAGTTCGCTGATTATCAACACCGAGGTGGCTAGTGCTCGTCTGAGGCAGCTCAGCGCCATCGGGATTCGCTTTAGTCTTGATGATTTTGGCACCGGCTACTCGTCCCTCAGCTATCTACATCGCTTCCCCGTCCATCATCTGAAGGTCGATCGTTCGTTTGTGAACACGATTGATGAGAAATCAGAAAGCCTAAAGATTACAGAATCTATTGTGATGCTGGCGCATAATTTGAACATGAGAGTAATCGCAGAAGGGGTAGAAAATAAGGCTCAGCTTCAACGACTTAGGGAATGGCATTGCGAATATATCCAAGGACATCTATTCTCGCCTGCTATTCCTTCTGAAGCAGCAACTCAATTAATTCAACGGTGGACTGCAAAACCGCAGGTAGATGAATACTTGGATAATACAACAGCAGTATCTCACTGACGAGAAGATTCGCAGATAGAGTCAACCCTCAAAATAGCGTATAGATCACCGAGAAATAGATGCCGTTCTCCTGCCAAGTTTGAGGATTGTCAGCAATGGGTACCAGCGGAATTCCCCAGTCCAACCGAGCCGATAGCCGATCATCCTGCTGCCAGACCAAACCAACCCCGACCCCCACCAGCGTCTCGCCAGTCAACGGAGGCATGTCGTGGTTCCAGCCGGTGCCCACATCGAGAAAAGGCACAACCTGCAACACCCCATCGATGGAGGTAACCCGCAAGACAGGCAGCCGCAGTTCTGCGGAGAGCAGGACACCGTTATCTGTGAGCAGTGCATCCTGTCGATAGCCGCGTACACTTTGGGGGCCTCCAATGCTGAACTGCTCAACTGCAACCAAAGCATCACTCGCGAGCTGCCAGTCGGCACGGATCAACAGCAGCGTTTCGGGAGCAAAGCGCCGCACCCACTGCCCCTGAGTGCGCCAGGACCAAAACCGACTGTCGGCCGCCAGATCGCTGACATTAGCATCGAACCAATCAACCCCCAGGCTAATTTGCGATCGCACGGCCAAAACATGCTGGCTGCTGCGCTGCGTCCACTCTTGCCCAAACCGCAGAGCAGAAACCCGGGTGCGTCCCTGCTCGTCGGCATCAGTAGAGAGCGGTACCGGACCAAACCCATCAACAATCGTTTGGCTTTCCTGGCGCGAAGCAGTCAGACTGAGGGCTAGCTCGTTCGTTGGGGTTTGATGGAGCGGTTGGCGCAGCGTCAGCTCATAATAGTGGGACGGGGCAGAAATGCCGGCTCGATCAAAGGGTGGTTCAATGACCTGACTATCGGCATGGCCGACGGAGAGTCGCAGCGTCCCGTTGCGGGCATTCAGCGGTAGGGTGTAGCTGCCATTGATTTCGTGGCTGCCGTCCGTATTGAGATAGCCGAGGCTGAGTCTGTCTCCCAGTCCTAGAATATTTAAGTGGGTGGCTTGTACCTGCCGCCGGAAACTGCCGACGCTGGGGGAGCGGCCGTTGTCGATGCCGATCTCAAGGCTGAAGGGGTCTGCCTCCTCAATGGTGACTTGCAGCACGTTCGTACCGAGGCGAGTTCCTGCCTGCAAATCCGCGACAACCCGCTGGATGAGCGGATCGAGCTGCAACAGTTGCAGAGCCTGCAACAGCCGCTCACGATTCAGAGGCACTGTAGTGGCGCGGGCTAAACGCTGACGCACATAGCTAGGGTTAAGCCGCCGGGTGCCGGTGATATCAATCGCTTCCAGACTGCCCTCAATCACCTGAATTGTTACAATTCCCGCGTCAATTGTCTGCGGGGGAATCAGGGCACCCGAGGTAATGTACCCTCGCTCGACGTAAAGCTGAGTGACCGCCGAACGAGCTTGCAAAAGTTCTGCAAAGGTGAGATCGCGATGGGTGAAGGGGGCGGTGACGGCAGCGAGTTCCTCTGGCGAAAACACGGTGCTGCCAATAACGCGGAACTCTCGCACCCGGATAACGTCGGGAATGGCCGGCGGACGTTCGGGAAGCGGCGGTGCAGGAGGAAGGAGATCGTCGGCTGGTAGTGGCGGCAAGGGATCCGGCAGCGGTTGATCGGATGGGGGCCCAAGCGGAATGACACCAGGGGGTATCCGTGGCAGTGGGGGAGTCGCCGGACTGGTTTGAGCCAACGCGGGCGTGGACAGGATCACCACAATTAACCACGTGGTTTGTTGGATCACCTGTATTGCTGTAGTTGCCAGTTTCGATGGCTGAGGCAGCACCGAACTTCCCCTGATTCGCTGATTCTGCACCCTTTTGATTGTGCCTTACCGAGTTCGCTTTCTCTCAGCTCAGGTCACAGCCGACCTAAACACCGTCAAATCGCATCAAAGCGCAGCCAAGGCTCCGCTGGCTAGGGCACAAACACCGTCAAGCCGCCGGGAATGCATTCCACTTCTACGGGGGTCATCCCAATCAACTCGCCGTCTACCACCACTTTCTGGGGAGGATGAGTAGTCACCTTGAGCCGTCGTGCCCCCATATGGGCTACATTTGGATTTTCGATCGGGCGGGCCAAGGCGCTTCCCAGCAGCCGCACCACAGTTTGAATCGCTTCCAGCTTGGTACTGGCACTGGCGATGGTAACGTCTAGCAGTCCATCGTCGAACACCACTTGCCCAACACCCTGCGCTAGCACAGAGGTGGCAGGAGCAGCATTAGCAATGGTGATGGCTCCAGCTTGTACCCGCTCGATTTTGCCGTCCACTTCAATTTCCGTATCGAACAACTGCTGTTCGTCGAGCTGTTGCCAACCCGCCATTAAGTAAGCCAAGGCCCCCCAGCGATCTTTGGCTTCTCGATCGGCTTTTTCGACGACCTCTGCTTCTAGCCCAATGCCAGCCAGCAAAATCATGGGGACTCCGTTGCAAAAGGCGGCATCCACAATGCGAGTCTTGCCACCCAAAATAACTTGACAAGCACTTCGCACGGGCGTGAGAGCGGTGGGAATGCCGAGGGCACTGGCAAAGGCGTTGGCGGTTCCCCGAGGAATCACCCCCAGGGGAATTCCCGTCCCAATCACCGAGCCTGCCACAGCCGACACCGTCCCATCGCCACCTGACGCAATTACTAGATCAGCATTGGCTTCGACGGCCCGCAGCGCCAACTGCTCGGCACAGAGATCCTGCGTGGTCTGGTGGATTTCGAGATGAAAATGCGGTTCTAGCATCCGCTGGATTAGCGCTAGTTCTTGCTCTGCATTGCCCTGTCCTGACACCGGGTTGAAAATTAAATGGGCGACGCGGCTGCGAGCCAAGCTATCGATAATGGCTTGAGCTGTAGCTAGGTTGGTGGCGAACGGCACATCGTGAATTGTGCACAGTCGCGCCAGGGTTTGCAGTTCTAGGTCATATGGAATGTCTGGATCGGTAAGAAACAGCACTGCGGCTACTCCTCCCGAGGCCACTTCTGCAGCAATTTGCACGACACCGCCGACAGCTTCAGACAACCCCACCTCGACAAGCCGCCCGGTGACATCCTGAACGCGGTTGCCAGTTTGCTCTGGTGCCATGAGCCGATAGCGAGCAAACACCGGCAGATATTGCCGCACCAGGGCTACCAGTTGTTCACGTTGGCGATCATGAGAGAGCAGAGCAATTGTAGCGGCCATAGAACCATCCCATTACAAGCAGTGTACCTATTATGTAAAGAATCCGCCGGTTTCCTCCATCCCTCCCTTGCGAGATTTTGTAGAATGGTTGCCATGCAAAATCTGAATTCTCCCATGTCTTTGTCTTCTGAACTGACTCGGGCTGATCTGGAAGCCTTTTGGATGCCGTTTACCGCCAATCGGCAGTTTAAGGACAATCCCCGCTTGTTTGTGTCTGCCAAGGCGATGCACTACACTACGGTCGATCAGCGGCAGGTGTTGGATGGCACGGCGGGTCTGTGGTGTGTGAATGCAGGACACTGCCATCCCAAGATTGTCGAGGCGGTTCAGCAGCAGGTCGCAACTCTCGATTTTGCCCCCACGTTTCAGATGGGGCATCCGGCGGCGTTTCAGCTAGCGACTCGTTTAGCTACGCTGCTGCCGGGCGATCTCAACCATGTCTTTTTCGCCAACTCCGGTTCGGAAGCGGTCGATTCGGCTCTGAAAATTGCCATTGCCTACCATCGAGCCTGTGGTCAGGGCACTCGCCAGCGCCTCATTGGTCGAGAGCGTGGCTATCACGGCGTTGGGTTTGGCGGTATCTCGGTGGGCGGCATCGGTCCCAATCGCAAGTTCTTTGGTAGTTTGTTAACGGGTGTTGATCACTTGCCCCACACCCACAACCTAGAGCACAACGCCTTTAGCCGCGGGCAACCAGAGTGGGGGGGCCATCTTGCTGACGAGCTAGAACGGATTGTTGCCTTGCACGACGCCTCCAATATTGCGGCTGTGATTGTAGAACCTGTCGCCGGTTCAACAGGTGTACTCATTCCACCAAAGGGCTATCTAGAGCGGTTGCGGGCTATCTGCGATCGGTATGGTATTCTCCTGATCTTTGATGAAGTCATCACCGGCTTTGGGCGGCTGGGAGCAAGCTTCGCTGCTGATTATTTTGGTGTTGTACCCGATATGATCACAGTCGCTAAGGGCATTACCAATGGCACGATCCCGATGGGGGCAGTGTTTGTGCGCCAGCAGATCTACGACGCCTTCATGCAGAGTGCTACCAGCGGCATTGAGCTGTTTCACGGCTACACCTACTCGGGGCATCCAGTGGCCTGTGCTGCAGCTCTAGCGACGCTGGATGTATATGAACAGGAGGGCCTATTCCAGCGGGCACGGGATCTAGCCGACTACTGGGAAGAGGCGGTCCATTCTCTGAAAGGGCTGCCTTATGTCATCGACACGCGCAACCTCGGATTGGTAGCAGGCATTGAGTTAGAGCCGATTCCGGGTCAGCCAACCGCACGGGCTTTCGAGTGTTTTCTGCGCTGCTATCAGCGTGGGCTGCTGATTCGCACCACGGGAGATATTATCGCGCTGTCGCCACCGCTAATTATCGAGAAGCACCATATTGATGAGCTGTTTGGGTTGCTGGCTGAGGTAATTCGCGAGTTGCCGTAGGGTCAACCACTGGCGTAAGCAGGCTATGGGGCATAAAACCATACAAGGTTCAGGGAATTGAGATTCTCCAAGATTCTTCGATGTCTAGCTCAATTGCTACTTTGTGTCAGTCAGTATATGCATAAGCGTTAATACTAGTGTTTGCTTTATTGTTTGCTTTAGTGCTTGCAATCTAGTAAACTCATTTTGTTTGAACACCTTCATGATAGATTCTCGCTACTAATCCGTGCTAATTCGATAGAGCATCAACTGCCTGCCCAAAACACAACTCGTACCCATCCGGATCGGTCAAGCGAAACTCCTGCATCCCGTAGAATGTGATTCCCAGATCGCTTACTTCATAGCCCTTGTAGCGCAGCCTTGCGTGTAGCATCTCAATATTGTCGGGATAGAAATAGAGAATCACATCGCGATCAAGCCGTTCAACCGCTGCTGCTTCGCGCAAGGCCAACATCAGTTCTGCCTGATCCGCCTTTAGATAAACCCAGATGAGCTGACCTTCTGATTCATAGGTGTTGACGACCTGAAGGTTGAGCACGTTTTGATAGAACGCGATACTACGAGCCACATCTGACACGCCAACCATAGGCACCAAGTGCAGGGACATACACATACCTCTCGCGGTGAAGATAAAGGGTAGACAGCAGACTGAACAGTAGACCTGAACCGTCATAAGGGGTAGACCTACACAGCCCGCAGCGGCTAGGTACTATCATTCCTAACCCGCACCCCCTTTCATTAATAGTACATATGAACTATATTTCTGCCAACAGTAGCTGCCTTCACTGTTCGCGGCTAGGTTCTCGATACAATAAGATACAGTTCCGTATTTCTAACCCAGAAGCAGTCACGCCTACACTGAATCTTTTTGGTAATTTAGCCGTTTGGCTGCTGTTGTCTTCTAGTAAATTGAGTATGCTGCCCCGAGAAGATCTGCTGAAAGGAATCGAAAACCGCGAGATGGCAGTGCGTGTCATCGATCAAGCGGAACAAGCCATCAAAACTTGGGAGGTGGTTTGCACGGATTTCCTGTCCCCTCCAGAGGGGGTGGATGTGCAGCAGATGCTCAACCGGTTGACTGAGGTGCAGTTCGTTGCCTGGGGCGGTTATCCGCAAGCGGAGCGCCAGCGCGTTGCCATTGCCCGTTCAGAATTACCGCTAGAGGTGACTCAGGTAGAGTTGGTGCCGTTGGAAATTGCGGGCAATTTCTTGTTTGATCCGGCGAGCCACCGCGATTTTCTGGGCGCTTTACTTGGTACTGGCATTGTTCGGGAAAAAGTAGGCGATATTCTGGTGCTGGGTGAACGAGGGGCGCAGGCGATTGTGGTGCCAGACTTGGCAGAATTTCTGGAACTGAACTTGACCCAGGTGCGCTCGGTGCCCGTCAAGACGCGGTCCATTGACTGGAGCGAACTGAAAGTTCGAGAACCCAAGAAAAAAGAGCTGACCACTGTGGAAGCCTCGATGCGGCTCGATGCCATTGCCTCGGCTGGGTTTGGCATGTCTCGCAGCAAAATGGCTGAGCTGATTACCACTGGCGATGTCCGAGTTAACTGGAAAGAAATCACGCAGGCCAGCCATTTGCTCAAGTCGGGTGATCTGGTGGCAATTCGCGGCAAGGGTCGCTTGGAAGTTGGAGAGGTTGCAGTGACGAAAAAGGACCGCTACCGTGTGCAGCTAACGCGGCTGATGTGATGCTTGCCCCTTATCACCCTCTGAAAACCTGACTCTCATGAAAACCAACGCCGCTCGCGCGCTTGATACGTTAGGCATTGCTTATCGATTGCTCTCCTACGCGGTCGATCCAGACGATTTGGCTGCCGAAAGTGCCGCCGCTAAGGTAGGATTGCCGCCCGAGCAGGTGTTCAAGACATTAGTGATTCGGGGAGACCGCAGCGGGGTCTGTTTAGCGGTGATTCCGGGCAATAGCCAGCTCGATTTGAAGGCATTCGCCAAACGTTCGGGCAATCGCAAGGCAGAGCCAGTCGCCCTCAAGGACGTGCAGCCCCTGACTGGCTACATTCGCGGTGGCGTCACAGCCCTTGCCTGCAAACGCGCCTATCCGGTCTATGTGGATGAAACAATCACCCGGTTTGATCAGGTAGCAGTTTCCGCCGGCATGCGTGGGCTAATGATTCAGCTCGCTCCCGATGATTACCTGCGAGCAATCAAAGGGACTCTCGGTGACATTGCCCAAGCTAAATCCCTTTAGTATCTCCTCTACTATTTGCTTAGTTATCTTCTTAGATATCTTCTTAGTATCTGCAAGCTCTTTCTAGAGAAGGCTGATTAGAAAAGGCTAGAAAGGACTGATCTTGACGCCCAAAAAGCGATCGAGAAGAGCATTGCGCCAGGTAAAGCGCACGGTCAACGCCCAAAGGATAACGACCAAACCAATGCCTAAGTACTGAAGCCACTGCAGTGGATAGAGTTCAAAAAAGCTGCGCAGCCGCGGAACCGCTAAGATCACCGCATATGCCAAGAATACTAGCCCAGCCAAGATGCTGTAGCGCCGATCGCGACTGAGCGGCTCACCCCCTACCCAGGCCGGCGTGGGTGGCTTTAGGAAGGGCAGCAGCAGCAGCCCCCCCATGATCTGAGTAGTGACGAGAGCCGTTTCGGCAACCCGTTGGGCGCGGGCAATATCGGCAAAAGTAATGCGGCGGCCGAGTTCTTCAAAGGGAATTTGACCGCTGAGCCAATTCAGCACGGGCGTAATGTTTTCGGCGAGGAAGAACAGATAAACCAGAATACTGATCAGCGAGAGGGTGAGCGTGGCAGGCAGCACAAAATGCAGAAAAGAATCTCCCTCGTTGCTGTGTACGGTGTTGGGCTTGGCCCAGAGGGTGACAAAGAACGGCGGAATCCCCACTGTGAGGAATGTGACAATGGTGCTGGCTTTAATGCTAAACGGAAACGACAAGGTAATCATGCCAATCGCCACAATTGCCAGGGTGAAGGAAAAAATTCGCACCATGAATAGCTTTGTGATGTCGGCGACGCCATTGCGGATGCGCTGTCCTTCCAGGAAAATTTTGGGCAAGGCGCTGAAGGTATCACGCAGCAGCACGATATCGGCGACGCCCCGAGTGGCCTGACTGCCGCTTTCCATAGCCACGCCCACATTGGCTTGTTTCAGCGACAGCACATCATTCACCCCATCGCCCATCATCGCTACATAGTGATTCCGCGCCTGCAGGCTTTGCACCAGGCGGGCCTTTTGCTCGGGCGTAATTCGTCCAAAAATCGTGCCATCCACAGCCGTTTGCTCAAACACAGCATCGTCCATTTGGGCCAGCTCTTGCCCCGATACGGCAATGATGTCGTCGCTCAGTCCTGCCTGCTTAGCTAGTGCCGCCACCGTTACGGGATTATCGCCCGAGATCACCTTCACTTGAATGCCCGCTCGCCGGAAGTCTGCTAGGGTTTGGTGGGCATCAGGGCGCAATTCATCGCCAAAGCGGAGGATGCCTAGCGGCCGCAGATCCGGCGGTAAGACGGGGTTACCTGCAGCATCTTGGAGATCGGCGTCTGTTGGGCTGTAGGCAAACAGCAGCACCCGCAATCCTTGGTCGGCCCCATCGCGAATGTATGCCTGCAGATCATCCGATAGGGTCATGGCCATGCTCAGTATTTCGGGAGCGCCCAAGATATAGACGCCCGGCTCATCCTCAAAGGCGATGGCACTCCATTTGTAGGCTGAGGCAAAGGGAATTTCGGTGCGCAGCGGTCGGCGGGTGCCAGGTAAAGCAGTCGCAATTGCGTCATTGGTTTTGTTGCTAGTTGAAGCGCTGGCGGCATAGTCTGCCAGAATCCCCTCTAGCTTGCGGCGATCAATACCGATGGGACGGACCGTTTGCAGATCGATGCGATTAGTGGTCAGAGTGCCGGTTTTATCTAAACACATCACGTCCACATTGCTCAGCGATTCCACCGCGTTCGACTGCTGCACCAAAGCACTCTGCTCAGCAATCCGCACAGCTCCCAGGGCATAGGTGAGGGTGATCATAAAATACAGCCCAATCGGCACCAAGCCAACGATCACCGCAATGTTTTGCACGCCTGCAGTAATGGACGTAACGCCCAATATCATCCGCAGCACCGTTACTAACCCCAGCAAAATGGCCACACCCAACAGCAGACGAATCATCATGTTGATCCGCTCTTGTAATGGCGTTAGCACCTTGCGGAACTTGCGGGCAGCGGCGGTCATTTTGCTAGCTAGGCTTTCAGCTCCGACTTTCTCGGCTTGATAGTTGGCCGTACCGCTAACGCAGAAGCTGCCCGAGTAGACCGGATCGCCTGCCCGCTTGGGAATCAAATCGGATTCACCCGTCAGCAGCGACTCATCTACTTTAATTTCGCCTCCACCGACCAGCGAACCATCCACCACAATTTGATCGCCCGGCCGCACCACCAGCACATCGCCCACCACAATCTCTGCTGGGTCGATTTCTCGCTCTTGCCCGTTGCGGATCACGCTGGCTTTGGGTCGAGTAATCAGAGCAATCTTATCGAGCTTCTGCTTAGCGCGGATTTCCTGGATCACGTTGATGACTACATTGAGCAGCACCACAAACGCCAGCACCAGCACATCGCTGGCTCGCCCCAATCCCAGCAGCACCAGACTGAGAAAGAAATATGCGCCGTTAATAAATGTGAACAGGTTATCCCGCAAAATATCCCAGTATGTGCGGCTCGTTTGCAGCGAGATGTCGTTTCCCTGTCCTGCGGCACGACGCTTGGCTACTTCCTGGTCGCTCAGCCCTTGAAGCTGATGGGGGCGTGTTTGCATAACTTCCAGATCCTTCAGCGAGTCATCCCATAGAGAACATCCTTAACAGGAAGACTATATCATCTGCTATTGAGCTGGTAATCCTGTTGGTGATCCTAGGGTCATGAACGACTTCTAGGCATGGTCGAGGGGATTCGTCATTCTGTGAGAACTCAAGGGATCGATATTGAAGAATATCAAACCCATATCAAAACGATATTGAACCTGTATTCAGGGTTCCAACTCTCGACGCTTGATTCACTCAACAGGCTAAAGGATCAACCGCACTTGCTAGACTCAAGATCATCGCTCCACTGGTTGCTCGGACTGATCTTTAATCTAGCTATCATGGCGTACCTCACGATCAAAGAACTTACCGATGCCGTCGGCAACGTCACGCCCCGCATGGTGCGACACTACCACAAGCTGGGATTGATGCCTGTGCCCCGTCGTTCTTCAGGCAATTATCGGCTGTATACCGAGCAGGACGTGCAGCGACTGCGGCGGATTGTAGCCCTAAAGCAGCAGGGCTTTCAGCTTTCGCACATCCGGCAGGTGCTGGAGCAGGGACCCAATCCGAGCGATCCGGCTGCAACCTTGATCGAGCAGCTGCAGCAGCAGTACCAAGCGGTGATTCAGCAGTTGGTGCGGCTGCGACGCACGGCCACTGCCCTCGAAGGGTTGCTGGGACGCGATCGCCACTGTCAGTCGGTGCAAGCTGAGGCTCTGGCGCAATTGCGACTGTTAGACGCGCAGACCCAATCCGATCGAAGCATGACTGATGCCATCTGGGAGCGCCTTGATGCCGCCGCGGCTGACCATCCCGAACGCTTCGCCGATGCTTTGCAGCGGTTACTGCCCGACTTGTCCGATCGCTCCGAGATCGAGGTAGATCTACTGTCGCAGCTCGTGCTCACCTGTGGGGATATGAGCTTACTACCGTTTGTGTGTCTCAGTCCAAACGCCATCAAAGCCGCCCGGACGGCCTTACAGCAGGGCTGCGTTGTGGTAGCCGATGTGCCCTTGGTGGCAGCAGGATTGGATCACAGCCGCTTGGCGCATTTGCAGTGCTCGGTGCAAACCCTGGTGAATGACCCTCATGTGACTCACCTTGCCGAAGCCGAACAGTGGGTGTGGCAGTGCTCGTCGCAGCCGTTCCATCCCCCCTTGCCTGACGGCAGCATTTTGGTAATTGGGTATGCGCCAGCAGTGCTGATGCAGATCTGCGACGCGATTGAGCAGCAGCAGATTCGCCCTGCACTGGTCATCGGTTTACCGATAGGCTTCAGCCATGCTCCGGCAGCCAAGCGGCGGCTGATGCAAACCAGAGTCGAGTTCATCACTGTCGAGGGCACGATGGGCGGCGGCTTGCTCTCCGCTGTAGTCCTAAATACGCTGGTCGCGTCCTTAATCGAAAAACCCGATTGCCACTGCTATTTACGGAATACTTCTTCCCAGAGTCACTCTTTGCCAAACCACCCCCCACGGCAGCGCAATGATTCTGCCAGCACCACTGCATCGCCCTAGCGCATTAAAACCATTAAAACTCATTAACAATTTCTCAGGTTAGTCTACTGCGCCACAAACCGAGAGGAGAAGCAAAGCAAAGGATTCCGCAGTGGACTCAAGATGCCCTGCAAAACCGGCTGGAACATCCAAAAAAGTGGCACGACTCGTGAGTGCACAGCAGTTGCCTCAGCCGGTGGAGGCAGATCAAAAAAACGGGTGAGAACCTAGCGCTGCTGGCGCATTTGATATCTGGCGAAAGCGCAGGATCAGGATTAAAGCAGGCAGCGCACATGGATGGCAACAAGAACTACGAATCCATTTCCTTTAGGAGTACCCACCTTGATATGGTTGAAAGGTTTACCCATTTCGGGTTAAATCCAGTCGGTCGAATCAAAGTCGAATTAAAGTCGAATCAAAAAGGGGGGATACTTGAGTTCCCCCCCTTCGGCTGAAATCAATGGGTTATCAATAGATTACATTCAGTAACCTGTTTTGGGATTGTTATGCGTGTTAGACCGTTTCCCGGACGCGCTCTTCCACGGTCGGCAGGTCAAACACTGTGTGATAGAGATATCCGGCGATAAGGGCACCCAAAATTGGGGCGAGCCAGAACAGCCAGAGTTGGATGACGAGTTCCTTGCCCGCAAACAGCGCTACCCCAGTACTGCGAGCCGGGTTTACCGAGGTATTGGTTACCGGAATGCTGATGAGGTGAATCAGCGTCAGGCACAGCCCAATTGCCACGGGAGCGAACCCAGAGGGAGCGCGCCGATCCGTTGCACCCAGGATCACCAGCACGAAGAATAGCGTTAGCACCACTTCGGTGATGAAGCAGGCAACTAGCCCGTAGCCGCCGGGAGAATGGACCCCAAAGCCGTTGGTGGCTAGAGGGTTAGAGCCGGTCAATTCAAAACCAGGGCGACCGGAGGCCACCAAGAAGATGAATCCTCCCGCCAGGACGGCACCCAAAACCTGAGCCACAATGTAGGGCAGCAACTCGGAACTAGGGAAACGCTTCCCTGCCCACAGCCCGAACGATACCGCAGGATTGAGATGGCAACCGGAAATATGACCGATAGCGAAGGCCATCGTCAGGACCGTCAGACCAAACGCCAATGCAACCCCGAGGAAGCCAAGACCAAAGAAGTTCGAGGTTTCGGGGAACCGGGCATCGTAGGGGAAGGCAGCCGCCAGCACAGCGCTACCACAGCCACCTAGCACAAGCCAAAAGGTGCCAAGAAATTCCGCAATGCAGCGTTTAGTTAATGGCATTTTCTACTCTCCATATATCAACTCGCTAAAGATTAAGGAACTCTCTTTTATTACCGAACCAAGTATTGCCAAACCAAGCTGAACCTCAATAATTTCGCTGTCATCACTGCTGTCATCACTGAGGTGAGCTGATCCAAAATGAGCCAGCAGATATGGCACCCCCTCCCATAACCAGAAACTCACAAACTGTAGATTGCAATAGGTAGATTGCAATAGACTGTAGATTGCAATAGATTGCAGATGCAGTGGGAAAGCAATTTTGCTCTCAATTGCCAAATAATAGCGGATGATCGCGAATTCGCTTCAGCATTTAAAATACTGCCTTGCGATTGTCCAAGCGAGTTTTAGCAAAACTCCGTTCTAAAATTTAAGGTTTGCTTAAGTTTGTCAGGACGCAATTTTCGATTTTTGATCAATGTTACTTTGTATCAGCCGGATTGCAGAGAGAGCAAAACTCTCACCCTGCAACCAGAACCTTAACCCAATGCCGACCTGAGAATGACTCGTTACAGCTCAACCCATTTGCGCAGCAGGTTGGCATGGCTTTTAGAAATGAGATCAAATTCGAGCGTTTTACCCGATTTCTCGAACAACACTTGACGCGCTGTATCCAGATCAAACAAAATTTCTCGTTCGTGGGCATCGCGGACAAGGCTCTGAATCCAGCTCACAGCTACTAGCCGCACACCTCGCGTGACTGGCTCAACCCGATGCAGCGTGGTAGAAGGATACAGGACCAGCGAACCCGCTTCTAGCTTAAACTCCTGCTCCCCTTGGGGTGTTTCCACAACCAGCTCCCCACCGTCATAGTCTGACAGCGAGCTAATGAATAGTGTCATCGATACATCCGACCGCATCAGGGGCTGATCGCCCATTAAGGCATTGTCCACATGGCTGCCGTAAGACATTCCCACCTGATAGCGACTAAACAGCGGCGGTCGAATGATTTTGGGGCGGACTGCCATTTGAAACAGCGAATTCCGCTGCAGTGCCCCCATGACCAGCCCTTTCAGCTCCTCTGCCACTGCGGCATTCCGGTCTAACTGCTGGTTGTGTTTCACTAACCGGGCATGCCAGCCGGCGGTTGTTTTTCCATCTACAAAATCAGCTTTGTCGAGCTGAGTGGTGAGGGTGGCTAGCTCCTCGGGTGTCAAAACATTAGCAATGCACAGAATCATGGCAGACAAACCCCACACACAGGTCTGCTTCTGTCATCTTATGGAATTTATAGAGGCTATGGAATCTTGTAGCCTACCGTTTTCCGATCTACAGCCATAATTTCGATGCTGGTTGGTCTTGATTAGTCTGGCATCGAGAGTTTGGCGTTCCAATCAGAATTTCAATAAGAAAAGGGAATTGTAACTCAATCCCCTTTCCGTAGATGCATGAATTCGCTTTCCAAGACCAACAGATTAACTAGATTAACCGCCTGATGGGCTGCTGCCGGGAGTCGTAGGAGCAATCGGGCTGGAACTCTCGCCGCTTGAGCTACCCGAACCGGGAGCTGTAGGAGCTACGGGTGTAGCGGGCGATAGGCTACCTTCACTGCCTGCCTCGGGAACGGTCGGGGTGGTGGGTGTTGTGGGAGTCGTCGGAGTGGTTGGGGTTGTTGGAGCAGTAGGAGACAGGCTACCTTCACCGCCTTCACCACCTTCCCCACCTGCCTCTGGGACCGTTGGAGTGGTTGGGGTCGTCGGAGTGGTGGGTGTTGTGGGAGTCGTCGGAGTAGCTGGGAGGGTGGGTGTTGTGGGAGTCGTCGGAGTGGTTGGGGTTGTTGGAGCAGTAGGAGACAGGCTACCTTCACCACCTTCACTGCCCTCACCACCTGCTTCTGGAACGGTCGGAGTGGTTGGGGTTGTCGGAGTCGTCGGGCTGGTGGGAGATAAGCTACCTTCACCGCCTTCACTGCCCTCACCACCCTGGGCCTGCAAAGGCTCGGTGGCTGTTGGGTGAGCATCAACGAAAGATGGCTGGGAAGCTGTCGTGGCTGCGACAGCGCTAGCACTCACCGTGGTCAGTACATAAGCTCCGATGCCCATCCATACCTTAACTTTAGTGTTCATGGGTTACTCTCCACTCTGTTCAATGAATTCGTTGATTACTGATCGCCGCTGATCTCGTGGGAATTCAGGCGACCGACTCAACTCGAACCAGAGGGTGCATCAACCATAATGAGAATCGTTGCACCTGATTCTTGACCTGCTCTAGCAAGCATTCCCTTGCATGACGCATCGAAGATGTCTGGGTTCCCTGCCTAGCAGGAGAAAATTTGCCGTTAGAGTCCAGGCAGTTTCAGGACTGAACCGTTACTAGGCGATCTATGGCCGGCACAATGGCAGTAAGGTACTGACGGGAGAGTGATGGTCGGACCCTCTGGTGTTGATCCAACGTTTTAAGGCGAGAGTATGGCGAGAGTATGACGAGCGAGCATTGTTTCATCGAAGACCTACAGACTCAGGCGGCATCGCTGCTGCTGTATCAATCCCTATTTGAAGATGAACCGGCTCGAGCTTGGCTGAAGCTGCTGACCGTGCTATCTTCACAAACCACCACCGCCGAGGAGCGACTGCGGGCCTATGGTCTATGGTTTCGAGCCATTGCCGCGACGGGAATGAGTTGGTCTGCCTATTGGCGGCTCAGCGTGTTGCGGGCAGAAAACCCCTTCACGCAAGCAGCCCAGCAAACGACATGGATTGATTTGCCTCCAGCTCTAATTGCCGCCGCCCAGCACGATCTGCGCGTTTTGCAGCGCTTCGATCTTTGCTCTACTCAACCCTTAGCCCAGTGGATGCGCCGAGCGGTACCCCTAGACCCGCCACTGCCAATCTGGGACAGCAAAACGCTTTCGCCCTCCGTCGCTTCTCTCAGTGCCCTACCGATTTGGCAAACCTTAGATGCTGCTGACTGGGGCATAATCGTCGAAGAACTAGCGGCTCACTACCACCAGTTTGGCGTCGGACAATGGGCCACCTATCGCGCCTTTCGCTGGCAAGCCGGTGCGCTAGTAGGCATTGCCCATCCCGATCCGATTCAACTCAGTGAACTTGTGGGCTACGAACCGCAAAAAACGGCGCTGATCGCCAACACGGAAGCGTTACTGGCTGGCTTACCGGCATTGCATGTGCTGCTCTACGGCAGTCGCGGAACGGGTAAGTCATCGTTGGTGAAGGCGCTGCTGGGGCAGTACGGCGATCGCGGCTTGCGGCTAATAGAAGTCAGCAAGGCTGAGCTGCGGGATCTGCCGCTAATTGTGGATCAGCTGCGCCATAAACCCCAGCGTTTCATTATCTTTGTAGACGATCTCTCCTTCGAAGACGATGACGATGCCTACAAAGCCCTCAAGGTGGTGCTAGAAGGGAACCTCACCGCCCGTCCCCAAAACGTAGTGGTGTATGCCACCTCCAACCGTCGCCATCTCATTCGCGAATTTTTCGAGGACCGCCCCCGCCCCCGCGATGCGGATGAAATCCACAGTTGGGACACCGTTCAAGAAAAGCTGTCTTTCAGCGATCGCTTTGGCTTGACCCTCACCTTCGAGCCAACCAACCAAGACACTTATCTAGCGATCGTGCATCATTTGGCGCAGCAGGCCGCGCTAAGGGTTGATCCTGACGATCTCACGTTTCGGGCCCTGCAATGGGCAACACGTCACAACGGTCGGTCTGGTAGAACTGCCCGCCAGTTTGTGGATGCTCTTCGAGCTGAAGCCGCCCTAGGAACGACCGCAACCGGGTGCAAATAACTAACTAGGCTCGGCTTCCTCAGGGACCGCTTGCTAAACAGCCATTGCCGATGAGGGCTGCACCCAATTGAGATCGGGATTGAGATCGGTCACCGGCTGTTGCCAGGCCTGACCATCCAGCGCCATTTGCTCGATTAAACTGGCCAGCCGCAGGGCCTTGAGCGCCTGCTGCCCGCCCACCGACGGTGGATTACCTCCGCGAACACAGCTGACAAAGTGCTCTAGCTCAGCGTGCAAGGGTTCGATGTTGCTGGTGTACACCTTCTCGATCAGCCCATCTTGGCGGTAGAGCACTTGCCCATAGTCCGTCAGATAGTTGGCAGTAGTTTGGCGGTGGATCAAGATCTCGTTGTTCAGGAAGTCGGCTTCTGTTAAGGAGTTTTTGCAGTGAGCCGCAATTCGGCGAATCTTGCGATGGGTGACTTTACTGGCCGTCAGAGTTGCGACAATGCCGTTAGCAAAGCCGAGGATCGCCGTCACGTAATCGAGGTAGCCCGAATCCGAGGCGCGGCTGCCGCTTGCCGTCAGCTTCACAACCGAAGCACCCGCCAGCTCCAGCATCAGGTCAATATCGTGGATCATCAGATCGAGCACTACCGACACATCGTTAGCCCGATCCGAATAGGGACTCATGCGATGCGCTTCTAAAGCCAGCAACTCCTCGGTCTTTAGGACTTTGTGTAGTTCCTGAAACGCTGGATTGAACCGCTCGATATGACCAACCTGCAAAATACAGTGGGATTCAGCAGCCGCATTCACGAGGGATTCGGCTTCAGCAATACTGGCAGCTATTGGTTTTTCGATCAACACATGCTTGCCGGCTTGCAGGCAGGTCATCCCTACCGAGTAATGTAGCCGCGTCGGGACTGCTACACAGACCGCGTCCACATGCGGCAGCAAATCACGGTAATCTTCAAAGAACTTGACTCGATACTTGCTAGCAGTATCTAGCCCGCGCTCCACGTTGATATCGGCAACACCGACCAGCTCGACATCCTTCAGGAGGCTGAGGATGCGGGTATGATGTTGCCCCATGTTGCCAACGCCAATCACCGCAATTCGGATCGGCTCTAGATGGTGACGTTGCGCACCAGCATTGACTTTCCCCGTTAACAATTCTTCTTGCACTCCTGCTGTCTCCTACACCACACAATCGAAGATCAAAGCGGCCTCAACTTTCACGTCGTGTTACAAACCGAACTCCTCAGATCGTATCATTGTGAGTTTATATTAAAGAATCCTAAACTTTGTATCGAGAATGGTCCTAAGTCAAGATTAATCGCATGATCCGCCGGATCGACTTCATTCTGGGATGTAGGCTTCGAAGCCCTGGCTAGAAATGTGTCAGTTTTTGTCCTGTCCATTGGGGTTTGCTAGCGTCCTGTCCCATCAGAATCGAGAAATTCCCCAATCAGCAAACCTGAATCAGAGGAACGCGGTAGGCTAGAAATAGCCTCTTAGCATACGATGCGTATCTTTGCATCTCACCTGGCTTTTTGACTGCTATGCCTCTGACAATCCTAATAACGGATGATGACTTAGGAACACGACTTTCGATCGGCGACTACCTGGAGCTTTCAGGATACTCAGTCGTTGCCGCCGAGAACGGCCGTGCGGCGCTCGATATGGTGAAGCAGCATCAACCCCATCTGATTGTCACTGATATCTCGATGCCGCAGATGGATGGCTACGAGTTCATTCGGCAAGTGCGGCGGCAGCCAGCATTTCGGCTACTGCCAGTGATCTTTTTGACGGCTCGCACCAATACCGAAGAGCGCATTCGCGGCTATCAGCTCGGCTGTGATGCCTATCTCCCCAAGCCCTTCGAGCTGCAAGAATTGGGTGCAGTGGTTCGCAACCTGCTAGAACGCTCCCAGCTGATCGAATCGGAGTGGCGGCAGCGAGTGCGTTCCTTTGGCGACGAGGAGCCTGAACCGCCGCCGCTCGAGAAGAAAGCGCCGCACCTCGACACTGCTGCCCTCGATCTGACTGACCGAGAGCAAGATGTCCTGGCGGTGCTGGTCGAAGGTTTCTCCAATGCCCAAATCGGTGACCGTTTGCATCTCAGCCCGCGCACCGTCGAAAAATACGTCAGCAGCCTGCTCCGCAAAACCGAAACGAGTAACCGGGCTGAGCTAGTCCGCTTTGCCATGGAGCATCAGCTTGTGCGGTAGCGGCTGCAACCTAGCAGCACCAGCAATCCTGAAGATTGTCGGTACTTCCGGCGATTTTTTCCTGGTTCCGGGCCACAATGAGGTTGAGTTTTGTGTCGGATGGAGGATGAATGCGTTAGCCCCTTGGGGTGTAATATCGAGTGCAACAGCCGCAACCCGTCGTAGCTGCGGTCTGGGTTGCCAGTTGGTTTACCCTGATATTATGACTGTGTCTTGAGTCTTGATAAAAGTTTGGATAGAACACAGCTTGATCAAACCTCTCTTGATTAAGAGAATCTTGATCAAGAATCTTGAACAGTAGAACGGCACTCAGGTCACTCTTCCTGGTTGCTGTTAAAGCCCTTCTAAGCCCTCCTAGGGCATAGTTGACTACCCGTTACCTCCTGATTTGCTACCTATTTGCTACCTATGGATGTCAAACTGATTTTGCTGGCCATGACGCCCATCTTCATTGCTGCCTGCCTGTTCTTTGGAACGCGCAACGGCTTTTATGATACAGATAACTATCATGGCAATGGATCGGCTCACTAGGCAGCGACTGTGCTGGAATTGGACTGTCTACCCTATGGCGTTGGCCATGCTAACGAAGGTATATGCCTGCTCCTACGGCTGGGTCCGTATCGAGTGCTCCTAGACTGTGGTTTAGACAGTATTGCACCACTCATTGCTCAGGAGACGGCCCCTGCCGATCTGGTGTTGTGTAGTCATGCTCACCCCGACCACGCTAAGGGATTATTGTCCCTGCATCGGGCGTTTCCGCAGTTGCCGATCTACGCCAGCGAGGTGACGACTGAGCTGCTGCCGCTGAACTGGATTGCAGAAGACAAGGTGCCCCTATTCTGCCAGGCTTTGCCGTGGCGCTCGCCGGTTGAATTCCGAGACGGGTTGAGTGCCGAACTCTTTCCGGCAGGGCATTTGCCTGGAGCAGCCGCACTATTGCTCAGCTATGCTGCGCCAGAACGCATCTATACGGTGTTCTACACAGGCGATTTTTTATTATCCAATTCGCGATTGGTCGATGGGTTGCCGCTCGAGGAACTTCGTGGCCTCAAGCCCGATGTGCTGATTTTGGAAGGCAGCTATGGTACGGCTCGCTTTCCCCACCGCCGCCAGCAAGAAAACCAGCTTGCGGAGCGAATTCACTCTGCGTTAGACCAAGGGCAGTCGGTGCTATTACCCACTCCGACCCTAGGCCTGGGACAAGAACTGCTGATGCTGTTGCGCAGTCATCATCACTTTACCGGGCGAGACCTAGACATTTGGGTAGACGGTAGTGTGGCCTTGGGTTGCGATGTCTACCTAGAAATGCTGCCCCACTTTCCCAGCAGCGTACAAAACTTTGCCCGACATCAGCCGCTGTTCTGGGATGATCGAATCCGGCCGCGAGTGCGGCGGTTGACTAGTCTAGCGCCCGATGCCGTGTCCCTTCCGATGAACCAGGCTCCCTGCGTTCTGATCACGGATCAAGTAGCCCGTCTCAGCCAATATTGCCAGTCCAATTCCGGTGTATGGCTGCTCCTGCTGCCGCAGCAACCAGGTCGTATGGGTTCGGTGGAATTAGCGGTGCAGGAAACGCTAGACTCGTCGCCGGCACTGCAACGGCTGATTCAAACGGGGCAGCTAATCGTTGAAACCTACCTCTTGAGCGATCACTGCGATGGCGCTAGCACCACCCAACTGATTCACAATTTGCGCCCGCAGCATGTGGTGTTTGTGCATGGCTCTCCTGCCTACCTTGGCGATTTGGCGAGCCTAGAGGAGCTGCAAAACCGCTACCACCTCCACACGCCCGCCATGGGTACGCGGGTTGAGCTGCCGGTAGGAGATACTTTTTTGCAGCCCGCCGCTCCAGAAGCCAAATATGAGGGCGAATTAACTGAGGCAGACGCCAGTATCGTGATTAGCTTGCCGGATACCATCAGCACCGATCCCCGCTGGCAGTCCTTTGCCGATACGGGATTGGTAGAAGCGCGCTGGCAAGGAGAAGAACTGGTGCTGCGAGGGCTGACTCAACGGGAACTGCTGAGCCAAAACCTGGATGCTGCTCCTGGTCTAGAAGTGGAATGCTGCCAGAACTGCCTGCACTGCCGCGGACAGCGCTGCTGGAACCAAGCATCGCCGCTATTTGGCTTCCGGGTCACTCCTGATGGCTATTGCCCTCGATTTGAAGCCATTCCTCGGGTGCGAGAAGAATTTCGCTCTCGATCGGAGGAAGAAGATTCGTGATCCTTGCTCGATGAAGAAGGGTAGTGTTTATCACCCTACAGGGCTGATCTGTTGCAAAACATCTGGCAAAACATATTGCAAAAGCGTGTTGCAAAACGGCGTTGTTGCATGAATGAAAAAGGGACCGCAGGTTGGACTTAACGGAGCC
>JACYLU010000031.1 GCA_015272325.1 Synechococcales cyanobacterium C42_A2020_086 | reverse complement strand
CCTACTGGTGGATCCGGCAGGCCATTACTCGTGCCATTGCTCAGCAAGCCCGCACAATTCGCTTGCCAATCCACATCACTGAGAAGCTCAACAAGATCAAAAAGGTGCAACGCGAGCTAACCCAGCAGTTGGGTCGCAGCCCCAACCCCGCCGAGATTGGTGAAGCCCTGGAGCTAGAACCAGGCCAGATCCGCGAGTTTCTGCTGATGGCACGGCAGCCGGTTTCGCTCGATCTGCGGGTCGGCGACAACCAAGACACCGAACTGCAAGACCTGCTGGAGGATGAAAGCGAAAGTGCTTCTCCCGAAACCTTTGCTACCCAAGAATCCCTGCGCCAAGACTTGGAAGGCATGCTGTCGGAGTTGACGCCTCAGCAGCGCGAAGTACTGGTGCTGCGGTTCGGGCTGCAAGACGGTCATGAGCTATCGCTAGCAAAAGTCGGTCAGCGGATGAACATCAGCCGTGAGCGAGTCCGCCAACTAGAACGCCAGGCCCTTGATCACCTGCGCCGTCGCAAAGCCAACGTTCGGGGCTACTTGGCAAGCTAGTGCAGATGTCTGGGTGCACTCAGCCAACACAGCGTGAGACTAAATAAGACTAAATAGAAACTGGCAAGGCACGGGTTCTGCTCGTGCCTTCTGGTTTATCTAGCATTAGTCGGCCCAATCTGACTGTGGCAGAGGAGCAAGTTTACTCAGAGCGGGTCTCCCCCAATCGGATGGGGCGAGTTCGGTCGATGGGGTGAAGCGCTGCCCTAGCTCAAAATCGTAGGGTAGTGAGTAATTACTCAGTGACCTCTGTTCAGCCCATTCCTCGAAATCGACGAGTGATTAAAACCTTATTCAACGGTTTTGAGGAAGTTTCTGGAATTCTCTGAATCGGCACTGTAGTTCTAATCAGCTGTGGGAATTCTAAAAACAGCTGCCATTGCAACAATATGTTGCGCTGCTGTGTTAAGTCTTTCCCGAGCCTAGACAAGCGGATGACTACCCTCCGGTAGAGTGAAAGAAATTCCACTTGTTTTAGTTGATTTTTGCTTTAATTTCGCAGTTTTTAATAGGAAAGGGGGAAACTACGGTGCTTAACTTCCGGACATCTACATCACAACCGTGGCGTACTCTCAACAAATTACTTAGAAAGCCGGTAACAGGCTTGTTGATGGTCCTCTCTTTGGCAGCCCTGAGCGGTTCTTCGCCAGCCTATAGCGCTGATACCGAAGACCAGCGGGCACTGACAGTATCTTCCTCGCTGGTTCAAGCTGAAAACCATCAACCTCTAGAGGATGGTGTGTATCTCTACGGTCAATCTCCTGAGCGAGACCAAATCGGCTCAGAATATCTCGTTTTTGAGGTAACCCAAGGGGAAGTCGTGGGTGCCTTCTATATGCCGCGATCCTCGTTCGACTGCTTCTACGGTAGCTTCGAAGCTGATCGGCTGGCCCTAACGGTGATTGATAGCTACGAGCGGACTGAGCACCCTTATGCAGTAGCCCTCGAATCGACCGATACCGTTGCGGATGCTAGTGGCGAGGTTGTAACCTCCGTTGGCTTGCAAGGCTATCATCCCATTGCAGATCTCAATGCCAATGATCAGCGAATCCTAGATACCTGCAAAGCGGACCGTCTAGCGCAGTAGTTGCTACTTAACTCAATAACAGTTCCAGTACAGTTTTAATTAGAGGGTTTAATTAAAGGGACGCAGTTGCGTCTCTTTGTATTTTGGTGGCGTATATTTCCATGGTGTTTTCGCGGCTTTTGCTGTCTTGGCGGCTTTCACAATGTTGCTGGCTCTACTGCTTAGATTTCTGTTATGCCCCAGGTGTACCTAGAGGTCGTTTGCTTTGATCATGCTGAAGCTGCCATCCTTGCGATCCGGCAAGCTGTCTTCCACCAAGAACAGGGAGTTAGTCCCGATCTAGACTTTGACGGTCAAGATCCGATGGCTTGGCATGTCGTGGCGACCATAGCCTCTCAACCTGTTGGTACAGCTCGAATTCGCTATCTCAGCAACACCCTCGCCAAGTTAGAGCGAGTAGCCGTTCTGCCCGCCTACCGAGGACAAGGCATTGGGTATGCAATTGTTCAAACTGCAATTCAGTTTTTAGCAGAAAACGGCATTTCAGAAGTCAAGCTTCACGCCCAAAGTTATACAAAAGACTTCTACCAAAAGTTAGGGTTTTATTCGGTGGGTGATGAGTTTCTAGAAGCGGAAATTCCCCATATCGAAATGCGTCAGCAGATTACTATTTCGGAATCTCAGTCGACAATAGAGATAGATGACAATCAGGGTTTAGACTAAACTACATCTATTGTTTGCTAACTGTCTTTTCAGATTTGAAGCCTACCCATTTGAGGTTGATAGATAATAGCTTGAATAATACAACCTTTTTCGAGAAGGCATGACTGAACCTTGTTGAGAACACAGGCCTTAAACCCCTTGCTCTACTGCCGTAGCCCCTTCTGAAGTCGCTCAATTGCCTTCAGGTTGAGAACACAGGCCTTAAACCCCTTGCTCTACTGCAGCAGAGTGAAAAATGCTGTAGCCCAAATAGTAGTTCAATCATTGATAATGCTTGTCAGCACTACAGGAAAAATTTATATAGTAGTTCAATGATTGAACTAATTATTGTCAGCACTACAAGAAAAGTTTATAAAACTTCAAATAACACTACCTCGTCTCAGATCCTTACTGGAAGCAATGGTAGGCGACAGTCCACCTAAAGACATAGGTAACTCTGCTGATTGAGTTTAAGACTAGACTTTGTCAATCTAAAAGGTAGGGGATCAAGGGTTAAGGACAGGGGATCAAAACTAAGATTTGTAGTTTTGAATACGATGTGCGATTTGATAATTTAGCTTGAGATGCTTTTATGAATACCCGCTCCATTTGCCCATGTTGTTCTGAATTGTTGCTGAGACACGCTCGCCAAGGTCGCATTTACTGGTTTTGTCCTCACTGTCATCAGGAAATGCCTAATTTAGCATCTGCTATTGCAGAGCATAAGATCGCTCAAGGCAGCACTACTGAACAACACCAGGCTGAAGTACTCAATTTGACCTAGCTGTTGGTACTTGAATTACGCCAATAGTTCCAATCGTTCACTTGGTACTTATTGATTTTCCAGATCAGGTTGAACAATCAGATTGAATATTCCAGATTGAATATTCGGGAATTGAGGGGTGCAGTTTTCGACGGCACCTCTTTCATTTTGATTTGATTGGGTTTTAATGGGGTTCTGATTCGGGACTCATTGCAGGTTGCATGGAGGCGGTCAAGCTACACCGTTTGATATCACCGCTTGATACAGGGTGTCCCGCTGCTGTGCCGGTCGTCCTAGAGAAGCAATTGCAGCCCGCAGCGTTTCTACCTCCATACAAGTGCCCCCCTTTGCCCCTGCCATGGTCGTGATGTGTTCTTCCATCAGGGTACCCCCAATGTCGTTGCATCCCCAAGTTAGAGCCATCGTGGCACCGTCTAGACCCAGCTTCACCCAGCTTGGCTGATGATTCACAATCCAGTTGCCCAAAAACAGCCGCGCCACTGCCATCAGCCGCAACGCATCGCCAAGAATTGGCTGATCCCGCCCGACTCGACGCCGTAGAGCTTTGGGAGCCTCTTGTCCTACAAACGGCAGCAAAATAAATTCGCTAAATCGAGCAGGATAGTTTCGTTCGAGTGCTCTCTGCTGCAGCGACCGCAGTAGCCCTAGATGGCGCATCTGCTGTTCTGGGGTTTCGATGTGTCCTGAGAGCAAGGTGCTGGTGGTTGGCATTCCTAATCGATGCGCTGTCTCCACAATGGTCAACCAAGTTGCTGTGTTGATCTTCTCTGGGCAAATCACCTGCCGCACACGATCATCCAGGACTTCTGCCGCCGTTCCCGGCATGGAATCAACGCCTGCTTCTTGAAGCGCCGTAATCACCTCAGCATAATTCAGCCCATCTTCCCGAGCGATAAACTGCACTTCCTGAGGCGAAAAAGCATGCAGATGCAGTTGGGGAAACTGCTGTTTAATCAGGTGCACAAGCTGCTGGTAGTAGGGCAACGATGCGCCATTGTGCTTCGCTTTGGGGTTTAAGCCGCCCTGCATACAAATCTCTGTCGCACCCCGCTGCACTGCATCGGCGGTTTTCTCCAGAATCACAGTTGAATCAAGCCAGTAGGCACCTTCTTGCCCCTGATCGCGGCGAAACGCGCAAAAGCTGCAATGCTGCTCACAGATGTTTGTGAAGTTAATATTGCGGTTGATGACATAGGTGACGGTATCACCTACTTGCTGTTGTCTCAGGGCATCGGCTGCCTGTTGAATAGCAGCAAGGACGTCAGGATCGGTCTGACGCAACAGCGCCACACCCTCTGCCGGGGATAGATCTCGACCAGCCAAGGCCCGATTAAGAATTGCATCAATCTCGTGAGCTGTCACTGAACCCAAAGTCCTTACAAAGGGGGAACTATACCGTGCATCGTAACTCTCTTTCTTTACTATCCATCTATCTGTCTGTTTATAGTGCGATGGCAAAATACAAAAAAATACAAAATAATATAGACCGCATCCTCTTGGGCTGTCGCGGCATTGCCTCGGCTCGTTTCAGGCGCTTCGACTTGCTCACCCGGGCTGGGTTCAAAAATTTGCAAGTAGAGGATGATTATTTACCGCTTCCCCTCTATACTGCTGGGAAAACGATTACTATACAATGGCGCACTGATTGGGGGAGATACTAGCGATAGCGTGTCTTGCCGTCACCAGAGCAAACTTGTTTCCGCCTATAGGGATTCTTAGAGTTAATTCAGAGGCATAGGATCTATGGCTGCCGCCCCTCGTTCCGAGCATTCCCACCGCCGCTCGTCTCTGGCGTCCGCGTCAGAAGCAAGTGCCGCTAAACCTTGGCGATCCCAGACGCGACGGGAGGCGATTGCCGCTCGATTGGGCAATAGTCCTGCCGCTCGACGGGCACGAGGCGTTGACCCTGAACGGTCTGGTGTGGTGCGCTCTTTGCAGCCCAAGCCAATTCCCCGCTGGCTAACTGCCTTGCTTTGGCTACAGCGCGGTTCCGCTATGGGCACCCTAGTGCTGGCAGCGGCAGTGTTGGTCGCTTACGGTTGGACGGTCTATCTGCAGGATCGCTGGGGGCAAGAATATGAGCGGTTAGAAGTTCTGCAGAAACAGGAGCGGCAGCTGATTGCCGCCAACGAAGCTCTGAAAAATCAGATGGCGCAACAGGCGGAGGATCCAACCACTGGTCTGTTGCCTCCCGATCCTAGCAACACTATTTTTCTGGCTCCGGCACCCGAACGTCCTGCCGTGAAGCCGAAACCAACTACCCCTGAGCTAGAACCGCTGCCGCGCCGTCCGGTGGGGTACTAAGCGAGTATCCCCAGTCAGCTGCATTGTGAGGTGTGCCCTATGGCTATGACGTTTCATCCCTTTCGTCCCCAGCGCGGTCGGTCGGCGTCAGGGCGTCGTCGTTCGTCTCGATCTGCTAGCTCCGCCAACGCGTCAGGGCGGCAGCTTCTGCAGCATCCCGTTCAAGACGTTCCGACCCAACGAGCGAAACGATCGAAGCCTTCCCAGAAACGAAGCGGACAACGACCCTCTGCCCTCACCGATCGGCATCTGCGACCGCTGATGGTTTGGTCGATCTTGATGGTTGGGCTAGTAGGATTGATGTTCAACCTGTTCCGTCTGCAGGTGTTGCAAGGCCCTATTTTGCAAGAGCGGGCCAAGGCTCAGCAAACCATTTCTCTCGAGGCAGGCATTCCGCGACGGCCGATTGTCGATCGAGAGGGCACGGTGCTAGCGATTGATAAGCCAGTCTACACGCTGTACGCCCATCCTATTTTGTTTGGCAATCAGCAGAAGGAAACCATTGCCGTTGCTTTAGTGCCAATTCTCAATCAGCCCCTGGAGCAGATTCTGGCTGAACTGAACAGTGGCGAAAGCGGCATTCGCTTGGCAGATGCCCTGTCGGAGAGTGTCGCTAATCAGGTTAGGCGGCTCGGGCTAGACGGGTTAGAGCTGGTGCAGCAGCAGGAGCGGCTGTATCCGCAGCAGGATCTGTTTGCCAATATTGTTGGCTATGTGAACTTCGAGCGGCAGGGGCAAGCCGGAGTGGAGTATAGCCAGGAAAAGCAGCTCGCCCGCCACCTAGACGCGATGCAGATCAGCCGCTCGGGGGATGGTTCGGTGATTCCGCTAGGGTTGCCCAGCGACTTTCTGCAACGAGACGAACTGCAGCTCAAACTCACCGTAGATAGCCGATTACAGCGGGCCGCCCGCCACTCGCTGAAGCAGCAGATGAAAAAATACAGTGCTAAGCGGGGGGTCGTCATAGTGATGGATGTGCAGGATGGCTCCATTCTGGCGATGGTGTCTGATCCAACCTACGATCCCAACAAGTTTTATCAGACCGATCTGGAAAAACTGCGAAACTGGGTACTGACCGATGTTTATGAACCCGGCTCGACGTTTAAGCCCATCAACCTAGCGATTGCGCTGCAGTCCGGCATGGTGAAAGCCAATGATGTCTTCATTGACGAAGGCGCAATCCAGATCGGAGAGTGGCCGATCCAGAACTCGGACTATGAGTCAACGGGCGGTCGTGGTCCACTGACCGTTGGCGAAATTTTGCAGTATTCCAGCAATGTGGGTATGGTTCGCATCATGCAACGCCTCAGTCCGGGTGTTTATTACGGCTGGCTAGAGCGGATCAAGCTAGGAGAAGTTACTGGCATAGACCTGCCCTCGGAAGCGCCCGGACAAACCAAAACCTACGAGCAGTTCACGGGTGCTTTGGTGGAGCCTGCTACCACCGCCTTCGGACAAGGCTTTTCCCTAACGCCGATTAAACTGATTCAGCTGCACAGCATGATTGCGAATGGTGGCAAGTTAGTAACCCCCCATGTGGTTGCCGGCTTGGTCGATGAAGATGGCAAGCTGAAGTGGCAGCCCGAGCACCCCCAACCCCAGCAAATTTTCTCGCCGCAAACGACGCAAGCCGTGCTGAAGATGATGGAGCAGGTAGTCACGGATGGTACGGGTGAGGCAGCTCAGATTCCCGGCTTCCGGATTGCCGGCAAAACGGGAACGGCTCAGAAAGCTAGCCCCTACGGCGGTTATAGTAGTGCTCGCATCACTAGCTTCATTGGCATTTTGCCGGCCGAGGCACCCCGCTATGCCGTACTTGCTGTAGTGGACGAACCCCAAGGAGATGATGCCTACGGCTCTACCGTTGCGGCTCCCATCGTCAAAGACGTGATGAAAGCCTTGATTGCTAGCGAGCGGTTGGTTCCTAGCGATCCCAAAGCCCTGGAAGCTGGCGAAGCAGTCAGCCAGGCTGATCCAGTCGCTGAGCCAATTGACTTCTACCTGGATACCTATGCCGAGGGCTATGGGGACTACCCTCCCGAAGAATAGCGTTGAGCTGGGATCAGGACTGAGTGGGTGGCTGTGGGGATGGCTTCAGCCGCCAGCCCGGTTTCACCACTTGACGGGCCCGGGCAATCACTAGGCAGTCTTCGGGAACATTGTCGGTAACCGTTGAACCAGCAGCAATGGTGACATCGTGCCCAATCGTGATCGGTGCTACCAAAACCGTGTTGGACCCTGTCTTGGTGCGATCACCAATGTAGGTTTGATGTTTACTCACCCCATCATAGTTGGCTGTAATCGTTCCGGCACCAATATTGACGCGATCGCCAACCGTGGCATTTCCGAGATAGGATAGGTGCGCTACATTCGTGTGGTTGCCAACACTGGTAGATTTCAGCTCAACGAAATTGCCAATCCGGCAGCTCTGACCGACCGTGACCTGTCCCCGCAGGTGGGCATAGGGACCCACTCGCGTATTCGCGGCTACGTGGCTGCCCATCACTACGGAGTACAGCACCGTCACATTCTCTCCGAGGTGGCTATTCTCGATTAAGCTGCCCGGGCCAATGTGGCAACCAGATTGAATCACGGTCTGACCACGGAGGTGCGTCTGTGGCTCAATCACCACATCGGGAGCAAGCTGCACCGTATCATCAATGGTGATGCTGTCCGGATCGATCAGGGTCACTCCCGATGCCATCCAATCGTCTTTGACTCGCGCCTGCAAAATATCGTAGGCAGCAGCCAACTGTTTGCGGTCATTAACGCCCAGAATTTCCTGATAATCCTCAACATCGACTGCCATGACGGGCGACAGGTAGTTGACCGCATCGGTTAGGTAATACTCCTGTTGATCGTTACTAGACTGAAGCTTGGGCAGTACTTGCTCGAGCTGACGCCAGTTGAAGCAGTAAATACCCGCATTCACCCGCCGGTTTTGGCGTTGCGCCGGACTGCAATCTCGGTCTTCCACAATCTGCGTCACCAAATTCTGACCGTCACAGAAGACGCGACCGTAGCCTTTGGCATCGGGCAGTTGCGCCGTCAAAATGGTTGCGGCATTCTGGTGCTGCTGATGGGTTTGCAATAGGGACTGCAAGGTCTGAGGGCGTAGCAGCGGTACATCGCCATTCAGCACCAGCAAATTGCCCTGAAAGTCTTGCAGGTAGGGAATTAGCTGCTGCACGGCGTGCCCAGTTCCCAACTGCTCTGTTTGATGCACAAACTCTAGATTGGGCACATCGGCCAACGACGCCTTGACTAAATCATTACCATAGCCCACGATGACGAGCTGTCGGGTAGGTTCTATTTCCGAGGTGCAATCCAACACTCGCCTTAGCAGCGATCGCCCTCCTAGGTTGTGCAGAATCTTGGGCAGACGCGACTTCATGCGAGTTCCACGTCCTGCTGCCAGAATTGCCACCGCGACCATACTTAATTCTTCATTTACTCTTCCCACCGGAGTATAGCGCGGTTCTGGCGAGTTTTATGGAGTTTTAAGCAACTGCCACCTGAGAGCAAATAAACTCCATGAAGCGTTGCATCAAGTTAGGATTGCGCCAGCCTTTATCGGTTTCCTGCAGCATAATGTCTAGCGACTCTTGTGGCGAAAAAGCAGGTTTATAGGGGCGTTCGTGAGTTAGCGCATCGTAAATATCGATGAGCTGAAACACCTGAGCCAGAAAAGGGATTTCCTCTCCCATTAGCCCATCAGGATAGCCAGAACCATCCCACCGCTCGTGATGGTGGCGGATGATGGGAATAACACCTCGCATGGTCCGCAGCGGTTGGCAGATCTGCTCCCCAATCAGGACATGCTGCTGCATGATCTGCCATTCTTCTGCAGAGAGCTGTCCCGTTTTGAGCAGCACCGTATCGGGGATGCCTACTTTGCCAATGTCGTGCAGGTACCCTCCCCATTGCAAGTCACGAATCTCGGAACGCGAGAGCTGTAAAAATTCTCCAAACTCTTGTCCCAACCGCACTAGCCGCTCGCAGTGATCGCCTGTGTTTGGATCGCGGCTTTCTATAGTGCGAGCAATGGAAAAGAGGACTTTGCTGGCATGGTCTAAATCTTCATTCAGCCGCTTTTGCGAGACGAGGGACCGCACCCGAGCTGATAACTCTAGCTGATCAAACGGCTTAGAAAGAAAATCATCACCGCCCGCCTCAATGCCTCGCAGGCGAGCACGGCGATCGTTTAATGCCGTCACAAACACAACGGGCGTAAGACGAGTTTGCTCATCCTGCTTTAAGCGACGACAAACCTCATAGCCGTCTAGCCCCGGCATCATCACATCTAGCAGAATCAGATCAGGACGGGCTTCGCGCACCCGATCAAGGGCAGTCAATCCATCCTCGGCTTCTAGTACCTCATATCCTTCTACAGAGAGCAGAGCAACCGCAGTGGTTCGGCTAGAAGGATGATCATCTACGACGAGAATTCTCGGTCTGTCGAGGATTGAACCGTTCACTGAAACGCTATCACTCCGATGATTTGTAGATACACTTGGGTGATCAGAGCATGCACTAAAACGTGAGCTAAAACGCAACATTGTACGACTTAAGGGAAGGTTAAGCAAAGTGCCCCGCAGGATAGACCATGTCTTTGCCCACTGCCTCAGTATGTCCAATTCAAAATACCGAAAGAACAGGTTTTTCACTGAACTTTCTGCTGAATTTTATAATTTCATCATGATCTAAACGTATCTATAGCCGTAGTTCTAGGGTTCTAGTTCACCTTGAACCTCAAGCTTGGCTATAGCTCATACTACCTTAGCGCAAGAATTTCTCCAAAATGGCCGATCCTGAATCCTCCCTGAGTAAGATACCTCCTGAGTTCGCAAGACCATGGGTGGTGACGGCAGCTTGGCTCTACCAGCACCTAGGCCAACCGGATGTGGTGATTGCTGATTGTCGATTTTCCTTGGCTGATCCCCAGGCAGGGCAGCAACACTATGCAGCAAGCCACATTCCAGGTGCCTACTATTTCGATTTGAATCGTGACTTGTCTGGACCTGTGGGTCGTCATGGCGGGCGACATCCCTTACCTGAGGTAACCCTGCTAGCTCAGAAGTTAGGTGCTGCTGGCATCCACTCAGGGGTAGATGCGCCTTGGGTGATTGCCTATGATGATACCCGACTGGCCTTCGCAGCCCGCTTCTGGTGGCTCTTGCGCTATTTAGGACATGAACGGGTCGCAGTCTTAGATGGCGGCTTTAGAGGCTGGCAGGAAGCAGGCTATCCCGTGAGTGATGCTATTCCGGCTGTCCGCTCAGCGTCCTTCATACCCCGGCCTCGACTGGATTGGGTGGTGGACATTGAAACGGTAAAAGCTCGCAAAGATCAGCCCAACACCGTTTTAATTGATTCTAGAGAAGCAGAGCGCTACCGAGGGGAGCGAGAGCCAATTGACCCAGTAGCTGGTCATATCCCTGGAGCCGTCAATTGCCCCTGGCAGGAGGTAACCGATACCCAAGGCTATGTGCGACCCTTGGCCGAACAACAGCAGCGATGGAATTGGGTACCGCCCGCCACAGAACTGTTGGTCTATTGCGGTTCAGGAGTGACAGCTTGTGTTAATTTACTGTCGTTAGAATTGGCAGGCCTACCGACCGGCAAGCTCTATGCCGGAAGCTGGAGTGACTGGTGCTCCTATCTGTAGAACTCTGGAGTCTAGGGGGGAGTCTATGGGACGGTTGCAAAACCGTAAACTGCCCATCGCTCGCGTTTGTAAATCGTCTGTGTGGATAGCCTCTCGGTTGGGTCTTAGTCCCTCGGTCGCCCTCATTCTGCTGCAACGGGGGCAGTGAGCCTGAAGCTGCGAATCTTTGGCTTGCCAAGGAAGTTCAATTGACCTCCACGGAGATCAGCTAAAGGCTATTGATGCTAGAGGTTGATACCGCAAATTCTCAATAAAGTTTATAATTTTATAATCTTTATAATCATGTAACACTTAAACCGTATTCAAGTGAATGAACCGCTAAAATTATGGTTCTAAATTTTTGCATATTGCAGATTTGGATATTACGGACACGCCATCAACGCTCCAGGATAGTGGAAGATTGACCCTTGAAACCCGAGGCAATAATAGGCAACTCTCTAGTTTTTGGGCACGTCTAACAATTAGCGTGTTTCAAAGTGTTTCTGGCAAGGCCAGTAATCTTACCGTCTGCTGAGCTAGCCTTGAGATAGAATGGCTGGGTTATTCCGTTGCCCAACTCATGAAAGCTCGCTGGGAACCCTATTGGGCTTAGAAGCTAGGCGTCTCTCCTAACCCATCCCCTCTCTGGAGTAAAGTGTCAACCTAAATGCCATAAATTGAACTTTCTAAACGTGTTCGGTCAAAACCTTTGGTGTCTTTTACTATGAACCGTCTTTCGATCTTTGTAGACGGGAACAATATGTTCTACGCTCAACAAAAAAATGGTTGGTTTTTTGATCCCAGGCGAGTCCTGGAATATTTTACTACCGACCCTGATGTGACGCTGGTTAACGCGTTTTGGTATACCGGCTTAAAAGATCCGCAGGACCAACGAGGATTTAGAGATGCACTGATTAGCCTGGGCTATACGGTCCGGACTAAATATTTGAAAGAATATTACGACGACAACTCGGGACGGATCTCCCAAAAAGCCAATCTCGATATTGAGATCGTCGTTGACATGTTTAATACAGTCGATCAGTACGATCGGGTCATTCTATTTAGCGGAGATGGCGATTTTGAACGGGCAATTGAGCTGCTGCGCTCTAAAAACACCCATATTACAGTTGTTTCTACCGAGGGCATGATAGCTCGGGAGCTGCGCAATGCGACCGATCGTTACATCGACTTAAATGATATTCGTTCTTATATTGAAAAAGTAGACAACTAGGGGACTCTTACGCGGAACTGCGACTCTCAACGCCCCCATAGACATCTTGGTATTCCTTGGTATTCAAAGAAATCTATCTTGTAATCCTAATTGTTGCCTCCGCTGCTCAGGCGTGTACTTTACGGCGGTGATGGTCCAATTTGCCTCTCATAGGCGGCATCAACGACAAAAATGGTTGCAAAACTACAAAAAACTTCCAAGCTTACCTATCCTGGAAAAGGACCCTTCAGGATATCAGCATGAGCCACGGAGAACCTCTGCCCCGCACCGTCCCCCCCACCGGACCTCTAGCTTCTGCTGCCGTGTCTTCGGCTTCCTCATGCAGATTGCCGTCTTGTACGATTGCCGTGGTGGGTGATGTCCATAATGCTTGGGAACACGAGGACGAGCTTGCTCTGCAGCATTTAGGAGTGGATCTCGTTTTGCTGGTGGGCGATTTCGGCAATGAGGCCGTAGAAGTAGTGCGAGCCATTGCTCAGATGAGTCTCCCTAAGGCGGTGATTCTGGGCAATCACGATGCGTGGTACAGCGCTACAGATTGGGGGCGAAAACTGCGCAAGGGATCCGTCCACGAAGACCGCGTTCAGCAGCAGTTGGATCTGTTAGGAGCATCCCATGTCGGCTATGGCAAGCTGGATCTGCCGGCACTAGGACTCACCGTGGTTGGAAGCCGCCCGTTTAGTTGGGGTGGTCCGATTTGGAAGCATGGCGCTTTCTACCGCCAGCGCTATGACATTGATAGTTTCGAGGCATCTACCGGTAGGATCATGGAATCCGTTAAGCAGGCTGCCCATGAAACCCTGATCTTTATCGGGCACTGCGGTCCAGCAGGCTTAGGTGCTCAGCCTGACGATCCCTGCGGCAAGGACTGGGAACCTATCGGAGGAGATCATGGTGATCCAGACTTCGCGGCTGCCATTGCTCAGGCTCAGCTGCTCGGCAAACGGGTACCGCTAGTTGCGTTTGGGCATATGCATCACCAGTTGCGTTACACTAAAGCCCGGCTGCGTCGCGCCGTAGATGTCCAGTTAGAGACGCTTTACCTGAATGCTGCCAGCGTGCCGCGCATCCTGCAAACGGACCGAGGGCGTCTGCGCAATTTTTCCTTGGTCACACTAGAGGAAGGTGTGGTGACTCAAGCCTCCCTTGTTTGGGTGCAGGACGATTTTACGGTATGCAGCCAGCAGGTGCTGTATCAGGCTTCTCAGCCAGTGTTGGCGTCAAGTTGACCCAAGCTGCTAAGATAGGCATCTGGATAGAGTGGATAAAGCACTGAATCTGAGGCTTGATCTGAGTCTATAAATTGCGGCAAGGCAGTGCTTTACCCTAGCCCCTGGAGAGGTGGCAGAGTGGTCGAATGCGCTCGACTTGAAATCGAGTGTACGGAAACGTACCGAGGGTTCGAATCCCTCCCTCTCCGTTGATGCCCAGTTCTGAACTGATGAATTAGGAGAAACCTACCTTACTAGAAGCTTACCGCAGCCGCTCCTGAAGACGGCGCGACAAGCTGGCCATTTCCGCTGCTTTGGCCGCCGAATCCGACTGAATCTGCTGCCGACCATTCCGGATCACCCGCATCATTTCACTAAATTGGGCTTCCATATCGCTGAGGATGCGATCGGCGTAGTCATCGGCCCCCCGCTGAATTTCTTCGCATTCGGCAATCGCGAGCCGTTGCATTTCTTCTAGTTCCTGCTGAGCACGGCGGCGCATTTGCTCAATATCAGCCATGACCTGCTGCTGCATGACTTCGCACTCGTGCTGCAACTGTTGCCGGATGTGCATGGCTTCACGCTCGGCCTGACGCACCAAATCCATCTCATTTAGGATTTGGGCAGCCCGTTGCTCGGCCGCGGCAATGATCTGCTGTGCGTACTGCTCAGCTTCCTGCAGCACTTCTTCTTTATGCATCACCAGTTCGGTGGCTTCTTGAAAGGCTGTGGGTAGATTCAGACGCACCAGATCTAACTGGTCGAGAATTTGCTCCTCGTCCACTAGGGTGCGGCGGCTGAGGGGAATTCGGGGACTGTCAAGAATCATCTCTTCTAGCTTATTCAGCTCTCGCTGAATATCGACTCCTCCGGTGCGGGATGCCTCTCCACTGACGACTCGGCTGGAGGTTCCACTGGCGGTGTTGGCTCTACGGCGGTCGGGGCTGATGCGGTCGGGGTCTTGGCGTAGCATTTGTAAATATCTAAAGCGACAGCTTGAGGAACAAGATGATCAATAGGACCACCAAACCTGGCAATTTCTTTGACCAGGCTGCTGCTAAGGAAGCTGTATTCAGTGGAGGTGGCTAGAAAAACGGTCTCAATGTCGTCTGATAGGGTCTTATTGGTGTGAGCCATTTGCAACTCTAGCTCAAAGTCAGACACGGCGCGCAACCCTCTTAGCAACACTTTGGCTTGCCGCAGGCGGGCATACGTTACCGTTAAGCCATCAAAACTGTCAACTTCCAGGTTTGGTAAATGCTGAGTAGACCAACGAATATGAGCCATTCGTTGCTGGACTGTGAACAGAGGCGTTTTGTTCGGGTTCCGCGACAGCACAACGATCACCTGATCAAAGAGCTGACAGCCGCGCTCAATAATGTCCAGGTGACCTAGCGTGATCGGATCAAAACTGCCTGGGTAGATAGCAATCACAGCGTATTTATCAGGTTTTAACCGCTAACCGAGTAATCCAGGGGTGCCTATCAGCGTAACTGAGGCGATCATATCGGACACTCTCACGCTAATTCCAGAGAATGTCAAGTGATTGCCGCAAATCTCATTATGTCTGAGCTGAGTCTAGGCAGCATCGGCCAGAGATAACCCCAACTCTCCTCAGAGCAGCCTTTGCCCTGGTTTCCCGTCCAGGACTCGGTACTCGATCGAGAGCAGCACGAGAGCAGCAAAGGAGTATTACAGGATCAGATGATCTGCCGTCGTAAAAAATTGAGCAGCGTTGCATTCACTTTTTCATGCCAGTCCTCCTGAGGATAGTGACCGACTTCCTCTAGCAGCACTAGCTCTGCTTCTGAGATTTGCTGGGCCGCCGCTTCAGCCATACTGAGGGGGAGCCAGGGGTCGCGCACGCCCCAGGCAAGCAGTGTTGGATGCTGCCAAGTTGCTAGCCCTTGCTCGATCTCAGCAGTAATTTGCGGCAGTTTCAGGTTTTGCACCGTGGCCAGCAAAGATCGCCCAGCCGCCGAGCTTTTCAAAAAGGGGCGTCGGTACACATCGAGATCGGCATCTTCTACCCGGTAGCCGCCCCCGCCCTCCAGGGTGCGATCCACCAGTAGCGGATCTTGGGTCAGCATTTCCCCAATCAATGGCAGCCCAAGCTGCTTGATTTTCCAGGGTAGCTTTGCCGTGCTGGCAATAGGAGCATTGAGGATTGCCAGTCGCTCGATCTGATCGGGATGGCGCAACGCGTACTGCACCCCTACCGATCCTAAAAATCCCTGGGCAACCAATGAGAAACGGGTGATGTCTAGCGCCTCTAGCAATGCGGTCAATGCCTGTAGGTAGGCATCGGGCGTGTAGGCAAAGTCGCGGCGGTCCGGCTTGCCTGACAAGCCAAAGCCAATCCAATCAGGAGCGATGGCACGAAATCCTTGCTCTGCCAATGCCGGCATCACATTGCGCCAGCTATAGCTTTGAGCGGGCAACCCGTGTAGCAGCAATACGGGAGGCTTCTCAGAGGGATTCATGGGTTCTGCTTCTCGGTAGAACCACTCCAACCCCCCGACGGTGACGGTTTGTTCTTGAATAGCCACAGCGATTTTAAGCTCGTTTTGTAATTAGGTCATCAATAGATCATTTCCTACTGATGCTTGAGCTTACTGCTGAAGGGGATCGCTGAGCAAGACGACGGCAGGAAAACCCTCAGGGGCGCACTGCAAAATCACTGCTGGTCAAGTTCAAACCGTTGCGAAAATCGGCAAATAGCCCACCTGAGCCAAAGCCATTGCGTTCGCCGTTGGCATTGTAGAAGAGGCTGCCGGTACGGCGGATGTAGGTAAACTGGGCATCGCTGCGCTGGGCCTGTCTGCGATTTTGCACCTGCTTAAAGCTGGTAAAGCGTCCGCGCTTGAGGGTACGGAACGTGGTGCGATCCAGGACGATTTTGTCTTGTCCTCGTCTGAAGTCTAGCACCCGATCTACCCCCATAGCCTGCCGCTGAAAGCGAGCATTCAGGTCGAAGATAAACCGATCGCGTCCGGGACCACCCCGCAGACGGTCGTTGCCCTCGTTGCCGACTAATTTGTCGTTGCCGCTGCCGCCTTGCAACGTATCATGACCGGTTCCGCCCACCAAGGTATCGTTGCCCTCTGCTCCCAGTAGCGTATCGTCCCCGCTGCCGCCTACTAAGCTGTTTGTCGCTGCACTGCCGGTGATGCGGTCATTCAAAGCTGTGCCAATCACGTTTGTAAAGCCGGTTACGGTTCTGCGAATTGGCTGGGGGCGATTGATCACTAACGTCTCGGCCGCCAAATCAACGCTGATGGAACCAACCGTCACGCCAGAGGCATCGATCAAAGGCGGCGTAAGCTTTAGCCCAAAATTGCTTTCCAGAGGACGCTCGCCCGCTCTGCCAAACAGGACATAGGCTTGCCCAACGTTGGAGCCGCGCACAGTAGCATTGGGAGCACCAATCAGAATATCGGCAACGCCGTCATTGTTGAAGTCACCGATGCCGTCCAACGAGCGACCCGTCAAGGCATTCGGAGATACCCCGTTGAGGACAATGCCCTCGGCGCTCGTCAGGTTGGCAACATCCACCGTTGCCGGGAAGCCGCCTGAACGACCAAAGATGATGTAGGCACGTCCAGGATTGGATCGACCGGCAGTATCTGCTCCTGGAGCACCGACGATCAAGTCATTCAAGCCATCACCATTAAAATCGCCGATGCCAGTCCCCGAGGAACCCAAGGCATCTCCCGCCACTCCATTGATAGCAAACCCATTGCGCCCGTTTAAATCTGCCAAATTGAGCTGAGCCGGAAAGCCAGCCGCACTGCCAAACACAACATAGGCTTGACCCGCATCCAGGTTGCCGTTGGGATCGGCTGCCCGGGCGCCAATCAACAGATCGGCGAAGCCATCTTGGTTGAGATCGCCAGCACTGCTGACCATTCTGCCGGCCTGATCGCCGCGGGCAATGCCGTTGATAATAAACCCATTGCTGCCGTTGAGCGTCTCTGGCTCCAAGCTCTTAGGGAAACCACCTGCTCGCCCAAAGATAACGTAAGCTTGACCCGTGCCGTTGCGAGCGCCCGGTGCGCCAATGATCAGATCGGCAAACCCATCCCTGTTGACGTCGCCCGCTCGGCTGATGGAGAAGCCCACATCATCGCCGCTGTTGATGCCATCAATCGCAAAGCCATTACTGCCGTTGAGGCTCAGGAGGTCCAACTCTGGTGGGAAATTCCGATTGCCGAACACCACATAGACCTGACCTGACTTTTCGGCAAGGTTAGTGCTGGCTAAGGTGGCTCCCACCAGAAAATCACCTACTCCGTCCCCATTAACATCGCCCGCTCCACTTACAGCTCGCCCCGAGCGATCGTCGGCAGCAATCCCAGGAATGGTAAACCCATTGCCGCCAAGATTGTCCAGACGAATTTCGGCAGGAAACCCACCGCGGCGTCCAAAGATCACAAAGCTTTCGCCCGAGTCTTTACCTCGGACATCCGCGAAGCGAGCACCGACAATCAGATCCGTAATGCCGTCGCCGTTCACATCTCCAGCGTTGCTGACGGAAAAGCCGGTACTGTCGTCGATTGCTCTGCCGCGAATCGCGAAGCCATTGCTGCCGTTGAGGCTGTTCAGACTGATATTGGATGAAAACTCGCCCGATCGCCCAAACAGAACATAGGCAGCCCCTGGATTGGTTAAAACCGACGTAGCGTCTGCGCCGATGACAATATCGGCAATGCCATCACCGTTAATATCACCCGCACTGCTTACCGATTGTCCCAAGCGGCTGCCTGCAAACAATCCGTTGATAATAAAACCATTCGAGCCATCGAGAGTAGATAGGTCAAAGAAGTCAGCCATAGTTGGGTTAGGCAGCGAGGAGTTCAGGTTGAGGCTCTATCTGCTGCATTCCTCAGGAATTTTCAGGAGGTATTGGCAGCAGACTAGGTAGCATTGCGAACTACGCTTGGATCAGCCGTCATCAAGCGGTTGGGATGCAACCTGGAACATTAATTACCTATGAACTGATGCAGAGTCCGTATATTGAATTGTTCAGCAAACCCAAGCGGTATCCGGAAATTGCATTCTAGGATTGTGGCTGTTTGCAGCGTCGAGGACACCGATGTTTGGCATAGTGGTTAGCGTAGCCTAGTGAGCCGTATCAAAATCACTCAGGGACTCTACCAGCGGATTTCAATGCACTGAGTATCAGGACTCGTGCTGTTCCAAACAGGTTCCCTTCAGGCAGGCTCCTGCCAAAACGGCTCCCTGAAGATTAGCTCCCTGCAACTCGGCGCACAGCAGGTTCGCGCCGCTGAGATTAGCGCCGGCTAAATTGGCATCCCGCAAATTGGTTTCTTCGGCAGTCACCGCCGTGAGGATAGCGCCTTGCAGATCGGCTTGCGCCAGGTTAGACCCGCTGAGATTAGCGCCGTTGAGGTTGGCTCCCCGCAGATCGGCCCCGCGCAAATCGCCGCCTTGCAAATTCACCCCCATCAAATTGGCTCCGCTGAGAAACGCACCCGCCAAGCTGGTATGAGATAAGTAGGACTGCATTAAATTCGCGCCCCGCAGATTCGCGCCCCGCAGATCAGCTTCCGTCAAGTCAGCTTGCATTAAATTCGCGCCTAGCCAATTGGCCCGTGCATCTGAGCGCGCAAGCTGGCAGCCCAGCAAACTCGCGCCATCTAGGGTTGCACCGGTTAGCTTGGCTCCTCGCAGATTTGCGCCATTCAACCGCGCTCCTGCCAAGTTAGCGCGACTCAAATCGAGGTCAGCCAAATCGGCATCTTCTAGGTCCACACCTGCCAACTGCTTCAGTTTGCCTGCCCGAAGGGTTTCTAAATCCATGCTGCGTCTATGCTCTAGCGATGCACAATATCGCACACTAATATCGCACACTATTAGTTGCAACCTAGTTTTTCAACCGAGTTGTTAGCGGCTGAGGTTCAGCGCTTCTTCGTCAGCATACACCAGCGGCAGTGCCTCTTCGGAACGAGAATCTAACAGCCACAAACCTGCTGCAATGTGGGGAGCGCTAACCGGCAAGCGGATGCCCTGTTGCAGTGCCACCACCAGCAAGCCCAATGCTTCTACCAGTTTGGGATCCCAACGCTCGCCTTGCTGCTGCCGACAGCCCTCTAGCGCTTGGCTGAGTATCGCCTCTGTCTGCTCAGGGGGGTGGGTTGCTCGGAGTTGCGCCACCCGTTGCTGAAAGTCTGCCACGATGCCGATAATCCGCGACTCGATGGGAATTTCATCGCCAGTCAGACCAGCCGGCTGTCCGGAGCCATTCCACCACTCGGTTTGATGAGCCAGGATAGTGGTGATAGCTCGCAGACGCTGCATTTTGCGCAGCACTTGGATGCCTGGTACTAGTGGGCAAGCTGGGGCACGCTCGGGTGATTCGGCATGAGCCTGCACCGATATGCCTGAACTGAGCAACGTATCGCTTGGTAGAAAAGCAATTCGATGCAGGAGTCCGGCCAGTCGCAGTCGATGCAGCTGCCAAGCAGGCAAATCTAGCAGTTGTCCCATTGCTTCCGCTAGAGCTGCCACCTCTGCCGCTGCCATTGGGTTGCTGAGGTCGGTTTGGTCAATCAGTTGCGCCACCCGCAGAAACGCCTGCAATTCATTTGAGAGCAGGTTACGGTCTAGAGAAGCGTAGAGTGACTCAGGCGCTAGAGACTGCTGGCAGGTTTGCAGGTAATCAATAACCCGCGACACCACTTTACCCATGTGATCTGCCGTTGGTAAGCTGCAGAGGGCATCCTCCCGTTGGATCAGCGCCGCAATTTCCTGAACTTGCCTCTCGAGCCGTTCGGATAGCGTTGGATTGTAGGCGGCCACATGGGCAACCGCTAGTTCTGCCGTTTCTAGGACCAGATTTGGCTCAAAGGTCCAGAACCCATAAAACTTCCGTTCTAGATCGTGCTTGGGTCGTCCGGTTGGGCCATAGTCTGCCTCCGACAACTCCTGACAGAGCACCATTGCGGTGTAGTGAGGCGAGAGAATGATCAGATGCCACTCTTGAGCAACCGGATCGGTCAACGCTAGGTGTACCAGCTCTACATTCGCTTTTTGGCTAGTCGGATGTTCGGCAAAGCCAGCCTCGGGAGCCGCCAAAATGACAACCTGCCGTGCCCGATCAGCAATTTCCCCATAGCGCTCGGCTTCTTCGAGGTACCACTTGCCCCGCTGAAAGGCAGTAATCATCAGCGGCTGATAATCAGCCTCCAAGATGGCATCTTCCAAGGCATGGCACAACGCAACCAATGTGTTTTTGTAATACACCCCGAAATTGAGGGGACGCTTGCCTGCGTCGGGCATTTGGTGGGCATCACTCAGCGTTTGTAGAATCGAGCCAGCTAACATGCGGGTAGAAAAAGGGTAAATGAAATAGTCCAGTAGGGCTGTCGTCGCATCTGGATGCTAGAGAGGAGTGTACCTGCCAATGCCTGACAAAGCCAGCTTCCGCCTCTCTCTAAGAACCAGCTAGTACCAATGGCTTTGTTGCAGCCTCAATTGGGGCTGACAGAGCTGCTTCCAGGGGAGCCACCCCCAAGCGTTCTTCCAGAATAGCCATGACCTGCCGTCCGAAGTCATCAGCATCCCGCTGCCACGCCTCTAAACAGACTTCTCCAAAAAACGAGCCTAGCGGTTCTGGGTTCCAAAGCATCTTGCGCACCGTCCACGGCTTGAGGTTCATCGGGTCATAGCCGGGTTTCAGAATGTTGTTTTTGAAGGCAAATTCTTCTAGATGGGTATGGGGTTGCAACCCAATAAAAAAGATGGCAGGCTCGACTTTATCAGCACCAAAGATCCGCTCTAGTTCTCGGTGGTAGGCAATCGTCTGACGGATGGTGTCAAACGTCTCGTCGATCACATTAAACGAGTAGTTTACTGAAACCAGATCGTTAAAGCCGGCTGCCTTGAGGTCGCGACAGTTTTGCAGCACTGTCCGCAGGTTGTACCCCATGCGCATCTTGCGTACCAGCTCCTGCGAGCCGCTGGTAATGCCGATTTCAAAATAATTCATCCCGGTTTTCACCATCAAGTCACACAGTTTAGGGGTGAGGTTGTCTGCCCGGATGTAGGCAGCCCAGTGGATATCTGTCATGCCAGCATCGAGGATCTTTTGCAGCAGCTCGATGGTATCGTCAATAAATCGTCGGGCCGGAATGAACTGAGCATCGGTAAACCAGAAGTTACGCACGCCCCGGTCATAGAGCTGGCGCATTTCGGCTACAACTTCATCGGCAGGGTTGATTCGCACCTGCTTGCCTTCAACGACAGTGTAGATGCAGTAGCAGCAATTGTGAGGACAGCCGCGCTTGGTTTGTACGCCAATGTAAAAATCGCCCTCCTGCAGGTAGTAGTCAAAATCAGTCCAGATGCGAGCAATGTAGTCGTAATTGCAGGCTGTTTTCTCTAAAGGAGCAGGCTGCTCATGGATCAGCCGCGGACGGGGTGTGGTTTCGCCGGCCACATAGCAGCGCTGATCAGAAAAGTCTTCCCCTCGGATCAGCCGCTCTAACAAGACTTCCCCTTCACCTACTGAAACAATCGTTCCCTTCGGTAGAGCACTCCCCAACTGCTCATAGAAGACGCTAACTGCACCGCCACCTACCACAAGCCGCACGGTTTGACAGTAGCGCTGCGCTCGTCGGTAGCCGCGTTTAATCAGACCCAAGTTGCGCCACAGCTCGCCGTAGTAGCCCTTAGCAATGCCCAGCAACCCCAGTGCACCCCGCAGTTTAATCAGCGGATTGCGCTCGTAAAAGAACTCAAAGGTGTGCTGCAGCGGATTGCCACCCCGCCCGCCTACCGGCGCATAGATCTGAATATCGCGCCAGGAAAACACCAGCAGAGTGGGCTGAAATTCGTCAATGCAGCGATCTAAGGCGGCAGCGTAATCCAGCGGCGGAATAGTGCCCAGATCGAAAATGCGCTGCTCCAGATCGGGGAATTGCTTGTGCAGGTGGTCAGCCAAGTAAACTACCCCAATTGGGAAAATGGGATTGCACGGTAGGCGAACGTAGAGAATGCGATCCATAAAGATCCAATCCTTTCCTTAAGAACAGCAAGCAAGCAGGTGTCAGCTATTCCCAGCCAGTTCAACCACAGCTAGCTCTAAATTTTTTCATATAACTTTACGATACCATTGAGTTTTCTAATGCGCTCTCATCGATCAGGAAATCCCAGCGTTGCCCTGCAATCGGATAGCGGCAGGCAGTTTGCGGTGGACCCGTGCAACCTAGAGCCGTCAGCTTTGATCCCAGAGATAGCTCTATCGTTCTTGTTAAAACCCCTAATTCTTGGAATTGAGCGGTCCTGGTGAGTTCTGTGCTCATGAACTGGCGGCAGCAGAGGGATGGTAGTCGGGTTTACAGCTAACGGGGATCAGGGAATGTTAGGGTCTATATGTCTCTTTAGTCTTTCTCATCTTTGCTCCTGCACTATGGCCCAAATCTTTGATCCCATCCCTCCCGACGCCAAGGCTTACATCCTTTGCTGTTATGTCAACGCCACCAGCAAAATTCAGGTAGTTCGCATTACCAACATTTCTAACTGGTACTTCGAGCGAGTTGTTTTTCCAGGACAGCGTCTCGTATTTGAAGCACTACCTGATGCTCAACTCGAAATTCACAGCGGTATGATGGCGAGTGCCATTTTGACCGATACCATTGCCTGCAACCGACTGCGAATTGAGTCGGAACTAGAAGCCGATTTTGAGATGGATGCCGCGCCTGATTCCCCAGCTCTGGAGCAAGACTCTCCTCAGCCCCTGCACAGTTCCCTAGCGTAAGCCTTAGTTCGGAAGGTAAAGCACAGGGCAACGACCCATTCCGTGTTTACCACCCAACTTGCTCATAACAAGCCACTTTTCAAGATTTCAAGTCGTTTTCAAGCACCGCATTTTCCTGGGTTCCGGTCTGTCTATATATAGCCACCTAATATATAGCCATATATATAGCCATATATAGATCATCCTCATCCTACTTACTCTCTTGGTTCACCCTTAGAAACCGCTGCCCATCACGGTTCACTCTTTTTGAGTGCCAGGATTTTTGTTCATAGTTAGCACCTCAGGTAGCTGTTCAGCCTAGAGCTAGCGCTATCTGCAGGTGCTTTTCTCATGGCGAGGGTAGCTAGAGGACTCGTCAGTGAGACTCGCTTCTTTTACCCTGTTTAAAGCTACTCTGTGGAAGCTTACGGGTCTTCCTAAGCTATACCTTGCTCGATTTCGCTGGCTCTATGCCTCACGTTGTTCTGGTTCAACCACAAATTCCTCCGAATACGGGCAATGTAGCCCGAACATGTGCTGCCACCGGTACCCCTCTTCACCTTGTTGGACCATTAGGATTTGAAATTAGCGATCGCTATCTAAAACGCGCCGGGCTTGACTATTGGCCCTATGTTCAACTGCACGTACACGACTCCTGGGACGACTTTCAACGCTATCACCAGCAGCAAACAGGACGCTGGATTGGCTTCAGCACTTCTGGACTCTATAGTTATGTTCGGTTTGAATATCAAGCCGAGGATTGGCTGCTGTTTGGCTGCGAAACTGCTGGCTTGCCGCAGCAGGTGCTACAGGCTTGCCATGCTACCGTCTATATTCCAATGAGTCAGCCTCAGGTGCGCAGCCTAAATTTATCGGTCAGTGCAGCAATTGGACTCTATGAAGCTCGTCGCCAGCTAGGGCTGCTCGATTGACTGGCAAATCGTGTTGTGCCGAGCTATTGCGCCCGCCTCTGATGCCAGAGGTTGGGTAATGTCTTGCTGGTAATGAGGTTGAGCTATTCATTCAAGCAGTTAATGCAGGCGGTAGACTGAGCCTGCGGTGGCATGAACGGGTGCCTTCACCCTGCAGCAAATGCTCGCCTAGAACACAGATAACAGCAGGAGTGACGAACGATCCTGCCATCTCGTAGCGGCAATGAACTAGATGACTTTTCAGATCATTTCGATCTTATTCGCAGCCATCGTTAGCTCGCCAGAGGCATTGTATTCTTATATGCAAATTTATTTATGAATTGAAACAAAAAAGCTGGTTCCTCAATTGAACTCTTGAGTTATCTTTGAAGGCTATTAGCGAAACAACCCAAAGAGTTGAGTGGTTTAAGCATTTAGTTATCTAGCCTACGGAATTCATTAAACTAATATAAAAAATTCATATGACTACTCGGAAAAGCAACCTCGATAGCCCGCAGGATTGCTGACCCACATCTTTACACTATCTTGATAAACCCGTAGATCCCACGACAAAAATGCGTATGAAAGAGTACTAACAAGGGCAAAATCACCCCTTTATGGCAGTTCGGCGAACACTGACGATAGGAATGATTGAACCCAATCAAACCTGCACTCTCCTTGTTCTAAGCGTGCTGCTACAGCCCTTACTAAATCCCTATAATCCTTGCTACGTGAGGGATTAAAGGGTTTTTCAAATGGATGGTACTAGGTTGAATACTCTCTTGACGATTACAGCCTAATCCGTTAAAGATTAAACTCGGTTGGATTCTTCCCAGATGTCACTTTTTCATCATGTGGTGTAGAATCCCAAGGATGATTAGCGCCCCTTGATAACCTTGATGCAAATGACCGAAATAGGGTGCAAATGGGCAAAATAGCTCACGAAATCTCTCTTAAATGCCGTCTTGAATTTTTTGTTAACTGGTGTAAGCTTGTCTAAGTCAAAAAACCAAGGTAATCTTACCTAGTCATACAGATGTAGTCGGTGATCTTGGTCGGTATTGTGTGTGATCCAAATCATTGACGAGCCTACGGGCAACTCAAGGTTCAGGATAGTTAAACGCTGCTCACTAGGAGGTTGTTCTTTTGAAGCGAGCATTTCTGCGGAAGGTCAAGCCCATTTCCTGCCCGGGTACAGCCGGTACCCTAGTAGGACAGCCCGAACAAGCTCCGATTGGGGCGAAACGTCGGGCGCGTACCTCGGCCGCTATGGTTGGACTTGCACTCTCAATGGGTGCATCAAGCCTGCTTCTTCCCCGTCAGAGCGATGGTGCAGCTGCGGCTGAACCGGTAACTAACGAGACCGCAACTTCGGTGGCTCGGGCGGATCTGCCTCCCGCCGAAACAGCACTTAACCTATCGGCTGTGATATCTGCAGCCCAGACTGGGGAACATGTGGTGCGTGAGGGGGAAACCCTTCGGCAGATCGCTAGACGCTACGATATCAGTGTCGAGAAGCTGGCTGCAGCCAACCAGATCGCGCCGACCGCTCTGCTGAGAGTGGGCCAGGTACTACGCCTACCAGCACCAGAAGCTGCTACTGCAGCTAGCACTGAAGCTAAAGAATTAGCGTCGCGCATGCCTCGGTTTGTGGCATCAGCGAATCTCAATCAGTTGCCCATGGCCAGTCCTACTGATGCTGTTGATCCTCTGCGAGTAGAGCGAGATGAAGCATTGAACCGCTTGCGGCAAGAGCGCAGTAAACTCAGCAGTAGTTTGGCGGAGTTGCGGAATGAGGAGACGAGTGTTCGCATTGCCGAAGCCCCGAAGCTGCCAGTGGCTGGCACGGCAACTGAAAAGATAGCTGCAGAGACTGAATCGACGCCTCATCTGATTACAGAGCTGCCTCAGCGAACCAGAACTGAATTGCAGCCGGCTCAGACGACCCCTGCTTCTGAGAGGGTGTCAGCCGCCGCTCCTCCCACCGAGGTTGCGGTTAACCCAGCCTTGAGTCCAGAACCGAGTCCGGTGACGAGTCAACCCAATGTGGTTGATTCATCGGCTGCCACCTCAAGCACTGTCTACCGGGTGAATCGGGGCGACACGGTGGCTGAGATCGCTCGTGCTCACAACATTCCCCAATCGGTGCTGATCAGCACAAATCGCCTCAGCAATCCGAACATCATTTTTGTGGGGCAAGAGCTACGCGTGCCCGCAGTATCGCCAACGACGGTCGAGATTCCAGTAGCGGTTGCCTCAGCGTCTCCCGTTGTACCGGCTCTCGCTGCTCCGGTTGCTAGCGAGTCTTCAGCGGCAGCCAGCACAAACTCGTTGCCTGGTGTGGCAGCTCCCACAGTAGTGACCTCGCCTAGCCGCCCCGATCCTGATTCGGTTGTGCCTGCGAGTGCTGCCTCGTCGCTTCTCGATCCCTCACCTCAGCCGACGGCGCCGGAAGCAGTGGCTGTTGTCCCCTCAACCTTGTCGCCGACTCCCGATGCCACAGCTCCAGACCTGCCGGTGGATTTGCCAGAGACAGACTTGGGCTACAACCCCTATGTGCAAACCCTCCTAGCTGAGGTGAGAGCTTTGCGCGCGAAGCAGGCAACCGCTGGGACATCAGCTCAACCGCCGGTCCTTGCTGCGGCTGCTATCCCTGCACCAACGGCCGTCGAGTTGCGCAATGAGCGACTAGTAGAGCCAGAGGCAGAATCGGCTGCAACAGTTCGCCCTCGGGCATTACGGACATTGACGCGGGAGACTGCTCCAGCTACTGAGTCGTCAGAGCCACTGACAGTAGCGGCTGCTCCCCTAGGATCGGAAAGCTACGCACCGCTGGTGCAGCCAATCACAGGACGAATGGTCTCTCCTGAGTTACCCCCGCTGCAAGAGGCCGATATTTTCCTGCCTAATAGCGTGTTCAGAGGCTACATTTGGCCCGCTCGAGGCGTGCTCACCTCTGGCTATGGTTGGCGTTGGGGTCGGATGCATCGCGGTATTGATATCGCGGCGGATGTTGGCACTCCTATCTATGCAGCGGCCGACGGTGTGGTTGAATTTGCCGGCTGGAATTCGGGTGGCTATGGCAACATGGTCGAGATTCGCCATCCTGATGGCAGCATGACTCGCTATGCCCACAACAATCGGGTGACGGTTCAGGTCGGGCAGCGTGTTCGCCAAGGTGAGCTGATCGCCGAAATGGGCAGCACTGGCTACAGCACGGGTCCACACCTGCACTTTGAGGTGCATTTACCCGATTCGGGCACGGTGAATCCAATCTCCTATCTGCCGGCGCGGTAGAGCGGAGGTTGACAGAGCGGAGACTGGTAGGATCAGCGTCATCAATAGCTTGTATTCGATAGCTCAATTTTGGGAGGGGCAATTGCTCCTCCCTGCTTTGTTGGCCTTGCTTTGTTGGCAATTCCTAAGTTCGTGACGGGTTTGGCTTCTGTTTAGCCTTTACAGTTCAGCTACAGTGCAGCCATGATCAGGCGGCAACACTGGACTGAGGGTACTACTGAGGATTACCCATAGGAATGCGAGCGATACGCCGCATCGCCTCTTCCACATTTTCGCGGCTGTTAAAGGCAGAAATGCGGAAGTAGCCTTCACCTGCTGCCCCAAAGCCCGCACCCGGCGTTCCCACTACATGCACGGTTTGCAGCAGCTTATCGAAGAAGTCCCAGCTCGACAGCCCCGCTGGCGTTTTTACCCACACATAGGGAGCATTAACTCCACCGTAGACTTGCAGTCCTGCTGCTGTGAGCTGCTCGCGGATGATGCGGGCATTTTCCATGTAGAAATCAATCAGCGCCTTCACCTGCGCCTGTCCTGCCTCGGAATAGACCGCTTCAGCGCCGCGCTGCACAATATACGAAACACCGTTAAATTTTGTAGATTGGCGGCGGTTCCAAAGCTGCCAGAGCTGAACATCTGTACCGTCTTTCGTTTTAGCGGTCAGGGTCTTGGGAACCACCGTGAAGGCACAGCGGGTGCCGGTAAAGCCGGCATTCTTCGAGAAAGAGCGGAATTCGATAGCGCAGTTCCGGGCACCTTCAATTTCATAAATAGAGTGGGGCAGTGTGGGATCGGTAATAAACGCCTCGTAAGCTGCATCAAAGAATAAAATCGAGCCGTGGGCGTTGGCATAGTCTACCCACGCCTTTAGGTGCTCGGCGGTGGCGGTGGCTCCCGTAGGATTGTTGGGGAAGCACAGGTAGATTAAATCCACTTTCTGGCTAGGAATCTCGGCGATAAAGTGATTCTCTGCCGTAATCGGCAGGTAAACCAGCCCTTCATATTCGCCCCGCTCGTTCACTGCCCCTGTATGCCCTGCCATAACATTGGTATCGACGTAGACTGGGTAGACCGGATCGGTGACGGCAATGGTGTTGGTATCGCCAAAGATATCGAGAATATTGCCGCAGTCGCATTTCGAGCCGTCGGAAATAAAAATTTCTGAGGCATCCACCTCACAGCCGCGAGCCTGGAAATCGTGGGCAGCAATTTTCTCCCGTAGCCACCCATAGCCCTGCTCGGGACCGTAGCCCTTGAAGCTGGCGCGATCGCCCATATCCTGCACGGCCTGAATCATAGCAGTGCGGCAGGCTTCCGGGAGCGGTTCAGTGACATCGCCAATGCCTAGCCGAATGATTGCCGCATCCGGATTCGCTGCAGCAAAGGCATTCACCCGACGAGCGATTTCTGGAAACAGGTAGCCGGCCTTGAGCTTGAGGTAGTTATCGTTAACAGTTGCCATAGCGTGGAGTATGCCCTGTTGCAGGATGAGAACAAATTACCGAGAACAAATTACAAATTATCTCCTGAAATCTCCTGAAAGTGACAGCAGCAGGGCTGTCAGTTCACAAAATCCCTGCACTTCAGGCGCAGTGGTAATGTAAGTTGGGCGATGGGTCATATGCTCAGCGTAATGCTGCACGTTGGCCACACCCACCGAACAGGGAAACCATTCGGGATTAAATAAACTCTCATCGTTGGGGCTATCGCCGACGGTCACAATCTCAGCAGACGAGTATTGCGGGAAATAGCGCTCTAGAACGGTCTGTAGCCCGATCGACTTCTCCTGCCGCAGCAGCTTAATGTGGCATTGCACCGTACTGTAGGTAAAGCCCCAACCTTGCTCGTAGCAGCGCTTGCTCATGTGCTGCAATTCAGCCGTGGTCAGCCCCTGTACATCAAACGTCCAATCACTGAGGCGAAAGGCATTGTCGTCAGAAACTTGAATCTGGGGAAATTCTGCCTGTAGCTCGGCAAACATCTGGGCAAGCTGTTGTCGGTGCTGGAGAACATCGGCAAGAGACACCAATTGCTCTTTGGCTCCACTAGCGCTGAAAAAGCAGCCACCATTTTCGGCAATAGCTCCTGCAACCGGCAGATAGTGCACCAAACCGCTGACCCAGCCAGCCGAGCGTCCGGTGACAATCACGACAGGAATACCGGCATTCGCTAAATCCGTCAGCGTTTGCAGCAAGAGCGGCGTGAATTTCCCCCGCTGCGTCAGGGTGCCGTCCATATCGCTGGCAATCAGGCGAACTGACCGCAGGGCTTCAGAGGTTAGGGGCTGCATCGGGCTGGGCATTGGGCTGGGGACTGGACTGAAGCGGGGACGGAACAATCGTCAGCACGGCTGGCTTTTGACGGATCTGCGTTTCGATGGGTCTGACCTTGGACACCAACCCAATAAACTGAGTGTAACTAGGAAGGTTAGCGGCTGGTACATAGCCGGCGTCGGCCGCAATATCGGATGGGGCCTCGCTCATCGCTTGCTGAATCTGGCGTTGCAAGGCTGGTTCGACCGTAGGAGACACCAAAACAACCCCAGGAGGAATCCAGCGACTGGTGTGCAGCACTCGAAGCGGAGTCTCACTCGCCCGACGGTAGGTATTGTAATCTCGTTCAGCCAATGCGCCTGCTGCCACCTCTCCTCGGCTGATCCATTCCAGCAGCGTTTTGGGGGTAGGGGCAAAGCGGATTTCTGCTAGAGTCAAGCCATAGAGATCGTAGAGCGGCAGATAGTAGCCGGCGGCTGAGCCGGGCTGCCCTAGCGCAATTGTTTGATTCGAGAGATCGGTCAGAGTTTGGATGGGGCTGTCCTGCCGCACCACAATCAGCGAACGTTCGGTGCTGCTAATCCCTTGCAGCGCAAACAGCGGTATATAATTTTCTTCGCTGATAGCAATCGCTGCTAACCCCGGTGGCGCAAACACAATTTCCCAGTGGTTGCTGTGCACTTGTTCAACGGCTTGCAGTTCGTTATAAGTAGGCTCTAGCTGCACAAGGGCTTGAGTGCGTTCTCCCAAATAGTTCTGAAACCGCTCATATTTTTCGGCTGAGATGGTTTCTTCACCGTAGCTCACCACACCAACGGTTAGCTCCTCAGAAATCGCAGGTTTATTGGTATTACATCCACTGCAGCAAAGGATCAGCAGCATGCTAGTCAAGATTCCCCATTGGGATACTGGCAGCCGCGAAAGCTTAAAACTAAAGGTCATAGAGCAATAAAAAAATAAATTTAGAGAAATTTAGAGATCGGACAGCGCACCGTTTTAAGAGGCAGCTAGCGACCTATAACAGAATTGAGTGTAGATACAGATGGAATCAAAGATTTTCCGCACTGTTAAACGCACCATCAAAATTATCGCCACGCCGTCTGGAGGTGCCCCAGGGTTGCTCAGAAAAATTAATGTTTGTTTAAAAGCAATTTTTGCAAACCGATTGCGAACTGTAACTCCTTAGAGTTTGTAGTTTTCAGGGTCTGTGATTTTTTGTAATCTTCCGGCAGACTAGGAGACTGACTGATTCGGGTTAAATTTTGCTTAATAAAGCTCCCTCTCAGGAACAGAGTGAGCTAGAACTAAAGTATTTTAGGGAGATATAAGGAAATATTCAGACAATATCAATCGATATATTTAGTATATGTCTTCAATTCTGCACTAACTCAATTCACGGTGTTGGTGCTTAAAGTGCTGCTTCAGCGTTATCTGCTTCCATCCTAGAGTTTATCTTAGGACTGTCTTTTAAGAATTTTTTCAATTCGTTTCTTGGCAATTCGTTTTTTGGAGCTGAATCGGGGCCAATTGGGGGTGCAGTCAGTCTACTACGGCGGTTTCGTGGATAGCTGAGATCGGTCGCGCCTTCCCAAGCAATCATTACTTGTTGGACACTGTGACACTCTCAAGATGCTAAAAAAACTGAAATTAGGACAAAAGTTTACCCTTTTTCTACTGATTATCTTAATTGTGGGCTTGGCGCTGAGCGGTGCGGCGCTATCAGCAGTGCTGCGGCAAAATGCTCGTAACGATATCACGGCAACGGCCCTGATCCTGCTAGAAACAATGACATCGGTGCGAGAGTATACCAGCAGCCAAGTCAACCCTGAACTGATTGATCAAATCGAAACGGAATTCCTACCGCAAACCGTGCCTGGCTATTCAGCGCGGGAAGTGTTTGAAATTCTGCGCCGCAACCCAGAGTATCGCGATTTTTTCTATAAAGAAGCGACGCTGAATCCAACCAACTTGCGCGACAAGGCCGACGCCTTTGAAACCAAGATCGTTGAGCGCTTTCGCAACGAGCCGAACCTTAAAGAGCTGAGCGGCTTTCGTTCTGTGGCAGGAGGCGATATTTTCTACATCGCTCGACCGCTGGCGGTGGATAAACCGAGCTGTTTGCAGTGCCACGGTCGACCGGAGATTGCCCCTAAAAGCATGATCGACCGCTACGGCACCGGCGGCGGCTTTGGCTGGTCGCTGAATGAAATCGTAGGTGCCAAGATGATTTCGGTCCCAGCCAACAAAGTGATCGACAAAGCATTCCGCTCATCGCTGCTGATTTTGGGGATCGTGTTTGCCGTGTTTATTGCCGTAATTTTGCTGGTGAATCGGCTTCTGGAGCGACAGGTGATTCAACCGCTGAAGCGCATGACCCGCATGGCAGAAGAAGTCAGCATTGGGCAAGTCCCTGCAGAGTTTGAACCTCTCTCGGAGGATGAGATTGGCAGCCTAGCTCGGGCATTCCGCCGCATGCAGCACAGTCTGGATATTGCCATGCGTCGCCTCAACCGCAGCGACCGCAATCGAGGAGCAGGTTCGTAATCCCTCAGCAGCAATATTGCAAGGCTACTGGTTGCCTCATCCGGCACTGAAGCGCTGGCGGAAGGCTTGGGCGTCTCTGGCGTCGGGGATTTCTTGAGCTAAGGCTTCAATCAACTGCTGGGGTGAAGCGTGAGGATGCTGCGCCACGGCGTCCTCCACAATTAGCTTGGCAATGGGGCCAATGTAGTACGTCAACTCTGTTTCGCAGCGAGCTACAAAAGCAGGCGATAGCGGCTTAGACGGCTGAACCGATGGTGAAGATGGTGACACCGGTGACGACAGGGACCTAGGCTGGTGCATGCTGGTTGGTGGACTCGGAGTCGTAGGTGGCGCAGTGGAGTGACGTGGCTGATCAGGCTCGGTCGGAATCATCGTTTCTTCCAGATCGAGTGGCGGCTCTTGTTGCAGTGCAACCGACTCCGGCTCATCAGGAATTGCCGTCTCGATCGACGAAGGGACGGGCGGCTGAACCTCGGCAGCAGGATGATCCGAGTGGGGTAGCATCTCGGGAAACAGGAAGCGCATGACATCCGTTGCCGCCTGAAACCGCTGACTGGGCGTGATTTGCAGCATCCGGTCGAGTGCCGCACCGAGGGGATCGCTCACCTGCACCCAGGGTCGCCAGTCTAGATGATGGGTATGGGGATTGAGCATATCCTGCGGATTACAGCTTGTCAGCAAACACACAATCGTTACCGCTAGTGAATAGAGATCGGTTGAGGGAAACACCTGTTTGCCTGCCACTTGCTCCGGTGGCGCAAACCCTAGGGTGCCAAACACAATTGAATTCTGCATCGGCATGCCGGTCGTCACCTGTTTCACCGCCCCAAAGTCAATCAGGTGCAGTCGGTTGTTGCTGTCGCGCATGATGTTGCTTGGCTTAATGTCGCGGTGGATTGCGCCATGTTCATGAATAAATTGCAGCACTGGCAGAATCTGCCGCAGTACGTCGAGCGCCTCCGCTTCAGTAAAGCATCCTCGCTGCCGCAGTTCTTTGTCGAGATCTTGACCGTCGATGCGTTCCTGCACCAGATAGAAAAATTCTTCGGTTTCGTGCATTGGGGTATGCAGCGGTCCCGTCCCCCGCGACCCTGTGAATACTGGTGTGGTCAGTTCAAAGTAAGCATAGAGCGACGGAATCTGATGATGATCATCCCCTAAGGTTTCCAGAGTCTCGGCTTCCCGACGAAAAGCCCGCTTCACACCTTCGAGCTGAGCTGGGGTGAGGTCGCTCGTCGGCTGCAACTGCTTAACCACGCACTGACGCCGCTTCGCCGACCGCAGATCGAGGGCTAAAAACGTTGTGCCAAAGGCTCCCTTCCCGAGTCGTTTCAGCGGCAGATAGCGCCCGTCCAAAATCAGGGGCATCGTGCAGGCTGTGCAGTAGCGCTGTTGCATCGCCCGAAACGTGATGGTTTGATCCAGCGTAGGGAACGAGTTAATCGGGTCTGGGCAGGTGGGACGAGTACAGTAGATATCCATGCACAACCTCGGGATCCAGCGAACCGCAGCGGAGCGGGCGCCCTGATAAAAGGCACCTGTGAAGATCACCTGATCAAGATCACACCGATCAAGAGCAGACGGTTAAACAGCGCCTCTGGAGACATTGCATCAGGCCATTGAGCGAGTCAGGCACTGAACCGATCGAACACAAAGGCTGGATCGTAGGCACCTAGTCTCCTGCTGGGTGTCCAAAGGGAGACAGCAATCGTCTCAAAAACGACTCAAAACAGCCGGATTGATACCTAATTCTAGCCTCTCCTCTGGAGCGGTAGTTGCAGTCCTGCTGTCATTCCCTTGGCTTTGGCAGGGGCAATCGTATGGCGACGTTGTGATCACGCTGAGCTTTGGGCCGTCCTCCGTGCTCGACATGGCTTGGCATCCCAACGGGCAGCAGCAGGCGGTCAGCATAGCGAACTCATGGTATGGTCACATGGTATGGTCAAAAGAAGTTGCAGATAGGGCTTTGGCCGCCGCTGAGGAGCACCATGGAACAGACAGCACAGACAGCCTGGATAGATTGGATCGCCGGAGGCATTGCCCTCGTCATTTTATTAGGCGGCATGGTGATGCTGTTGAGCGGTGTTGGGGCCATGAATCAGAAGAAGTGAGAAGATGTTGACGAGCTATCCATCCTTTCACTCGTCACCAGCTCAATGTCAGCATCTGTGAGGCGATAGAGGTTGTACACCTGCTGATCGATGGCTTGATCCAGGGTCTGAATTTTAGTTTGAGGATGAGAAATCGCAGGTACATGGTTCTCGGCATGTTGAATCGCGCCCAACTTTGCGCCCAACTTTATTGACTGCCAATGCAGCATCTCGTTGACTAGCTCAATTAAGGCCTCATAGCGCTCGCGTTCTCGTGAGCATTGCAAGTTCGGCAAATAGATTGGCAATTGGCGGATCTGTGACGGACCGATGCGAATATAGCCGCCCTGTAGCTGGTTGCCCGCATAGCAATGCCGGAAATAAAAGCTCAGCAGTTGACTGTTCAGGAGTCCTAGCAGATAGCGCCAATCCACCGGGCTGCCCCGCAGGATCACGGTCGATTTGCCAGCCAGAATCGAGCCGGTGGCATCCCAAGCACACTCTAGCTGTCGAGACAACCCAGCCACAATGATTTTGGGTACTTTTGCCTGCATCTGCCGCTTGGGCGACAATACCACCAGAGCTGTAGCAGGTACCATCGGATGCGAGTATATGACTCCCAAATAGCGCAGCGATTTGATGCCCCAGAGCAGACAATAACGATCGATCGTGCCGCTGTTGACAAAGCGAAAATCTCCAGGTTTGGGGGCAGCATCGTCTTGCAGAATGGGTTGCAGGGCGTAGGCTTCAGCGACAGTGGCGGCTCCACTGATTGTCATGATCTGACCCAAAGGAAGCCCGGTTTGCCGCAGTCGCTCGATCAGATCCAATTTCAATGGTGCCAATCCCACAATCCAGGGTCGATCGGAGACCGCCAGCCTACTGAGCGGCAGGATAGCCGATTGCGCCACTCGGGTCAGGGTCTGCATCTGCTCATAGCGAATTTTTGGGTTGGGCGGAGGAGGCACCTTTTGCGCCACATATACCACTGGATACACCGCAGCTGCAAAGGCTGCAACCTGAGTATAGTCACGAATTGCCAGCAGCGTGGTTTGCGCCAGCAGTCGGCGAGCAGGGGCAGCATAGTCGGCAGAGAAGAGTTTGTTGGGCACCACTAGACTGGTGCAGCCTCCTGGACGGCAGAGCCGCAGCGCCTGTTCAATAAACACACAAAACAGATCCCAGTTGCCGCTGGCGGTTTGATAGTAGCGGTTGCAGTAGGATCGCCAAGTGGGTAAGTGAGTCGTCATCCACTCGGCATCGAGATACGGGGGATTGCCAATTACAGCATCGAAACCGCCGGTTGCCATCACCTCAGGAAACGCCTGCTGCCAGTCCAATGGTTGTAAAGACTCAGACCTCGCCGGATGACCGTGCTCCAAATCTGCCGCATCGCAGCCAATCACCGCATTACCGCAGCGAATAGTGCAGCTCAGATCGGGAATCGTCTTGAGAATATTGTCGGGAATAACGTCAGGAATACTATCAGAAATGGCAGCTTGGTAGTCTTCGAACTCCAGCAGCTTTAGCAGCAGCGATAGGCGGGTCACCTCTACTGCCTGCGGATCAATATCGACTCCGTAAAGGCAGCTCAGGATCTGTACCCGTTCGCTGAAGGAACATAGTCGGTTGTTCTGGAGGGAGGCAACAGGGGGAACGGCTGAAAGGAACGGCTGATCAAGCAACGCCTGGTATGCGGCTAGCAAGAACGCGCCACCACCGCAGGATAGATCGAGAATTCGAGGTAGCTGAGTTTTACCGCCTTCCCCAGCCGAGGGAACGAGAACAGGCAGCACCGTCTCAATCACATACTCCACAATTTCAATGGGAGTGTAATAGGAACCTCGACGCTTCTGGGTATTTTTGAGTATATCGATTTGAAAATGACAGTCAGATGGTGTTGAGGATGCAAAAAGATTAAGGCAATGATCCTCTAAGCTTGCTTCGTAGATCTGCCCCAAAATCGCAACCGATTCGTGCTCTTTATCTATTACGAATTCATTATCAAGATGCTCAACCAGTGTTTTCAATAATGATTTGCTCAGTGACGGCTCTGCCGAAATCGCGATAGCTGGAAATGTCTGACCAAATCGCTGTTCCACCTGCTGCCAACGCTCCACCAGCGACTGCTGAATGGCGTTGCTCTGGCGAAGTTCGGTCAGGCTAGAGCCAGGAATAAGCCGCCGTTGACCGCAGAGGCCCAGAGCGACCCCAGTGAGAACGACTTGCTGAGCAATCCGATGTCCTTCAGCTACACTCCGCTGTGGATAGCGATGACACCAGTCCATCAGCATCGCCCGCTGCCAGGTTCTCGTAAAGGTCAGCAGGGTGTCCGATCGCTGCCCTCTAAGCCTGTGCCCCATGACCGTTCGCTGCAAGGTGGATGCTTTTATTCTCCCTTGAAAAAGTAGATTTGGGGCGAGGGGCAGCCACTGAGCTAATTGGCCCCAACTTCGTCCAGCGGTTGAATGCAGTCTGGGCTGTCATTTTGAGGATTATTCACCGCTCGGCTTACTGGATAATGCTGCATTGCTTCAGCTGGATAGGGTTGCAGTAGCGGCAGCAGGCGGTCAGCAGACTGCACCTGCGGATCGAGCCACAGATCGTACTGCGATCGATCGAGGATCACCGGCATGCGATCGTGGATTGGACGCAGCCGATCGTTAGCGGCGGTCGTCAGAATGGTGCAGGACTCGATCTCGTCGCCTAGGGAGCTTTGCCAATGCTCCCACAGTCCGGCCAGGGCAAAGGGTTGGCGATCGGGCAGGCAGAAATAATAGGGTTGCTTCTGGCGTCCGGTTGCCTGCCACTCGTAGAAGCCATCGGCCACAATCAAGCAGCGGCGTCGCTTAAAGGCAGCCCGGAAGGCCGGCTTTTCCGTCACGGTTTCAGCGCGGGCGTTGATCATCCGTGCGCCCATGCTCGGGTCCTTCGCCCACGACGGAATCAATCCCCAGTAGAGGTAGGTAAACTGCCGCTGAGCGGAACTGGCTTCGGCTCGCACCACAGAAACCGGCTGAGTGGGCGCAATGTTGTAGCGCGGTGCCACAATCGGCAGTTCGAGCAAATCAAAGGCGTCGGCAATGGCGGCCGCCGATTGAGTGAGGGTAAAACGTCCACACATGGCCCAAACCCGCTAAAACATCAGGGTCTTTTCCTTCGTTGCTTCATTATAGGAGGCGGAAGGTAGCCTTCTGTGAATGCGCAGGTGCTGTTATCGAGATAGGTCCTCGTGCCGCTCGCGGTCTAACTGCTGGTGGAATTCTTCTGATTGAGAGAAAATATGAGAAGCTGAAATGAGTTGCTAATGATTATGGATAACCTACCCAGATAATCCACCCAGCCCTGGCTGACTCAGGAGTACCTCATGATCTCTAAGCCCCGGCGATCGACCTGGCAATCGAAACTTCGCAAGGCGAAAGCCTGGACAAGTCTACTGGTTCTAGGATTTCTCATCGGCTATGTCATGCCTCGAGCTTGGACATGGGCATTGAATCGCCGCTCATTTGAGCCTGCGCCATCATCCATCACTGCTACCGAATCTCAGTTTGACCTAGCGCTTCAGACAGTTCTCCAGTTTAGTAGCGACTCGTCAGGCTTGCCCAAGATTCTGGGGGCGGTGAGTCAGTTTGGCATTACCCAGCTCGACTACGACTTCTGGCGGCAAATGGAAGGCAAACCGCCCAAGGACATTCGCCAGATTGAGCCACAGGAAGTAGCAGCCATTTATCAGCTCTATTGGAATAGCGGCAACTGCCAACAGTATGCACCTCCACTGGATGTCGTCTGTCTCGATACGGTGGTCAGCTTTGGCATTGAAGAAGGTGTTCCGTTGTTGGCTCAGTTACCACTCGAGCCGCAGCAGGCTGCGCAAGAGGTACTCAACCGCCGACAAACCTATCGGCAGCACTTGGTACGGCTACGGCGACTACCCCGCGACCGAATGCTGCTACAGCAGGGAGCGCAGCGAGATCGAGCCTTGCAGCAGTACCTTCAGAATTTCACGCCGCCCGCTACGCCGGTTCCCGATCGGCCGCCTGAACCCGCATCGGGCAGCCCCCTGAGCGCTCAGGACATCTATAACAAAGTGAAACCTGCAACGGTAGAAATTCGGGTGGCCGTGCAGTATGGCATCATTGCTCCAGCGTCGGGGCTAATTCTCAAAGCCAACGGCTTGATCCTGACGAACTATCATGTGATTGAACCAAATCCCACCGCACCGATGAGTGTCCATTTAGCCGACGGACGCCAGTTCACCGGGCGCGTGATCCGCAGCGATCCCACGCTAGATCTGGCCTTGATTCAATTGAGCGGAGCCAACGGATTGCCTGTGGCGAGCTTCGCAGATAGCTCAGGGCAAGTGGCTGTCGGCGATACGGTCTATGCGATTGGTTCCCCTCACGGCGAAAGCTGGAAGATGACCACTGCCCAGGTGATTGAGCTGAATAGCACCTGCGCCAATGGTAACTCACCCCTCCGCTGCATTCGCACCCCTAGCGGCTTTTTGCTGCCTGGCAATAGTGGTGGACCGCTGATCGACGCTAGTGGGCGCATCATCGGCATCAACCGAGCGATCCAGCAAGCCACCGGAGAAGGCGTTAGTATTCCCATTGAGACCGTGCAGCAATTTATTCAGCAGTCAGGTCAGTCGGCGAGGCGATAGGGTCTTGCGCAAGCTTCATGCAGCGGATGCAGTCATACAGATGCCATGTTCGAGCTGCCTCCTTGAGCTGTCTTATGACTCTGTTTTACAACTCGGTGACTGGCGCATAGGTGCTGCCTCGCTGCGGTTCGCCCCAAATCACGCGCTCTTGCTTGTAGAGAGCCATACCCGGTTTAGCGCCTTTGGGTTTGAACACCTGCTTCGGTTCAGTGTATACCACTGGAGCCTGATCGCTGTGGCGCGCTCGGCTATAGTAAGCGGCAAGATCGGCGGTGAACTGCAAATCCGATTCTTCGGCAACGGCTCCTGGCTCTAGCCGCAGCAGTACGTGGCTGCCTGGAATTTCCTGGGTATGGAACCAGAGGTCATAGTCGCTGGCTAGGCGAAAGGTGAGCTGGTCATTTTGGCGATTGTTTCGCCCGATCAGAACTTCAAAGCCGCTGGGGGTGCGATAGCGCAGAAAGGCGGTAGAGGTTGCCGGCATTGAGCGATAGCGCTGGTCAGGGTCGCTGAGATAGCCCTGCTGAATCAATTCGTCTCGAATTTCGGCTAGCGAATCGAGATCCTCGGGGGTACCGTAGTGGTCAAGCTGCGCCAGTGCCACTTCCACCTGCTCCAGATAGCGCCTTTCTGCCTCCACTTCGGCCAGCAGCGGTTCTAGCGCAGCACGGGAGCGCTTCAGCTTTTGGTGGCGCTTGTAGAGTGCTTGGGCGTTTTGCACGGCGTTTTTCTCAGGGTCGAGGGGAATCACAACGGGTTCGCCGGTGGTAAAATCTGCCAGCGTCAGGCTCGTGAGACCCGGCTGCCACTTGTGCAGGTACGCCATCAGCAGATCGGCCTGCTCGCGGTAGCGATCGGCTTGATCCGCTTGGCTCAACCGCTGGCGAAACTCTTGCGCCTTTTGATCAAGCTTTTTTAGCAGCGTTGTTAGTTTCTGGCTAATTTGATGTCGGAGTTGGGAGAATTCCTGCTGGTTGAGCTGATCGCGGTAGTAGCGGTGCAGCAAGGCCTGAACGGTTTTCTCGGGGCGGATAGCTCCCCAACCCATCACAGTGTAGCCCTGAGGCAGCCAGCCGGGTTGAAATCGCTCCTCGGCTAACTGCCGCAGCCACTCTTGCCAGCACTCGAATAGCTGCCGCCACTCGACATCCGTTAGGCGGTCGGTGGATTGGTCCGGGTGCAGCCCGGCTGCTTGAATCATCGAAACCACCAGAGCCGAGCTGAGGCCGCGATAGGTTTTCAGCAGAGTTGGCTTCAACGCTCCTGGAATCAGGCTCAGCCGCTCTTGCCAGCGTTCAATGCTCTCGTCAAGGGATGGCACGGCACCGGTGAGTCGAGGGGGCAATTCGTAGGGCTGGCCGGTTTGAATTGGGCGAACGCTGGACTGCTGCACACTCACCTGATGGGCAGCGGTGACAATGCTGTTCTCTTGATTGGTCAAGATGACGTTGCTGTAGTTGCCCATAATCTCAACATACAGATGCCAGAGGGCAGCCTCTCCGGGACGGCGAGCAAATTGCAGGTCAATTACCCGCTCCCAGGGAGCCACCGGATCTAATGCCACCAGCGCCAACCCGTTGAGCTGATGCCGCAACTGCTCGCTAAAGGTGAAGGTATCTGGAGTGCGGGGTGGTGGATCCTCGATGCCCATGCGAGCGGCCTGCGGATGCCAGGAAAGGGTTAACCAGCCGCGTTGGTCAAGGGTTCTCAACGCCAAAGCCAGAGTGTAGCGATCGCGCTGATACACCTGCTCTAACCGGGCGGGAAGCCAGTCGGCGCGCAGTTCGGCGCAGACCGCAGTCAGGGTCGTAAAGTCAACGGGTTGCATAATAGACGCACAGAAAGAGCAAGAGCAGCAGACAGCCGGCAAAATTGGGCGTTGTTGGTCAAAATTTTTGTCGATACCATTAAAAATAAATCGTCCCAGACTCCACTATGGCTCGATAGCTCCCCTTACGTATGGATATTAAGCTGATCAACATCGGTTTTGGCAACATCGTGTCTGCCAACCGAGTCATTGCCATTGTTAGTCCGGAGTCTGCTCCGATCAAGCGGATCATCAGCGATGCTCGCGACCGCGGACAGCTCATTGATGCAACCTATGGACGACGAACGAGAGCGGTAATCATTACCGATTCTGGGCATGTGGTGCTTTCGGCCATTCAGCCGGAAACGGTGGCAAATCGCTTTATTGTCAGCAAAGATGGACATGGAGATAGCTAACAGCTGGAGTCATCGCCGGAAACTGTTTTGCTAGATATGTTCTCTAGTGGTGCTTGGAGGAAGCAGTTGCCAGGGTTGACCGCCAGTTAGGGGCAGGGTGCTGTGGTTGTATCCAAGATTTTTCTGTCTTCAGATTCTTGCTGCTGAGCGGTGGCAAGAAGTTTATGTAAAATAAACTACTATTTGCGATCGCACACAGCGGTGAAATTATGGCTACAGGCAAGCTGATTGTATTAACTGGACCGAGCGGAGTCGGAAAAGGCACCATTCTGCGATCGTTGCTGAAGCGCCACCCGGAACTCTATCTATCTACTTCGGTGACAACACGCAGCCCGCGACCGGGTGAAGTCAATGGGCGAGACTATATTTTCGTTACCCGGGCTGAATTTGAACGCATGGTTGCCCAAGGCGAACTGTTGGAATGGGCAGAGTTTGCTGGCAACGGCTACGGTACCCCCCGCCGCCCCGTCGAAGAGCAAATTCGCCAGGGCAAATGGGTGGTTCTAGAAATTGAGCTGCAGGGGGCACGGCAAATTCGTCAAACGTTTCCATCTGCCTTTCGGATCTTCATTCTGCCGCCCTCATTGCGGGAACTCGAATATCGCCTCCGCCACCGTGCCCAAGATTCCGAAGAAGCGATTGTGCGTCGTCTAGAGCGCGCCAAAACCGAAGTCAACGCCGCGGATGAGTTTGATATTCAAATCATCAACGATGATCTCGATAAAGCGCTCGATCGCATTGAGGCAGCTTTGTTTACCCCCGCGGAAGCTGTGGGTGTCTAATCTGCACTGCCAGGCTAGCATCCAACTACGGTAGCGACGCAGGCTAGAGCTGCAGTAGCATAATGGCAAAGAAATGGACAGCCTTGGTAACGGTAGGCAGAGTGGCATAGTGTCGCCTGGAATTGCTCAACCGAATACTGCTCATCAGCTGAATAGAGCTTGACTATGCGCTGAAGGAGCAGCCAGAGTCAAGAATTCCTGACACAATTGGCTCTGCCTTAGGTTTAACGACCAAAAGCCGATTGTTTTATCGTTTTGAGACAAATACAGAAGCAGCTTACGCGGGGGAATGTCTGAAAAATCTGCCTCGCGGTAGCTCCTAGATCGGAATTAGGCGTTTGAGATATATCTGTGGGTAGGGAGAGGCGGAGCAGCATCACCAGCTAGAATCATACGTACCCCTTGGCGTCAGGCGGGACTGGAGTTATGCAGGGTTTAAACCTTTCTTTGAGCGGGCATCCACAAGGGCTAGAGCAATTTCAGCAGTTGCAGGCTCAGTTGCGCGACCGATGGCAGTCCATCGAGCAGCAAGATCAGGGCGACTGGGATATCTTGGTGGTGCCTTCCCTGAGTCTCGATCAGCGGGAACTGCAAAAAATTACCGGCGTTCATTACTACGAAGAGCGGCTGCTGTTTTCTCTGATTCGGTTGCGTAACCCCCGCACACGCTTGATTTACATTACTTCGCAGCCAATTCATCCCAGCGTCATCGATTACTACTTGCAGCTATTGCCGGGCGTACCCTTCTCCCATGCTCGGGAACGGCTGCTGCTGCTCTGCACCTACGATACCTCTTTCAAATCCCTCAGCCAAAAAATTCTGGAGCGGCCGCGGCTAGTAAACCGCTTGCGTCGAGCCATTCGCTCGGATCGGGCTTACATGACTTGTTTCAACTCCACCTTCCATGAACGCGAACTGGCGCTGCAGCTTGGGATTCCACTGCTGGCGGTCGATCCTGATCTGCTGTATTGGGGAACTAAGAGCGGCAGTCGCCAAATCTTTGCAGAAGCAGGAGTGCCCCATCCCGACGGCAGTGAACTCGTCTGGAATCCGGATGATCTTGCCGCCGTTGCGTCGGACCTTTGGGAACGCCAGCCTGCTTTGACGCGGATGGTGGTGAAGCTGAACGAGGGCTTTTCTGGCGGTGGCAATGCCCTGCTCGATCTGCGGTCGCTACAGCATGTGGCACCGGGGGTTGGCTCGGCTCAAGCTCGCACAGCCGCGATTCGAGAGCGCTTTGACTCGCTGGGCTTCCAGTGCGACACCGAAACTTGGCTCAATTTCAGCAGCCGCATTGCAGAGCTAGGGGCAATTGTGGAAGCCTTTGTCGAAGGAGAAGAGAAGCGCTCTCCCAGCGTGCAGGGACGGATTACCCCTACGGGAGCGGTCGAAATCCTCTCCACCCATGACCAGATTCTTGGTGGTCCCGATGGGCAAGTGTTTCTCGGCTGTCGGTTTCCAGCGGATGATGCCTATCGCTTAAAACTGCAAGAGTATGGGCTGCGCGTCGGTGAGAATTTGGCGGCTAAGGGGGCCCTAGAGCGATTCAGCCTTGACTTTGTTGCGGTTCGCCAACCTGACCAGTCTTGGGATTTGCAGGCCATTGAGATCAACCTGCGCAAAGGCGGCACGACTCACCCCTTCATGACCCTCAAGCTGCTCACCTACGGCACCTATGACCTCGACAGTGGGCTGTTCTACAACCAGCAGGGCTGCCCGAAGTACTACATTGCCACTGACAATCTTCACAAACCGGACTATACAGGACTGATTCCCAGCGATCTGATGGACATTATTGCCCAGCACCATCTGCACTTCAACAGCACCACCGAAACTGGCACTGTGTTTCATCTGATTGGCTGTCTGTCGGAGTTTGGTAAGCTGGGGCTAACAAGCATCGGCAACTCACCCCAAGAAGCTCAAGCTATCTACGACCGCGTCATCCAAGCCCTCGACGAAGAAACCCACTCACCACCTGCTGAATTTTCTCCCCCTCCAAGCTTCCGCAACACCTGGAATGGGCGTAGCTAGAATCGCTCTGCAAACTCTGCTGGCAAGAGGCTCAAGGTCTCTTGACCCACGCGAGCAGCAAAGGGAACAAACGCTATACAACTCAGTCTACTAGGCAAGACTTAGCTGATTGATGGGCTAAGAATGAGTGGAGTTGGTGTGCATAGTGTAAGGAGTAAACCTATGGGGCGCATTCGGGACTTGGTACAGCAGGCGCTGATGACAGGTTACCTCACGGTTGCTGCCGAGGAGCAATTGCGGTCACTCCTGCAATCGAAAAATGATCCCGAGGATCTGACAGCGTTTATGACCTTGCAGCAGGCAGCTATGGAAGGCGTAGTCAAGCAAGAATCTCGGGAGCTGGCTTGTCTGCAACGGGTCAGTTCTTAGACTGGCAATTAAATGGGGCCAGGCTGCTCTTCGGTAGGCAACGTTGTCTCTAGCATTAGGCAGTTTTGCCCATTGATCTGGAGACGATACTCGACCTTGTCCATCAATCGATGCAAAATCAGCCAACCATAGCCGCCTTCGGGATGCTGTTCTGGAATCGGCGGTAAGTAGTCTGCTAGATTGAATCCATCGCCGTGGTCCCAGATCTCCAGATGCAGGTTACGCCCCTTCAACTCTAGACGCAGCAAAATCGGTAAATTGGGTTGACCTCGATGGGCATGTCGCACAACGTTGGAGTAGGCTTCCACCAGCACCAACCGCAGCCGGTTCGCCTGACCCGACCAATCAATTTGATCCGGCAGAGCAATTTCCAGAGAGCCTAGCAGCCACTCTTCGACAATGCGGAGAAATTTCAGATCGCTTGGTACATGCAGCTCAGTTCTCATGGACTACAGAACCTCCAAAGCAAGAATGGTCTGGTCGTCTTCCTGAACCTGAGTCCGCGACTGAAGGGTATCCAGAAGATCTTTGAGGTTCAAGTCACCTGGCTGCTGCAGGAGCAGTTGCCATAGTCCAATTTGTCTCAGCATGGAACTTGATTCCGTAGCGGGTTCGGCTGAGCCATTGCCGACGGTTGCTTCGGTAATGCCATCGCTTGTCAGCAGCAGCACATCGCCTGGCTTGAGAGTGAGTCGCTCGGCAGGTGCCTTCCAAGTTGGCAGAATGCCTAGCGGCACCCCTCGGACCTGTAGATAGGTGGGTATTCCTTCGCACGGGTTTGGTGACCCTGACTTGGGCCAACTGGTTTGCTCAGGTTTACCCGACTTGGGCAAGGCAACACGCTTTTGCCGATGCGACCACACCATGGGGTAAATGTGTCCGGCGTTAGCATACACCAGCTCATAGGTTGCTGGCGTGTAGCGTGCCAAAACAATCGTAATAAAACAGTTGCTGCTGACTAAATCTTCTGACAAGCTGGCGTTGAGATTTTTCATCACCTGCTCTGGCTCTGGTGAAATCTCGTGGGCTAATTCACGTCGCAGCAGAGAGACCGCACTCGCCATAAATAGCGCGGCCGGCACGCCCTTACCCGACACATCGCCTACAGCTAACCAAATATCACCCTGGGGATGCACATAGATTTCAAAAAAATCTCCCCCAACCTCCCGAGCCGGCAAACAGTGGGCCTGGATTTTAACACTCTCCAGTTGCGGCGGTTGCTGTCGCAGCAGGTTCATTTGAATTTGCCGCGCCACCGCTAGCTCGGCTCGCATTTGCTCAGTTTGCTCCTGAATACGCTGATACAGCTTCGCTTGTGAGAGAGCCAATGCTGCTTGTCCAGCCACCTCCTCAATCAGCTGAATTTCGTCGGGCATCCAAGGATGATCGCTGCCATGCTTGCAGAGCACCAAGACGGCCAACAGTTCCTGCTGATAGGTCAAGGGCACAATGAGGCGCGTGTGGGCACAATCCACATTGGTTGGGATCAGCTGGATGCTCCGCTCGACGAGCAACCTATTTAGCTGAGTTGGATCTAGCTCTGGAATCGTGCTGATATCTAATTGCTGGTCTGGAGGAGCCAGCGTTGAAGCAACAAAGGAAAAGGTCTCTAGCAAAATTTGGTAGTGACAGCCAGAGACTCCCCCGGAGGCCACCGGACGAAGCACACAATGATCGGCGGCAAAGGTCTGCCCAATGGTCGTTACTACGGTTTGCAGCATGTTGCGGTAATCTAGCGACTCTCGAATCGCCGTTGTGACCGCATTGAAGATTGACTCTCGCCGCAAAGCTCGATGCAGTTCATTAGTTCGCTGCTTCACGACGCGGTAGGTTTCCGCAGCCTGCAGCACGACCGTTTTCAGATCCTTCGGATTCCAGGGTTTTGTAATGTATTTAAACACCTTGCCAGCATTGATGGCACCCACGAGATCTTCTACATCGGTATAGCCAGTGAGCAGAATCCGAATGGTGTCTGGAAAGCGCTCTACGGTTCGGCTGAGGAATTCCGTGCCGTTCATGCCGGGCATGCGCTGATCCGAGATGATGATGCCCATCTCGCCTTCTTGCTCCAGGATCTGTAGCGCGCCTGCCGCACTGTTGGCTTTGAATACAATAAAATCTCGACGAAAGGTGCGATACAGCAAATCGAGGTTGTCGGCTTCATCGTCCACCACCATCAATTTGAGTTTTTCGCTGACTATCGCGTCGATCATGCTGGGCTGGGAAATGGATCGGGGGCAACCGACTAGCTCACTGTTCAAGCGAGGCTCCTGGGTCAACTCATCTGATCAAAATACCCCGAATCCCGCAAACGCTAACACGCTGGTTTAAGGTTAGGGGATCGGCCAAACTGGCTGAGCAGTTGGATAATTGCTATCAACCGTCGGGATCAGGTCTTTGTTGCGCCACCGGTCGCGGGCAGTTGCCTGACTTGTTTATTAGGCACTAAGCTGTGAATGCTAGAAATCCTGATAGCCTGGGTTCGTTCGTATGGGAGTGGAGACCAATGCACAACTTCTTGCCAATCGCCTATTTACAAAACCAGTTTGTTCCCTTTCAAGACGCTAAGGTTTCCATTGCTACCCATGCGTTGCACTATGGCACCGGAGCCTTTGGCGGGCTACGCGGTATTCCCGACCCGAATGATCCCAGTCAGGTGCTGCTGTTCCGGCTCGACCGCCACTGTCAGCGTCTCAGCGACAGCGCTCGCTATCTCCACTACGACCTGCCCGCCGACAAAATTCAGCAGATTATTACTGAATTTGTGCAGAAGAACCAACCGACGGTTTCGTTTTATATCCGCCCGTTTGTCTACACGTCTGATTTGGGGATTGCGCCTCGGTTACACAATATTGAGAAGGATTTCTTTGTCTATGGGCTGGAACTAGGAGACTACCTCTCGCCCGAAGGAGTAAGCTGTCGCATTAGTTCCTGGTACCGGCAGGAAGACCGAAGCCTACCGCTGCGCGGCAAAATTAGCGGCGCGTATATCACCTCGTCGCTGGCCAAAACCGAGGCAGTGGAATCTGGCTTTGATGAAGCAATCCTAATGAACTCTCAAGGCAAGATCTGCGAAGCTTCAGGGATGAATATTTTTATCGTGCGGCGCGGGCAGCTAATTACGCCCGGTGCTGAGCAAGACATCCTGGAAGGCATTACCCGCGACAGCATCCTAACCCTAGCTCGCGATCTCGGTATTCCGGTGATCGAACGCCCCATCGACAAGTCGGAGCTATTCATTGCCGACGAAGTGTTCCTCAGCGGTACGGCTGCTAAAATTACGCCGGTGCGCCGGATCGAGAACTATTCCCTATCAACTCACCGACCGATCACAACCCAACTCAAAGACAAACTGACCGCCATTACTGAAAATCGAGAGCCTGCCTACAAGGATTGGGTGTATGCCATCCGCGTGCACAGCAATTAGCACGGCAGCCAGCAGAATCGCTGTTTGCTCTCATCTAGTTCCAGACGGTTTACTAGACAGTTGCCAGACAAGTTTTCGGAACGGCTAGTCGCTTAGGGTTCATGGGTTGGGTTCACAATAGACACCATCTATTTTTCTGCTGAGCCAGCATGGATTTAAGCGTCATTCAGAAGCAAAGTTTCGAGTTTGCCCTCATAACCATTCGGCTCTACAAAAAACTTCAGGCACGGCAAGAGTTTATTCTGTCGAGTCAATTGCTGAAAAGCGGCACCAGCATTGGAGTCAGCGTTGAGGAAGCTGCCACAGGCGTTGACGGCTCTGCCAGTGACAAGCTGCGGATGGCGGCTAAAGACGCTCGCGAAATTCGCTACTGGCTGCGCCTCCTGCAAGAGTCACACTTGGTCGATCTGGATGTCTCTGCCGAGCTAGCGGCTCTAGATGAACTCATTCATCTGCTGCAAACCAATCTGCCGTTGTCCACCCAACTAGAGACTTCATCTGAATACTCGCCGCATCCGGATCATCCATCCTGACAATCGCTATCCGTGATACGACAATGATTTCAGCAAAGTATTAAGCTACACATCAATCCGCCTAAGAGACTAGAAACCCTGACATAAAATTGAATCAGTGGGACGGGCAACACGCCAGAGGTGTCACATGTTAGTAATCTTGATGGAGAATCAGATACTTCCTCCGCAGCAGGTCTGTCAGTCTTGCTTGATGGCGGACCAAAGTGGGCAACCTCGCTGGCATCAGGGTCAACTTCGCTGCGGACGGGCCCTCCGCAAAGGAACGATCGATCAGCCCGAACAGTACGAATGCCAGATGGGGTTCCGCATCGCCCACATTGAATAGGATTGGATTGGAAATAGGATTGAATTGGCCAGAGTTGCCCAAAAAGCTTTGCAGTCTAAGTTCGGCTGAATGTGCCGCTTGGTCAGCAAATTGATTACAGATTGAACAAATTGATCAGTCTTGGGATAGAAGTTTGCTGGGTGGGTGTCCTGACGCCGTAGAAGTGAAGGTTAGTTTAACAATTCAGTCAGGGGAGTACGTTATTCTAGGCTTATTGAAGCCTTCCACTGACCCATTAATTACTGACCCATTAATTTTGGAGATCACACGATGACCTGGCGCGGTGCTGTAACCCCCAAAGATCGGATATTGGCTTGTTTGCCTTACCTGTTGCCCCTTCTGGATGTGCTTGATTTTGCTGGACCTTTTTTTAGGCAATTTCCGGCCTTACAGCCCGTTTTGATTCCGCTGTTGCCCTTGGCAGGAATCTATCGCGGCGTGCCCTTTTTGGGGCTAATCATTTTCTTTGTGCTCTTCTTGTTAGTCGTGCGCAACGATAAGGTTAGTCATTTCATCCGATTCAACACCATGCAAGCCATCCTGCTGGATATTGTGTTGATTCTGTGTAGTATCATTGTCAGCTTTGTGTTGCAGCCCGTGCTTCAGGGTGGACTGATTCTAGAAACCTTGTTCAACGTCGTCTTCCTGGGCACCATTGCAGCCGTTGGCTATTCTGTCGTGCAAACAGCGCTAGGGCGCTACGCCGAAATTCCTACCTTGTCAGCTGCTGTGCATATGCAGGTTGGCAACTACTAGCTGCCCGCACGAGGGTGTTGTTCCATCAGAGATCTCTAGATGTCATCTAGATGTCACAGGTTTAGTGCGGCAAACTCCGCGAAAGACCCCGCAGGTTTAGCCCGACGGGGTTTTTTAGGGGCCTGATTTGAAGCATACGCCGCCACAGTCTACAGTAAAGACGCCCTACAGTGAAGACGCCACGGCAGACACTGATACTTCGCGGGCTGCCACCGGGTTTTCTAGCGAGCCAATGCCCTCAATCTCGATGCGCACGCGGTCTCCGATATGCAGCTCACCAACGCCCTCCGGAGTTCCTGTGAGGACAACATCGCCCGGCAGCAGTGTCATCACCTGGCTAATCGTCGCTACCAGCACATCGGGCGGAAATACCATGTCACCAATCGAGGCAGATTGGACCGGCAGAGCGTCATCGTTCAAAAAGGTTTGCAGCCGTGCAGCCGCGCTCAGTTCTCGCACCACCCAAGGACCGAGCGGGCAGAAGGTATCAAACCCTTTGGCGCGGGTCCACTGCCCGTCTTTGCGCTGCAAATCCCGAGCGGTCACGTCATTGGCGATTGTATAGCCCCAGATTTTGGCGCGGGCTTGCTCGGGCGTGCAGTCAACGCAGCGTTCCCCTAGCACGAGCGCCAGCTCTCCTTCGTAATCTACCCGCTTAGATTGAGGCGGATAGGCAATGGCGGCTTCTGGCGCGATAATCGCCGTTGAAGGCTTGATAAATAGCAGTGGCTCCTTCGGAACTTCGCTGCCCATTTCGGCTGCATGCTTGAGATAGTTTTTGCCCACCGCCACAATCTTTGAAGGAGCGCAGGGAGCTAGAAGCTGATATTGCCCCACGGACAGCTCTTGATCGGTAGGTTGCCCTTTCAACCACGGGGGGGCATCGAGAAGCTGTACCCGTCGATCCAGGTGAAGTAAGCCGTAGTAGACCTGTCCTGTGGACGTTTGAACTCGGACAAAACGCTGCGCCATAGTTGATTGACTTAAACCTGGTATATGATTGTAAATCCTTGCTTCTGATCGAACTATCCGGTTCTCGAGAATGCAGTAAGTGACTTATTTTGCTGCAGCGGTTTCTAGGGTCGCTGGAGAACTGCGGTCGGAAGCCATCTGTCCACAAGGAGAATTGTGTCATGCCCAGTTACGAAACGATGTATATCTTGCGCTCGGACCTCGGAGACGAGCAAACTGATCAGGCAATTGAGAAATATCAAGCTATCCTGCGCGATCAGGGCGTTCAAGACTTGGAAACCCAGCACCGGGGCAAGCGTCGCCTAGCCTATGAGATCGACAAGCACCGGGAAGGGGTGTACGTGCAGATGAACTATACCAGCAGCGGCAACACGGTGGCAGTCCTAGAGCGGGCTATGCGCCTTAGCGACGAAGTGATTCGATTTCTAACGGTGAAGGTAGAAAATCCGGCGATGGCAGGAGCTGCTCCCGAGGAATAGGGCTTCTAAGCTCTAAGAGTTGATTATCCTTTACCCCTCCGGCTAATCGTTTGGAGGGGTATCCTTTTCGCTCTGAAAAGCACCTTGTATCAACCGAGCAACCGCGTCACTGGCATTGAGCTGCGCCGCCAACTCGACATCGGTTGCGAAGCCTCGCTCCACTAGTTCCTTGCCAGAGCTGCACTGCCGCAAGCCGGATGGCAGCCGATCTCGATAACTGTAGAAGGTGACCACTGCGGCCTGCGTCCCGGGTGACAATCTGCCCTCTAGCTGGCTGAGAATTGCCCCCGCGCCGAGCCAATCTTCGAGGGTAAGGGAGGGGCTAATCGCTGCACCCAACGCTTAAACATAACTTTCTCCAAATAAAACTTAATAAAACCTATAGGTCTCAGTCCAGCCCCAGCCCACCCTTCATAATAAAGAATGCCTAGTGGGTCTATCCTTGCATGCTGTTACATCTTTCAATGCCATGAAACTTACCAAGCAAAACTTGGATCAACGCCTCGACCATCTCTATGACGCTATTATTGTGGGCGGCGGTGCGGGAGGGCTGTCGGCCGCAATCTATTTGCAGCGCTACGGACTTTCTTGCCTTGTCGTCGAGAAGGGACGAGGGCGATCCTTCTGGATGCAGGAGCTGCGCAATTATCTGGGTCTGCCGCCGGAAACCCCTGGTCGAGATTTGCTAAAGCACGGACAGGAGCACATCTTGGCGTTGGGAGCCGACTATCTGCGCGGGTTTGTTGAAGAGGTACGCGATGAAGGAGACACCTTTGCTGTCAAGGTGAAAGTTGGTCGACAAAGCAGTATTTATCCGGTATTTCGCTCCAAGTACGTGATTGCAGCCAGCGGCATTATTGATAGACTGCCCCATCTCGACAATATGCAGAACGTCTACGATTATGCTGGCTATAACCTGCATGTCTGCATGATCTGCGATGGTTACGAAATGATGGATCAGCGCTGTGGTCTGTTTGTGGGATCCGAAGGCGCAATCAACACCGCCTTTGTGTTGAATTGGTTCACGCCCTACATCACGGTGTTCACCCATGGTCAGGTCGAAGTCGGCAGCGAGATGCGGCAAAAGCTGCGCGACCACGGCTATCCTCTGATTGAGACGCCCATCAAGCAGTTTTTAGGGCACAATCACACCATGACTGGCGTGGAATTGATCGACGGCAGCACCGTTGAGCTGGATACAGGACTAGTAGCAATGGGATCGCACTATCACAACGAATACTTGAAGGGAATCGAGTCATTAGAGTGGAACGGCGAGAATCTCGTAACAGATAACATGTGCCGCACCAGCCATCCACGAATCTTTGCAGTTGGAGATTTAAAAGAAGGTCTAAATCAAGTGTCAATTGCGGTTGCAGATGGTACATTAGCTGCTACAGCAATCTGGCGAGACATCCGTCGGGTTTCCGAGCCTCGCCGTTGGGAGCAAAACTTAATTGGAGCAGTACCGTGACAACCGAGATGTCTACTCTTTCCACCATACCGGAACTTCAGGCCGAAGTGGCGCAACTGCGCGAGGAATTGTCCGTCCGCGATCAGTTGGTCCAGCAGCTTTCCCAAGAACTGTTTCGTTTGGTCAAGGGCAATGCCGCTGCTACACCTCAACCCGAACTATCGGAACGGCAGCATGCTGAAGTGCGGGCCCTGCGCGAGCAGTTGCAAAGCGTTGAGGAGCAGGTGGCGTTCTACCAGGGGCAGATTACAGAACGCGATGCCGAGATTCAGACGCTACGCCAAACCGCGCAGGAAGCGACCGAGCGCACCCGGATGTTGGAGCAGTTGGTGCAAGAGTTGCCGCGGGTTTATCACGAGAAGTTTGAGCAGCGCCTGATCCCGATTCGCGAGAAGGTGGCGCAGATCCAGCGAGAGAATCGTCAACTGCACGCCGAGCTGCAAAGCGTCAGCTACCGTCTAGCTGTACGCAATCGCCGCATTAGCCAGCTTGATCTGCCCAGCTTCCCGCGTCTCGGAGGACCGTCGCATCCAATTCCGACCTTCGGTAATGCTTCGTGAAGCGCGTTCTGATCGTCATTGAGGGCCACCACGATGAACCCGAATTGCCTACTGCGGCTGACTTAACTCGACTCGCTCCCAGCGCTGCAGCCCTGAAACAGGCGATCGCTGCTGATACGGTTGCCAGAGGCTCAACAACCGTAGATGTAGACATTGTGACTGTGGCTCAATTGCCGACCGCTGTTCCTGAAACCCTGCTATGTCCCCTGACCCTAGCGCTGCCCGCAGACCTAGAGTTCCCTGGACAAGCCCTGTATGCCGCCTGTCGAGAGGTAGCAGGACTGCGGCGATGGGTGATGCAAACGCTACAGATGCCGATCGGCGATGGCCATCTCTGGTTACCAATTGTTTGGACGGTCAAAGGTCCCCTCTATGCCGAGGTGATTGGACAGGCAGCTCATGCTGCTGCAATATCGGCAATGTCAGATCAAACCGCAGCTCAAGCTGAAGCTGCTCCCTCCTACCTGCAGCCGATCCACCTGCCCGACCGTTGGCGGCAACCCCTCTACCGCTTTGGGCAGCGTTTGCTGCATACCCTGGCGGCTCCTCCGGCTACCTATCTGTTGCAATTTGGGCTGCAAAATCAACGCCTGTGGTTCGACCGGCTGTGGCCCTTTCCGGCAATTCCAGCCGTTGCCAGTGTGGGAGTGCAGCAGCCGGATCTGTTTGTCTGCCACTGGCGCTGTCTGACGGGTCAGCCGCTCCGTGATTTAAAGATTGTGGCTCCACCAACCTATCAAACTTGGATTTAATCTGAATTTAATCTGTCGCTTCTGGGAAAACCTTGAGCAAAGCTGTCTCCAAGCGCATTGACACTTCTCCTCAACCTGCGTCAAGATCATGAGAGACTTTCACAAAACTTTGTAAAGGCTGTATTGCATGTCTATTGAACTGGTCTCTCTCGACACCATCCAGGAAATCGCACATCAATACGGCTACTGGGCAGTGTTTGGCGGCATTCTGCTCGAAAATACAGGCATCCCCATTCCCGGCGAAACCATCACCTTGGTGGGTGGCTTTCTGGCGGGCAGCGGCGAACTTGACTATTGGCTGGTGCTGGGCAGTGCCATCGTGGGAGCAGTGCTGGGCGATAATCTTGGCTACTGGATCGGCTTTTACGGCGGCTGGTCATTACTCACTCGGATCGGGCGGCTATTCCGCCTCACCGAAGAACAGCTGATCGAAGTCCGCGATCGCTTTGCTGAAAATGCGGCGCAAGCTGTGTTTCTGGGGCGTTTCGTGGCTCTGCTGCGCATTTTCGCTGGACCGTTGGCAGGCACAGCAAAGATGCCCTACGTCCAGTTTCTGCTCTGCAACCTCGCTGGAGCGGCTATCTGGGCGTCGGTGATGGTCAGCCTGTCGTACTTTGTAGGTCGCCTTGTTCCCTTGGAGCAGCTCATTACCTGGGTCGCTCAGTTTGCTTTTGTGGCACTGGGCCTGGTGATCGGCTGGATCGGGCTGGTTTATTGGCGCTCAACTAGTGCTAATACTCGACCGAGCGCCTAGCGATGCCCCATTCTAGAGCTTGACCTGACCACTGGTAGCCAGCACCCGAGCACTGACGCCAAACACCCGCAGTAGCCCTTCCGAGTCGGTGTGGTTGTAGTCACCGACGCCTTCCATAGAGGCATTTTCCTCAGAGTAGATGGAGTGGGGAATGTCGGTGGCTGCCACAAACGAGAGGGTGCCGCGGTAGACCGAGACGGTAATTGTACCCGTTGCCAAAGCTACTGTGGGCTGAAGCGCTTGCAAGGCCATCTGCGTGGCTAGGTCAAACCAGTGCCCCTGGTAAATCTGCTTGGCGATCAGCAGCGAAAGCTGGTCGAAAAATTCTCGCGCTCGCCGATCGAGGATCAGCTGCAGCAAGTAGGCATAGCAGGTGCCCAGAAGTTCTACGCCAGGGCTTTCGTAGACGCCGCGCGACTTAATTCCCACAAAGCGGTTTTCCACGAGATGGATGCCAATGCCAACCCCATGCCGACCGCCAATCGCATTGGCTCGCAAAAACGCCTCGACTAGATCAACCGCTTCTCCGTTGATCGCCACCGGACGCCCTTGCTCAAACCGGACACTAAACTCCTCGCCAGTATCGGGCGCATCCTGAGGATAGCAGCCCATGATCGGCTTCACGAAATGGGCAGGGGTAGTCAAGGACTCTAGCAGTCCTGATTCGTGGGTCAGCCCCAGCAGGTTTGCATCGGTAGAATAGGGCTTTTCTTTGGTGGCTGATACGGGCAGCCCGTTCTCCTGGCAAAAATCAATCATTTCGCTGCGACCAGGAAACCGCGACAGGAATTCCTCGTCCCGCCAGGGGGCATATACCTCGAACTCGGGAGCCAGCATGTTCGTGATCAGCTGAAACCGCACCTGGTCGTTGCCGCGCCCGGTGGCTCCGTGGCTAAAAATCGTCAGCCCGCGTTGCTGCATTTGCTCAATCATGGCTTTGGTGAGCACGCAGCGAGCAATGCCGGTTGTATTCCAGTAGCGCCCTTCATAGCAGGCCTGAGCCTGAATCACCTGCATTCCAGCTTCGGCAATCGCTTCGCGGGCCGGCAGCAGCACGAAGTCCGTGGCCCCAGCCTTCAGCATGCGTTCCCGGATTGCTCCCACATCCTCTTCATCGGGTTGCCCCAGGTCAGCGGTGAAACACACCACATGAACGCCTTGATCGGTCAGCCAGCGGGTGATTGTACAGCTATCCAGTCCTCCTGACCCGGCAAAGGCGATGGTTTTTCCTTTCAAATCCTGCGCTTTCATACCAATTCTCCTCGCTGGCGCAACCCTACGGTGCTTTCGTTCGCTAACAAGGTTTTCATTATCTAACTAAATCTGCTTCAATTCCTGTTTGACGCGGTACAGATTTTGCAACAGATTTTGCAGTCAATGCTGGGTAATGCGCTTCCGCCTCGCCATCGATGAGCTACGAATAACGCTAGGATTTGGAATGGTGCGCTGGATGAGCCTGTGTTTTTAAGCGTTGTGATTCCAACCTACAATCGGCTGCCAATTCTAGAAAAGTGTCTGCGGGCCCTAGAACAGCAGCAGTTGTCGCCCCAGGGAGTAATTCAAACCTACGAAGTGATTGTGGTGGATGATGGCTCTACCGATAGCACCGTGGCCTGGCTGCAAGCCCAGTCCGATCAGTTTCCCCATGTTCGTTTGTTTCGGCAAGCGCACCAAGGGCCAGCCGCCGCCCGCAATTTAGGGGTGCAGCAGGCATTGGGAGATGTGATTGTATTTATCGACAGCGATTTGGTGGTCACTGAAGGATTTTTGCAGGCCCATGCCAATGGCTTAATCGCCGCTCAACAGACTATCGGTAGTGACCGGGTCTTTACCTACGGTCGAGTCATCAACACCTGCAACTTCGATAACCCAACGGCAGAACCCTTCAAGCTCACCGACGTTTCAGCAGCCTATTTTGCCACCGGCAACGTCGCCATTGCCCGGCACTGGCTAGAGCAAGCAGGGTTGTTTGATACTCGCTTTCAGCTCTACGGCTGGGAAGATTTGGAACTAGGCGTGCGGCTAAAGCGGCTCGGGTTAAAGCTGGTGAAATGTCCGGCGGCTGTGGGCTACCACTGGCATCCACCGTTCTCATTGCAGCAATTGCCGCGGCTGATTGACCAAGAAATTCAGCGTGGTCGCATGGGCGTTTTGTTTTATCAAAAGCACCCCACTTGGGAAGTGCGAATGATGATTCAAATGACTTGGCTCCACCGCCTACTCTGGGGTGGGCTTTCGCTGGGGGGACTGCTGAACGAACGAACCCTAGCTCCGCTGTTGCAATGGTTAATCGATCAAGGAAAACCCCAGTTCGCTTTAGAAATTGCCCGCATTTTTCTGAATTGGTATAACGTTCAAGGGGTCTATGCCGCGTATCACAATCAGCAAAGCCAACAAAAAAGCGCTAATGTCTAGCGCCTGGAATGAAAGCATAATCGCCACTTTAATTTGTTAATTAGTCACTACTTTGAACCAGCAGAATGAGGGGAAGTGGTTGAAGGAGTAGCAGACTGAGGCGAGGACGAAGTTGGAGCGTGAGGCGGTTTTGCCCCTGTTTGGTAGGGAATTCGATGCTTCAACATAGCTCTCAAGTCTCATTTAAAACGGCAGTAAACAATCAATAACGTATTCTGTATTTAAGAATACAACAATACTTGAGATTTTAAGTGGTATTATCCGCGGGCTGAACTATCCTAAGCAGGAAACTCTTGCATTTAATGCTCTTCTCAGGACATACCACCCAAGAAGGAATTTTGTCGGGTTCATCTGGCTTCTTAATACCAAGCCTACGGCAACTCATTGCGTCAATGAGACCTTAACGAAATCCTTCCCAATCACAGAATTTACAGAGCTTAATACAAAGCTTGATATTGAGTGCGTTAAAAGCAATCGGCAGAGGTCCTATCGAGCCAGCCACCGTGTGGACTCTCCTAAGGGCGTTGTAACTGTTTGCACCGAAATGGGTACCCTTCCACTGGGGGAAATTTCCCTTTTGTGAGGACCCAGCGGGACGACTTCTATGCCATTCATTGCGAGTGACGAATTCCAGGTTAACCAATTCACCACGGGTATTCAGATTACCTCCTCAACCCTAGCGTTTGGTGCGGTCAACGAGCGTCCCATGCAGGCGATCAGCATGGATGCGAATGGCAATTTGGTCGTCACTTGGTCGAGTCAAGGGCAGGATGTTCCCAGTCGGCCAACAGAATGGGGGGTCTATGCCCGGCGTTATGATGCTGCCACACAGACTTGGGGGGCGGAATTCCGCGTCAATAGCGATACTCCTGCACCAGGTGATCAACTGCGAGGAAACCAGTTGGCGTCGGCTGTCGCCATGGATGATGAGGGCGATTTCATTATCACCTGGTCAGGACGGGGCGGCTACCTGTACGACGATGAGAGTGGTTATGGCGTCTATGCCCAGCGCTACGACCGCAATGGCACGGCTTTAGGTGGACCGTTTCTAGTCAACCGCACAACTGCCTCGGATCAGAGCAATGCCTCGATTGCCGTAGATGCTGATGGCGATTTCGTGGTGGTCTGGACGAGCACCAACCAAGTTCCTGGAGGCAGAAATGATATTTTTGCCCGCCGCTTCAACAAGGATGGAACGCCGCTATCCAGTAACGAAATTTTGGTGAATTCCTTCACCACGGGCGATCAGCAGAATGCGTCGGTTGCCATGGATGCCAACGGCAATTTTGTGGTGGTCTGGGAAAGCGACGGTCAAGACGGTAACTCCTGGGGCATCTTTGCGCAGCGGTTTAATGCCGATGGCACCAAGCGGGGCGGAGAGTTTCAGGTCAATACCATCAATACCAGTAATGCCCAGCGGCAACCCAGCGTCTCGATGGATGCAGCGGGCAACTTTGTGATCAGCTGGACGAGTAATCAGGCGGGCTTTGAAGGAGAGGAAGTTTTCGCTCGGCGCTACGACAGCAACGGGGTTGCCCTTGGCAACGAATTCAAAGTCAACACTAGCTCTACCGGCAGTCAGCAGTATTCCCAGGTGCGGATGCTGCGAACCGGCGGGTTTATCATTACCTGGACCGGGATTGATGGAGCAGGTAGCGGCGTCTATGGTCGTCGCTTTGGCGCTAATGGTGCTCCGTTACCAGGAGCAGACGGCAATGAGTTTCTAGTCAACAGAACGACGCTCAATGATCAGCGCTTCTCGGCAGTTGCGTCCGATGCCAGCGGTAACTTTGCCATTAGTTGGACGAGCCGCGGGCAAGACGGCAGCAGCGACGGGGTGTATCAGAGGTTTTTTCAGGTCTCGACGCCGCCCAATGCTGCTCCCACCGATATTCTCCTCAGCAGCACCAGTATTAATGAGAATGTTGGAGATAACAGCCTCGTTGGCACTTTCTCTACCGTCGATCCCGATGCCGGCGATACCCATACCTACGAGCTAGTCGCGGGTGAGGGCAGCACCGACAATAGCGCCTTCAGGATCGTCAATAACCAACTGCGGATCATTAATTCTCCTAACTTTGAAGCCAAGTCTGCTTACTCAATTCGGGTGCGGACGACTGATCAGGGCGGTCGCAGCTACGAAAAAATTATTCCAATTACCGTCATTGATTTGCCGGAAGCGCCAACCAGCACAACGCTAAGCAGCACGACGGTCAATGAGAACGTGGCGCCCAATACGGTGGTTGGCACTTTCACAACGGTGGATCCAGACAACGATACAGCGTTTGTCTATAGCCTAGTTCCCATTCCTGGTAATACGGACAACACCGCGTTTTCCATTACCGGCAATCAGCTGCGCCTCAATATCTCGCCGGATTTTGAAACCAAGTCTACCTACACCATTCGCGTTCGTACAACCGATCCGCGTGGCTTAACTCGAGAAGATCCGTTCACAATCACGATTGCGAATGTCAACGAAAGACCGACGGATATTCAGCTCAGTAGTACTGCCATCAACGAGAATGTGCCAGCAAACTCGCTGATCGGCGTGCTGACGGCCGTGGATCCCGATGCCGGCGACACCTTTACCTATAGCTTGGTGCCGAGCTTCGGCGATAACGCTGCCTTCACAATCACCAATAATCAGCTCCGCATCAACGTTTCCCCCGATTTTGAAACCAAACCCACCTATGCAATCCGCATTCGAGCCACCGATCGGGGCGGGCTGAGTTTCGAGAAAGAATTCACAATCACCATCAATGACCTGCCGGAAACGCCAGCCAACGTGGCACCAACAGCACTCAACTTGAGTGCTACCGCCATCAACGAGAATGTACCTGCCGGGTCAACCGTAGGCACCTTCACGACCATCGATGCCAATACCAACGATTCCCATACCTATCAACTCGTAGAAGGTCCAGGCGATACAGACAATAGCGCCTTCACCATTGTCAATAATCAACTCCGTCTCAACGTCTCCCCCAACTTTGAAGCCAAGTCCTCTTACTCAATTCGCGTTCGCACCACGGATCAGGGCGGGTTGAATTTTGAACGGGCCTTCACCATTACCGTTAATGATCTGAACGAAGCCCCCACAGCGCTGTTGCTCTCCTCGAATCAAATCAACGAGAATGTACCGGCTAACACGCTGGTGGGTCGCTTTAGCGCCATCGATCCGGATGCCGGCGATACGGCCTTTACCTACGCTCTGGTTTCCGACGGTACCAGCAACGACAATAGTGCCTTTACGATTGTCGGCAATGAGCTGCGCATCAATACCGTTCCTGATTTTGAAACCAAATCTAGATACTCGATTTTAGTGCGGGTTACCGATCGCAATGGTACCGGACTCAGCCTCACCCAGCGCTTCACAATCAATGTTATTGATGGTGTCGATCCGGGTGCTCCCACCGATTTACTGCTCAGCAATGACATCATCGATGAGAATGTGCCCATCAACACGCTAGTCGGCACCCTTTCAACGGTAGATGCTGACAGCACAGAGCCATTCACCTACACGCTGGTGCCCACCTTTGGCGATGCAGCCAGTTTCGAGATCGTCGGCAATCAACTGCGGATCAAAACCTCGCCCAATTTTGAAGTCAAGCCAAGCTACTCGATTCGTGTCACCACTCGCGACTCTACGGGGCAAAGCTTCACCAAAACCCTGACTATTCGAGTTCGCGATGTCAACGAAGCTCCAACAAACTTAACGCTCAGCGCTAGCAGCGTCGATGAGAATCGACCTATCGGTACTATCGTGGGCACCTTCAGCACTGTCGATCCGGATGCGGGCGATACCCATACCTATAGCCTAGTGGCAGGAGAAGGTGGCAACGATAACAATGCTTTCACGATTTCGGGCAATCAGCTGCGGCTGAATGTAGTGCCCAATTTTGAAGCCAAGCCTTCCTACTCGATCCGCGTCCGCTCCACAGACTCTCGCAACCTATTTATCGAGCGGGCGTTGAAAATCAATGTGAATGATCTCAGCGAAGCCCCAACCGACATCACGCTAAGTAGCAACACAGTGGATGAAAACCGACCCATCGGTACTATCGTGGGCACCTTCAGCACTGTCGATCCGGATGCGGGCGATACCCATACCTATAGCCTAGTGGCAGGAGAAGGTGGCAACGATAACAATGCTTTCACGATTTCGGGCAATCAGCTGCGGCTGAATGTAGTGCCCAATTTTGAAGCCAAGCCTTCCTACTCGATCCGCGTCCGCTCCACAGACTCTCGCAACCAAACCTTCGAGAAAGTTTTCACGGTCACGATTAGGAACTTAGATGAAGCCCCGACGAATATTGCTCTGAGTTCTACCAATATTGAAGAAAATAAGCCTGCTGGAACGGTGGTGGGAACGCTAACCGCCATTGATTCAGATATTGGCGATACCCATACTTTTAGCCTAGTGACTGGTGAGGGCAGCACCGACAACAGCGCCTTCACCATCGTGGGCAATCAGCTCCGCATCAACGTTTCCCCCGACTTTGAAACCAAACCAACCTACTCGATTCGCGTCCGAACTACCGATTCCAAAGGCCTCTCCTTTGAGCGCAGTTTTACCATCAATGTTGTTGATCTGTCGGAACTACCGGGTACGACGCCACCTCGCGATTTGCTGCTCAGCAGTAACCGGATTGAGGAGAACCGTCCGGTTGGTACGGTAGTGGGCAACTTCAGCACCATTGACCCCGACATAGGCGATACCCATACCTACACCCTGGTGGCAGGAGAAGGCAGCACCGACAACAACGCCTTCACCATTGTGGGCAACCAACTGCGCCTCAACCGCATCCCCGACTTTGAAACCCAGTCTAGCTACTCGATTCGGGTCAGAACGGCTGATTCCAGAGGACTGGCATTCGAGAAGATCTTTACCATTAATGTGATTGATCTTCCTGAGCTGCCCGGCACAACACCACCTCGCGATTTGCTGCTTAGCCGCACCAGCATCGATGAGAACCGTCCTGTGGGCACTGTAGTGGGCAATTTCAGCACCATTGACCCCGACATAGGCGATACCCATACCTACACCCTGGTGGCAGGAGAAGGCAGCACCGACAACAACGCCTTCACCATTGTGGGCAACCAACTGCGCCTCAACCGCATCCCCGACTTTGAAACCCAGTCTAGCTACTCAATTCGGGTGCGCACCAGCGATGTGGGTGGTCTGTCGTTCGAGAAAGTGTTCCGCATCAGCGTCAATGATCTGCCAGAACAACCCGGCACGACCCCCCCGCAGGATCTGTTGCTGAGCAGCAATCGCATTGACGAGAACCGTCCTGTGGGCACTGTAGTGGGCAACTTCAGCACCATTGACCCCGACATAGGCGATACCCATACCTACACCCTGGTGGCAGGAGAAGGCAGCACCGACAACAACGCCTTCACCATTGTGGGCAACCAACTGCGCCTCAACCGCATCCCCGACTTTGAAACCAAGCCGACCTACTCAATTCGGGTGCGCACCAGCGATGTGGGTGGTCTATCGTTCGAGAAGACCTTTACCGTCTTTGTGAATGACCTGCGAGAGCGTCCCGGCGACACAGCACCGACCGATCTGCTCCTCAGCCGGACAACTGTGAATGAGAATGTGCCCATTGGTAGCTTAGTGGGCACCCTCAGCACCGTTGACGCCGATCAGGACGACCGCTTTACCTACAGCCTAGTGCCGGGATTCGGAGACAATGCCGCCTTCACCATCGTCGATAACGAGCTGCGTACAAATGCTCCCGTAGATTTTGAGACGAAATCCTCCTATACGGTGCAAATCACCACGACCGATGTGGGCGGCCGCAGCTTCACCAAAACCCTCACGATTGGCGTGATCAACCTCGACGATCCACCCATTGTGACCCCCTCAGCCGGAGCGTTGTCCTATGTTGAGCAGGCGGGTGCCGTTCCCATCGATGGCGGTATTCGCGTCAGCGACGTTGACAGCCCCAACCTAACCAGCGCCACAGTACGACTGCTCGACTACGTAGCAGGGCAGGATCGCCTCAGTTTTACGCCCCAAGCAGGTATCACGGGCAACTTTGATGCAGCGAACGGTTTGCTGACGTTCAGCGGCGTAGCACCCATTGCCAGCTATCAAACGCTGTTGCGTTCGGTTGCCTACACCAACACCAGCAATAATCCAACACCGGCTAGCCGCACGGTGCAATTCTCGGTGCGGGACGCGACGACAACCAGCAATTTAGCGACTCGTAGTATCCAGATTCGCGCGATTGACAGTCCTCCGGTCGTAGCGACCTCGGCTGGCGGAGTGTCTTACCTGGAGAATGCGGGTGAGGTGATTGTCGACGCGGGGATCCGCCTCAGCGATGAGGATAGCCTTGATCTCACCGGTGCGACGGTGCGGATCGGGGGACATCGACCCAATCAAGACCGCCTCAGCTTCACGCCTCAAAGCGGCATCACCGGCAGTTTTGAGGCAGACACCGGCGTCTTAACCCTGACCGGTACAGCCTCCCTTGCCAGCTACCAAGCCGCTCTGCGCTCGGTGACCTATGCGAATACCAGCAACAGCCCCAACACGGCTCCGCGAACCATCCAGTTCTCGGTGCGGGACCGCACAACCGAGAGTAACGTAGCAACGCGCTCTATCCAGATCACTGCCGTGAATACAGCGCCTACAGTGACCCTGGCTAGAGGACCGTTAATCTACACCGAGAACGCGGCTGCAGTTGCCCTGGATTCGCAACTCACCCTCACCGATCCAGATAGTCTAAATCTGGCAGGGGCAACGGTGCAGTTGGTTGGCTATGTAGCGGGGCAAGATAGCCTCAGCTTTACCCCTCAAAGCGGGATTCGGGGTGGGTTTGATGCCAAAACCGGCGTGCTCAATTTCAGCGGCATTGCCCCCATTGGCAGCTACCAAGCCTTGCTGCGCTCGGTGACTTACCGCAACAGCAGCGACAATCCCAATGTTGGCAACCGTACGTTGCAGGTTTCCGTGCGCGATGCGGCTGCCAGCAGCAATCCGGTGACGCGACCGCTGCGAGTGATTAGCGTCAATGATCCGCCAACGCTGAAACTCTCCAGGCAGACTATTGCCTTTACGGGCGGCCGTCCAATTGTCCTCGATCCGCAGCTTCAGCTCAGCGATTTAGATCATACAATGCTGTCGGGGGCGACCCTCACGCTCCGAGGGTTTGTTGCCGGGGAAGATACGCTGCTGATGAACGATCAGAACGGCATTACTAGCCGCTTCGATCCGGGAACCGGCGTGCTGACCCTGACGGGTACGGCTTCCGTTGCCAACTACCAAACTGCCCTACGCTCGGTACGCTATCTCAACAGCAGCACAACGCCCACAACAACATCGCGAACGGTGGAATGGCGAGTTCGAGATGGAGTAGATGCCTCTGCTTCAGTTCGACTGACGCTACAGTTTGATGCCACCTTCCTACTGCCGACGCTCGATCTGAATGGGTCCGGGGTGGGTGTAGACTTGAATCGCACCTTTGTTGTCAGCGGTCCACCGGTGACCTTGGTGGCCAGCGATGCTCGCTTCACGAATCAAGACTACCCCAGCCTTAGCTCGGCACGGGTTGTTATCTCCAATCTTCTGGATGGTGCCAATGAAATGCTGCTCGTCGATACGGTTGGTACGGGTATCAGTGCAGCCTACGATGCGATCCAAGGCGTCTTGACTTTGAGTGGCAGAGCACCCCTACCAAGTTACCTGCAGGTCCTGCGCAGCGTTCGATATCAAAACCGCTCAAATACACCCGATACTACCACCCGCACGATTCTGTTTACCCTCAGCGACGGTAACCGCACGAGTGTACCTGCCCAAGCAACTGTGCAGATCGCGCCGATCAACCTAGTGAACGGTGCCTCCAACGGCGGGCAGTTACTCGAGACCACACCTGCGACCGATCTGATTACAGCACTAGATGGTAATGACACCGTTGTTTCGATTCTCAGCAATTTGCAGCAGAACGATATCATCAACGGCGGCGGCGGCAGTGATACCTTCCGGCTGCTCGATGGTAGCGGCACGGCTCGCGTCGAGGTCGAGAATCCGATGAATCAAATTGGCGGCATTTTAACCGGCAATACCACCATCACCAACTTTGAGATTTTCGATTTCAGCGGCTTTACCGGCACCACCGTCATGGTGGGTAGTGCTGCCAGCGATCAGCTGATTGGCGGGCGCGGCAATGACCAGATTTTCGGCAAAGGGGGCAATGACCAACTCACGGGCAACAGCGGCAATGACCTTCTAGATGGGGGCACCGGCAATGACCGCATGGAAGGCGGCACCGGAGACGATCTCTACATCGTGGATAGCCCCAATGACAGCGTGCTGGAGGTTGTGGATGCCGGATTTGATACGGTGCAGGCGAGCGTCAACTGGACCCTTGGCAACCACCTGGAAGCCTTAACGCTAACCGGACGGGCCCGAGTCGGTGTTGGCAATGCGCTGGATAACGAAATCACCGGCAATGCAGGCGACAACTCCCTTAGCGGCGAAGCAGGCGACGACTGGCTATCCGGAGAAGACGGCAATGATATCCTCAATGGTGGCAGCGGCAATGACCAATTGTTCGGTGGAAGTGGACGAGATACGCTGCTGGGGGGCGATGGCAATGATCGACTGGTTGGCGGCGATGGGCGTGACCGCATTACCGGCGGCAAGGGTCAAGATAGCATTGTTTTGACGTCGGCTCGTCGCAACAGTTTGGACGTTATTACTGATTTTCGCCCCATCGACGATACGCTAATCATTTCCCGGAGCGGGTTTAGTCCCTCGCTGCGGCTCGGCCGCATTGCTCGCAGTCGGTTTGTGCTAGGCAACCGCGCCCAAGACCGCATGGATCGCTTCATCTACAATCGCGGCACCGGGGTCCTATTCTTTGACAGGGATGGAGCCGGTGGACTGGGGGCAGTGGCCATTGCCCGCTTCACCAATCGCCCTAGCCTCACTCGCGCCGATATTGTGATCAGCAATTAAGCCAGCCATCAACAAAGACGTTCCCTAGCGGGCCGGCTGGAGCAGCAGCACCGACTTGACCGGCCGCATCACTGGATTACCCTGCCCATCGATCTTGCCATAGAGGGTTTGACCGTTATAGAACAGCGCCGACGAACTGCCGCCATCTAAATTCAGCGCTGTCTCAACTTCCAGTGAATTCAGAAATATTGCCAAATCCGGCAATGACAGCCCAGACCCCGGCTTCCCCGACAACTGAGCCACCATTGCCCAAATCAAATCGCCGTTGCGAGTAATCCCAATCGCTGTGCGGGCATTGGGCTGATTACTCCCGAGAGCATCGCGGACCACTGTTCCATCTACCGTAGTGACAAATCCTTCTGCCTCGGCGGTGAGATCGGGCAGCAGTTGCGGACCTGCTCCCACAGCATCGACTAGCCTACAGTCCGCTGGCAGGGGAGCAGAGCGGCGAGCAATGGCGTAGCGTTCTAAAGTGCGAAAAGTGCGACTGGTAGAGGGATCTGCTGAATCGCAGCGGTAAGAGCGGAACTCAGAACGGTCCAAAATCTGATTGAGATAGGCGGCGAGATCAGGATTGGTCATCAGCCGTTCGTTCTGGCGCGGATCGGCCACGATTTGCCCTTGTTGTACCACATAGGAAGTTGTCTGCTGATTCACCGGATCGAAAAAGCCGGCATTGAGGGCGGCAATGGCTCCCGACTGTTGAACAAATTCCGCCAAGGATGCCGTTCCCGGGGCAACCGCAACTGTCACACGATAGCTCCTGGGAATGCGCAGCGTATGCACCACGGCATTTGGCAGTGAATGAACTTGATATTGGAGCGATGTGGCTTCAGGAGCAGCAGCCTCCACGGCTACTGACTCTGCTGCGGAAAGCATCGTGCCACCGGCACTCCCAGATGGACTGCACCCAACCAGCAGAACATAGGACAGAACTCCTACAAATCCTGCAACTCTCAACGCTCCTTGCCTCCAGCCAGTTCTCATGGCTCATCCTCACGCTGCACATCAGACCAATCCGCCGCTATTCTACGACCCTTCGCAGTCGGGCGACAGAAAACCGGAGTGATGGGGGACAGCGGTTGCCGCTTGAGCCACGAGAGTAATTCGACCATCCGCCCCCATGACCCAACCTTGCGCTTCTACAAGAGCAGGAGCTGTGGCAGGTAACTCGGGCAGCGACGCAGAACTCGGTGGAACGGCAGACAGCGGAGAAGCAGATGCGGCTGCCGGCGTCGTGCTCGGAGGCAGGGTAGCCCAGTCGCTGATGACAGCTGAGCTGCCGCGCAGATCGCCTGGATTGGGTGGTAAGCCGCCGCGTCCGGTAATCACGAACTCTCCGAGGGCTTGGGCTGTGCGACGGGTACCTGTTCCGCAGCCTTGGGCAATGAGCTGCGACGCATCCACAGTTGCTGTGGGTAGTTCTACCAGTCCTCGGGTGGGATCAATCGCTGGGGTACTGAGGCTGATCTCGCCGTCCACTCCCGATTCTGAGCTGGCAGTAATGTCGCTCAAGGGTGTGGTCTGAGGACGTTCCACTAGGCCAAAAATGCCCGTCGCATCGATGGTGATGTTGCCGCCATTGCCCTCGCCTGCATTCGCCGTAATGTCGCTATTTTCTAGGGGGGCATCCAGAATAAACTCAGCGCCAATCTCAATATTGCCGCCGTCGCCGCCGCCCCGCGTTAAGCCTGCTGAAGTTGAAATGTCGCTGTTGCGCCGCAGCAGCAAAAAGTCTACCCCCTGAAGCTGAATGCGGGCATTGTTCCCGGATTCGGTTTCGGCATTTAGCCGTCCTTGGTCGAGCACGATAGTACGAGCCTGCACCTGCAAACTGCCCGCACCTGCCGCCTCTGGATTGAGACTGTTCACCGCCACAATAGCTCCGTCACGCACAGTCAAGCGCTCGGTGATCAGGGTCAAATTGCCGCCGCCCCCAACAGCCGTGGGAATTCGACGAGCCGCGGAGTCAGGCAGCCCTCCTGAAGAGGCAGCAATGCCGGTGCGAAAGCCCCCCTGCTCGGAGGTACCGCTCACGTCAATTGCTTCACTAGCCCGCACTGTTACGTCTCCGGCTTCGCCCTGCCCGTAGGTGGTAGCTTGCAACAGCGCGCCCTCTCGCAGGTTCAATCGCTGGGTTATCACTCGCAGCATGCCGCCATTACCCGTCGAGCGGGGTGTAGTGCCGACCACCAAGCCCCCCACAGCCGGCAAACCATCGGACAGCAGCGGGCGACCGTTACGATCCAAGGCAATACCCACTAGATCCACTTGATTGGCGCGTACCGTTAGATTGCCGGCATCACCTGCGCCGAAGGTTGTAGTGCTAATTTGCCCTCCAGCCAGCACTTCCAGACGATCGGTTGTGACTTCAATATTGCCGGCCGTTCCTGAGCCTCGGGTCTGCACATAAAGCAGGCTTAAACTTTCAAGTTCGGGCGAGACGCCAGCAATGGTTACAGATTGGGGAGCAACCACTCGAATCGTGCCTCCTTGCCCTTGCCGAAAGCTGAAGGAGCCAATCCGCCCGCCATCTTGAATCACGATCTGAGGCGCAAAAATTGTGATGTCTCCGGCTCTGCCACTGCCGCGGGTTTCGGTACGGATGCTGGCGTTGTCTCCACTCACAACCAAGAATTCGGTTGCCGTCAAGGTTAGGTTGCCGCCTCGCCCCGATCCCAGCGTTCCTGAAATAATCTGCGTTAGCGGATCTAGGACGGCAATTTGCCCTGCATTCAGCTCAATTGCTCCGCCGCCCGGACCCGTCGTATCGATCCGGGCAAACAATTCCATGAGGATATCTCCTCCCGACTGCCCTAATGGGTAGGTGACATCCCAGCCGTTGGGAATCGGGGTCAAAAAGGCCTGTCCGGTGCTACCGACACTGCCGATTTCAACTCGTCCACCGTTAGAGCGAATAACCCCGTTTTGAGTGAGCAGGACATTGCCGCCAATTAACGCTAGGGTTTCTCCTGGGTTGCCCTCTAGTCCAGTCACCTGCGGAAATCCCTCTGCATCTAGAACTGGATTCTCTGACTCATCCACAACGGTTTGCACCGCCTGATTGACGATCCGCCCTGGAGTGTTGCCAAACTGCAATCCGGTCGGTACACTCACTGTCAAGAGTGGCGAGGCTGCGGGGGCAACGGCGCTAAACTGTGTGCCGTCTGCAAAGGTAATCTGGTCGGCGGTAGAGGCAATGAAGGAACCGCCAAGCCGCAGTGAGGCATTTGGACCAAAGATAATGCCATTGGGGTTGATCAGGAAAACATCGGCAGAGCTGAGACTGCCATTTGCCTGCAGCGCTTCGATCGTGCCATTGATGCGCGACTGCGACGGCCCTGTAACCCGCATTAAAATCCTGGCGATGGCTGGATTGATCCCCTGAAACGAAGCAGTCCCGCCTTCAGGTACAGAGAACGCTCGAAAGCTGTGAAACAGGTTGCTGCCGCGTTCAGTGCCGCCAGTAATCACCGTGCGGTTGCCGTTATGGGTGACTTCAGACGGCTGAGGCAGGGTTGTGTCTCGGATAATTGGCTCTCGAACGGTATCGGCTGAAGCATCCAGTCCGCCAACCAGCAACACCACGCCACCTAGCCCACCCAACAGCAAAGAGGAGAATCGCATCGTTCACTACCCTGATGAACTCTCTCAATTCTCCTCTGTCGTCCAATGATTGGCACTCTCGGGTATTACATTTCTTTGAGCCACAGAGAGCTACAGAACGGCTTAGCCGCCCGGAGAAGGTCTGCCGGGATCAATCGGGAAGCTCAGTTTACATTTCGTGCAAATAAAGCGTGACCCCTGACGCTGAAGCTGATGATTGCCTCCCTTGGGACAGGTCGGTCTGCGGCGCTGTGGTCTTCTAGGCTGGTTAGCGCGTGCATCTGACATCGATCTTGCCTTCCTCAGTATGTAATTGAGCAGGATGTAATTGAGCAGGTAATAGGTAATTCAGTATGGAAAGGAAATGGGTGCAAAATGGGCGCGGTAAGACTGTGCTATTTCCAGTAAGGCGGATCAAAAAGCGGATCGTCAGTACCCAAGTGGGGTATTTTGTAGTACGGACTCAATGCAGGATCGGCTGAACGCATGAAAATCGCCACGTGGAACGTTAACTCCATTCGGACGCGCTTGGATCATGTTATGACTTGGCTGACAGCGAATCCAGTCGATGTGCTGTGTGTTCAGGAAACGAAAGTGACGGATCAGGACTTCCCACGAGCTGCCTTAGAAGCTCTAGGCTATCACGTCTACATTTCCGGGCAAAAGTCCTATAACGGAGTAGCGCTGCTCAGCCGCAATCCGTTGCAGAACGTGAGTGCTGGATTTGCCCCGGTGCTGGGTGCAGCCAGCGGCGAACCGTTCGACGAGCAAAAGCGCGTTCTCAGCGGCATTCATGATCAGATGTTGATTGTGAATGTCTATGTGCCCAACGGCTCCGAGATTGGCAGCGAGAAGTATGACTACAAACTGCGCTGGTTGGCAACCCTGCGAGACTACCTCAAAGCCTTGCTGCCTCTCCAGCCTCAATTGCTCGTCTGCGGCGACTTCAACATCGCACCCGAAGATCGCGACATCCACGACCCGACTGGGCGGGAGCAGCGCATTATGGCAACCGATGCCGAGCGGCAGGCTTTGCGGCAAGCCATCTTTGATTTGGGTCTGGTAGATGCCTTTCGGCAGTTCAACTCGTCGGCAGGACAATTCACCTGGTGGGACTATCGAGCCGCTGCCTTTCGCCGCAACCTCGGCTGGCGGATTGACCATCATTATCTCGCTCCTGCCCTGACTCCCCGCGCTAAGGACTGCGTAATCGACAAAACCCCACGAAGCTGGGAAAAGCCTAGCGACCATGTGCCGGTGATTGTGGAACTAGAGTGAGGTGGAACTGAAGTGGGAAATCTCTCTGATTCACCCATTCACCCATTCACTCAGTTGCCCCTTAGAGCCTTTTAGAACTGATCCTTCATACCGCGCAGACGAGCAAACGTTTGAATCGGGTCTTGGCTGTTCACTCGTGTCTGTAGCTCAGGCTGATCCCAGCGCAAAAACGGATTGGTGCGCTTTTCCTCGCCCAACCAGGACGGCACGGTTGATTCAGCGCGTTGCCGCATTGCCTGCACTGTCATTAGCCGATCCTGTAGCTCAGAATTTGTACCATCCACGGTAAGAGCAAACTGAAGGTTCTTCAGGGTATATTCGTGAGCGCACCAGACGCGAGTCTGATCCGGTAAGGCTCGAATTTTGCTGAGAGAATCCACCATCTGAGTCGGCGTGCCCTCAAATAGTCTGCCGCAGCCGCCCGCAAAGAGTGTATCGCCGCAAAACAGCTCACCAGGTTCGTTAGGCAGCACAGGCGGAAAATAGTAAGCGATATGGGCGCGGGTATGTCCGGGCACAAACAAAACCTCAGCTGTTCGATCGCCAAAGGTCACAGTATCGCCCTCCTGCAGAAATACCTGCTGCCCTGGAATTCTGCCGCGATCCTGCGCTCCCCCATACACAACTGCCTGCGGAAAATGACGCAAGAGCGTTGAATTGCCGCCAACATGATCGCCATGATGGTGCGTATTGAAAATAGCGACTAGATTCGCCTTTAGGGACCGCAAGCACTGCAACACAGGCTCAGCAGTGGCCGGATCAACAACAGCTGCAATCTGATGTTGCGGATCATGCAGCACAAAAATGTAATTATCTGAAAGTGCGGGTAGACGGTGAATGTGCATCTTGGTCTCCTAGTTCAGGATTACGGCAATCCGGTAATCAGATCATCAGTCCATCAAAATTGAGTAAGACTAGGGCAACTTCTAGGTCCTGTTCACGAGCATCTATCCACTCAAAAGTTTAATCAAAACCTGGTAAATTCCAAAAGTCCCAGAGATAGATCCGTAGTTTCGCGCTTGCTATGCTTGGCCGTTTGTAGAGTAGGGTGAATGGTCAAGCAATTGTTTACAGAGTCTTCATGGAAACCGGAAATTAGCTTTGCCTAAATTCCTTTTTTTCAATTGACAATAAATGCATCGAGCCTGCCAGCATAGCGCAGTTCTCATCCCCACGACAATTTTCTAACGCAGAGGAATAGATTATGGTATCGGCTGCTGAACGTCAGTCCAGTCCTGCGCTGACAGGATTGATTGAACAAGTCATTGCGGCAGGACAGATGAACCGCAGCGAACATATCCAGCTCACGTCAGCGATCCTGGCAGATCATTCCATCAGCGATGAAGAGCGCCGGCGTATCAATCGTGTTCTAGACTACATTCAAATCGGCCGATTGCGACTCGTAGACTAGGCTTGATCCAACTCTGCCGATTCATCTCAAAATCCACCCTTTAGGTTCCGACGAACTTGCTGTTGTGCAGGTTTAGCCTCGGAACCTTTTTGCGTTGCTGGTTTTGTGTTGACTAGCTCAGTTTCCCGGGCACTCTAACCACAGGCGTCTTCTCCATCTCGCCCCTACAACCGGCATGAACAGCGATCAAGGATTTATTACCATTCTCACTGGACTCTATTCATTTCAAGATTGTGTTCATTTTCTCGCTTCGGTTCGCAAATTCCATCAAGAACCTATCCTGATTTTGATTGACCGAGTTCCTAAAATTCTCCATCCCTTGTTGACTAGTTTTGGCAATGTTTTTCTGCAGCAGGCTCCTTCCCATCAGAATCCGGTTTTAGCTTCTCGTCAGGCAAAACTGGCACTTTATGAAATTTCACCCTTTCAAAAAACGATTTTTCTAGACTGCGATATTTGTTTACTTGCGCCGATTCCGGAACTATTTGACTATCTTGAAGAATCTCCTTTTTTGATTACCAAAGATGTTCAGCCCGCAATTTCGCATGCGTCTAATCTACTGCGAGTCAAGCAGCCGATTTTGCCGACACTACAAGGAATAGGGCTACCGCTGAAGGAAGATAGTATTCAGTACAATACTGGCTTACTCGCCTTTCGACGCAGCGATACCAACGCCCTTTTGTTTCAGCGCTTTCAGCAGTATTTTGAAATTATCGTTCAGCATCAGGATGTATTGTTGCTGCGCGATCAGGGAGCGTTTGCGGCGGCTGTGGCAACCACGCAACCCGACATGCAGGTACTGTCGCCCATCTACAACTTTCTGAGCAAGTGGAAAGATAGCTACGAACCTCTCGATCAGCCGATCAAAGTGCTGCATTGTACCTATCCCTATCGTCCTCAGTACGCCAAAAATGTGACGCGCTCCTTGCCCCTGAGAATCTTTGATCGGGTGGCTCAATGGCTGCTGCCGAATCAAGTCACCAATCCTTGGCGAATCCGAGGAGCCAACTAGCCTCAGTCTTATCGTTGAGAACACCAATTATGACTCCTGCACCCGGTCCCCGGAAAATTTCGTTGCTGGTTTGGAATTTATCCACCAATGATGGGGCGATCCGCGCCTCTTTGCTCGGAGAAGCTCTAAAGCGACTCGGCTATGATGTTGAAATCCTGGGCTTTCTGTTTGGTGACTCGGTGTATGCAGCAATGCCGCGCCACTTCCCGATTGTTACTGTGGCAGGAGGGCAGTACCCGCAGTTTTTCCGGTCGATCTGGCAGGGGTTGAACCAGATTAGCGGGGATGTGATCTATGCCATCAAACCGCAGCCTGGCAGCTTTGGCGTAGCGCTACTCAAGAAATTGCAGACTCGCCGCCCGGTAATTCTAGATATCGATGACTGGGAATTGAGCTGGCACGGTGGCGATAGCTTTGCCTATCCCTGGCGTCCCAAGCAGCTCTTTCGCGATCTCTGCAAACCGAATGGAGCACTGCGCCGTCCGGATCACCCGCTGTATCTACAATGGATGGAGAAATTGATTCCCTATGCTGACGCGATCACCGTCCACACCAGCTTTCTGCAAAAGCGCTTTGGTGGCACATTTGTCCCCAACGGCAAAGACACGACAGTGTTTGATCCGCAGAAGTATGATGGAGCAGCGCTAAAAGCTCGCTATGGACTGGAAAACTACCGCACGCTGATGTTTCCCGGTGCTCCACGCCCTTACAAAGGCTTAGAAGATGTGCTGGCGGCGTTGGAGTTGCTGGACCAGCCTGATCTGAAGCTGGTGATTGTGGGCGGCAATCCTTACGACAACTACGATGAAACCCTGCGGCAGCAATGGGGTCACCGTCTGATCCAACTGCCGAGGCAGCCTGCCGACGCGATGCCGGAACTCGTGGCTGCCGCCGATGTAGTTGTTGTGCCGCAGCGAGACACCGATGCCACCCGTGCCCAGTTTCCGCTAAAACTCACCGATGGCATGGCCATGGCCAAACCCGTATTAGCTACCCGCGTCGGCGATATTCCTGCCATTCTCGGCGAGGCTGGCTATTTGGTGGATCCAGGTTCTCCCGATCAGCTAGCAGCCCAGATTCAATGGATTTTTGAGCACCCAGAAGAAGCCGCAGCTAAAGGCCAGCAAGCTCGAACTCGCTGTGTTGAGCAGTGCAGCATCGACACCATGGCGTCGCAGCTCTCGCAGGTCCTCTCTGAGGTAGTGCCCTATAGGGAATCCTGACCTAGCGTGGTGTCTTGTCAGAGTTCTCGGGAACCCTACAGTTGGCATTGGTCAGGGTTTGCCATCAAGTAGAGCGACTTTCGTTCAGGATCTCAACCTAGCTCATTTAGGTAGACCTGTTTATTGCAGCCTCCCCATTACTAGAACGCCCACATGTCTTCTAATCCCCTTCTGGTTAATCTGGCTCGCCGCTATCCCCATCTGATCGCGCTGAACATTTTGCTGGGCTTTTCTGGAGCGTTGTTCAACGGTATCAGCACAGCTCTGATCATTCCAGTGCTGCTTAACTTTTTAGGGCAACCTGTTGCTACGAAAGGCGCACCACCGCTAATTCAGTCGCTGCTGGCTCCCTTTGGAGGCAATTCAGGTGACTACAATTTGCTGCTGATGACGGCCGCCATTCTGCTGCTGATTGTGCTGAAAAATTTGGCAGCCTACAGCAACGCCCTTGTCTCAGGTACCCTAAAGCGTACAACGGCCAATGACCTGCGCGAGAAGGGGTTGCAATTGCTGCTAGATGTTGACATGGACTACTACGTTAAAACCGGCATTGGCGATATTGTTAACCGGCTGAATAACGAGATTTCCAGAGCCGCTAGCGCCATTAGCATGATTACGCGCTCGATCACCGTTGCAATTACAGCTTTAGTATTTATTTGTATTCTACTTTCCCTATCCTGGCAGTTGACGGTTGTTTCAACTGCAATGTTAGCGCTGGTTGCTCTAGTCAATCAATACAGTATTATTCGCTCTAAGTTTTTCGGCAAACAGCTCTCTGAAACCTCTAGATCCTATTCCACCAGCACCTTAGATTTGCTCTCGGGAATGCGCTTGGTGCGTTCCACAGCAAATGAATGGAGAGAGTACCAGCGTATTAAAGGCTTAATTCGCGAGCGGGAGCAGGCCGAATTTCGCTCTCAGGCAACTTCTGCTCTTATCGAACCCGTGAGCGAAGTGACAGGCATTATTGCGTTATTGTGTATTGTGCTGATTGGACGCACGTTCCTTATGAATCAAGTAGAGGCATTCTCTGCTGTTCTACTGACTTATCTATTTGTCCTCTTTCGGACATTACCGTTGATTGCTCAACTCAATAGTGCTCGTAGTCAGCTTGCCAATATTACGCCGAGTTTAGACGTAACGCGAGACTTTTTGCGACGCGATAATAAGTCGTTTATGGACAACGGTACAGTTCCTTTCACTACTTTGGAATCAGGCATTCACTTTAATCACATTTCTTTTGCCTATCCGGGACAAAACAAGCTGGTGTTGAAGGACGTCGATCTGTATCTACCTCGCCACACGACCTTGGCACTGGTTGGCGCGTCGGGAGCCGGCAAATCTACGCTGGTGGATCTGCTGCCCCGCTTCTATGACCCGACGGCAGGCAGCATTTTGATTGACGGTCGCGACCTGCGAGAGCTGGATTTCAGGACGCTGCGCCGAGCAATGGGAATTGTCAGCCAGGATACTTTCTTGTTCAACGCTTCGGTGCGGGAGAATATTGCTTACGGTTGTCCTGATGCTACCGATGCCGACGTCATCGAAGCAGCGAAACGAGCCAATGCCTACGACTTCATTTTGCAATTGCCTCAGGGGTTTGAGACGCAGATTGGCGATCGGGGCGTATTGTTGTCGGGTGGGCAACGGCAGCGGCTAGCGATCGCTAGAGCCTTGGTGCAGGATCCGGAAATTCTGATTCTGGATGAAGCCACGAGTGCTCTAGATACGGTATCAGAGCGATTGGTGCAGGAAGCGATTGATACCCTAAGTCGCAATCGCACGACGCTGGTGATTGCTCATCGCCTGTCAACGGTGCAGAAAGCTGATCAAATTGCGGTAATGGATCAGGGCAGAGTGGTAGAACTGGGCACCCACGACGAGCTGCTGGCGAAAAAAGGCTACTATGCCCGCCTCTGCAAGATGCAGTTTACAGAGCAGCCAGAAGACAATTCCAGCCGCAAACAGGTTGCCAAGACCTCCTATGGCATTCGCTCGCTGCTGAATAGCCTGATTGGGTCGCTGGGATTAGTTGTTGATGGCATGATCGAAACCCCGGAGGAACAGCGGGAATACACGCAGGAAGCCTATTCAGCCGCCATTAGCGTGATCAAAATTTTGGAACGGCTGGAGCGAGAGCCAGTCGAACCTGAGTCCTCACCTTCTCACTCCCTGGATGTGACTCAATCTGCGGCGTAGGTGGAGCATAGGTCGAGCACTATGATCAAGCATTATCTTTTTTTCACCCGTACCGTTTTGCCCCAGCCTCGGGCAGATCTAATTCAGATTATTAACGGTGCGAATGCCGCAGCAAATCTGGGCTACTCAGCCGTGCTGACCTATCTTGATCGCCACTTTAATGGGCTAAATCTTCACCACTGGGTGACTCCGTTTCATCCGCAACCACCCGATCCGGCCCTGGCTGCGTTCTACCATTTGCAGCAGCGGCTCAAGGTGGCGGCACTGCCCATTCCCTGGAGACTGAATCGAATTGCTAGCAAGTGGACCCATCCCAGTACGCTGGTGTGTAAATACTATTTTCCGCTCTATATTCGTCCTGCCACTCAAATCGTGCACACCCGCGATTGGAATTTCGTTAAGGCAGCGATTCGCAGCGGTATTCCGGCGATCTACGAGCATGACCACTATGCCGAGAAACCGTTTGAGCCGGAGATTGTACACCATCCCCTGTTTCAGGCAACCGTGACTGTAGCGGAACCCATCCGAGCTAGCCTGATACAGCAGGGAATGCCGCCAGACAAGATTCTTCAGCTGCACAATGGCTTTAACCAGCAGTTTCTGATCCGCCACCCGCAGCAGTCTGAGGAATGGCGTCGCCAGCTTTTAGCTCAAGGTCACAGCCATCTAGCGGTTTATTCGGGGGCGCTGTATGCCTTTAAGGGCGTGGATTTGCTAATCGAGGTCGCGCGAGATCTGCCGCAGGTGCAATTTGTGTTTGCTGGCGGCAGCGTGGAGCAGGTAGCAGTCTATCAGCAGCTCTGTCGCGACAAGCAGGTGAGCAACGCTCAATTTCTCGGCCATTTACCCCATGAGCAGCTCGCCAGTTTGCTGCAAGCCGCGGATGTGCTGGTGCATCCCCACCTGATGGGAGAAGCCGCCACCTTTACCTCTCCAATGAAGTTTTTTGACTATATGGCCTCGGGGACCCCGATTGTGGCTACCGAAATTCCACCGCTGCAGGAGTTCAAAGCAGCCGGAGTCGTAGCAGGATGGTGTGAGCCAAACCAGCCACACGCTTTAGCTGCCTGCATTCAGCATGTGCTGGATACTCGTCCCCGCCAGTCCCAGGGCTATACCCACAGCATGGACTTCGTGCAGCAGTTCTCCTGGGAGAATCGAATTACTCAGATTATGAAGGTGGTTGCAGAGTCCTGCAGACCGGTCTTGCTAGTGTAGCGACAAGGCGCTAGTACACTTGAGGCACAAAAAACTGCTCGTTGCGTGGGGCCCGCACATAGTGATCAGCCGGGGGACGCGGCGGCAACTCGACCGGCGGCGGCGTCATGTCCTCGTAGGGCACTTTGCTCAGCAAATGATGGATACAGTTGAGCCGTGAACGGCGTTTTTCGTCAGCTTCAATCGTGAACCAAGGGGCTTCTGGAATATTTGTGTGGACAAACATTGCATCCTTGGCTTTGGAGTATTCCACCCAGCGGTTTCGCGATTCCAGATCCATCGGGCTGAGCTTCCAGCGCTTTGCCGGGTCGTGAATGCGGTCATGAAATCGCCGCTCCTGCTCCTCATCGCTGACTGAAAACCAGTACTTGATCAGCACAATACCCGAGCGCACCAGCATCCGCTCGAACTCGGGGCAAGACTGCATGAACTCTTGATACTGCTCCTCGGTACAGAAGCCCATGACGCGCTCCACGCCCGCCCGGTTATACCAGCTCCGGTCAAACAAAACAATTTCGCCCGCTGCCGGCAGATGTTCCACATATCGCTGAAAGTACCACTGGGTTTTCTCGCGATCGGAAGGGGTCCCCAGCGCTACAACGCGGCAGCCCCGAGGATTCATTGGCTCGGCAATGCACTTGATCACGCCGCCTTTGCCCGCCGCATCGCGTCCTTCAAAAATAACGACAACCCGATAGCCAACATGCTTGATCCAGTACTGCATCTTGACTAGCTCGGTTTGCAGCAGCGCCAATTCAGTTTCATAGACGCCTTTGGGCAGCTTGGCGGGAAACCTTTCGGTACTGCCATCGAAGAGTTTCTTGGATTTTTTTAATTTTTTGAGGGATTTCTGCTTCTTCGGCTGTGAAGAGGAGTCTAGCGTTGAGTGGGGCGGGTGATGATTGGGTGAAACGTCAGTAGGAAGTTCTTCGATAGCCATAGCAACCTCGATGATGCGCTCACAGGGTGAAGCTAGTGGCCATATATCCTACTTCAGCAGTTTCCCTCTGGGCTGAATCAAAAATTACTGAGTAGACTCAACTGCACAAAATCGTCTGCGGGGCAGCCTCTGCGGCGACGGGTGGGTGGCTTGCGAGAAGAGGTGCGGTGGGGTTGGATGTTGACATGGGCCACAAACCAAGTCCGCAGCATTTTGGCTTGCTGCGCATCTAGGGCATCCAGATCGAGGGCAGCGGGAAACAGCTCTAGATTGGATGAGCGGGCCCAGGCAACTTCGCTGACGATGCGGTCACTGCCGAAGGGGACCCAGGATTCGGGCAAGCGCGCTACGTAGGGCAAAATGTTGTCTTGCTGGCGAAAGAGCTGCCGCTGCCGGTCTAGCTGCTGCACGCGCCGCTGTCGGGCTTGGCGGTAGTGGAGGATGGGCGGCGGGTAGTCTTTCAGAGGCGGGGGTGACCCCAACTGCTCGGGCGGCAAATGCGCCACTTCCGGCACCCAGCGTTTGATGAATTCCCCCTCGGGATCGCAGCGGTCTACTGCCACCTGTTCGGGGTTATAGATCCGCGTCCAGGCTTTATCGACACAGTGGGTGACGCCGGCCTGCATTGCCCACTGGTAGTGATCGATTGGGCAGTCGCCGTCAATCAGATGGCGCATGAAGTGCAGCGCTCCCCATCGCCAGTCCATACCTAGCAAATTGCTCAGGAAGCTGGCATAGATTGCTCGCGAGCGGAAGTTGAGCTGTAGCCAGCCGCCGGTTGCTTGTAAACAGCGGGCTGCCGCATCGACGATAGGAAAGCCGGTCTGCCCGTGCTGCCACGCCTGATACAGGGATTCATCAAACGCCCAGCCCTCTTCATCAAAGATTGAGTAAAGCGAGCATAGTTCGAGCTGCGGCAAATAGCGGAAGCGCTGGGCAAACCCGCTACCCCACCGCAGACGAGAAATCAACTGCTGGCGGCTCCGCTCGGCTTTGGGATTGGTGAGTTGCCACTGCTGGGCGATCTGAACGCATTCCCGCGTCGAGATCACGCCAAACTTGATGTGAGGGCTGATGCCGGTCGTTGCGGCTGCCCCTGGATAGGAGAGCTGCCAATAGTAGCGATCGACTTTCTGCTCTAAAAAATCATTAAGGAGCTGGCGAGCGGCGGTGGTTCCGGCGGGCGGAATCGGTTTGCCATCATTGATTAAACCTAGCTCGGCAAGGGACGGAATGGGATCGCTGACCACGTCGGGTGGCACATCAATGCGGCTAGGCGTGGGTATCAACGCTGCCTGCATCTCGTCGGACCAAAAGCGGCGGTACTGAGGATACATCATCAGGTCGCTTGTGCCGGCGGTCGGTTCAAACCAGCGGATTTTCATCTGCTGCTCGGCCAAAGCACGATTCAGCCGGGCGTCTCGCACCCGTCCGTAGATACGCTCGTAGTCGATGTAAGCATAAATTCCTTCTGCTTGGGTCTGCCGCATCAGCTTGGGCAGTACCTCGACCGGATCGCCGGAGCGAATAATCAATCGGCCGCCGTGCGCCTGCAAATCGTGATTCAGCGCGTGCAGACATTCCAGCATGAACGCTACCCGTGCTGGTGCGGTTTCGGGGTGATGCAGCAGTGCCCGATCGAGCACGAACACTGGAACCACTGCCCCTCGCAAGGCTGCCCGATACAAGGGCGCATGATCCGCAATTCGTAAATCTCGACGAAACCAGACAATTGTGCGATTCATAGCAGCAGCGTGACAATGGATCAAACGCCTGCGGGATGCCTTCGACTACTGTAGCTTAGTTTTCAGCTTAGTACATGCGAACTAAAAAGCGAGAGCAAGCGAAGGACCGGGAGCCAGATTAGGTGCCAATTTGTGAAGTGTCCTAGCAATAGCCTTGCAATTCCTCGGAATTGCTGTAGAGTAGTAAGCGTGTGAGGAGTAAAGCAAGGAAAAGCTCTTGGAGTCGAAACACGGTCAGACGCCCAGGAGCTTTTTAATTGGAATTTTTTAAAACCCAACTAAGAACTCTGTTTTCGAGTGCTAGCTCTGCCACAGTAGCAGGATGCACAACAAGGCAAGTTAAACCGGTCCCGAAATTGGCACAGCAGTGTGATATTGCCCAGTCAAGGCAATTGAAAAGGCAGACCAAGAACTAGCAGCGCGCTACAGTCGTTCCCAGAGCTGCTCTGGACTGAGCTGTTCCCAGCCGTCGTTGAACCAGTGGCTCGTGCCGAATCCTAGGACCCGTTTCGCTTCGGGTAGTGCTCGCACCAGAAAGTCTTGGATGTAGCGGCGAGCCACTCCGGTCTCGAAAACTGACGACCAGATCACGTCCAAGTTGTGAGTCTGGCAGAAGTTTCGCAACTCCATCGGAGAACCGGCAATCGCCGCTTTCAGCACAAACACGCCTCGCCAGCCTTGGTGATAGCAGTGCTGGAGTTGCGCGACGGTTGTCACCGACTCATCGAGCGCCAGTTCTGTAGAGTAGCGTTGACGCAGTTTCAGCATCAGACTGACTTGATCGGGCGGTAGCGGCTGCTCTAGTAGCTCAACCCCGTAGCCATCGCAAAGCTGTAGCCATTGGCACGCCTGCTGCCACGTCAAACTACCGTTGGCGTCAAGCCGCAGCCGGGCATCCGCGGGTAGCAAACTGATCAATTCTTCAAAGATCGCCATCTCGTCCTGAATTGGTGCCACCCCAATTTTCCATTTGAAAGTGGACTGCGGCTGGGGCGTAAAGATCTGGGGAGCTTCTAAGGCAGCGGCTCCAGTTGGCAGCAGCACACTCGAGACTGGCAGCGGCCCCACCGAGGAGACAGAGGTGGTGAGCTGCTCCCAGGCAGAGAGGAAGCCAAACCGACAGGCCGGCAGCGGAATCTGCTGTAAATCTGCCCAGGTCAGAACGGCTGGCAACGCCTGACAGAGCTGCCACGCCTGCGCTAAAGTTTCGCTGCCAAAGGCCGGCACAGGCGCAATTTCTCCCCAGGCTGGTCGCCCATCCGCGTCGGTGAGGCAGAGAATGATGCCTTCTCGGACGGTCCAGATGCCGTGACGAGTGTGCAGCGGCTGACGAAATGGACGCCGATATGGGCGAAACTGCAGATGATAGCGAGGAGCAGCCAAGAGAGAATGCCTAGGCTTCCGCAGTCCGATTCGCCTTGACCTGCGACTTCGCTTTGGCTGCGCTGCGCTTCAGAGCATCCAACCGCGACTCATATTTCTTACGCTGCCGCTTCTTAGGAGTTTGCTCGATCAGGACCTTTAAAGCGCTACCTAGACTCTTGTAAGCATTGGGCAGCGTGTAGCCAAACCGAGTGGCAAGGGCAATCGCCTTTTCATCGGCTTCAATCGCTTCTTGCAGCGTTTTTTCACCGTTGTTGCGGGCATAGAGCCGCCAGCCCGAGACGCCGCAGAGCACCAGCGCCAGAAGCAGTAACAGCCCATCTTGCACCCACAGCTCGCCGACCGCGCCGCCTAACCCAATGGCTAATGCCGCCATTTCCCAGCCATCTCGGGGAATCGTATCGTTCTGGATGCGAGCCACCTCGTGCCAGAACAGCAGATTCCGCTGATCCAATGCCAACTGATCCCACTTGGCCAGGTCCACCTGCACTTCCACCTGATCGCGACCAATTTCTTCGCAGGTAATCAGCGGCGGATTCACCGTCGTTGCTGCCTCAATCGTCACCCAGCTTTTCAGTTCGGGCGGTAGCAAGCTTTTGAGTCGCCGGAGTTCACTTAGATCAGATCTGGCAGTGGTGGCGTATGAAGTCATGGACTTTACCCTAAGCGGTTCTACTGTAAATGTACTGTAATGTAATGACTGTAATGTCTAATGTCTATGGAGTATAGCGAGGATTGGGGAATGGATGAAGCAGCCCGAGATCAGTAGTCGGAACGGCTCCACCTCATGATTTATGATTTACCCCGTATCTACCTCCTATATTAGTCGCTGGAGTTCGATTGCGTCCCAGCTACTCCCTGGCCAGTACCCTTAGTTACCCTGTTCGCGCAGCTTCGCCTGACGAGCCGCCCGGTTCTGCGCCACCATCCGTTCCAGACTCAGGGCGGTTCCGCCTAATGTTACAGCTAGAATACCGAGAATTTGCAGAGCGCTGAGGGCAGTCAACGATCCTGGAATCACCACAAACGCCAGCAGCGCCGTCAGCACTGGAGCGCTAGCCGCAACAATCGTGGCCCGGGCAGCCCCCATGATGCGAATGCCAAAGTGATTCAGCAGATAGCTGGCAACGGTCAGCAGCCCCAGCCCGATGCCGCAGCCGATTAGCCCTCCCCAGTTGTTGCTGTCTACCTCTACACCGAGCATGATCAGCCCGGCGCTGCTCAAGACGAACATTGCGGCAAACTGCAACAGGCTAACGGGCACTGGGTGCAGCTTGCGGGCCCCAATCTGCATGGCCACCAAATACAGAGCAAACGTAATCCCCGCCAGCACTGCCATAATTACCCCTTGAGGCGAACGGTCGGCATTACTCCAGATCGGGAAGACCGCTAGCCCCACGCCCACCAGAATCGCCACAGCAGCTCCTAAGCGCGGCAAGGTTGGGCGGTCGCCAAACAGCAGCCAGCCCAGCAGCAGGGTGCCAACTGGGTAGAGAAACAGAGTCGTCACGGCGACCCCAGGACCAATTTGCCCAATCGCCAGGTATAAAAACACCTGAGACAAAAACAGAAAGATACCGCTGCCGACAATTCCCCAGAGCATCCGCCGATCGCGCGACTGGGCAAAGGCGCGAATGTCCGGTAGAGTCGGGGGATGGAGAAACCGCGCCAGCCAAACCATCAGCGGCACGACAACCACCATGCGCAGCCACAGCAGCAGCAGGGCACTGCTAAACCGATCTAGCGGTAGATAGCCGCCAATCGCTGGTCCGCCAAACAAGCGACTGCTGTTGCCGACGATGGCTACCGTTACGTGATGCAACGCCACAGCCAGAGTAGCCAGCAGCACCAAAATCAGCCCGGTACGAATGCTGGCTGCCTTGCGGCTGCGAGGTGCTTTAGCAGGCGGTTCCAATGGCGGCACCGGGGAAGACTCTGCTTCCGGTTCGCGAGCTGCAGGATTCGTCGGTCGCGGTGGCATGGTTGCTGCCGGTTCGGGACGGGGTACTGCCCATTCTGACGGTGGGCCATAGGGCGTGCTGCTGCCTAAGGCCGGCGGCGTCAGAGAAGCGGTTGGAACAGCCCCAGCATTGGGGTTATAGGGCAGTTCGGCTAGCAGGGAAGAGCTTGGCGACTCCCGCAATTCCCCTTGGGAGCGGGCCGCCTCGAGCTGCAATTGCTGACTGAGCCGCCGCACCAGCACATCTAAGATGGCTTCTCCTTGCTGCCCCATGGCGTGCATCCGTTCAAGCTGCTGCGCCAGCGTGCTCTGATAGCTAGTGATGTCGTGTCTCAGCGAGGCAAAGGTGCGATTCACCGTTTCGTCCAGCGACGCGAGCAGGCGGTAGGTGTTCTCGGCATTCGTGGCAGCACCCGAGATCGGCGGCAAGCCCCCCATGCCTTGTCCCTGGGCATTGCCAATGGTTTGGTTCAGCCGTTCGCTGAGGGCAGCCTGCAAATGATTGGCCAGCACCAGCGCCAACTGCTTAGCCCAGGCCTGCTGCTGCGCGAGTTGCTGCCGCGACAGCGCCACTTCATAGTTAGCCTGCAACGACTGTTGCTGCTGCTGCAGCCGCTCGATGTCGTTCACTAACCGCGACTTTTCCGCTTGCAAGCGGCTAATATCTTGACTAAGCTCCGTGAGCAGATCGCGCTGTAAGGTGCGCAAATCCTGGGCCATGGATCGCAGAACGGCTTCGGCTGTTCTGGGATCATCAGCTTCTAGGTCGGAGCTGTTTTGCTCGGGTACATTGTCCAGTCGCCCCATGCGTGTGCAACCTCTCGCGTATCAATGGAGAATCGCCCAGCCTCTTCAATCCAGCCTCTTCAATTCTGACCTATTCAGCTCGATTAGGCTGCAGGTGCAGCCTAGAGGGAGACATCGTTGAGATTGACGGCTGCTGTCCTAGAACATCAATCACTCAACTCGACTCAGATTCAGGACGAGTTCACAATCAGTCAGAAACCCATCAGAACTTGATCCTGCCTCTATTTAATGCCGGTTGGAAGCGATGGTCAAAGTCGGCTGACAGTTGATGATATCTCTAAAGTCAAAATCTGGCCGGCGAAATTGGGCAAATTTTCTCAGCGGCAGCTTTCTGGAGGCGATATTCTAAGCAGGGTTCTACTGAACGCACTCGGACATAGTTTTTAACAAAGTCCTGAAATCCCGACACATATGACGATTTCCTTAAGATCTGTCCCTGAATAGCCTTCTCCGTTACACAATCTTCTAAATGGTCTGAGCGCATCGCTTCCTTTTCCCTGCTCGGCCGCACCAAGTTTGGGCCCGTCTAGGCTGAATCGGGCTTTTGTTTCAAGCTCTATCCAGGCTTTCCATCACCGGCTTTTCATTACAGGCTTCAATTACGATGAACCATCACCAGCCAACGAAACAGGGACTTTACGATCCACAATTCGAGCGCGACGCCTGCGGCGTGGGATTCATTGTCCACATGAAAGGGCAGCCCTCCCACAGCATCGTCGAGCAGGCCTTGACGATCCTCCTCAACCTAGATCATCGAGGAGCCTGCGGTGCCGAGACAAACACAGGGGACGGTGCCGGAATTTTGATGCAGGTGCCGCACAAGTTTCTACAGAAAGTTACAGCCGCCCAAGGCTTGACCCTGCCTGAACCTGGGCAGTACGGCGTCGGCATGATCTACGGCTCACCCGATGCGGCAACCCGGGAAGCGGGGCGGCGAGCCTTTGAAGCGGTCGTGGCAGAAGAGGGGCAGCAGGTCATTGGCTGGCGAGATGTGCCGACGGACGACTCCTCCCTGGGCAATACCGCAAGAGCCAGCGAGCCGTTTATGCAGCAGGTGTTCATCCAGCGCTCTCCTGATCTAGTGGATGACTTGGCTTTTGAACGCAAGCTGTATGTGATCCGCAAGCGAACCCATACGGTAATTCGTAGCGCCAAGCTTGATCCCTACTGGTATCCAGCAAGTTTGTCCTGCCGCACGATGGTTTACAAAGGCATGCTGATGCCAGTACAGGTGGGGCAATACTACCCCGATCTGCGCGATCCCGACTTGGAAAGTGCCCTGGCGCTGGTTCATTCTCGCTTTAGCACCAATACCTTCCCGAGCTGGGAGCGGTCGCACCCCTATCGCTACATCGCTCACAACGGCGAGATCAACACCCTGCGCGGCAACATCAACTGGATGCACGCCCGCCAATCGCTGTTTGAGTCGGAGCTGTTCGGCGAAGACATTAAGAAGATCAAGCCGGTGATCAACATCGACGGCAGCGACTCGCTGATCTTCGACAACGCTCTAGAACTGCTGACGCTGGCGGGCCGCTCGTTGCCCCATGCGGTGATGATGATGATCCCGGAACCCTGGACGGCCCATGAGTCGATGAGCGACGAGAAGAAAGCCTTCTACGAGTACCACTCCTGCCTAATGGAGCCGTGGGACGGTCCGGCGTCGATTGCCTTTACCGACGGCACGATGATGGGGGCAGTGCTGGATCGCAACGGTCTGCGCCCCTCGCGCTACTACGTCACCAAAGACGATTTGGTGATTATGGCGTCGGAGGCGGGAGTGCTGCCGGTGGAGCCAGAGCGTGTGGCGTTGAAAGGCCGCCTACAGCCAGGGCGGATGTTCCTAGTGAATATGAAGGAAGGGCGGATCGTGGCGGACGAAGAAATCAAAGCCCAGATCGCTACCGAGCAGCCCTACCGGCAATGGCTGGATCAGTACCTCGTCGATCTCGAGCAACTGCCCGCTGCCGATCCGCCCCAACCCGATGCCAACGTCATGCAGCGGCAAATTGCCTTCGGCTACACCTTCGAGGAGCTGCGGCTGCTGCTGCTGCCCATGGCCCGGGATGGCGTCGAGGCGGTAGGGTCAATGGGGTCCGATACACCGCTGGCTGTACTGTCGGATCGCCCGAAGCTTCTCTACGACTATTTCCAGCAGCTCTTTGCCCAGGTGACGAACCCGCCCATCGACTCGATTCGGGAAGAGATCATCACCTCGCCGATCACCACTATTGGGTCCGAGCGCAACTTGCTGAAGCCAGAACCCGAGAGCTGCCATTTGATCAAGCTGAAAACGCCGATCTTAAGCAACGCCGAACTGGCTAAGCTAAAGCATTTGGCCTATGGCGATTTTCGCTCGGTAACGCTGCCGATCCTGTTCGATCCGCGGCAGGGCGTACAGGGCTTGGAAGCGGCGATGAAGGAGCTGTATACCCAGGCAAATCGCGCCATTGCCGAGGGCGTCAGCATTTTGATCCTTAGCGATCGCGGTACTGACCGTCACCATGCTCCGATTCCGGCGCTGCTGGCAGTCTCCGGGCTGCATCATCACCTGATCCGGGAAGGCACGCGGACGCGGGTAGGGCTGGTGCTGGAGTCGGGTGAGCCGCGGGAAGTACACCACTACGCGGTGCTGCTGGGCTATGGTTGCGGTGCGATTAACCCCTACCTGGCCTTTGAAACCATCGATAGCCTGATCCACCAGGGATTGCTGGTGAACGTGGACTACGCCACTGCCTGCAAGAACTACATCAAGGCAGCCACGAAGGGTGTTATCAAAGTAGCCTCGAAGATCGGCATCTCGACGCTGCAAAGCTATCGGGGAGCGCAAATCTTCGAGGCGATCGGGCTAAACCAAACGGTGATCGATCGCTATTTCACTTGGACCGCCTCGCGAATCGAAGGTGCCGATCTGGCGGTGATCGCTCAGGAAGCCGTGTTGCGACATCGCCATGCCTTCCCCGACCGCGAGGTGAACGGGCACACGCTGGATGTGGGTGGTGAATATCAGTGGCGCAAAGACGGCGAGGTGCATTTGTTTAGCCCCCAAACAATCCACACCTTGCAGCGGGCCGTGCGCGAAGGCAGCTACGACCTGTTCAAGCAGTACGCCCTGCTGGTGAACGAGCAGCACCAAAAGCACTTCACCCTGCGGGGACTGCTGCACTTCAAACCTCGCCAGCCGGTGCCGATTGAGGAAGTGGAGCCGGTGGAGGCGATCATGAAGCGCTTCAAAACGGGTGCCATGAGTTATGGCTCGATCTCTAAAGAAGCCCACGAGGCGCTGGCGATTGCCATGAACCGGATTGGCGGCAAGTCCAACACTGGCGAAGGCGGCGAAGACCCCGAGCGCTACACCTGGACGAACGAACGCGGCGACTCCAAGAACAGCGCCATCAAGCAGGTAGCCTCCGGTCGCTTTGGCGTCACCAGTCTCTACCTGTCGCAGGCGCAGGAAATTCAGATCAAGATGGCTCAAGGTGCAAAACCCGGTGAAGGCGGGCAGTTGCCAGGCGGCAAGGTCTATCCCTGGATCGCTAAGGTGCGCCATTCCACGCCGGGTGTAGGGCTAATCTCGCCACCGCCGCACCACGACATTTACTCAATCGAAGACTTGGCTGAACTGATCCATGACCTGAAGAATGCCAACCGCCAGGCTCGGATCAGCGTCAAGCTGGTGTCGGAAGTAGGTGTGGGTACAATCGCAGCGGGAGTCGCCAAGGCCCACGCGGATGTGGTGCTAATCTCCGGCTTTGATGGCGGCACAGGGGCTTCCCCCCAAACCTCAATCAAGCATGCTGGGCTGCCTTGGGAACTGGGACTGGCGGAAACCCACCAAACCCTGGTACTGAACAACCTGCGCTCGCGGATTGTCGTGGAAACCGACGGGCAGATGAAAACCGGACGCGACGTCGTGATCGCGGCACTGCTGGGCGCTGAGGAATTTGGCTTTTCGACGGCTCCGCTGGTGACCTTGGGCTGCATCATGATGCGCGTTTGCCACCTCAACACCTGTCCCGTAGGCGTGGCCACCCAGAATCCAGAGTTGCGCAAGAACTTCACCGGCGATCCGCAATATACGGTCAACTTCATGACATTCATTGCTCAGGAAGTGCGGGAATGGATGGCCGCCCTCGGCTTCCGCACCATGAATGAGATGATCGGGCGCACGGATGTGCTGGAAGCTCAGCAGGCGGTAGATCACTGGAAAGCCAAGGGCATCGATTTGTCTAAGATTCTCTACCAGCCGCCGGTGGGCGAGGACGTGGGGCGCTATTGCCAGATTCCCCAGGATCACGGGCTGGAGAAATCCCTGGATCTGTCGGTGCTGCTCGATCTCTGCCGCCCGGCGATTGAAACCGGCGAGCCGGTGCAGGCGACACTGCCGATCAAAAACACGAATCGCGTTGTCGGCACGATTTTGGGCAACGAGATCACGAAGCGCCACTGGTACGGCTTGCCAGAAGACACCGTGCAGCTCCACTTCCAGGGCAGCGCTGGTCAGAGCTTCGGGGCCTTTGTGCCCAAGGGCGTGACGCTGAAGCTAGAGGGCGACGCCAACGATTACCTCGGCAAAGGACTGAGCGGTGGCAAGATTATCGTCTATCCGCCCGCTGGCTCCACCTTTGTGCCCGAAGAGAACATCATCATCGGCAATGTGGCATTCTATGGGGCAACCAGCGGCGAAGCCTATATTTCAGGGGTAGCTGGCGAGCGCTTCTGCGTCCGCAACTCGGGCGTCAATGCCGTGGTGGAGGCGGTAGGCGATCATGGCTGCGAATACATGACCGGCGGCAAGGTTGTGGTGCTAGGACCCACCGGACGCAATTTCGCGGCAGGCATGAGCGGCGGCATTGCCTACATTCTCGATGAAGCGGGTGACTTTGCCACGCGCTGCAATCAACAGATGGTAGGGCTAGAGTCGCTTGAAGACCCAGACGAAATTGAGGAGGTGCGGCAGTTGATTCAGCGCCATGCCGACTACACGGGCAGTCCGAAAGCAGCCCGCGTTTTAGCGGATTGGGACGCCAACCTGCCTCGCTTCGTTAAGGTGATGCCGCGCGACTACAAGCGAGTGCTGCAATGCCTGAAGCGAGCGCTGGAATCTGGCTTGAGCGGTGACGATGCCCTGACCGCCGCCTTTGAGGAAAACGCCCGCGATGTTGCCCGCATTGGCGGCAGCTAGTGTCCCTTTGACCCGTTGTTATTCGTTGCTGCCCTAGTCCACCGTCCTTTGCATCAGAGAACACGCATACGACCATGGGAAAACCAACTGGCTTCATTGAATTTCTGCGCGAACTACCCTCGGAAATCGCGCCCCTCGACCGCATCCACAACTGGGACGAGTTCCATCTGCCGATGCCTGAGGAAAACCTGCGTACCCAGAGCGCCCGCTGCATGGACTGCGGCACTCCCTTCTGCCACACGGGCACCCTGATCAGCGGCATGGCTAGCGGCTGCCCAATCAATAACTTGATTCCCGAGTGGAATGATCTGGTGTATCGCGGACTCTGGCAGGAAGCGCTGGAACGCCTGCACAAAACCAACAACTTCCCGGAGTTTACGGGGCGGGTTTGTCCGGCTCCCTGCGAAGGCTCCTGTGTTTTGGGCATCCACAAGCCGCCGGTGACGATTAAAAACATCGAGTACTCGATCAGCGAAAAAGGCTGGGAAGAAGGCTGGATCACGCCGGTTCTGCCAGAAAAACGCACCGGCAAGCGGGTGGCGGTGATTGGCTCCGGTCCGGCGGGTCTGGCAGCAGCGGCTCAGCTCAACCGAGCAGGGCATTGGGTGACGGTGTTTGAACGAGCCGATCGCCCGGGCGGGCTGCTGATGTATGGCATTCCCAACATGAAGCTGGACAAGGAACAGGTCGTGCTACGGCGGCTGAGCGTCTTGGAAGCCGAGGGCGTCAAAATCATCTGCAATACCGAAGTCGGCACGGATCTACCGGTAGACACCCTGCTGCAGGAGTTTGATGCCGTGTTGCTCTGCGTCGGTGCTACCAAACCTCGCGACCTGCCGATTGAGGGGCGAGAGCTGAAGGGCATTCACTTTGCCATGGAATTCCTCACCAGCAACACCAAAGCTGTACTGGACCGACACCGCAACGGCAGCTTCATTTCCGCGGAAGGCAAAGACGTGGTGATCATCGGCGGCGGCGATACCGGCACCGACTGTGTGGGCACCTCAATTCGCCATGGTTGCCGTAGCTTGGTGCAGTTGGAAATCATGCCCAAGCCGCCAGAAACCCGGGCACCCAACAATCCCTGGCCCGAGTATCCCAAGATCTACCGCATGGACTATGGGCAGGAAGAGGCGGCTGCCAAATTTGGTAGCGATCCCCGCATCTATCTCACCACTGCTACCCAGTTCGAGGGCGACGATAATGGTCATGTGAAAGCCGTACACACGGTCGAGGTGCAGTGGGAACGCAACGACAAAGGGCAGTTCATCCCAACGCCAATTCCCGGCACAGAACAGGTGCGACCCGCTCAGCTCGTGCTGCTGGCGATGGGCTTTTTGGGACCGGAACAGCCGCTGCTCGATGCCCTAGGCCTGGAGCGCGATGCCCGCAGCAACGTGAAAGCCGAGTACGGCAAGTATGCCACTAGCCTGCCGGGTGTGTTTGCTGCCGGAGACTGCCGTCGCGGTCAGAGCCTAGTGGTGTGGGCAATCAACGAAGGACGGGAAGCTGCCCGCGAATGCGACCGCTACCTGATGGGCAGCACCGACTTGCCGTAGCAGAACATCCCGTTCTAAGGTCAGGAGTGCCAGAATTGAAGAAGGCTGAACCGACAAGTAACGGCTGCTAGAGCCACGGTTTGCCTTGATTCATTCGATTCACTCGGCATTTGTCTCCTGGTAAACTGCCAGGCTCTGTCATGCAGCGTGCACGCCTGATCATCAATCCAGCGGCGGGCGACGAACAGCCCAATCTGATGAAGCTACCGGAGATTATCGCGGCTATGGAAGCAGCGGATATCCGGGCGGATCTGACGTTTACCAGTCCGACGGAGTCTCCGAGTCAGATTGCCGAGCAGGCAGTGAACGAAGGCTATGATCTCGTCGTGGTGGGGGGCGGCGATGGCACGGTCAGCGAAGTCGCTAAGGGGCTGCTGCATGCCCCCATTCCTCTAGGAATTGTTCCCGTTGGCACCTACAACAATATTGCTCGCAGCCTCAAGCTGCCCGCCGAGCTGATTCCAGCCTGTCAGGTGTTGGCGCAGGGGCAGGTACGAGCCATCGACGTTGGGCTAGCCAATCAGGAGCATGTCTTCTTTGAAGTCGCCGGAGTCGGTCTCGATGCAGCCCTGTTCACCTTTGGTGAAGACATCAAAGACGGCCGTTGGGCCCGGCTGCTGCAGGCGGCGCAGATGGCTGTTCGCTATCGTCCGGCTCGGGTACGGCTGCTGCTCGATCGCCCCATTGAGGAAGCGAGAATTTCGCTGGCGGAGCGGCAGCGGTTTCGTCGTCGTGCTCGGGCTTTGCCGCGTCGTGAGTTGCGCTTCACGGTGCTGCTAGTGGTGATTGCCAACGGTCCCTATTATGGGGCCGGATTCAACGTCGCGCCCCACGCCTGCCTCGACGATGGCTTACTCACGGTCAGCGTCTTTCGCGGCTTCAGCAAGTGGGACCTGCTACGCCACTTCTGGGCCATTAGCGGCGGGCAGTATCGCTATAGCCCCAAAATCGAGACCTATCAAGTGGCCGAACTGCACCTCTCTACACCCTCAGCCCGGCTGCCGGTCCACATCGACGGCAATTTGATCGAAGAACTCCCCATCAGCTTTCGAGTGGTTCCCCAGGCGCTGCGGGTGCTCGTTCCTCCACCTGTACCGTCTACCTCGTAGCGGTCGCGTTACCGACCATGGGAAGGGCAGGGCGGAGCCGAGATTGAGCGATCGAGCCAGCCCGACGCCTGTTGCAGCCGCACTAAGGCCTCTTCGGGTTGGTTCTTCAGCAGGTAAACCAGTGCCATTGCTGCCTGTTCACTGGCTCGGGCGTTGCGGTTACCCTTCAGTTGGTGCCAGTCATTCGGGGCGATAGCTAGCCGTTCGGCGAGAGCGTGCGCCAGCTCCAGCGTACTGACTTCGGCTAGATTGCTCGTCTGCGGATTCGAGAGGTTGACGGCAATCAGCGGTTGGGGAGAAGAGGGAATGGGCATAGTAATATCGGGGATGAGCGAATCTCTGCTAGTCATGCTAGCGAATGATGCCAATGGACGAGCTTGCGTTGAGCCTGCCTGAAAGCTGATTAACGCTCGCCGCCTCCCTTTACTTTACTACGCCCGCCCCATGCCGCCTCGTTCTGCTGCACCAACTCCCCCTGATCCTTCGGACGACACGAACATCGAGCAATCCCTACAGAAGCTAGAGCAATCCCTACTGCGGCTGAAAGCCCGCTATGCTCAAGTGCAGCTCGATCGCCAGCGCCAAGCCGAGTTACAGCAGCGCCTCAGTCAAGCTCAGCGGGATGCCAAACGCCGTCGCTCTCAGGAATTGCAGTCCGAGCTGAAAGCGCTACAGCAGCAATTGGATGAGGTTGAACTGGCGTTGGAGAGTCAGCTCTTTTCCTGGCGAGGATTGCAGGATGTGTTCTGGCAGGCAGTTCGCTTCGGGGGGCTGGGTGTGATCGTGGGCTGGATGTTGAAGACGTGGGCGGGATCCTGAAGCCGAATTCAAGCTTGGGAATTCCAGCTGAAATCCTCATCCAACCTTACGAGTTGGTACAATCCTCTGCCTAACTAATCTGCCTAACTCATACAAACGCCGAGCGTTTCACATTCTAGCGCCATATTTAATCCCCATTCTTCATCAATTTTCTATGTAGCGCTTCAATGCAATCCAGAATGTCCAGAAATTCCTTGCCGAACGGAGTTAAATGATACTCAACGCGTGGCGGCACTTCAGGATAGCTCAGCTTATTCAAAATGCCGAACTGAACCATTTTCGCAAGGCGTTCATTAAGGACTTTCGTCGTCAATCCGGGTTTTGTTTTCACCAACGCTCGGGGACGGTTTACGCCACGACGAATCTGCATCAGAATATGCAGTGTCCATTTGCATCCAATGTTCACGGTGTTGCCTTAGGCAAACGCGCCCCGATTCGGACAGCTACTCATTGCAGGTTGCGGTGAATCGAAAAGCACAGTAGGGTATCAGTGGCGATCAGGATCCGCTTGTATTGCAACCATTCCCCCTCTATGTTTATTTCTCTCATTGCTGACTATGGCACGGGCGATCCCGCCTTCGCGGAAGTGAAACAGCGGTTGCTGATGGCGCTGCCGCAGGCGCAAATCCACGATTTATCAGTGCCGCCCTTTAGTACGCTAGCAACCGGCTTCTGGATTGCGCAGCTCGGGTTAAATCCGGGCCCCGCAGAGCGCTTGATCTACCACAACTGTGCTCCTCGCAAAGACGACCCCGAGGCACGGCAAAACAACGAAGGTGAAGGACTAACCTATGTGCTGCTGCCAAGCGGCGTCAAAATCGTTGGGGTGAATGCCGGCTACACCCTCTCGTTTATCAAGAACCACGCCAAGGCGATCCATACCGTAAACGTATCTAGGGGCGGCTCTCAGTTTCGCTCGCGGGATGTGTTTCCGCCGGCGGCCGCCGCTCTCGCCCTCGATGATTTCAGCCTGCTGGGAGAAGCGATTGATCCGACGCAACTCCCCGATGCGCCGCTCGACCGAATCGCCTGGATCGACGGCTACGGTAACATCAAAACCACGATTCCCGCCACCACGATTCAGGATTTAGCGCCTGAAAGTAAGATTGTGATCCGAATTGGCGATGTCGTCAGCGATGCGGTGTATTCCGACGGTAGTTTCCGGGTGCCGGAAGGAACGCTAGCCTTTGCGCCGGGTAGCTCGGGCTGGACCGGTCTCGATGGGCAGCCTTTGCGCTGGATGGAGCTGTTTTTGCGAGGCGGCAGCGCTTGGGAGCGGTTTGGGCGGCCTCGGGTAAACCAGCAAATTACGCGGATTGCCTGATGGGACAATTCCTCTGGTCCTTCGCTCTTTAGGGCATCATTCCGTAACGCGGCATGTTTAGGAGTGATTCTTCAATTCCTCCTGAGCTGGTCCTAAGCCATCCCTGAGTGATTGAAAATTTTCTCTCACATGAGGTAATGTTTATGACTATAATGCCTGCCGTTTCTCCAAAAATTCAAAAAACGCAGTGAAAAGATTCAATTATCCATTATTGTGGTCGTCTTGGTTGTACACCAGCAGCATTCTGTCCGTGGTAATCGCCCTCTCAGCACCTGCACGCGCTGAAGAGTCATTTCCTGATCTGCGCCATTCTCCAACCCCTACCTTTGAATTCACTTCTCTACTCGAGGCAGAGCCTTCTGAGACTCCTAGGGTTGGCACTTTCGATGAGGCTGCTTTGAATACCGCCGTTAACACTGAACTCTATGCTGCTTCCAATGCTGCTCTCACAGTAGACTGGTCGGATCTTCCAGGCGATCCGGTTTACTCGGCAGAACATCTGAAACTGACTGACGCTTCACCAGACCCTTTACTGGACACTTCACCAGACCCTTTACCAGCGGATCGCTTCGTTGATGGAGTTGATGCCTCCATTGAGGCGACTGAACCTGTTGATCCGGCTGTTGATCCAGCTGTTGAGTCTGCTGCAGAGTCACCGCTCAGCCCAATTGCCAATAACGACCCAGAATCTGCAGTTAAACCTGTAGACGCTACCGAGCCTTCACCGGTGGCTCAAGCAGATGTGCCGACGCAACTGACTGCATCCTGGTCTCCTCCTACCCCGTCCGATCGCTGGCAATTTTCAGTAGAACCCTATTTTTTCATTCCGCTAGATGTTCATGCCGATGTTACCGTCAGCGGGCGAAGTACCTCTCTGGATCTGGGGCTAGGAGACATTTTGGATCTCGATCGGGTCTTTGATGGCGGCTTGCGGTTGGAAGCACAGCGCGATCGCTGGGGAATTATTCTCGATGGCTTTTATGTCTTCGCTGAGCAGAGTGGAGGGCTAGGACAAACGTTCTCTTCCGGCAGTCTATTGCAGTTTGTTCGGCAGACCGCTCCCGGTAGGCTAGAACAGTTCACGCAGCGATTTAGTCCCGAACGTCTCCAACAGGTGGCTCAGCTTGGACGACAGATTGGATTGAATACCCCAGTCCGAGTCACGGCGAGGGGCACTGTATCAGTTCGTCAGATCACGGCCGATGCGGCAGTCTCCTATCGGGTGATTGATACGGCACTCGATAACTCACCGCAGGAGCCACTCTATCCGCGGTTTGTGTTGGCTCCTTTGGTCGGCGTGCGAACCAATTTCTTGCGGCAAACGATTGAAGTCGATACTGTCCGCATCGATGGTTTACCCATTCCAGATGATGCGATACCGCCGATCGATCGCAGCTTTCGCCTTTCTAGAACACTGGTTGATCCCTTAGTGGGAGCCCAGTTTGGCGTCGATTTGTCGGATCGCTGGAGCTTGGGATTACGGGGAGATGTGTCCGGGTTTAATATTGGCGCCGATCAAAACTGGACTTGGAATCTGCTAGCGGGTGTGCAATATCGCCTATCGCGTCTGGCGTCGCTGCAGTTGGCTTATCGCTTCAACGGGTTTGACTTTGAAGATGGAGAAGGACTCACCCGAGCCAAACTCAACCTCCGTCAGAATGGCTTGTGGCTAAGTGCAGTGTTCCGGTTTTAACCCGGTTTTAATCCAGTTCTGATTCCCGGGTTCAACTGGGAAGCGCCTTCACGGATTGCAGGGTTGTATCAAGCTGAGAATGGTAGCCACTAGTTCTGCTGGATCGACTGGCTTAGCCAGATGCTGTTGAAATCCGACTGTTCTCGCCTGCTGCTGGTCTGCTTCTCCGGCATAGGCAGTCAGCGCAATGGCAGGCAATTGTTCCGCTGAGAGTGAACGCCGCAGTTGCTGCAGTAGCATGTAGCCATCGACGTCTGGCATGCCAATATCGCTGATCAGCAGATCGGGTAGGGCTTGCTGCACCTGCTGCATCGCTTCGGTTGCTGAAGCCGCTAGGCTCACGCTCGCGCCCTGTTGCTCTAGCAGCACTGCCATCAGCTCGCGCATATCTGCTTCGTCATCGACCACCAAAATTCGTAGCCCCGTTAATGCTAGCGGTTCGGCCACAGCGGGCACAGGCGCATCTGCGGATACCGGATTACGGTTTGCTGGCAGCAGCGGCAACCGGACGATAAAAGTGGCACCCTGCCCTTCTCCGGCGCTTTCGGCTTGAACTGTGCCGCCGTGCAGTTCGGTGAGGGAGCGCACAATCGCTAGACCCAAGCCCAGCCCACCGTACTGGCGCGTCGTTTTGCCATCTTCTTGGCGAAAACAATCGAATACGTAGGGTAAAAAATCGCGACGAATGCCTTTACCGGTGTCGCTGACAGTGATTTGAGCATAGGAGGGGGAGTTGTTCTTCCCGATTCCCGATTCTCGATTCTCGACCTCTTCCAAGCGCACCTCCACCCGCCCACCCGCAGGCGTAAACTTCACCGCATTCGAGAACAGGTTCCAAAACACCTGCTGCAAGCGGTTGGCATCGCCAGCTACTCGACCGACGCGGGCATCGAGCTGCATCTGAAGGGTAATAGATTTGGCGTCGGCTGCGAGTCGCACCGTGTCGAGGGCAGCCTCAATCGTAGTGCTTAGATTCACCGGTGCCACCGTCAGCGCTAGCTTGCCGCGCAGAATTCGAGATACATCCAGCAGGTCTTCGATGAGCTGAGCCTGTAACTTAACGTTGCGCTCAATAGTGTTCAGGGCGCGGGCGGTGGTTTGGGCATCAAACTGGCGGGATTGCAGCAGTTTCGTCCAGCCGAGGATCGGGTTGAGCGGCGAGCGCAGCTCATGGGAGAGCACCGCCAGAAATTCATCTTTCAGGCGATTCGCATCTTGAGCTTGCTGATAGAGCTGGGCATTATCCAGGGCCAACGCCATTCGGTAGGCTAGTTCCTCAGCGAGCGTTACGTCGGCTTCGGTGTAGCGGCGCAGCGAGGAGCGGGTGAAACAGAGATGCAGCAGCCCCAGTTTGCGCTGGCGAGCTACCAACGGCACCACCAGCAGCGAGGCCGGTTCGCAGCCCCGCAGGAACTGCAAATGCTCGGGACTGGTGGCAATCTGTTGCAGCAAAGCGTCAGTCACATCGGGAATCAGAACTGGTCGGCTGCTCCGGATCGCCTGCTGCATGGGGTGTTGTGGACGGTTCGGGGCGCTGGCAAACTGCTGCACTTGGCCGAACCACTCTCGCTGGGCTGGGTCGCGGTGCTGCCACCCCACCCGATTAATCTTGCCGTCGGCTGTCAATAAATCCAGGACACAGCAGTCAGCCAAGGTAGGCACCACCAGCTGCACAATGCTGCTGAGGGTCGCTTGCACTTCCAAGGAACTCACCAGCACCGAACTCGCCTGGGCCAGTAGCCGTTGCCCCACTTCAGCCTGTTTGAGATCGTGAATATCGGTAGCAGTGCCAAACCAGCAAAGGATCGCGCCGGTCTCGTTCTTTAGGGGCACTACCCGCGCCAAGTGCCAGCGATACACCTGATCAACTCGGCGCAGACGACACTCGATTTCGTAGGCTTCGCCTTGGGCAATGGCTTGACTTCGCAATGCAATCACACCTGCCAGATCATCGGGGTGCAGATCGTGTTGCCAGTCGATGCCTTGCCGTTGGGCGGCGGTGCGGCCTGTATAGTCCTGGCAGCGGGCGTTAAAATACTCGGCATTGCCTGCCGCATCGTTGATCCACATCATCTGCGGCACCGCTTCTACCAGCATTCGGTAGCGGGTTTCGCTGGACTGAAGGGCAGCATCAAGCCGCAGCTTCTCTATTGCTAACCAGACCCGCTCGGCAACCACCTCCAGCAGAGCAATTTCTTCTGAACTCCAGTCACGAGCTGTTTCTACACTGACGCAGAGGGCAAAGATCCAGACCCCTTGGCGCAGCAGCGGCACGGCGATGAAGGCTCCTACCCTTAGCGATCGGTAGACCGTTGTGTAGAAGGCGCGGGTCCGAGGCTCATGCTGTGTGTCGCGGTTAACGATCGTCTGCCCCGCCGATAGAGTAGCAATATCGTCAGGGTCAAAGTCCGTTAGGCGCAGTTCGCTCACCAAAGAGGGTACTCCTTGGTGGTAATCGTGGGTAATGACGGCTCGGTTGTGCGCTTGATCCACTTCGCTGAAGAAGCAGCGAGACACCTGCAAATGCTGTCCAACTAGAGGTGCAACCGTTGCTAAAACCGCTTCCACATCCTCACTGCGGCGAATGCACTCGCTGAGGTCTGCCAGGAAGCAGGCATCGAGTTCCCGCTGCTTGCGCTCGTGGATGTCGGTGGAGGCTCCCACCCATTTGATGCGGTTGCCGGCTTCATCGTAGAGCGGCAGACCCCGAGCCAGTATCCAGCGGTAGGAGCCACTGCGATGTTCATAGCGGACTTCGACTTCATAGGGTTCACCCGTTGCCACGGCGTGCTGCCAACTCTCCCAGCAGCGAGTTTGGTCATCGGGGTGCAGAATCGCCAACCACCCGTTGCCCAGGGCCTGCTCTAGCGGTCGCCCGGTGAACTCTTGGTAGCTAGGGTTAACGTAGTCGCAAGTGCCATCGATATCGCAGGTCCAGATCAAGCTCGGCACTGTCTCGGTCAGCAACCGATAGCGAGCTTCACTTTCGTGCAGGGCAGCTTCCATCTGCTTGCGGGCGGTGATGTTCTCAAACACTAGCCCCAAACAGCGATCTGGCAAAGCAAAGGCGTTCAGCGTATAAACACCCTGGGTTACGCCATCTTCACCGTAGAGAACATTGCCCAAGTCTCGGGGCTGACCCGACTGCACCACCGCTAGGTAATGCTCAATCAGAGGGGATTGCAGCAGCGCCGGAAAGTCTTCTGCCATGGTGGTGTGGATTAGCGCCGCAAAATCGACTCCTGTTGCCTGTGATGCCGCCGGATTGGCCAGCAGCAGCCGAAAGGAGCCGGGATCCCTGGGGTCATCCAATCGCCAGACCACGATGCCCAACGGCAACTGATTCACCATCTGGGTGTAAAGGGGCAGCAGGGATTCAGAGACAGCCGGCACGACTCGGTCTAGCGCCAGTGCCAACTGCGGAGCTAACCATTCCCCAAACTCATCCACCCAGTTTGGTGCTTCTTCCCATGACGAGCAACCCACCACAAGCACACCGCAAACGGGTTGATTGGGACTAGCGAGCGGCAGCAGTATCGTCAGCTCTGAACTTGGGGACGATTCGGAAGACGATTCGGAACAGCTACCTCTCTCAAACCAAAGGTGCTGCTGAGGTTGGCGGGTATGAACAGCGGCGGCCAGCCCATTTGCAGCATTCAAATCGATCCAGGGCGATGTCTGGGCCGCAGGATTCTGTCCCGCGAGCAGGTAAGCCTGCTGACGCTGCCAGTCTATTCCGTACAGCAGGATTCGCCCTTTGGTCTGACCCGAGAGATCCGGCTGCCTCAAGGCAGCTAGGGCCGTTTCTGCCGCGGCAACCACGTCGCTAGGGGCAGTAGCCGCAGCAAGACGAGCCGACACCTGCTGCAGCATTTGCCAGCGCCGCTGACTGCTCACCGCATCGGTGATGTCCTGGTAGGTGCAAGCGATTCCGGCAAGGGTGCCATCTTCAGCGCGAATGGGGGTATAGATGCAGTGCCAGTAAGTGGTTAGGGTCTGCCCGTTGCGATGGAGCAGCCGTTCATGGGTAACTTGCAACGCTTGCCCGGTTGTTTTCACGTGCTCCAGCAGTGGACCCAACTCAGCCCAGCGCTGCGAGTCGCCCATATACGCAGACTGCCCAAGCTCCTGACTCGGGGCAATGCCCAAGCAGCAGTAGGCATCGTTGCCGATCCAGGCTAGCTCTGCCCCCCACCACAGCTCCATGGGCTGAGCGGCATCTAAGCAGAAGCGCACCAGCGAGCGCAACTCAGGCGACCAGGAGTCTACCGATCCCAGCGGGGTATGAGAGCCATCCCAGTGCTGCAGCCGCTGATGCATCTGGCTGTGCCCGCCCCAAAGCCCCATCATTATTCCCATCTCGTTTCTTTACTTCCATCTCGGGTTTCACGTTCACGGTTTCTCAAGATGCTTGACCTATTGTGTGGACCTACACGGTACCCTACACGACTATAGGTTGATGCATGGTGGCTGGTTCGGCGCTGTATTCTGCACTGTAGTCTGTACTGTACCTAGATGCCATTGCAGCGGCTATAAGGCATTTTCCACCATACGACAGAAACGCCGATCTATCTGGGGAGGGAAGCCAAGGACCCATGTGCCACTGATATTGCCACTGATATTGCCATTAATATTGCCGTTGATATAGTAACTAAAACAGCGATTAAACAGGAACGAAACTTTATCCTGAAGGCTCCTTAGCCCGCCGGTAAGTACTACTATCACTTGAGCGATCGAGGCTAGAGGGTTATGCAGTGTGGACAGTTGGTGGCGGGCATAGCGATTGGTTTGGGTATGGCGGCTGGATCATTCGGCGCGATTACGGTGTTTCGGCAATCGCAGCAAATTGTACCCGCTCAGGTGAACCGCACTAGCGAGAAAGCCGATGAATATCTCTCTGAGTCCGCCGAAGAGAATACCGGCAACTCCTCCTTCCGCCCCGTCAGTTCTCTGCCAAGCCACCCCGTCGCTGCCTGGACGCCAGCCGAAAACGATTATCTTTACGATTTATCACAAACGCTGCAACCGCGTGAACGCCAGCGTCTCAGCGATCGCGAGCGGATTGTCATCGGGCATCAAATTGCGAGTTGGCTGCATGCAGGCTGCGACTATTGGCAGGTTCGCACCCAGTTTGATCAGATGTATCGAACCCAAGTAGCCGGAGACTACGCGCACAACCGCGAAGCGTACATTAAATTTGCGACAGAACGCCTCGCCCCGGAATTCTTGGCAACACTGCAACCGCCTGCTGCTAAACCGCAGGTGATTGTGCAAACCCGCTACGTTGAAACGCCAGGAAAGACTGAAATTATCCATGTGCCCGGCAGGACGGAAATCGTGCCGGTGCCCGTACCCCATCCAGTGCCACCTCACTATCCCCATCCAGACCATCCGGGTCATCCAGGCTACCCCGACCATCCCCATTATCCTGATTATCCCGATCATCCTGAGTACCCCAACTATCCCGACTATCCCAACTCTGCCGAGCGACCCGATCCCATCGCTCCAGAAGCAGATCCCCCCGTCGTCGAGATTGTAGATACGGTGCCATTCAAAGACGACACAAAGCCACTGCCTGAGACCATTGCTGCTTCCCCTCAGCCAGACGCCACTCACTCTGAGTTGCCAGTAGAACCGCCAGCGGCACCCTCTGCCGAACCGCCGGAGGACCTATGAGCCGTCCCGAGGAGGCAATGACTGTTGCGGCAAACGCTTGACCGAGTGAATCCATCACCATTGCTGCCTATAGGGTCCGTCTAGATTCACAGCCTGCAGGTTGGGTCGCCGGATAGCGTCTTAGTACAGCCGCTAGTTAGTACAGCGGCCAGTACACCTCAGCCTCTGCCGTTTCACTCACCTGACCAGGGATAGCCCTAGTGGTATAGCCCTAGTACAGTCTCACCAGAGAAGCGCGAACCGCCGTCGTGATGCCCGGCCCTAGGCTGGATCTGTCAACATGCAGTGTCGCCCAAGGCGTTTCCCACATGTACTGCCGGAGAATTGACTGCCGGGGGATTTTGGCATTTCCCAAAAAAATTTGCGCTAGATATAGTACATATGAACTATTCATGTTAGGATACTAGTGCGTTGATAGTACATCAGTACCATTATCATTGAATCTCTCATCAGCGCTCTTGGTCACATCGAGTTGGGCATGCCCCCAAGGAGACGACATGAGACAGTCGCGGACAGAAATGAAAGCCATTGAGGCTGAGCTGCGATCAATTCGGGCCGATCGCCCTGCCTCAGTAACCCTGCTGCATCCCCCTAATTCCACTGATTCTGCTGGTTCAGTCCCAGCCCACCCAACTCAGAGTTCACCTCGGTCTGCTCCGGTTGGGTTAGCGGAAGCTCTGAAAGTAGCTCGTTCGCCGCAGCCCATCCAATCTCCATCTTCTTCTCAGACAGATGCCCCGCGCAGAGTAGCATGCTTTCCGCTACCCAACGCTTCTACCCATGCTGATCGAGCAACTCACTCCACCCGGGTCTCGCCGTCTCAGGGGAGGCAACAGCAAGGACAACCGCCTCGTCAGCTTCACTCCACCCAGGCGTGGCGTCAATCTTCGCTTCCTGGGCAATGGCAGTCCCTAGAGGTGCAGGTGCAGCGCATCAACCAATTAGCCGCTCTGCAAGAAACCGCGATTTTGCAGTTTAAAGCGTTGGCTGCCGAAGTCGCAGCGCAGCAGTCAACCACAACGCAGTCGTCCATAACCCGCCGCCGGCGTCGCTCCGCTGCGGTCTGTGAATATCTGGATGCCGCGGTGCCTCATGTTGAGCGCAATGACAACGGCGTACTTGTACTGACGACCCGACCCGTGGATCTGTATCGAGCAGAACGGGAAGCCGCGGAGACCGCGCAAGTGCTGCGGCAGCGAACGGTGTCTCCTCGTCGCTTCGGAGTGGCAACCCTCGGCAGATGGCTATGGCAGCCGGTGTGGTCTCTGCTGCGAGTCATGTCGCCGGTTCGGTCACCGGGTCGCTTGGCATCCCGTCGCCATCGTCCGATCGCAGGAGAGCGCTCCCTAGAACACCCCTTCACGCTGATGCAGGGGTTAAAACTGCTAGCTGGGGCGGCTCTGGTGCGGGTTGCGCTTGATGTCGTCGTGGCGGCTTATCCGGCGCTGTGGTTGCCCAGTCTGGGATTAATGGTGACTCCGGCCGCCATCGCTATCTACCGCTCGACCGTTGCCCCTGCTGCTGGCTTTGCCTGGGGCTATCGCCTGTTCGCCATCATGATTGGCTTACTGCTAGGAGGAAGACTATGATGCTGTTACTGGGAACCGCCTGGATTTTGTTCGTTATTTCCTGCTGTGCATCCATCGGCTTGACCGGCAAGGGAGGCAAGCATGACGAAGGCACTTGATACCGGGCAAATCGGATTGCGGCTGTTTTTGTTAGGTGGGGCGCTCGCCGTACTGGCTGCTCTAACGATGGATGTGCGGCAAGGGGTATCCTGGCAGCGTCCCGAGCGCCAACCCGACAACTGCACCGGAGAAATTCAACCCGACGCGACTATTTCGCGCGACCAACTGGCCGCCTTCCTCACGATTTCCGAACGGGACTCGAAGGCGACCGTGCAGAACATTCTGCAAGCGCCCTACTGCCAATTGTCGAGTCTGGAAGTGCGTGCTGGTGTACCCGCTGAGCGAGCAGTATACCGTCTGGCTTTCGATCCGCAGACTTGGCTCGTGGTGCTGTATGAGGGCGAAGAATATGCAGGCTACCAATTCTACGTCTTGCGCTAAGCGTTGGTCCTCTACGGTATGAGCGAGCAGGGGTCAGCCAGGTTTGTGGCTATTCGCCGCTGCCCGCGCTGCCCCAACCGATGCTGACCCTAGTTCTGCTAACCCCAGTTCGCACTCCCATTTTTGAATGCTGACGTCACCCATCCCGTCTGGCTTGAGCTGCCACCATCCCCAGGTCTCTGATGCTATATATGGGGTTTAGTTCTGTGGTGAGGCGTTGGTAAGTCAATGGGTAGCGTCAACTGGGGAAAGTATGGTGTAGTCATTGGGGCTGTACTGGCAAGCGCTGGCTGTTCAACCTCCCGTGCTCCTGTACCGCTAAGAACCATTCAAATTCAGCAAGCCTGGCAGTTGCAGTCGGGCGATTCAGTGGGGGAATACCGGATTGCGGCCGGTCTCGGCGATGTGTCCCTAGAGCTAAACGGAGGCACGGTGTATGCCCCCTTTTCAGGTCAAGTTCAGCCTACCGATCATCAGTGTGTCCTCTTTTCTAGCCCTGAAGTGCCGGCTTACTTGTTTCGCCTGTGCGGGCTGAAGCAACCGCGGCTGGGGGAAGTGCGGCAGGGAGATGCCATTGGAGCAGGTGCCTATTTGCATTTTGCGACGCTGCGGAGACAGCCCGAAGGCACATGGACCTTTGTTGAACCTTCTCGATCGATTCTGGAACGACTGTTACAACCACCATGAAGAAAGCATTTCTCTATTTGACGGGCATGGCAACATTGGCTTTGAGTGCATCGCCTGCCACAGCGACCTCCTATCCCGTTTCTAGCGCTTCTAGTTCAGCACTCCGCCCACCCCCTCGCTTGTCTCGATCGGTTCAGCCAGCACCCCACTCCACCCCTGCCGCCAGTCAGCCCTTCCTTGAGTTTGACCCCCTTCCCCCTGCAATCCCTTCTAGTCCTCCTACTATCCCTACTGATGGAGCTACTGATGGAGCTACTGATAGAGCGGCTGTACCTATGATGCCGGCCGTGCCGGCGGCTCCTGCCCCCACCCCAACCGATCAGCGCCTGATTATTCCCTGGGAAGCAGCAGAAGCCCCATTGGGAGTGGATGATGATCTGCAGGAGGTGCCGCCCCCGCCGCCCCCCATAGAGGTGCCCGTTTCTCCCAACTCAGCTGCCGATGGTCCGAGTCGCTCTGACTCCAAACTCCCTGCTGCCACGCCGCTGCCCTCCAAATCTTCTCCGTCGGTAGAGTTAACTTTCGATCTACCCTCCTTCAAATCTGCTCCAGCGTCGCAGCCACCGCCTTTCCAGTCTGCATCGCCCGATGCTCCGCCCCCAGTATCTCCACCCGTTCCGGCTCAAGACTATACGCTTGATCAGCTATTTGCTGGCGAGACCGGATCGCTGGTGGCAGTGGCGGTGGGCAGCGCCGAGGGTACCCGTACTCCCGAGGGTGGGCGCAATCGTAGCTATTACGGGCATACAGACCCCGGCAACGGCGTTTGGAACTTGGGCACCTTTTCTTATCAGCATGGGGCAGCCTCACCCGAAGAAGCCGATGCCAAGCAGCTCAATCGATTGAAAAAGCAGGCGCAAACCCTGCAAGAGAAAGCCGCCGCCAAAGGGCTACAGCTCAGCCTAGAAGAGGTGCTCAACGGCATTGATTTAGCGAATCAGGCTCCCAAAGCAGCCCTTGACACCGATGGCTACATTGACTGGCTAGCCAAAGCGCGAGCGCAGGGCATGACCGGCCGCGATGCGATTCTCTGGGCACGAGTGCGCTCCTTCTTTGATCCAGCAACACAACGGTGGAATGCGCCTGGCCTTGGCAACACCGAACCCCGAATTACCCACGACCAGAATCGCCGCATAGAGGCGATTGCTAGCGCCATTCGGGCCTACGATCCGCAAATAGCTGCCGCTGCCTCGCGCAGTCAGCCCATTGGCTGGTTTACTGAAGAACTGGCCGTGGCGCGGCTGTTCGCACAAAAGGTGGTCGGGCTGTTTGCGTCCGATGCGCCTGTAACCCCGCCGGCTTCGCCCGATTTGCCCATCGTGCAGCAACTGCTGGATCTCGATCGCTAACCTACCGCCTGCTTCACTGCTCTAGCTTGATGCGGTGCAGCCCTGAAATTAAACGCCCTAGCCCCTCGGCAACCGTTTCTTGCTGCAGAGCACCGTAAGCAATTCGCAGATAGCAGCCCTGCTCCATGCCAAAGGTGGTGCCCGGAAGCGCCGCGACCTTATAGTCCTGAATTAACCGTTTTACTAGCTCAAACGCGTCAAGATCGAAGTGCAGCTTCAGCAAAAAATAAAAGGCACCATCGGCCGGCGGTATCGTGCAAATGTCTTGCAGGGCAGCGAGTTCTTGCAGACACAACTGCCGCACGCGGGCAATAGACTCTAGCTTTTGTCGGCAGTAGTCCACTCCGGCCTCTAGGGCCCCTACGGCTGCATATTGCGACACTGCTGAAGCACAAATCAAAATCGTGTCCTGAATTTTGCGCACAGCCGTCAGCAGTTGGGTGGGCAGCACCATGTAGCCAATCCGCCAGCTAGCGAAGCCATAGGCTTTTGAGAGCGAAAAGAGAGAGATAGTGTGGGCATTGCTGTCTGGAATCGAGCCAGGGGCAAAGGCAATTGTGCCATCGTAGGTGAAATATTCGTAGGCGGCATCGTGGATATGATAAATGCCGTGGCGGCGGCATAGCTCGTTGACGGCTCGCAGGTCTGCCTCAGGGTACACTGCGCCCGTTGGATTGTTGGGTGAAATCGTCACGATGGCTTTGGTACGAGGTGTGATGGCCTGCTGAATCGCCTCTAGACGCAGCTGATAGCGGTCGTCGGTGGACACCAAAACCGGCTGACCGTTTGCCATGCGCACACCCATCTCGTGGTTGAAATAGTAAGGCGTTTGCAGGATCACTTCGTCTCCCGGATCGAGGATGGCCAAGATGGCATTCATAAACCCCATATTGCTGCCTGCCGTCACCACAATTGCACTGCCGGCATCTACAGCGATACGATTTTCGCGGATCAGCTTGGTGCGAATCGCTTCCAAAAGAGGAGGAATGCCTTCGATGGCTTGATACTTGTGGTGCTCGGGGTTAGCGAGAAACTGAGCAATCCGCTCGATGGCAGTTGGCGGCGGGCCATAGTAGACCACCCCTTGCCCTAGGGAAATGGTTCCCGGCTGGTTACGGATCAGCTCTCCCACAATGGGGATAATTGGCGACTGCACAGCCTGCATCCGCAGTGATTCACGATTCATGGTAACCATTCATATCTACCAGGCGATTTTACTCTTATTCTCGTACTCTTATTCTCGCAGTCTGCGGCAGCAGAGCATCGAGCAAGAGAGCGCTAGGTTAACTCCACTGCAATGGTAGAGTTGGTAACTCCATGCCTATAAGACGTTGCAATTGCGTCTGTAATGCGAAAGCAACCGTGATGTCATGAATCTGTCTTTAATTCATAAGCGGGCACACGTTGATTAAAGTCCTCGTCCATACAGTGCAACAGAAAATCTGAAATCATCTGAGATATTTGGCTAAATCGCTTTACTGACAGACGGGATGAATTTGCTGTTAAAATACCATGAGCAAAGATATGACGTGTACATCTCGCCAAAAAACTAACGTTAACATCTTTGCCAGCTTGAAATTCACGCATCATCTTTTTAAGATTCGAATGAGTAAGTTGCGCTTCGAGGAAACTAGAAAACGCATTTTTTGGATCTAAGTCGCGAATGGCTTGAATAACGTTCTTTTGGGAATACGCATCTTGCAGCACCTGGAGTTGCAACTCTTGGCTCGGATTCCAGCCCATGATGCGACAGTAGGTTTCAAACGCGGAATAGACGAGGAAAATTCTAGTGATTGCTGAATAGAGTTGCGGTGTATTGGACCCAGCGTAATGATCGCCTAAATCTAGCCCTTTGAAGCTTTTGGCCAAGCGAAATCGGGCAGACCATCTGGCTAAGGCAGCAAAGTTCTGCGCCAGCTCTTCGGGAACTCCAGCCTCCGATGCCCGGATTTGGGAAACAAAACGGGGCCATGCCTTCGGATAGTTCTTGGACACCAACCAATCTCACCAAATCACCGAGATCAGTCTAACCCATAGGACATCGCTCACCCTGCGCCTGCAGTGGCGGCTTTAGACCGGGGCACACCAGTGCTCTAAGACTGGCAGAATCGCCTGTGTTGTGGCCGTCCAGCCAACGATGCCACCCTGCGCCCGCACCATCTCTAGAGTGGCTTGCTTAAACTCGGGGAAATAGCTTTCGGTGCAGTCTTCCACCAGCAGACATTCATATCTGGCAGTCGGGGCAATCCAGCGGCCGATGGTTGACGCCTCATTCCTCTACTCCTCTGCTGCGGGTCCCCCGACCCTATGAAGGCATGACCCTGAATCAGGCTACAGGTTTAACTCCAGCTCAAAAAGCCAGTTTGCTGGGTCTAGGAGCTAGCGAGCAGCCTTCTCGCTCTGCCACTCTGCCGCTCACGCCTCGGTGGTCTGCTCGCATGTTGCCGCTTGGGTTAGCTCCATCAGCAGGTCAAAGCGGAAATTAGTCACTAGCTCCAGCAGCGGGGCAATGAGGTCGGCATCCTTGGCCGGAATCTGCTGGATCAGCTCTACACAGCGTTTGGCATCGAGCTGAGCCGCCGCGCGATAGAGCTGAAGCCGCCAGGGATGGGGCAGCAGGTGCAAATCTTCGGGTCGCAGGGGCATGCTGTCAGTCGTTGTAGCCGTTTTGGGAGCAAGAGAATTGTCCATTGCTTGGTGGGCATAGCGATAGCGAATATCCAGATAGTTAGCAATGGTCAGCAGCAGCTCATCCATCTTGAACGGTTTGGCAACGCAGGCATCGCACCCAGCCGCAAAAATCTGCAGCCGCTCTTCTTCAAAGGCGCTAGCGGTGAGAGCAATGATTTTTGGTTCAGGGAATTGAGCAAACTCTTGCGTCTTCTGAAGGCGGCGAATTTCCCGCGTGGCGGCATATCCATCCATTTGCGGCATGCGCATATCCATCAAGATCAGATGCGGTGCCCGTTCTTGCCACTGGGTAATGGCCTCTTGCCCATTTTCGGCTTCTAGCACCTCAAAGCCTAGCTGAGCCAGCAGCCGCACGACCAGCATCCGGTTGCTAAGCTGATCTTCGGCTACCAGAATGCGATAGCAAGGTTGATCAGGTGCTAAGCCCACGATCCACCCGGACCATTCTGGTTGAGCTGCCTCTGGCTCCGTGGGCGATGCGACAATCTCGAACCAGAAGGTTGTACCTTGCCCAGGAGCACTGCGCACCCCAATTGTGCCACCCATCAGCTCAACAAAGCGGCGGCTAATCGCCAGCCCCAGCCCAGTTCCCTCCTGAGACCGCCGTCCGGCTTCGGTCTGCACAAAGGCATTGAATAGGCTGCTCAGCTCCGAGGGAGCAATACCAGGACCCGTATCGCTCACTTCAAAGGCGAGAATGACCGGGGAGGATGGGCTGAGGGTAGGCGCTGCGGCTTCGGTAGAGCTGATGGGCTTAGTGCTAACTTGCAGCATCACTCTGCCGACTTGCGTGAACTTGATAGCATTGCTGAGCAGATTCAGCAGCACTTGGCGCAGTTTACTTTCGTCGGTTCGTACGTACTGCGGCACATCCTCAGTGCGATTAAAGATCAACTGCAACCCTTTAGCTTCTGCTTTGAAGCTCAGCATATCTTGCAGATTATTCAGCAGTTGATACAGATTAAATCCTGTTTCGTTCAGGCTTAATCGACCTGCATCAATTTTAGACATCTCCAGAACGTCATTGATGAGTTCTAGCAGATGTTCACCGCTGCGTAGAATGATGCTTAGCTGCTCGCGCTGCTCTGGTGTCAACGTTGAATCGGCATTTAGCAATTGTGCAAACCCCAAAATCGAGTTCAGCGGTGTCCGCAGCTCGTGGCTCATATTGGCCAGAAATTGACTCTTGGCATGATTGGCGGCTTCGGCGGTGTCCTTAGAGTGCCGCAGCGCTTCCTCGGCCTGTTTGAGTTCGGTAATGTCAACTGCAGAGCCAATGATGCCTAGCACCTCGCCTTGAGCATCTGTAAAAGGACTGATAGTTGTGCGATAGGTGCGAAACTCGCCCTGCTGGGTCCGAATGGTCTGTGAGGAAATCACCTGGCGTTGGCGGCTCGTCATCACTTCTTGATTGATGCGCAAGAACTCCTCGACTTGGGCGGCATCGGCGTTCAGCTCGTGATCTCGCTTGCCGAGCAGCTCCTCGACGGTAACGCCGTACATCGCCGCTGCAGCATGGTTAGCGATGATAATCGTGCCTTGCCGATCCTTGACAAAAATGGCGCTGGGTACAATGTCAATCACATTGCGTAGAAAGGCTTGTTGTTTTTGCACCTCGGACTCGGCTTGCTTGCGCTCCTGGATGTCTTCGATCACGCCTATCAGGTAGTGTTGCTGGGTGAGTTCATCCAGCACGAGCGAACCCGAGAGCTGCACCCAGCGCAGTTCGCCATTTTTGCAGAGATAGCGTTTCTCCATGGAGAATGCCCTAATCTCTCCCGCAATCAGCTGACGAGTGTAGTGTAGGTTGGTCTGGCGATCATCGGGATGGGTAATCTCGATAAAATTGCGCTGTAGCAGTTCTGCCTCGCTGTAGCCGACTAAATCACAGAAGCGCTGGTTCACGCGGATATAGTCCCCGTTGAGGGTGGCTTGGGTAATCCCGACGGCAGCTTGCTCAAAAATGGTGCGGAAGCGAGTCTCACTATCGCGTAGGGCAATTTCTACCTGCTTGCGTTCGGTGATGTCTACGATCAGTCCATCCCAAACCAAATCGCCATTGGCTTGTCGTTCGGGGCGAGAGACGGCTTGAATCCACTTCAGCTTGCCCGATGGCGGGATGACGCGGTGCTCGGCAAACCAGGGCTGCATGTGCTCGGCAGAGAGCACAATCCGCTCCCGCATTTGGGGAATATCGTCAGGGTGAATCATGTTCCAAATCAGCCGAGCGTCTTTCATAAACACCTCGGCTTCGACTTCATAGACCTCATGGCAACGGCGGCTGATGTAGGGAAACTGCTCTGTGCCATCGGGGTGCAGCACATAGCGGTAAACCACGCCTGGTACGTTTTCGGTGAGGCGGCGCAACTGGGTCTCGCTTTGCTTGCGGTGGGTGATGTCGCGCACAATCAGCAGCGCTTCATCGGGTCCACAGGACACCACTCGCACTTCCTCATCGTGGACCTGGTTAAATTTCACGAGCTGGTGCTCAAAGACTTGCAGTTCTCCGGTCGCCAATGCCTGCTCGACGGACGACAAGATGCGCCGCAGCGTTTCGGGTGCCAGCACCTCACCAATGTGCGACTGTACCGGCATGTACAGATTCTCCCCGGCATCTTTGGGAAAAATACAGTCGAGGCAGGTGCCATCGCGTTTAACTCGCAACAATAGATCTGGAATAGCGCTCAAGATGGCACGATTGCGGGTTTCGCTCTGCCGCAGGGTTTCCTCGGCTTGCTTTCGCTCAGTGATGTCTTGCCCAATCGCTTGAAATTCAATCAGCTCGTTGGCTTCGTCACAAATGGCGCAGTTGGTCCAGCTCATCCACCGCAGCGAACCGTCGGCGCGGATCACCTCATGCTCGTAGGTGACCTTGCCGTGGGTGTGCTGTAGCGTTACCAACTGCTGCCGCAGCATCATTTGAGCTGTCGCAGGCAGCAATTCTAGAAAATTGCGCCCCAGCAGTGACTGGACGGACTGCCCTAAAAATTGGCAGCAGGCCCGGTTAGCAAAAGTAATGGTGCCATCCGCCTCAAAACAGCAGACCGCATCCGGCAAGTTATTCAGCATGCCTTGGTAGCGCAGTTTGCTCGTTTGCAGCGTTCGTAGCAACTGCTGCCGTTCGCCAACTTGCTGTTGCAAGGCCTCGGTTTGTTGCAGCATCAGGTGTTGCAGCGATTCAATCACTTGATGCAGCTCAACCAGATTCACCACCCGCAGCACATCCGACTGAGTCACGATGCCAATCAGTTCTCCCGACTCTCCAGTGACGACCAAGCAGCGAATCTGCTGCCTTTGCATCTGCTGATGGACCTGCAGCAGCGAAATGGATGCCTGCACCGTTGCCACCGGCGCACTCATGACATCCGCAGCGCGAACCTGCTGAAAATCGACCTGTAACGCTCGCAGCTTCACAATATCTCGCTCGGTAATGATGCCTAGCGGTCGCCACCGCTCGGTGGAGGTTGCCGATCTAGCAGGAGCCGTGGGCATCGTCTGCAACATCAGGGGATTGAACGTGGCAAACCCAGTCCAGGCTGTTTCCAGCGGATCAGACTGAGACAGCTCCGGCTCCACAGGCTCCACAATCACCACACAGCTCACCTGCCGCTCCGCCATTCGCTGAGTTAGCTGCGCTAGGGGCAGGTCTGGCGGCGCATGAACGACAGCGGATGTCATCACTTCACCAACCCGTCGCGAGGTCAGCAAATGCTCGGGCTGCAAAACCTGCCGCAGCGTTTCGGGAGTCACAACACCAACCAAATGCCCCTGCTCGTCAAGTAGTGGCAAATGGCGGATCTGCTGCTGCTGAAAGATTTCTAAAACCGAAAAAATATCGTGAATGTCGTTGACTTGGCGGGTAATTAGGGGGCTAGTCATCAGCGCCGACAGAGGAATCTGGTCTTCGATTGTTTCCGCCGCAATCGCCCGCACCAAGTCGCGCTCGGTAAAGATACCAACCAACTGCGCATCTGTCTCAACCAGAACATAGCTCGTTTGCTGTCGATTCATGGCCGCAATCGCCTCCTGTATCGGCGTTGTGGCGGCGAGAACCAAAGAATTTGATTGAATCGCCTGAGACAGAGAAAACTGCATAGGGATGGGTGACAATAATCGTCTCTTATCCTAGCTTGCTTGCCTGTAGAGTCCGCTCCTGGCAAAATGATCCCGGCTTCTCTTACCGGCTGCTGTCTACTGCTTCCATTAGGTAGATGCTTATGACCCATAGCCCGACCTCTACGTCGGTGCTCCTCGCTAGCCTAAACGGTCAACAGCCACACAAAGAATCCATTTGGATAATGAAAGTGCCCACGTTAATGGAGCTGTTAGCGAGTTGACTGATCACAACTGAACCGCCCACTGCTCCGCAACAGCAAGCTACACCTCAGCCCCTAGAGCAAGCAAGGGGCTTTTGGTTCAACGTTGGGTAGACATCCCGTCGCCCCAAAAGGGTGACCAGCAGGAGCAGGGATGTAGGGATGAGGGGAACCAATTGGTCAATCCACCGGGCGGATCAGATCATCGCACCATTATGGATCGAAAGTGAACTGAAGCAAAGGAGGAATATTAGGGCCCCACTGGTTTGGGGAGGTGAGCAGCGTAGCTCGTCTAGTATCGAGAGCCAAGACATGCAGGCTCAGTACTGCTGCGCTTGGGGGTAGGCATGCCTGCGAAAACCCGGTCGTAGGTGGATAAGCAAAGATGCAGCAAGCGCATATCTTGCTGCAAGAGATAGAGAAGTATGGCATAAAGCCAGGTCGATCGTGAATAGAAATGGTGTAAATCTCGGGTAGGCGGACTTCAGCCGCGTCTCTCCCGGTGTACTGCAGCAGATTCTATCAGCCATTTTGGGAAATTGCCTCTAGGACGGAGGTCAGAAAACGCCCGCCCTGCATCGACCTTCGTTAACAATCTTTGTAAAGCAGCCCCTTCACCCCTTAAAATCTAAGTTGAGTATTAAGTTTAATGAAGTTAGTCTCCTCGATTCAGACGGTCTCTATGCGTTTATTCCCCTGCTTCTTTGGGCTGCTTCTCGGTCTGTTGCTGCTACTTCCCCTACCGGCTCAGGCTGCTAGCTCCGCCGCTATTCGCGCTTACGATGACGTGAATGCCACCACTAAGAATTATGCTGGACAAGACTTGGTGCGGGCGGAGTTCAGTAATGCTCGCCTAGCTGACGCCGACTTTAGTGGCGCTGATCTGCGGGGCGCTGTCTTCAACGGCTCGGCCCTGACCGGCGCTAACCTGCATGGCGTCAATTTCAGCGATGGCATTGCCTATCTTAGTGACCTCTCCAACGCCGATCTCAGCGATGCCATTCTCACCTCTGCCATGTTGCTGAAGTCTAACTTCCGAGGCGCAACGGTGACCGGAGCTGATTTCAGTGATGCCATGCTGGATCGCGAGCAGATACTGCACCTCTGCCAAACCGCTAGCGGCACCAACCCTGTCACCGGAGTCGATACCCGAGAGTCCCTAGGTTGCCCCTAGGTTGATTGTTCATCAGGAGATTGCTTCACCACGGCAGATACTAAATTCGACCTTCTCTCCTTTCTGGCTACATTTCTGACTACATACTGACTGTAAGTAGTTGCAAGCTTCTGTCCGGCTTCACGGCCTGCGAACCCGATAGGGAGCCAGCGTATAGCCAGCCAATTCAAACGGCTCGCCGATGTTGACGAGGCATTCGCCAAACTGCTCGGTTTCCGCTGGAAATTCATCTATCCAGTGATTCTTCACCAGATAAATTTGAGGCGCATCCAGCACCCGATTGACGCAGCGCGGACAGCGACCGCTAGGGCGACGAACCGGCGGAACTTCCTGGGAAGAACAATACGGCTGCCCGTACTCATCAAACTGGGTGCAGCTAAGCTGATCCGGATTGACACTGCACAGCAAGTACGACGCCCAATGGTTGCCAATCAATCCAGCAGTTCCCAGGGTGCGCAGTGGCTGTAAGCGCTGAATTGTCGGCTCAAACTTTTCTAGCCCGTACACTGAAGCCGGTAAGGTGGCACTGCCAATCAAGGCGACAACGAGTAAAACGGCCCAGAGCGGTCGGGCGGCAACTTGCGGGATGCCTTCGGTAAACAGCAGTGCTGCCACCCAAATCATTAGATAAATCGGCACGAAATAGCGCTTGCCAGCTCCATCCTGAATCGAATTGATGTATACCCAACTCGACAGCAGAATTGCCCCCGTCCCGATGACAGCATTGCAGACAAAGAACCAGCACCAAGGAGAAATGTCCAGATGCGGAGGAGCAGGGCGGCGCAGCCATTGCTGGAGCACCACCACCAAACCATAGATGAGCAAAAAGGCGCTAGCGCTGCCTAGAAAAACCAGTGCTGAAAAGCCGAAGACATTCAGCCCAAAATCAGGATTCTGAAAAGTCACGATTCGATGGATGGTGCCGAAGACCAGTTCGACCATAGTTTTGGTTTGGCTGAGAGTATTGATGCTAAACACATCATCGGATGCTGTTGCATGAGATTTGGCATAGCGAATGAATCGAATTCCGTAGCGAGAGGCAATCAAAAGGGTAATAAGTTCCAAGCTAGTTAAAATAATAATCAATGAAATTGTTAGATGTTTAGACGTTAATTGTTTGGAGAGGCGAGTGACAGGCGCTAGCCAAAGCTGATAGCCGATGCCAATCATGCCAAAGCCGGCCATGAGCGCTAAAGAAATCACCGAGAAGTCGGATGCCCAAACGCTGAGAAACAGACACACCACCGCCCCGACGATCAGCAGATGACGCAGCATGATTTGGGTCCAGCCGGTCATTCTGGGCAATCTAGCAATCAGAGCAACGGCAATCCCCAAAAAGCCAAGCTGAGCCGCGTAGGGATGACCCAGCATCAGCAAAAAGCCGAAGGGCTGCGGCGGCAGAAACCACGCTAGCGCAAACAGCAGCCGCGCTAGGTTAGTTCGGAACAGGCAGGCAAACCCGAGGTAGCCGAGTCCCAAAATGAAGTATTGGGCGTAGGAAACGGCACGAATCGGCGACAGATCGCTGTGATCAAGCAAAAATCGCCCCAGGATAGGCACAATGCTGCCGCCCCGCTGCTGTCCCCAGTAATATAAGTCGGCGGGCAACTGCAAATCGGCTGCCATTAACACCTGGATGGCTTGATCGGAGTCGAAATTGACGGTCAAAAATCCGGCATAGCCGTTGAAGGAGAGATAGAAGGCGCTAGCGACAACCACTAAAGTGACCACACTCAGCACCGGGCGGGCTGCCTCGCTCCACTGAGTAGGCAAATCGTCAGCGTCGGAAGGAATCGTCATTGCAAGTCAAGGGCCTGTAGAAACTGTGAGCAGCTCAGCGTAAATGGCTACCTATTCTACTGAACCTGGCAGAAATTGCGAGTTGTGGCTGGAGGAGCTGAATTGTCGTAGGGCTAGAGCCGCTGAGAAACTTCTGCTAGGCTGAATCCAAGTGCATTTATGCGGCGGACTCTCGCCTATGCAGATTCTCCACGGCACCTGGATTCCTGAAGCTGGAGACGCTTTTATCCAGCGGGGTACGTTTGTCTTGTGGGCAGAATCCAGCGAGCGCAAGCGGTTTCGCAAGCCGAGTCAGCAGCATCCCTGGCAGCTCGTTGCTCCCGATCTGGCAGCTCTGCTCACGGATGAACTAGGAGTGCCCTCGCCCAGCCCCTACCGCAAGCTAGAGGAGTTCATCCAGCCCCAGTTCTTTCTCCTGCCCACCGTGGACGATCAGCCGCTGCCCTCGCTGGAGCTGTCGCGCTACTTAGAAGCAGAACTGCCGGAAACCTTTGAGTTGCAGTATTGGCAGGTGGACTGCTACTCCACGGTTGGACCGGCTAAAGGCGGCGGCATGGTGAATACCGTCGTCACGTTGCTTAACGATCTGCATTTTTTAGCGCTGCACAATCTGGCTGAAGTCCAGTTGGGTGCCGAGCTGCTGTTTTGGTTTCACTACACCCAGGCGCTGAAGCGAATTATCTTCAAAGACCAGTATATCCCGGCTTTGAAATATCGGGAATTGCCCGTTTCAGCATCTGCCAAGCGCCAATCAACCACTGCTGAGAAGAAGGCAGCCGCCCAGCCAGCGACCGAACCAAAACGCCGCACCGCTTCCCGGACTCGTCGCTCGGCAGGGCTAGCCAAAAAAACGGCCGTCACCCAGACAGTAACCCAGACAGTAACCCAGACCATAGACGTGTTGGCAGCTTCACCGGCAACACCACCGTTTGAAGTCTACGCAGGCTGGGAGTTCATCGGCGAAGAGTACGAAACCCTGATTCGCGATTCGCTGAAATTCATGCCGCTGTTCTGCGGGGCAGGGTTTGCTGAACCGTCCAGCACGCCAGAACTGTACGATCGCGAGACGCTGCTGCGCCATTTCTCGGAGTGTTTACTCACCGATATCGTGACCCATATCCCAGTAACGCAAGCCTTCGCCAAAACGATCAGCGGCTCGATTCTAGAGGAAAGCCTGGCTGCCCCCGGTGCTCCTAGCAAAGGAGCCGATGCCCTGCAGCGCTACCAGCAATGGCAAGATTGGCGCGACCGGATTGTGCGCACCCAGACCGATCAGCCATTTCACCTCTGCTTTCGCCTACAGGACCCCGCCAAGCCAGAAGACCCGTGGGAGCTGCAATTTCAGGTGGCCCCCAAATCCGACCCGTCTTTGCAGGTTGCTCTCTCCGACTACTGGCGGATGCGCCCCAAGCAGCAACAGCAGGTGCAGCATCAAATGGGGGATGCCTTTGAGCAACATCTGCTGATGAATCTCGGCTACGCGGCCCGCATCTATCCCGATCTCTGGCGCGGCTTAGAGACCGATCAGCCCGTGGGGATTGTCCTAAATCTGGAGGCGGCCTTCGCCTTCCTCAAGGAAACGGCCTGGGTGCTGGAGAATGCTGGCTACAAGGTGATCGTGCCCGCCTGGTGGACGCCGCAAGGACGACAGCGAGCCAAGGTGCGACTGAAAGCCAAGGGTAAATCGCGGAGCGGCGGTGAAGACAAAACCAAAAAATACTTTTCCTTTGAGCAAATTGTCGAGTATCAATATGAGCTGGCCATCGGCGGCGAAGCGGTCAGTGAGCAGGAATGGCAGCAGCTGGTGCAGGCCAAAACGCCCCTCGTCAAGTTTCGGGGCCAATGGCTAGAGCTGGACCAGGATAAAATGCGGCAAATGCTGGAATTCTGGAAAACCCAGCAGCAAGAGAACCCAGAACTGAGCCTGCTGGAGTTTCTAAAACTGACGGCGGGCAATTCCGATGAGCTAGAGGTCGAGGTCGATCGCCACAGTACCCTAGCGCAGATGCTGACGAAGCTAAACGACAAGAACCAGCTCCAGCCAATCGATAATCCTCAACACCTGCAAGGCACTCTGCGAGACTACCAGAAGCGTGGCCTGTCCTGGCTGGAATATCTGGAGCAGATTGGCCTAAACGGCTGCCTCGCGGACGATATGGGATTGGGCAAAACGATCCAGGTGATCGCCCGATTGCTGCAAGAGCGGGAACAGGCCCAGAAGCAGAACATCAAAACCCTACCGCCGACGCTGCTGATCGCCCCAACTTCGGTGGTGGGCAACTGGTACCACGAAATCCAGAAGTTTGCCCCGTCGCTGCGGGTAGCCATTCACCACGGCAACCAGCGCTCCAAGGACAGCAAGGACTTTAAGCAAGCCTGTCGCGAGAATGATATTGTAATTACCTCGTTTACGCTGGTAAGAAACGATATTAAGCTGCTCAGCGAAATTCATTGGCATCGGATTGTGCTCGACGAGGCACAAAACATCAAGAATCCGAAAGCCGACCTGACGAAATCGATCCTGAAACTGACGGCACCCCATCGCCTAGCACTGACCGGAACGCCGATCGAAAACCGGCTGCTGGATCTCTGGTCGATTTTTAATTTTCTCAATCCGGGTTATCTCGGTAATCAAACCCAGTTCCGCCGCAATTTTGAATTGCCGATCCAAAAACACAATAACCCTCAGGCGGCTACGACGCTAAAAACTTTGGTGGAGCCGTTTATTTTGCGGCGCGTCAAAACCGATCAGGCAATTATCAAAGACCTCCCCGATAAAGTCGAGCAAAAGCTCTACTGCAACCTGACGAAAGAGCAGGCCTCGCTCTATGCTGCGGTCGTTAAAGATGTGGAAGCCCAGCTCCAGAAAGTAGAAGGAATTCAGCGTAAGGGGCTAATTTTGGCGACGCTCACCAAGCTGAAGCAGGTCTGCAATCACCCGATGCAGTTTCTGCAAGACGGCAGCGAGTTCACGCCGCAACGCTCCCACAAGCTGATGCGCCTCACGGAAATGGTGCAGGAGGTGATCGATGAAGGCGAGAGCCTGCTGATTTTCACCCAATTCACCGAACTAGGAGAAGCGCTAGCCAAGTATCTGCGCCATACTTACAACACCTACTATCTGCACGGCGGCACCACGCGCCAAAAGCGGGAGCAGATGATCCGCGAATTTCAAGATCCGGACACCGAACCGTCGGTGTTTGTGCTGTCCCTGAAGGCGGGTGGCGTTGGCATTACTCTGACGAAAGCCAATCACGTGTTTCATTTCGACCGCTGGTGGAATCCGGCGGTGGAAGACCAAGCCACGGATCGCGCCTTTCGCATTGGGCAGCAGAAAAATGTCTTCGTCCACAAATTTGTGGCCATGGGAACGCTGGAAGAACGCATTGACGAAATGATTGAGGATAAGAAAAAACTCGCTGGTTCGATTGTAGGCAATGATGAATCGTGGCTCACCGAACTCGACAACGACGCCTTCAGGAAATTGATCGCGTTAAACAAGAGCGCAATTTTAGAGTGATTCTTTAGTGATTCTTTAGAGTAATTTTTTCGGGAGCACCACTCAACCGCGAAGCGTTGCCCTAGGTCGCACCAACCGCACTAACTATAGTTGCACCAGTAATAGTTGCATCAGTAAAGGACAGACAAAGCCATCGCCCTGCCTGTCCTATCTTGCTGCTCTCAAGTCGATCTCAGTGGGTTGTCAGCCATTCTCTATCGCTAGGCTGGGCTGGCTCTACTCCTAGAATTTGGGGTTCAGCGTCTCGGCTAAACGCGAATCGGGAGCGGGCAGCCCAGTAGAGAATGTCCCTTAGAGCTGAGTGGCAAACTCAGATGCCGTCAAGAGTCGATTGCGGGCTGTTGGGTTGTCGAGGGTAGCAAAGAGTCCACCGGACCCAAAGCCGGCTGCCGCTCCGTTCTCGTTGTAGTAGAGGCTGCCCGTCGAGCGGATGTAGGTAATCAGCTTGTCGCTCCGTCTAGCGGCTCGCAGCGTTTCTACAGCCTCAAAGGACACCCGCCGGCGCAGGCGCGTAAAGGTGCTGCGATCGAGGACGATAGTATCAAACTTGCGATTGAAGTCGGTGATCCGGTCCACTCCCATAACCGTGCGGTTGAAGGGAGCATCCATGTCAAAGACAAAGCCATCTTCGCCCTGGCCACCCCGCAGCCGATCCGAGCCAGCACCGCCCGTGAGATCGTCATCGCCGGCACCGCCCAAGAGCACATCATCGCCGGCACCACCCAACAGCCGATCGTCGCCCGCCTGCCCAGACAAAGTATCATTGCCGTCGTTGCCGCTGAACTCGTTTGCCAGACTATTGCCGGTAATGGTATCGGCCGCACTGCCTCCGATCACGTTCTCGAAGGCGTCGGCCGCGCTGAGCGTCAGCGTCAGGTTGCTGTTAACCGCTTGAGCCGTCGTGAGACCGAGATTCAGGCTGGTAGCTTGGGTTGTGGTACTGAAGTCGAGGGTGTCAATGCCGGCGGCATCGGTGAGGGTGTCGCTGCCCAGAGGAGTGTTAGCCGTGAAGCCATAGCGGTCGTTGCCTTCACCGCCGTTTTGGGTGTCGTTGCCCGCCTCGCCAATCAGCAGATCATCTCCGGATAGTCCGTTGAGGGTATCATTGCCTTCGCCGCCGTTGAGGGTGTCATTGCCCACATCTCCAGACAAGGTATCATCCCCGGCATCGCCGTTCTGCACATCGTTACCGTCGCCGCCGGACAGGGTATCGTTGCCCACGCCACCGCTGATTGTATCGTCGCCGGCTAGGCCGCTAATCGTATCGTTGCCGGCTTGCCCGTCCAGGGTATTCGCGGCCGCACTGCCGGTGATGGTGTCGTTGACCTGGGTGCCAATCACGTTCAGGAAGCCGACGACGCTGGCATTGACCGGGGGCGCACTGTTGATCGCGAGCGTGCCGGCGTTCAGATCGGCGGTCAGCGACACGACCCGCTCCCGCGAACCGTCTACAGTCGGGTTGTTCAGCAGCACCAGATTCGTCTGGCTCAGCAGCACGGAAACATTGTCGGGGGTTCCACCATTGACCGCTGCTAGGTCTACCTTGCCGTCGTTGTTGAAGTCACCAATGGCCACCTCACGGGGGCGGTCTCCCACTGCGAAGTTGGTCGGCGTTCCAAAGCCACCGCTGCCGTTGCCCAACAGTACCGATAGGTTATTGGTGCCGGAATTGGCAGTAATCAGATCCAGCACCCCGTCTCCGTTCACATCCACGGCAACCACACTGTAGGGATTGGCTCCAGCGGCGAGCGCCACATTGGTTGCAGCCGCAAAGGTGCCGTCGCCGTTGCCCAGCAAAATCGAAAGGTTATCGCTATTTTCATTGGCGGTTGCCAGATCTATTCGGCCATCGCCATTAAAGTCTGCTGCCACAATGTCGTAGGGATCGGTGCCGGTTCCTAGTCCTACGGTGGTCGGGGCCCCAAAGCTGCCGGTGCCGCTGTTTAGAAAAATGGAAATATTATTTGTGCCGCGATTGGCGCTAGCGATATCGAGGCGACCATCCCCATTAAAGTCGGCTAAAACCACGCTGTAGGGTTCGGTGCCTGCCCCAACCGCCAGGTTGGTCGGAGCGCCCAACGCACCGCTAGCGCTGCCCAACAGCACCGACAGATTGTTGCTGCCATAATTGGCAGTGACCACATCTAGGTTGCCGTCGCCGTTCAGGTCTCCAACCGCAATGCCGTGGGGTGAATCTGCTCCTAGCGCTGTGGTCACTGGAGCGCCAAAGCCGCCGGCTCCGTTGCCCAGCAATACCGCGACGCTCCCTGGGTTGCCTTCGTGGGCCACCACCACATCTAGCCTGCCGTCTTTGTTCAGATCGGCTAGAGCTAACGTTTCAGAATCGTCGCCCCCTACCGGAAATACGGTCGCCGCGCCGAAACCGCCGCTGCCATTGCCCAAAAAGACTGAAATCGTGCCGGGGGTGTTGCCGTCCCCGGTGACCAGGTCTAAGATGCCATCTCCGTTAAGATCCCCTACGACTACCGAATAGAGATTGGCTGCTGGCGCGGTGATCGGAAATGGAGATCCCGCAACCGGATTAAACAGAATCGGAGAAGGATTAGTGCCCGATGCCATAAATAGTACTCCCGTGTGAATAAATTCGACCGGGACCAGCACGGCGCGGTAACACAGAATACGACGGGGTTAGAAACAAGTTGGTATTTTAAAAGCAGAAAAAATGGGAGGACTGCTTCACCAGTCGAGCAAGGTTGAGCCATCGCTGGGCAGGCAAAAGAGCGCTGAAGCGAGGGTCCAGTCGTTATATCGTGGATTACGCCGAGGTTCGGTCCCGGTTAACAGAGTCTTTGTACCATAAGACTCCAGCTTTTGGGTGGGTAGTTCCGGAGAAATACCTAAAGCTTCACAATTCGTTGGATGCTGTTGGTGGAAACAGTCGTGCCGGCACATCCAGGGTGAGCAGCCGCGCAATCTCGTCGGTTTGAAAGCCCAGCGCCATCGGTCGCTGCAAGCCGGGCAGGATTTGCACGTCGTAAAGTTCAGAAATAATGCCCTCCAGCCGCAGCCAGTGCACGATGCTGCCTGTGTGCAAGTCAATTACCATCAGCCCGCAGCGCGGCTCGGCATCTTTAGCAACTAGACGCTGATCGAGCGCTAATCCGCCGAAGGTTTTATCTTCCGTACGCGGTTTCGACAAACCCACGACCGCATAGTGCTTCCAGAAAGCCAACCCCCGCAAATAGCCGGGACAGAAGACTACCGGTTCAAAGGTGCCGGTCGCAGGCTCAACATAGCCAAAGTCCCCGGTGCCAGAATTCAGCAGCCATAAGCGTCCGTCGTAGTAGCGTGGTGAATGCGGCATGGACAAGCCGGTGCAGATGATCTGGTCGGTCAATACATCGATTACGCAGCCGCCATTATGCCGTTTGTCGCGCCAGCCGTCCACGACGTCGGATTGACTACAGGCGGTGACATAACGCGGCATCCCCGATTCCAGCGCCAGCCCGTTCAGGTGGCAGCGGTCCTCATTCACAAGCTGCGAGATAAACGGCGGCTGCCACAGTGGCGTGCAGCTATGGCGATTGCTGACGGTAGCCAGGCTATTGAGCAGCGTGCTAACAAACACAATCCGCCCGGTCTGATCCAGCACCAGATCGTGGATATCGAGGTCGCTGGTGGTGTAGCCGATGCGGGGCACGTAGAGAGCATCATAGCCGTTGTATTGTTGCCCGGGTTCTAAGACATTCGTGAGCTGCCAGAGCTGATACCTAGAGCTGAGATAGAGACAATTGCCAACGGCAAACAACCCCATGGCTCGCTCAAACACCCGCTCGAAGCCAGAAATCCGCCCGTTGGGATTGACGCCCAACAAAATCAATCGCGAAGTTTGGTAGGTCGTCAGTGCCAAGCTCAACTGCTCCGCCTGTAGCCACTCCACAAACTGCCGCGAGGCGAAAACTTCTAGAGGTAGAGAGGCAGCAGGGGATGGCTGATTCACGGTGGATCACCTTGCACAAGAATGAGGAGGGTCCGCGTAGCGGTTGGCGGAGTTGCTCGGCAGAGTTGCTCTATTGTACTGCTGCTCTAGAATTCGCTTCATCCCATCTGTAAATCGCTCGACAAACCGCCCGACGACAGGGGAACTCGGGAGGCAGGCTTGAGAAACCCAACCTCAGGGTTTAGGCTGAAGTCATCAGGTTGTGCTGAGCTGCTAGCAGATTGAGACCGGGTTAGCTCTGGCGCTGTTGAATGACTGCATCGTCCCGTTGCTGAGGTTACTTTCAGATGAGCCAAATGAGCAAGTTTAGCCGGACTTGGTGGGGGCAAAAATTCATCGCTGCGTTAGAGCCACTCACAGATGCAGGACGTCTGAGCCGAGGGCGTTCCTATGCTAGTGGGGGCAAAGTCAAAGAGTTTAGCATTCAGGGTGGCACGGTGACCGCCAGGGTGCGCGGCTCGATCAACCCCTACTTCGGCGTCTATAAAGAACCGCTCTACACCACTATGATTGAATTTCAGCCGATCAGCGCTGCTAAGTGGGCGGCCGCTATTGCCCTGATCGCCTCCCGCGCCAGCCTGATCTCGCGGCTATTACTCAACGAAATTCCCGACAGCATCGACGATGCCCTCGGTATTCTGAATATTCACCTGCTGCCTCACAGCCACAAGGATTTTGAGTCTCACTGCTCCTGTCCCGACTGGAGTAATCCCTGCAAGCACATTGCCGGCGTTTACTATCTTGTAGCGGCTGAACTCGACCGCGATCCCTTCCTGCTGTTTGAATTGCGCGGTCTGTCGCGGGCAGATTTGCTGCGGGAGCTAGCCAAGTCACCCCTGGGGCGAACCCTGTCGGCGGAATTGCGGCGGGTCCAGCAGCCCCCTCGACCGATCTCCTCCTACTACCCGCGTCCAGAGTCTGTGCCAGCGCCAGTCGAGAATCTGCGCAACTTCTGGCAGGGCACAAAACGGCTGCCCCAGACGATTGAGCCTTACGCGCCGCCCTTAGTAGCCGGGATTCCAGTCAAAAAGCAGGGCGATTTTCCAGCCTTCTGGCCGCGGGATAACTCGTTTATTGCGGCAATGGAAACGCTGTATGAGCAAGTGCGGGCGAAAGGACAACTCTGAGGTCATGACGGCAGCAAACTCCCAAAATCCCTAGAAAAGGCAAATTTTTGCCTTGTCGGTTGCTGCTATCCTGCTTGAATAAAGTATCCTGAGGACAGTCCACAGGTCAGCTCGATGGGAAATCGGCATGACTAGTATTTTATTAATATCCTAAGGACAGTCCAGAGGACAACAGGATGAACAGCGGCGAGATCGACCGGCTGCCCGTTAACCAGCTCATGCAGCGATACAATCTGGCTAGAAGCGCGGTCTATACTCGCATGGAGGCGCTGGGCATTCAGCCTACGCGAATTGGCAACAAAGCCTATGTGTCGGCTCAGCAGCTCCAACTCCTTGATGATCTGCACCAGTTTATTAAATCGGGCGGCACCACGGCAGAATTCCTCGATCAGCGCGGCATGAGTCGCCCAAAAGCCGAAGCGTTTGATTCGTCCTCTGGATTGTCCACTGTACAGCCAGGACTTGTACAGCTCGTTAGCGAAATTGCCGCTCAGGTCGCCTCCCGGTTTCAGCCGGCTCTGCCGGAATCGGACCCCTTCGCCTACTACGAAACCTTAGAGCAAGCCGCTCAAAACGGTTGGCTGCTGCGCACGTCCGAAATTGCCGAACTGCTGGATTTGCCAATCTCCGAGTTTCAATATTACGGCGAGCGCTTTTCAGAGGCGGGCTTTGTGTTCACCCGGGCAGGATTTCGGGCCGGCGGAGAGGTAGCCTGGAGAGTCTCTAAGGCTTAAACTAAATAAAAAAGCCAGCTATTGCGGCTGGCTAAGTGTCTCGTTAGCGTTAGCGTTGTTAGAGGTGATGTTGGTCTTGGCACTGGCATCACCTTCGCTGTTTACAAGCTGCAGCCGGTTCAGCAGCAGGGGTTGCAACAGCGGAGGTCATGGACTGTTAGCCGCTCTGGCTCTGGTTCGCCAGCAGGAGCTTAACCCACCAGTGGAGGCGATTCTCCTTGGACCCTCCAGTCTTTTTCTCTGTCTCGACCATATTAACATGTCCTGAGGACAATCCTAAGGACAATTCTCAGGATACTTTAAGGGATTTTTGAGAGTGGCGTTCAAGGTAGATCAGGGCGAAGGGGTTGGGTATCGGCAGCAACGCTGTTTGAGAAAGGAGTTTGGGAACGGAGTTGTTCTCGCTCCCCCGCTTGATTTTGCCAATTTCTCCCGCTGACTCACACCAACATGTCAGAATTTTAGATATCTTTACACCAGCACCCGCATTTGTTCTGCTACTAGTTTTGCCCCATGACTGCCACGATTCCGACGCTTGCCAGCCAGTATGACCCCCTCGCCACCGAAGCTAAGTGGCAGAAATTTTGGGAAGATCATCACGTGTTTCAGGCAAACCCTGACCACGGAGGCGAACCCTACTGCGTCGTGATTCCGCCGCCCAACGTCACGGGTAGTCTGCACATGGGGCACGCCTTCGAGAACGCTTTGATTGATACGCTGGTGCGCTATCACCGGATGCTAGGACGCAACACGCTGTGGCTGCCGGGCACCGACCACGCTAGCATTGCTGTGCAAACGATTTTAGAGCGAGAGCTGCGCTCCCAGGGCAAGAGCCGCCATGACATCGGGCGTGAGGCATTTCTAGAGCGGGCTTGGCAGTGGAAAGCCGAATCTGGCGGTACGATCGTCAGGCAACTGCGGCGGCTAGGCGTCTCGGTGGACTGGTCTCGCGAGCGCTTCACGATGGACGAGGGCTTGTCGGAAGCCGTACTCACCGCCTTCACCCGGCTTTATCAGGAAGGGCTGATCTACCGCGGCAAATACATGGTGAACTGGTGCCCAGATAGTCAGTCGGCCGTGTCTGATTTAGAGGTGGAAAACAAAGAGGTAGATGGCCATCTCTGGCACTTTCGCTACCCGCTCAGCGACGGCTCGGGCTATGTGGAAGTGGCCACGACCCGCCCGGAGACCATGCTGGGCGATACGGCGGTAGCGGTGAACCCCAACGATGAACGCTATGCCCATATGATTGGCAAAACCCTGCGCCTGCCGATCATGAACCGTGAGATTCCGATCATTGCCGATGAGTATGTGGACGCTTCCTTTGGCACCGGCTGTGTTAAAGTCACCCCCGCCCACGACCCCAACGACTTCGAGATGGGGCAACGCCACAACCTGCCGATGATCAACCTGATGAACAAAGACGGCACCCTCAACGAAAATGCCGGCGACTTTCAGGGGCAAGACCGCTTTGAAGCCCGCAAAAATGTCGTAAAGCGGCTGGAGGAGGAGGGCTTCTTGGTGAAGGTGGAAGACTATAAGCACACTGTCCCCTACAGCGATCGCGGCAAGGTGCCTGTGGAGCCACTGCTCTCAACCCAGTGGTTTGTCAAGATTCGCCCGTTGGCCGAAAAGGCGCTGGAATTCCTCGATCAGCAGCATCAGCCCGTCTTTGTGCCCGAACGCTGGACGAAGGTATATCGCGACTGGCTGGTGAGCTTGCGTGACTGGTGTATCTCCCGGCAGCTCTGGTGGGGGCATCAAATCCCAGCGTGGTATGCCGTCAGCGAAACAAACGGTGAAATTACCGACGAGACCCCCTTCTTCGTCGCTACTAGCGAAGCTGCCGCCCGCGAACAGGCAATCGCCCAATTTGGACCGGACGTGCAGCTGGAACAGGACCCCGACGTCCTCGATACCTGGTTTTCCTCAGGACTCTGGCCCTTCTCGACGATGGGCTGGCCGCACCAAACCCGCGACCTGGAAACCTACTATCCCACGACGACGCTGGTAACTGGCTTTGACATCATCTTCTTCTGGGTGGCGCGGATGACGATGCTGGCGGGTCACTTCACCGGCAAAATGCCTTTCAAAACTGTCTATATCCACGGGCTAGTACGGGATGAAACCGGCAAAAAGATGTCTAAGTCTGCCAATAACGGCATCGATCCGCTGATTTTGATTGACAAGTACGGCACCGATGCCCTGCGCTACACCCTGGTGAAGGAAGTGGCAGGAGCTGGGCAGGACATTAAGCTGGAATATAACCGCAAAACCGACGAGTCGCCCTCGGTGGAGGCGTCGCGCAACTTCACCAACAAGCTGTGGAACGCCTCCCGATTTGTGATGATGAATCTGGATGGGCAGACACCCGCTCAGCTTGGGCAACCCGATCCCGCTAGCCTGGAGTTGAGCGACCGCTGGATTTTGTCACGCTACAACCGGGTGGTGCAGCAAACCCGCGACTACCTCGATCACTACGGGCTAGGCGAAGCTGCCAAAGGGCTATACGAATTCATCTGGGGCGATTTTTGCGACTGGTATATCGAGCTAGTAAAGTCCCGGCTGCAGCAACCCGGAACGCCGACTCGCCGCGTTGCCCAGCAGGTGCTGGCACAGGTTCTGGAAGGGATTTTGCGGCTGCTGCATCCGTTTATGCCCCATATCACCGAGGAGGTGTGGCATACTCTCAATCAGATTGGCGAAGCGACCGATCGAGTCGAAACCCTAGCGCTGCAAGCTTACCCAGTGGCAGACAGTAGCCTGATCAACCCCGGATTGGAGGACCAGTTCGAGCTGCTGATCGGCACAATTCGCACGATTCGCAACCTGCGAGCTGAAGCCGACATCAAGCCTGGCGTTAAAATTCAGGTGATTCTGCAAACCGAAAATGACCGCGAGCGGCAGATTCTCTCGGCAGGACGAGCCTACATCCAAGATTTGGCCCGCGTCGAGCAGTTGACAATTGAGCAACCGGAGCTAGGGCTTATCGCTCCTCAAAAAGCTCAAGAGGTTGCCGACGAAACTCCTGCGCCGTCTTCTGCGCCCGTGGAAACAGCTCGCCCGCTGCAAACTGGATTCGATGCCATCGATCGAGTTCTAACCACTGTAGACTGGAGCCGTTGGAAAAAGCCGGCGGTCACACTGGGATTTATTGGGGTGGCGTTGGTAACGGCTAAAGTGCTGCTGGCAATGGTAAACGCCTTGGATAGTCTGTTCCTGATCTCGCCGCTGCTGCAGTTGATTGGCATTGGCTACACTGGCTGGTTTCTCTATCGGTTCTTGCTGCAAGCCGATCGACGTCGTGCTCTGGTAGACCAGTTCAACCAGCTCAAAACTCAAGTTGCTGGAGCCATAGCAGAGTCAAGTGAATCGCCAACAACTCCACCGGCTTCAGCCGTACCGCTGCAGTTGCCATCGATCTCCGAACTGCCTACCCAGCAGACCCCTCAGCCCACCCCCTCCCAGGGGCAGCTCTTTGCCGGCGTGGTAGGCACGGTGCAGGTGCTAATTCCGCTGGCGGGCGTAGTCGATGTCGAGGTGCTGCGGGCCAAGCTTCAGAAGGATCTGAGTAAGGTGGAGGCGGAAATTCAATCCCTCTCCCAGCGGCTCAGCAATCCCAGCTTTGTCGATAAAGCCCCCGCGGAGGTGGTGCAGGGCGCAAGAACAGCATTGGCTGAGGCAGAAAAGCAGTCCGAGATCCTGCGGGATCGCCTGTCTCGCTTGTAGTGTAAGGCATTGGCGTGAGTGAGATAACAGCACCGAGTGAAAGAATAAAGATATACTTTCTCAAGGATTGGTTCACCTTTTGTCCTCATGATGCATCTGGCTCGGGTGAAAACGAAAGACCCTGAGGGCAGGGTTCAACTGCAACTGCTGGCGCAGCAGAAGGCAGAACACGCATGGGCGACGATTCCCGAGGATGAGGGAACTCTGTGGCTCGATTCAGCCGTTGACTACTCGGAGGGTGCCTGGGTGCTCGTGGAGTTGACTGCCAAACGCCAGCTTCAGCACATCCAGGATGCAACGCCGTGGGTGTTGGAGGTGATTCAGCAGTATCTCAGCATTGGCATTACCCCCACCGTCCTGCATGAGGAAGTGCAGCGAGCCGAGCAATGGCGGCAGTCTTTGACGCTCAAAAGCCAGGAGCTACAACGCCGCACGCTAGAAATGGAAGCCCGGCGTGAACAAATTCAGGAACTAGTAGAAAATTTGAAGCTAGAGAAAGAAAGGCTTGAGTCGCTCGCTGCCCAATTGAAAGACAACACAAATGGCACCTTCCATCCGGATACGCTGCCGCCCAACGGAGACAGCGAAGCTTAAGCGCCTGTATCTTACATTCGTAACCTACAAGGCCTTGAACCCCACTTAAACCCATTGAAACCAATTGATGGGATTGCCCGCGTGGATCACCATCGTAGACCAATCACCAAGTCCTCGTGGCACTAGTAGCACTCGGCAATGAGCGCGGATAGGCAGACTCAGGAGCGTTGGAGTTGGAGTGAGCATTATTCTGTACTTGCGAGTTTGTATTATCCCGCAGTAGTGACTCGCGAATTAAACGTGCAGCTATCCGCTGGGCTAAGCCACCCACGATCTGCTGACCAAACTGCTGGGTTTCCGGTTTGGCCAGAATTCGCGGCACTAGCGGCACCAACTGTAGGGGATCAAAGCCTGGCGTTTCCCGCAGCAGAGCGATCACTCGCAGCACATGCTCTAACGTTTTCGATTCCGTGCTAATTGCCGCCGGAGGAGGGGTAGAACCGTTCAGCCCCATCCAGCTCCGGATGTTGTACGTGATCTGTTCAAGAGCAGTGCGACCAGCAGCATCAATGCCTTTAATGATTTCATCGGCTAAAGTCTCACGAATAAACTCGCCGCGTTCTGAGAACAGAAATTCGATGGTTTGATCCAAAACTTGATTAATGTCGTAATCCTGGCTATCGCGAGCATTGCGCAGCAAGTTCTCTAGCCGGTTCCAACGAAAGCTGCCGTCTTTAAACAGCAGATCTTGCAGCGAGGCGCGGAGCTGAGGAGCCGGATCGGTCAACAACCGCTTGGCTACGTAGGGATAGGCTTTGCTGAGTACCTTGAACTCTGGATCAACATTAATGGCAATGCCTTCCAGCGTCACCAAAGAGCGAATAATCAGCGCATAGTAGGCAGGCACTCGGAAAGGAAACTCGTACATAATTTCCGAGAGCTGATCGGTGATGCTTTTGATGTTGATTTCTGCTACTGTTCCGGTCAGCGCATTGCCGAATACGCTAGCAAAGGCAGGCACAATCGGCGTCAAGTCCGTATCTGGCGTCAGAAACTCCAGCTTCACATAGTCCTGCGCCAGCGATTCAAAATCGCGATTGACTAGGTGCACCACCGCCTCAATCAGCCCGTAGCGCTGGTGGGGCTTGACCTCGCTCATCATGCCGAAATCGAGATAGGCCAGCTTGCCGTCGGGTGTGGCTAGCAGGTTGCCCGGATGGGGATCGGCATGGAAGAAGCCATGTTCCAATAGCTGGCGCAGCGAGCACTGCACACCCACATCCACAAGATAGCCGGCGTCAATGCCCTGATTGCGAATGTCTTGCACCTGCGTCAGCTTAGTGCCGGTAATCCACTCCATTGTCAGCACGCGGCGGTTGGTGTACTGCCAGTAGATGCGCGGCACATAGACATCGGGTAAGTGCCCGTAGAGCTGGGCGAAGCGTTCGGCGTTGCGGCCTTCCTGGGTGTAATCCATCTCCTCAAAGATGCGTGCCCCAAACTCATCCATGATGCCCACCAGATCGCTGCGGATGCGCTTGAAACGTTTGCTCACCCAGCTTGCCAACTGCCGCAGAATGTAGAGGTCAAGGGTAATACTTTGCGCCAGGTCCGGCCGCTGCACCTTCACCGCCACCGTCTCACCGGTCTTTAGCTTGCCTTTGTAGACCTGCCCCAGCGAGGCCGCCGCCAACGGCTGCTCCGAAAGCTCGGCGTAAATGCGCTCGGGCGGTTCACCCAGCTCTTCTTCGATAAAGCGAAAGGCCACCTCATTCGGGAACGGCGGTAGCTGATCCTGCAAGCGGGCTAGCTCTTCTAAATAGGCTGGTGGTACCAAGTCGGGACGGGTGGAGAGCGCTTGCCCCACTTTGATGTAGGCTGGACCGAGGCGCGTCAAAATTTCTCGCAGATTCACTGCCCGTTTCGCTTCGTGCTGTTCCACTTGTTGGGTTCGCCGGTCCCACCAGAGTTTCGTCAGGAAAACAGAAAAAGTCCAAAAAATCAGTACCATCCTGCCCCACACCTGCAGCGGTTTGCGCCGATACTGGCGAGCGATCACTTCGGGATCATAGCGGGGCGCTTCCACCTCGGTGACCCGCATAGATTTCAAATGCTGTTCAGGAGCGGGATGCAGCTCGCTTTCAATAACAAGCCCTGGAGTTGGCTCGACGCTAGCAGAAGGTAAGGACGGCATAGAGTTTAAATTGGATTGGGATAGGGCACTCAGCTGTAAAGCATTGTAACAGTTGCTCTTAGGGGGCATGGCTCTACCGGAGTGCTCAAATCCGAACTTTTGATCCTCCTTTCTTAGCGAAACGTTAGCGAATTCTGCTGCAATCTAACCCGCTTCACTTTGGTCTCAGCTTGGTCTCAGCCTGCTTCGTTGCTGTTTCGCGGTTGCTCTTAGGGGCTGCCGGAAGGTCAAACCTACGGATTTGGCAGGAATTCGGGAATCTCCAATCGTCGGTATTTCTAAAGCGAGAGATCCCTTCAGAGACGAGCAACTGCGACTAAACTGAATAGAAGGTAAGCCGTCCGCCATGATATTGGTCCATCATGACCCATGCTGATCTCCCTTCAAATTGAAAACTTCGCCTTGGTTGACCAGCTAGACCTGGAATTTGGGACCGGGCTTAACGTGCTCACCGGAGAAACAGGAGCAGGAAAGTCGATTGTGCTTGACGCTCTGGATGCCGCTCTTGGTGGACGGGTAACCGTGCGGGCGATTCGGGCGGGCGCTGAACGAGCACTCGTTGAAGCCACCTTTGATCTCGATCCATCGCTAATTACCTGGCTGTCGGAGCAGCAAATCGAATTAGTAGATGACATGACGTTGGTGTGCAGCCGTGAGGTGATTGCCGGACGAGGCACCGTGCGCAGCCGCTCCCGCGTGAATGGCGTCTTGGTGAACAAACAGCAAATGGAGTCGTTACGCGACCGGCTCCTGGAAATTACCGCCCAAGGGCAGACAATGCTGCTTGGTCAGCCGGCTCTGCAGCGCGAGTGGCTTGATGGTTTTGGCGGTACAGAGCTAATTCAGCAGCGAGAAAAGGTGGCGGCGGCCTACAGCGCGACTCAGCAGGCGCTTCAGGCGTTAGAGAAGCGTCGCCAGTTTGAGCAGCAGCGGTTGCAGCAGCTCGATTTGTTTGAGTATCAGGCAAAGGAGCTGAATGCAGCCAACCTGCAAGAGCCGGATGAACTAGAGCAACTCGAACAGGAGCGACAGCGCCTCAGCCATAGCGTTGAACTCCAGCAGCAGAGTTACCAGGTCTATCAGGCACTCTATCAAAACGACAGCGGAGCCGACGCCTGCGCCGATCTGTTGGGTACAGCGGAAGGCATTCTCTCGGATATGCTGCGCTACGATCCTCAAATTCAGCCGGTGCTGGATCTTGTCAGCGATGCCTTGGCCCAAGTGGAAGAGGCAGGACGGCAGATTAACGCCTATGGCGAAAGCCTAGAAACCGACCCCGAGCGCCTGCAAGCCGTAGAAGAACGAATTGTGCAGCTCAAGCAAATTTGCCGCAAATATGGCCCCACTCTGGCGGAAGCTATTGCCCACAGTCAGCGGGTGCAGCGCGAGCTAGAGGAACTCAGCAGCAGCGGTCAATCGCTCGACGTCCTGGAGAAAAATTACCAGGAGCGGCAAGCCGAGCTGCTTCGGGACTGTTCTCGCCTAACAGAACTGCGGCAGGCGGCAGCCCAAGCATTAGAAGCTTTACTGGTGCGTGAGCTGAAGCCGCTAGCCATGGATAAAGTCCAATTTAAAGTCGATATTGCGCCGAGCCAGCCTAGCCCAACCGGTGCCGATCGAATTACGTTTCTGTTTAGCCCTAATCCGGGTGAAGGGCTGCAACCCCTCTCGGAAACTGCCTCCGGTGGAGAGATGAGTCGCTTTCTGCTGGCGCTGAAGGCCTGCTTCTCGCAGGTCGATTCCGTAGGCACGATGGTTTTCGATGAAATCGACGTAGGTGTATCCGGACGAGTAGCCCAAGCCATTGCCGAGAAGTTGCACCAGCTGAGTCAACGACATCAGGTGATCTGCGTCACTCACCAGCCGATTGTAGCTGCCATGGCTGATTCCCATTTCCGAGTCGGTAAGCAGGTGATTGATCCAGCCGCTGGCAAAAAGGGACGCAGCAAAAAACGCGACGATGCGCCAGACGCCATTGGCCAGAGTTCGTCTGAAGTACGAACGGTGGTCCGGGTTGCATTGTTGAATGAGCAGCAACGCCGCGAAGAATTGGCACAGCTCGCAGGTGGTAAGTCGGACCAAGACGCTATGGCCTTTGCCGATTCGCTGTTGGCGCAGGCAGCCCATGCTCGACACACAATAGCTCAATCTGCTACTCAATCTGGCAGAATGGCGACCAAGTTGCCGTCCAAAGCCTCACGTAGTAAAACGCTGCAATCTCAGGGATAAAGTTGTTCAAAGTCGGTTGCGCACTAAGGGCACGGTTCTTTAGGCTCTCTTCAGGCTGCTAGGGCAAATTGACTTGTATCATAGACATCTATGATAGCTATGGTTCGGTCGGCTGCTGCTCACACTGGGTCTCGGGTTGATTCACAGATGCATTTATCATTCATAGGGATGATCTGAACCGATCCCTCCTTTGTCTACAGAGGTCTGTCTACAGATGTCTACAGAAGCAGCATCTATCTTGTCACTCAATTACCTAACTCAATCACCTTCCCCTCCATCATGACGCTGCACGGCAGGACCGGATCGCAGGACTAGTTCAAAACTGACAAAACTGAAATGAGGGAGTATGCCAATCTAATACAATCGATCTTTCGCTCAGCACAAGTTACTTTGGGCACACGGTGAGACTATGACATTTTGCGAATACAGACCCGGTCTGGAAGGAATCCCGGCTACGCAGTCCAGCATTAGCTTTGTCGATGGGCAACGGGGCATTCTAGAGTATCGCGGCATTAACATCGAAGAATTAGCCAAATACAGTACGTTTCTGGAAACCTCATACCTGCTGATTTGGGGGCATTTGCCCTCTAGTGAGGAACTGGCAGACTTTGAACATGAGATTCGCTACCACCGGCGCTTGAAGTATCGCATCCGGGACATGATGAAGTGCTTTCCCGAAAGCGGCCACCCGATGGATGCGCTACAAGCTTGTGCCGCGGCCTTGGGCTTGTTCTATTCTCGGCGTGCCCTCGATAACCCGGAGTATATTCGGGATGCCGTGGTGCGGCTGCTGGCTAAAATCCCGACGATGGTGGCGGCGTTTCAGTTGATGCGGAAGGGCAACGATCCGGTGCAGCCCCGCGATGACCTTGACTACGCGGCAAATTTTCTCTACATGCTGAAGGAGCAGGAGCCTGATCCCCTCGCCGCCCACATCTTTGACGTCTGCCTCACCCTCCACGCTGAGCATACGATCAACGCCTCAACCTTCTCCGCAATGGTTACCGCCTCTACCCTTACTGACCCCTACGGTGTCATTGCTTCGGCTGTAGGAACTTTGGCCGGACCACTACACGGCGGTGCCAACGAAGAAGTGATCCTGATGCTGGAGGAAATTGGCTCGATTGACAACGTGGAGCCTTACTTAGAAAGCTGTCTGGAGCGTAAGGCCAAGATCATGGGCTTTGGGCACCGCGTCTACAAAGTGAAGGATCCGCGGGCGACTATCCTGCAGGAGCTGGCCGAGCAACTCTTCGAGAAGTTCGGCAAAGATGAATACTATGACATTGCCGTAGCGCTAGAAAAAGCCGTGGAAGCGCGTTTAGGACACAAAGGCATTTATCCCAATGTGGACTTCTACTCCGGCTTGGTTTACCGCAAGCTGGGCATCCCAACGGATCTGTTTACACCTGTCTTTGCTATTGCTCGCACCGCAGGTTGGCTTGCCCACTGGAAAGAGCAGCTTGGCGAAAACCGCATCTTTCGTCCTACCCAGATCTACACTGGAGCGCGCAATGCTCCCTATGTGCCCATCGAAAAGCGGCAGTCCGCTCAGGATCAGGCGCTGCTGGGATTGGTCAGTGGCTAGGCAGATATCTCTCGCGGGTAGCGCGGCTGACAGGGGCTGCCCCAGCAAATTTGTTGGGCGGGCATCGAGCGTAAGACTGTGCTGCGGGTGCCAATAACAGCATTGGACCCAATCATCACCCCCGGCGCGATGAAGCAGTCGCTCGCGACCCAGACGCCGTTACCAATCCGGATGGGCGCAGTTTGCAGCCGGAAGGTGGGATCTTGAACGTCATGGCTGCCAGTGCAGAGGTAGCTTTTCTGCGAGATCACGCAGTGCTTGCCAATCGTAATTCGATCGAGGCTGTAGAGCACTACATCATCCCCGATCCAGCTATAGTCGCCAATGCTGACCTTCCAAGGATAGGTAATGCGAGCGGTAGGTCGGATGCTGACGCCGTGACCGACCGTAGCCCCAAATAGCCGCAGCAATGCTACGCGCGGTCCATGCAGCGAATGGGGCGTCAGCGGAAATATAATCGCCTGCACGAGCCACCAGAGCAGAATCAGCCAGCCTGGCCGCCCGCGATCAAACCAGGACTGATCGTAACGACCCAGATCGACTAGCGCTGGAGCAGACAACTCCAGCATGGGAGAGGAAAGATGAATATCGCCGGAGAAAGGGGAAGAGGTCATAGCAACTGGCAGGTCATTACGCTAAAAGGGCTAGAGAAGCGGCTCACGCAACAAGGCTGTAGTCATTCAGCTCAGGAATTATGAGAAATTAAACGTCGGCTTGAGGGACGGCGTCCAAGGGCAAAGGTGGTGTATCCACCTCGGAACGCTTGTTGAGTCGCCCGCCGTACTGCAGCTCATAGAGCTTGACCCCAATCTGGTATTCGTACTGGCTGAGCAGCCGCGCATACATATACCCCGCTTTGCCGTCTAGAAAGCCTAGGCGAACGATATAGAACAGCACAAACCGCAGCAACGGCTTGAACGGCAGCCGCACCCAGATTTTCTTGAGAAAGCGCTTGCGCTGCACGGCGTCTCCAAACAGATTGGCGCCAATCGTGCCGCCTTCACCCATGCCGGTCAGCAGATTGTAGTAGACCTGTGCTTCCCAATTGGAATAGCGGTTGTGTCGCTCTAGCCAGTGGAAAATATCGCGGAAGTCGATGTGCAGCATGTCGTTCTTCAGATAACCCACCTGGCCCTCTAGCACCACATGCTCGTGGACTTCGTTATCCCCGGTATTGCGAATCGCGTCGGTGTTGAGGTTTTCGTAGCGCCCCTGAGCATGGCGAAATAGGCGCAGATTCCAGTCGGGGTATTTGCCGCCGTGGCGAATCCATTGCCCCAGGAAGAAAACGCGCCGATTCAGATAATAGCCGTTGTAATTGGGATTTTGGATCGCGATCGCGATCTCCTGCCACAGCTCGGGCGTGATCCGCTCGTCGCAGTCTACAATTAGGACCCACTCGTTGCGGAAGGGCAGATTGTCCAGCGACCAGTTTTTCTTTTTTGGCCAGCGGCCATTGAAGTAAAACTGCACCACCTGTGCTCCATACTGCTCGGCAATTTCCACCGAGCGATCGCTGCTTTGCGAATCGACGACAAACACTTCATCGGCACAGGCGACGCTAGCAAGGCAGGCGGGCAGATTCTCTTGCTCGTTTTTGGCGGGAATCAAAACCGAGACCGGCACTTTGGAGGGTATGGAGTTCATAGGATTCAGACTCGGAATTCAGCAGAATAGATAACCAGAGTGGATAACATGGAAAACTGTCAGCTCAGCGCCAACCGTAACGCTCTCTCAATACATTCGTTTGCCAAAGCCCATTGGATGGCTACTTCGGCTGCTTCTTCAGCATTCCTTGCACCACAGCCGCTAGATAGCCGATTTGCCCATAGGCGTAGGCAAAATTGTCGAAGCGCTGCGCTGGGTCGTAGCAGTACTTCAATGAGCGGTACAACCCTCGTAAGAGTCGCTCACCTCCGCGACCCAATTGCATTAGCCCGGCTCGTCCCGCCAACTGTTCGCGGTAGCACTCACTGATGCCCTGCCACCAGCCACGATTCAAAAACCAGGCAGGATGCAGCCGCTCTGCCGCTACATGGTGCGCCACAAGGGCTTCTGGTAGATAAGCAACCTGCCAACCTTGTTCCAGCGCCAGCTCGGTCATCCGCAGTTCTTCGTTGGAGAGTAGCGTCTTGCCGATGCGCCCCAGATTGAGATCAAATCCACCGACTTGCTCTAGAAACGACCGTCGAATCGAATAGTTGAGACCGCGCGGCGTGAGGCTAGGACGATCGATCCATACCATTGCGTCTCCAAGGTCGTAGGCTCCCAAATTGCCGGCTAACCCCGCAGACAGCCAGCGCGGCGGTGGTTGATCTCCCCAGAGCAGCGTCACTTTGCCGCCCGCAATCGCTAATCGGTCGTTGTGTTGATATGCTTCGTAGAGAGCTGCTAACCAGCCGGGACTCGCCACTGCGTCATCGTCTAGGTAAGCCAGAATCGGGGCACGAGCGAGCTTGGCACCGCTGTTGCGAGCTACCGATAGTCCTGTAACTGGCTCATAGAGATAATGCAGACGAGGGTGCGGCTGCCGCGCTTCAACGATCTCGCGGGTGGAGTCCGTTGAGGCATTGTCGACCACAATCAGCTCGAATTCGCCGGGAAAGGCTTGCGTCAACACGCTATCGATGGCAGTACCCAAATAGGCGTCGCGGTTATGGGTGCAAATAATGGCAGAAATTTGGGGTTCCGGCATGGGATGTCTTCTACAGCAGAGTAGATAGAACAAGAACAAGCAATCCGGCCAGCGCACTGGCATTCACTCGCTAGCGTTCCCATGTGGTTAATAAGAGTAACGAAAGATGGACTGCTCTATCTCGTGCTCTATCTCGACCGAGTGCACTACGCAGCAGGCAGGAAACAGCCTAGGATTCTTCTTTCTGTTTACCACTACCCATGAGGTACAGCAGCGCCATGCGCACGGCTATGCCACTTGTAACCTGCTGCGAAATGAGACTAATCTGCGGATCGTCCATCAATTCTGAGCTGATCTCAACGCCTCGGTTCACCGGCCCCGGATGCAGAACTTTTACCTCAGGGCGGCAGAGCTTGATCCGCTCGTGCGTCAGCCCAAACCGTTGATGATACTCTCGTAGGCTGGGCAGCAGATGGTTCGTCATCCGTTCTTTTTGCAGCCGCAGCGTCATCACAAAATCAGCGTCTTGCAAAGCGGGTTCCAGCGACCAGTGCAGAACTAGCTGGCGGTTCAGGGCGGCAGACTTCGTTTGAACAAAATCGGCAAATAGCTTCGGCAACAGTGTGGGCGGTCCAGCTAGATGCACCTCAGCCCCGCTCGCCGTGAGGCTCCAAATATTAGATCGGGCTACTCTCGAGTGCAGAATGTCGCCAACAATGGCAATTTTTTTGCCGTTCAGCAGCGATAGCCGCGGTTTTTCGGGATCCAGCAGCGTACAGAGAGTAAACAGATCGAGCAGCGCTTGCGACGGATGCTCGTGCTGACCATCACCTGCATTAAACACTCCCACTCGCGACTGCAAGCGATCCATTTCTTCTGCAATCGCGTGAGGCACGCCCGCTTCCCGATGCCGCACCACCATAATGTCGGTCCCCATCGCCAGATAGGTTTTGGCAGTATCCAGGATGGTTTCCCCCTTCGTGAGGGACGAGGTACCGGGTGCAAAATTCAGCGTATCTGCCGAGAGGCGTTTTGCCGCTAGCTCAAAGCTGCTGCGGGTGCGGGTTGAAGGCTCAAAGAAGAGATTTGCCACCACCTGCCCCTGTAGGGCGGGCACTTTCTTAGTGCGGCGAGACAGCACCTCTTGAAAGCTAGCGGCCGTTTGCAGCACTGTGTCATATTCCTCGGGCTGGAAATCAGCCAGAGAGAGAATGTGGCGGCGAGTCCAAGGAGCGGTAGCCATGGATGCTGCTTATCGCTTTTTGCTGAACAGACTAAACAGCCCACCGCCGGAACTGCGAGGAGACTTCTCCGCCGCTGGTTCTAAGCTGAGATTGAGCCGGGCAGCATACTGAACTGCCAACGGATCCTTGGGATTGAACTTCAAGGCTTGCCGAAAATGCACCTTTGCCATACCCACCAAGTTTTGCATCAAGTAGGCTTTTGCCAGCAGCGAGTGGTATTCACTGCGGTTAGGTTCCAACCGGATCGCATCCCGTAGTTCGGCTACCACCTGCGGCCAGTTTGCCTTCTTGGCGTATTCCTGCGCTCGCTGAAAGTGTCGCTGGGCGTAGCTGACAGCCACTTGAGCCGTTTCGGTTTGGCTCGGCGCAAACTGCAGTGGTCGTGCCTGCTTGGCGGCAACAATACCGGCTCGTTTTTCACGAATCACCAGCTCACCCATCTTCAGGTGCAGGAATGCCAGATTCAATTCTGCCAGCTGTCGCGTAACGGTCTCAAACTGGCTTAGCCCCAGATCAAGGTCTTGATATTGCAGCTCTGCCAGCTCAGCGACGGTTTGCTCATAATGAATGTCAGCTTCGTGGAGAGGCAGCTTCAGCAGCTTCTGCGCCACCGTACTCTGAGGCGACAGCGGCTCGTCTCGGTTCATTTGCCGCACCCGCAGACGCAGCGTTGCCAGCGTTTCTGCTCGGTCTTTGTCTTGTTTCAACCGCTGATAAGCAGGATTCACCAAGCGAGTCAGGAGTTGACTTGCTAGGGTCTTCAGGGCGGCATCGGCTGCTGACATGCTGTCGGGATGCAACCGCTTGGCAACACTACGATAGCGTTTCAAAACTCGGCGTTCATCCGCAGCCACAGATAAGCCCAGTACCGCATAGGGATCAGAAAACTGATGCAGCCATTCTGGGGGAAAAGAGGTCTGTGACATCAAAAATCAGCGTTTCCATTGGGTAGATATTAGTATACAGAAGTTGATAAAACAGTTTGGAGCGGCTTGTTACTGCTGTGGAACTGGCCCCTTGTCTCAGCCAGCTCGGTCTTCATCTGGTCAGAATAATGATTTAACAGGGAATTAATACAACGGAGCGAGGCACCAACCACGGGATTGGCTTCAAACCTACTGTAGCACTTGTCATTGGCTTCGGTCGTGTTCTGCAAGTCGCCGCACGGGTTGAGCGAACTCGTCTCGACAGCGACCTTTTACAGTTACTAGACCCCTGGCTCACTATTCATATCCTCTGTGGCATCATCCGCAGAAAATGCGGCATCCCCTGAAAAATTTTACATTGACTGCTCCCCGTCCCATTCCCTCACTAGGGAAAATCCTACTGCCAAAGAGTTCAGCCCGTTGTGGGTGACCGGCTCTCAAGCCGACGGTCTTGGCGGTTAGGCAAGCCCATGACTCCGACAATGGCGATGGAGTTTGCCCAACGACCCATCAAGATGAAAGAATGCCTCAATTCACGTGGCTTTGCAGTTCTCGCTAATTATCTCACTAATGAAAAGACCAGTACCGCAGATCCCTGACATTGGTACTGAACAAGCCGCCTCCCGTATGAATTCCGGGTTCCCCGGTTGCCGAATATTTATAGTTCTGTTAAGTAATGTCGAAAGATTCCTGGGAAGCATTGCATTTCTGCAAAATGTTTCAATAATCAAGATGCGACGTTGATGCTGAGAAAGCTGAAAAAACTGCTATGGGACTGAACGACCAAATCAAAGCGCAGCAAACCAAGGCTGACCTAGTTGCCGACTGCACCAAACTGATCGATGACCAGGTCGCTGCCAAGAACGGTATTTCAGGGCTGGCCCTAAAGGCAACCTACGGAGTCGTCAAGGGCATTGGCGCGAACTATGTGTCTGGTGCAATCGAGCGAATTCTCCCCGATGTGCTGAATGCCCTCGATCCGATCTGGGATGAAGGAATGCAGACGGGCAATCCGGTGGAGCATCTAGCGCAAAACCGCTCGCGTACGGCAGATATGGTGCTCAGTGTCACCGATGCCAGAATTGAAAAGTCCAATAACGGTGTGGTGCGCGGTGCCTACAGTAAGCTCCGCAAGTCCGTTAAAAGCGACGTAGAAGATGCGGTCCCCGATCTCGCAAAAATCATCAATCGCCACGCGCAGGGGTGAACATTTTAGTCTGGGTCAATCATTCAGGATTCATATTCATCAGATGTGACCCCAGATGTGACCCCTAGCTGACGAAGAGGCACGAGAGCTTTAGCTATAGATTTGCTTGTCTAGAGTGGATCTATAGCAAAGCAGCATTTAGACTCCCATGCAGTTCTCAATGGAGACCAGTGAACCGTCGCTGGGCTGGTGTTTAGCCTTTGTCTAACTCGTTAGGCTAGAAAATACGCTTCGCATAATGACTGCTAGATCAATCATGCCGGATACAAAATACCATTTTTGCTCAATCGTGTGGATGAGGAAATTCGTAGCAACTTTAATTCAAGAATTCTACAAGACCGCATAGCATTACGAATGGCAACTCAAAGCGAGGAGTTCTTTTTCGAGGAAATGAACGAACGTGATTTTCGGTAGACGCTTCAGCAGTGGGTGGGGGTGGCGATGGATGCAGACACCCGAGAAATCATCGGTTGCCACATCGGCGATTGCTCCAAGGAATCAGCTAGGGCATTGGTAGTCATTGCTGATTCGCAATCGGTGAAGACCACCGAAAAAAGGGGGAGGTGTCTGTAGATTCTCAAGGGCACACCGGCCGCCGAGAGGTTATCTGATGGGTGTTCTAGGTTGCCTGCGGCGGCTCATCTCAAACGTTCTATCAGTAGTTCTATCAATCCCCTCGTGGGTTAGGCTATCTTGAACTATCTTGAATCTGCTGCTGCATTTGCTCCAGCGAGCGAGCTGGCTCTCGGCAGCTCAACCCTTGGCACACTAGTCCTACCGTGCCCTCGGGCAGCTCAGGCTCAACGCGATACATGACAGTGGGCGAGTAGCGCGCTATCAACGAGGGAACGGCGGCAGCCGATGTGCGGACCAGCGTGGCGTTGCGGAACCAATCTAATGCCGCAAACAAGCTAGGACAGGCTTGAGGCGTTTGCTGCATCAGTGTGCTGAAGGCATGTAGCGCTTGCTCGGCGCGATCGAGATAGGCGGTGTCTTCAGTTACCAGAAACAGCCGCACCAGATTGGCAATAGCTATGCCATTGGCCGAGGGAGTGGCGTTGTCGTCGGCACTGCGTTCGCGCACCACCAGATCGGCACGGGCATCGGTGTTGTAGTAGCCACCCAACTCAATACTCCACAGGTGTTCGTCAAATTCGCTCTGGAGCTGCACGGCCACCTCTAGCCAAGGCGACGCGGTTTTCCCCAGTCCTAAAGCGGCTTGATCCAGATCCAGCAAGGCTTTGATGAACAGGGCATAGTCTTCCGACTGAGCGATGACCGACGGCTGTCCGTCGTAATTCAGGCGATGGAATCGTCCCTGGGACTGCTGCTGCTCCAGAATGAATCGAGCAGCTGCGGCGGCTAGGTCAAAATAGCTAGGCTGCTGAAACACAGCGGCAGCACGAGCCAGCCCCGAGATCATCAGGCTATTCCAGGCGACGATCATTTTAGTGTCGGTCACAGGCGGGATGCGACCGGGCCAGAGTTGCTTTGCTTCTTGGTTATTGCGAGCCGGTGGAAACTGAGTCACTGCTTCGGGAGCAGCGCCATAGCGTCCGGCAAAGAGTTTGGCGAGCGCCGCTTCCAGCGATGCTGACAGTTGCCCCGGATGGCGACGCTGCAACACAATCTTGCCTTCAAAGTTGCCGTTGGAAGTAATCGCAAACCGCTCGCTGAGTTCGCTCAGCTCTTCAGCAGTCAGCCGCGAGGCGAGTTCGGTGTAGGTCCAGACGTAGAATGCGCCTTCTTCTGGCTCTTGATCTGCAGGCGAGACAAAGCTATCAGCATCCTGCGCCGCATAGAAATAGCCCTGAGGAGCGGTCATCTCGCGCCGTAGCCACCGCACCGTTCCTGTGATAGCTCGCTCGAAGGCAGGTTCCTGAATACCCATCGCCCAGAGATCAGCTAGGTACTCCACAATTTGCCCGTTGTCGTAGAGCATTTTCTCAAAGTGGGGCACGGTCCAGGTAGGGTCTACAGTATAGCGATGGAAGCCACCACCCACATGGTCATAGATGCCCCCAAGCGCCAGATTCAGCCCCCGCTGTTTGCAGACTGTGGTGGCATCGTAGCGAGCTTCGGCAAACTGAAACCGGCTGCCGCGCAGCGCTGTCGTCGCATAGGGAATCATCGGAAAGCTGGGTCCCATCCCGCCCGACGCCAGAATGCCCGCGCTGTATTCCAACCCTAGCCGCAGCAAATCGGCAGGCAACTCATTCGTTGCTACCAGGGACGCAGACTGCTGCAGCCGCTGCAAAATCTCATCTTTCACGGACTGCAGTTTGTCCGCTTCGGTGTCATAAAATTGGCGGATTCGCTGTAGCACCTGCAGGAAGCTTGGGCGACCGTATTTTGGCTCTAGCGGGAAATAAGTGCCACCATAGAACGGAACCCGGTCCTCAGGGGAGAGAAATACATTCAGCGGCCAGCCGCCCTGCCCTGTCATAAGCTGCAGCGCCTGCATATAGATGCTGTCAAGATCGGGGCGCTCCTCGCGATCCACCTTGATTGGCACAAAGTTGGCATTCATGTAGTCTGCCACCTCGGCATCCGAGAAGGCTTCTCCTTCCATGACGGTGCACCAGTGGCAGCTCGAGTAGCCAATCGAGAGAAAAATCGGCTTGTTCTCCTGTCGCGCTTTCTCTAGGGCCGCATCGCACCACGGCCACCAGTCAATGGGGTTATCTGCGTGTTTCCGCAGGTACAGGCTTTGAGCTTGGGCAAGACGGTTAGGCATGGGGCTAGCCAGAACTCAGCAGGTCAGCAAGTCTCCTTTAGAGTCTAGCGTTAGAGCTGAAGCGATGCATCGATCGCGGCGGCAGGACTGCCCAACCCTACCCCTGCCTACTGACCCTAGGCCTTCTCTGGCTTGCCCTCGCTCAACTGCTTAACCACCTGGGTTACATCCACACCCGTTGTCTGGCGCAATTGTTCTAAGAACGCCGCAACTTGGGTAGCCCGGTTGCCCTGCTGCGCGTCGATCACCGTGACTTTTTCCACCGCCACCTCAGGGACACTCGCCACGAGCGCCTGCAGCAGCACATCCAGCTTTTGCAGCAAGAAGATCTGTTTGGCGTCGCTGCCTGCAGCCTGCCAGGATTGCGCGAGCTGTTGAATCCCTTCAACTTGGGCTTTCCCATCTTCCACAATTTGAGCGGCAGCACCTTTCGCCTGGGCAATGGCTTGCTTGCAGTTCGCTTCTGCCGGCGCGATCACATCTGCCTGGAGCTGATTTCTCACTTGCTCAATTCGCTCGGTTTGCACGCGCACCTCTGCCTGGGTACGGGCAATCTGGGTACCCACTTCGGCTTCGACTTCCGCCACTAGAGCCTGCCGCTTGGTGAGGGTATCGCGTATGCGCCGCTCGGCATCGGCTTCGGCAATGGCTCGATCGCGTTCAATTCGCCGCAGAGCGGTCAGGCGCTCGTTGTCGGAGGCGTTGATCACCGATTCAGCTCTGGCGCGGGCTTCGGCAATGCGGGCGTCGCGTTGCAGTTCAGCCTGCTGCTTGCGTCCGATTGAATCTAGATAGCGCACGTCATCTGAAATATTCTGAATCTGCAAGCTGTCGAGCACTAGCCCGAGCTGCTCTAAATCATCTTCAGCTTCGTCGAGCAAGCTCTTGGCAAAGGCAATTTTATCTTCGTTCACCTGCTCGGGCGTCAGGCTGGCCAGCACTCCCCGCAGATTGCCTTCTAGCGTTTCTTTGGCAAGCTGCTCAATCTCTTTGCGGCTCTTGCCTAGCAGACGTTCAATCGCATTATGGATCGTTGGCTCCTCGCCAGCAATTTTAATATTAGCGACACCTTCCACCGTCAGCGGAATGCCGCCCTTCGAGTAGGCATTCACGACCTTCAGTTCAATAATCATGTTGGTCAGGTTCATGCGGTAGGCTTGTTCGAGCAGCGGCACTTGAATACTGCTGCCTCCCTTCACCAACCGATAGCCAACCTCCCGTCGTCCGGCGACTTGGCGCTTGCTGCCGGCGAAGATCAGCACCTCGCTGGGTTGACAGATGTGGTAGAAATTGCGGATCACCCACATACCCGCGCCCGTACCCATCCCAAAAATACCGAGCAGAATCACAAGGGTTTCTATCATGGGTCTATCGTGTTGTTCGTGGTTGTCTAGATGTTCTGATGTTCTATGGATGAAGCAACAATCGTTATGCCTCAATATGCCTCAATATGCCTCAATATGCCTCAATATCAAGAGCATGAAGCTCTCAGGAAACGTCATCACATGCATACCGCATATATGTTTTCGAGGTACACAGAAATACAGCAATCTTTTTTCCATTTAAATTGTCTTCGCGAATGTTCAATTCCCTGATCGCCTTTTATCTCAGACATCACTAGAAGCATTTATTTCTCGGATGTCATCAGCTGTTTTCATTGCTGTCATTGCAGGCGCACTCTGAAGTTTGGTATTCAGCAAGCCGACGACATCAATTCCCAGGGTTTGATTGACGCTGAGCAAAAACTGCTGCAGCACCTCAGGATAGACGCGCACCAAGCTTGCCAACGATTGACCATCGCCGTTATCAACGACACTGACTTCGTTGAGGTGGAGTCGCTTGGGAATTTGCACCACCTCTTGCAAAACGGCTTCGAGCTGCTGGATCAAGTACAGTTCGGCGGCATCAGCTCCTAGGTCCTGCCACACCTGTGCCAGCATCTCGTTCACCAGCGCCGCGGCTTTGGCATTTTCAGCCAAGGGGGCTGCCGCTCCACGGGCTTTCAGCTCTTGAGATTGGCGACGAGCATCAGCAGGCAGCACCGTATCGGCTTCGAGGCGCAACCGCTCTAGCTCTGTACGTACTGCTTGCAGGGTTTGTTCAAACTTGGCGCGGCTTTCTTCAACAGTGGCAGTGGTGACTTCTTCGGCCGAGCGAGCCTGCTGCTCGAGTTTGGCCTTCACAGTACGCAAGTCATTTTCCTGCTCTAGAACCACAATCCGGTTCTGGGTTTGTGCCACCTGCGCCTGCTGCTCACACTCGGCTTCAATGCGATCTGCCTGTCCCACGGCTTCGGCTTCGGCAATTTCGGCATTGCGAATCACTAGGGCAATTTGCTTGCGCCCAATTGAGCGCAGGTAATCTACGTCATCGGATACGTTTTGAATCTTCAGCGTGTCGATCTGCAATCCGAGTTTGATCAAATCATGCTGCACATCTGAAGCAATGCGCTCGGCAAATTGCAGTCGGTCTTCGTTGACTTGTTCGGGGGTGAGGGTCGCCACAACGCCCCGCAGATTGCCTTCCAACGTTTCCCGAGCAACGCGGGCAATTTCAGATCGGTCGCAGTCGAGAAAGCGCTCGATAGCATTCCCGACGACGGCTGGATCGCTAGAAATTTTCACGTTGGCAATTGCTTGAATGTTCAGCGGTGTACCGCCTTTGGAGTAAGCATTGCGCACTTCTAGGCGCAGCGGAATGGTCGTGACATCCATACGCCTGACGGTTTCCAAAATGGGAATTCGAATCGCGCGGCCGCCCGACAGGACACGATAGCCAATTTCATGCCCTTCGGGGGTCTTCCACTTACGTCCTGACAAAATCACAACTTCGTTGGGCTTACAAATGCAAAGAAAAGAGCGAATAAACCAAATACCCATCACGCCCGCAAACAGGGCTAGAGCAACCGGTAGAGTTGTCGCCACAACCCCCTCCACCCGATTGGCGGGTTGCAATGCCGATGGCGGAACTGATTCAATTTGAGCTAATGGCACAGAAACCGTATTCTGAGCAGACCAAGCATATGTCATAGAACTGAAAGAAGTAAATAACAACGACTCAATTGCTTAAAACAGAAACGGATATCAAATCAGCTCAAGCAGAACTGACAAACTATTGTTTTAACATATCGGTAGATGTTACCCAAACACGATTTTTACTGACCTCAGTGATCAAAACGCGACTGCCTTTAGACAGTGGATTGATATCATCAGTAAACGCGCTCAACTCCATTGTGGACCCCTTGAAGACAATGCGAATCTTACCGCGACTCGCACGGTCAAAGGGAACCTCGACAACGCCAATCATGCCAACTAGCTGCTCTGGCGAAACTAAACTGTCTACAACCTCTCGACGTCGCCATAGCTGGATCAACAGCACAATAATGGCACCACAAACGAGACCAACTCCAAGAGCAATCAGCGCAACGGTCAAGAGGGGACTGGTCATGAATTAGGCTGCTAGCGAAGAGACAATTCAGTAAGCGGTGGGGCAACCGTTTAGGTCATTGTTCCGGCAATCCCGATGTTTGAGCAATTACTTTGGGCAATTATTTCAGGCAATTACTACCGCTAGCCTGGCACACCAACACGCCACTTAGCGCCATACAAACAAAAATTAATATTAGTATTGACCGCTCTGTAACGCTGCTAACACTCTACCCACGCTACCGCCACTTTCACCGGCAGCACTATTCCAAAGCACTGTTCTCTGAAGCACTATTCCAATTATCTCATGAGCTGCGGAATGGGGGAATGAGTCCGTTAGAGCAGAAAAATCGGGTTAAACCGGCGTTGTTTCCTCAGCTACTGCTTGTGGATGAAAGTAGTCGTGGATCTGCTGCGCCATCTTGGGACCAATGCCCGGAACCTCGGCGATTTGCTTCGGGGTGGCTTCCCGCAGATAGTCAATGGAGCGGAAATGAGCCAAAAGCTGCTTCTGGCGATGGTGCCCCAGTCCGGGAATTTCATCCAGGCGAGAGCGGCGCATCCGGTCACTCCGCTGCTGGCGGTGGAAGCTAACAGCAAAGCGGTGGGCTTCATCCCGCAATCGTCGCAACAATTGCACCCCTGGCTGCTCGGCTTCGGTGGGCAGCGGCAACGATTCACCCGGCAAGAAAATCTCTTCTCGCTGCTTCGCCAAGCTCACCACCTTGACCTCTTCTAGCAAATTCATCTCCCGCAGCACGTCTACGACGGCAGAAAGCTGCCCTTTGCCGCCATCAATCATCACCAGATCGGGAAAGTCCCCTTGGTCCGACGCCAGCACCGATGATTTGGCATCCGAGCTGCTGGATCCAGAAGCAGTTTGGCGTCTGTCGTACTTGCGGAAGCGGCGGCGAATCACCTCAGCTAGGCTGGCGAAGTCGTCGGAGTGGCCGGCCCGCACGCTGGGGTTTTTGATCTTGTAGTGGCGATAGTGTTGCTTCGCTGGCAAGCCGTCGATAAATACGACCTGGGAGGCTACTGCATCGGACCCCTGGATGTGGGAAATATCGTAGCCTTCAATGCGGTGCGGCAGATCGGGCAGATCCAGGATTGTCGCTAGATCGAGCATGGCTTGGTTGTTGCGATCGGCGAAGCGCTGGGTGCGAGCCAATTCATAGCCGGCGTTGCGTTCCACCATTTCGATCAGGTCTGCTTTTGTCTGGCGTTGCGGCACGTCAATCGTCACCTTGCGACCTTTGCGCTCCGACAGAAAGGCCGCCAGCATTTCGGCTTCCGGCAGCTCGTGCTGCGTGAGAATTTCAGACGGAATTTCCACCGGATCGACTGTGGCAAAGTGCTCTTCTAGCACCCGCTGCAAAATTGCGCCTGGCGTTCCCGACTGGGCATCGGCCACAAATCCGAGCCGCCCCACCAAGCGCCCTGCCCGTACCTGAAAGAGCTGCACGCAGGCATGGTGATCGTCGGCCATCAGAGCAATGGCATCGCGGGAAACGGTGTCATCAGGCAGCGCCACTTTTTGATCGGCGTTCAGTGATTGAATAGCTTTAATCTGATCCCGCAGCCGAGCAGCATACTCGAAGTTCAGCTCTTCGGCGGCTTTTTCCATCTGCGCCGTCAGCACTTCTTCTAGCTCTTTGGTTCGTCCCTGAAAGATCATCGCCACTTTCTGGATCATCTTGCGGTAGTCTTCGGCGGTTACCAGCTTCTGGCAGACGCCCATGCAGCGGCCAATGTCGTAGTTGAGGCAGGGTCGATCTTTGAACAACGGCTGAGGCCGCTGCCGCAGCGGAAAGATTCGCTTGATTAGCCGCAGGGTGCTGCGGAGGGCAAACACATCGACATAGGGCCCGTAGTAGCGGTCTTTGGACTTGCCGAGATGCCGCTTGCGGGTGATGAAAATCCGCGGATACTCTTCGCTCCAGGTGATGCAGAGATAGGGATATTTTTTGTCGTCCTTCAGCAGCACGTTGAAGTGGGGCTGGTGCTGCTTGATCAGGTTGGCTTCCAGTGCCAACGCTTCGGCTTCAGTATCAGTGACAATGAACTCGATCTCCGCAATCTGCATCACCATCAGGGCAATTCGGGGGTTGCGGTCGGGGTCATCGCGAAAGTAGGAGCGCACTCGGGACCGCAGCTTTTTGGATTTGCCGATGTACAAAATCTGGTCGGTGGTGTCTCGCATGAAGTAGACTCCCGGCTCGGGTGGGATCTCCTTGAGGCGAGCTTCGAGGCGGTCGGGGTCTTTGAGGAGGGGCACCAGTTTGGAGGGCATAGCACAGTTGGAACGGTTATAGAACGGTGAGCGTGGGGCAGGAGGTCGCTGTTTTCTAGCATACTGTGGAGGAGGGGGTTACAGAAGGGCAATCGCCGAATGGGACAGGGGGGATTTCCTGGATCAGGAGTCGCTTTTCCATGAGGACTGTATTCTACGAATGGTTTTGTCGCAGATGTGAGAATCTTATAAAGAAAAAATTGAATTCTAAATAGAATTTTAATAGAAACAACTAAGTGAATAACTTAGTAATGAAAAAGGTGATTTATGGTTCTCTCGATTGCCCTGCGGTTGAAGCGGAGAGGCTGTCCTGAAGGCTTTCCGAATGTTTACAGTCTGTAATGTATTGCGTGAGTAAGAGGGGTAGCCAACGCCGTAGACTGGTAAGAATCTGCAATAGTTACCTGCAATTGCGGCTTGCTAGTACTCTGCTTTAGTAAACTCTGGTAGACCTATGTTTCCGATTCAACGCCCGCGTCGCCTGCGTAGCCATCCCCAGCTTCGTCGGATGGTGCAAGAGAATGTGCTGACTACCAATGATTTGATCTATCCGCTGTTTGCGGTGCCTGGTGAAGGGTTTGCCAAGGAAGTGAAATCGATGCCAGGGGTGTATCAGCTCTCGGTGGACAAGATCGTGGAAGAAGCCAAGGAGGTCTATGACCTAGGCATTCCGGCGATCATTTTGTTTGGCATCCCCGCTGATAAGGATACAGAAGCCACTGGAGCGTGGCACGATCATGGAATTGTGCAGGTGGCGGCAACGGCCGTAAAGGAAGCGGTGCCTGATCTGATTGTGATTGTGGATACGTGTTTGTGCGAATACACGTCCCACGGTCACTGTGGCTACCTAGAAGTGGGCGACCTCACCGGACGGGTGCTCAACGATCCGACCTTGGAACTGCTGAAGAAAACGGCCGTGTCTCAGGCTAAGGCGGGAGCAGACATCATTGCGCCCTCCGGGATGATGGATGGCTTCGTGCAGGCCATTCGAGCAGGACTAGATGAGGCAGGCTTCCAGGACATTCCCATCCTGTCCTATGCTGCTAAGTATGCCTCGGCGTACTATGGGCCATTCCGGGATGCGGCTGAATCGGCTCCCCAATTTGGCGACCGCCGCACCTACCAAATGGATCCAGCGAACGGCAGAGAAGCCCTGAAAGAGATTGAGCTGGATATCGCCGAGGGGGCAGACATGCTGATGGTGAAGCCAGCGCTTGCCTATATGGACATTATCTGGCGCGTCAAACAGGCTACTCATCTGCCGGTAGCCGCCTACAACGTCTCGGGCGAATATTCCATGATTAAGGCAGCAGCCCTCAATGGCTGGATCGATGAACAGCGCGTGGTGATGGAAACGCTGATTGGCTTCAAGCGGGCCGGTGCCGATCTGATCCTCACTTACCACGCCAAGGATGCGGCTCGCTGGTTGCAGTAGGGTATCCAATAAACCGGCAGAAGAGAGAGGGGCATTTCCCTGCCGCGCCATCCATGGAACGCATCTAGCCCAGCGAAATCCGTAGAATCCAGCCTAAGATCAAAACAGAGCTAAGTTTTGTGGCTGGCAAGCATGAAGCGGATTGTTTTGATTGCTGGGTTTGAATCGTTCAATGCCGATCTCTATCGAGAGGCGGCCAAGCAGGCACAGGCACGATGCCCCGAGCTGGCGATAGAGGTGTTTAGCGACCGCGATCTAGCCGCTAAGCCAGATGTCATCGAGGCTGCCCTGCAGCAGGCAGATGTCTTTTTTGCCAGCCTGATCTTCGACTACGACCAAGTGCTGTGGCTGCGGCAACGGGTGCAATCAATCCCAATTCGGCTGATTTTTGAGTCGGCGCTGGAGCTGATGAGCCTGACGCAGCTCGGCCAGTTTGCGATCGGCGACAAGCCTAAGGGCATGCCCAAGCCCGTCAAGTTCATCCTCGATAAATTTAGCAGCGGTCGCGAGGAAGACAAGCTTGCTGGCTACCTCAGCTTTTTGAAAGCGGGACCAAAGCTGCTCAAGTTTGTGCCCATTGGCAAAGTCCAGGATCTGCGCCACTGGCTGATCATCTACAGCTACTGGAACGCTGGCGGTGCCGACAACGTAGCGGCGCTGTTTTGGTTTCTAGCCGAAAAATATCTGGGGCTGAGCGTCGGACCGATCCCCGAACCGCTAGAGACCCCCAACATGGGGCTGCTGCATCCTGAGTATCAAGGCTACTTTACCTCGCCGCAGCGATATCTTCAGTGGTACAGAAATCAATATCTCCAGACGAGCGAACCCCGTCCGGTGATTGCTCTGCTGCTCTACCGCAAGCATGTGATCACGAAGCAGCCCTATATTCCCCAACTAATCCGGGCGTTCGAGCAAGCAGGACTACTACCGCTGCCCATCTTCATCAATGGTGTTGAAGCGCATGTGGCAGTGCGAGATTGGCTGACGACCGACTACGAACAGCAGCAGCGGCGGCAAGGTACGGTGGAGGTATCCTCTTTGTCGGCAGAGGCAGTTTCGGTGGATGCCATTGTTTCCACGATCGGCTTTCCGCTGGTGGGTGGTCCGGCAGGATCAATGGAGGCTGGACGGCAGGTAGAAGTAGCCAAGCGCATCCTCAGTGCCAAGAATGTCCCCTATTTCGTGGCGGCTCCACTGCTGATTCAAGATATCTATTCCTGGACGCGGCGAGGAGTCGGCGGTTTGCAGAGCGTGGTGTTGTATGCCCTGCCAGAGCTAGATGGAGCCATCGATACCATTCCCCTAGGAGGTTTGGTGGGCGACCGGATTTATCTGGTGCCGGAACGGGTGCAGCGGCTGACGAGGCGGGTGCGGCAGTGGGTTGCTCTGCGGCAGAAGCCCCCTTCAGAGCGCAAAATTGCCATTCTCCTCTATGGTTTTCCGCCGGGCTATGGGGCAACGGGAACGGCTGCATTACTGAATGTACCCAAGTCGCTGATCAACCTGCTGCAGGCGCTGCGCGACCAAGGCTACGATGTGGGCGAGATTCCCAGCGACGGCGAGGAGCTGATTCAGCAGGTGAAAGCCGCAGACGAGCGGTTGCCGGATCCCTCCAATCCAGCCGCCACGACAACGGTGACTGTCAAAACCCTAGAGCACTGGCTGGGCTACCTGCTGACGTCCCGCATTCAGCACCAGTGGCAGTCGCTCAGCAAAACCGGCATTCGCACGCTAGAAAATGGCGATGCTCCCGAGGAGTCGCAGTATCTGCTCGGCGGTGTGTCGCTGGGCAAGATCTGGATTGGCGTCCAACCCCCCCTAGGACTGGCCGGCGATCCGATGCGGCTGATGTTCGAACGCGATCTGACCCCCCATCCTCAATATGCTGCCTTCTATAAATGGCTGCAAAACGACTTTCAAGCCGATGCGGTGATTCACTTCGGTATGCACGGCACCGTCGAGTGGCTGCCCGGCTCACCTCTGGGGAATACAGGCTATTCCTGGCCGGATATTTTGCTGGGTAATCTGCCCAATCTCTACCTCTACGCCGCCAACAATCCCTCGGAGTCGATTCTGGCAAAGCGGCGCGGTTACGGAACGCTGATCTCCTACAATGTGCCGCCCTACGGTCGAGCTGGGCTTTACAAAGAGCTGGTGGCCCTACGCGAGCTAATCAGCGAGTACCGCGAAGACCCGGAGAAAAACTATGCCCTCAAGGAGGCGATTTGCAAGAAGATTTTGGATACGGGTCTAGAGGCAGATTGCCCCTTCGGTGAGGCTAAGCGGCTGGGCATCGAGTTCTCTTTAGAAAACATTCGCCTGTTTAGCCAACACGCTTTTAATGATTACTTAGTGCAGCTTTACGACTACCTGCAAGTTCTGGAAAATCGCCTGTTTTCCTCGGGGCTGCATGTCTTAGGAGAACCACCAACGCCCGATGAACTGTACCGCTATTTGCAGGCTTACTTTGGAGAAGCACTGCCCGAGGGCGTACTGTCCGCAATTGCCAATGGCGGTGATCAGGCGACGGCACTGGCTGCCTACGAAACCCATCTGCGGCGCGGCCGATCAGATACTCACCTCGATGCAGATCGAGTAGCTCAGATCGATGAAGCCCTCACCATCCGGAGCTTGCTCAACCAAACCACCGATGAGCTGACAAACCTACTGCGCGGCTTGAACGGTGAATACATTCCGCCTGCACCCGGTGGTGACCTGCTGCGCGATGGCATTGGCGTTCTGCCCACAGGACGCAACATTCACGCCCTCGACCCCTACCGCATGCCTTCCCCCGCTGCCTACGAACGCGGCCGTGAGATTGCCCGCAAGATCATCACTCAACATTTAGAAGAGCAGGGCACCTTTCCAGAAACCGTGGCTGTGATGCTCTGGGGACTCGATGCCATCAAAACCAAAGGAGAATCCTTGGGAATCCTACTGGAATTAGTGGGTGCGGAACCCATCAAAGAAAGTACAGGGCGCATTGTACGCTACGAGCTAAAACCGTTGTCGGAATTGGATCATCCCCGCATTGATGTTTTGGCGAATCTCTCAGGGATTTTCCGCGACAGCTTTACGAATATTATCGAGTTACTAGATGATTTATTTCAGCGGGCTAGCACAGCCGATGAGCCTGAAGATCTGAATTTTATTCGCAAGCATGCGTTAGCATTACAGATGCAGGGAGTAGAGAATACTTCAGCTCGCTTGTTCTCCAATCCGGCCGGCGATTTTGGTTCTCTGGTGAACGATCGCGTAGTGGATGCCAACTGGGAATCGGGTGAGGAGCTAGGGGAAACTTGGCAGGGGCGCAATACCTTTAGCTATGGTCGGCACGATAAGGGACAAGCTCGACCGGAAGTGCTGAAGACCTTGCTGCAAAGCTGCGAGCGGGTTGTGCAGCAGATCGACTCTGTCGAATATGGCTTAACGGATATTCAAGAATACTACGCCAATACGGGTGGACTCAAGAAAGCCGCCGAAATGCAGCGCGGCAAAAAAGTCACAGCGAGCTTTGTGGAAAGCTTCTCGAAGGACACGACGCCCTGCAATTTGGAAGATCTGCTGCGCATGGAATACCGCACTAAACTGCTCAACCCCAAGTGGGCAGAGGCGATGGCGGCCCAAGGCTCGGGCGGTGCTTACGAAATCTCGCAGCGAATGACGGCACTGATTGGCTGGGCGGGTACGGCCGAGTTCAAAGACAACTGGGTCTACGATCAGGCAGCAGACACCTATGCGCTTGATCCAGCCATGGCCGAGAAGCTCCGCCGCGCCAATCCCGAGGCCTTTCGCAATATTGTCGGCCGGATGCTGGAAGCTCACGGTCGCGGCTACTGGCATCCCGAACCCGACAAACTCGAACGACTCCGCCAGCTCTATGACCTCACCGACGAAGCCCTAGAAGGCGTAACCGTGTAGTGTAGGACCAACACCGCAGCAAGCGGCTCGTAAACTTTTAATCCAATGAATTCAACTAAATTTTGAATTCAATTCTGAAGGCAAGGCAGTACAGCTATGGTTTCTTTTATGGTTTCTCTGAAGACCACGCTAACCGAAATCCAACTGATTCTGGACTGTATTCCGTTCCCATAGCTTGGTGAAATTGCTGCGTTGTGCGATCGAGAACATCCGCGGGAATTGCCTGCCACTGCTCAAAACTGGCCCAGTGAATCACCAGCACTAATTCATCGGGACGATCAGGATTCGTCCAGACTTCTTTGCTTTCAAACCCGGGATAGCTAGCCAAGACCGGCGTCCAAATAGCGGCATCTTGCTCGATAAACCGAGCCTGCTGCTCTGAGGGAACTGAGAACTTGAGCCACTCGATCGCAGGGACGGTATCAGAAAGGTCTATGGGTTGAGCTAAGGCAACAGCAGGACACAAAAGCACCTCCAGCACCACCCCAACTAACAACGCGACCCAACAAAGCTCTCTGTTCCAAAATCGCAAGTGCTTGAGGTGATGGATTAAAGGTGTTGCTATCATGCGGTATTTCCTATCGGTATCTCCCAATCAGTATCTCCCAAACGTCGCTTATTCCCATTGGGAGTAATACTCCCCTTCATAGGGCTGTACACCAATTTCGGGATAGGAATTGTCGTCTGGACCAAAGATTCTACCGATCGGCTCACCCAAAAATTGCAGCAGCCCATCAAAGAAGTATCTCAGGATTTTCCAATAAACCAGAAGTTTCAACTGAATGGATTTCATCGCTATCTCCTTTTTTGTTTCAAAGAGTCTTGTTCCGAACAGTCACAGTTGCTGCCAACTTGATTTGATGCGCTCTTGATTCGCTTCTGATGCGTTGCCGAGTCAAAAGATCGTCGAGTTAAAAGACCACCTGTTTTGGAGATCCGTCCCTGTCTCCATCTCAATTCTAGAGCCTGAGTCTTGGGAGATTGACGCGCCAGTATGATTCTTAATACGAGGTCTGCCGAGGAGAACCGACAAGGTGCATCGGAAGATTCTGCCTCTTTCGAGTTCTCTTGATTAGTTCTCTGGGAACTGTCACAGTGCCGGCAGCTCTCTCAATCTTTTCTATTTCTAAATCTTTCTAAATATTCACTCAATAGCACCTAGGGAGCAGGGGAGTGAACCTCGGAGTCTCTCAAAGCCCCTTTCCTACTCTGGGAGAGAGGCTGTAAAACACAGGAGCCTCCACAACCTAAAACAGCTTGGTCTCTCAAAGCCCCTCTCCCGCTCTGGGCTATGCATTACGCAAAAGTCTCTGAACGCTTTACCAGGAGAGGGGTTTGGCTTATCGTCGCTCGAAGCCCAAACAGGGCAGGGGCCTGCTTGACTGACAAAACTAAGAAGCTGGAAAGCGGCTGAGAACGGTGAATTCACGTTCGAAGGCATGATTGTGTTGTCGCTTGGAAGCAATAGCAGGTTGAGGGTCGGGCAGACTTGAGAGGAACGGATAAACCTGTATCTTCCGTTGCTGGGTGATGGCAAGGCGAATCCAGTTCCAACCCATTTTGAGATAACTCATGCCCCTATTCCAGTGAGCATCGACTTGACGGCGTTTGCCGGATACGACGACTTGCACACCTTGGAGCACCAGAAACAACATTGTCAGGGCAATGACACCACATAGTTGAGATAAAGCAAACTTGTCTCGTAGTCTGGATGCTTCAAGGTTGAAACCATTGGACTTGAGGTCTAAAAATGATTCTTCCACGCAAACCCTCAAGCGATATTGAGCGAAAGTTTGCAGGGTCGTTGGTTCGTCACTGACAATCACCCAGTCTTCATCACTTGGCCTGTCATGGGCCAAGGCAAGATAGATGTTGGCATAGAGTTTGGTTTTACCCACAGATACCTGTGGAGTGAAGTAAGCTTGCCCCGGTTGCAACTGCACCGACGATACCTTGCGCCACTCTCCCTCTAGTTGAAACTGAAACGAGCGTTTGATGCGAATCCGAAAATGCCAACCCAGATTCTCCCGTAAATACGTCATCAGCTTGCCATCGGCAAAGCCTCGGTCTGCCAGCAATACAATGGCAACGTCATCCAGCATCAAGCGTTCTACTTGCCGCAATACTCTTTGAATCGTCCATAGTCGTACTGGGCTACTCGGTTGCACCACGACTCGCCAAGCCACCGGAACCGTCCTGCCCCGATACACCACCCCGACCCAGACGATACAGAAACAATTCCACACCAAAGTTGTATCTCAGCTCAAATACAGTCGTTCACACGTCCACTGGGACAGTGCTTGTTGGATCAGGATGTGATGGGCAGAAACCACATCCATTCTTCGATTCGACAGCCACCGTCGAAACCGTCGTTGGTGGGACTGAGGGAACTGGGTGCGACTCACTACATACACTCCAAACCCATTGAGATGGACATTCTGGCTTTGGATCATACCGACCATCATCCAGCGAAGCGTTTTCAGGTGACGGATATCTTGCCATTGGATGTCACATTGACGCAGAAAATCATTCAACGCATCATAGAGTCGGGAAGTACGAGCCATTGATTTGACTGATTTGTGTAGTTACTTACCAGCCTAAATCAAGCTCTGCTTCCCTCCCAATCTACGTTTCACCCCTAAGCAGTTTTGTCAGTCAATCAGGATCTGGCTCTCCGGCTCGTAATGCCTGCACCATTTGTTGGAGAGTCGAAAGTGAGAACTGAGGCTCGCGCTCGCCTCCCCAGGCAAAACACTAGGCAATAGCAATCATGACCTGTTGCCTGCTCTCTTCCTGTTTGTTTGTTGGCTGTTTACTTGGCATATCATCTATTTTGCTTCACCCACTCTAAACGCGATCGCCTTCCGGACGGTGCGGAGGACCATCGCCCAAATTCATCAAATCTACTCGCCCAAAGACCGCAATCATTGATAAAAAATTTGATTTGGTGCAAGAGACAATTCAGGGAATAGCATTGAGTGAAGCAAATCTTCTCCTTGAAACGCCTGATCTTCATAGAGTCCCTCAACCCATTGCAGTACGGTCACTTTTTGTTCCATCGGGTCAACAATCCAGTATTCAGGAATGCCAAACGCTGCATATTCTGCTCGCTTGAAGCGACAGTCTCGTTTACTGGATTCTGGGCTGACCACCTCAATCACTAACAGAACGCCCGCTTCAACAACCACCGATTGATCTCGGTATTCCCGCACCACCTCCAGGGGCACAACCGATAAATCAGGCAAGCGCGATCGCCGGGGGGCTGTCCGAATGCCGAGAACCTGTAAGGCGGCCCAGGGAAGATTGAGGCGCTTGATTTCAGCCTCCAGTGTGTTGCTGAGAAAGCGAATGATGAGAGCATGAAGACCGATCAGTGGATTCATTAAGATCAGGTCTCCATCTTCTAGTTCATACCGACTATCAGTGCCGTCTTCATAACGGAGATATTCGTCGAAGGTGAGTTTAGTCGCAGTTGACATAGCATTGCATGTTGGTAAGGGATGGGCATCAATTGATTGACTGGTCGAGCTTTTCATATCGAGTAGCACCCCATTGCGGATAATCTCTCCAATTGTGACTGTCATGGCTGATGCTCCAGGTGTGAAATAAAAAAATCGAGCTACTTTACCACAGTTAGTTCACATACTCCATTCGCATAAAGGGTGCATAGTTACTTCTGTCCCTATCAGGGTTCACCACAACTTTAGCGGGATATTGCGCTCCAATCTGATCTTCGCGAATCGCCCTCCAAACGAGCAATCGCCATCCTTCCTTGGAGACTAAATAGCGATCGGTAGTTCTCCCCGGTTTGAGCCAGTAAAGCCCAGAGTCTTGATTAAGATGAACAGCTTGTTGAAACGCCTGATCGGACTGAGAAACTCGCAGCAAGAAACGGAAAGGATCGCAATCATCAAGAGGTGCCAGATCTTTAAAAATCTCTTTAATCGCTTTTTGTGAAAGGAACGGGACTAAAGCCGTGGGTTTGCGAATGATATCTAAGAATAGAAAGCCAACCGCAGAAAGGGTGACATTATCACCACTGATTTCAACTAACGGCTCAAACCAGGGACGCTCTTCATAGGGGACACGCTGTTCCCATTTAGATTTTGAGACAGCACTATCACGCTCAATATCTTCAAAGAGATCTTTATAAGCTTCAAATTGGGATTTGTTAAATTCTAAAGGTAAAGGCGGTAACTCCAGCAAACTGGTTGATTGTTCAAAGATATAGTCACACTTGACCCCTTTGATCATGCCAAGCAGAACGGTATAGGGAACCAGTGCCTTATATCCACCAGTTGGGTTCAAAATCACATTGCCATAAGCATCAATAGCGGCGAGGGCTTTCTTGATAAACTCTACAACGCCCTGGTTCCTAAAGCGGCTAGCATCGTTAACTTGTAAGCCGTTGATAGGTTCAACCTCAACGATCGTTCTAGGCCAATACTGCTCCAAGTAATGCTTCACAGCCAGAGCGCAGCAATGCCCATCCGGAGTTTCTGAAGCAAATAAAAGAACGCGATCGCTGACATCAATACCGATTCTGACTAATGAGTGGATTTCGGCTGAAAGATTGTCTCTCAAATTCTCATCCGTTGGCTCAAAACTGGCGAAGCTTTGAAACATCTTTTGGGCAGCATCTTCAAGGTTGTCCTGTTGGTTCACCCAATCCTCTAATTTTTTGGGATGAATCCCCAGCTTCTTTGATGCACTGGTGCCAACCGAGCAAATAATTGTTTTAGCCATAATGTTTACCTACTGGTATACAGAAATTAATACTGCTGTGTACTAGCTATCGTTGCAAAGCTCTATTTGATGGATTAGATTTCTTGCCCGATCGTGGATTTAGCAATAGGCTCTTATCATCAACTAGACTAGGTAAACTCAAACCTTCACCAGCTTCATTATTGGTGAACCATTCATAGTTTTTCCCTTCTGGGTCAATTTGCTGACTGATACGAGGATAGTGAACAGGCAAGCCATCTTCAAAACCTTTGGCATAACGGCAAAATGCAGCGATGAAAGAAACATTATCAAAATCAGATTTGTAAGCAGATTCAACTGAATTTTTATACTCTTTTATAACTTCGTCTGGATTAATAGCAGGCTTAGTGGTACTGGTCAGGTTTTGATAGAACTGCTGCCAATTTGCTCCACTGCGTAAATCACTCTTTGCCCAGTCAATATCAAGACGAACACTGCCAAAACCAAGTGGCTTTCCTCCGCCTAGTCGATGATAAGCATTTTCTGGCAAACTCAACAGCCAGAGTAAAGCTCCTAATTCAACGGTAGATAAATTCACTACATCGACATCAAAGCTGAACTCAGTCTGCGGATTAACCCAGCCTTTGATAGATTTATTTTGAGAATCGCGTTCTTTTTCACCGCTAGGACGACGATATTCTTGGTAATGACCATTGATTTGTTGATTGGTTCGATCTTCTGTTGGGTCAGCCCAATAGCCTTCGGGTAATGTAGCGTGATGAGGATAAACCTTACGACCCCGCAAACCTCTCTCTGAGGTTTCGTAACCGTATTCTTTTGCTGCTCCTTGCTCAATGGGTGTACCCTTTTTGTCCTTTGCTGTGTAGAAACGAGTTTGAGCAGGTTTTGGCTCTCCAAGAATTGCTAAAGGTAATCCAATACCATTAAAAAGTGTTACTGCTTCTTGAGCAGAAGTCTGGCGTTGTTGCATGAATGAAAAAGGGACCGCAGGTTGGACTTAACGGAGCCATC
>JACYLU010000021.1 GCA_015272325.1 Synechococcales cyanobacterium C42_A2020_086 | reverse complement strand
CGCTCAATCTTTTTGGCTCCGTTGCCCGCGATCAAGCCAACTCTCAAAGTGATGTCGATATTTTAGTGGAACTTGATGAATCTATTGGCTTCTTTGAATTTTTCCGCATTAAACATTATCTAGAAGATCTTTTGCAGTGTCCTGTTGATTTAGGGACAGTTGACGCGCTCAAGGAACATCTCAGGCAACCGATCTTGGAGGAAGTAGTTCATGTCTTCTAGATCTGCCAAAGAACGCATCCAAGATATTTTCAACGCTATTGATAGCATTCAGCGTCGGACTGCTGGTATGAGTTTTGATCAATTTAGTCAAGACCAAACGATCGTTAAAGCCGTGCTTTATGACCTCATTGTGATTGGTGAAGCAGCGATGAATATTCCTGCTGAGGTTCAAGCCTTAGCACCTGAACTGCCCTGGCGGCTAATGAGTGATATGAGAAATATTATGGCTCACGAATATTTTCAAGTCAATTTACGAGTTACCTGGTCAACGATTCAAAATAACCTACCTCCTCTGATTAATCCCTTACAACAATTACAGGCAAAATTGTGAGTACAGTTATATTTTTTCAAAGTTTTTCAAAACCCATCAATCATGAAATCGATCGCGTCCTTGCCCAACACTACGGCTTCACCGACGAAGAACTCGACGACCTCATCAACTACGGCATCAAATACCGCATGGGCAGAGACAACGGAGGTGATGACTGATGAGTAAATTTGAAATCCTCACTCCCCTCAACTTCACCGTTCGCACCTCAGAAGAGTACTGGCAAAAACTAATCGTCAAACATCCAGATATTGCCGATCTCGAAGCCGAAGTCAGACAAGCGCTGAGCAGCCCTGATGAAATTCGTCGCAGTAGCCGCGATCCGAACCTATTACTGTTCTATCTGACTTTGAAAGAAAAGCGATGGGTTGTTGCCGTCGCCCGACGCTTAAATGGAGATGGATTTCTAATCACAGCTTACCAAACCGATGCAATCAAAGAAGGAGAAACCCTATGGCACAAGTAAAAATCTACTACGAACCCGAAATGGAGTTGCTAACCGTTTTTTGGCAACCTCCGCGCAAGAATCAAATTGCCACAGAACTGGGTGATGGGGTTATTTTGATTAAAGATGAAACGACAGGCGAACCGATTGGCATGGAGCTTTTATCCTATCGTCCTAGTGATAATCGCTTTGATGCCGTCAGCGTCGAAATGGGTCGGCTGGCGGGTATTTCATGATCGCGCCCTTACAAACCATCGCCCCCGATCATCCAGCCTATCCCACTGCACTCAAAACCTGTGGTGCTTTCAGAACGGCACCGATCCTCAACACGATTGGTAATCTTGAATTGCTGGCACAGAGTACGATCGCCCTTTTCTGCTCTAAACAATGTCCTGGCGACCTTATTCTCAAAACCTATGACCTCGCTCAGAGCTTGCGAGATGGAGAAATCCCTGTCATCAGTGGTTTCAACACTCCGATTGAACAAGACTGCCTCAAAATAATGCTCCGTGGTACCCAACCCATCATCCACTGTCCTGCCTGCAGTCTCCACAAAATGCGCCTCTCCCCAGAGCAAAAACAGGCGATTAGCGAAAATCGCTTACTTCTAATCTCTCCCTTTAGCAGCAGCTATCCTCGTGTTACGGCTGAACTGGCAAGCAAACGGAATGACATGATTGGGGCGATCGCTCACACCATCTTTATTGCCTACGCCTCCCCTAGCAGCAAAACTCAAGCTTTTGCCCAAAGCTTGATTTCAGCAGGAAAATCCGTTATCACCTTTGCTAGCCCTAGCAACCCATTGTTACAAGAGCAAAGCATTGTTGGTTTGGATATAGATGCAATCGTGCGACATTGCTTAGATGCTCAAACATTGCAACTCAAGGAAGCTTTAAGCATTGATGATGAGTGAGAGATAGTGTTTATTAAGTCTTACATTGGGTCGGTGTTTGCGAAGCGTCTCTGCAAGAGAATCGCAGCCCAACAACGCACTGCACCCGACTGCCGGGAGATCGTCCGTAAGAGGCAAAGGTTATCTGCGGCGAGTGAGCTAAGCCGTTCTCCATAGCGCTTCTAAAAAACGCTTTACCCCAGAGCTGCGCTAGCTGCGGGAGGAGCGATGCTGATCGGTATGCCGGCTAGACTCAGAAAGGTGAGTAGAGTTTAGGTGTAGGAATCGCTTCACCTGCTGGATTAGTCCTTGGGCCGCAACGCTTTTACTCAAATAATCATCGGCCTCAGGGCAGAGGGATCTGGCTATCTCCCGCTCTTTTTCGGTGAAGAACCCCGATACCAGGATCAATAGGGGCGGTCGATCGAGCTGCTGTTTGATTTTGCGGATCAGTTCAGCTCCATCCATCCAGGTTTGATAGTTGCGAGCCGGCAGCGAGAAGTCAACGAGAACAAGGTCAAATTGCTCTGCTAGTTTAAAAAAACTATGGGGATCGGCAAAGGTAGAGACTTGTAAGCCCTCCTGTTGCAGCAAATACTGTACGGCAAGCCGCCATGCTTCGTTATCATCTACCACAGCAATGTGATACATGCAGGTCTCACTCTCTTTCAACTCTAAACTGCAACGCTTTTTGCCAACACTTCGCACGGTCTACGTTCCAAGGTGCCTTTACTTTGACAGCAAATAAACCCTCCAAGGAAATAGCTCGCTTGGTTTAGGCTTTGATAAAGCAGATGATTTAACTTCGCTGTCGGAACTGTTCAGCACTCCTCGTCGTCAAAGAGCGGGGTCAAGCCGGCGGTGCATCTGATGCCGGAGCGATTGCCTTGGCACCTGCAATCACCCGACGTAATCACCCGGCATAGCGTGAAGGAAGTACAGGGATGAAAAGCTGGCGAAGTAGCCCCCGACGGGGGTCTCCGATGACCCGAAGAGGACTCCCGATGGGCTTGGGCATCCTTGCGGCACTGGTACTGCTGGGCGGATCACTGCTATCTGTGTTGCCTCACTCGGCGGCTATAGATACCCCTCCTGCATCGCAAGAGACAACGTGGGTGCCTTTATTCGAGCAGGTTTGGCAAACGGTAGCCGAGAAATTTTATGATCCTGAGCTGAACAATGTGAATTGGGTCGCTATACGGCAACGCTATCAGCCACAGGTCGCCCAAGCCCGAGATCGGGAGGCTGCTGCCGCGGTCATCAACTCAATGTTGGCCGAGCTAAACACCTCCCATACCCGCCTCTACATTCCCGAAGAGCCTGCCTATTATCAAGTGCTTGGCATCTTTGTGCCGCGCAGTTCAGAGCTGCGAGACCAAATCCAGCCTTTTCTGAACGGCACAATTGCATACCGGGAGATTGGCATCATTACCGCTCAGCAGGAGGGCAAAACCTTTATAAAAGCGGTTTTGGATGGCAGCCCAGCGGCGGCAGCCGGTTTGCAGACAGGCGATCAAATCCTCAGTGTAGACCAGCAGCCATTTCACCCGATTCGCTCCTTTGCTGGACCTGCCGAGCAGTCCGTTACGGTACGGATCCAGCGCACACCCGATCCCCAGTCCCAGCAGGATGTTGTGGTAACACCGCGCCTGTTCGACGGCACAACTATGTTTCTGGATGCTCAGTCGGAAAGTGTGGCTGTGGTAGAGCAAGCCGGTGTTGCAATTGGCTATATTCACATCTGGTCCTACGCTAGCGATCAGGCTCAGCAACTGCTGGAACAGGAACTGCTCTACGGTCGCCTCAAAGAAGCTGACGCCTTGGTACTCGATCTGCGCGAGGGATGGGGTGGTGCTCCGATGACGGTTCTGAATCTGTATAACGACCGAGACCTGAGCATTACCAACATTCCGCGCAACGGCAATCGCTACACGAGCTATTCTGCCTGGCAAAAACCCGTAGTGATGCTGGTGAACGAAGGCAGCCGCAGTGCCAAGGAGATCCTGGCTTATGCGTTTCAGCAGTACGGCATTGGCACCGTGGTCGGCTCTCGGACGGCAGGAGCCGTGGTGGCTGGACAACCCTTTGTGATGCAGGACGGCAGTCTGCTCTACATTGCCGTTGCTGATGTTTATATAGACGGGAATCACCGGCTAGAAGGGGTGGGTGTTACACCTGATGTAGTAGTGCCTGCGCCGTTGCCCTATGCCCAAGGTGCCGACCCGCAAAAAGAGCGTGCTTTGGCTATCGCCGCTGAGCAGGTGCAGCAGGGCAACCGTTCGATACCGGCTCATTCATCCTGACTGCCGTATCCTAGGCATCTGCTTCCACCACCAGCACCGGAATTGGGCTTGCTTCTAGAACCGCTTGCGATACCGACCCCACGAGCACGGTTTGCCACGGAGAGTGCCCGCGCTTGCCAATAACAATCTCGGTTGCCTGGTAGTCTTGAGCTACCCGCAGAATTTCTTCCGGCACAGCTCCGGGAATCGTAAGCAGCCGATGGCGAATATCAGACAACAGGCGTTGGGTTTGAGCTTCGAGATTGGCTATGGCTGCGGGATCGGAGGTGCGAACCACATGCAGAACGATGACGTCCCCATCACTGCGGCGAGCTAGCTCTGCTGCTTTCATTAAAACCGCCGTGGCAAATCGTGACGTGTCTACGGCAGCCAAAATCGTTACCGGACGGGTCACCGAGACCTTGGTGGGGTCCACCTCCCCGCGTTCCAACAGGCGCGGCGCAAAAGTAGGAATCGCCCAAGCCCCTAGCGGTGCAGTGACCAGAATCGACAGAGCTGCCACTGCCAGAATGGTGTCTCCTCCTGCCAAGCCATTCGCCAGAGGTAGTGCTCCAATGGCCGCCTGTACGGTCGCTTTGGCCGAGTTGCCCGGCAGCAGAAACAGCCGCTCTTTCCAGGTCCAGTTGCTTTTTACAGTCGAGAGGTACCAGCCAATCGCGCGTCCGATCAAGGTGCCAATCGCCAAAATTAGCAGCCCCGGCAGCAGACTATCGCCCAGCACCTGCAGTTGGATACTTGCTCCCAGCAGCACAAACAGCGCCACCTCTGCCACGGTCCAGAGTCCATCAAAGCCACCCCGCAGCCGACGAGCCAAGGGCGCATCCTGCTCAATCAAAAAGAATCCTAGAGACATGACCGCTAGATAGCCGGAGAAGATCGGAACATCTTCTGCGACCACAACCAGCAGCAACGCCACGCTAGCTGTGACCAAGGTATCCTGCACGATCGTCTGGGTCCAGTTTTGCTTAGCCAGCAGCACAATTAACACCCGAGCGGTCACGGCTCCTAGCAGGATTCCGAAGCCAATTTGGGCAATAATTTGTAGCGGCAAGCGCTGCGCGGCGCTAAGGGTAATACCTCCAGGCAAGCTGGTGGTTGTGTCTGCCCCCGAGAGGAAGGCAAGCAGCAGGCTAAACACCAATAGCAGCAGCACATCCGACAGAGCACTGCCCGTCAAAATGGCGTCGGGGATCCCTTTTTTAACACCCCACCCCAAACTCTTGAGCCGCAGCATTCCCGGCACAATCACGGCGGGCGATTCCGCTCCAATCACGCAGCCCAGCAGCAGCCCGGTGGCAAAATCAAACCCGAAGATCGCCCGCGATGCCAGCGCAATTGCCAAGGCCTCACCGACAGCGGGTAGAAATCCTAGCCGCAGCGCTACCGACCCTTGCTGCGCTAGTTTCTCGCGATCTAGCCCTAGCCCCGCTTTCATCAAGATCACCATCACAGCAATGACTCGCAGTCCATCCGCCGCCTGGAGTAGCGACGAATCTAAGACATTGGCAACCTGTGGACCCAAGATAATTCCCAGCAGCACCATGCCCACTAGGGCCGGCAGCCTACAACGGCGCGCTAGTTGACCCGCAAAGAAGCCGCCTAGCAGCATCCAAACCACACTTTCCAGCATCCTGCAACTCCAGTAGATCTATTGGCGCAACTTGGGCAGACCATGACAAGCAGCCCCTACCGTTCTGCTGCAAGCCTCTGCCACAAGTCAAAACAGTAGGAGCCATCAGCATTCTGAAAGGTCAATATAAACAAAATAAACAAAGCTTCAGAAGCGGTTAAGGCAAGCTCCATTGCCTGGTTTCTACTATACCGTTATCACTGAAACTGCGGGAAGTTCTGCTGCAAACCCACGAACCGTCATTATTCCTGTCACCTTTCCACGAAATCCTAGAAAATGGGGGAGTGTTTGGCTGGGAAACCACGAGTGACGCGAGCATGAAACTGGGACAATGGTTGGCGCTATTAGCCATCGTGGCTGTCTTTTACATCGTGTGGCAACTGCGACAGCTACTGCTGCTAGTGTTTACCGCAATAGTGCTGGCGACAGCGATCAACCAGCTTGTCCGCTTTCTACAGCGCCTTGGGCTAAAACGAGGCATGGCAGTTACATTCAGCCTCGGGCTGGTTCTGGCGTTGCTGGTCGGCGTCATATGGCTGATTGTGCCACCCTTCATTGCGCAGTTTCAAGAGCTGATCACGCTGGCACCCCTGGCACTGGAACAAATTGAACGCGGTACCGAGTGGTTGCGCGAGCGCTCGGGGGAGCTTTTGCCGGAATTTCCTGGCATTGATGCGTTGCTGCAGCAAATTCAGATCCAGCGCATGACCCTATTGCAGCGAGCGTTTGCCTTCTTTTCCGACTCTATCAGTGCTCTGTTGGAGCTGCTGCTGGTGCTCGTGTTAACCCTGATGTTCTTGATCGATCCCAAACCCTATCGCCAGACCTTTGTCCGCTGTTTTCCGGGGTTCTACCGGCGGCGAGTTCAGCAGATCCTCTCCCGCTGCGCCGAAGGACTGGGCAACTGGACCATCGGGGCACTGATAGAAATGGTGTTTATTGCCGTTCTCAGCGGCATTGGCTTATGGCTGTTGCAGGTGCCGCTCGTCTTAGCCCATGCGGTACTAGCAGGGCTGCTAAACTTTATCCCCAACATTGGCCCTACCCTAAGTGCCGTGCTGCCCATGGCGATTGCGCTGCTGGATGCCCCCTGGAAAACCATTGCAGTTCTGATTCTCTACGTTGTGATTCAAAACGTGGAAAGCTACTGGCTCACACCCACTGTCATGGCCAAACAGGTGGCGCTGCTGCCCGCCATTACCCTAATTTCCCAAATTTTCTTTGCTAGCCTCTTTGGACCCCTCGGACTCGTGATGGCCATTCCCCTAACGGTTGTCATGAAAACCTGGATTGAAGAGGCTCTGTTCAAAGACATTCTAGACCGCTGGCGCAAACCGCCCACTAATCGAAAAAATCGAAAAAAGCGGCACACTCTCCCCTTCCTTCATCTGAAATAAGGCTAGTCTTCGCTAGTAATTTGTAGTCTAGAACACTCATTCTCAGCATCACTTCCCAGATAGTCGTAGAAATCCAGAGCGTTCAGTTAAACCGTTCAGTTAAACCAGTCAATAGTCGCCAGATCATTCTGCTCTCAACAGAACCAACCAAAACGACTGTGAATCAACTGGAGCCGGTTGCTGGTGCTCGCCATGATGCTGAGCGAGTCATGGGCATTCCCCTGAACGTGTAATGCATCATCTATGCAAAATCTTTCGCAGGGTAGGTATTGCTAATCTGCTCAGGTTCTTTCGGCTGTTGCCAATTTGTGAAGGAGTGACTGTCATGATGAATAAACGCTGGCGACTAACGATGCTTAGCGTACTGTCTTTTATTGCTTTTATTGGGATTGCTGGAATTACGAATTTATTCCCCGCTTTGTCCGTGCCCAGCGGCATTCCCCCCATTGAGGACGCTGCCACTACGAGTTGCGACTCGCGCAGCACTATGCCCCGCCACTTTCAAATTATTGGTAAGGCAGACACCGTGCATTGGGGCTATTTCAGCAAGTCTCAGCCGCCGATTCTCAGCGTCCACTCTCAAGATTATGTGACGCTAGATCTCATTACCCACCACGCCGGCGATGATTATGAGCGGATGATCCAAGGCGACTCCGGCATTGAAAGCATCTATCGCTGGACAGAAACCGAGCAGGGCATTAGCAATCGCGGTCCTGGCGTGCATATCCTGACTGGACCAGTGTATATCTGCGATGCCGAACCGGGCGATCTCCTGGAGGTTCGCATCTTGGATTTACAGCCCAAACCCAGCGGCAACCCCAATTACAGCGGCAAAACCTACGGTTCCAACGCGGCGGCCTGGTGGGGCTTTCACTACAAAAACCTTGCTCAGGAGCCTAACCCCCGCGAGGTGATCACGATCTACGAAATTGACAACACGGGCGAGCGCAACTGGGCGAAGGCAATCTACAGCTACCGCTGGACGCCACAAACTACACCCGATGGCAAGCAACACGCCACAATCGACTATCCGGGCATTATTGTGGATCACAGCACTGTGGAAGAAACTCCAAATGTGCTGGAGGGCGTGAAAGTGCCCCTGCGGCTGCATATCGGGGCGATGGGCGTCGCGCCAAAAGAGGCAGATATCGTGAACTCGATTCCGCCGGGATACTTTGGTGGCAATATCGATAACCGCCATACTGGCGTGGGCACATCGATGTATTATCCTGTGGCGGTTCCCGGTGCTTTGTTTTCAGCCGGAGATGCCCATGCCGCTCAAGGTGATTCAGAATTAGACGGAACTGCCATTGAGACGTCGCTGGTAGGCACCTTTCAGTTTGTACTGCACAAACAAGCCGATTTGGTCGGCACAATGCTAGAGGGGGTCAACTATCCGCTGCTGGAAACTCCTGATGCCTGGATTGTGCATGGCTTCACCTATGCCAATTACCTAGAAGCCTTGGGACCCGACGCCCAAACCAAAATTTTTGAAGTGTCTTCATTAGATCCGGCTCTGCAGGATTGCTCTACCAAGCTGCGCGACTTCTTGATGAATGGCATGAATCTCACCGAAGATGAAGCCTATTCGCTGATCACCGTGGGCGGCGATTTTGCGATTACGCAGGTGGTGGATGGCAACTGGGGCGTTCACGGCATCATTCCCAAAGCCATGTTTGAAGACCGACCAGTGAAGCCTAGACCGATCAGCTCGTAGGCTCTCACCATTTCTGGAAATTCCCCGCCTGACGCCCGGACTGGAAATAGGACCGTGCCTACTACAATTCCTCCGCAAATCCTGCGATGATGATTACGGTCATGAGCATCGTGAGCAATCGGAGAAACCTATGAAGGTCATTTATGACCCGGCTACGGATATCATGCGGATTGTATTTCGCGAAGCCATCGTCGAGGATTACAGCGAGGATCGGCCGGGCGTCAAGGTCGATTACGATTTAGAAGACAAAATCATTGCTCTAGAAATTCAGAATGCCTCCCAAATTGTGGAAGATCCGCGTTCTCTAGAGCATTTGATTCTAGATTAACAGTTGCAGACTGACTCTAAACTAAATTCTAAACTAATCCTAGACTGGTAATTTTAGAGGGTCAGTTTGTTTTTAGATATTTGATGGGCTAAATAATTAGACAGATGATCAGTCTTGATGATTAGTCTTCTGGAGCAAGCACCGGCGCTGGCAACTGACCTGCAGGCTTTTTCGTGAAGCTCAACTGGTGATCGACCACATCAATGAAAATCGTGTCCCCTTCTACGAAGGCGTTCTCGAGAATCTTAGTGGCAATAGGATTTTCCACTTCTTTTTGGATGGCTCGCTTGAGGGGGCGGGCACCATAGACCGGGTCATATCCCACCTCCGCGATGTAGTTCTGAGCGGCTGTAGACAACTCTAGGCTGATCTTTTGCTCCGAGAGCAAGCGACGGACCCGCTGCAGCTGGATGCCCACGATTAGCCGCAGTTCTTTGAGGCTAAGGGGATGGAAGAGAATAATGTCATCCACCCGGTTCAGGAATTCAGGACGAAATTGAGACCGCAACGCTCCCATGACTCGGCGCTGCATTTCCTCATACTTGGCATCATCTCCGGCAACATCCAGAATATGCTCACTGCCGATGTTGCTGGTCATCACCACAATTGTATTGCGAAAATCTGCTGTACGCCCCAACCCATCGGTTACACGACCATCATCCAACATTTGCAGGAAGATATTGAAGACATCCGGGTGAGCTTTTTCAATCTCATCGAGCAGGACGACCGAATAGGGTTTGTGGCGAACCGCTTCGGTGAGTTGTCCACCCTTCTCCGAATCGACATAGCCTGGAGGAGACCCGACCACCCGCATCACCGAACTTTTGTCCATGTATTCCGACATGTCAAGCCGTATGAGGGCTTCGTCTGTATCGAACAAGCACTCTGCCAAGGCGCGAGCCAGCTCAGTTTTGCCGACGCCGGTCGGTCCTAGAAACATGAAAGAACCAATCGGGCGGCCAGGGTCCTTCATGCCGGCCCGAGCACGACGAATGGCAGCCGCAACCGCTTCCACGGCTTCCTGCTGCCCCACCACCCGCTGGTGCAGGTAGCTTTCGAGTTGCAGCAGCTTTTGCCGCTCAGACTCCATCAAGCGGTGGACGGGAATTCCAGTCCATTTGGCAACAATTTCGGCAATATCGGCTTCGGTGACTTGCTCCCGCAGCAGCGTTGTACCGCGATTCTGGATCTCCAGCAAGGTTGCTTCCTTCGCTTCTAGATCGCGGTGTACCGCTTCTAAACGTCCGTACTTGAGCTGGGCGGCTGTATTCAGATCGTAATCGCGCTCGGCTTTGTCGATCTGGCGGCGCAGCTGCTCTTCTTCTTCCTTAAGGGCATTGATTGCAGCAATCAGCTCTTTTTCCGATTCCCACTGAGAGGTTAGCCGAGTTTGCTCCTGCTTCAGTTCGGCAATTTCCTGCTCAATTTTTTCGAGGCGGTCGCGAGAGCTGCGGTATAGACCAATGGCAATAGCCGACTGCCCCTCACCCTGAATCGACAGCTTTTCCATTTCGAGCTGTAGCAGACGGCGGTCGATGGTTTCTAGCTCCACTGGCTTGGAGGTGATTTCCATCTTCAGTTTGGCGGCCGCCTCATCTACCAGATCAATGGCCTTATCCGGCAAGAAGCGGTCGCTGATGTAGCGATCTGAGAGCGTCGCCGCCGCAACCAGAGCCGAGTCGGCAATCTTGACGCCGTGATGCACCTCGTAGCGCTCCTTCAGCCCCCGCAAGATGGAAATAGTATCTTCCACCGTCGGCTGATCGACATAGACTTGCTGAAAGCGTCGCTCTAATGCGGCATCTTTTTCGATGTGCTGGCGGTACTCATCCAGTGTGGTCGCACCAATACAACGCAGCTCGCCCCGGGCCAACATCGGCTTCAGGAGATTGCTGGCATCCATAGTGCCTTGGGCAGAGCCAGCCCCCACGACCGTGTGCAGCTCGTCAATAAACAGGACAATTTGCCCTTCCGAGCTGGTGACCTCTCGCAGCACAGCCCGCAGGCGATCTTCAAACTCACCGCGATATTTAGCTCCGGCGATCAGTGACCCCATATCCAAGCTGATCAAGCGGCGGTTTTTCAGCGATTCCGGCACATCGCCGTTGATGATCCGCTGCGCTAACCCTTCGGCAATAGCCGTTTTGCCAACGCCCGGCTCCCCGATCAGCACCGGGTTGTTCTTGGTACGGCGGGAGAGCACCTGCACAACGCGGCGAATTTCTTCGTCTCGCCCAATCACGGGATCGAGCTTACCGGAGCGGGCTTGCTCAGTGAGATCGCGTCCAAATTTCTCCAGAGCCTGATAGCTAGACTCGGGATTCTGATCCTTGACTTTTTGGTTGCCGCGCACAGCCTTGATCGCTGCATCGATGTGCCGGGCTTCAACGTTGAAGCTACGCAGTAAGCGACGCCCGACTCGATCATCCTCTGCCAGAGCCTGCAGCAGATGCTCCACCGAAATATAGTCGTCTTGGAGGGCTTTGCGAGCAGCGTCGGCTTTGTCGAGCAGCACATCTAGCCCCTGCCCCAAGTAAAGTTGGCTATCGGCAGCTACTTTGGGCTGGCGCTGAGCGTAGCTTTCGAGCTGCTGCTTCAGGCGAGATGATTCAATGCCGGCCTTACTCAGCATCGTGTGGATCACGCCCTCCTGATCGAGCAACGCAATTGCCACATGCTCAACCTCTAGCTGCTGCTGCTTGAAGCGACGAGCAACCTCCTGGGATTTAACAATTGCTTCCCATGCTTTCTCCGTAAATTTGCTAGGGTCAGTGGGCTGCATAAACGAATACGAAATGAAATGAAAACCAGAGGCTCAGCGACTTCAGTATAGCAATCTCAGACCCTCGGCTTAATCGCACCCAAGGTCTAATCGGGCTGAGGTGTGGCTCGGGTGGGCAGGGTCGGTACCTGAGACGCGAAGCTGCGGATCTAGGAGAAGCCCACTATACTCTGTCTGGGTCGAGGGAAACGGCGCTAGAGATACAAAACAGCAGCGCAACGCTGTAAGCTGTTTAGGGCAGGGTGTTGGGCTGTTCTTCGGGCACAGGAATCTGGCGCAGATCTGGCAGTTCGATCGCCTCTTCCTGACCCACTAGCTCTTTCTGGGTTTCCTTGAGTTCGATTGGCAGAGCAATCGGCTGCCGTTTTTCGATCCAACAGCTGGCCACAGGCAGCGTTTCCTCCAGGTCTTCCAAGGGACGAGGAATAATCATCACAGCGTGCAGCTCTCCAATGCGGTCGGCTTCGTGCATTCCGACTTCGATTGCCACCGCTACATCCGAGACGCGCCCGCGAATAATGGCTGTACACAACCCATCTCCAACCATCTCATAGCTAGAGAGGTGCACATCTGCTGCCTTGAGCATGGCATCTGCGGCGCCTACCATGGCCGGGAATCCGCGCGTTTCCAATAGCCCCACCGCCAGATTGCTAAGGCGGCTGTAGCCCTGCTCGGTGGCCAGTCGCGACAGACGTCCGCTGATTGGCAGCACTTGCTCCAGATTTGCCAGCGGTCGGGGAATCACCGAACTCGCGATGAGCTGCCCAATGTTTTCGGCAAAATCCACTCCTGCATCGATGGCCAGCCGCACATCAGAAATGCCACCCCGCACCACGGCCGTGCAGTAGCCGCTGCCAATTTTTTCGTAGCCTACAAGCCGCACTGCTGCTGCCTTCAGCATGTTGTCGGCAACGCCCACAATAGCGGGGAAGCTGCGGGTGGAAACCAATCCAAGGGCACTTTCGCTAGGAATCGGTGAGCGGGAGGAGGAAGTCATAGCAATTGCAATAGAAGCCTTGAAGAGCCTTGTCAGCCTGGATGAGCGAAGGGTGAACGGCGAACAATCTCCCAACGAAGGACAGCTCTAGTCTATACCCTAGAGAGCCGGCCACAGCAGCCCATGGGGACACCATTCGCTAGTAGCACTATAGCAATCTCATGGGGAATGCAGCATCGCTACTAAGCACCTCAGGCGGATGGCTCCGCATCGGTGGGAGTAGACCCAGCATCGGAGGCAGGCGGTGACGGCCCCGAAAATCGCCGTTGGGGGAACATCGTAATCAGCATTCGCTGCAGATAGGCTTGCCCATAGACAATAGACGTTGAGGCCGGTGGTTCGGGCGGGCTAGGCGATGCATCAGCAGGCTGGGGCGCAACCGGGTTCGTAACTGGTTTAGGCGCTTCAACGTCCGTTGGCACAACAACGGCACGACTATCGTCCCCCAGCAGTGATCCGGCAGGTATCGCTTGCTTGGGTTCAACCGAGCAATTCAAAATCGTCGTCATGGCACCAATGCAGGCTTGGGCGCCAATCTTACCAGCACCAATAACTAAAACGCCGCTCCCCAAAGTGACTCCTGCCTCTAGAGTCAGCGACCCCTGATAGGCATGCAAGATTGTCCCCATGCCAATCGAGACCCCAGCCGCCACAACCAACTGGCTGCCTGGATCCGCCTGCAGCATCACGCCCGGAGCAATCGCCGCACTTGGATGGATAATGACATTCCCACTGACATAGAAATGGGAGTCATCAACCAGTTCTAAGGACGGCGCATTCATGACATCCTGCGAAATCGCCCTCACTACGGTCGCTGGATGATCATCTCAGCCACCCGCCGCTTCGATTTGGTATCGACTCCGACAAGGCGCACATATTCACCGCTGTTTTCAGCCATACAGCTTTCTAGGGCAGCAAGCACCTCAGACTCTCGACTACCTTGAATTGGGGCACAGCTCTTCCAGGAGCTGGTTTGGAAGCGGCGGGCGTCTGCATGCTCTGCCGAAACCCGATGCCCTTGAGCGAGCAACTGCCGCACCTGATCGACCGCCTCGGCGGGCAAACGACCTGAGGGGGCACTGTAGTTGCCGTAAGACGACGAGCTAGCTGGCGGCGTGTAGCTGCTGGATGAATAGCTGCTAGCAGGAGGCGTATAACCAGGCGTATAACCATTGGACTGGGCTTTGTCGCCCGGCCGCTGAATGATCATCTCCGAGATGCGCCGCTTGGCTTTGGGATCGATGCCGAAGACGCGCACATACTCGCCGCTGTGTTCGGCCAAGCAGCTCTCTAGCGCCGAAATAGCGTCTGCTTCGCGGGTCGCTTGAATGGGTGAGCAGCTTTGCCAGGAACTAGTTTGGAAGCGGCGGGCGTCCGCATGCTCTGTACCAATCTTGTAGCCTTGAGCAATGAAATCGCGGATTTTTTGCACCAGCTCGGGGCTGAGCCGACCCGACCCAGCCGCATAGGTCGAACTACCGTTGGAGCGAGCAGAGCTATAGCTGCTAGCAGTATAGCCGCTGGTATAGCTGCCCGTCGTGCTGCTAGATGTGCCGTTGCTAGCGCGAATGCCTGAGCCGTCGGGGCGTTGAATGATCACTTCCGATACTCGCCGCTTGGCTTTGGGGTCAATGCCAAATAGGCGCACATATTCCCCTTGGTGCTCCATCATGCAGCGTTCCAACGCCGCCAAAACTTCCCCTTCGTGCGACGCCTGAACGGGAGCACAGCTATGCCAAGAACTGGTCTGGAAGCGGCGCTTGTCTGCATGTTCGGTACCCACTTGCAAGCCCTGCGTTAGGAGCTGGCGAACACGCTCTACAATTTCCGGAGCTAGTCGAGTATTTTGCATAGAACTGTGATAGCTAGAGGAACTAGAAGAACTGGAATCGCTGGTCAAACGTGCGGTTTCGCCGCTAAACGTCCGTTCCAGCTGCTGGCGAATCGGACCAACTCGGACGACGGTTTCAGACGAGTGATGCCCCGAGCGCAGCGCCTGATTCGCGCCAATCATATAGGCGGCAAAGGCCCGGTCTGCATCTTGAACATCAGGCAGGCGATCTGCTTGTTGCTGTGTGGTGATTACAGCTCCCGAGGGGACATACTTGCCGGCAGGAATTTCCACGTCCTGAATCAGCACATGCATCATCACAATGCAGCGATCGCCGACACGCGCATTAAAAATAGTAGAGCGGAAGCCGATAAAGCAATCGTCGCCCACATAGGCAGGGCCATGAATGAGGGCCATATGGGTAATCGAGGTGTTTTTCCCAATCCAGACCGAATAGGGCTGCTGGTCATCCCCGACGACCCGCCCTTGCTCCAATCCATGAATGACAACCCCATCCTGGATCTTACTACCCTCGCCAATGTAAAAGGGACTCCCCTCATCCGCTCGGATGGAAGTCCCAGGAGCAATCAGCACATTTGAACCGACCTTCACATTCCCGACGATATTGGAGAAGGAATGTATGGAGGCAGTCTCATCAATCTGGGGTTGGGCTAGGCCCTTCGACCCCGACGTCGGAGGAGCAGCAGAGCCACGGACTACCATATCCTTATCTCTCTTGTCTGACGATTGTCTGACGTAACGGCAGCAGCCGTTGCCATTGATAACGATCCAATTCAGTGACCCATTACCAAACACCGCAAAGGGCATCTAGGTCAGCGGAGGCGGACATCAGCTTGGTTGACCGGAACGAAACGGTCTGAGGCAGTAGAAATCGAGTCAAACTTCCATTTCTGCTTCAGACCGAATCTAGCTCCCAAAACAAAGTTAATCAACGGTATTCAGCGTTCCAGTACCTTAGCGATCCTGATCTCGTTTGCTGTAGAGACGGCGATTCTCGACACTGACAGTATCAATAATGCCAATCACCAAGGCATCGATCGGTCGCGCTTCACCTCCCGGAAGTTGACGAGCAGCACTCCCACGGCTAACAAGAACCCACTCATCAACGCCTGCCCCGACACTGTCAGCGGCAACCTCATAGTCGGGCAAGGGCTGCCCGTCTTGATCTAGGAATTGCACCAACAAGAACTTGACGCCCCTGAGGCTCTCTTCCTTTTGTGTGCTGACAACAGTGCCACAAACTTTGGCAATTTGCATCTCGATCGCCGATTAAGGGCGGTTGATGGGGCGAATGCCGCTGACGCTCTCCCGGAACGCTTCTACCGCCTCGGTGTACCGAATCGGCAGCACATATTCCAAGTTTTCATGGGGGCGAGCAATGATGTGGGTAGACAAAACCTGTCCACCGTTCACCCGCTTAACATTGTCGATGCCGGCTGCCACCGAAGCTTGCACTTCAGACACATCACCCCGCACAATGACCGTCACCCGACCGCTACCAATCTTCTCATAGCCCACCAAAGTGACTCGTGCTGCTTTTACCATCGCGTCTGCTGCTTCCACAACGGCGGGAAAGCCCAGCGTTTCTACCATTCCAACTGCAATTGCCATCTCGTTTTTCCCTTCCAGTAAGCGTTTCAATCAACAACCGCTGAACCAAGCTGATTCAGCACTAAACCCTAGCAAAGCCTGCTAGGAACGGAACTGCTCCACCGCCTCGGTGTACCGAATTGGCAGCACATATTCCAAGTTTTCATGGGGGCGAGCAATGATGTGGGTAGACACCACTTCCCCTCCATTGACTCGCTTGGCGGATTCAATCCCAGCCGCCACCGAAGCTTGCACTTCAGACACATCACCCCGCACAATGACCGTCACCCGACCGCTACCAATCTTCTCATAGCCCACCAAAGTGACTCGTGCTGCTTTTACCATCGCGTCTGCTGCTTCTACTACGGCGGGAAACCCCCTTGTCTCAATCATCCCAACAGCAATCGGCATCGTTAGCTCCCGCAAAAGACATAAATCGTGAAAGACTTCTGAAAACTTCGACGGAGATGTCGATTTTAATTTTCAGAGAAGCACCTTAAGAATTCCCAAGCCTAAGAATACAGGTCAATGATTCCCCTTGGCAATATAAATTAGGATGATTATTTTTATACTAAATATAATTCAGCTTTATGTTTACTTTATTCTCACGAAATTTATATCTGCCTCTTGGCATCAATCCTGAATTCGGGAATTGTCCTCTTATTCCACAGCATCTAAGCTCAGGATCAGTCAAGAACCTAGACAATGTTTTGCAGCTATCGCTCAGTTAAAAGTTGCTAAAATCCAACGAGTTAACGTCAGTTTTCATTCAGCTTGTGTCAGCTCAGCGATGCTAATTTCGGTCAACTCTAGACACAATTCATTGCCATTCAATTGACAAAAACTGGCTAGCAAAGTCTGTACAGTCGCGAGGACCGCTGATTTTGCTCACCGATTTCTACTTCATAGCCACCCCTGCTGAAATGATATCTAATTATACCAGTCATAAGGAAGTTTTTAGATTTGATCGTGAGCAGACAGTTTCATTAATGTTTTAGAAGCTAAGTCAACTTAATTTATAAATAATGAAACAATGCGAGAATTTGTTTTGGAAGATGCTACTATTTTCTGATAAAAACTCTGTCTCCTGATAGTACTGTTCGGCATCCTATCCCACTTTCGACGCAGTTGATATCGCTTTTACCTATCGGCAGAGGGTCATAGCAGCGGCTCTGTTTATTGTAAACTTTTGTGTTTCGGAATGCGTCACTTGCCTGTCCCACAAGGGCTATGGCATGGTTGAGCATGACGCAAATAGATGCAGATAGACGCAGATATGAGGTACGCGCTCAGCAGCTTGCTCGGGCACTAGGTTTCGGACTTCTGTTCCACCCTAATTCAAGCGGTAATTCAAGCGGTCAATTCGGGTTGCTTGGATGCCCGTTGACTAATTATGGCGGCACTGTTTTCGCAACAGCGACGGCAAGAGGCAGCTGCCGTATTTGTAAAGTTATCTTTGCATCCTTAGAAAACTTTTTAGAACCTATAGCCTAGGAAATCACTCTAATGAATCAGCTCCTCTTCCAGACTAGCTGGTGGGTGCCCGTCTATGGACTGGCAGGTGCCCTGCTGACGTTACCTTGGTCGGTTGGACTGGTGCGCCGCACCGGACCTCGCCCCGCGGCCTACTTTAATATCTTGATGACCATCTTGGCGCTGGTTCACAGTGGTCTGGTGCTGTGGGCAGTTTGGGATCTGCCACCCGAGCGGCTGCTGGTGCCTTGGCTGAGCCTGCCCGGCTTCGATATTTGGCTGACCTTCGTGACCTCGCGCACTAGCGTGGGTGCGGTCTTTGTCATTACCGGGCTAAGTCTGCTGGCCCAGGTATTTGCCCTTGGCTATCTAGAAAAAGACTGGGCGCTGGCTCGCTTCTATGCCCTGATGGGCTTTTTTGAAGGAGCAATGACCGGCATTGCCCTCAGCGACTCGCTGTTCCTCAGCTATGCCTTGCTAGAAATGCTCACGCTCTCCACCTACCTGCTAGTGGGGTTCTGGTATGCTCAGCCGCTAGTCGTGACGGCCGCTCGCGATGCCTTCCTGACCAAGCGCGTGGGAGACCTGCTGTTGCTGATGGGCGTTGTCACCCTCTCGACTCTTGCCGGCAGCTTGGATTTTACCCATCTTGACCAATGGGTAAAGGTGGCAAATTTATCACCCCTAACGGCGACCTTGTTGGGGCTGGCACTGCTGGCTGGACCCACCGGCAAATGCGCGATCTTTCCTCTCAACCTCTGGCTGGATGAGGCCATGGAAGGACCAAACCCGGCATCGATCCTGCGCAACTCAGTGGTGGTGGCCTGCGGAGCTTATGTGCTGATCAAACTACAGCCGGTGCTGGCGCTATCCCCAATTGCGCTGAATACGTTGATGATTCTGGGAGCAATGACAGCGGTTGGTGCATCGCTAGTATCCATTGCCCAGATTGACATCAAGCGTACCTTGTCTCACTCGACGAGCGCCTATCTGGGGCTGGTGTTTTTGGCGGTGGGTACGCAGCAGGATGAAGTAGCGCTGCTGTTTCTACTCACGCACGGCATAGCCAAGGCGTTGCTGTTTATGAGTATCGGCTCGATCATTCTGACGACTAGCACTCAAGATCTAACCGAGATGGGCGGACTGGCTTCCCGGATGCCGGCAACAACCTCAGCGTTTGTGGTGGGGTCGCTGGCCACGGTGGGGGTACTGCCCTTGGGCTGCTTCTGGGCAATGCTCGCTTGGTCGGATGGTGTTTGGTTCAAAGCGCCTGAGTTAATTGGCATTTTGCTAGTGGTTAACGGCTTGACGGCGTTCAATCTAACGCGGGTGTTTGGGCTGGTGTTTTGGGGCAAGCCGCAGCCTAAAACTCGCCGCGCTCCCGAGGTGATGTGGCTGATGGCGCTGCCGATGGTCTTCCTGACAGTGCTGACGCTGCTCTTGCCGCTGCTGTTCTGGCGGTGGCAAATATTGCCGTCCTGGTCTGAGGTGAATCCAATCTTAGTGGGGCTGCTGCTGCTGTCGGGATTGCTGGGCTGCGGCTTGGCGGGCTGGATCTATCTAAACCCGCGGATTACCAAACCCGTCAGCTTGGTTGGGAAGTCGGTGCGGGAAGTGCTAGCCTACGATTTTTGTATTGATCGGCTGTATAAGCTCAGTGTGGTGCTGGGGGTGGTGCAAGGATCGCGCCTCACAGCCTGGCTCGATCGCTACGTCGTCGATGGGCTGGTGAATTTCGTGGGAGTGGCGTCGATCTTTAGCGGCGAAAGCCTGAAATATACGATTTCGGGTCAGTCTCGCAACTATTTACTGACGCTATTTGTCGGCGTCTTGCTTGCCCTGACGCTGTTGAGCTGGACTCACTGGGGATGGTCTCTATGAGCGGAGCCAACAGAGGTGAGTCGCCGCTGGGTGCTGGTATGGGAATTCGCGTTACGTCCCCAAGGAGTTGTTGCCCACTATGCTAAGTGTTTTGATCTGGGTGCCCATTTTAGGAGCCGTGATCATCGGCTGTTTGCCCGAGTCGATGGTGGCAACTCGATCGCGTCAGGTGGCGCTGGCAGTAGCCACAGGGTTGTTGGGCTGGTCGCTCTACCTCAGCAGCCAGTTTCATTTAAGCGAGCCGGGGCTACAGTTTCAGGAGGGGTTGCCCTGGATTGAAAGCCTAGGGCTGACCTATCAACTGGGGGTGGATGGGCTGTCGTTGCCGCTAGTGCTAATCAATAGCCTGCTGTCTTGGCTCGCGATCTACAGCAGCGATGGGCAGATTCATCGCCCCCGGTTCTACTACATTCTGCTGCTGATCTTGAATGGAGCAGTAGCCGGGGCTTTCATGTCGCAGAATTTGCTGCTGTTCTTCCTGTTCTTTGAACTAGAGCTGATTCCGCTCTATCTAGTTATTGCGATCTGGGGCGGTGCCCGACGCGGCTATGCAGCCATGAAGTTCCTAATCTATACAGCAGTGTCGGGAGTGTTGATTCTGGCAACCTTCTTTGGGCTGTCACTGTTGAGCGGCTCCTCAACCTTCGACTACGCGGTTTTGCAAGAGCATACCTTGCCGTTGTCCACCCAGCTTGTGCTGCTGATTACGCTGCTGATTGGCTTTGGCATCAAAATCCCCGTTGTGCCCCTGCATACTTGGCTTCCCGATGCCCATGTGGAAGCCCCCACGCCGGCGTCAGTGCTGCTAGCGGGTGTGCTGCTGAAACTCGGCACCTATGGCATGTTGCGATTTGGGCTGCAGCTCTTTCCAGAAGCTTGGCGGGTGATCGCCCCCGGATTGGCCACTCTAGCGGTGGTAAGCGTGCTCTATGGCTCCTTCGCGGCCATCGCTCAGACGGATATGAAGAAAATCGTTGCCTACAGCTCAGTGGGGCACATGGGCTATATTCTGTTGGCGGCTGCCGCCGCTACGCCTCTCAGCCTGCTGGGGGCCATCGCTCAGATGATCAGCCACGGGTTGATCTCGGCGCTGTTGTTTCTGGGCGTTGGGGCAGTGTATGCCAAAACCGGCACCCGCGATATCAACGTGTTGCGTGGCCTCCTCAGTCCAGAACGAGGGCTACCGCTAATTGGCAGCTTGATGATTGTGGGAGCGATGGCCAGCGCCGGTATTCCCGGCATGATGGGCTTTGTGGCTGAGTTTATTGTCTACCGCAGCAGCTTCGAGGTGTTCCCCGTCCAAACCCTACTGTCAATGGTTGGCACCGGGCTAACTGCCGTGTATTTTTTGATCATGATCAACAAAGTCTTTTTTGGACGATTGCCCGATAGCCTAGCGAATTTGCCACGGGTCCGCTGGCACGACCGGGTTCCGGCAATGATTGTGACGGTGCTGATTGTGTTTCTGGGTCTACAGCCAAGTTGGATGACGCGCTGGAGCCAAACCACGGCCGTAGCGCTGGTTGAAGATCGCCTCAACCGCAGCACCACGACCTTTGCTGAAGTTCGGTCAGTTCCCTCTGATCCAGATTGGCTCTCGCTTCAGCTCACCGGATCCGAGAGTCCCAAACGACCGATACACTGATTGACGGACTTTGGCTAATATCGTCGTTTCTCTTTCCTTAACAAGCTCATGGTTCCTGCAACTCGCTCCCGCTCGGTTCATCCTCTGTCTAACCTGATCGACCGCCTAGAACAGGGCGGAGCGCTCCTGCCAGACTCCCCAGAAAACGTGCTGGAGGTGGTCGGCATTCTCAAGAGCTACGGCACGGTGCTCGATGCCTACCAGCGCAATCTCACCTATATTGCTGAGCATCAGTTTTTGGTGCTGTTTCCTTTTTTCAAATACTTCAACGGTGAAGTAACCGTGCAGAAGCTGCTGAAGCACTGGTGGCACGACCGCATTAACTACGAGTTTGCTGAGTACTGCATGAGGGGTATGCTCTGGCACGGAGCCGAGAACCTAGATCGCTACCTCGACAGCGACGAGTTTTGCCAGCGCGCGGCGGCGGCGATTGCGGCCAAGGTGCGATCCAATCCCCTGATGCGAGGACTGAACCGACTGTCCCCAGACTTTCTGCTAGAGCAGGTGCGGATGCTGGTGTACTATAGCGTGCTGGGGCAGTTTTGGAATGTGATGAGCCGCCTGTTTCTGGTGCTGTCCGATCGCTATGATCGCGGCGAAATTCGGGCCATTCCAGAGGTGGTGCAACATGTGCTAGACGGGCTAGTGGCGGCGGCGAACAATCCCCTCACCTATGCGGTCGAACTGCAGGGGCAGCGCTATGAGATTATCCCCGAGTCGGCAGGGCTAACCTTTCTGATGGATGCCGCGGTCCCTTACGTCGAGGCGGTATTTTTCCGGTCGTTTCCCTTTTTTGGTACAGTATCTTACAACGCCCAAGCGCATCAAATTTCGCCGAACCAGGCCGACTTTAACTACGGTGCTCTATTCGCCGATCCGCTGCCGGTGGGAGGAGCAGGCATTCCGCCGACGCTGCTGATGCAAGATATGATGCATTTTGTGCCAGACTACCTGCAAGAGATTTATATGCGGGGTCTGCGGGGCAGCGACGATCTGCGCGTCAAAATTTGTCTCAGCTTCCAAAAATCGATGTTTTGCGTCACCACTGCCGTGATTCGCGGGCTAGCTCCCTATCCGCTATCTACCACCGATCCCGAGCAGCGCCAGGTCAATCGCATTTATCTGGAACAGTGGATGGATCGGCTGCTAGAGTCGCGCTTGGTAACGCTGAATTAGGTTGGAATTCGGTTGACAGGTTTGTTGCCGCTGTGCCCCCACCGACTGCTCCATTTTCGCTGATTTGCTTTGCGCAACGGCTAACGGCTCTTCAGCCCTCCTGAATTGGCCGATTCAACGCTACCACTTCAGCGCTACTGGTTTCTCGAGCTACGCGGATGAGCAGCCCTGCCGCCAGCAGGCTAGCAATCATCGAGCTGCCGCCATAGCTCATCAGTGGGAAAGGCAATCCAGTCGTGGGTAGTGCTCCTGTAGCAACGCCAATATTCAGCAACGACTGCCCCACCATCAAAATCATGATCCCAACCGCCACCAGACGATGCACCAAATTGCGGGCTTTGACGGCCACCCGCAGCGCCAGAGTAGCATAGACCGCCAGCATCACGAGCAGCAGGAAGCAACCCACGAAGCCAAATTCTTCGGCAAAAACGGAAAAAATGAAGTCGGTGTACTGGATCGGCAAATAGAACAGCTTCTGCTGTGACATCCCAAACCCAGTGCCCCAAAAACCACCAGAACCGATAGCGAGCAAGCTCTGGATCAACTGGTAGCCGTTTTGCTGCGGGTCAGCCCAGGGGTTGAGGAAAGCAATCAGTCGCTTGCGCTGATAGGCTTTGATGCTGACGCTGACCACGGCCGCCAAGATTCCAGCTCCAGCCGCTCCCCCCAAATAGGAGTAGGGCAAGCCAGCCGTTAGCGCAATCAGCCAGAGCATCATGCCACAGAGGGCTGCTGTACTCAGGTTGGGCTGCAGCAAAATACAGCCCAAAATAATCACAAAAATTCCCAGCCAAGTTAAGCGCACCGACCAGCGCAGCCGGTCCCACTGACCAAAGATGCGAGCACCTTGCAGCACCAGAAAGGGTTTAATCAACTCCGACGGCTGAATTGCCATGGGTCCTAGAACAATCCAGCGCGTGGCTCCATTCACGGTGGTTCCCAGTCCGGGCAACAGCGTCACGATGATTAGCCCTAGAAAAACCATCACGACCCAATCGGCTAAACCCAGCACATATCGCAATGGTGAGTTGACCAAGAGGCTGAAGCCCACCAGACCCAGAAAAATCCAGACCAGTTGCCCTTTGAAAAAGTACAACCCATCGCCCAACGTGACATCAGCAATCGGGTAAGACGCCGAAAACACCATAACCAGCCCTACCGACAGCCACAGAAACGTTAGCCAGCGCAACAAACGCGCTTCTAGCGCCCAGGTTTGAGCGGAATGACCGGAAAAGGGAAGGAAAAATCGGATCACGGCGGTTGCAAGGGCTGGATGGGAGTTGCCTCAATACAGTAGCGTAAGTTGTCTGAATTCGATCCACCCTGCAGGAACTCTTAGAAAACTAGAAAACAGTAAACCTAGAGCACCGAACCAGCGGCAACACTTTAGCCAGACTATCCAAAACGACCGGCAGAGAGCACATCCTGAAGAGCATCGGCGCATCTCTCTATCCGGTCGTCTATCAGCGTCTACAATTCGTTTGGAAGTTCGTTTTGAAGTTCGTCTTGAAGGCGCTGAATCATGGCTTGCTCAATGTAGGCACCTGTGTAGGCACCTGTGCTGCTACCGTTTACAGCAGTCCGGTGTTGGTACCAGGCTTACCCGTGGCCAGCTCGACTTTGACGATCTTGCCGCCCATCTTCATAATCCGCTGCTGCTCTTTGAACCAGTTGTCGTAGGGCACCAGCTTAGTGAAGTATGTATTTTGCAGTTCCCGCTGAGTGCGAATGCGAGTTTGGCTAGGAACGCAGGCTGTGATTTTGAACATCCGCATGGGTCAATTACTCTCCTGATGTAGATGTAAGTGGAAAAATCTTTGTTGAATCTTAAGCTTTCCTATGAAGGAATCCTGGATGACTCAGTTTGAGCTGCTTGGTCTCAGCCGCTTAAGCTGCTTGCGTTTAAGCTAGCTTTGCCCCTATGACCTCGCCGCAGCCGCCAACACTTCAAATCCAAATCTAAATAAAGTACCCGTTTTCCGGGCTATTTTTCCTGGAGCTATTACGGTAAGGCTGGGAGTCTAGAGTCAATCTTAGATTGTCACAGCTCCCCATGAGAGCAGCCAATGACCACCTAACACTCACACCAGACTTCCCAGACCTTGTAACGATCTAAGCGTTAAGCCTGAACGACATCAGCGCGTACAGACCTAAACCCTTAGGTTTAGCTCAAGCCAGAGCAGATGTAGTCGAAGTAGACACCCATTTCCTTGCCGGCATCAGCACCCACCAAGCTGGCGGTGACTTCCTTCATAGCTTGGATTGCCTGCACGGTTGCAGCAATGGGCACACCCAGAGAGTTGTAGGTTTCCTTCAAGCCATTCAGCACGCGCTCATCCAGGATAGAGGGATCGCCAGCCAGCATGGCATAGGTGGAGTAGCGGAGGTAGTAGTCGAGGTCGCGGATGCAGGCGGCATAGCGACGGGTGGTGTACATGTTGCCACCGGGACGGGTGATATCCGAGTACAGCAGCGACTTAGCGACAGCTTCCTTAACGATAGCAGCAGCGTTAGCGCTGATGGCCGTTGCTGCCCGTACACGCAGTTCTCCACTCGAGAAGTAGCCCTTCAGCTTCTCTAGAGCGGCCGTATCCAGGTACTTGCCCTGCACGTCAGCCGCATTAATCACAGAAGTAATTGCGTCTTGCATGATTTTGCTTCCTTAAATCAAATTGTTGTCTACTAGAGTCGAAAAAGTGATGAGTGTTGAGCCTTGAGGTTCAAGTGAATTAACCCTCTAGGTTTTACGCGCCAGATACAGCGCGAACAGCTCTCAGCCCTTCTTACTGCATTGCGCCAATCACGTAGTCGAAATAGGTGCCCGCTTCAGCAGCATCTTCACCAGACAACAAGGAGAGAGCGGCGTTCTTCATCGCCCGGACACCCTCAGCAACCGCATCGATGGGGGTTCCCAGAGACTTGTACATTTCGCGCACGCCTACGATACCGATTTCTTCAATCGGAGTCACATCTCCAGACACCACCCCGTAGGTGATCAAGCGGAGATAGTAGTCGAGGTCACGCAGGCAGGTTGCGGTCATTTCTTCACCGTAGGCGTTGCCACCGGGGGAGACGACGTCAGGGCGCTTCTGGAACAGCTGATCGCCAGCTTGCTTCACAATCCGCTCCCGAGAGTCTGTCAGAACCTGGGCAATCCGCAGGCGACGCTCACCAGAGGTAACGAAGCTCTTGATCCGATCCAGTTCGCCGGGGCTGAGATAGCGAGCCTCGGCATCAGCATTCACGATTGACTTCGTGACAATACTCATTGATGGATTCCTCCGAAAAGCAAAATGTAACCAGAGTGTTTAAACTGGCGTTCACCACTGGGTGGCTAAGCCCGAGGTAGAAGGCAGGCAGTCGCCGGAACCTAGTGCTAAGACTACGTCGTCAGGACCAGTGCCCGGAGTTCCTAACCGCCATCAATGCGGGACTAAACCCCTCGCCTCGTCTGACCTCAAGCGACCAAGCAATACAAGTGTACTGTACTAGCGTAACAGAGCAGCATCACAGGGGCGCTTAACGGTTCTAACTCAGCCATCTTCCGGAAACATTCTCCGGCATTGCGTTCACATTCTTAGGCTGTTCGTAATATTTTGTAATAGACTTCCTCATCCACTGCCTCACTCAGCCCTAAGCAGCATGGCACATAGCACAGCTCACCCCATCGCTAAGCGACTCAGCTGAGAATTGTGACAAGATCTTAATCTACGAACTATTAAGCAACCCGTTGATTCGCTTGATTCGCTGACAAAGGTTGCTGGCTCAGTTAGCTTGCGGTGCAGACTCGACGAATTGGTTCGAGAGTATGCCATTATCTGCACTCTCAATATCCTCTGCGAATGTGAGGTGAGGGACTCGAACTCCAAGCTTGAACTCCACAAATATACTGTCACACTCAAGGGCTTCCTCGGCTCTCCTTCTGCCAGCCCTAACTGCCAGCCCCAAGAGCGGTTCAGGGATGAGAACAATACACAACCGCATGCAGACTTGCAGCAATTATGCAAACACTGCTCAGAAAGCGGGAATACTGACTCTGAGTGAATCCATCAACGCTGAACAAGCGCGCTAATAGACACGCTAGTAGACAAGAAACGTCCATGTGCAGCTCGCGTTCATCGCTCGAGTTTATCTGAGTGTATCGACTGGTCTATTCTTCTATCGCCTCTTCCATTGCCTGGACGTTCAATGCAGTAGGGTAGATTCAACCAATGACTGATTTTACAATTGCCATTCCCACCTACAACGGCGAACAGCGGTTGCCACAGCTATTAGAACGATTGCGAGGACAAACGGATGTGGCGTCCATCACCTGGGAGGTGATTGTGGTGGACAATAACAGTCAGGATGGAACGGCAAGGGTGGTGCAGGAGTTTCAAACGAATTTCCCCTGTCCGTTGCGGTATTATCTGGAACCCCAGCAAGGGGCAGCCCACGCGCGCCGATGTGCCATTCAGGTAGCTCAAAGCGACTTAATCGGTTTTCTAGACGATGATAATCTGCCAGCTTCAGATTGGGTGAGCGCAGCTCTGCAGTTTGCTCAAACCCATCCCACTGCCGGAGCCTTTGGCAGCCGCATTGTTGGGGATTTTGAAGTAGAGCCACCGCAAAACTTCAAACCCTTGCTGCCATTTTTGGCGATCATTGATCGTGGACCCCAGCCGCTTCGCTATCAGTCGTGGCGGAAAGTGTTACCTCCTTCAGCTGGATTGGTCGTGCGTAAGCAAGCCTGGATAACCAGCGTTCCGCAGCAAACAATTCTAGCTGGCAGAGTTCAGGGAAGTATGCTAACTGGAGAGGATACAGAAGCATTATCTTACATTCAAAAGCATGGTTGGGAGATTTGGTATAACCCTGAAATGAACATAGTTCATACCATTCCAGCTTGGCGGCTTGAAAAAGAATATTTAATTAAACTGTTTCGCGGCATTGGTCATAGCCGTTACGTAACTCGCATGATAGAAGTCAAACCCGAGTATCGCTGGTTGATGCAATTTATGTATGCGACCAATGATTTGCGAAAATTACTTTGGCATATCCTTTGCTATCGCCAGAAGATCAAAACCGATCTGGCTGCTGCCTGCAGAATGGAACTGCTCACTAGTAGCTTAATGAGTCCGATTTACCTGCATCGGCAGGGTATCATCCTGAAGCAACGCCCAATGATCTCATCATTCTCGGGTGAATTGCACTAATGGTTTATTTGAAATTTTAGGTTTTCATATCGGTTTTCACTTTAAGTATTCGATCTGCTTCGTATTTTGCTTGATGCTTCAAACTAAATATCTTGTAACTTAAAATATCTTGCTTTATGCCTTCAATCTACTGCGTCCTTTCTATTGCCCTTTCATTAAAATCACTAAAGAACTGCTAAAGAACTACTAAACATATGAAGCGGGACTTTTCAGTTGTGATTCCAACTTACAACGGCAGTAAAACATTACCGTTGGTGCTAGAGCGTTTGCGTTCCCAAGAGCAAACCGAGACGCTGACTTGGGAAGTGATTGTGGTGGATAACAATAGCACCGATGACACGGCTACGATTGTTAAGGCGTTGCAAGTGCAGTGGCCATCCCAGGTGCCATTAAAATACTGCTTCGAGCCACGGCAGGGCATCAGCTATGCGCGTCAACGTGGAGTTGCAGAAGCACAAGGCACATTTGTTGGGTTTCTAGATGATGACAATCTCCCGGACTCCAATTGGGTAGCTGCTGCCTATGCGTTTGGTCAGAACTATCCAATGGCTGGTGCCTACGGCGGGCGCATTCGCGGCCGATTTGAAGTGCCACCTCCTCCCGATTTCAAACGGGCACGTGCATTTTTAGTCATTCGCAACTATACAGACTATCCTCGGCGCTTTGACCCGTCAACCTTACAACTGCCAGCGGGAGCAGGGCTTGTGGTCCGCAGACAGGCCTGGCTCACGAGTATGCCCGATCAGTTGGTGCGAGTGAACCGGGGTGGTAATGACTACGAAATTTCTCTGCATCTTCACAACGCCGGCTGGGAAATTTGGTACACTCCGAGCCTACAGATTGAACATTACATTAAAGCTGAGCGACTGGAACGCGCTTACCTGATCCGGTTGGCGTATCGGTATGGGTTGTGCACCAGCGAGTTGCGGCTGATCACGGCGCGACCGTGGCAAATGCCGTGGGTGTTGAGCAAAAATTTTGTGGGTAGCCTGCGTCGGCTGCTGTGGCATGTTGTGAAACACCGACAACAGGTGATGACCAATCTAGACCTTGCCTGTGAGTTGGCTCATTGCTGGGGAAGTGTATTGAGTCCGCTCTATTATTGCACGCGCTTTGTGGTGCGGAAATGGAACTAACGCCTGACGTCATGCCTTGAAAGAAGAAATAAGGGTGCTACAGAAGAGAGATGCGGAGTCTATGACGAAACGGATCGGATTCTGGCACTGAGGGAAGAATTCTAGACGTCACTGAAACTACAATCGATTGACCTCTCTGAAAAATAAGCTTTTCATAACCGCTCCATCGCTCGATGCTGACTCAGCAGTGATTGGGGTCAGAACTTTGCTAAAGTAGTTGATCAATTAAATAAATAAATTGATAATGTAGAGTCAATTCATCCTTTCCCGTCTCTGAGTCATCAGAAGGTACATTCTTTTAGGAATTCAAATATGCCCCGAACTAAACGGCGTTCGTCCTCAGCAACGATTGTTTCTCCATCGGCAATCGAACAGGCAGGGTTAAAACTGCAAAAGCTACCGGAGAAACCAAAGGAAACATGGTCACTGCGCGAATCGGTTGCGCTGCTACAAGATGCCATTACGACGGCTCTGCATCGAGGATACAGCTACGAGGAGATTGTAGAGATTTTGGCTGAGAAAGACATCGACATCACGGTATCTTCGCTCAAGCGCTATTTAGCAACGGCCCGACGAGAACGGGAGGAAAATGCCTCGTCATCGAAGAGACGTACTCGCCGCACCCGTCGAGCAGTACAGTCGGTCGCACCTATGGCCGTTGCGTCGCCAGCCAGTCAGACGAAAGCAGCCAAGAGCGCTACACCGCGTCGTGGACGACCTCCTCGGGCTGCAGAATCGACAAACGGGCGCTCCAGCAAAACGGCAGCCAAGGCTCAACCGCAGGCAAAAACTCGGGCTAAAACCACGTCATCGCGTGCCCGTAGATCGCAATAGGCCCGGGTTGGGCTGTGCGGTAGAGTGAGCAGTGATTAAGCGAACATACAGCAGATGAATCGTCTAGACGGCTTCACTCGCCTCAGGGAGCGTCGTCGAGGAATATTGTTGAGGAATACGGCTGTCTTCTAGCGCAGGCGTCACTCGGCTTCTATGGGCAACCCCAACCCGTGCCGAGTGAATTGTCCAGCATCCGACTTAAAGGAATGAAACGCCAGTGAAAACGCTGACAGATTTTGTTTTAGTCTTTGTTCTAATCTTTTAGTCAAAATCGTTCTAGTCAAATTGTTTTGGTTGCAGGATGGGGGTTCGATGCTTCCATCCTGATTAGTTTGGCTGAATTCCAGAGTGGAAACTTCCCCCGTTGGCATCCGGCTCGCTGCCCTTGAGCTGCCCTTGATTGTATCCAACCAAGCCTGTTGCTTGAAAAGTCTTGAAACAATAGAGTTGATACACCAATACCCTACAGGATCCCACTTTTTCCTACAGATCGAACCGACATGACCCTCTACCTTAGAAGTAATCATGAGCAGTGATCAGTAAAGCGATCAGTAAAGCGATCGAGAACAGTTACTGAATTGAGAGGCATTGAGAGGCAGATTTGCCAGCAATTCCCTCAACTCGAGAGCAACATTACGAGAGGTGGCGAGGATGGCAATTTTGGCAATTCAACCTCGAACGGTAAAATCAGAAGCACCCGATGCTGATCCTGCTCTTGCGCCACCTGTTCCAGAGCTTATGACCGCTGATGAAGCCCTCGCTGTTTTAGAGCAAGCCCTGCAGCCCAAACACCTGAGTGATTTGCAGTTGCTGGTCTTCTGTCGGTCGTGGCTGGGGCAAAGCTACGAGGAAATTGCCGGAGAACTCCGGTACGACGATAGCTACATCCGCGAGATTGGGTCGCAATTGTGGAATGAGCTGACCAAAGCCCTAGGAGAAAAGGTTACCAAGAAAAATGTGCAGTCGGCACTGCGACGCTACCAGCAGAAGCTGAACAGTCGCTCTCATCCAACGGAGTCTCCCCTTGCCGGTTTAGGAGTGACCCCGCCGGTTGGCGCTGCCAGTTCTGCCCTCGAGGACGCCATCGGTGCCGCTAGTGCCAATGCTCTAGAATTTCCCAGTGGCACGGTAGCCCTTGGCTCTCGATTCTATGTGGCGCGACCCCCAATTGAAGAGCAGGTCTTTGCTGAGGTCAGCAAGCCAGGCAGCCTCATCCGGATCAAAGCCCCCCGGCAAATGGGCAAATCCTCCTTGATGCATCGGATTGTTGCCTATGCCCGACAGTGCGGCTTCCAGACCGCCATGCTGAATTTGCAGCGGGCTGATAGCGCTGTGTTCCGCTCACTTGATCCCTTCTTGCGCTGGCTCTGCACCAACATCAGCCAGCAGCTTGACCTAATGCCCAATCTGGAGCAGTACTGGAATCAAGATGCCGGCAGCAAAATGAGCTGCACGCTCTACTTTCAGCGCTATCTGCTCAAGTCTATCGATACAGCACTGGTTTTGGCTCTCGATGAAGTCAACCGGCTGTTTGAGTATCCGGAACTAGCGGCAGACTTTTTACCGCTGCTGCGGTCATGGTACGAGGATGCCTCAGAATTTGAGGTGTGGCAGAAGCTGCGGCTGGTCGTAGTCCATGCAACCGAGGTCTACATTCCGCTGAATATTCATCAATCTCCATTTAATGTGGGTCTGCCCATTAAACTGCCCGAGCTGAACACGGCTCAAGTACAGAACCTAGCCCTGCGGCATGGCTTGACTTGGGCCGAAGGAGATATTGGTCGGCACTGCCTGCAGCCGCTGCTAGACCTCATTGGCGGGCATCCCTATCTGGTGCGGTTAGCTTTTTATCATCTAGGACGGCGTGATCTGACCCTGGAGCAACTGTTGCAAGACGCAGCAACCCCGGCAGGCATCTACGGCGAACACCTCCGGCAGCATCTCACCCATCTGCAGGAGCGTCCTGCTTTGGCGCTTGCCCTAGGGCAGGTGCTGCACGACCAAACGATTCATCTCGAACCGGTTACGGTCTACCAATTAGAAAGCTTAGGATTAGTCAAGCTGCAGGGCGATCGAGTAGCTCCGAGTCGAGAATTATACCGCCTTTACTTTCAGCAGCAGTTGCTGAATCACTAAAACTCACCGAGACTGAATCATTCAACACACAGTAAAAATACACACTAAATACTAACACTCTAAATACAGAGTAACGCTGTACCGATCTTTTAAATCTCGCGATCAATGAAGCAGTCTATAAATACCCTATCTAGAGCAAAATCCAATGGTAAAACTTGAATAAAAATGAAAATAACTTCGGATCCAGTATTTCACTGATCATGAAAACCTATGGAGACGAGCAATGGTACAGCAATGAGTACATCTCCAAACCCCTCCTATGAATATCAGGTGGGAGGTAGCCTGAGAACCGATGCTCCCAGCTACATTGAGCGACAGGCAGACAGCGAACTGTATCAGGCGCTGTTGCGGGGCGAATTGTGTTACGTCTTCAATTCTCGCCAGATGGGAAAATCGAGCTTGCGGCTACGCACTAAGCAACGGCTAGAACAGCTTGGGAAGCGCTGCGCTTCGATTGATATGACACGGATCGGCAGCAAGAACATCACACCCGAGCAGTGGTATATCGGCATAGGCATCGATCTGCTACGCGGTTTTGGGCTGCTAGATGCCATTGATTTTCTAGGATGGTGGCATGAGCAAAGTCACCTATCGCTGCCGCAACGCTTGAGTCAGTTGATTGAGCTGCTGCTGAGCGAACTGCCCGAAACCGACCTGTTCATTTTTGTAGATGAGATCGATAGCGTCTTAAGCCTGGATTTTTGCGTAGATGATTTCTTTGTGCTAATTCGCTATTGCTACAATCAGCGAGCCGAAAACCCCACCTACCAACGGCTGAACTGGGCCCTGTTTGGGGTCGCTACACCGTCTGATCTCATCCGCGACCTAACGCGAACGCCGCTCAACATCGGACGAGCCATCGATCTGCACGGCTTTACGCTGGCAGAGGCACAGCCCTTAGCCGCAGGACTCGACGGAAAAGTGGGCAATCCCCAGGCAGTGCTGCGGGAAATTCTAGCCTGGACTGGGGGGCAGCCCTTCTTGACCCAAAAGCTCTGTCGGATCGTGGCGGAAAGCCGCAGCAGCGACAGTGAACTGCTGCGCCAAGGGCCCGATACAACAGACACCGAGAACCTCAACTCAACAACTTGGGGCCTCGATTACGAACTACCGATCGTCAACCGTCACTTGATCCAGTTCTATTACCAACTGCCCGTGCTAGCCATTGAAAAATTTGTGCAGTCGCGGATCATTGAGCACTGGGAGATGCAGGACGAACCAGAACACCTGAAGACGATCCGCAATCGCCTGCTGCAAGACGAACAGCGGGCAAGTTGCCTGCTCGAACTGTATTTGAAAGTGCTGTCTGCCCCGGTTCCCTGGGACGACTCGCCCGAGCAGTTGGCCCTGCTGTTGAGTGGCTTAGTGGTGCGATATCAGGGGCACCTCCATGTATTCAACCGCATCTACCGCGAGGTATTTAGCGCGGCTTGGGTAGAGTCTCAATTAGCAGCTCTGCGACCCTATGCTACGGTGCTGAAGGCGTGGCTAGATTCTAATCGGCAGGATGAATCTTGTTTACTGACTGGGCAAGCCCTAGTCGAGGCGCAGCATTGGGCTACCTCGCATCGGTTGAGTGAGTTGGATTACCAGTTTTTAATTGCCAGCCAAGCGCGAGCCTACCGCGACTTGCAGCAGTCGCTAGCGCACCCACTACCTGAGCCAAGCCAGTCCTCTGCTCCCCTAGAACCGGCCGCGTCGATGGATACTCATGCCGCTGCGAATGATTTTGTTTCGCACATGAGCCACGAACTGCGAACGCCGCTGAATGCTATCTTGGGGTTTGCGCAGCGGCTACTGCGGGACTCTACTTTAACGGGTGCTCAGCGCGAAAGTTTAACGATTATTCACCACAGCGCCAAACACCTGCTGCTGTTGATCAACACGATTCTAGAGCGGTCTAAACACGATCAGGACTACGCTGCTCTATACCGCTCTTGTGCCGTTTCGGTGGCCGCGGCGACCGCTCCGCCCGACTCACTCACGCCCGACAGCCTAACCTCAATGCCCCTTGACTGGATTCAGCAATTGCATCAAGCTGCCCTCTACACCGATGAGCAGCAAATTTTGCGTCTGCTGGCGCAGGTGCCCCCTACCCATGCAGCGTTGGTGCTGGGGCTGACCGAGCTAGTCAACAATTTCCGCTGCGACCAAATTCTGCATTTAACCCAATCGTTGCTGCAAGGAGAATAGGGTTTTTATGATGAGCAGGTGGAGGCGCAGGCTGATTGCAGGAATGCTGGGGTTGCTCGTGGCGCTGCTGCTATCTTGCCACTCAGAGCCAATAGTGAATCAGACAGGTGATCCAGGACCGGCTGCGCTACGCATCTACTGGAATCGCGGCTTTTATCCCGAGGAAGATCAGGCCTTGCAGCAAGTGATCCAAGACTGGGAGCAGCAGACCGGAACGCGCGTAGAGCTGTCGCTGATTAGTTCCGATGATATTCTCAACCAAACAACCATCGCCCTGGAAAATAATGCGCCGCCGGATATTGTGTTTGCCCATCGAGCAGATTACACGCTGCAACCCCGCTGGGCCCTGGAAGGCAAGCTCATGGATGTCTCGGAGGTCATCGAGCCAGTGCGGGATCGCTACAGCCCGGCTGCCCTAGAGTCGGCCTACCTCTATGACAAAACGATTCAGCAGCGGCGATACTACGGCGTGCCCATTGAACTGCAAACGATTCACATTCACTATTGGCGCGATCTGCTGACGCAAGCTAACCTCCAGGAAACCGATATTCCCAATGACTGGGATGGCTTTTGGAATATCTGGAAACAAGGGCAAAAGCAGCTGCGCCAAAAAGGCAAAGAAGAACTTTACGGACTCGGGCTGCCCCTCTCTACGAAGGCCAGCGACACGTTTTTCCTGTTTGAGCAGATTTTAGAAGCCTACGATATTGAGCTACTAGACGCCGAAGGCAAACTGCGCCTCAGCGATCCGGCTGTGCGGCAAGGCGTGATCGACTCCCTAACTTGGCTGACGCAGTTCTATCAAACGGGCTATGTGCCGACTAGTGCCCTCAACTGGGTCGATTCCGATAACAATGTCAACTTTTTGAACCGGGTGACGCTGATGACTGCCAACCCGAGTTTGGCAATCCCCGCCTCGCAGCGCGGCGACGAGGCAGTTTACCAAGAGCAGATCGTGACTCGGGAGTTTCCCTTGGAGCCAGACGGCGAGCCAATCCGCTATCTTACGTCTATCAAGCAAGCATTGATTTTTAAGAACAGCCCTAATCCAAATGCCGCTAAACAGTTTCTTGCCTATTTAATTCAGCCAGACCGCCTCAACCAGTACATCAAAGGATCGCTAGGACGCTGGTTTCCAGTGATGCCCGATCTGCTCAAAGATGCGTTTTGGCAAGATGCCCGCGATCCTCATGTCTCGAAAGCCGTGCAGCAGCTGATGCAGCATCCAACCCGTCTCTTCTACCACGTGCTCAATCCCGCCTATTCGCAGGTTCAGTCTGAAAATATTTGGGGACAAGCCATCCACCGCGTGATTGTTGAGGGGCAATCGCCGGAAATGGTCGTAGATGAAGCCATTCAGCACATCAACCGTATTGCCGCTGAATGGGAACGCTAACTGGCGCTAACGCTAGCACCTGGCTCAAGGCTCAATCCAGATTTGTCATTCCCGATGTCCTGAGGTAGGATGCAAAGCATCTCAGTTTTGCTGCTGCTGCCATCGCTTGATTTTTCTTCCTGGAATTAACATTTACTTTCGTTACAAATTTCCTGAGGCTACTCGCTTAGGTGTTGCTATCTTGACAACGTATGAGTAACGTGCGGGTGGACAATGCATACCTGGAAACGCAGCCTGATCGTTCAACTGATTGGATATTACCTGCTGCTGTCCTTTGTCTCAGTGGGCACGATTTGCTTGGTCGCTTTTCTGCAAGCTCGAGAAGCCCTGAAGCAGTCAATCTTTGAGCGCCTCAGTTTAACCGCCACCCTCAAAGAAGACGAGCTGAACCGCTGGATTGAAGACCAGCGCGAAGAGATCTCGACGTTTGCTCAACTTCCAGAAGTCAAGGAATTTGCACCACTGCTGCTCCAGCCTAAACTGCCACTCCAGCAACAGCAGCAAGCGCATCAGCATCTTTCCGCCTCGCTGACGCCAATTGCCGACAACCACTCCAGCCTGGAGGAAATGCTAGTGCTGACAAATGGCGGCAAGGTGCTGTTTTCCACGAACCGTACTGCCCAAAACACCTATGAATCGCTGGTGCAGTACAGCTATTTACCTCAAGATCCCAATCTCGCCTTCTTGCCCAATTTCTACCCATCACCGACCACCGGGCAGCCCAGAATGACCTTTGCTACTCCCGTGCTCGACGTCAACGGCAAGCAAATTGGCGTGCTAGCAACCCATTTAGATCTCAGCCGTATTGACGAGATTATTCGCAAACGCACCGGCTTAGGAGAAACCGGCGAAACCTATCTAGTGGGCAACACGCTGCCCAATCAAGGCAATACCTTCGAACGCTACAACGTTTTTGTTTCCGGCGAATCATGGAACCAGCACCTCCAGGGTATCTATAGTGAAGGCATTGAGCAGGCGGCACGGGGGCACAACGGCGCAGGGGTGTACCTCAACTATCAAGGGATTGAGGTGCTCGGCGTCTATCGCTGGCTGGAGAAGCACGATCTGGCGCTGCTTGCAGAAATTAGCACCCAGGAAGCTTTTGCTCCGGCACGGCAGTTGGCGCAAACTATCTTTTTTACAGGACTGGGGCTAGCCGGGCTGCTGGCTGTGGGCGTCTATTTTGGCACGCGCCGCATTGCCCACCCGATTTTAGCCATTACCCAGACGGCCACCCAAGTTGCGGCAGGTGATCTCACCTCGACAGCTCCGGTGCTGATGGACAATGAAATTGGCACCTTGGCCCGGGTATTTAACCAAATGATCGAACAGTTGCGCGTCCTCTACACCGACTTGGAAGCCAAGGTGGAAGAGCGCACCCTCACCCTGCAGCATCTCAACGAGCATTTGCATATAGAGATTAGCGAACGCCAGCGGCTAGAGACAGAACTGCGCCGATCGCAGCAATTTCTCGACAGCGTAATCAACAGCATTCCTTTGGCACTGTTTGCTAAAGATGTCCAAAATGACTTCCGCTACGTCTTGATTAACCAAAGCTCGGAACGGGTGCTAGGCGTTTCTCGAGAGCAGGCTCTAGGGCGCAACGACTACGAGCTGATCCCGCCTGAGCAGGCTGACTACCACCGGCAGGAAGATCAAGCCGCTCTGCAGCACGGAGCCCTGCTTGAGTTTCCAGATCACTGGATTGGCGAAGGTCCGGAGCGAATTTTGGTGCGCGGCTGGAAACTGCCCCTCTACGATGCTGAAGGTCAAGCTACCCATATTCTGGCTGTCTCCGAAGACATTACCGAACGCCAGCATCGTGAGCAAGCCCTGCGGCTGATTGTGGAAGGCACGGCCGCCACAACCGGCGATGAGTTCTTCTCCTCCTGCGTTCGCTACTTGGCGGAAGTGTTGCAGGTTCGCTATGCCGTGGTGGCTACCGTGATCAACGAGGCGAAAACCCGGATCCGCACGCTGGCCTTTTGGCAGGGCGATCGAGCCGGCGATAATTTTGAATGCAATGTGCAAACCGCACCCTGCGCTGCCGTTCTCGCCGGAGCAGTGTATTACCTACCTGCCCAATTACCCACGCTGTTTCCCGACGCCAAAGAACTGCTGGCGATCCAGGCAGAAAGCTATCTGGGGGCCCCTTTACTGGGTTCCTCGGGCAATATCCTAGGGCACCTGGCCGTCATGGATGTGAAGCCGATGCCACCGGATCCAGGACGAGAGCTGATTCTCAAAATCTTTGCAGCGCGAGCGGGAGCCGAGCTAGAGCGTAAACATGCCGAAACCTCGCTGCTGGTTGCCAAAGATGCCGCCGAAGCCGCCAACCGCGCCAAGAGCATTTTCCTAGCCAACATGAGCCACGAACTGCGGACACCCCTCAACGCTATCCTTGGCTTTGCCCAGCTCATGGAACGCGACACGACGCTCAGTGCTAGCCAGCGCGAAGCGCTCTCCACCATCAACCACAGCGGGGAGCATCTGCTCAACTTAATCAATGACGTGCTGGAAATGTCCAAAATCGAAGCGGGCCGGATTGTGCTGAATCGGGACCCCTTCGATTTACACCGACTGCTGCAAACACTCTATGAGATGTTTCAAATGCGTACCCGCGCCAAGCAGCTTTCGATTACGTTCGATCTCGCCCCCGATTTACCCCGCTATGTATTGACCGACGAAGGTAAACTGCGGCAGGTCTTGATCAACCTGCTGGGCAATGCCGTCAAGTTTACCCAAACCGGCGGAGTGACGCTGCGAGTGAGCGTGGAACCCTTTGCTGCACTAAAGCTAATCTGCCAAGTGGAAGACACGGGCTGCGGTATTGCACCCGAAGACCTGGATCAGCTGTTTCAGCCGTTTATCCAGACGATGTCGGGGTTGCAATCCGGTGAGGGAACCGGGCTGGGGTTGGCGATTAGCCATCAGTTTGTGCGTCTGATGGGCGGAGACCTAAAAGTCACAAGTCGCCTAGGGCAGGGATCGATCTTTCGCTTTACCATTCCGATAGAGTTGGCACCTCCCCAGTTGGCGCTGCCTGCCGTGCATCGGCGCGTGCTGCATCTGGCACCCGGGCAGCCCATCTATCGTGTTCTGGTAGTAGACGACCGCCCAGAAAATCGGTTGCTAATGGTGCGCTTGCTCAGTACCGTTGGCTTCATCACCCAAACGGCTACCAATGGAGAAGAAGCCATTACCCAATGGCAAACCTGGCATCCTCACTTGATTTGGATGGATATGCGAATGCCCGTGATGAATGGTTATCTAGCTACCCAACGGATTCGCGAATTGGAGCGCAGCCACAGAACAAGAACACAAGAGCCAGATAGTTCTGAATCTTCAAAAAACCAAAGTCGTGATTGGTGCGTATCAAAATCAGAGATGCCGATTACCAAAATTATTGCCTTAACAGCTAGCGCTTTTGAGGAACAGCAGGGCAAGATTCTGGCTGCGGGTTGTGATGATTTAGTACGCAAACCATACCAAGAAAAAGATATTTTCGAGAAGATGGCACAGCATCTCGGTGTCCGCTATCTCTATGACGAATCTACGCAGCCTGAGCCGTCGCCATCCTATGAGTTGACCGCAGAGAGGTTGGCAACGCTGCCCCGACCCTGGCTACAGCAGCTGCATCAGGTTGCCCTCTGTACCGACGAACAGCAAATGGCTGAACTCCTGCAGCAGTTGCCCGACTCTGCTGCCGCGACTGCCGACGCCTTAGCAGAACTCGTGTCTCAGTTCCGCTGGGACGCCATTTTGGACCTCACCACTCCTCTGATCGATCCTCCATCTTCCTGAATCCTATGACGGCTGCTTTCCCCAGAGGTAATATTCTGCTGGTAGACGACACCCCCAACAACCTGCGGCTGCTCTCGGCAATGCTGACCGAGCAAGGCTACGAAGTGCGGCGGGTCATCGATGGGCAGATGGCATTGAAAACGGCACAGGCAAATCCTCCGGACTTGATCCTGCTGGATATTCGCATGCCGAACATGAGCGGCTACGAAGTCTGTCAGCACTTGAAAGCGATGGCGACCACGCGAGATATTCCGGTTATTTTTATCAGCGCCCTCGATGAAGTCTTAGATAAGGTCAAGGCGTTTGCCGTCGGCGGTATTGACTACATTACTAAGCCCTTTAGCGAGGAAGAGGTGTTTGCTCGCGTAGAGAATGCCTTAACCATCCGCCACCTGCAACAGCAGCTTCAGGAACAGCAGCACCGCCTAACCCACGCCCAACAGCACGCAGAACAACTCACCGCCCGCTTGCAGCAGAGCGAGACGCGCTGGCGCCATTTCTTCCACAACACGTTGGTTGGCAGCTTCCGCGTCAATCGCGAGGGCAGATTGCTAGAGGTGAACGCTCAGTTGCTGACCCTGCTGGACTATGACTCTACTTCAGAGTTGATGGCAGCAGCAGCATGGTCTTGGCTACAGTTTCAGAGTCGTGAGCAACTGCTGACTCTGCTGCTAACGGACGGCGAAATCCACCGCTACAGCACTCGCTTGATTCGGCGCGATGGATCGGAGCAGGCAGGGTTGATATCTGCTTACTGGAATGCTGAGGAGGACTGCATCGACGGCGTTGTGTCGTCTCCTGGGGGCAACGAGTCTACGGATCATTAGCCTTCGCAATCAATGGACAAGAGATCTGACCTTTTCTTACTTTTTCCCACAGACATCTCCTCCTGGATTGTCTAGACTGATTGCAGACTGATAACTCAAGCATGTTGCGTTGTGTCATCAGTTGTCCTTCAAGTTCCGAGATCTAAGCACACTCTAGCGGCTGAAGCCCCCCTGCCGCGCTCCAATCTTCTCCGTGGAGTGAAGCCCGCGCTCCGCGGAGTTTTCTCTTAGCACTACCCCACCGAGCAAGCAGCTAGATACAGTATTCATGACTCCCCTGATTGAAACCCCTCGACTCTGGTTAACTCCGGCTACTGAATTGGATGCTCAGGCACTTTACACAATCTGGGCAGAGCCTGCGGTGCGAAAGTACCTCTGTGATGACCAGATCCTCCCTCTAGAGCAGATTCAGAAAATGCTGGACCAAAGTGTCGCTGCATTTCAAGAGCATCGCTACGGCATCTGGATAGCCCGGCTAAAGCCTCACAAGACGCCCGTTGGCTTCACTGGCTATTGGCCCTTTTTCGACCCACCCGAAGTGCAACTCATTTATGGACTGGCAAGCCGCTATTGGAAACATGGACTAGCCACCGAAATGGCCCGCACCATGCTAACCTACGGTTTCCAAAGCTATGGCTTTGATACTATCTCCGCCAGCGCCAATGCAGCCAACACCGCCTCAATAGCCGTTATGCAACGCCTCGGCATGACCTTTCAGAAACAGGTGACGAACGCAGGACAGGAACTAGTGTTTTACACACTTCAGCAGCCTGTTGCCCAGCCGAGCTGATTTTCTGCAGTTTTACAGAGTATTGATTCGGTTTATTGATTGGTAGAGCACAAGATGACCTCAATAACCGCCGCGGTGCAACGTTCACCAGCAATCTCTCTGTACTAGTGCGATTTGTCCCTTGGCTACCATTGCCCCCTGCAAAATTCAGTAGAATAGTTGTACTGTTTCTGCCCGTCTTGCCATGTCTGTTGCCAATCAGGACGCTCCCCCTCCGGAATCACCTCTTGCTGCGTTAGCAGAGGATGAGACCGCTCAGGATGGATCAGAAACTCTTTTCCCTCCCAGCGACCTCTACAGTGACGAGCCTCCCTTAGAAACTGACCTGCACTTGCGGCAGCTCTTGCTGCTCCTCTCCTGTCTAGACTGGCTCTGGCGTGAGCGCAACGACTACTTTGCGGCGGGCAATCTCACTATCTACTACAGCCCCAACCAGCGTAAGTCGGAAGATTTTAGGGGACCTGATTTCTTTGTTGTCCTTAATACCGAACGCAAATCACGCAAGAGTTGGGTGGTGTGGGAAGAGGACGGTAAATATCCCAATGTAATAATTGAGCTGCTCTCAGACTCAACTGCCAAAATCGATCGTGGTCTCAAAAAGCAGGTCTATCAAGATACCTTTCGCGTGCCAGATTACTTCTGGTTTGATCCCTACACTTTGGAGTTTGCCGGATTTCATCTCATCGATGGGCAGTATGTACCGATTGAACCCAATCCGCAAGGATGGCGCTGGAGCCATCAACTTCAGCTTTTTCTAGGGGTAGACGCCGGCAAACTCCGCTTGTTTACCCCAGAGGGGCAACGGGTCCCTACACCCGAGGAGGCAGCACTCCTAGAGCAACAACAGCGCATCACGGCAGAACAGCGCGCCACAAACGCAGAACAACGTGCTATGGACGCAGAAGCACTGCTTGCTCACTATCGTCAGCGATTTGGCGATCTCAGCTAACTAAGAGCAACCCACTCAATCCACCACACAACTCGGTCCCCCTGCCAAAAGTCCATTTTCAGGTTGAAAAATCATTCTGGGAGTGGAGATTCTCCAGCCTTGTGCTGCACCTGAAAGGACTCATGATAGGAGACCACGCCTTGGGGCAATTGGGCATCGAACGCTATGGCTTGAAAATAGGCTGGTGGCACGCCGGGCAACCGCAAGTTGGGCACCTCCTGAAACCCAAAGCGGCGATAGTACTGTGGTTCACCCAGCACAACACATCCTGCTGCACCGAACTCTCGTAGGGCGGCTAATGCCCGTTGAATCAGCTGGGTACCGATACCTTGACCTTGATGCTTGGGTGCAACCGCCACCGGACCTAGACCATACCACCCTTGGTTTCCCTCCGAGAGAGTGACCGGAGAAATGGCAACATGCCCAACGAGTTGACCGTTGACCTCGGCTACCAACGAAAGCGTCAGGTTACCTGAGCTTCGCAGAGCATCGACAATGAGGGACTCGGTGTGGCTTGTATGGGATGCTTTGAGAAAAGCAGCAGTAATCAATGACCGAATAGGGGCACAATCAGCAGGAATCTCTGGGCGGATAGTTAGGTCTGGAATCATGTTTATAGTTTATGACCAGATTTATGACCAGATCTGTAACCCAATCTGCCATTGTTTGCCCCTAGGCGAAGCAAGAAAAGCTAATAGTCCCGATACGCTTTGGGCGACATCCCCATTCGCTGGCGAAATTGTTTGCTCAAATGGCTGTGGCTGTTGAAGCCGCAAAGCAGAGCGATTTCCATAATCGAGTAATTGGTTTGTTTCAGCAATTGCTTTGCCCGTTCGATGCGCTGCTGCAGCAAATACTGATAGGGGGAAAAGCCGGTTGTTTGTTTAAACAAATGGCTGAAATGAAACGGACTGACACCAACGAGCGCAGCAAGATCAGCCAGTTTGATCTCTTGTTCTAAATGCTCCTGGATAAAGTCTAGAACTTGTAGCAGCTGATGCTGAAGCAATTCACCTGCCGCACGAGGTGGACGGAAAGGGCTAACCGCATAATGCCGCAGTAAATGCACGGCAAATGCATTCGCTAAGGATTCGACGTAGAGCCTGCTGCCCAATTGCGGCTGCTGCAGTTCAGCCAACAACAGTAGACCTATCGACTCAATCTGCGGATCGCGGGTGCGAAACTCGGGACGTAATTCCAATGAGTCAGGATCTAGAGCGAGTGCTTCTTCCGCAACCCGCCGTACAAACTGGGAAGCAATCCGAATGTGCAGGTAGTGATCGTCTCCTTGCCAGCGGGCAAAAAACGGCATTTCGGCCGGCGTGATCGAGATATCTCCTTTCCCGTACAGGCTCTGATGGGATTTGCCACCCTTAATCTGCAGAAAGCGAACGGGTCGAGCAGCCAGAGACAGACAAATAGCATGTTCATTGGGGTAATAGGTTTCCCCTTCCCCCGATGGGTTCTGAAATTGCTCAACCGAAATGAAATCCCAGCCTTGATTCTGGCTAGACAGCAGAGGTGAATAAGCACATTCAAGAGGTTGAGTTGCAGCTAGCTCCATCATGAACCTGTAGCAGCTAAATTATTCTGCTTCTGATTGTAAGTGCTTTTAGCATAGCCTTTGCCGTGAGATTTCAAAACCGATCGCAAGATTTTGATAGCGTCACAAGAATGAAGTAGCTGAGTACGCTCTATATATCTAAGCTAGAAACGTCAACGAGATAATTGAAACCAAAAAAGACAATGCTACATCTATTGCATGTTGACTCTAGTCCACGCTCTGAGCGATCCCAGTCTCGCCGCTTGACTCAAGAGTTTGTTGAACAGTGGAAACGCAACAATCCGAATACTCAAATTACCTATCGTGATATCGGTCGCAATCCCATTCCACATATTGATGAGCACTGGATTGCCGCTGCATTCACGCCACCTGAGCACCACACCCCCCAATTACGAGCCGCGATCCAGTTGAGCGATCAACTTGTGGATGAGTTTTTGGCAGCAGATATCTACGTTATGGGAATCCCCATGTATAATTTCAGCGTTCCCAGTGGATTCAAAGCCTATATCGATCAAATTGTCCGGGTTGGACGCACCTTTGACTTTGCTCCAGAGGATGCGGACTCTCCCTATAAGCCGCTGGTCTTGGGGAAGAAGATGGTTGTCATTACGGCCCGAGGTGCCTCTGGATATGGTATCGGTGAGCGTTACGAATCGATGAATTATCAAGATCCCTACTTGCGAACCGTCTTCGGCTTTTTGGGCATTACCGATATCAGCTTCATTACAGTAGAGAACGATGAGACGGGTGGGCAACGGTTAGCTGAATCGATTGCTCAAGCACGTAGCCAAGTTGCCGAACTAGTTGCCAGCGGATCAAGAACCTAGGCACCGCCATTGGGGCACCTTGATTAGCGCAAGTTTTCCACTGCACTACTCTTGCCCCATCCCCTTTACCCACATCTATCTTAAGAGAGGTAGAAGGAAACCAAGATCCTTCTCACGCCAGAGTTCGATCCAGCTCCAGTTCAGGACAATGGAACTATACAAATTGTTACGAAAGTTACGGAGTTAAACACCGTTAATTGAGGACTGCACTGGGAGTCCCCTGATTTGGCTGCCTTTTCAGCCACTGAGTTGTTATTGAGCAGTTATTAAGCAGTCCTAGCTATCCAGATTGAAGCCTGAGGGCAGATTCCTTTCAGGCTTGACGCTGTCATTGAGCTGAATTCTAAGTAGCCTCTAATTGCTGAATGTCTCTGCGATCCAGTGCTACTGCCATCTTTGGCGCATTTTTAGTGAAGTAAATTCAAAAATCAAAGATTAACTGAATCCTAATTGAACTGTAACGCTATACCGGAGAGTTAAATCAATACCCGCGATGAATAAGCCAGTTTCCCATCCAACTACTCTAAACCACATTCTTGTGGTAGATGATATTGCCGATAATTCGTTCCTGCTGCAGACCGTTTTGGAAAGCGAAGGCTACCAGGTCGAGATCGCTGAGAATGGTCATGTAGCCCTCAAAAAAATCGCGGCTGCTCCCCCTGCTCTCGTGCTGCTAGACGTGATGATGCCTGAAATGAACGGCTTCGAGGTGACGCGCCATGTTCGCCAACACCCGGAGCTATCCGATCTGCCGATTTTGCTGATTACCGGCTATGACCAGTGCAGCCCCGCGGATAGCAGTGCTGTAGGAGCCGACGGACTGATTCATAAGCCCATCGATTTTGACGAGCTGCTATCTCAAGTGCGGACGTACTTACGATCTGATATTTAGAGGCTCTATGTAGAGGCTTCATTTAGAATCGAACATTGGGATTGAGTGTCGCAGGCTAACCGGCGGAGTCGATTAACTTCTCCACGATCTGCGGCTCAATGCCCTTGAGCGCCAACACCTCTCGGGCAGGTTTGCGATCGCCGGTGCAGGAAATTCGTCGCGGTGCGTTTAGCAACACAACGGCAAACCCGAGATCGCCGTACAGCTCCACGATGCGCTCGGTTGCCTGATTCGACGCTACCACCGGACCAGGATGACTCGCCAGCCATTCTGCCAGCCGCACCTGATCCTGCCACTTAAAATCATGGGCGCTATATTGCGTGAACGACACATCGTAGGGCGGATCGGCATAGATGAAATCCGTCGGGCGCAAATCTAGCTGCACAAAATCCACAGCAGAAAAAATCCAGTGCTGCAGCACCGTTGTATAGTGTCGGAAATCATTCGTGTAATTGATCGTTTTGTAGCGACCAAACGGTACATTAAATTGATTTTTGCTATTGAAGCGGCACAGCCCGTTATAGCCAGTGCGATTCATAAAGTAGAACAGCTTGGCTGCCTCTTCACTGTTTGCTTGTCCCGTGAGAATGAGCTGATTGAACCGCTTGCGGCAGCGATAGTAGTAGTTGGGATTATTTTCTAGGTGAATGTCGATCGACAATCCCTGCTGCAACCAGGTGTAGAAATTAATCAAATGCGGATTCAAATCGTTGAGCAAGGCTGTTTGCGGCTGCAACCCTAGCGCCACCGCCATGCCGCCCACAAACGGTTCTACGAGCCGACGCTCTCTATAGGGTTGCCAAATGCCATGCAGGATAGGCACCAGCCAGCGCTTTCCTCCCGCCCATTTCAGCGGCGGCGGCAAATGCGCAAACTCAACGGTAGGAGTGCTGATTACGTTTGCCAATCTAGTTGCTAGTCCCTGGGTCAATGAGCCAAGCCTGCTGCTCTATCTAGTTTTCTACGAGCACGGGTATTTTTAATACTACTACGCAGTAGCTACAATTCCGACTAAAATTCCGCGCTCAAGGGAAAGCGGGGGAATGGAATCACATCGCGAATATTTGTCATGCCGGTCATAAACTGCACGACTCGCTCAAAGCCTAGGCCAAATCCAGCGTGGGGCACCGTACCAAAGCGGCGCAAATCGAGGTACCACCAAAGGTCTTCCTCAGGCAGGCCCAGCTCTCGAATGCGGCGTTGCAGCACATCGAGGCGTTCTTCCCGCTGGGAACCGCCCACAATTTCGCCGATTTTGGGTGCCAGGATGTCCATGGCTCGCACCGTTTTGCCGTCATCGTTCATCCGCATGTAAAAGGCTTTGATCGCAGCTGGGTAATCGGTGACAATCAGCGGTTTCTTGAACAGTTCTTCTGCCAAGTATCGCTCGTGTTCCGATTGCAGATCTAACCCCCAAGACACGGGAAACTCAAAGGCACGGTCGGCTTTTTCTAGTAGAGCAATAGCCTCGGTATAGGTGATGCGCTCAAAGGCGCTGTTGATAATGTTCTCGGCAGTCGCTAGGACCGAATTATCGATGCGCTGGTTGAAAAATTCCATGTCTTCCGGGCACTGCTCCAGCACCGACTTGAAGATGTGCTTCAGAAATGCTTCGGCCAAGTCCATGTTGCCCTCGAGGTCGCAGAATGCCATCTCTGGTTCAATCATCCAGAACTCGGCAAGGTGGCGCGAGGTGTTCGAGTCTTCTGCCCGGAAAGTAGGACCAAAGGTGTAGACGTTTGTGAATGCCATGGCCATGATTTCGGCTTCGAGCTGCCCGCTCACCGTGAGAAAGGCGCGTCTGCCAAAGAAATCCTGGCTGTAATCGATCTCTTGATCATCGGTGCGGGGCACGTTTTTCAGATCCAGGGTGGTAACGGTAAACAGCTCGCCGGCTCCTTCGCAGTCGTTGGCGCTGATGATCGGCGTGTGGACCCAGAGGAAGCCCCGCTCCTGAAAGAACTGGTGAATCGCGGCAGCACAAGCATTCCGCACCCGAAACACGGCTCCTAGGGTGTTGGTCCGCGAACGCAGGTGGGCAATGGTGCGCAAAAACTCGAAGGAGTGTCGCTTCTTTTGCAAGGGATAGGTCTCGGGGTCTGCCTCACCGTAGATTGTAACCGCAGTGGACCGCAGCTCAATCCGCTGCCCTTTCGCAGGCGACTCTACGAGGGTGCCGCTGATCTCCACCGAAGCTCCGGTATTCAGCCGCTTCACGAGGTCGGCGTAGTTGGGCAGGTCTGGGGTCAGGATGGCTTGCAGTCCCACCATCGACGAGCCATCGTTCACCTCGACAAAGCAAAACTCCTTTTGTTCGCGTTTGGTTCGCACCCAGCCTTGGACCGTCACGGTCTGATTCGGCTGTCCAGTTCTCAGCAGGTCAACAATCCGACGAGTGCTCATGGGCTTCGATGACAATACAACAGCAGGACGACAGACACAGAATTTCCTTCTACCACCATAATGGCAGACGTCCATCTGCGGCAGTCATGACGAGCAAAGATAGAGCGATGTCGTATTGTCCATCCTCCTACCACCAGACAGGGGGAAGCCAGCCGCTTAGATTGTTTCAGACCGTTTAGGCGCTTAGTAGGGAGCAAGGAGGGAGCAGCCGGACTCTGCCTCAGGTGCTGCACAGTGAGTTACCGATCTTTTGCACACAAGCCGACTGCTCAGCCGCTGTCAGTTCCTCTACGTCGCGTCGCCGCACCATGCCGTTGTGACCCGCCAGAAACCGAGGCAGTTGGTCATAGGTGATGAGCTGGAAGGTTTGAAGGTCGTAGGTGGTGTAGGTAGTCTGCTCTGGCGTGGCAAAGTTGACATCAATCACCGTTAGGGCTTTGCGTGGCGGCAGATCGCTGTCGATCAGGGGGCGAGGACCCGATCCCAAAATGCCCATGTGTAGCAATTGCAGTTGCCCTTTGTGGGCGGGGTAGTAGGCGTGATGATGACCGCTAATGTAGGTATGGACGCGATAGTTTTCCAGCAGTGCTCGCAGCTGCTCGGCGTTGCTCAGCACTTCCCCTGGCTCATCTCGCCCCACAGCAACTCCATACAGCGGCAAATGCCCAATCACTAGCCGCAGCTTGGCTTGTTGCGCCTCGGGGCTGGCGAGGGCCTGCTCTACCCAGGCCAGCTTGTCGGCAGGAATTTGATTCGAGGAGCCATCCCAGACGAGGAAGAACAGATCCTTGGCAGCAAAGGTGTAGTAGAAGGGGAACTGGAAGCGATCGACAAACTGCACGCCGGGATCGTGGGTCTCCCAGTATTCCTTCGCTAGGTTGCGCTCCTGCTGAAACAAAAAGCCACCGTTAATTGCCGTGGCGCTAGAGGCATCATGATTGCCCACCGTGAAGCCAAAGGGAATTTTAAAACTGCGTAGCGGTGCCGCTACATGCTGATCAAACGCGGCCCACATCGCCCGAATTTGCTCTGGAGTGAGGCTGGGTTTCTGCCCGGCTACCATGTCGCCGCTGCACAGCACCAGATCGGGCTGCCAAAAGGGAATTAAATTCACGCCAATGTCCACTTCCGGATCGTACTCGGTAGAGCCATAGGCGCTATTCAGGTCGCTGATCACCACCAGACGCACCTCTCCCCGAGGTGGATCGACCAGCGAACCGACCTGATCCAAAATGGCCTGGGTTTTGGGTGGCAGGGTAGAGCGAGGAGATACCGGAGTGTCCAGGGTCGGAGCGGGTGGACGTTCCGGTGGAGCAGATACCATCGCTTGCTGGCTGTCGCAGGCGAGGCATATGCTCATGATCCAGCCGAGGATCAATAGAATCCAAAACCGCCGCCGTCGCATGGTGTGCCTCCAGGGTGAGCATGGGGAATAAGCAACCCTAGCCTACCGTTTCGCGAGTGAAAAGCCCAGTCAGTATTAACCAAAGCGACCACTGATATAGTCTTGGGTGGCTCGCTGCTGGGGAGCATGAAAAATTTGCTCGGTGGTACCATACTCCACGAGGTAGCCACTGCGCCCCCCCGTCTCGTTCAGGGTGGTATTGAAAAAAGCCGTGTACTGCGACACGCGAGACGCTTGCTGCATATTGTGAGTCACGATAATGATCGTGTAATGCTCGCGCAGGGTATGGATGAGTTCCTCAATGCGTAGCGTGGAGATCGGATCGAGTGCTGAGCAGGGTTCGTCCATCAGCAAGATTTCCGGCTCAATAGCCAAGGCCCGAGCAATACACAGGCGCTGCTGCTGTCCTCCGGAAAGGGACAGGGCGTTGTCTTTAAGCTTGTCTTTGACTTCCTCCCAAAGTGCCGCATCCCGCAGCGATTTCTCGACCAACTCATCTACATCCCCCCGATAGCCGTTGATGCGAATCGCATAGGCAACATTTTCGTAGATCGATTTGGGAAAGGGGTTGGGCTTCTGAAACACCATGCCGATTTGCCGGCGTACATCCACTGGATCTACCTCAGGCTGATTGATATCGATGCCGCGATAAAGAATGCGTCCTGTTACCCGTGCGGTGGGAATCAGATCATTCAAGCGATTGAAGCAGCGCAGCAACGTGCTCTTACCACAGCCCGAAGGACCAATAAACGCCGTTACATGGTGAATTGGAATCTCTAAATAAACATCTCGTAGTGCCAGGGATGAACCATAATAAACTGAAACCTGATCGACCTGCAGAATCGTATCCACAGTAGTTGCAGAAGAAGTCATAGATAGTAAAGCGTTCCCAAAAATGATAGACCGAGTCAAAGATTGAGTGCATTTTCAGGTGCACTACCCTACAAGCGGAACATCGTGGCCAGGCACTAATCGTTGCGAATTTGTTGGGTTCGGTTGCGCAAGTAGATGGCGGTAGCATTCATTAGCAGCAGAACGGTCATTAGCACAATGATTGCCGCAGCCGCATTCTGGTGGAATTCTGGCTGTGGCCGCGACACCCAGTTGTAAGTTTGGATCGGCAGCGCCGTGAAGGAGGATCGCAAGCCGTCGATCAGGGGAATCAGCGGCGGTAAGAAAGCAATAAAGGTCAGCGCTCCAATCGTGATCAGCGAAGCCGTTTCACCAATTGCCCGCGACAGCGCCAGAATCGTGCCGGTGAGGATACCGGGAAACGCCAGCGGCAGTACATGATCGCGCACCACCTGCCAGCGAGTGGTACCCAAAGCAAACCCCGCCTGACGAATACTGCTGGGAACGGCCCGCAGCGCCTCTCGCGTGGCGACAATAATCACCGGCAAAATCAGGAGCGACAGCGTCAGCCCGCCCGACAGCACAGTGCGTCCGCCAGTAATCGGCTCCATGAGTCGCACAAACACTTGCAGCGCTAGCAGTCCGTAGATGATTGAAGGCACGGCGGCCAGATTGCCAATATTGATTTCAATCAGTTTCGCCAGTCTCGTGTTGGCGGCAAATTCCTCTAGAAAAATACCAGACCCCACGCCAATGGGAAAGGCAATCAGTGCTGTCAGCACCAGCAGCCAGAGGGTGCCCACCAGCGGCGACAGAATCCCTGCCCGAGCCGGACGTCGCGAAGGATAGCTTGTCAAAAAGTCCCAGCTCAGGCGCGGTAGCCCGTCGATTATCACATCGATGAGGAGTACCGTCAGCACCAGCAGTCCTATGGTCGTCGCAATCAAAGCGGCAGTGGCAAAAATGCGATCGAGACGGTAGCGGTGGTCGAGAGCTGGCTCAAATTGAAGGGCATCAGCGCCCTCAGGAAAGGAAAACGCCTTGGACTCGGTCGTGGTCATTCGTATTTCTCCCGGAAGCGGTTGACGAACCAGAAGCTAAAAATATTTAGCAGCAGCGTCATGGCGAACAGCGTCATGCCGACGGCAAAAATAGTTTTGTATTCGATTGAGAACACCGGCGCATCCCCCAAGCTCACCTGCACAATGAACGAGGTCATCGTCTGCACCGACACTCGCGGATCGAGGGTGAGACGCGGGTTCTGCCCGGCGGCAATGGTGACAATCATCGTTTCCCCTACGGCGCGAGCAACGCTCAAAATCGAGGCGGCGACAATCCCCGATAAGGCACCCGGCAGCACCACATTGGTAATCGTCTCTCGCTGGGTGGCTCCTACGGCATAGGCTCCCTGCCGCAAACTTTGGGGCACCGCGTAGATCGCATCTTCGCTTAACGACGCCATAATCGGCAGAATCGCAATCCCCATCACCAGTCCGGCACTCAAGGCATTAAAAGTCTCCATGCCGGGAATCAACGCCTGCAAAATCGGCGTCACAAACAGCAGGGCGAAATAGCCGTAGACAACGCTGGGCACCCCTGCCAGCACCTCCAAAGCCGGCTTCAACCAACGCCGCAGCCGCGGATTGGCATATTCGCTGAGGTAGATCGCCGCCAGCAACCCCAGCGGAATCGCTACTAGCAGCGCAATCACCGAGGTCAACAGCGTGGCGCAGATCAGAACAATAATGCCGTACTGTGGATTCACAAATAGCGGCGTCCACTGGGTATCGGTGAGGAAGCGCCATACCGGCACCTCCTTAAAGAATTCCACGGTTTCAAAAACGAGCGAGAAGATGATCCCGAGAGTCGTGAGAATCGAAATTAAGGCAAACGTGCCGAACACGATCTTGATCAGGCGTTCGGACCATTGGCTAAGCGAGCGCTTGGGTCGCCAGCGAGCAGAATTAACGAACTGTCTTAACGCAGAACTAGTTTCACTCATCTCAGCCTATATCTGAAAACAACACAGACTCAGGCCAGCCCGAGAGAGCTGACCTGAATCAATCACTACATTCGTACCTCGATTCGTACCTCGCGACAACGATTAGGTAGGGTTGTCACTCCACGACTCCTCTCAACGCTTACGATTCCCTTTCCAGAATATCCTTCAAGCTGACTCCAACCGCCGATCCGCCTTCAAAGACGGAACCGGTTTTGCCCGCTTGGAACCGCGCCAGCACTTTGTCGTAGATGTCATCTGACATCGGAACATAGCCGGTTTCCGCGATCAGATCCTTGTTGGCTTTATTGGCGTAGAACTCCACAAAGGATTTCACTTCCGGGCGTTCGGCTGCCTGCTTGCTGACATAGACGAATAGCGGTCGCGCCAAGGGCTGGTAGGTATTATCAAGCACCGTCGCCTCACTAGGTGCAATACACCCTTGCCCGTTGCTGTCATCGCCATCATCGATCGCGACTAGCTTCAGCCGATCCCGGTTCTCTTCGTAGTAGGCATAGCCAAAATAACCCAGGGCATTGCGGTCACCGCTCACCCCCTGCACCAACACGTTGTCATCTTCGCTGGCAGTGAAATCTCCTCGACTAGCTCCCTCTTCTCCCACAATGGCGTCTGTGAAGTAGTCGAATGTTCCGGAATCGGTGCCGGGTCCATAGAGCGTGAGGGGCGCATTGGGAAAATCGGGCCGCACCTGATTCCAGTTGGTGATTTTGCCCTGTGCGGCAGGCTCCCACATGGTTTTCAGTTCCTCAACAGTCAAGCACTCGGCCCAGTCATTTTGTGGATTCACCACCACCGAGAGGGCATCAAACGCCACCGGCAGCTCAATGAATTCGATGCCTTTAGCGCGACAGGCTTCAGCTTCTTTAGCTTTGATCGGACGCGAGGCATTAGAAATATCGGTTTCGCCGTTGCAGAATTTCTCGAAGCCGCCGCCTGTACCGGAGGTTCCCACCGTTACCTGTACATTCGGATTCGCTTTCTGAAACTCTTCGGCAATCGCCTCACTGATTGGGAAAACCGTACTCGAACCATCGGCTTTGACAGTGCCGCTGAGGGCAGACCCCTCTGGAGAAACCGTAGTACCAGCCGGAGAGGCATCCGTTGCAGAATCGCCAGTAGCAGTTTGTTGCGGTCTGCCACAGGCCGTCAGGCTGGCAACGAAACCAACCGCAGCCGCTGTATAGATGAAGCGTTTGAAAAACAAATTCGTAATCATTGTTTTATGTCCTAGCTCGACTAGAATTACGGGCTGAACACTTCAACGCTAGAATCCTAATTTAAAGCCAAGGTTAAGCTGATACGATTCTTTGCCTGGCGTGGATCCAGAAGTTCAGCCTTCCCGACTAAATCATATCAACTTTGTTTGTTAACATCGCTCGAACTGCCCACTGCTCCGCAGAAGCAATGCCATGAACACTCCCTCGCATTTTTTGATGACTGCCGCGCTCGATCAGGCGTTGCCCAGAGTCCCGATTGTTAAGCAAGCCTTTCTGCTTGGCTCAGTTGCGCCCGATCTGCCGCTCTGGGTTCTATCACTGGGGGGCATCGCCTACTATCACGGCATTCGGGGCTGGGAGCTAGAGCGCACCGCCGACTGGTTATTCAATCACCTCTATTTTTATGATCCCATCTGGATTAGCTTACACAACGCCCTGCACGCGCCGATTCTGCTGCTGCTCGGTATTGCTGCCGTCTGGCGCACTCGCCGCAATATTGGCAGCCGCTCTCGCTGGCTCTTTTGGTTTCTCCTAGCCTGCCTGCTGCACTCAGGCATCGACATTTTCACCCATGCCAACGACGGACCGCTGCTGTTGTTCCCCCTCAACTGGACGCTCCGCTTTTACAGCCCCATCAGCTATTGGGATCCTCGCTACTATGGGAATGAATTTCAGCAGTTTGAACTTGGACTGAATCTGGGACTGCTAGTATACCTGCTGTTGCCCCGTCTTGTGCGGTTGCTGCGGCCGCATCGTCGCGCTCATCGAGTTTAACAGTGAGGAAATAACGTGAACTGCCGCTGCTGATATGATCCCTCGTGTATAGCTTGGGATTCAGTTTGCTATTTCCTATCTTGTCGCTATCTTGTCGGCAGTTGTTTCTCTGGCAGCTCCGGCGGCTGTTCGCGGTCGCGTCTATAGCATGATTCTGGGCAGGGTTTGAAGCGGCATGACCTTGAGGGGTGCCGGGGTGCAGCCGCTAGTGCAGTTAGCGTCGCTGAGTACTCTATTCCTGCTGCTAGGCGGTCTAAGCCGTAGCGCTAGGCTGATCGCGTTTCGGCAGTTTGCAGTGCGCCTGATCTTGAACATATCTAAAGCCTAGCTGCATCGACAGTTCTGCTCTTGCCAACTCCTCACCTAGATAGGCAGAATGATCAAGTTGAGTCACCCAGCCATTTTCAATAATTGTCCAATAAATGCTCCTTGCATTTTTCCCTTCAATCACCCTCAAGAGCGCATTGTCATATGAATAGTGCTCGACAAGAATCGTGCCCCTGTTTGGTTGCGGAAGAATTACGAAGTACCCTGATTTGTCCATTCGGAACTTTACAGGCTCCCTGGCCTGCAGAACCTCAGCATGCAGAATAGTTGCAGCCTCTTGTGTTACATCACTCCTGCCCTGCTTGCTGCAGCCACAGGAAGATTGCATGTGCGAGAGGGTTCGCATCTTCTCGATTATTTTCTCTGGATCTTCACATCCGATGAGATCAACAACCTGCACTTGCTTCCGAAAAGCGTCTACCTCTTCGTGAGTAACATTCTTTAACACTGGTCGCTTACCAGGAGAACCAATCACGTTCATGCGATCGTCTACTCCATTTTCAGCAAGCGCAAGTAGAGTTTTTCCGCTGTAGTGCCCCTCTGGATCTTTCCCGGTCAGCAACAAAAACCGAATCGTTGGGTTACTCACAATATTTTTGATAACTTTGTCAACTCCAATATTTTCTGTCTCAGTTTTTCCGACCACGCAGAGTTCGCTAGGTTTGAGATTTGCGAGTTGCTCGGCTAGCTCAACACTTGCCAGCGTTGAAACTGCAACTGGACAACCTTCACCATGACAAAGCACAAAATACTCTCCAGCGATCGGAAACAGAGCGTTTTCTCGCACCTCGAAGCCGCATCCTGATGAATAACGTTGAGTAGATTCGGGAAAGGCTTGATAGAACGAGTTAGTTGCTACCGCAGGAAAACAATGATCACAGCCAATACAGGGATACTGAATTGGTTCCATCTGATTTAGCCAATGGCGAGTATCTCTCAGTAACTCTGAAAGTAAATCCGAAGTGGTATCAGTCAGATTTGCGGATAGGGCTATTTCCAAATTGTCTAGCATGTCTTTCATGCAACCGCATTTCCGACATTTAGCCCAAGCCATACCCTCCTGAAGTTCGGAGTGGATATGGTGAATAGGATTGGCTTCTGGCATTGCTCTGTCCTGCTCTGTTGCCTACCTCTACTTTACGGTAGTAGCCTACAGTAGTAGCCAGACAGCAGTGACCAAGTTTGACCACGTTTTGGTTACAGGGGCGGTCAGGTCCCACCTATTGCAGCTTCAGCACCGCCATAAACGCCTCCTGCGGTACATCTACGGTGCCAATCGCCTTCAGCCGCTTTTTACCCTTCGCCTGCTTTTGCAGAAGTTTTTTCTTGCGGGAAATGTCGCCGCCATAGCACTTAGCCAGCACGTCTTTACGCAGGGCGGGAATATGTTCGCTGGCAATGACCCGCGTACCGATGGCTGCCTGAATCGGAATCTTGAACTGGTGGCGAGGAATTAGCTCTCGCAGTTTTTCCACTAGCGCCTTGCCGACATAGTAGGCTTTGTCGCGATGCACAATAGTCGCCAGAGGATCAACTTTTTCGTTATTAATCAAAATATCGAGCTTCACCAGCGGGTTCTCGCGGTAGCCAATCAGGTGATACTCCATACTGGCATAGCCACGCGAGCGGGACTTCATTTGGTCAAAGAAGTCGGTGACCACTTCCGCTAGCGGAATCTCATAAACGAGAGTCGTGCGCCCTTGCGTCAGGTACTTCATGTCTTTGAAGACGCCCCGGCGGCTCTGGCTCAGCTCCATCAGTGCCCCCACAAACTCCTCGGGGGTAATCATGTCTACCTGCACATAGGGTTCTTCAATCTTCTCGCGGTACTGCGGGTCGGGGAGCAGGCTAGGGTTATCGATCATCAGCACCTCGCCGTCGATCTTGGTGACGCGGTAAATCACCGAAGGCGCAGTTGTGATCAGATCCAGATCATATTCCCGCTCCAAGCGCTCTTGCACAATCTCCATATGCAGCAGCCCCAAGAAGCCACAGCGGAAACCAAAGCCCATGGCACTAGAGGTCTCGGGTTCGTATTGCAGGGCCGCGTCGTTGAGGCGCAGTTTTTCCAGCGCTTCCCGCAGATCTTCAAACTGGTCAGCATCGGTAGGAAACAGCCCACAAAAGACCATGGGTTTGGCTTCGGTGTATCCGGGCAGCGGTTCCGGAGCAGGCGTCGCCGACAGGGTGATGGTATCGCCGACTCGGGCATCTTCCACAGATTTGATGGCGGCTGCGAGATAACCCACCTCACCCGCGTGTAGCTCTTCCACCTGAATTTGGTTCGGCGACAGCACACCCAGTTCGTCGATCTGATATTCCTTCTTGGACGCCATAAACCGGATGCGGTCGCCTTTCCTGACCGTGCCATCCATAACCCGGAAGTAGACAATCACGCCCCGGTAGGCATCGTAGTAGCTGTCAAAGATTAGCGCCCGCAGCGGCTGGTTCACCGTATCTCGGGGCGGCGGCACCTTCTCGACGATCGCTTCTAGGATGGCGTCGATGCCGATCCCTTCTTTGGCGGAAGCGTGAATGGCGTCGCTGCAATCAAGCCCGATGATTTCTTCAATTTCTCCGGCAACCCGGTCGGGTTCAGCTCCCGGCAGGTCAATTTTGTTGAGTACCGGAATGATTTCCAGATCGTTTTCCAGCGCCAGATAGACATTAGCTAGGGTTTGTGCTTCCACGCCTTGAGAAGCATCGACCACCAGCAGCGCCCCTTCGCAAGCAGCCAGCGAGCGCGACACCTCGTAGGAAAAATCGACGTGCCCTGGGGTATCGATCAAGTTCAGCACATACTGCTGCCCGTCTTTAGCCTGGTAGTTCATGCGGGCTGCTTGCAGCTTAATCGTAATGCCGCGCTCACGCTCCAGATCCATGTTGTCGAGGAGCTGATCTTTCATTTCTCGCTCTTTGACCGTGCCCGTGACCTGCAGCAGACGGTCTGCCAACGTTGATTTGCCGTGATCAATGTGGGCAATGATGGAGAAGTTGCGAATCCGGGAGACAGGAACGTCGGTCATATACCTCAACGAGACAGAAGGGTAGCTAAGCTGCTTAAAACATTGTAATGCTTCTGATTGGATTCCCAGTAGACTTCCTTGCTCGACCTGCTGCCGGTGCAGCGCTCTCCGTTCAGGAAACGCCAAATCCGGTTACTAGGAATGGTTCTGTTACGGCTTGTGCGGCGGCAGCTAGGAAAATTTTTGGAGAATTCCGCTGAAATGCTCCGAAACTTTAAGACTTCTATGCTAAGCCGAACACCGTCCATCGGCTATACCGTCTACCATATTGGTTGAAGGTTCGGATAGAGTAAGCGATAGTGTGGCTCCTATCCGGCCTTGAACCCGAATTCAAGGCTGAATGGCAATCGCCCTGAATGCATAGTAACTTCTACCTACTACATTAACCGATCTTATGAATGATCCCGCTGTTGACGCAAAACCCGCTTCTGGTAAAGTCAATGTTTCAATTCAAATTGATGCGGAATTGCTAGAGCAAATCAGCCATCTCACGAGCGATCCTAGCAAGGTCATCGAGGTGGCTGTCCGCCAATGGCTTGGAGGCGGAAATCGTCGGGATGATGACCTGACGCGCACCCTACGCCGCAATCCGCCAGTGCCTCCCAAAGGCGAGTGGAATGATTAGTTGCCTACCGTGATGCCGCCGATGATCGGTCATGATTAAGCATTGTGTCGAGCAGAAAACCGGATCTAGAAGGCTCCATTACACTTGCAGCTATTGCTTGCGGGCTGAGGTGGGAATCAGTTTATACCTTTATGTCTTGCGCTCGACGCTGCCATTAGAAGTAGGCTGAAATGGAGCAGGACGAGTTCGCTCCATGGCTAGAATAAATTGGGCTAAGCTGACCTATCCTGGATGGGCACCCTAAGCTGCTATCGTTGCATCTACCTTTCAGTGATTTGGGACGGGGTTTCGCAGTATTTACTCAGGTGATTCAACTACCGAACTGGTTGAACTTATTGTTGGTGGTTCTAAGCTGATGACATCGTCTAGCGATCGTTCACTTCCCGCTGCTGAGTCAATAAACCCGGCAACCCCCAGTCAAGTGGATGGTTTCTTGTCGGTTCCCAGTGCTGATCTGGTTTTGACCCACGATGATTCTGGACAGTGCTTGTCATTCTTTTGGAAAGATGCCGAGCGCTATGGGGTCAAGCCAGAACAGTGGGTAGGTCAGTCGCTAGCCGATACCGTCGCTCCCCTGGGATTGACTCCCTACCTGGACCGTGTGCGGCAAGTGTTGGACTATCTGCTGCCGCTGCGATTTGAATATCCTTTCTATTGTGCGGGAAAATATCTCGTTTTTGACCTCACCATTAGCCCGATTCTCATGCCGCACGGCACCGCCACAACCGTTGTAGCCACCGGGCAGTTTCGCTACCTCGCTTCCGAAGCAACCGCCCTGGAGATTATCAACGCCCTGCTTAGTTCCCGTCCGTCTCTGCATTCCGATCGCCACCACAAGCGGATTACCCAGGTGATCTGGAATATTCGCCGCAGTTTGGATTTGCAGCTGATTTGGCAGCAAACCGTGGATGGGCTAGGGGAAGCCCTTGACCTCAGCCGCTGTCTGATTGGTCCCTACCAGCCCGATTGCTCTCATCTGGAGATCGTGGCCGAGTATCGCCATCCGTCGCTGCCATCGCTGCTGGGAACCAAACTCTCACTCGACGAACCCTATCTGGCTCAGGCTCTGGCTTCCTTGAGACCTATCGCTGTCAGCGCGGCCGAGCCTTTCCCAGAACCAACACCGTCGATTCTGGCGATTGCCACCTGCTATCAGGATCAGCCCAATGGCATTATCATCCTGCACGAGTATGACCGGGCGCGGCTGTGGAGCGATGTGGAAATTGACCTGCTGCGTGAGGTGGCCGATCAGGTCGGGACTGGCATTGCCCATGCTAGCCTGTTTGAGGAGAGCCGCAACATGGCAGCCGAACTGCAGCGAGTCAATGAAAGCCTGATGCAGCAACACAGCGACTTAGAAGAAGCCCGGCAGCAGGCGGAGGCAGCCTCACGGCTGAAGAGTGAGTTTCTGGCCAATACCTCCCACGAACTGCGGACACCGCTGAATGGTGTGATTGGCTTCCTGAAGCTGATTTTGGACGGCATGGCCGATGACCCGGAGGAGCAGCAGCAGTTTATCCAGGAAGCCTATCGCTCAGCAATCCATTTGCTGCACGTCATCAATGACATCCTCGATATCGCCAAGATCGAGGCGGGCAAAATGCAGCTCGATCTCAACCCGATCCGGCTCGACGATCTGCTGAACGAAGTCGAAAATTTCATGCTGCACCAGGCCCAGCAGAAAAACTTGGGTTTTGAAATTCGTACCCCTGCTACCCGCGATGAGGTGATTCTCTACGGCAACTACCAACGGCTGCTGCAAGTGCTGCTGAATCTGGTGGGGAATGCCATCAAATTCACCCACGAGGGAAGCGTCACCATCAGCGCGGAGGTGCTTCCTGGAAAAGTGGTGGTGCAAGGCGAAGAGAAACCCGGCTCGGTCAAGATCAGTGTTGCCGATACGGGCATTGGTGTGTCGCTGGAAAAGCAGGACAAGCTGTTTCAGTCCTTCAGCCAAGTGGATGGTTCCCGCACGCGCCAGTATGGTGGCACGGGGCTGGGGCTAGCTATCTCGCAAAAGCTGGTAGAAGCCATGGGTGGCGTCGTCAATTTCTTCAGCATGGGTGAAGGATTAGGCTCTACGGTCACCTTTACCGTACCCTTGTATCAAGACCCCGTAATGATCACCGCACCTCTGGCGGATTCAGCGGATCTGCTGCTCTAAGCGGCTCTTAGCATCACAGACCCAAGGACCAGTCCATGATTGAGGTTCTAGCCGCCCTTTCGCTCTCGGCGGCCGTAGGCATGCGCATTGCCCTACCGCTCTTGCTCATTGGCTTGCTCTACAGCGACTCACTATGGGCCAATGTGCCGCTGCTGTCGCGAATTCCGCCGCCGCTGGTGCTAGGAGTGCTGGTGAGCTGGTCGCTGGTGGAACTGCTGTTTTCCAAAGAACGATTGGGGCAGCGGCTGTTGCAGATCGTGCAGCTCCTGTTCAGTCCACTGGTCGGGGCAATGGTGGGGCTGACAGTGGCTCGAACTGCCGGACTGGAAAGTTGGCTGACCTGGATGCTGGGCGTGGTAGGCGGCCTGCTGGCGTTTGTGCTGCATCTGGTGCAGGTGGGTTGGTCTTACCGCTTGCGGGGACTGCCGCTGTGGGTGATTTTTATCCAGGATTTTCTCTGTGTGGCCTTGGTGCTGCTGGCGTTTGATGCGCCGCGTCAGGGTGGGCTGATTGTGCTGCTGATGCTATGGATCGCGATTCGCAGCTCCACGGAATGGCGCCGCTGGTATTTACAGCAGGCGGGCAGCCGCAGCACATCCAATCCGCGCCGCTACAAGCAGGATCCAGATTAGCAGCGCCTCTGCATCTCCATTCAACCGGGCAGCACAATCGCAACGACTACCCCATGAGCCACATCTGTGGATTTGCCGGGCAGGTCGGGAGTGGACCGGACAGAACCAACGACGATATCGCCATCGCCTGCTGTCGCCACTTGAGCAGCTGCCACCGCCCCTTGAGCGAATGCGAACCCTCGACTAATCGACAGCGAACCATTTCGAGGTAGCCCTCTCGCCAGCGAGCGGGTGCGGGTTGAGGTGCGAGTTGAATATCCAAAAGCAGTTGCGCTAGCCGACACCGTCGTTCCTGCCGCACCCGAAACCAAGGTATGGGAAATGTCTTCAAGGCAGGGAAGATCTGTAATACGCATGGTTCTAATGCACCCCACGAAACAATAGAAAAAAAGAAAAAATATAGGAAAAAAGAAATCCGTTCGCAGTTCTGGGTTAAAAATCTAACACTGATGTCGCTGCCGCAGTTGCCAAACTGGCACAAATCCTAGTCGCCAACACCCATCAGGGTTGGGCTTGTTACACTACAGGGAAATCCTTCTGCATGTTCCGGTGGAGTGTGCCCATGAGCCAGCTTCAAAGTCAGCCGCACAGCCAACCCCAGAGCCAACCGCAGAATCAGCCACGGCTGCCTACCGATACCTGGGTCAAGGCCCCTTGGGACCAGTATGTGCAGCAGATCGAGCAATCCGGCTACGAGAAGGCCAAGGGGTATTATCTAGACGGATGGATGCGGATTGAAATGCTGCCCGTCAGCTTCGACCACGGGAGAGATCACGGTACCCTTGCACTCGCCATTGGGCTATATGGCGTCTTGAAAAGCATTCCGTTTACGGTCCTTGACAACTCCTCATTTCGGAAAGCGGGCAAGCGCGAGTTCCAGCCGGATCTGGCGTATTACGTTGGCGAGCGAGCGCGGTTGATCCCCAATGGCACGTCGATTGTGAATTTGGAGGTCTATGCTCCCCCGGATTTGGTGGTTGAAATTGGCAAGACCACCATAATGGACGACCGCACCGTCAAACGGACCCTGTATGAGGAAGCCGGCGTCTCAGAATATTGGGCAGTGGATGTGGAGCAGATGGAGATCTACGCCTTTGAAATGATCGAGCGAGGCAGCCGCCGCATTGATGAATCGCAGGTGCTGCCGGGATTGCAGATCACGGTTATAGAGCAGGCTCTGCGGCAGAGTCGAGAGCAGGATCAGTCGCAGGTGGGCAACTGGTTAATGGGGCAGTTTCAGCGCTAGAGACATTTCCGAGTCTGCTTCTGAGTCTGCCGTCAGCCTCTGAAAATACCGCAGACGCTAAGGACGCATACTCAACCACAGCAAGCCTGCTCCCATCAGCCCGACCAAAATCAATGCTACCCAGACAAAGCGATTCTCTCGGGTATTCACTTGGCTCAAATCCACCGGCTCAATGGTGTATTGGGGAGGCGCAGGGGAACGGTTGGAAGAAGGATAGGAATACGCTCCTTTACTATTGCCTTCGTCGGCATTTAGCCCAGCCAGATCGGGAATTTGGGTCAGCCACTCCGGGCGAGTTTTCAGCCGAGGTGCCTTGAGGATATAGAGCAGCCGACTGCCCTGCTGCCGCGTTTGTAGATGGGGGTGCTGGCTCAGCCGTTCGCAGAGAGCAATTGCTTCACTCTGTTGCCCAGCCGCATCGTAGGCAGTGACGAGCCATGTCTGCATTTCGCCTCCTAGGGCGGTATTGGCTCCCGCGAGGCTAACGGCCTTTTGCAGCCGCTCGACCGACTCTCGATACGCGCCGCGTTCAAAGGCTTCTTTGCCGGCTTCGTACTGGACACGGGCTAGTTCGGTGCTCTCTGGGCATTGGTCTGCGCTGCGCTCTGGGCTATCGGCACTCACGGCGTTGCTCGGCTAAAACTCGGCTAGAAAACAATCCCATCCAACTCTTGACTGCTGGAAAATGGACGCTTTTCAGATTGTAACGGTTCTTGTGAATAATACTGCCAGCAAGAGCACTCCCGTTGGCTCGACGCCACTAGACCACTGCTAGTCTACTGCCAGTTACGATCAAAGCAACCGAGATCTACTGCGGGCATTTAGGCAATTTAGGCAAGCAGACGATGCAAACCCGCTAGGGCGGCATCAATCAGCGGCACAATCAATCGTCACAGCTCGTCGGTATCAGCCGTGGATCACTCATTCCAGGAGAAAGCACCCATGACAAACGCATCACGACAGCACCTGAGACAGAGTTTGACGATGGCCGGATGGGTGGGGGCAATGGTTCTAATGGCCTTGCCTATTCCACGACCTGCCCAAGCCGGAGAAATCATCCTTCGCTCTGGAATAGTCTCTGGGGGAGTCACACTCCAGCAGCCCGCATCGAGTGCGTTTCACCACCGCTCAGATTGGCGGACACGCTCGCGGATTGACCGCCGTCCAGTAGAGGGGGCAACGCTAATTAACCCGGTGATTATTCACTCTGAAATTGAGAATTCTACGCTCGTTAATCCGGTGATTATTGCCCCCAGATACCCTCATTCCAGACACTCTCATTTCAGACAACACCGTTCAACCTCGCAACCCAGAAATCCCACCTGCGTGACACCCTACAGCAGCCTCCGGATGGTGTGCCAATAGCAGGTAAAATCGCAACCAGTCCGAGATTGGCACTGTGAGCGCTTACTGGTTTGCTTTTCCTTGAGGTCTGCGCGGCCGCTCCGGCTTTCAAGTAATTGTTATCATCCGTTTTTTCAATCAGAGCTTTATCTTTTCTTAATCACTTTAAGCAATGATTGAAACTATGAATTGAGATTGTACTAGTCTGCTGAATGAATTGTCCTTTTTGACTTGAGAGGTCAAAGGCTGCTGGTTTTAGGTGAATTCTCGATTCATGGCTGCGGTTCTTTACTCTGTACTCCTTAGAGAGCATCACCTATGACGATTCACAGTTTACTGACGCCCGAAAACGCCACGGTGATTTTCATTGATCACCAGCCCCAGATGACTTTTGGCGTTACCTCTATTGATCGGCAAACGTTAATCAACAATACGCTGATCCTAGCGAAAGCGGCAAAGGTATTCAATGTGCCCACCATTCTGACCACGGTGGAAACGCAGAGTTTCAGCGGCTATATGTGGCCGCAGCTGCTGGAAATTTTTCCTGGGCAAGAGCCGATTGAACGGACCAGCATGAACTCTTGGGAGGATGCCAATTTTGTGTCCGAAGTAGAACGCATCGGTCGCAAAAAGTTAATCATTGCGGCGCTATGGACAGAAGTTTGCCTGACTTTCCCCGCAATCCAGGCACTAGAAGCAGGCTATGAAGTCTACGCGGTTGAGGATGCGTCGGGTGGTACGACAGTTGCCGCTCACACGATGGCCATGCAGCGAATGATTCAGGCGGGCGTGGTGCCGGTAACAGCTCTGCAGGTATTGCTCGAATTCCAGCGTGACTGGGCACGTCGTGAAACCTATGATGCAGTCATTGACATCGTGAAAGAGCATACGGGTGCTTATGGAGTAGGTGTGGAGTATGCCTACACGATGGTGCATGGTCAACCTGCGACCGGCAGCAAAGCACCTGCTATGACTCATTAAGTTCATGAACTAAAGCTTCGAGAACATTAGAGTAAACGTTAGAGCAAATATTGGAACAACAATGACTGCCGACTCCTGGAACCAAGTCGCTAACGAGGTACAGGACGCAGAGCAGCCAGTAACGGCCGTGATTTCCCATCAAGTGAAACGCGGCCGCGAATCCGAATATGAACGCTGGCTGCATGATGTGTCTGCCGTTGCCCAACAGTTTGAGGGGCACCAAGGCGTTAGTTTTATTCGCCCTCAGCCGGGAGTGTGTCCGGAGTATGTGATTGTCCTCAAGTTTGATCGCTACACGCACCTAAAACAGTGGCTGGAGTCGGATGTGCGGCGGCAATGGATCGAGAAAGCCAAACCCTTGGTGGTGCAGGATCAGACCATTGAGATTTTGACGGGTTTAGAAACCTGGTTTACGCTGCCTGGTAAACCTTTGCAGCCACCCCCTGCCCGCTACAAAATGGTGCTTCTCACGGGAACGGCTGTATTTGTTATGTCCATGCTGGTGCGAGCGCTCCTCGGGCCGCTGCTCAACCGTCTACCGCTGTGGCTCAGCTCGTTGGTAGCCGCCTTCATCGTTGTCGCCCTTTTGACCTATGTCGTCATGCCGCGCCTGACCCGGCTTTTCTACCGCTGGCTTTACCCCCGCTGAACCTGTCTTGCCGATCGCTTAGAATTTTCTATAGCGAGGCGAATTGCAGCCATCGTGATGCTAGCGGAGACAGCAGGGTTCGAGCGATGAAACAACAGCAGGGTTTGGGCGCGCTGAGTTGGGTGATGGCAGCAACGGTTGGGCTAGTGGGAGCCGGGAGAGCAGACGCCATGACAGAACCCGAATGGTATAACTGCCTCACTCGCGAGGTGTTTACGCCCGAGAAGCAAGCCTGGTGTAATCGCTGGCAGATTCTGCAAAACGCGACTTACACCGTCCCCACAACTCTAGACCCTAATCCGGAATTGACTACAGTCACCCTAACCAACGGCCGCTATCAGCAAGCCGATGGGCCGCTGATTGTGGAGCTGGTGAATCAACCCGGCTGGCTGACCTTTGGCGATCTGAACAACGACGGCAGAGTCGATGCGGCGGTGATTCTAGGAGTGGCCCTCGATCCGGAGGGTCAATCGGTGGCGACCTATCTCACGGCGGCTCTAGATGTGGAGGGTGACGGGCGATCATTCGTCCCAGTGCGGCTAGGAGAGAGGATTATGCTCAATGGCCCGATCACGATTGTCGACGGTCAGATTCTGGTGCCGCTTCTAACGCAGACCGAAGTGATTGAGCGCTCCTTCAGCATCGATGGCACCGCACTCCAAGAGGGACCGCAGCGAGTCATCTATCCCGTCACGTTCGATCAACCCGACGGCACGCTGGTCTTTTCGCAAACCTCTAGCTATGCAGTGCGTGTTTTCCTGCAAAACGGTCGCCCTCGCATCAATTTATTCGATAAACAGACAGGGACATTAGCGCTAGCGGCGGTAGAAGCAACCGTTGAGCCGAGCACCACTGGATGGGTTTACCGCTATGGTGGTTCGCCCTCGGTGCGGGTAGAGGTAGCGACTTCGGGATCTCAGACGCTAACGGTGAACGATACGGTGCTGCAAGACCGGGCCGAGGTGAGCGGCAGAGTAACCTATCGAGTACGGATGGCTTTACCGCCCCATGCCGTTGTCGAAGTGACGCTGAACGATGTTAGCCGGGCAGATGCGGCAGCGTTGGTTTTGGCATCGCAAGCGATCCGCGTGGGCGAGCGGCAGGTTCCCATTCCTTTTGAATTGGTCTACGATCCACAGCAAATTGATCCACGCTCTAGCTACACCGTTCAAGCCCGAATCACCGTGGATGGGCAACTGCGTTTTATAAACACTACCGCTACGCCAGTCATCACTCGCGGCAACCCGAATCAGGTGGAGGTAATAGTTGAGCCAGTTCGCTAGTGCTAGCAGTGCTGCATGAGTCGTTAATCAGATGCCCTGACGAGCAGCTTATCGGCGACAGCAGTTGTTTTAACGGATTCATATCAGTTTCATATTTTATTAGTTTACGCTAAAGAGCAAATTCTCTCAGGTGTACATCTCAGGCACACATAAGATGCTCTCCGTATACTAGTCCTAATTTAGGATGTTGAGCAATTTACCCTTATATCTTGACGACATGACAGCATCTAAGCAATAAATGTCAAAACTAGCATGTCTTTTGATTTATCATTAAAATTAACTTTGAGCAACCAATTTGGGTAACAAATTCATGATCAATAAGCTACTCTTGAGACTTGGAATCATCGCTGTTTTGGTGCCGCGTCAATGCCCGAGTAGGCAGGGTGAATGGTAACTTTTACACCATTGCAGTTGTGGGCTGCCAATAGAGCCTTATTCTCTCTAGACCTGGGTTTAAGAAAAAGCGATAAACCGTTCCCTGGCGATATTCAGCCAGTACACTCATGTCATGTTGACCGTCATGTGCTGAGCGCGCAAGAGCTTTACTGCAGCTGTTGAGGTCGTTTCACTGAATATAGTTTCACTAATGAGGTGCCTGTTATGACCACTGATTTGCAGCCAGATGCGATTATCAGAAAATCGACGGGTTGGGTAATTGCCCTCAGTATCGGTTTGATTGTCTTGGGTGTGCTGTCTATTTTGCTGCCGGGCATTGCTTCAGCGTTTTTTACCGCTGTGATGGGTTGGGTTGCAATCATTAGCGGCATCGTCATGATCATCGAATCGTTTCAGTCGAAGCCGGTTCGAGGATTCTGGCTAAATCTGCTTGTCGGCATTGCTTATGTAATTGCCGGCATCTACATTTTGTTCAATCTAGCGGCGGCGGTCGTTGCTCTCACCTTTGCGTTTGGAATCTTGTTCATCGTGGAGGGCATTTTTACAATTATCATGGCGTTTACCAATCGTGCTGGTCATCGCATGTCCTGGCTGGTGGCGCTCAACGGCATTGTGACGCTGATTCTGGGTATTTTGGTGTTGAATCGCTGGCCCTCCAGCGCCATCTGGCTGATTGGGCTGTATGTCGGCATTAGCCTGCTGATGAGCGGCATCTCTTTGCTGGCAGCAGCAATGGCGGCCCGGCGAGCCTTATCAGCTAGCTAACGGTGCAGTTGTGCGGCGGCGGATAAGCTCAAGTGCAACACCAGCAGCTTTGCTCCGTTGGCTGCCATGCAGTGTTAGCCCTCCCTGGCGACTAGCTTGAACGACTTCTCTCCTATTTCGTTGATTTCGTCAGATCAACTCTGCTCAAATGATTGCGTCTTAAACTTGAGTGTCCGGCAGTTCTCCATCACCGTTCGGACTATATCATCGGGGACGCCCTCAGGAATTTCAGCTTCAATCTCCAGCGTGACTTTGACCGTTGCGCCATTCAGTGCGGTGAGGTGTTGAATGACTTCGTGGGCGATCGTGGAGGCATCTCGATTAATCCGCATCGCGTCAAGCTCCACATTCCCATAAAATCTGCGCAGGATAGGGGCAGAGGAAAGAGGAGAGAGCGCAGAGGAGTGAGGGACGGTGGGCTGATGATGTGCCAGTGGTTGACTTGTTTCGCCGGTGTTCTCTTTCCTGGCTTCTCTTTCCTCCTTTGTCCTCTCCTCGTCCAATTGCTTTTGGGCAACCTCTGGCTTGACTAACAGGCTTTGGGGGCTGACGCTGGGGTTGATGCCTGTCGCGACCCGCAGACCAAGATACTTGCCCTTGGCCTCATCAAAGCCTTCGGCGTAGGCGAAGTTATCCGCCCAGTCGGTTCTGGCAACCCCATCGCGCACGGCTGCTAGAAGCACAGATTGATCTTGCAAGCGAGGCAGGTAAAGATACTGGGTGAGATAGTCCCACAGCCGTTTGAGATCGATGTGATTTGTATCGCGCCAGAGATATTTGTCGAGGGCTTCAAGTCGCAAGTTGGTGGCGGAGTAATTGGGTAACAAATCTCCTTCGTGTACCGCTTTGCGGCTTGCCTGCAAGATGGGGGAATCCTGCCCTTGCAGCCGGGTTTCCTTCCACTCAATGCCGCTTCGGGCATCGGGTTGCGTGGGGGCTAGAAGCCACTGGTAGGTGTCGCGGAGAATGGCATCGACATCCTGGTTGGACTGCTTGAGTTTGGTGGTGGCTTGGTTGCTCTGGAAGGCATCCAGGTTGAGGGTTTCTTTCTCATCGACGATCGCTTTCCAGGCGAGATACTGCGCGGTATTGCGTTCCAGATTTTCGATTTTGGCTTTATCTGGTGCCAGAAAGAGTAGGGTGTTTTTGTAATAGCGGGGACCGCTGCCTTTGTGGTTTAGGGCGTTCTCGACCCATTGGCGGGCGGGGCTATCTGTGCTGCCTCTGCTGTGACATTGTTCGGGATGCAAAACTACTAGCCGGACACCCTGGGTGCAGTCGTCGGGAATGTCGGTGGTGGAGTGGGGAGCGACATGGACAGCGCTGAATTCTCCCCGACTTTTGTCAGCTTTGAGGCGTTTGATGATTTCGTTCCAGACGGGGTGGCGATCGCTCAAAATCTGCTCAGCCCGTTCCAAAGCCGTGCGGTTGACGTTGGGTTGGGTGGAAATCCAATAGCGTTTGCTGTCGTCGACGTAGAGGTAGGTGGCTTGGTCGGTGAGTCGTCGCAGGGCATCACCAAAGGTGGCGGGGGTTTCGCCGGGTTGCACACAGCCGAGTTTGATGCGGCGATCGTCGAGTCCCCGGTTGGCAGCGCGCAGGGTGGGCGCAGACCCCATATAGATGGTGCGGGTGACCCGACGGCAAGCAGAGTATCGACCGAGGTTGGGATTGTTGCGATCGAGGGTCAAGGGCAGGGAGTTGGTGCCATCGACATCCTTGTCGATCACGGGCAGCCAGTTATCTTCCAGGTAGCGCGTCAGTTCAGACTGCACCTGCTGATCGTCCATGGGCACGTGGGCAGGCATCATCATCAGGCTCTGGTCATTACGCTCCCAGAGGGAATGGATGACCTTGGCCATCAACCGCAGGACACCCCGGGTGCGCTGGAATTTGTCGAGGGTAGACCAGTCGGTGTAGAGGCGATCAAACAGTTCGGGATGGATGGGGTAGGCGGCTTTCAGACGGCGCTCGTAATCGGCTTCTTTGCATTCGCTGGGAAACTCCTGGCCTTGGGTGCGATACATGTCCATAAAGGCTTTAATGACCACATCTCGCTGCACAAATAGGCTAGGGTCGGTAATGGGCTGAAACAGCCGCCGCCGAACGATTTCAAAACTTTCTTCAGCACTGGCAGGTCGCCAGGGGGATTCCACCCGACCGATGGCATTTTTGAGCCGGTCGAGGGCTTCTTTGCCGCGGTCGCCGCCAATCTCAATATCAGACGATGGAATACTGACCACCAGCAGGGTATCTCTGGCATTTTTGGCAGATTCGCTGAGGGTCTGGGCAAAGGTGAATTGGGTATCGAAACTGCCGCCGGGTAAGTCGCTTTGTTCGTGGAGTTGGCGGGCGTAGGCGACCCATTCATCGATCAGAATCAGGCAGGGAGAAAAGCGGTTGAACAACACCTTAAGGGCATCGCCGGGGTTCGTGGAAGTTTCATCCGCTTGCCGCACTAGTTCATAGCCCTCGGCTCCTCCCAGTTGCCAGGCCAGTTCTCCCCAGAGGGTTCGGATCACGGGGCGATTCTGGCTGCGCTGTTCTAGTTTGTAAGGCACAATGCCGCTGGGCTGGAGTTTGTTCCCCACCAAAACTGCCACATTGACATTTTGAGGCGGCGCAGCAATCCCCACGTCCTGAAAGAGCGGTTCCATCCCAGGCAAGTCCGAGATTTGCATGGCCTGACACAGGTGATAGAGGGCCAGCATGGCGTGGGTTTTGCCGCCGCCAAAGTTGGTTTGCAGTTCGATGACCGGATCGCCGCCCTGACCGCTCAACCGCCGCAGGGCATTTTTCAGCAGTTGTCGCAGCCCGTCGGTGAGATAGGTGCGGCGATAGAATTCGGTGGGGTCACGGTATTCGTCGGAACCTTCATCCAGATAGACCTGCCAGAGGTCGGCGGCAAATTCAGCTTGCTGGAAGCGCCCGGAGGCAACATCGGGGTGGGGAGTGGCAATTTCGCGCCAGGGTTTGAGTCCTGCTTGGGGTTGGCCTTCGGTTGGGGCAATGGTGGTGCGGCGGGTAAGGTTGCGGGCTTGCTCTTCAAATCGGAGGCGCAGAAGTTCTTGCTTTTGCTTTTCGACTTCGGCGGCTTCGGGGGCAGAAATAGCCGTGAGGAGACGGGCGATGCTGTCGAGGGCCCGGTAGGCGTCATCGGTGGAGAAGGTGGTGGTGTGTGCCCAGTCGTTGCGGGTGGTGCGGAGTTCGCTAACCAGGGTGCGTTCGGATTGTCCCAGGCTTTGCTTGAAAATGCTGTTCCATTGCTCCCACATGACAATCAGCAGGGCGGAGACGTCTTCTTGAAGCACCTCTTGGACAGGCTTGTGTTTGACGTAGCTGTCGGGTAGGCAGGCGGAGGCAGGGATTAGCCAGCGATCGCCGTGGATGGCTTTCATCTCGCGTTCAACGAAGGGGTAAAGCCCGTTGCGGAGTAGATTGAGAGCACGTCCAACTCGTTCGTGATTGCTAATGGCCATGGAAGTAACTGGGTGAGGGTGGGAGAGGGTCTCTGTGTGCTCGGTGTTTCCGTGGTTCGTATTCACCACAGAGGCACAGAGGGCACAGAGGGTTAGGGGGCTTTGATGATCACTCCCAGATGAGGTTGAAGTCCATCACAAAGTTGGGGAGCACTGGGTCGCCGCAGAGGCTGACCGGACGTTCTAAAAGTTGCACTGCTTGTCCGGGTCGATAGCAGTAGACGCACTGGGTTTCCGGGTCAATCAGCCAACCGAGTTGGGCGCCATTGTCGATGTATTCTTGCAGCTTGGCTTGGAGAGTAGTGAGGTCATCGGTGGGGGATTTGAGTTCCAGCACAAAGTCGGGGCAGAGGGGGGCAAATTTGCGGCGTTGCTCAGGCGTGAGGCGTTCCCAGCGCGATTGTTCCACCCAGGCGGCATCAGGAGAGCGAATGGCACCGTTGGGCAAGGTGAATCCGGCGGAGGAGTCGAAGACCACGCCTAGGCGCATCTGGCGATTCCACTGCCAGAGTTGACCTAGCAAATCGGCATTGCGATATCCACTTTCACTGCCGGCGGGGGCCATGGCAATCAATTCTCCTTGGGCGGTGCGTTCGAGGCGCAGGTCAGGGTTTTGCTGGCAGAGTTGCTCAAACACTTCATCGGTAAGTTGCAGGGTGGGTCGGAGTTTCAGGGCGATCATGGGCGTCTCCTTGGGGGAAAGCTCTGTGTGCTCTGTGTCTCCGTGGTTCGTATTTACCACAGAGGCGCGGAGGGCACGGAGGGTTAGGGCTGTCCAAGCTTGGCTAGCTGTTTCAGAATGGATAGGACTTGATACAGTTCGTTACCGGGATTGAGGAGGGAAAAGAGGCGAGAGGTAGCGTACTGAGCAATGGGTGGGTGGGTGGCTTTGAGGAATAAAAAGTCGGTGCCGTTGGTAATGAGGCCGAAGGTAGGGTGTTCTCGTTTAGGATTCCCCAGCATGTAGGCTAAGGTTGGAGGCAGGGCGCGAGTCACGGCAAAATCACTGCGTTTGGATTCGATGACCACTAGCCAGAGAAACTGGTTGAGCACTAATACGTCGATACGGCCTTGAATGACCCGTCCTTCGTCTTCTAGTTCGATGGCGATGCTGGTTTCGGTGGTGATCCGAAAAGGACGACGATAAAATCCAGCCAGATCGAGCAATGGGGCAAGTACCACCATTTTGACGCCATTTTCTAGGGCAGGAGGATCTTCGAGCAAGTCTAAAAAGTTGCCCTTGACGCGATCGAGATAGACCTGTTCCATCTCCGCAAGTTCCCCAGTCTCGATCTGCCATTCTGAAAAGAACTGCGGATCCGTAGACTCCTGCAGATTGAGCGTTTGTTTGAGAGTGCGGAGGGTTACTTCAGCGGCTGGGATGGTCGTGGTCATTGGAGAATACCTGGAGGGACTATCTCTGTGTGCTCGGTGTTTCCGTGGTTCGTATCCACCACAGAGGCACAGAGGGCACGGAGGGTTAGGGGGCTTTGATGATCACTCCCAGATGAGGTTGAAGTCCATCACAAAGTTGGGGAGCACTGGGTCGCCGCAGAGGCTGACCGGACGTTCTAAAAGTTGCACTGCTTGTCCGGGTCGATAGCAGTAGACGCACTGGGTTTCCGGGTCAATCAGCCAACCGAGTTGGGCGCCATTGTCGATGTATTCTTGCAGCTTGGCTTGGAGAGTAGTGAGGTCATCGGTGGGGGATTTGAGTTCCAGCACAAAGTCGGGGCAGAGGGGGGCAAATTTGCGGCGTTGCTCAGGCGTGAGGCGTTCCCAGCGCGATTGTTCCACCCAGGCGGCATCAGGAGAGCGAATGGCACCGTTGGGCAAGGTGAATCCGGCGGAGGAGTCGAAGACCACGCCTAGGCGCATCTGGCGATTCCACTGCCAGAGTTGACCTAGCAAATCGGCATTGCGATATCCACTTTCACTGCCGGCGGGGGCCATGGCAATCAATTCTCCTTGGGCGGTGCGTTCGAGGCGCAGGTCAGGGTTTTGCTGGCAGAGTTGCTCAAACACTTCATCGGTAAGTTGCAGGGTGGGTCGGAGTTTCAGGGCGATCATGGGTGTCTCCTTGGGGGAAAGCTCTGTGTGCTCGGTGTCTCCGTGGTTCGTATTTACCACAGAGGCGCGGAGGGCACGGAGGGTTTATCAGGCTGAGCGGGATCTGATTTTTTGGCGAAAGGCGCGTAAGGCTGGACTTCGGCCAAGCTCTCGGCTCTGCTCTAATACTTCTGATACCCACGCCACAATTGGCAAATCGGGAAAGGTTGGGCTGGTAGCAGAAACCTGATATTGCCCGGATTGCAGGATGTAAATTTTTAGCTCAGTATCTTCGTAGACCCAGAGTTCCGGAACTCCCAGGCGGGTGTAAGCTTCGAGCTGGGTTTTGGAGGTGACATCGACCTCAATGGCGAGATCGGGAGGCGGGTCAACGGATAAGTCCAGCCGATCTTTGCCAATCATGGTTTCATGGTTTTGGATATAGAAGCACTCATCCGGTTCAATGCCGTAGTTCATTTCTTGCCGCTTGAACGTCGTTGAGCCAAAACATTCGCAGTCAATTTCTAGTTCTTCCAATAGGATTTTGATAATATCTCCGATAATTGATTTCTCCCGCTCGTGTTTGGGTAATGGCATTCGGATTTCCAACGTTCCATCGCTATAGGCAATGCGGCTAGCGCGTTTTTCGCCCAGTTCATCCAGGATGGCTTCAAATTCTGACCAGTTGACATCCTGAATCAGCAGGCGTTGACCGGGGGGAACGGTGAGTTGTCGGAGTTGGAGGGTGACCATAGGCTGGGTGGATAAGGGTAGCTCTGTGGTCTCTGTGTCTCCGTGGTTCGTATTCACCACAGAGGCGCGGAGGGCACGGAGGGTTAGGGCTGTTCGCGCTTGGCTAGGTGTTTCAGGATAGAACGGACTTGATGCAGTGGGGTGTCTCCTTGGGGGAAATCTCTGTGGTCTCTGTGTCTCCGTGGTTCGTATTCACCACAGAGGCACGGAGAGCACGGAGGTTAGAGCAAGCTGGTTTGGAGAGGGGTGGTGGACTGCATATCTGCGGCGAGGCGGCTGATTTCGGGCCAGGAGATGACGAGGCTGTTGTAGGCGAGGCTCTCTTGGGTCCAGCCTTTTTTATCGCACAGGCTATACAGCCGATAGGCGAGGTCGCGGGCAATTTCACCTCTGCCTCCCAGTTTAGCCAGCAGTGCGGCGGCTCCGGTTTCGCCCTGTTGATCGAGGGCATGGATGAGGTATTGGGTGATTTCCCAGTCGGGGATGCGGTGGTCTTGGGCGGGATTCCAGTCTGACTTTAGTTCGCTGCGTTGGAGTAGGCGCACTTTGCCGCCTTTGGCTTCCAGGATGCCCGCTTCCACCATGCCCTGGACGCTGGTGTTTTTGGCTTTGCTGAGGGTTTCGGCGTCGCCGTACTGGCCGGGTTCAAACTGGTATTGCTCGAACCAGGTGAGCGCCCAGCGGGTGTCGCTGTCGAATTCGCCTTCCTGTTCGGTGAGGTATTCGTCGAGGAGTTGGTTGATCAGTTGCAGGGCGGTGCGGACGCGCAGGGGGGAACCATCGTTTTCGAGGACGGCGGCGTATTGGGAGTAGATGGCCATACCGGGGCCGATGCTGGCCTGGGCGAGATCGACGGGGGCGATGTTGCCTTGCTGGAGCGTTTTGAGGGCGGGGGGCAGTTGGCGTTTGAGTTGGTGAGGAATTGGCGACGGGTGATTTTGGGCGCATCGGCGGGGCGGGGGCGGCAGACAAGGACGATCGAGGAGGCGAGGGCGTTAGTGCCGGATGCGACCATGCGGTTACTGAGTTCGCTCCGCATGGGCCAGGTGCCATCAATGGTGAAATCGGCTTTGATTAAGCCTTCTAGCATGGTTTCCCATCCGGTAGAAGCGATGGATTCATCACTTTTGCCTTTTTGATCTGTTTCTGCTTGCTTGAAGGCGTAGTAAACCGTTAGCGGATAATCCGCATGGGAGATTTCGTGCATTCGATTGAAGGCTTTACCGAGTCCTGCTTCAAAGAATGCTTGAGCTTTTTGTTTGCTGCCATCAAAGCGATAGGGGGTAGCGACGAGTTCTTGAGCTTTGGGGACGAGGAGCGTGCTGAAAGTGGTGGGATAAATGGAACTGAGGGAGCGCCGCAGCCAGACATAGAAAAAATCTGCTAAGTCTGCGTAACCGATGTTGTCGTAATAGGGCGGGTCGGTGGAGATGAGTTTGGGGGTGGTGTCGTTGGGGTGAGGGGCGGTTGCGTCATGTTGGGTGACTTTTGAGTAGGCGTGTGGATGGGCTATTTCCAGGACTTTGACAACCCATTCAATGGCACCGTTAAAGTTGCCTGTTGAATCACTCATTGGATTGGCTTCGGCAAAATCCCACACCATCGGAATGGCTTGTCTACCAAAGGTATTGCGAATAGTGTCTCGTCCTGAGTGCCAACTGCAAAGATCAGAGTGATAATCTGTCATCTTATCTACTGCAAATGCCAAATAAGTCGCGATCGCCTCTCCATAGGCTCTCGCCCCGGTTCCGCCCTCTGCCAGGGGCACATCATCATCGGGTAGGCCAGCGGCAAGGGCATCCTGAGTTGCCCGTTCCCGTGCTTCCCCCACCAGATCGCTGAAGGTGGTGAGGGCCACCAATTGCCGGGGGGTGAAGAGGTCGCCATAGGTTGGCAACCCATAAATTTGAGGGCGAATATCACGAGTATTATCAGGAAGTTCTGCCTCTGGCTTCCAAGTTGGCTGTGCTGAATTGGCAACTTCCACATGGTACTCATCAGGCGAAAGATAAACCCTGCCCGATTTACCCTCAGCAACGATCGCCATAAGCTGCGATCCCATACCTACTCTGCATCCTTCTGAGCGAATGTACTCAAAAGGAACAGGTGTTTTACAAGCAATGCAAACTGCACCCTTACGGCTCATACTGCCTTCTGGGGCTTTGCCCTGGCCTGATTTGACGACGAATCGGATTTTATTCACCACAGAGGCACGGAGGTCACGGAGAGGTTGCTCTGTGCTCTCTGTGTCTCCGTGGTTCATATTCTCCACGATCGGCTCTACCCAAGCCTCCTTCCCCTTCTTCGTCGAAAGCTGAAACGATCGCACCAGCGGCATCGCACACCCACAGGCCGGGTTCGGACACGTCACCGTCCGCGCCCATAGCCAGGCAATCACCGTCGCCTCTGTGCCCTCCGTGCCTCCGTGGTTCCCAATCCTCACCTTCGGATACAAATGCCCAATCCGCTCAAACGCCCGCTCCCGCATCCACGCCCCATAAAACCGCACATCCGCCGCCAACCCCTGCGCCCCCCGCCACGATGAGATACTTTTCTTAGCCCGATCTTCAGGATTGACCGGAGATTTATCCTTAAACTTCGGCGGAATTTCGATTAAAGCCTTATTGATCAACACCGCCACCGGGTTCAAATCACTGGCATGGGCTTCTAGCCCCAAGCGCTGCGCCTCCAACGGAATCGACCCACCCCCCGCAAACGGGTCATACACGGGTGGGGCATACTTCGCAATATAGGCCCGCACCGCATCCGGTTTTTTCGGTGGCTCCTCCCCCCGCTCCCACGCCAAACACCGGGCAATCTCCCGCTGGGCAGCTTCCAATACCCCAGACTTGGCATCATTCACCTCATCCCACGACACCAGCCCTCGGACGACCTGCTTCTGATTCCCCTTCTTATCCGTTTCCGTCTCAATCCGCCCCAAAATATCAAATAGCCGCTGCCGTTCTCGCGTTTGGTCTGCCTCCGTGGGGAATTTGTCCGGCCAACTTGAGGGATCATCGACGAGCGAAGCCCATAACACCGCTCGACAGGCCGCCAACGGTCGGCGTGCCCACCAGAGATGGAGGGTGCTGGGGTGCCCGTGGCGGATGGATTTTTCACGGGCCGATTCGAGGTTGATGGCTTCCAGGGGGAGGGCGATTTCGATCAGTTTTTTGCGATGGGGCATGGGAGGAACCACAGAGACACGGAGGGCACGGAGATTATTGGAGGTCGGATTCTGTGAGGTTAGCTTGTTTCATAAATCGGAATCTGAAGGAGTTTCGATGTCTACGGACAAGCAACCCTCGATCGCTTCATAGAGATTTTCCAGCAACTCTTCAAAGCTATCTCCCTGAGTTGCACAGCCCGGAATGGCAGGCACTTCAGCCCAAAAGCCGCCTTCCTCTGCCTCATGAACAATAATCTTTAACTTCATCGTTGTTCGGTCCTTATTAGCAAAGTTTATAGATTGCGATAAGCCAGTTCATCCGCTTTTGAATTCCATTCCGTCATGGTTGCCGAGATTGCTTCCCAATCTTCAGTAGATACGGCAGGTTTAAAGGGTTCGTCATAGCGTAGGACTGTCCCTTGTAAGGGATAGTCTGATGGGGATGTTTGAGGTTGAGTGTCCGTTTTTGGCTGCTCTAGAATGATGATTTCTACGGTATCCCCGGCATGGAAGGGTAATCCTTTCAGGATGAGAGTGCCGTCCTCGATTAGGGTTGCCGCTAGCTTATGGGCATTCATAAATTTAACTCCTGAATAATAAATAACCACAGAGACACAGAGGGCACGGAGGGTTAGCCGTTGAGGAGGCGTTTGATGCCGTGTTTGAGGATGGGGACGTTGAAGTTGATCAGGAGGCCAAGGCGGAGTTGACGGAGTTTGAGGTAGGTCAAAAGCTGGGCTTCGTGGATGGGTAAAAGGGTTTCAACGGCTTTTAATTCTACGATGACCCGATTCTCCACCAGGAGATCTAAACGGTAACCACACTCTAACTGTAATCCTTTGTAAAAAACGGGTTGCGGGATTTGTTGCTCAATCTGAACCCCCCGCTGTCGCAATTCATGCACCAAACACGCTTCATACGCTGATTCCAGTAACCCTGGCCCCAACTCCCGATGAACGGCGATCGCTGCCCCAATCACCTGTCCCGATATTTCATCCAACTCCATCTCCATACCTTCCGTGCCTCCGTGGTTTACTCTCAGAACTCACCACAGAGACACCGAGATCACAGAGGTTCTCTTGCTCCGTGCCCTCCGTGCCTCCGTGGTTTACTCCCAGAATTCACCACAGAGACACCGAGATCACAGAGGTTTCTCCCCTCTCTCCCACAACTCTCGCCATTCATAATTGACACTACTCGCCCCAAAATCTGGCTCCCGCTGAAATGGCTGCCGCACATAGCGCACAATGCACCCCTCGCCTGGTACTGCATAGGTGCCTGAAGTCGTCTTCGCCTTAAACACATCCCCCTCTGGAAAACTCCGATCCACGGGCACCTGCACCAGCGCCAGGATAAAGTTCTCGGGTTTATTGAGCGCTGTCAGAATCTCATTTTTAGTCACGGTAACGGCCTCTGCGCCTTCGATCCGGCCCTTTACCTCAATAAATCGGAGTCCCTCACCCCCAGCCGAGGATTCGATGTCATAGCCGCACTTCTGATCACTAACATCCCGTGGCTCATATCCCAATGCCCGCTCGGTCGCCATGACGGCTGCCATCGCTGCTTGCTCCACCCGCTTGGTCTCTCTGGCAAAGAGACTAGCCGCCGACTCCCGTTTACCTTGCAGCCGTTGCAATAGACCGATCGGCACCACTAGCGCCCGACCGATCACTACTGGAGGTAGGGGAGACAGCTTGCGTTCCTGTTCCAGTTCGGCTAGGCGCTTTTGCAGGCGATCGGCTAGCTCGTCGGCCCGTTGTTGTGCTCTAGCAGAGTTGAGCTTGGCATTGGGCTTGCCCGCTTGCTCCTGTAGGCGGAGTTCGGCGGCGCGTTGATCCCAGTAGTTGATTTCCTTCGTCAAGCGATCCTTCACCGCTCGAACCGTCTTTTCAATCAGCTCTTCCTTTCGTTGCCGCACTTCTTGGAGGTGTTGGGGGACAAGATGAGTGATGGCATAGGTGGTGGCTTGGGATTCGAGATTCGAACCACAGAGGCACAGAGGACACAGAGTTTCTTGAGCCTCTAGGCAAGTCCGTTCATCAGGGGTAAGGGGACGATAATCCAGGTAAGGCGCATACCCCCCACTCCTGACTTCTATCTCTCCGTGCTCTCCGTGCCTCTGTGGTTCCCCCATCTCCACATACTGCATCCGCCGCGAGACGACCCGCCGCCGTCCATCCCTCTCAGTCCGCGCATCCTGAATGGAATGCTCCAAATACACCAACGCTCGGACTTCCTCCCCCGGATCGGTTTCATCCACCAAAATGGCCCCTTGCCGCAGCAGATCCCGATGACGCTCCAAGGTCAAATCAAGGGTGGCATCCAGCAAAGGATGACCGGGGCAGACAAAATCCGCCAGAGGTTTTCCCGGCACACTGATCAGTTCTTTTTCAAAACAGATCCGCTCATAGCGCCGCAGAATCGGTTCACCCCGACCCATCACCCGGTCACGGCTGCGAATCACCGCCGGAACATGGGTAATTTCGTAGCGTTTGGGTTCCCGCTGCCGAATCGTACCGCCCAATCGCTGGAAGGCTTCTAAGAAAAAGGAGGCAATGAAATGGGGCTGGAGTTTTCGGGCTTCCGCCCGCTCCATCTCCTGGCGAATCTGCTGCACCTTGGTCACATCCATCGAGTCCCGTGCCAGGGCGCGTTCCTCTAGCAACGCTCGCAACCGACTTTGGTCAAGGCGATCGGCCACCACCTGATCCAGCTTCGCCTTTACGTCTGGGCGATCGCCATACCGAATTGCTTCAATCAGCAGTTCTCGCAACTCCTGCCCCGCGATCGCTTTCCCCAACACATCAAACACCTTGCCACCGAGCGCCCGTTGCTCAATCTCCAGCTTCTTCAGCAGCGAGAGATACACATCCCCCTCGCGGGTTTCCGCCGCCACCAGATTCCAAAGATGGCAGACTTCCGTTTGTCCAATCCGGTGAATTCGCCCAAACCGCTGCTCCAGTCGATTCGGGTTCCACGGCAGATCGTAGTTCACCATCAAATGTGCCCGTTGCAGGTTAATCCCTTCCCCCGCTGCATCCGTAGCGATCAAAACTTGCACCGCCACATCCTGCTTAAACGCTTCCTCTGCTTTCTTGCGCTCTTCCCGTCCCATGCCACCGTGGATCGTAACCACCGCCTCAGGTCGCCCGATCAGGGTCGTAATCTGACTGACCAAATAGTTCAGGGTATCCCGATGTTCGGTAAAGATCACCAGTTTGCGCCGATGCCCTCCAGCATCAAACATCTCAGCGCTATTCTGTAACAGCTTAGATAGCTCATCCCATTTGCGATCCTTGCCACTGCGTCGAACCCGCAAGGCTAGACTTTCGAGTTCATCGAGCTGGTGAATCTCGGCTTGCAGTTCGGCGATCGTTTGGGATGCCGTCGCCAGATCCACCACCTCTTCCTCAGCGATCGCCCATTCCTCAGCTGTCAAATCTTCCTCTTCTAATTCACCACGGAGGCACAGAGTCCACAGAGTTCCTTCTCCGTGCCCTCCGTGTCTCTGTGGTTCCCAGCTTTCCTCCCGCAGCCGCTTCTCCAATCGCTCCCTGCGCCGCCGCAAGGACTGATAGATCGCTTCCGGCGACGAAGCCAACCGCCGCTGCAAAATCGTCAGGGCAAAGCCCACCGTTCCCTTGCGTCCCTCATTTGCTAGCGCTTCTGCCCGATTAAACTCCTCCCGCACATAGTCCGTCACCCGCTGATAAAGCACCGCCTCCAGCTCCGACAGACCATACTGCACCGTATGCGCCCGCCGCTCCGGAAACAGCGGTTTGCCATCAAACTTCAGCAGATCCTCCTTGACCAGTCGCCGCATCAAATCCGACGCATCACAGGTATGCACCCCATCCCGGAAGCGCCCCTCAAAGCGATCGCCGTCCAGCAATGCCAGAAACAATTGAAAATCCTCTTCCTTCCCATTGTGAGGTGTCGCCGTCATCAGCAGGAAATGGCGAGTCAGCGTGGACAGCAGCCTCCCGAGCTTATACCGCTTAGTCTCTTTGACTTCACCCCCAAAAAACGAGGCAGATAGCTTATGCGCTTCATCCACCACCACCAGATCCCAATCCGTTTGCCCCAGCTTGGCTTGCAGATTCTCATCCCGACTCAGCTTATCCAACCGCGCAATCACCAGCGGCATCTCTGTAAAGGCATTGCCCGTCCTTGCCGCTTCAATGCGATCGTTCGTCAAAATCTCAAAGGGCAGATGAAACTTGTGGAACAGCTCATCCTGCCACTGCACCGCCAGACTCCCCGGACACACAACTAGACACTGGTGTAAGTCCCCCCGAATCAGCAATTCTCGGATCAACAGTCCCGCCATAATAGTTTTTCCGGCACCCGGATCATCCGCCAAGAGAAACCGCAGCGGCTGACGGGTCAGCATCTCACCATACACTGCCGTGATCTGGTGAGGCAGAGGTTCCACTAACGAAGTATGCACCGCCAGCAGTGGATCGAAGAGATGGGCCAGCCGAATGCGATGGGCCTCGGACACCAGCCGCAGCAACGCCCCATCCCCATCGAAGCACCAGGGTTGCCCGTCGGTGACAATCTCTAGGGTGGATTCATCGTGGCGAAAAAAGAGGCCATTGCCCAAATGACCACTCGCATCCTTGTAGGTCAGCTCTACCACCTCACTTCCGTGCCACGTCGCATCAATCACGGTAACGGTTTGATCTGGCAGAATACCTTTGACGGTCGTACCACGGGTGAGATCTTCGAGGGTTGCCATGACTTAAGAAGTTCTGGGACGGCAATAGAGATGCAGATGTGCTCTGTCCATTTATAGCTCAATCGTTTGACCGTAGGAAAAGCTGGGCTAACCCACAGCGTTGGTAGAGCTAACGACCCTGCTCACCCGCCGCAGGTAACCCCTGCATCTTTGTCAATGCTCATTTAAATTGCTCCGAGATTCAGCAAGGGGATAGTCGAGTTCTACTTTCAGCAGAAAGCAAGCTAATAGCGGATTTCAACAGAAATATGTTTCTTGGATTCTCTTAAATTTTAATCAGTTAGTCTCATTCACACTATCACCTCCTTTAGCGTCATCTTCCTTTAGAAAATCACGCAATAGACGTTTTAGTTAAGTGTTAATTTAATTGCATCAATACTTCACTAAAATCAATCGCCGAGTGTTTTATCGGAGATATCGATCGTCTCAAACTATAAGTGCAAGATCTTTATGCACATCAAGATAAAAACATGGTGGTGCGGATAGAACGGAGGTTCATGGTGAGATTTCAAGTTTATCTGCCACCGCACAACTACATCGTTAGCTGACACCAAAACCCTAGAGTTGACCTGCTACGATCGCCGACCTGATTTATCTCAGGTGAGAACAAACAACGCATTGGGCTTGTCCTTCAAATCTGGTGATACCGTTGGAGGGCAACCGTGACCATCTCCCCCGTAGATTGGCGCTGCTTCGGGGCGCAGGTATCCTTGGTCATCTAACCAATCTCTGGGCATTTCGACGACATCCACATCAATGCTGAGTCTGACTCCTAACATGCGGGCGCTGTGACCCATCGCCGGTTTTCCGTTTTCCTATCGAATGAGCGTACTCACCAAGGAATGGTAGCACCTTGGACCTCGGGGCACCTCGTAACCGCACAAATTGGCAACACCAACGTAGCTGATATCACAAGCAGATCACCTGATTTCGCTATAGTGTGATTCAGTTGTGTAAGAGTGAGTACGTCATGACTTCACCTCGCGCTGTTGAGCGTCATTCCCCACTGGAACTGCGCCAGCTAGTTGGAGAGCAGTTGCGGTTATTCATCGACCAGCGGAACTTTGAGGGCGCTAAAACCCTGCTGATTCCGGTGCAACCCATTGATGCGGCAGAAGCCATTGAGCAGTTGCCCCAATCCATGCAGCTGATTGCCTTTCGGCTGCTGCCCAAAGAGAAAGCCGTCGAGGTCTACGAATATTTCTCAACCGATGTTCAGGAAGCCTTGGTCACCGAATTCCATGAGCAGGAAATCCTGGATATTGTCAACAGCATGGCTCCGGACGATCGGGCCAACCTGTTCGATGAGTTGCCGCCCCAAGTCGTGCGGCGAATCTTGGGACAACTCAGCCCCGAAGAGCGTCAGGCAACCAATTTGCTGCTAGGCTACCAGCCCGAAACTGCTGGCCGCTTGATGACTCCAGAATATATTGCCTTGGCGGACTACTTGACGGTTGCTCAAGCGTCTGAGCAGGTGCGGCGTCTAGCCCGCGATCGCGAGGTCAGCTACTATGTCTACACTGTGGATGAGCAGCAAACCCTGACGGGAGTGATGTCGCTGCGAGATCTGCTGCTGTCGGACCCTGAGCAGCGGTTGCGGGAGGTGATGAATCGCGAGGTGGTGTTTGCCCAAACCGACACCGACCAGGAAGAGGTAGCACGGCTGATCCAACGCTATGACCTGATGGCAGTGCCCATTGTGGATCGCGAGCGCAAGCTGGTCGGGGTGGTCACGGTCGATGATGCCATGGATGTCTTGCAAACCGAAGCCACAGAAGACATCTACACTATGGGGGCGGTACAGCCTAAGGGGGATAATTACTTTCAGTCCAGTTTGGGATCTGTAACTCGCAAACGCCTACCCTGGCTAGCGGTGTTGCTGCTCACCAACACTCTGACCGTCTTCGTGATGAGCGGGTTTGAGGAGATTTTAGATCAGGTGGTGGCGCTGGCATTCTTTACGCCGTTGCTGATCGATATGGGAGGCAGTGTGGGGTCGCAGTCGGCTACTGTGGTGATTCGGGGTCTCAGCACCGAAGAACTCAAACACCGCAAGCCAGCTTGGGTTATTTTTCGGGAGACTCTAGCCGGAGGGCTGCTGGGGATCTTGCTAGGGATTGCCGTGATTGTTATGGTGTTTATCGTCATGGGCGAAACGGCGATTGGCGTGACGGTAGGCATCAGTTTGCTGTGCATTACGCTGATTGCCTCTACGATTGGAGCGGGATTGCCCTTTCTGTTTCACTCGTTCCGCCTCGATCCTGCCCTGATGTCTGCTCCCTTTATTACAACCGTTGTCGACATCTTGGGAATTTTTATTTATCTGAGCATTGCCACCGTGCTGCTGGGTCTCTAGCTAGGGTTCCCAAGGTGGCACTCAAGAGATGAGGTCCCACGAGAAGCGAGTTCATTGATGTTAGACGGATGTTAGACGCTATACGCAACCGAGACGGGGTATTCGAGCAAATCTATGCGATTGATCCGGTTACAAACCGCTACATGATCGAGGTGGCGCTGGATCAATACACCGATATTTTTGATGAGTGGGACCCTGCCCCCTTTAAACGCCGCTCGCTCGACCCCGACTTGGATCTCTATCTCAACAGCAGCTCTGAGGAAATTCCCTGGCGGCATGGCATCGAATTATACTTCACATTGCCTAAGGGCACTCGCAACGAAGCGATGGAAAACGAAGTTCGAGATGGCTTGAAGAACAGCTTTATCTTCAAAATGTATTTGCTGCGCAAAAAGCTGCAGAAAACCAACGGGCAAACCCTTCGCTGTTTGCTTCTGGGCTTTCTGTTTCTCTGGATCGGCACGGTGTTTCCGGATCAAGCCTGGCTTGAGGCTATGTTTCCCAATGCAGGTGCAGCCTTAGCGATCTCGCTCTTGGCAGAAGGTTTATTTATTGGGGGATGGGTGTTTCTCTGGGAGGCTGTATCGCTGTTCTTTTTCACCGATCGCGATCTCCTCTATCAATACCGCACCTACAAGCGCCTGCTGAATGCTCCGGTGTTTTTCCGGGAAACAGAATAGCCTGAGTGCAGGTTGTACCTCTGGCGATTCAGCTACACAAGCAGACACGGCAGGAGCAAATTTCTGGTGAATCACGGCCCTGGATGCGAGTCGTGGCGGGTAGTAACGCTGAGGAGGCAAACCGATGAGTGTCATTTACGATCTAGACCATACCACTACCTATCGCTACCGCCAGCCGGTGCGGTTTGGGGAGCATCGCGCTATCTTCTTGCCCAGCGTGGGATACGGAGGGCGGATCTTGAGCTACGCGCTGGAAACCAATATTCCCGCTCAGGTGCGCTGGACAATGGACACCCTCTCCAATAATGTTGCCCTGATTGAATTTGCTGAGCCTGCTCCTGAGCTGACCGTGACCTACCGGATGCGCGGCGAGCACTTCGGTATTCCCACGATCACGAACTTCCCCCTGGAAGCCCGGGCCAAAGCAGTGCCGGTGCAGTATACGCCAGATGAGTGGATTGATCTGGCAATGTTTATGCGTCCCCATGCTGAAGACCCCGATGGCAGCATTGCCGCCTGGGCCAAACACTTCGTCGCTGGCGACCAAGACGACACCCTCGATGTCCTGCAACGCATGATGGATGAACTGAGAACCACCCTGTCGTACCAAGCTCGTGAGGCGGAAGGCACCCAATCGCCGGAGGAAACCCTGCGGCTGCGGTCGGGCACCTGCCGAGACTATGCCTGGCTGATGATCGAGGCGTTGCGGCGACTCGGCTTTGCCTGTCGCTTTGTGAGTGGCTACCTCTACGATGCGGCACTGGACGGCGGCGAAGTGGGCATGATGGGATCCGGCGCCACCCACGCTTGGTTGCAGGTCTATCTGCCGGGGGCGGGCTGGCGTACCTATGATCCGACCAATCGTATCACGGCCGGCTTCGACCTGATTCGCGTCGCGGTGGCTCGTCATCCGGGGCAGGTGCTGCCGCTATCCGGCTCCTGGTATGGAGAGGCCCAAGACTATCTGGGCATGGAGGTCAATGTCGCGATTCGCAAATTAGGTAGCCTGCCAGAATTTGCCGCAGAATAACGCAGAATAACATCATTGTCTGGCTGCAAATGTTTGGCTCTAAAACAAGATGTTGCCGCTGTCTTTGGTTTGAAGATATCGATAGATAATGACAGAAGACAACGACAGAAGAGATAACACCAGTGGAACTTGCCATGCCTGATCCGGCTACCGTTGCCCTTTTTTGTTTTTTGACGGCCGCTATCCCCAGTATGACTCCAGGTCCAGCATTCTCTACACGCTGGTGCGTCGCCTCAACGGTGGTAAAACGGCGGCAAAACGGTGGCAAATCTGAAGCGTCGGAGCCTATATGGCTGTAGTTGATTCAGAATAGCGCCTTGACTTTGGCTAGGTAAGCAGTATGGCCAGCATGAATGAGTCTAGACAGCCACCAGTAGAGCGATCGCCAACGGTACCGTTGGAGCGCAAAGGCTTTTGGGCCATCAGCTTAACGCTGCTGATGATTGCCTACAACATCAGTGTTATGCCTGCGATTATGCCTGCGATTGTCGCTGAGTTTGATGCCAGCGTGGGCTATATTCAAAGCATCCTAGTGCTGTTCTCACTGACGACGGCTGCCTTTGCTCCCACCACCGAAAACCTGTGCCGCTACTTTGGTCGCACTCCTGTCTTTTTGACGGGCTTAATGCTCTATGGCATTGGCATTGGCTTCACCAGTCTTAGCCCCTCCGTCGGAGCACTGGCAGTCAGCTTTTCCTTCTGGACGGGTTTGGCAGCAACGCCCTTGATCAGTACGCCGTGGTCGGTGGTGGATCTGTCCTACGAAGGCAAGGCTCAAGAGCAGGCAACGGTGGTGCTGATCATTGCTTCAGCGCTGGGCGGTTTGTCGGGGGCACTGCTCGGAGGCTTTATTGCGTCTCAACTAAGCTGGCGCTGGGCGTTTGCGCCGTCCCTTGTGGTGCTGATTATAATTGGCATGCTGCGGCGAGCGATTCCCAAGCTGATGCTCCGCCGGGAGTTGCCGATTGATTGGATCGGTGGGCTGCTCTCCTTTTTGGGGCTAGGATCAATCTTGGTCGGCATCAGTTTGTCGGGAGAGTTTGGTTGGTGGGAGCCGAGGCGTCTATTTGTAATTGCGGGTGTGGTCCTGCCTCCTTTCGCCATCTCTATTGTGCCGACTCTGATTGCCGTAGGCGTGATTTTGCTGGGGTTCTTTGTGTTTTGGCAGCGACGGCAAGCCAACCGGCGACAGGCTTCGTTGTTGCGGGTGGGGCTGCTGCGGAATCGCGGCTTTGTGCTGGGGATGTTGACCGCCATGCTGCATACGGTAATTACCAGCGGGCTGCAATTCAATTTGTTTCAGTTCGTGCCGGTGGCAATGTCGCTGAATCCGTTTCAGACGGCGCTGACAGTGATTCCCTACAACATCACGATGATCCTGGTGATTGTGATGGTGCTGAAATATTTGGCGTTGGGTGATCGCATCCCACCCAAATATATTGTCCACAGCGGGTTGATGCTCCTGGCTGTAGGAATCGGACTGTTGTATCACAGCATTCATCGGCAGGTAAGGTCATGGGAACTCATGCCAGGGCTAATGCTGATGGGTGTCGGCTCGGGTTTATTTATGGCCTATATCAGCCGCCTCACCTATACAGACGTCGCCAAGCATGAGAAGCCGGAGGGAACGGGCATCTACAATCCGGTGCAGAATTTGGGAAGTTCCCTAGGTCGAGCCATTTTGGGGACGCTGCTGGTCTATTATGCCTCCCGAGGCATTGTAGACGGGATCTTGACCCAGCTCGGTGCTACTATCTCTTTGGCCCGGCGCAGCCAGCTGATTGCCGATCTGCAAGAAATGATTCAGACGCTTTCAAAGCGAGAAGTCGGAGAGGTAATCCTGCGCAACCTGCCACCCGAAATGGCTCCCCTTGTTCGTCCAATTGCGCTAGAAGCGGCTATGACTGGAATGCGGGCTTCACTGATCACGGCACTGCTAATCGTAGTCGTGTGTCTCCTATTGTCTACTCGGCTTCCCAAATATGCGTCTCGCGCCGAACGTCAAAACTGAATATACTCTCGTTACACATCCCCGTTTTACGCTGTATTTACGATTCCTATGCGCTTCCTATATTGAATATCTTCTTTGCTTCTTTTGCTTCCGCAAGGTTTCGACAAAGCTCCGCAAGAATGCAATAGCGCGGCGATAGGTGAATTTCCTACATTAAAAGCAGCGAAGGCTGATTCAGGAGATTTCAGTATGCATCGTTCTAGCCTGTTGGCTCTGGCTCTTGTCGTGTTTGGCAGTGCTGCTCCGCTGGCTCAAGCGATTCTGGGGTTCGGCTCTGTCGAGTTACCTTGGTGGTCAATCACCTCCGGTCTTCGCTGTAATTGTCTACAGGAGTCGCTTTCATGACACTCAATACCTATTACACCCTCGGACGCTCTGGGCTGCGCGTCAGTCGCCTGGCCCTCGGCACCATGACCTTCGGCACCGAATGGGGCTGGGGCAGCGATGAAAGCACGGCGCAGCAGTTATTTAATACCTATGTAGATGCGGGCGGTAATTTTATCGATACGGCTGATCTGTACACCGGAGGAACCAGCGAAACCTGGGTGGGGAAATTTATTGCTGAACGCAATCTGCGCGACCGCATGATTATCGCTACCAAGTTTTCCTACAATGCAGAACCCGGCAATCCCAACGCAGGCGGTAATGGGCGCAAGAACATTCTGCGAGCTGTAGAAGGCTCTCTGCAACGGCTAGGAACGGACTACATTGACCTTTATATTCTGCATACCTGGGACCGAATCACACCCGCCGAAGAAGTGATGCGAACGCTGGATGATTTGGTGCGATCGGGTAAGGTGCGCCACATTGGCTTGAGCGATACGCCGGCCTGGTATGCAGCGCGAGCACAAACCCTAGCCGAATGGCGCGGCTACGAACCGCTCTCAACGTTGCAGCTCGAATATTCCCTCGTGGAGCGCAATATCGAACGCGAGTTTGTGTCGCTGGGCACGGAGTTGGGCATGGGTATCATGGTCTGGAGTCCCCTAGCGAGCGGTCTGCTGAGCGGTAAGTATCGCCCGAGTGAGGGGGGTGTCACCGGCGAAGGACGGCTGGAAACCGTGAAGGGCATTCAGAATCCAGCGTTTCAAAAGTTTGGCGAACGCAATTGGAGAATTGTGGCAGAACTGGAGCAGGTGGCTCAGGAACTCGGTCGCAGCATGGCGCAAGTCGCTGTGAACTGGGTCGCGAATCGTCCCGGAGTTAGCTCGGTGATTGTGGGCGCGACGAAGCTATCACAGCTCGAAGACAACCTGAAGGCACTGGAGTTTGAAATGCCTGCGGAACTGCGGCAGCGGTTAGAAACGGTCAGCCGCCCGGAATCTCAGTTTCCCTACAGTTTCTTTGACGCCGAAATTCAAGGCATGATCCATGGTGGCACCACCGTCGGGCTGAAGCCAGCGGGCTACTATCCCGAGGTGTTGATTCAATCCGGTGGAACAGGTGTGGCGTAGCAGCAGCGTTTTGGGCTGAAGATTGATACTCAAGAATAACAGGAGAACCGTGCGATGACGATATTGCGGCGACAGGTTGTGGTGGGCGGTGCTGGGTTTGCCGGGTTGCTGGCGACGGTGTTGGCCAAGTCTGCTCAGGCAGGTCCGCCCGAAGCGGCGATTGCCCAGGGCAATGCTCCTAACTCGGTTGCCCCCGTTCATCCCACTATTGCCACGATTCAGCGCTTCTTTGACGCCTACAATCGCGGCGAGATGGAGATTGTGCGAGAGATTGCCGCTCCGGATATTGTCTGGCGGATTCCCGGACATCATCCCTTGGCAGGACCGAAGCAGGGAGTAGACGAAGTTGTGGCTTTTCTACAGGCTTTGGGACGATCCCAGTTTCGCTCGGAAGTGCTCTACATCGGCGACAATGACGACTATGTGGTGGACGTGCATCGCGGCTACAGCAATCTGGAGGGGCAGGACAACATCGATCAGCTTTGGGCGCTGATGTTTCGCTTCGAGAATGGGCGGATTAAAGAAGTCGTCAATTTTCCCAGCGATCAGCACGCGGCTGACGCTTTCTTCTGGCAGGTTTATCAGCTCAAACCAATTCCTGAGCGATTGGCGTAATCTTCAGATGCAGTTTTTGCAGCGCTGACCTATCACCGTACATTTGAGGAATACACGAGGAGTACAGGATGAAGACCGCGATCACTCGCAGAAGGATGGTTACTCTGGGCAGTGCTGGAGTAGGTGGATGGTCGACTGCCATGATAGCTAAGTCGTCGCGAGCCGATGTTCAACACCATTCACAAAATCGTTTAGCGGTAGAACAAAATCTTTCATTCGCTGATTACATATCAGTGATCAATACGGTCAACGGCATTGCTATCTTCGCCGATCTTCGAGATTGGCAGCGCTGTCGCCAAAGCTTTACTGACACCGTTGAGTTTGACTATACCTCATTAATCGGCGGGAAACCGGTCTCAATCACCGCCGATCAGCAGATAGAGCAGTGGGCAACGTTTTTTGCGGAGACCTTCAACGCAACCCAGCACTTGGTGGGTAGCCATGTAGTGACGATTAGTGGAACGACCGCCACCTGCCTGTCGAACTTTCAGGCTCATCATACCTACCTCGATACCAGCAAAGGCATCTGGGTGCTGAGTGGTTATTACGAACATGATTTGGTCAGAAACGGGAATCGCTGGCAGGTTAACCGCATGAAAATGACCTGGACGTGGGAAGAGGGTACGCGTCCGTTCTGACGTACGGTTCACGGCTTTTGTTGGAGACAGAGCTGGCTTTCCTCCATTCACTGAGCGTTTCCGGTAGTGAATGCGGTCAATCACAGCTATCCTCGTTCTTTTGCAGCAATTGCTTCACGAACAGCGCATGATCTTCTGCCTGCAACCCCGCTTGCAGCACCTCTAGCACTCGTGACATCTGGTTATTCAACAGCGCCTCCACCGCGAGCCACAGTCCTGGAAATACTTGACTGCGGATAATTCCATCTGCGTCCGGAGGAAGGACCTGATATTCACCGTCGGTGAGCACAAACCATTCAAGCTGGTTTTCGTAAGACTGCCAAACAATATACTCCGGTACACCATTCCGGCGACAGACGTGGCGTTTAGTTCCCATATCAATAGCAGCACTGCTGCCAGCGATTTCCGCGACTAGTTCAGGTACGCCTTCTAAGTAGCCCTCTTCCGTCAAGCGAGCTTGCCCTCCCACCGCTTCATCCAGGATCAGCACAATATCGGGCTGGAGTTCGTTATCTAGATCAAGGCGAATGGTTGGCTCAATCCCTAATCGCAGCCTTGGTGTTGCAATTTGATAGGTCCAGAGCTAGCCATGTAGACGGCTATGAGGTTCTGCATGGTGTACAAAGCGTAAAGGAGATGCCACGTATACAATTCCTTCGATTAATTCAGCTTTTTTGATCTGAGAAGCAGCCGCATAGCGTCGCTCAAATTCGGGGCGGCTCAAGCGATCGCCACTTTCCAGTGGAGGAATGTTTTGGGTCGTGTTGGAGGGTGGGTGAGGCGAGTATCTAACCATGGGTCAATCCCCCAAATCGCTGCATATCGCTCACTCTAGCAGATCTGCACGCGAAGCAAAGGCAGCCGATCAGGACGCAGCCATCACCGAGTGAGGGGGCTCGTTAGCTAGCACGAAACTGCTTTGGCGTCATGCCGGTGGTTTTGCGAAACTGAGCCGTAAAGTGGCTTTGGTTCGAGAAGCCAGTTTGGTAGGCAACCTCGGCTACCGAGAGTTGAGTCACCGACAGCAGAATCTTGGCCCGCTCTAAACGGCGCTGGGTGATGTAGCGATGGGGCGGTTCTCCAACAGCGGCTTTGAAGGCGCGAGCGAAATGGAATGGACTCATCGGGATCTGGGCAGCCAACGCCTCGATCGTCAACTCTTCGGCAAGGTGATTCTCAATATAGTCCTTGAGTTGGTGCAGCCTCAGACCACTGAGGAATGGAGGTGCAACTGGCTTCAGGAGCGTTGGCGTGTAGTGGCGCAGCAGATGAACGACCAGCAGGTTGCGCAGCGATTCGACATAGAGATCGCCTGCCAAGCCGTCGTTCAGCACTTCGGTTTTCAAGAGCTGCGCCACATGCAGAATCGTTGGATCTTGAAAAATAATGCGCTGCTCAAAGGACGGGGACACAGACACACCATGCTCGCTGGCCAGCTGTTGTACTAGCGCCGGATCTAGCAGCACATTCACGTATTCACTCGGTTTTGTGCGGTGATGCCAGACAAAATCTTCGTTGCCGTAAAGAAAAACGCTGCCGGCAGGGAGGCTAGTCGTTTGCCGGGCTGCTCCCCCTACTGACCATGTGACCTGCTCATGGGGAGCAAAGGCAACGCTCATGCCATGTTTAGGCATAGCAAAGTCAAACTCGCCCACAGCATCCAATCGTCCATACTCGACCGTCAACCCTTTCCATACGCGGGTGCAGATGGCAGCAGCAGGCTGAGACAGCATAGTCGCAGAAAACGATCTCAATTGGAGTTGCTTCGTTCTTTTCACTATCGCATAGATCGCCATTCCGCAATCTTTAAGAAGCGGGGAATTTATCTAGAGAACTCATAGGGAGGGAATGGGCGTAAATGGCGAGCTGCGAGCGGTTGCGCAGGTTGAGTCGAGACAGTAGATGCGTCACATGAGTTTTTACCGTGCCTTCCGAGATAAAGAGCTGCTGGGCAATATCGCGATTTGTCAAGCCATTGCCGATCAGGTGCAGCACTTCCTGTTCTCGGGGCGACAATTGCGGCACCGAGGCAGCCATAGGGGGTGCAGAAGACGGCGGAGCGGCGACCGGAGCGAGACCGGTGAGCAGTTTTTCCATTAGTCCGGGAGCGAGTTGGGTGTAGCCTGAATGCACAAACCGAATGGCCTGCGCTAGCTCCTCAGAAGGCATGTCTTTCAGCAAGTAGCCTTTGGCTCCAGCTCGCATAGCGTCGGCAATGTACTGGTCATCATCAAAGGTGCTCAAGACTAACACCTTCACCTGCGGGTACTGCTGCGTGATCGCCCGCGTCGCTTCGCGGCCGTCCATCACCGGCATCCGCACATCCATGAGCACCACATCCGGCTGCAAAAGCGCCACCTGTTCTAGCGCCGCCTCTCCGTTGTGGGCTATTCCCACGATTTCTAAATCCGGCTCCAGCGACAGCATCGCCTTTAAGCCTTGGCAGATCAAACTCTGATCATCAACCAGCAGCAGGCGAATCATGGGGTGTGCTCCTGCGGCAGGTTCACCCGGATGCAGCAGCCAGCGCCCGGATGGGTTTCTAGATTAAACGTGCCGTTGAGAGCCAGAACTCGCTCCTGCATACTGTGTAGCCCAAAGCCGGCCGAATCGGATGATGCTGTAAAGCCGATGCCATTATCGCGGATGCTCAGCTCGATGCAGTCCAGATGTTGCCGCAGATGTAACTCCACCGCCGTTGCTTGGGCGTGTTTGCAAATATTCGTCAGTGCTTCTTGGACGATCCGGTAGATGGCTTTAGCATGCAGCGTTGAAACCGCATTGGGTAAATCAATGTGGCTGGAAACCACAATACCGGTGCCCTGACCAAAATCCTGTATGAGGGCGATTAGAGTCTGCTCTAGCGGTTCGTTAGCGGCATCGGCTCGCAAGGTGTGAACAGACTGACGCACTTCTTTCATCGCTAGGGTCCCCAGTCGTTGAGCTTGGTCGAGAAACGGCTTCGCGTCTGCTGGACGGTGCTGCCAGAGCTTGATGGCGGTTTGGAGCTGCACGTTCAGCGTTGTCAGGGCATGACCCAGCGAGTCGTGAATTTCCCGAGCGATGCGGTTGCGCTCCTGCACAGCAGACATTTCTTCTACTTTTAGGGCATACTGCCGGAGCTGCTGATGAGCCAGAGACAGATCTTCCTGGGTTTGCCGTTCGGCGAGCAGGGTGGTCACGAGCTGCGAGACAAAAAATAAACCCAAGCCAAACATCAACAATTCCGCAACCTGATGCATCCAGATCTGCTGCTGCTGAACATCGGGCAACATCAAAGGAGTAATGGTTCGCAAATACTGAATTTGATGCACTGAGAACAGTAGTAGCGACAATCCAGCGACAACCCAGCGACCAGGCGGCTCGAACAGAAAACAGCTGCGGATCAGGACAATCAGGTACAGCGTGGGCAAAATGTGCAGATACCCCAAGGTGGTGCCATAGAAAATCAAGCCCATTTCAATCGCAGTGTAGAGATAGCGAAAGGGCGTCTTGCCAGGCATTATCCAACCCATTAGCCCCAGCGAGAGCAGAATCAAAATATGCTGAACGGGAACGCTGCGCCGCTGCCAGGCTTCAATGGCGGCCATCATGCCGCAGCTTGTCAGCATCACCCACTCGGTGTAGAGCAGAAACCGAAAGGGTTGAGGGCGCGTTTTCAGCAGGCGGCCAATTTCACTCAGGGCGGCAGTCATGGCAATTGCTCTTGGTGGGGATCCGATAGGGCATATCTCTGTAGGGCATATCTCTAACAAATACTGCATGCCGACCGAAAATTCCAGATCGGCAGCTTAGGTTACAACTTTCGCTGATGCCTCCCTACATAGGGTATGACGAAAGTCAGAACCAAAAGTCAGAACCAAAGGATAGAGGCAATCAAGACATTCTGGAGATGACCGTTGCGGCACAATTGCCTACGATGCAGATACAGCTCAGATACAGCAAAACCTTCAGCAACCCGAGGAGGCATCACCATGAGGTATACAGCACTGTTCACCACAGGATTACTGGCTGCGCTCGGCGGCTCTACTCTGGCGCAAACGGACTCTCTCCCTAGCGAAATTCAGGCTCCAGCCGATCAGCAGTTGCTTTTGACTGCGCGAGCAGAGGGTGATCAAATTTACATTTGTCAGGCAAAGGCCGATGCGCCAAATCAGTTTGAGTGGACGCTGAAAGCTCCGGAAGCTGTGCTGTATGACGAGCGCGGTCAGGAGATCGGACATCACTACGGTGGTCCAAGCTGGGAGCTGCAAGACGGCAGCAAGATCGTAGGTCAACTGTACAGTCGCGTTGACGCTCCGCAACCCGACGCTATCCCCTGGCTCCTGTTGCAGGTGAAGTCCCATGAAGGCAATGGTGAATTGAATGCGATTAATTGGATTCAGCGAGTCAATACAGTAGGCGGAAAAGCGCCAGTGACAGGCTGTGATGCGGCAAATCAAAATCAAGAAATCCGAGTTGGCTATTCGGCAGACTACTACTTTTTAGGTCAGGAATAAATTGGCGAATTCAAAGATGGTTTTGACTTTTGTAAATTGTTGCCTTTAAACCATTTCAACTTAAGGGAGGCAATTCATGAACATTCAATTGACAACAGAAACATCTTTTGATTCTGTAGGCTATTTAGGCAGTAAGCTTTACATGTTAGGATGGCAAAATCGCCTTCATAAACACCTTTCGATCTGCCATCATTTTTTACTCAGCATCTTCCTCTATTATCGCAAAGGCTTCTCGGCTGCTGCAACTTGGCTTGAGAAGATGGATTGAGAAATAGATTTTTCGTAACACTGTAGATTAGTCTAGCTCAAGGCTTCTTTGCAATAACCCCAAAAATCAAAAGCTCCTTTGATCGGCTCTGTTCTTGTTAGAGATTCTTCTGCAAGAGTGGAGTTTTTCTTGTTTGGTTTTCCTGGTTCCAATTAATAGAAAATCACGATTTTTAGTCAACAGAAAAGTCTATGATTTGTTGCTCAAGCAAACGACTTTTTCTGACTTTCTCATACCGACATCGGAAAACCTTTTTTGTAGATTGAATACAGAGTTAAGAAATGAGTTTGATTCGCAAAACGAACGCTCAAACTTACAGCTTAGCTTTCAGCAAAAACACAAAATTTGCTGCTTGTTATGAACTCACTTATCTATTTCAAATAGGACAAACATAGGACAACCAAATCATGGCAATTTTTACTGGCGACGACAACGATAACGTTCTAATTGGCTCCACTGAAAACGATCGGCTCTTCGGACTGGGCGGTAATGATGTACTCGATGGTGGCCTTGGTATTGACCAATTTGACGGTGGCGAAGGCTTCGACACAGTTACCTACGATTCCTTCACTGACGGCATCATTGCCCATTTGCAAACAGGTTCAGTCAGCTTTGTTCTCGGTCAGCCGAGCGAAAGCCTGATTAGCATCGAAAATTTGATTGGCAGTCGGGGCAACGATTCTATTACTGGCAGCAGCGGTAATGACACCTTCTCAGGCAATGCAGGTCGCGATAGTCTGTTTGGACGTGACGGAGTCGATGTGCTCGATGGCGGCGACGGTGATGATGTAGTATCGGGTGACAAAGGCGACGACACCATGCGCGGCGGTGCAGGCGACGATCGACTGCTGTGGATCGATGGGGATGGCAGCGACATTATTTCTGGCGGTGCAGGAAACGATACGGTTCAGTTCACAGGCGCTACCACATTCGCCCCCAATGGCGGCACTAAACCCGGCGACGACATTCTCACGCTGGGTCTCGACTTTAATACCAGTAAGGTCCTCCTCAAACGCACCAGCTTGGGTCCGGTGACGCTGACGCTTGATAGTGTTGAAACGGTTTTTGTGGCTGGTGTTGAAGGCAATGACGGACTCACGGTTGGCGAGTTAGCTGCAACTGATGTCCGCCTGATCCAATTTCGTGGTTTGACCGGTAATGATTTCATCAATGCTTTCAACTCTGTGGCCACGATCGATGCCGACGGGGGTGATGGCAATGACTCTCTCGTGGGCGGTAACCGGGACGATCTCCTGGAAGGTGGAGCAGGGAATGACTTTCTAACGGGTCGTCTTGGCAGTGATCGGCTGATCGGTGTAAATCTTCGCGGCGGCCCGTCGCCGGGACGAGGTGAGCAGGATACTCTAGTGGGTGGAGCTGGGCCAGACCAATTCATCCTGGGCGATCGAGAGAGCGTGACTGGGCCGGGTCGTGATCCGCGGCGGATTTTCTACGATGATGGCGACAATAACTTTGACGGCGGCAACAATGTCTTCACAGGCATGGATGGTGTCAGCGATTTTGCTCTGATTACCGATTTCGCAGCGGGAGACACCATTCAGCTTGCTGGAACTGCCAGCCAGTATGTGATTCGCGATGTGGGTGGCTCTCTCAGTCGCGGTTCGGCTGCTCAAGATGTCGGTATTTTCAAAGCACGTCCGAACCTGTTTGCACCGGATGAGCTGATCGCGATTGTGCAGGATGTCGGCAGCGGTACTCTCAATCTAAACAACAGAAATCAGTTCGTTTTTGTTTAGGTGCATTATAGTCATGTAGACTAAATCGTCTGAAAACTACATTTTTTTCTCTTTGATTCTTACTCTGATCTCGCTAGAAATCTATCTGCGAGGTCAGATTTTTTTACTCGCCTGAACTACATGCCAGTAGAGAGATGTGTCGCTTTAAAGCTCTACTCTTAGAGGAAATCTTAAAGGGAGATTTCTTTCTCTTGTAGATCCAGTTTATTTCACTAAAATCATCCTCAAATCATCTTTTAGTCCAATGACTTTTTCCAACTTTTTTGGACCGACATCGCAGATTTTAAACTCTAAATTGGATTCATGGTTGAGTAAAGCATTGATTCTAGTTATGGGCAAAAGTGAAGAACTCAGCTTCATAATCCCGGATTGAAAATCAGATTTACTCAATCATTCAAACTCTCACTTATCTAACAAAAGGACAAACGAACAATGGCACGAATTGATGGAACTAACAATAACGATCGGCTGTTTGGAACAGGTGCAGACGATTTCATTAATGGTTTTGGCGGCAACGATGAGCTGTTTGGCGATTCAGGCAACGATATCCTCGATGGCGGTACCGGAGTGGATACGATGCGCGGCGGCAGTGGCGATGATTTCTATCTCGTCGATAATTCTGCCGATGTCGTGATCGAAAACCCCAATGATGGGATTGACACTGTATCCTCAACGGCTAACTTTACTCTGAGTGCCAATGTAGAAAACCTGTTTCTCAGAGAAAATGCCACGATTGGGATCGGCAATGAGCTAGACAACATCATTCAGCTTCCGACGGCTACATTGACCTCTGCCCCTTCAGTCAGTCTTTCTGGGCTGGGCGGCAACGATAGGCTAGTTAGTGGCATCGGCAATGACACGTTGGATGGCGGCACAGGCAACGACACGATGAACGGTGGCGGCGGCAACGATACCTACCGAGTCGATAGTGTAGGTGATGTCATTCAGGAAGCCGTGAATGGCGGTATTGATACCGTGATTTCCAGTGTTGATCATACGCTGGCGGCCAATGTGGAAAACCTGACGCTATTTAACGTGGCGACTCAAAGCACTGCATTTAATGGCACAGGAAACGAACTCAACAACGTGATTCTAGGCAACGCTTTCAACAACACGCTGCGCGGTTTGGCAGGCGACGACAGCATTGATGGCGGTTCTGGTATCGACACGCTAGAAGGTGGCGACGGCAACGATACCTTGATCGGCAATTTGGGTAATGACATTCTGGACGGCGGTACTGGCAATGACCGCATGTTGGGTGATTTTGGCAATGATATTTATATCGTCACCGATGCAGGCGACCTTGTGGATGAAGGAGATCAGGTTCTCGCCGGAAATCCTAGCTTCGGTGGAGTCGATCTCGTCCGCTCCACAGTTGACTTTACCCTGGGTCGCCACCTAGAAAACCTGACGCTGGAAGGCACGGCTGTCAATGGTACCGGCAACGAGCTGAACAACGAAATCATCGGCAACGACATCGCCAACGTCTTAGAAGGGTTAGCCGGCAACGACCGCATCTTGGGCGGCAACGGCAACGACATCTTGCGCGGCGGGCTAGGCAACGACAATCTGCAAGGTGATCGCGGCAGAGACACAATGACTGGCGGTGAAGGAGCAGATGGCTTCTTCTTCGATCTGAATGCACCGTTCAATCTTGGAGCCATTGGCAGAGATGTAATTCGAGATTTCACCTCTGGTGTAGACCGTATCGTTCTGGATGAGACGACCTTTGGTCCGTTGTCTCGGAATGACGTTGCGCTGGTAGCCAATGATCGCGATGCGGCGGCAAGCGCGAAGAAAATTGTCTTCAGCGAAGCAACCGGCAGGCTGTTCTTCAATGCTAACGGCAGCGCCAGAGGCTTTGGCAACAACGGCAGCGGCGGCTACTTTGTGACTCTACAGGGTGCGGTGGATTTTGCAATCAGCGACATTACCTTTCAGCCGTAGTTCACCTTATAGTTCACCTTATGTAACCAGAAGCAGCTGCCATTAAGTGACCCCTAGCCCGTATTGCCTGTATTGATTGAACGTCATCTTTCCCCCACACTCCTTCCCGAGTTCAGAGCGTGGGGTTTTCTGCTTAGGAATTTCTAAAAATTTCGTCTTGAACTGGTTCAGCTTACCTATTGAGAGGGATGTGAAAGGCTGTGACCCTAAACGACAGTAGAGCCATAGAATCATATTCCTTAAGATGCAGGTAAGGGTTAAACGCAATGGCTCGATCGTCTCAACCGGAATCCTCTCAACCCTCTCAGAATGCTCGCGTCTCTCGGCGGCAGCGATTGCAGCAGAGTTGGCTGAAGTCGGTTCGCTACACAGGAAAGTCGGTGCTACGCACGAGTGGAGCGCTAGTAGACACCGTGGGGCAGTTGGGTAAAGCTGCGGCTCAAACGACAGTGCGCTCGATTGAATACACCACTCACGCGGCGGGGCAGGTCATGACGTTGCTCGGCAAGGTGCCTTTTGTGCGGCGCTTTGCAGGTGCACTGAAACTCGACTGGCTGGTGACGCTTACCGATCAGGTAGATGTGGTGAAAGCGGTTGCGGCAGTTCGGGAGCTACAGGAGCAGTATCCTAACGAAACCCCCAAGCAGATTTCTCACCGGATCATGGTGCGGAAGGCACTCTTGGCGGGCGGCATTGGCTTGGCGAGTAGTGTGCTGCCGGGGGTGGCGACGGCACTGCTCGCGGTGGATCTCGCGGCAACAACGGCGCTACAAACCGAAATGGTGTACCAAATTGCTGCTGCCTATGGCATGGACCTGAGTGACGCGAAGCGCAAAGGCGAAGTACTGGGCGTATTTGGGCTGGCGCTGGGCGGACGCAATGCTATGAGAGCCGGGCTAGGGTTTCTGCGCAATGTGCCGCTAGCGGGAATGCTGATCGGGGCGGGCACCAATGCCACGATGCTGTACACCTTGGGCTATGCCGCCTGTCGCTTCTACGAATCTAAGCTGGAAGCGGAGACAGAAGAGCCGTCGGATGCAACCCTTGAGACAATTCAGGCCGAAAGCGAACAGTATCTGACGATAGCGATGTCCCAGCAGGCGGTGATGGACCAAATTTTGGCGCACATGGTTCTGGCGGGTCATCCCGACAAAACCTGGGACGATATTCTGCCGGAGCTAGAGCAGCTACAATTTGCTCCCGAGTCCCTGGAGGCGATGGCTCAGCATCTCAAGTCACCCGAGCCGTTAGGAGCCTTACTGCAACAGCTCGACTGCGATTTCTCGGTGCCGCTGCTGTCGCAATGTCTCCGGGTAGCGGAGAAGGACGGTATTTCGGAGGCAGAAACCGAGATTCTCGACGCCATCATCGACCACTGCAACCTGGAAGACGACGCCATCGCCAACTTTATTGCTGAATCAGGTAGAGCAAGGTCACAGTCTTGAGTCAAATCCAATCTTCCGAGTGTTTAGCCGTTTTGTTGACTGCTTCTTGACAGGAATTCGACTGAAACAGCGTATACTGTATACCGAAAATCTGAGTTTTGTATCCTGAAAGACGGAAGTCTTGGGCGTGTCTGAGTTTAGACTATCTGAGTTTAGACTATTAGACACGGCTCATGCCATTCAGTATGAATCAGGTTCCATCGCAATCCTATCTAGATTGTGAAAGAACTTTTCCAATGGGAAAGACTTTCCCAGCTTCCTTTGTTCACAAATGATTTAGGACTGCTACATATCAATAGTGATGAATAGTGATGTTGCAATGTAAACAAAAATGTTGCGATTGTTTGTTTTTGCATTTCGTTCGGTTTTTCTGTTAGTGAAATTGAGAAATTAGCCACCCATGTTGAATTTACCGAATTTCCGCAGTTTGCTGCTGTCGCTCATGCTGTTTCTGACCGTGCTGTTAGGGTTTACCACAACAGCCGATGCCGTCCCGCAAGGTGTAGGGCTGTCCCCAAACGCGATCGACATTGGAGTATTGCGATCACCCCTATTAGCCGAGGCAGTAGAAGCTCCCGCGGTTGACCCCATGGACGACGAGGCAGCAGAGCAAGCCGAAAAAGCAGCGAAGAAGGCCGCCAAGGCCGAAGCAAAACGACTGAAGGAAGAACAGAAAGCGGCCGAAAAAGCAGCGAAAGAACAGGCGAAAGCTGAGAAAAAAGCAGCGAAAGCAGAGGCCAAGCGGCTGAAGGAAGAACAAGAGGCTGCCGAGGAAGCAGCGAAAGCAGAGGAAGAGAAGCTGAAGAAGGCGGCCAAGGCCGAAGCCAAGCGGCTGAAGGAAGAACAGAAAGCAGCGGCAACAGCGAAGGCAGCAGAAGCCGAGGTCGAAAAATCATAGATGGCTTTAGGATCCTTAGGATCAACAGCCAGAGGATAGGGAAGGGCACCAACATAGCGTATGATGACTTAGTTTTGTATTGTTCAGCCTAGATGCGGGCTGCCGTCTTCCTATGTTGCAACCGTCCTCTCGCCCTGTGCCGGCATCAATACCTGCCGGTATGCTCCAGAACCGTCCGGCTTCCAATCCCCTGGAACGGCAGGCTGCTCCGGGGCGACGCCTAGGGCGAGCAGCACGACGGGGACCGATGCTGATGACGCCGGGGTTTGCCCTGACGGTGAACTCGGATTCGGGGGTGCTAGGGGATGCCATGACCACACAGGCAACGGTGGATCTAACAGGCATCACCTCTCCAAACGCCACGGTGACGCTGCAAAATCCCCGGCTGACAACGCGGGCAAATGCCGCTGGAGAATTTCTGTTTACGAATGTACCCCTGGCGCTGGGCATCACGCCTTTCACGGTCACGGCGCGTCGCAATGGGCGGTCGCGGTCCTTTAGCACCTCGATTCAGCGGGTAGCGTCCGACGCGATTGACTCCGTGCTGGAATGGCATGCGATTGCCCTACGGTTGCTCCATAACACCCGTCCAGGTAGCTTAGCGGGTTCACGCGCCCTGGCAATTGCGCAAACGGCCGTCATGGATACGGTGAATGCGTTGACTCGGGGGCTGCCCGGCGGCAGTACAGACAGTAACCCCTTCTATCGACCCCCGCCGGTGCCGGTCCCCACAAATGCTTCCGCAGCGGCGGCGGCAATAGGTGCAGCCCACACGGTGCTGGCGGCGATTTTTCCCAATCAGCGTTCCTCGCTCGATCAGGCATTGGTGCAATCGCTAGATACGCTACAAGATAATACTGCCGCTGAGGTGTCCGGGTTCAGCTTTGGTCGATCGATTGCCAATGCCCTGTTGAGCGAACGCAGCACCGATGGAGCAAACCGCACCGCCACCTTTCCACTCCAGCGTCGGCCGGGCCGCTGGCGACCAACCCCCTCACAGTTTCTGCCTGCCGTCGGAGTGGCATGGAAGGAGGTGACGCCGTTTGTGCTCACCCAGGGGTCACAGTTTCGCCCATCGGGTCCACCGCCGCTGCGCAGCCGCGCCTACGCCGCTGACTTGAACCAAGTGAAACGGTTGGGGCAGATCGACAGCCGCAGCCGTACCCCCAGCCAGACCGAAAGCATCCGCTTCTGGATTGGCAATGCCAGCACGACACCCGGCATGTGGAACGAGATCGCCGCCCGCGCCGCTGCTACCTCTGGGCAAACGCTGTGGCAGAACGCTCGGCTATTGGGTGGGCTGAATCTGGCGCTCGCCGATGCTGCTATCGCCGCTTGGGATGCTAAATACACCTATCCTACCTGGCGGCCGATTACCGCGATTCGCCTAGCTGCTAGCGACCGCAACCCCCGCACCCAACCGGACCGCACTTGGCTCGCCTACCTGGAAGCGCCCGCCCACCCCGACTATGTGGCCGCCCACAGCACCTTCGCCAATGCCGCCGCCACGGTGCTCAGCCAGCAGTTTGGACCTGCCTACGCCTTCACCTCCACGTCGTTTGATCTGCCGGGCATTCAGCGCCGCTTCCCCAGTTTCGATCGAGCGGCCCAGGAGGCGGGACTCAGCCGGATTTTTGGCGGCATTCATACTCCTTCTGCGCATCGAGACGGGCTGACCTTGGGGCGGAATGTGGCCACGGCGGTGCTGCAGCAGTTTTTTAGGTGATGGTTAGATCGTTCGGCCTAAATCAAGCCAGAATAAAGAGGGCTACAGCGGTTCTGTCTAGCCGCAGATGGAGATTCGGTTGAAGGTAGATCGTCAAGGGAAAGCCAGCTATGGAATGGGTAGGGTCTGACATCAATCTGTTTGGCGCAGGGTTGGGGGCTGGTCTGCTTGTTGCCCTCTGGGTTTGGTTTAGCAAGCTCAGCACCCGGTCTACCCTAAACAAAGAGCTAGAAGGGCTGAAGCAGCATTTGCATACCCAGATGAGCATCACAGCAAAGGGGTATGAGGAACTGAAGCAGGAGCTAGAAACCCTGCGCAAAGAGAATGAGAACTTGCGCATCACCGTAGCGACGCTATCCAACAAGCCGGGTCGGGCGGAACTAAAAACCCTGCATGTGTGGGACAAAGCAATCCGCACGCTGATTCTAAATTCGCCAGCCTTTGCTCCGGCCTGGGAAATGGCGGTAGCAGAAGCCAAGCGCGAGATCGAAGAAACCGACTCGGGCGTCAAGGCACTGGTGCGGCGGGTGTTCTCAATCCTGCCGCAAGAACCATCTCAGTCGGGACATGAGAGCTGACGTTCCACTCGGTGATGCGGCGTTCATTCAAGTGGAGGATGGCGATCGGGCTATGTCCTATGGGTGATTAAGAATAAGCATTACCGAGAAAGCAACCCGTTAGTTTCAAGAATGGATAGTTTATTGAACCATTCTTGTACCATTGGGTGCTCGAAACTAATCGTAAAAGTATTCACCTGGAAATAGTTTTAGTTGTCCTGATGATGTGCAGTATTATGCCGCATATTGTCTATTTGGACTTGTCTTATTTCCATCTCAAGGAGTTTCAAAGACTTACAAACAGGATATGGATGTTGCCTTCCTCGGGTTAGCCAAGAGTGCGGCGCAGTACGGCGAGTCCTATACCCAAGTCACCGACCGGATTACCGAGAAACTCACCGGACAGGAGGTGATTCCCAATGCCAGCCTGAGTGCAGAAGATAAATCACCTCGTTGGGCCAAATGGGCAGTGGGTCTGTATGCGCTAACCATGGGCGATGTCGGTGCCATTGCCATGGCAGGCACGGGGGTATTTAACTGGAAGCAAGTGCTGCTCAACTTTAGCGGCGCGGTGCTACTGACCTCGATGCTCTATGCCTGATGGGTGTATTCCTAGGTCCGGTGGGCATGGCGCTGGCAGGACTGGGGCTAGGCAGCCTCTCGGCAGAAATGGCGCGTTGTTACCTGCGACGGCTGACCTCAACCGCTAACCTGCCCACAAATCAAACGTGAACAACGCCGCTAATAATCCTAGAAACAGGATACTAATCAGCGACCAAGCACGGTCGAACAGCCAGTGCTGCCCCCAAGCGCTGAGAACAATAAACACAGACGGAATCGTGAGGACATAGCGCGCTAAACTCCAAGCCACACCACAGGTGAGAGAGGTGAGCAACACAGCAAAGCCAAACAGAGAAATTCCCGGATAGCGTCGCAGGGTTAAGCCACAGGATACGAGCGCTAACCCAATAGCAGTAAACTCGATGGCGTAGTAAACCGCCGTTTCAGGACGGTTTCCCCAGAGCGATACCAGCGCCTGACCCCACGCAGTTGCCGCTCGCTGCAGCGATAGCAGTTGGCAAGTAAAGAACTGCGTTTGCACGTGCTGAAAGGCTGCCCCCCACGGCGAAAAGCGCCAGATGAGATGGGTAACGACAGGGGCCAGCACCGCTAGCCCGCTCCAGATCGGTTCGGACCGTCCTGAAGATTGCCGCCGAGATTGAATCCAGTCCCAGGCTAGGGGAATCACCAGCATCACGCCCACGGCTCGGGTGAGGGTAGCGAGGCTGGTCAGTCCACCGGCAGCGAGCCAGTGTTTTCGTTGCAGCAGCGCCAAGCCGCCAAATGCCAAGCCAATGAACACGCCTTCGGTGTACACCTGCGCCAGAAAAAAGCCGGTGGGAAAAATCAGCAGGTAGAAAGAGGCGCGCAGTCCAGCATCCGGTCCAGCAGTGAACTGCACCCAGTCGTAGAGGGCAATCATTCCTGCCAAAGTGCCCAGCAGCGAGATCAGCACGCCAGCTAGGGTAGCAGTAGCAATGTCGCTCAGCCCCAGAATGCGCAGCGGCTGTGCTACGACCCGGATCAGGTGTGGGTAGACCGGAAAGAACGCATAGTTGAGCGCCAGCGGTCGATCTAAGCCGGAATCGGCAGTCGGCATGACGCTGCGAACCTGCGGGTCATCATAGCCGTGGAGCGCAATCGACAGGTAAAACTCTGAGTCCCAGCTCACTTGGGCATTCATAAACGGATCGGTGAGGTAGGGGCGATCGGCAAAGCGCTGATCACCCGTCATGGACGGTGTCCAGCCCAGGGCATAATCGGGTCGCTGCACTTGATAGCGGGCCAACACCGCCGCCTGATAGCTATACAGAATCATCGCCCACGCCAGCCATAGCAGCACCAGGGTTTTGAGGGCGCGCCGCTGCCTAGGAACATGGGTGTCGAGGCTCATGGTTCAGAAGCCATTTCGACCCCAACGGTGCGTCGGGCAGCATCGAGGCGATCATTCGAGAACTGATGGGGAATATCTTCGGGCAGCAGCGTTGTCAAATCTTCGTCCGTCAGCGATGCCAGCACGGCCAAGCGATTTGCCTGACGTTCAATGCTTTTTTCCAGCAGGTTGCGCACAACGCGGGCATTGCCAAAGGTGCGGTCTCGTTTAACGTAGAGGTCTTCTAGCAGTTTGTAGAGCTTAGCCCGAGCTGCTTCCGTGAGCTGAAAATGGCTTTTCTCCGCCATCTTCTCAAAAATGGCTAGCAATTCTTCTGGCGTGTAGTCGTTGAAATAAAAATAGCGGTTAAAGCGAGACTCTAAGCCAGGATTTGACCCGATAAATGCAATCATCTCATCGGTGTATCCTGCCACAATCACCACCAGCCGATCGCGATTATCCTCCATGCGTTTTAGCAGTGCATCAATCGCTTCTTGTCCAAAATCACGTCCTGTGTCTCTGGGCACGAGTGCATAGGCTTCGTCAATAAACAGAACGCCATCCAGGGCAGTATTCACCAAGTCATCGACTTTCTTCGCTGTTTGCCCCACATAGCCCGCCACCATGCCGGCCCGATCGGTTTCCACCAGATGCCCCTTGACGAGAAAACCCAGCCCCTGAAAAATTCGGCTCAGCAGACGCGCCACGGTTGTTTTTCCCGTTCCCGGCGGTCCCGCAAACACCGAATGCAGCGATACCGACGTCTTGGCCAGCCCCCGCTCTGCCCGGATCTTCTGCACCTTCAGGAAGTTGGCTAGGGTGCGCACTTCTTCTTTGATGGTCTCCATACCCACCAAATCGTTCAGCTCCGCTAGCGCCTGCTCCAGAATTTGGGCGAGTTCGGCTTCGGTTTTGGGAGTGGCATCTGCAGCCGCAACATCCGGTGTGGGAGCTGCCGGATCGGCCAGATTGGCAGTCGCCGGTTTTGCCGTTGCCTGCGCTAGCCCCGTCTGGAAATTCTCGACGGGATAATAGACATGCAGCAGCTGCCAAACGCGGGACAGGGCATCCATCTCGGGTAGGGAAATCGTACCGTCTGCCTTGACGACCACCTGCGCAAACTTGTAAATGGCATTCACCGTTTCCTGCAGGTACGCCGTGCCGCGCTCCTGATCGAGCTGTCTCACGACCGAGGGTAGCAGGAAGTGCTCCATCTGTTCCGGGGTTGTCTCCTTGCCGCCTGTGAGATCGAGGAGGATTTGCAGCGTCAGCTTCTGATACTTGATGCGGTCTGGTTCCGAGAATTCCCAGCGATTTGTCACAACATTCAGCAGTTCCGCATCTTGCTTGATCAGGGCGTAGATCATCAGATAAGCTAGCAGCTCGTTGGCATCAATTTCGCCGCTGCTGCGCCCGCAGATGCGCATGATCTTAGCCAGATCGATCAAGATCAGCTCGGCGAATTTAGCATCGATAGCCAGAAGCGGCTGCAGCGACTGATAGAGCTGGTTCGTCTCTTGCTTGACCGTTCTGGAATTTACTAGCTGCTGAAAATCCACAGCGCTCCCCCATTCAGCTCACAGTAAAGGTTACAGTAAATCACCTTACGCTAACACGCTGGGGAAATTTTAACGGTATCGCGAGCATGGAAATGGCGACTCTCTGCCTCAACGCAGTGCTATTGGGAGTCGTCTCGATTCCGCACTTCAGCATGTTTGCCGCGTATGGGAGGCAGCCGCTCCACCAGCCCCATCTCGAAGGCAATGGCAGGCAGATCCCCAGCGATATAGCGTCCTGGCTCAAACACTCGTCCGGGCGTGAAGCAGATCTGCCGGAGTTGCACCACCTCGGTCGACAAGAAGGCGCTGCGACATAGGCGGTGTTCAATGCTCATCGTGCGGCTCCTCTTCTTCAATAATGCGCTGAATGGCTGCTACTTCAATAATGCGCTGAATGGCTGCTACGCGCTCATGATAGGCAGCGTCCGCTAAAACCGGCCCTGACCCCGCCAGGGATAGGGTAGGTGGCAGCTCAATCCAGGATTTGCAGCCGCCATACTCAGTTTGGTAGGGAATCATTCGCGCCTCAGGCAAGCGGTGCACCCGCAGCAGCAGCACCCACAGGGGCGAGCGCGGTTTCCACCTCAGCCGTTCTGCTGCAAAATCTGCCGTCCAGATGTGAAACGGCAGCAGTGCCTCGACCGTCTCTGCTCGAAACACCGGCAGGATATGGGTAATCTCCGCCCAGGCTTGAATCGTCACCTGCTCGGGATGCCAGCCCGACGCCACCTCGGTCACCTGCGCCGCATAGCTGGGTTTAAGCCACTGCCGTTTTTGATGCTCGTAGGTAGGATAGAGCCACACCCGCCGCGCCTCTACTGTGAATTGGCCTCCCTGTTCCCGAATCCCACCTTTGCGCAGCAGCACAATCGTTTCGCCCTCCGCAAGGGCCTGCACCGCCACCGCCCACTCCTTGAGAGCTGCGGTGAGTGTCGAAACCGAAGTCGAAGTCATGATAGGAGATGCAAGCTACAGGAAATGCAAGCTCGGCTTGCGTTGAGTCGCTGGACCTGAGCTGATCCTATCCCATTCCGCCGGATGGGTACACTCGACGTCGCCGATTGGTGTAACGTATGCCGATGGGCACGCTGAGCAAAACCCGCCTACTGGTAGCGCCTACTAGTAGAAGGAGCACCCACGGGAGCACCCACGTAGAAGCAGAACAGGTATGGCAAAAGCACTAGAGCAGATGAATCAACTCCGGCGGGCCATCGGGCTGCTGGCACTGATGAGCATCGGAGGACTGACGGCGTGCAATGCACTTCCTTTCTTGCGCTCCTCCCCACCGCTCTTGCGCTCTTCCCCACCGCTGCACCTCAGCAGTCCGGCATTTGCTGCCAATGCCGACATTCCCACTCCGTTCACCTGCGACGGTGCCAATCGCTCCCCTGCCCTTACCTGGGACACAGCGCCAGCCAACACCCGCAGTTGGGTGCTGCTGATGCAGGACCTCGATGCCGCCCACGGCAAGGGGGTGCATTGGGTCGTGTATGACCTGCCACCAGACACCCGCCACCTCCCGGAAGGACTACCCACCCTGCCCTTTCTGTTAGAGGGCGGCGTGCAGGGGAAGAATGATTTCGGTCAATATGGATACAAGGGGCCTTGCCCGCCAGCAGCTACTAGCCATCGCTATCAATTCCGGCTCTATGCGCTCGACAAACTGCTCGATCTGCCGCCCAATTCTACCGGAGCCGCGATCCAAGATGCTATGACTGGCCATATCCTGGCGGAAGCCGAATTCATTGGGCGCTATCGTCGTCAACCCTAGTCCGCACTGGCTACGTTCGCTCGTCGATCATCTGTAGGTCAACCCTGTATGACGAAATTTGGACTACGTGCGCGCCTGTTCTGGTCCCACATCGTGGTAATGGTGGTCGGGCTATTGACGCTGCTGGCCATTGGCAAGGTGTCGTCGCCGCGCTTTTTTGCCTTTTATTTGCGGCAAATTGAGGTGGGTGGCTTTAGCGTGCGGCAGGTACGCACCGAGCTGATCCGCAGCTTTGATGATGCTTGGAGCAAAGGCGCGGTTTGGTCGGTGGCGGTGGGGGCAACCACAGCCGGAGCCTTGAGCTACTTAGTGTCGAAACGGATTGTGCAGCCGCTGATCCAAATGGAAGAAGTCACCAAAAAATTCGCCTCGGGGCATCTGCAAGAACGCCTGCCCGCCAACGAAATCCCGGAGGTCGATCAGCTAGCTACCAGCTTCAACCGCATGGCGGCCACCCTAGAAGGCATCGAACAACGCCGCCGCGAACTCGTCAGCGACCTCACCCACGAACTGCGAACCCCGCTCACCGTGCTGAAGGGCTACCTAGAGGGGCTAGCCGACGGCACCATTGAACCTTCTGCTGATATCTACCAACGCCTGTCTCGCGAAACCACCCGTATGCAGCGCCTAGTCAACGATTTACAGGAGTTGTCCAAAATGGAGGCGGGCTATCTGCCAATCGACGCTCGCCCGATTGATCTGTATCCGCTGCTGTCGTCGGTGGTGCAGCGTTTTGCCGATCAGCTCCTGACGCAAACCCATCTGCAGTTACGGTTAGACTATCCAGCCGACATTCCCCTTGTCCATGCGGATCCAGAGCGCATCGAGCAGATTGTCGTGAATTTGATCAGCAATGCCTTGCGCTACACCCCGAAAGGCTCGGTCATCGTCAAGGTGTATCCTGAAGGTCACAAAGTCTGGGTTGCCGTTGCAGATACAGGGCAGGGTATTGCTCAGGAAGATTTGCCTCACGTGTTTGAACGCTTTTGGCGGGCCGACCGCTCTCGCAACCGCGACTCTGGGGGAACGGGCATCGGGCTAGCAATTTGCCGCCGCCTTGTGGAGCTGCAAAACGGCGACATTGAGGTCGAAAGCGAACTCAACAAAGGCAGCACCTTCCGCTTCTCGATACCGATTGCCCGTGAGAAAGGGCTGCTGTCACGGGAGGGGAAACGAGGAGGACTATAGTTGGAGCCAGAGAGCAGATTTATCGCTTTATGGTTATCACTCTATAACCGCGGAACAGCCATGCCCGCCTGCACTGCCGGCCGTTGCTGCATGGTTTCCACCCAGCGCTTCAGGTGCGGGTGATTATCCAGCGTTAGCCCTTGAAACTCGTAGATTGCCACCCAGGGATAGGTAGCAATGTCGGCAATGGAATAGTCGCCGCAGATAAATTCGTGGTCTTTGAGCTGCCGATCCAGCACGCCGTAGAGCCGCAGGGTTTCTGTTTCGTAGCGGTCAATAGCGTAGGGGATTGGCTCCGGTGCGAATTTGCGGAAGTGGTTGAGCTGCCCAAACATGGGACCGACGCTAGCCATCTGGAAAAATAGCCACTCGATCACCTGATAGCGCTGCCGCTGTTCGCTGGGCAGTAATTGGCCGGTTTTTTCTGCCAGGTACATTAAAATCGCGCCCGACTCAAACACGGTCATGTCCGTATCGGAATCTACAATCGCCGGAATTTTGCTGTTGGGGTTGATGGCAATAAACTCAGGCGTGAACTGATCGCCTTTGCGAATGTCAATCACATGCACCGTGTAGGGCAGTCCGACTTCCTCAAGCATGATCGAGACTTTGCGCCCATTGGGGGTAGCGAAGGTATAGAGGTCAATCATGGGTGGCACTGGCTAGGGCAACAGCTTCCACTGTAATGGAATCTCGGAAAACGGAATGTGCGCCCACCACCCGAGCGAAACAGCCGCCACCTTCACCAGAAGTTGGGCTGCCAAGAGACAATGGAGAAGCAGTGCCCGTTGATTCTGCAAGGGCAATCTGTACCCCTTACTCTTTTTAATTCCCCCATGGCTCAGACCGCTCGACCCCTCACCTACCCTCCCACCGCCACCCAAGACCACAGCGACACCTACCACGGCGTCGTCGTTCCCGATCCCTACCGCTGGCTAGAAGACCCCCACTCCGAGGAGGTCCAAGCCTGGATCGAGGCGCAAAATCAGGTGACCTTTGCCTACCTCAACGAAATCCCGATTCGCGACCAGCTCAAGCAGCGGATCACCCAACTTTGGAACTACGAGAAATTCGGCACCCCCTTCAAGAAAGCGAACCGCTATTTCTACTTCAAAAACGACGGTCTGCAGAATCAGAGCGTTCTCTACACGCTGCCTAGCCTCGACGCGGAGCCACGGGTGCTGCTGGATCCCAACACCCTATCTGCAGACGGTACCATTGCCTTGGCTGGTCTAGCCCTTAGCGAAGACGCGCGGCTGATGGCCTACGGTCTCTCCACAGCGGGATCGGATTGGCAGGACTGGAAGGTCCGCGATGTGGAAACGGGGGAAGATTTGCCCGATCAGTTGCAATGGGTCAAGTTTTCCGGTGCATCTTGGACCCACGACCATCAAGGCTTTTTCTACTCCCGCTACGACGAACCGAACGAGCAAACTAAGCTTGAAGAGGTCAACTACTACCAGAAGCTGTACTACCATCGTCTCGGCACGCCCCAGTCTGAAGATCAGCTCATCTATGAACGCCCCGACCAGAAGGAATGGGGCTTTAGCGGCTTTGTCAGTGAGGATGGGCGCTATCTGATCATTTCCGTTTGGCTGGGCACCGATTCGCGCAATCTCGTGTTCTACAAAGATTTAGCGAATCCCGATAGCCCAGTGGTGGAGCTGATTCCCGAATTTGAAGCCAGCTACAGCTTCATTGACAACGACGGCACCACCTTCTGGTTCCAGACGGATCTGGAGGCTCCGCGGGGGCGGGTGATTGCCATCGACGTTAGCCAGCCCGAGCGAGGGAACTGGCAGGAGCTGATTCCTGAAGCGGCCGAAACCCTAGAAGGCGTCGGGCTGCTGAACCACCAGTTTGTAGCGTCGTACCTCAAGGATGCCCACACCCAGGTGAAAATCTTTGACCTCAACGGTACCTTTGTGCGCGAGGTGGCACTGCCCGGCGTTGGCTCGGTCGGCGGCTTTGGCGGCAAACGCGAGGACACCGAAACTTTCTACAGCTTTACCAGCTTCACTACCCCCACCACGATCTACCGCTACGACATGGTGACGGGGGAAAGCACCCTGTTCCGCCAGCCGCAGGTGGCGTTCGATCCAGCAGAGTTTGAGACCCAGCAAGTCTTTTACCGCAGCAAAGACGGCACCCAGATCCCGATGTTTATCACCCACCGCAAGGGGCTAACGCTAGATGGCAATAATCCAACGCTGCTCTACGGCTACGGCGGTTTTAATGTCTCGCTGACGCCCTCGTTTTCCCCAAGCAACGTGGTATGGATGGAGCTAGGCGGCGTCTATGCGGTGCCGAATCTGCGCGGTGGCGGTGAGTACGGCGAAGAATGGCATCAAGCGGGCATGAAGCTAAAAAAACAAAATGTTTTCGATGACTTCATTGCGGCCGCAGAATGGCTGATTGCCAACGGCTATACCTCGCCGCAAAAGCTGGCAATTTCGGGCAGCAGTAATGGGGGTCTTTTAGTGGGAGCCTGCATGACCCAGCGCCCCGATCTATTTGCAGCCGCCCTGCCTGCCGTGGGGGTAATGGATATGCTGCGGTTCCACAAGTTCACGATCGGCTGGGCCTGGTGCTCGGAATATGGCTCGCCTGAGGATGCCGAGGAATTTGCCGCCCTCTACGCCTATTCGCCGCTGCACAACCTGAAACCCGGCACCGCCTATCCGGCGACGCTGATCACCACAGCAGACCACGATGACCGAGTCGTACCCGCCCACAGCTTCAAATTTGCCGCCGCCCTACAAGCTGCCCACCAAGGCGACTCGCCGGTGCTGATCCGCATTGAAACCAAGGCAGGGCATGGAGCTGGCAAACCCACCACCAAACTGATCGATGAAGTCAGCGATCGCTTTGCCTTTTTGGTGCGGGTGCTCAACATTGATGCGCCGCTGAACCAACCAATGAATGAACCAAATGAACCAAGAGAATCGCAAGGATAGCCATCCCCCCTACGGGTACTTTTCCTTACATTCCTAAAGTTGCAATTCCCTTCAGTGTATCTCTCAACCAGGTTTGCACCTTTGCCGCCTACACTTGCGGAAAGAGTACCTGTTGACCTGTATGGCTAGAGTAGAGTGCACCGAGAGGTTGATCATGCCGCCCCCCCGATCAAAGCCTCAGCCTCCGTGGAGTGATGTTCCCAATATTCAAGTTCAAACTATAGAATCTACGGAATTATCGATTCAATGGCTAGAGCATCCTGGATCTGCTGGTTCAGATCCGCCCCTCCATCTCGATCAGAAAATTCAGCTCAACTTTCGCGATCTCCATCGCTTCGAGCCAGTTCATAACCAGTATCAGCGGTGGGGCGTGCGGTTCGAAGGCGCTATTGCTCTGCAACCGTCGAATCCAGCCTTTGCCGCTGCGGATACGCCCAGCGTGATGCCGATGTCGCCGCGATCGCTCATGACCATTCATTTTCAGCAACCGCAGCAGTATATCGGTGGCATTCTTACCGGAGCACAGCCCATCAAACTATGGCTTTATGGCCCTCAAGAACAGCTGCTCGTGCAGCAACAAATTGGCTGTATGTCCTATGTGTACCCTGTTGCTCCCCAAGCCTTTCCCAAGCACCAGTTTCACTGCTCTGCCGCAAATATTGTGCGGGTAGAGCTGAGTTCCGATGCACCGTTTTTGCTGCATCACTTCTTTTGGGGCTAATCTTGCATGGCTAATCCTGCGGCACAGGTTCGGGTACGGCTGGCTGTTGATTTAAGTAATCAACCCAATCGTTTGCAAAATCGTCAGGCTAATCACCCGTCTGGGGGATGAAGTCACTTGAGCCAGTTGCTAGTCTGAAACCTATCTGATATACCTAAGCAGTTTGTCTCCCGGTGAACCTCTACCGGGACTTTTTTTGCCTTGTTTTTTATGTTGGTTTTTTGTGTTGTTTTTGGCTTGAGGAATCCATGCCGGTGAAAAACAGTGTCACTCCTGGAGTACAGTAATCGAGTAAGGTCATTTTTGAGTTAGTGCGGAACTCGTTCTTCAGATTGTTTCCCGGCTTGCCTGTGAACCGCATTTTATTAACTTCTTTCGCGACCTGGAAACCCCATCAGCGATCAAATTCTTCGGATGATCTGCTGCTGCACCTGCTACAAGATGCAGCCTTCGCTTCCCGGTTGCATGTGTTCCGGCAGCTGCCCGTGAATGTGCCAGTGGCGCAAGGAATTACGATTCGCAAACTTCAGCAACTCTCGCCGCAGATTCTCGTCTGCTGTGGCATGGCGGAGCACCGCACACATCTGACCGTGGAAGCCCAGGCGACCGTTGCTCAGCAAACGCGAGTCACCGCACTGGATTTAGACTCTTTGATTGCGGGACTGCCAATGACCCAAATCAGCGACAATGCGGGTCAATTTGTTTGTAATGCCCTATACTATGCAATGCTAAATTATCTGAATCAGCATTGTCCGACTGTGCCGTGTCTGTTCATCCATGTCCCTGTGTTGACCCCTCAGAACCAAGCAGCCATCGCTGCTGATTTTCGTTCCCTAATTGAACGATTGCTGAGTTGGACTGCTTGACGCAGTTGACGTTGACCGGCAGCCCGTTGAGTCAGCCCGGATGAGTCAGCCTAAAGTCTACTCGTTCTTGTCGTCACTCAAGTATTGCTCATGTTCAAGCGCCATCGTGGTTGGAAACGGAAACCTCGTCGTCGCCGTCCTTGGTTCCTGATTGTGCTGCTGCTGATCGCGGCACCGATTGGTCTGGAGTTGCTGGCACGATTGCTCGCCAACGTTACGGGCGTTAACGATGAGTTGGCTGCCGAGGAATCGCCGCAGGTGCAGAAGGCAGAGGTGTACCGGCTAGGCTTCCTTAGTCCTAATGGGCAACCCTACGAGCGCCTACCGCAGCAAGGCGAATTGCGGGCAGTGCGTAGCCCCCTGATGGGATATCAGCTCTTACCTCAGCAGCAGAGTTCCTATTGGACCATCAATCCCCAGGGGTTCCGCGACCCGGAGCCGGTACCGTTGCAGAAAGAAAGCAACGAAGTGCGGATCTTTGTTTTGGGAGGTTCTATGGCTTTCGGGCAGCTCAGCTCGAATGACCAATCTACCTTGGCGGGCCAGCTAGAGGCGCTGTTGAACCAGCGGGTGAAGAACCAGCGGGACAATCCAAATCAGTTTCAGCCGGCAATTTTGCCCTACACGGCCGATGAGGTCGCCAAGGTGATGACGCGCCCACCCCGCATCCCGGAGCGGCAGTATCGAGTCGTGAATGCAGCAGTTCCAGGCTATGCCTCGGGCAATGATCTGGCGCAGCTGATGCAGCAGGTATCGGACTACAATCCGGATATGCTGCTGGTGCTCAACAGCTACGAAGACCTACTGATGCCCAGCACTCAGCTTGCCGCCGACATTCCTGGCCTCGACGATCTGCTGCAAGGGCAGATCCAGGAAGAACATCGGGCTAGGGATGCTGTTCAGGGCTGGTTTGATCAGCTCTATCTGGTGCGGGGGGTGCGGCATTATCTGCTGCAAACGCCTCAGGGCAAAGAACAGATCATGGTGCCGCTAAACATTACCACGGTCGCTGCCGATCAGCCCCTCGATGCCGTCCTGGCGGCCGATCCCAAGGAGCTAGAGCGACGAGTCGAGCGGTACCGCAGCCACCTGACGCAAATGGTCCGCTGGACGGCCGCTGCCCGCAAGCGCCTGCTCGTGGGTATTCAGCCGGAAATTACCACCCGCCAGGCTAATGTCATCACCCCAGAAGAGAAGGCAATCGTGGAAGAACTGGGCGATCAGTACGGCGAGCGGATTCAGCAAGGCTATGCCAAGATTTTGGCAGCTGCACAGCAGGCTACAGCCACCTCTGCCAACGCCAAGCTCCTGGATCTGCACCAGCTTTATGCCACTTCTTCGGGACAGGCTTTCCAAAGCCCGACTAGCTTGACGGATGAAGCCTATGGCGTGCTCGCCGAGCAGTATTATCAGGCAATCGTGCAGCAACTGGCGATAGAACCCCAACCCTACGGCTCAAACTAGGGACCCTCTTCGGCAAAAGGCGGGAACCAAAAGACGATATGATCACAGCCGGACTTGCTCTCGGAGAAACCTCTGCATGCTCTGGTTCCTGCCATTGACTCTGGCCCAAACACCGACCCCCCCACCTCAAGACCCGCAAGAACTGGTCGTGCCACAAGCGGTGCGTCCGCTGCCTGGTGCCCTGGACGCAGTGCCCGTGTTCAACAGCAACAGTCCCGAGCTGATTGGCAGCGAAGGCATTCTGCTCTCGACCTTCCCCCCCGAGGGCAAGCAAGACCCCAGTGCTCATCTCGACTTTGCGTTCACCGGGCGGTTTGATGTCTTTGCCCATCATGTGTTTCGGGCGTTGTCCGAGGACAACCTCAGCAGCATGTATCTGGGCGTGATCGTCCAGAATCCCGGTGAGCGCCCTGTCACCATCGATATCCTGCAGGCGGCTAGCTACCTCAGTCAGCCAGATGCCCCCTTCATTACGCTGCCGCCGTTCGTTGAGAATCCCACGGGAGCGGTATATGCCGGACCAGGCAGCCGCGTCATGAGCGATATTTTGCGGGGCAGACGGCAGCCTGAGTTTCCGGCTCAAATCATTGTGCCGCCGGGGGAATATCGGATGCTGCTGAATCTGCCAATTCCCGTTGCTACCCTCGATCCGCCACTGAACGGTCGCTCGACACTGATGCGGCTACGCAGTAGCGATACAGTTTATCTAGCGAGTCTGGCGCTGCTAGCCCGACAAACCCCAGATGGCAGCGAGCGTCCCCCCAGCCTAGAGGAGTGGCAAACTCTGCTGCAAACCGCTAGCGTGGCCGGTCCTCGCGATCGAACCCCGACCCCCTTGAATAATACACCTCCCACCGGGCAGCTCGTTTATGGACGAGTGGCTGGGGTCGCTATTGGCTCTCGCTGGCAGGCTCAAGTCACCGATACCTCCACCAGCCCGACCCTGACGATTCCTGCTGCTGGCGCGTCTTTCTCCTACGGTCTCAGCACCTTGGCTCGTGGTCGCCTTGGCACCGACCAAAGCCAGGCCGCACCGCTCGTGGTCCGCTATCCCGACACTGCCTACGAAGCCCACGGCAATTATGGCATTCAGTACGATTTGGTTTTGCCGCTCTTTAACCCCGAGTCCGAGCCGCGCACCGTTACCCTGGCGCTGCAAACCCCAATCAAAGAAGACTTTCTCAGTCAGAACGGGCTGCGCTTCTTTGATCCCCTGCCCACGCAGACCTTCTTCCGAGGCACGGTGCGGGTGCGCTATACCGACGAGCAAGGCTTGCCCCGAACCCGCTATGTCCACCTGGTGCAGCGGCGCGGCCAGCAGGGCGACCCCCTAGCGCAAATCACGATTCCCGCCGGAGAACAGCGCCTTGCTGAATTTAGCTTTCTCTACCCTCCTGACTCCACACCACCCCAAGTCCTGACCGTCCACACCTTGGCTCCGTAAGCGGCGACTTCACCCCTCCGACCGAAGCCCAAGCCACCGCCTCTATGCCACGATGTCCTGTCATCACTATCCGACAGCTGCCTTCCACGTCCTTTTTCCCATGAATCTTCCCACCTGGATCACCGTCTCCCGCCTGTTCGGCGTTCCGCTGCTGTTGTATCTGCTCTATCAGCCGGTTCCTGCTGCCCAGTGGCTAGCCGTTGCGGTGTTTCTGCTGGCAGCCGGGACGGATTGGTTGGATGGCTACCTAGCGCGTCGCCTCAACCAAGTAACCGACCTAGGCAAGTTTCTCGATCCGCTAGTAGATAAATTTCTGGTGCTGGCACCGCTGCTGGTACTGATCGAGCTAGGGCGAGTGCCGGCGTGGGGCGTGTTTCTGATTCTGGCGCGAGAACTGACGGTTGCCGGCTGGCGGGCCAACCAAACCCAAATTTCTGGGGCCAATCTCTGGGGCAAACTCAAGACCGTGACGCAGATTGTGGCGATTGCGCTGCTGATCGCGCCGTTGCCTGCCGTGTGGGATCGGCCGGCTGAAATAGCCTTCTGGCTAGCGGTAGCGCTGACCCTGATCTCGGGAGCCATTTACCTGCTGCCCAATCAGCCATCGAGTCAACCCTCTAATCAACCCTCTAATCAATCCTCTACCCACACTTGACGCTCTAACACTAGAAGAGCCTCACGCCATCGCCCTGCCGCAGCCCCTTCCCGCCTTCTGTGGTCGGCACGCGCGTATTCACCGCTAAGCGGAAAAAGTGGTTGAAGCGCGATTGGTCTGCCCAGTCAGGCAGGGTAGCCCGCCGCCGCTCCACAAATTGCCTCTGAAAGTTTGGCCATGCTTCACCTGTGACGGCATCTCGGGTTAGCACAACACAGCGCTGACAGGGATTGACCCCCTCAAAGACCACTTCGCCAATTTGAAACAGCACGGGCTGATCTGCGCCAAATAGCTGATCTTCCCAGAAAGGCGGCACGCCATCAATTTCGAGATTGGCTCGCACCCGACGACGGATGTGATCTGGGCTTAAGCCTGGAAACCAAGCAGCAATCGTGGCAAGCGTCGCCGTGCTCACCAGCGTTGGTCCGGGAGCGTGGGTATCGTCGGGGAAGCCGCGCTGTAGGTCTTGCACAAGCCGCACTGGCATTGCAAAATACCCTGCCAGCCATTGCTCTAGGAGCAACCGGTCGTGATTGAGGTGGAACTGAGCCGGTTGCTCGTTATCGGGGCGGCGGATGGTCAGGCGGTGCTGCTCTAGATCAAACTCAGATCGCAGCAGATGCACCTTGGCGTTGCGTTTGCCATTGATGAACTGCCCCCGCTCGTCTAGCAGCGCAAATTCTCGATCTCGCTGGAGCGCACCGCTGGGCAACACTATCGCTTGCGGCACCTCTATCCCATCCAGCGATTTCAGCGGAAATAGGGTAATTCGAGCCAAATAGGGCTGATCAGCAGTCATTGTTCAACCAGAAGTTCAATTCGCTGACGGGGCTTGGTGTTCCCATCTTGCCCGATCTTGGCGGCTCCAGTCCATTCAATCGCCAGGATGCTGCAAGCGCTCCGAATTGGCCATTCGGTCATTCTTCCACGCGGTAGCCAAACTCCGCCAAGCGAGTCCGCGATTGCCGCCACTTGGGCTGCACCTTCACAAACAGCTCTAAATACACCTTGCCCATGACCAGCTTTTGCAGCTGCTGCCGGGCCGCTGACCCAATGGCCTTCAGCATACTACCGCCTTTGCCAATCACAATGCCCTTTTGGGAATCGCGCTCGACATGGATTGTTGCCAGGATGCGCGTAATCTCTGGATCTTCTCTCACTTGGTCAATTGAGATGGCCACGGAATGAGGCACTTCTTCCCGCGTTAGCAGCAGGATCTGCTCGCGAATCAGCTCTCCCATGATGAAGCGCTCAGGTTGGTCGGTCACCAGATCGGGCGGATAGTAGTAGGGACCTAGCGGCAGCTGTTCAATCAGCAACTGTTGCAACTGCTCCATGCCGTCTCCAGTCACCGCTGAAAACTTAGCCACCGTCCAGTTGTGCGCACTAGCCAACTGCTGATAGCTCTGGTCAATGGCGGCGCTATCGGACGGCTGGCAATCGATTTTGTTGATGCCCAAAATCACCGGTGCCTGGCTGCGCTGCAGCAAATTGGCAATGTAGCGGTCGCCGCCGCCCGCCTCGACAGTGCCTTCTACGACAAACAGCAGCACATCGACCGAGCTAATCGCAATTTGGGCATTGCGGACTAGCACCTCACCCAGCTCGTGCTGCGGCTTGTGAATGCCTGGCGTATCCACAAAAATGATCTGAGCCGTGGGTGTCGTGAGGATGCCTCGTAAGCGATTGCGGGTTGTTTGCGCCACCGGTGAGGTGATGGCTATTTTTTGCCCCACCAGATAATTCATCAGCGTAGATTTGCCAACATTGGGACGACCAATAATGCCAACAAACCCTGAGCGAAACTCTGGCGGAGCCGCTGGGATGACTCCCAGAGCAGGCAACTCCAAGGAGGAGGCATCATCGGAACGGGCATGGGGTGGCAGTGAACTCATCCGTAGAGGCTACATCCGTAGAGGCTAGAAGTAGAGACAGGCTGATGAACTATGTTAATGAAGTTTTGTAAAGCTATTGCGGCCTGTGGAAAACTAGAGATTTTCTGGGGAAAATCTGGGGAGAACCGGGGGAAAAGTCGGCTATCCGAATGGTACCGTTGGGGAGATTTTAGCAATTGTGCAAAACCCACGCTTTTTTTCTGCAGTTTTCCCCAAGTTCTCTGAGGCTACAACCCAAGCAGAAACAGGCTTTGCTTTGATTTTCCACATTTTCCACAGCCCCTACTACTACTAGATCTCTTTAAAGCTATTTCAGGATATAGGAATTTCACGATCAAGACGTGAGGGGGGAGCTGCCAATATTGAACCTTTTTGGATCAGGATGCCCCAATTCGGGAGCAAGCTGTTACTATTACCATCCGAGCCGGTTTGATCGAGCATGCAGTCTGCCTGACCTCTGCGTTTGTCCCCCTGCATTTTCGATCGCCGCTAATCCATTCAGCTTGCCGCAACCCGAATGGGTTCGCAATGCACGTTTTTCTTTGCCCTGCAGTTCTTTTGGCCATCGCCCATGTCCATGAAACTCATCTGTAATCAAAGCGATCTCAATACTCACCTGTCTCTAGTGAGCCGAGCCGTTCCCTCGCGTCCTAGCCATCCGATTCTCTCGAACGTCTTGCTCTGTGCTGACGCATCCACGCAGCAGGTTCAGCTCACCGGATTTGATCTCAGTCTGGGCGTGCAAACCAGTTTTGCGGCCCAAGTGCGCGAAGCCGGTACCCTGACTCTGCCGGCCAAGCTGTTGGGCGATATTGTGTCGCGTCTGCCCGATGGAGAACTGACCCTTGCCGACGAAGCCGGGGAAGAAATGGTAACGCTATCGTGCTCCTCGGGGCGTTATCAGGTGCGGGGCATGGGTCCCGATGAGTTTCCCGAACTGCCGACGGTTGAGACGGGCGATGTCGTGTACTTGCCGGTCGACGCCCTAATCGAAGGACTGCGCGGCTCGCTGTTTGCGGCTAGCAGCGATGAAACCAAGCAGGTGCTGACCGGCGTCCATATTACCGCCGAAGCCGATGGGTTGGAATTTGCCGCTACTGATGGCCATCGCCTAGCCGTTGTGCAAACTCCAAACCCCGATGCTGAGTCTCAACCCGCGAGCAATGTCAGCTTTGAGGTCACTGTTCCTGGTAAAGCCTTGCGCGAACTCGAACGGATGCTGCAACTCAATCCTTCTGGTGATGCGATTGCGGTTCGGTTCGACCAAGGGCAACTTGTCTTTGAGTGGTCCAACCAGCGCCTAACCAGCCGCCTTCTGGAAGGACAATACCCCAACTACCGCCAGCTGATTCCCCGTCAGTTCTCACGCCAAATGTCGCTAGAGCGGCGGCTGTTTATTGGAGCACTAGAGCGAATTGCCGTGCTGGCGGATCAGCGCAATAGCATTGTTAAACTTAGCCTCGATAGTGATCAACAAGAGCTGGTGCTGTCGGTAGAAGCCCAAGATGTCGGTAATGGTCGCGAAGCCATCCCTGCCCAGATTTCTGGCGAAAATCTCGACATTGCCTTCAACGTCCGCTATCTGCTGGAAGGCTTGAAAGTCCTGGATACTTCAGAGGTGCAAATCCAGTGCAACACAGCCACAAGCCCATCGATTGTGACCCCCATTGGCGGACTGAAGATGACATATTTGGTAATGCCAGTGCAGGTGAGAAGTTAAACCTTTAGTGCAAGGTGCATTGAGTAACGCAAGAGAAAATCCAGAGAATCCGTGTTGCGTTTCGCTATCGAAGAACTGGGTGCCAAGATAGCACATTGCTATTCTATAGGTGAGTCTATAGGTAAGTAGAGGCTTGAGTTGCACCATCAAGATTGGAATGTCAACATTGCGTGAAGGAGATGACAAACTGACTTCCATGACAAAATGCTGGTCATGTGTTGTTCGCTTCTAGCTGCTAGAGGGTCGGGCTTCATAGGGTAGGTTCGCGCCCTGTACACCGGGTTTTGCTGCGCCGTCGGCTTTGGATGAGCTTGACCTGATAGGGATCTGCATCTTTGCGCCACACCACTCGGTGCCCCTTCAGTTCAGCACAGTGATCGGCGAGGCATGTCTGCCAGCCCCGGCGATCGAAAATGGCGCCCAAGTCATCTAGCAGTCCCCAGTCTGCTTCCTGTTGCGTCAACTTTGTGAACTTCTCATACAGCGGATAATCAGCCGTGACCAGCAAATTTTTCTGGTGCAGCAGGGGTGGATTGTCCGCCGGATCATAATCTCGGTAATGAACGTGCAGATCCCGCAGATCGATCTGCATACTGGTGTGCAGGGCGGGATGGGGATCGCTATCGAAGTCGGGATAGACCAGATAGGTGATTTTGGGCTGACGGACGTGGAACTTGATGACATTGGCTTCTTGGGGGCGACCGATGGTGCGAGAGGCGCAGCCTTCATAGAGCCGCAGCAAGGGGTCTAATGCCTCGATCGCCGAAACGTGAACCCACAGCGAATTCGGTCGCTTTTGCCCGATCGCACTCCTGCGACAGCGCTCTGCAACCCCCTCTAAGTTGCCCAAGCTCATCAGCATCAGGTCTGCCGCCGCGCACGCCTGCTGATAGCTGCCAAACAGACTCTTGATGTCGTTCTGCACTACAGATGTTAAATCCCGCAGTTTTGGACGGCGACCAAAATGGCTCAACGCCAAATACACCAGCAAATCTTGCCGCCGCCGCTCGCTGATGGCATCCCACTCTTGCGGATTGGTGGCTTGTAAAACAATCTGAAACGCGCGCCGCAGCGTGCCAAATTCGCGAGTTAGGGCTTCAGCTTCGGGCAGTTCTTCTAGGGTGGGCAGCCGTCCCCGCTCGGTGAAGAATGCCATCAACGGAGTCAGCAATTCCTGGTAATCTTCAAACCGCTTGTGGGCTAACCGCACTTTGGGTATGCTGACCCGCGATCGAAATCGGGAGGCGCGAAAGGTCTGGGCCTGAGCCTCGTCGCGGAAGACAAAGTAAATACCCAACCCGGCTGGCACTGCATCGACGCCCAGCACTTGGTCAATGTAGATCTTCAGTTCTTCCTGGTCATAGTACTTCTGGAAGGTATTACGGCGGGTGATCACGCCATCTCCATAGACAATCTGGCTGTTACCCTGGGCGATCAGCACCTGAGCAGACACAATTAGCACTTGCTGAGTCAACTCCCAGGCTTGGATTAATGCCTCGCGTCGCTCTGCCTGAGACTCAATCACGTTGATGACATAGCCCAGATTGACCACATCTGCAGCCACCCGAGGGGCGTCGGGGCGGTAGTGAGGGTCCCAACCCGCACTCTGGCAGCCTAGCTTGGACACTCGCTCAATGTCTCCGCCCTGTCCGCAGCCATAGTCAAAGAATGTAGTTCCCGGATGGAGTAGTCCTGCTTCTAGTGCCAGACGCACAGGTTTGGAGAAATCGGTGCGGCTGATGGCGGCCTTGTGGCGATCAATCTTGACCTGGGCTGCTGAGGGGTCGAGGAGAACCCGATGAATTAGGGTATGCCCGTCAACCGCTACCTGGAACTGGGCTAGCCGTTCTTCCCAAGCTCGGCGAGTGCCAATCGCTCGCGGATTGTCAAGCAGTCCTAGAGCGTCTTCCTGCCGCGTTAGGGCTGCAAACTGCGGGTAGTGCGGATATTCTGGGGTAACGAAAGTCTCCTTGCGGTGAAGAATGAATGGATTGGCGGCATCCCTGTAATCGCGATGGCTGACCTCACCCGTTTGCACATTCACCTGGATGCTGGCTTGGAGGGCAGGATGGGGGTCTGAGTCGAAATCGGGATAGAGCAAATAGGAAACGCTGGGCTTCTCCAGGCTGAATTTGACCAACGTCATGCGCTCTGGATAATTTGCGATTTGCCTAGCTGCACGTTCGTAATCTTGCAGAAGCGGATCGAGGGCCGCTAGCGCTGAAACGTGGACATACAGAGCACCGGGCAAGCGTTTACCGACCTGGCTCTGCTGGCAGGCGATGGCGATTGCATCCCAATCACTGCGGCAACTCGACATCATGGCAGAAGGGTGGCGCCAATTCGCTTCAGGATACCCAGGACAGCATAAAGCTCATGCTCCGGGTTATCCATTGAAAATCGGCGAGACAAGGCATACTTGGGGGTTTGTCCTGGCATGAGCTGCATGAATAAAAACCCACGCCCATTGGTAGCAAGACCAAACAAGGGATGATCGCGCGTGTCACTAGCCGAAGTTGCAGAAGGCATGGCAAAACGAGACGGCTCGTAATAAACACCCTAATTTTATCAGGCCTCTTTCATGGCACAGGGCGATGTCACTAGACAGCGATTGCGGCAGAGCTGCACCGTCTAGCTAATGCTGAGCGCCAATTGGACCAACCAGCCGGAAGTCGAGATTTGCTAAAGTTTGGGAGAGATGCATCGGGTTTGCCATGCCTACTCGTTTCAGTGGTATCCAGTGCTGAGGTTGCCAGCTATGACTCAAACTGCCCCCAAGCCACCCAAACCGCTCACGATGGAGGACTATCTGGACTATGACGACGGCACCGACACCCGCTACGAGTTGGTGGATGGCGAATTAGTGGAAATGCCAACGGAATCTCCAGAGAATTGCAAGCTCGCCAAATTGCTGATGCTGGAATTGGCAAAGCACCTTCCGATCGTGCTGATTAACCTCAAGGATACAGAAATTGTGGTTAGCGGCAGGCGGGCAAAGGTGCGGTTGCCTGACTTAGTTGTACTCAGCGAAGAGGGGTATGCTGCTTTGGCAGGACAACGCCGCAATATGATTACTCAGGAGATGCCACCCCCCGCTTTGGTCGTTGAGGTGGTCTCCCCAGGGCAAGAGAATCGGGACCGGGACTACCGCTTCAAGCATACAGAGTATGCTGCCCGCGGCATCAATGAATATTGGATTGTTGACCCGGAGCTTCAGCAGGTGACGGTGTGCCTGTGGGTGAATGGGCAGTATGAAGACACGGTGTATCAGGGCGATACGCCCATTCAATCTACAGTAGTGCCAGATTTTAAGCTCAGCGCCGCTCAAATTCTGGCGTTTGGACAGAAATAATTCAGAATTTCTGCCAGAAATAATGACAAAAAGAACAGAATTGATGGGCTAGATTCGGCGGCATCACTCTGGTGTGGTTTCTCGAGAGAGTCCTTCTTGCAGACGAGTTCCCAGCATTAGCCCATCTATATGCCTATCCATAAATTTAGCGCTAATTGAAATCCCAACCTCCACCCATGGGGTAGCATAAGAGTCGCATGCGACTCCTAGGGCTATCCAGAAGATGCAAAATCGCAGAGAATAGGTACATTCGTTCTGTCTCCACAAGTTCTGTCTCCGCCTATGACGATCGAACCAGCGCTGCGCCATCCTGATACTCGCAGTCCGACCAGAGGGATGGTCTTTGCTCGTCATGAGACTTTTCACCCGCGTTTTGGCTGGCTGAAAAAGGGATTCGATCGCGCAGCTCACGATCCCAAAGTGTTTTTGAGGGAGGATGCCCCGGTTCGGTTGGGCGTGGGGAAGAACATGGTGCGCTCGATTCGGTACTGGTGCACCGCTTTCAAACTGCTGAAGGATGACCAGCCGACGGAATTTGGTCAGCAGCTTTTGGGGTCGCAGGGATGGGACCCTTACCTGGAAGACCCTGCTTCTCTTTGGCTACTGCACTGGACATTGCTGGAAGCCCCTCACCTGGCAACCGCTTGGAACATAACGTTCAATGAGTTTCGTGCGGTTGAGTTTACGGTTGAAGAATTGTTCTATCAGCTTTGTGAGTATCGCGATCGCCATGCCCCTCGAATTTCCGACTCTTCCCTCAAAAAAGACGTAAGTTGCTTACTGCGGATGTATGTGCCCCAGCCTGGGGGGAAGGCTCACGTCAGCGAAGAGTCCCTCGACTGCCCGTTTACGCAACTGGGGTTGATTCACACCGCTGGAGATGCACGGCACTACAAGTTTCGTGTCGGACAGAAGCCAAACTTGCCCCCAGAACTGGTAGTCTATGCGTGTTTGCAGCATCATGCTCAAGTCGGTAGCTCTGCCAAAACCATGCCTATTGCCAATTTGCTCTATGACCCCGGTAGTCCAGGATCGGTATTTAAGCTAACGGAGAGCGTCCTTTGTGATGCAATTGAAGTTGTCGCTCGGCGCTGCGAAAAAATTCGCTTGTCTGATGCTGCCGGAAAACTGCAATTTTCCATTGAGGGAGAGCCACTGAGCCTGGCAGGGGCTATTTTAGACGGGTACTACCGAGCGGGAAGATGAGCAAGATGACCAAAACACCTGCGGCGACGCACCGCAAACAGGCTCTATCGACCTATTTTGAGGTACACCGCCGCTACTACCGCTCCGTCAATTTAGAGCGAGACCTGGACAAGCCAAGTGCGGTGCAGGGCTATGTTCCGACGGAGCGATCTGCTGAAGCGTTGCGGCGGATTCTGTCGGCCCTTGGTGACCCCAATGCCCACCGCGCCTGGACGCTCACTGGGGTCTACGGCACTGGCAAGTCAGCCTTTGCTCATTTTTTGGCGGCATTGTGCGCCCCGGAGGGCAGTGCCATTGCTGAGGCAGCATGGGCGATCGCCGAATCCGTTTTTGCCGATGACAGCCCTGAAATGGAAGCGGTTAGACGCATTCCTGAAGCGGGGTTAGTGAGAGCAGTAGCCACCGCCCAACGAGAGCCGCTGAGTTGGACGATTGTACGTGCTCTGTCCTACGGCTTTGACCGATTTTGGCAAAAGAAACGAAAGCCCGACTTCTGGATGGATCTGAATGAGTGGCGCTTTCAGGCAGAGGCAGGCAACTGCCAGGTTACCGACCAACAAGTGCTGAAATTGCTCAGGGAACTTGTTCAGGCTGTCGAAACAGATGTGCTGCTTATCATCGATGAGTTGGGCAAGAATCTGGAATACGCCGCTCATCACCGGGGGACTCAGGATCTATACCTCTTGCAACAAATTGCAGAGCTAGAGCTAGAAGGCGATTACCAAGTTCATTTGGTGGGAATTCTCCACCAGTCCTTTGCTGGCTATGGCGATCGCCTTTCGACCGTTGAGCAAAGCGAGTGGACCAAAATTCACGGGCGATTTACCGATCTAGTCTTGACCGAATCGCCCAGCCAGATGACGCGGCTGATTGGACAGGCGATCACTCGTTCTGACTCGATTCTCCCTACCCTTCACCGCCAAGCCGAATGCTGGTTTGAGGCGTTCCAGGATGTGCTTGCGGAGTACGAAATTTCAGCCAACGTCTTAGCAGAAACCTACCCGTTGCATCCCTTGGCGGCGCTGGTGTTGCCCATGCTCTGTGTGCGTTACGCCCAGAACGATCGCTCACTGTTTACCTTCCTCACCAGCGACGAGCCTTACGCCTTGCCGCAATTTCTTAAATCCACTGCCATTCAGGGAGATCACATCCCCACGCTGAAACTACACCAGCTTTACGACTACTTTGTGGAATCCGTCACTGGGCTAGCATCGCGGCTCAATCTCCAGCGTTGGGTTGAAATACAAGGGTTAATTCAGGATGCCAGGGATCAGAGTCAAGCCATTCTCAACGTCTTGAAAACCATTGGAGTGCTTAACCTAGTCACCTCGACTGGCGCGTTACGGGCAACCCCTGACCTTGTGACACTGGCCCTGTGCGATTCTCCTAGCGATGAGCAGGGCCGTCAGCATTGGCGGGAAGTCATCGAGTCTCTGAAGCAGAAGAAACTCATCACCCACCGCAGTGCTCAAGACGAACTGCGGATCTGGCAGGGTTCAGATTTTGATATTGAAGCCGCAATTCAAGCGCAGATTGAACAGACGCGCACCCCTCTAGCAGATCGATTGACCACAACCTATCCCTTAAAACCCCTTGTGGCTCAGCGCCATTACACCACAACAGGCAACCTCCGCTATTTTGAACAGCGGTATGTGGATAGTCGGGTTGACCTCCAGACGTTGACCTGTGCCAATCCTGGCAGTGACGGCTTGATCGCCTACTGGCTCGATACGGCATCGCCTGCATCCGTGCCATCGCACACTGCCGATGGAAAGCCGTTGATTGTGATTGCTGTGGCCGACCTAGAACTTCTGCGAATGCGGAGTGAAGACTTTGGGGCACTGAAACAGATCTGGAAAGAGGCTCCTGAGTTGCAAACAGATGGTGTAGCCAAGCGGGAGGTGCGACAACGCTTGGTCGAAGCGGAGCAACTGCTGAACGAAACCATTGCGTTTACCTTCAACTGGGCTACCCAGCAAACGACCTGCTGGATTGAAGGTCAACTGACGGCAATTGAGTCTGCTAGGGGCTTTCAAGCGGCACTTTCAGACCTGTGCGATCGCACCTATTGTCAGGGCTTGGTGCTCGACAATGAACTAATCAATCGCCGTGAATTGACCTCCCAAGGCGCAAAGGCGCGGCGTGAACTGATCGAGGCGATGCTCAAAAATGCTGACCAGCCCCGCCTGGGGCTAGATGGCTATGGGCCAGAGGTCGCCATGTATGGCTCGGTGCTAGAGGCGACGGGGATGCATCGTCAGGACGGGGGGGGATGGGGCTTTTATCCCCCGCTTGCCAATTCGGGCGTGGCGGCAGTGTGGGATGCGATCGCCCAATTTTACCAAGCTGCCATCGACCAGCCCCAAAGCATCGCGCAGCTCTACAATCAACTCGAACATCCGCCCTACGGGGTCAAACGGGGCATCATTCCAGTGCTGCTGGCGGCGGTGCTGCTGCATGATACAGACCGCATTAGTCTGTATAAAGACGGCACGTTTATTCCCCTGCTGGGCAGCGAACACTTCGAGCTATTGGTCAAAGATCCGGCGCGGTTTGCCGTCAAATATATTGCCATCGCAGGGCTGCGATCGCACGTTTTTCGAGAGCTAGAGTCTGTTCTCAAAGCAGGCACAACCCCCGCGCCCAAGAACCTACGAAATGTCACCGTTTTATCGGTCGTCAAGCCGCTGGTGCAATTTGTCCGCAAGCTGCCGCCCTACACGCTGCAAACCAAGCGCCTGAGTCAGGAGGCCCGGGCCGTTTTACAAACCTTGCTGCAAACCCAGGAGCCAGACGAACTGTTGTTTGTCCAGTTGCCCCAGGCCTGCGGGCTGCCGCCGATCGCCCCCCACCAGCCCGACGACTCCACCACTGCCCGCACGCTGCGCGATACCCTCGTGCAGGCTCTCCGCGAGATTCACACGGCCTACGATGTGATGCTGGCAGACTGTGAACAACTGCTGCACCATGCGTTTGGGCTGCGGAGCGAGCGCAATCGCCTGCAAGCCGACCTCCAGTTTCGGGCCAAATACCTGCTGGGCATTTGCGCCGACCCCCTGCTCGATCGTTTTGTGCGGGCGGCGGCCAATGATCCCCCAAATCCCAAAGCTTGGCTAGAAGCACTGCTGATGATTGTGGCCGATCGCCCAGCCGAGTCGTGGCGAGATGGCGATCGCCTAGCCTTCGAGCAGCGACTGGGCGACTTGGCCCGGCGCTTCAAAAACCTCGAAGCCCTCCAAAAAGACATTGCCGCTCGGGGCGATCGCGGCTTTGATGCACGGCGCATCACCGTCACCCGGCCCGACGGAGCCGAAATTCACCAAATGGTGTGGATCGACCCCCAACAACAGCAGCAACTCGATCCCCTCATCGACCAGCTTCTGGCGCAATGCCAAGACCCCCAACTCCAGCAGGCCCTAGTGGCCCGGCTCACCGAGCGCGTGTTAGACCCCAGCCCGTCTCTAGATTCAACCAAGAGCCAGCCCACAGCCCCCCTTCCCTAATCGACCAAACTTACTGGATGCAGATAACTTCGAACATTAAGCTAGTATAGATAGATCTTATGTACTAGAATGGTATGTTGCAACCAGTCCTGAAAGGTACATACTAGCGAAATGTCAAGCAGCAACACCGGTATTGAATGGACTGATAAGACTTGGAACCCGACTACTGGCTGCAATAAGGTGAGTCCGGGTTGTCGTTATTGCTATGCCGAAGCACTAACAGAAAGGTTTCCGCAGAATTTCCCTCACGGTTTTCAGTTGACACTCCACCCAGAGCGACTAGAGCAGCCAAGGAAGTGGCGAACACCGAGTCGAATCTTTGTGAATTCTATGAGTGACCTTTTTCACAAAGATGTCCCGTTTGCCTACCTACAGGAGATTTTCACAGTCATGCGAGAGACCCCTTGGCACATATACCAAATTCTGACTAAACGGGATCAGAACTTAGCAGAATTAGCGCCTAAACTCGAATGGTCTGAGAATATCTGGGTTGGTGTGTCTGTAGAGAATCAGCAATATGCCCATAGGGTTCATGCGTTGAGGCAAATCCCATCTGCCGTTCGCTTCCTTTCTTGTGAACCGCTTCTAGGCCCGCTTGACCTAAATTTAGAGGGAATTGATTGGGTGATTGTGGGCGGCGAGTCTGGACGTGAGCACCGTCCTATTAAGCCGGAGTGGGTTAGAGATATCTTGCGTCAAACACGAGAGACGAATACTGCCTTCTTCTTCAAGCAGTGGGGCGGGCATCACTCGAAAGCAGGCGGAAGACTATTGGACGGTGAGATGTGGGACGAGATGCCACCTGCCTGGTATTGTCATGTTGATCGATGGCAAAAACAAAAATCTTCTAGGCAGCGAAAGCACAATGGGTTAGAACCGAGGTATTTAATCTCTGCTAAATGAGGCTAAGCATGAGTCGGTTTGGTAGCGAAGGTGAGGATATTATTGGGCGGTGGTCGGAAGAGAAGTTAGATTTACTAGCAAAGTACCTCAAAGCCTATTCTGTCATTATGAACGAACAGAAGAAAAGCTGGCTCAGAGCGTACTACTATATCGATGCTTTTGCTGGTTCTGTGAGACCTAGAGCGAAAGAGGATGAGCAACGCTACATTGATGGTTCTCCTTTACGTGCTTTGCAAACAGAACCTCGGTTCGACGGCTACTGGTTTATAGATGTCTCTCCTCGACGAGTAGAGCGTGTTCAACACCTTCGTGAGGAGTTCCCAGATCGTGTGATTGAGGTGCGTCAGGGTAATTGCAATGAGGTTCTGCGTAACGAGATAGTTCCACGACTGCCCTACTCCTCGATGCAACGAGCATTTGTTTTTCTAGATCCTTATGGTTTGCAAGTAGATTGGGAAACAGTGCAAGAACTTGCAAATACTAAAACTTGCGATATTTTCGTCAATTTCTCGGTTATGGGCGTTACCCGTCTTCTCCCCAGAGATCAAGATCCTGATCCTGAAGTGGTAGAGCAACTGAGTCAAGTTATGGGCAGCACAGACTGGATTACTCAAATTTACCGAGAGCCTCCAGGAATTCAGCTAGATATATTTGGCAATCCAACGGAACCTGCGTCAAGTCGTGACACAATTCAGGCTGAATGGTTGGCGAGACTATATACCGAGCAGCTACGATCACTCTTTCCCCATGTTAGCCGCCCTGTACTGATGCGAAACTCAACCAACTCCGTGCTGTATTCGTTATGTTTGGCTAGCCACAACCAGACAGCGATTAAAATTACCAACGAGATCTTTAATCGATACGAAAGGCTGAGAGATCTAGGAGAATAACGTTAAACTTCAACCGACAGATTTCAACTACATCTCCACCGATCGCCCAGCAACGTAGCTCTAATGCCCCCCCGCGCCATGCGCCCCATCGCCGAACTGCTCGACTTTTTGCGCCACACCATGACCATGCAGACCATCTATCAGCCTGCGGTCATTTTGCACTTGCTAACCCGCGACGGCTGGGCCCCGCGCAGCGACCTGGCCACCACTCTCAGCGGCTACGACGAGCAGGGCATAGAAGACTGGGATCGAGTGTTGATGGACAACCCTAAACGGGTACTGGTTGGTAGGTATGAAATTCTTACTTATGACAAATCTTCCCAGACCTTTCGGCTCAACGTGGATCTCAGCGATCGCCCTGCGGTGGAGGAGGCGATCGCCCTGTGCGAAGAAGCAATTGCCGACTGGATCGACCGAGCCGCCCGCCAGCAGCGCTATCCAGATGCCGAACTGTTGCGGCTTTATCGGGTGGCAGAGCTAGCCCGCTGGGGCGATGCCTATGCCAAGCCCGCCGAGGCTCCCTGCGATTTTCAACACGAAGAAGCCGCGTTGCAACTGGTGACCGATCTGCTGCGACAGCGCTATCCCAACGTCCCTATCCACCAGCAGCCCGTTCACACTGTCGGGTTCAATATCTTGGTGGGGGCGTTGCCGCAGCCCGTGGCCTATGTCAACGTCAAAGCCACCCCCGGCCCCAGCCCCACGTTTTGGCTGAGCGAAGGAGAGCGCATCTTTTCTCTGCGCCATGCAGACTGCTATATCCTGGCGTTGGTTTATCAGCTAGATTTGGCGACCAATACCCACCGAGTAGCATTCCACCACGGCCCCCTCACGGCCGACCGCCTCATCCTCAAGCCCCAACACTGGCAAGCCCAGCTAAAACCAGATTCTCACTGCCGCGAAATTTCCGAATGAGCCATAATGCACCCATGACCAAACCGACGCGACATATCCTGGGCCTATCGGGCGGCAAAGACAGCACGGCGCTGGCGGTGCTGCTGCACCAGGAGGTTCCGCAGATGGAATACTTTTTCTGCGATACCCATCGAGAACTCGATGAAACCTATGAGTATCTAGAACGGATCAAAGCCCGACTAGGGATTACGATTCATTACCTCAGTGCAGAACGAGGATTTGATCATTGGCTTGATGTATACGGCGGGGTTCTCCCTTCTCCCCAAATGCGATGGTGTACAAAACAACTTAAAATCAAGCCCCTGGAAGACTTTGTCGGGGAAGACAACACCATTAGCTATGTTGGCATCCGCGCCGATGAACACCGCGACGGTTACATTTCCACCAAACCCAACATCAAGCCCGTCTATCCGTTCAAAGAGCGCGGCTTGGTGAAGGCAGATATTTTGCGGCTGCTTGAAGAAAGTGGCATTGGCCTGCCCAAATATTACGCTTGGCGCAGTCGATCGGGGTGCTATTTTTGCTTTTTTCAGCGCAAATATGAATGGGTGATGTTATATGAACACCATCCGGATTTATTTGCCAAGGCAGTGGAATATGAACAGCGCCACAAAGACGGCCGCACCTACACCTGGACCCAGGGCGAAACGCTGCTAGAACTGTTGGCCCGCAAGGAACAAATCATTGCCGACCATCAGCGGGCCATGGCGCGTCAGCAGGCAAAGCAAGACAACCTGCCCCTTGCCGAGGTGCTGAGTACGGTGTTAGACCAGGAGGATGACACGCTGCCGTGTTTAGCGTGTCATCTTTAAGGGAAAACTAATCCAAGGTCACTTCATAGGTGAGTTTTAGTTTCTATTCTTAGTTGCCTGAAGTGACCGTTATGAAAACTAGCTATCTTCATCAGCGGAGATTTCGGTTACATGCAAGGCACTGTTGATATCTCACGAATCTTTACGAGCAACAGTACGTCGATTCTAGGCTTCTTTCAACAGGCAGGCTTAGGATACTACATTCCTTTGTACCAGAGGGAATATAGCTGGGATACTGAAAACATCGATCAACTCTTAGAAGACATTCTGAATGGGCTTGAGAATATTTTTGATGAGGATGCTGATGTGGGTAGGCAAACTAGCCCAGATCAGCAGATTCACTTCATGGGAACCATTATTCTTGTTACAGAGAAAGAACCAATTAAGAATATAAAGCCCCTAGATCAGCGAGCTTTGCCAACTCGAGTTGACAACGTAATTGATGGGCAGCAGAGACTGTCTACAATCGCCTTGCTATCATGTCAACTTTATAAAGAGATTTATGAACTTCAACAGCGCCTTTCGGACACAGATGGCAGCAAGGATGCAAAAGAAGCGGCCCAAACTTATCTGGAAAATCTGAAAGATCTGTTTTCTGTTGATATAAGACGTGGAAGTCCACAACGGAAACCCATCATAATAAGGGCATCGGTCGATCAATGGACTTTAGATGGAAACGACGATAATTACAAGTCACCAGTGTCCTATTATTTGGCAAGCTTTATTCGAGCCATCAACACTGCCATCAACACTAATGAAGCTCCAAGTTTTCCTCCGGTGAGGGGCAGAGGCTTGGTTCAGAGAAACCTTAAAAAAATGAGTGAGTTTCTGTCAAGTGAGAAAACTTCCTTGCCTTCTGTCCAAAAAATCCTCAAAGCAATTGAGGCAGGGAAAATTACAGAGCTTGAGTTATGGAGCTATCCGAGAGAGGCTTTGCGCAACAGAATTCGTCAGATTGAGGATAACACCAATTCTCTGAGCGATGAAGACAGGCATCTAAGTAAGTTAGTGCGTTTGTTTGCCTTTTGTGATTATCTCTTGAATCGCTGTTGCTTTACTGTGATTAAGCCGGAATCAGACGTGAGAGCATTTGATATGTTTCAGTCTCTCAACGCGACAGGAACGCCCCTCACGGCTTACGAAACTTTCAAGCCACTAGTCGTTAATTACGTTGAGTCCTCAGGAGCTAGTTTCCAAAACTCTAAATCTGATCGTCACCTCAAGTCAGTAGATGACTTATTATCTTCTGAAACGAAAGCATCAGCTAAAAGCAAGATAACCAATGATTTTTTGACAGCTTTTGCTTTAGCACAAAGTGGCTTTAAGCTATCTAAGCAATTTAGCACGCAGAGACGCTGGTTGTGTAATTCGTATGAAAATAAGTGCAGATCCAATTCTGACAAGGAAGAGTTTCTGCAACACATGGGCGAACTTGCAATCTACTGGAAAGAGGTTGTGCAGTTCGAGCCTAGTAAAAAATCCTATGTATTGGAGTCTTTGCCAGTACAAGATCAAGATAAGAAAGTATCTACTGTCTTTTTGCTGTACTTGCGAGATGCAAATCACAGAATGGCGCTAACTGTTCTCAGTCGTTTTTACTCGAAGGTACTGCATGAACGTGATTCTAATGAGACTATCTTAGGTTCAGTTCAAGAATTTATTTCTGCTTTGAAGGTCACGACTGCCTTTTATACGATTTGGCGCTCTTCACTTTCAAATTCCGGATTAGACGATGTATACAGAGAGCTTTTGGCGAATGAGATATGTTGGGAGAAGGGTGACGAGAAGCTAACGGCAAAATTCTTGTCAGAGTATTTCAAGCGTAAACTGGCAGAGAGAGGTATTGGAAACAAGCCGGATTGGCTGAGTAAGGCAAAAAGTTTCCTGAGATACGACGAATCAAAAGTTGTATGCAAGTTTTCGCTTTTCGTTACGGCTGAAGATACTATCCCCGATCCTGACTGTCCTGGACTAATGAAGGAGGGGTTGCCAGGTAGTACTCCTAAATACCTAACCCCTGAAAAGTGGAATTCCCAAGAATTGTCAACTATTGAGCATATAGCACCACAAAAGAATCAGTCATCTAATGATCTCTCTCAGTGGGACAATTCTTTGTATGAGGATGACAATTATCAGCGAATTGGTAACCTGACTCTTCTCCCCGTTGATGTCAATAGTTCTCTAAGTAATAAGGGTTGGATAGAAAAGTTCATTTACTATCAGCATCTTTCACAAAAAGATCCAGATCGGCTAGCAGAGTTGACCTCGCAGGCTCAAGAGAGAGGAATTAACCTGAGCGATCAAGCTATTAAATTGTTGACTAACTCATCTCATAATTCTCACATTTTACCTATAGTGGAATTGGGTTCTGAAAGAGCCTGGGATAAGGAGTTGGTCGAAAAACGTAGTGAAAGAATATGCAGTATCTTATGGGAACGTTTGTATAGTTGGTTGTCAGTGAGTTAGGTTTGGGATTATCTGCTTTTTCTGCCTGAGAGATAAACTATGCCTGAGCTTCAATTGGGTTTTCACACAACGTTCGCACTCAAGAAGGAGGACTTGCAAAAAGTCCTTAGAGCGGCGGATGAGCCTCAGGGTTTACAAGGTAAGTTGGATGACCTGATGCAGAGAACCGGGTTGGGCAATAAGAAAGTTGGCCCAGTGAGAAGCTGGGCAGTGCGGTGTGGATTGGTTCAGGGGCATCGTTTGAGTCCGGAGGGGCGGGTGGTGATGGCTCATGATCCGGAGCTTCGGTCTCCTGTGACAGATTGGCTGATGCATTTTTATCTCAGCTTTGGCGACAAGGGGCTATCGCCAGTGCCCCAAAGCCCGGCAGAGTGGGGCGGTTGGACGTGGTTGGTCTATCAGTTTTTGCCAGCACACTTTACTTTTTCGGTGGAAAACCTGGTTTACGAAGCCGGGCTAGTGTTTGAACGAGAAACCAGCAAAAATCTGGAGAAAAATCTGCGCTATGCGCTGCGAGCCTATACGGAGCCACAGGCATTGGCGGCTTGTCAGTTTGTGCAAGAGTTGAGCAATACTCAGTATGCAACGGGGGAGGCGCGGCTGCCCCATCCCTACTTGGTGGGCTATTTCTTGGCGAAGCTGTGGGAGCGCGACTATGGCGATGTGACCTCTGTGATTACGGAGGATGTGTGCCATCACCCGATGGGGCTAGCACCGCTGCTGGGGCTAGAGCCGACTTCGCTGCAAGATCAGTTGGATAAGCTAGAGGTGTATGGCCTGGTGGAGCAGCGACGCACTGTGCCTCCCCATCAGTTGGTGCGCCGCTGGGATAGGGCGATCGCCCTGCTAGAACAAGCCTACGCCCAGTCTAACCCCACCCGCTAAGGAGCATCGCAGCATGGATCAGGCACCGAGGATGAGCATGGCTTCCAACCTGCACGCAGTCACCATTCCGAGCGATCGCCCCCATATCATTCAGTGGGACTTGCGGGAGGGCGACTGGCGCTACGAACAACTGCGATTTCGCTACGGTACGCATCGAGTCAACTATTGCCAAGCATTGCTTGAACGCCACACCGCCCAGTCCACTAGCCCCAACCTGCTCTTGCATCGCCGCATCGATCGAGAGATTCAGGCGCTCCGGGATCTATGCGCTAGTCCCAACATTCCCCAAAGCTGTATTCAGCTTGAAGGCTTTGAAACCTTCATAACCTATCTCGCAGCCGTCAGCAGCAGCGATGTGCCCTTGTTTTGGCAACAACTGATCGACTTGCGCCAGTTGCCCAAGCGGCTGTGGATCGTGCTGCCTAGCAGTCTTGTTCCGGCCCAGTGGCCGCGCGATCGGCTCCATTGTTTCGAGCGTTATCCCATCCCATCCAGTCCCGTGTCTTCGGCTGCAACTGCACCAACCTAGCGCCCAGTTTCACCTCCGACTCCCAATCCTCCCGGCAATCCATCGGCTCGGCTCGCTCATTTCGACTGCTCCTGCTCCCACACTAGACTCGTCCACGCCATGCAAATTCGAGACCTTGTTACCATCAACCACAACGGCTTAGTGGCCGATGCTGTCAACCTCAACATGATGGCAGACCCCGACAAAAACCTGCGGCTGTGTCAGGGGTTTGTGTTTAACTATGATGGCGATCGCCCCAAATCTTCTACCTTGGGGGTAGTGGATGCCGTTCGGCTCAGCTTTCATAGCGCCAATCACGACAACATTCACCTCATGGTGCAAGACTTTGGCAAGGGCAAGTCTCACTTTGCGCTGACCCTGGCCAACTTTTTCAAGCAGCCCGCTGACAGTCCGGAGGTGGCTGGCATTTTGGCGCAGATGGGCTATGCCGTGTCGGGGCGATCGCAGGCCGTTGTCGAAACGCTGAAGGCTTTTAAGGAGCGCAGCAAGCCCTATCTGGTCGTCTGCATCAGCGGCGAAACCGCAGCCGACCTGGGCAAGCTGCTGCTGCAAGGCTTGCAAAGCGCCCTCGCCGAACACGGCATTCAAGACACCCTGGCCCAACGCTTTACGGAGCGTCCCCTCCGGTTTCTGCAAAACCTCTCTGCTGAGCAGCGCAGCCGTGCTGAGGCATTTTTGGCAGAGCAAGACCCACCCTATGGGCTGGATGACCTGATCGAGCTACTCCAAGAAGGACAATACGAGCTAATTCCTACAGTTCGAGAGCTAAGCCAGGAGTTTTATGGCGATCCGCTCGACTTTCAGCAGAATCTCGATATCGAAGCCATCCTCAAAGATACTATTGACCAACTCTGCACCGGCCCTGATAGCCGCTTTTCGGGTCTGTTGATCCTGTTCGACGAGCTAAATGCCTACCTAAGAAAGTGGCTCCAAAACCCCAATGCGGCTGGCGGCTGGGTGTTGCAAAATCTCACCAATGCCTGTGCTAACCACAAAGGTCGGCTGGCAATGCTGTGCTTGGCACAGGTGCGCCCCTCGATCGACCGAGACGTTTCTGCGTTCGACCGGAAGCGATATGAACGGTTTACGACCCGCATCGAACTGGCAACCAGCACCTATGAACCCCAGTCCAGCCTGGAACTGGTGATGGACAATCTGCTGAACCAGTCTAATGCCAATACCTGGCAGGATTTTCGGCAACAGTGGGGCAAAGACCTTTTATCCGAATCTCGCCGAGCCTATGACAAGTACATCACCGCCTACAGCAATCGCAACTGGCCCTACGACGACTTCCATAAGCACTTGGGGTTGGGCTGCTATCCGCTGCATCCGCTGACGGCCTATTTGCTGTGCAACCTGGAGTTTACCCAAGGGCGAACCGCCATTCAGTTCATCAAAGAGGACGTGGCCAAGTTTATCGAAACAAGCCCTGTAGAAACAGAAGGATACCTGAACTACGTGCGTCCTGTGCAGCTTCTGGATGCCTTCGTCAGCAACTTTTCCCAAAAGCAAAGCTACGCAGATTATAAAAAAGCCTACGATGCGATCGCCGCATCTGCTACCCCTGACGAAGTGACCGTGCTAAGGGCGATCGCCCTCTACTATTTGAGCGAGCAAAAGCTGAAAAAGGGCGAGCGGGAACCGCATGAAGAACTGCTGGCGATGATGACTGGTTTCTCAGTGCCAAAAACCAGCGCATTGCTCAAAAAGTTGGTCAATACCTATCAGGTGATTTACCACAATCCGGGCAATCAAACCTATCGCTTTTACTCTGGCTTTAGCATTAACGATCTGCGCCGCAAAATTGAGGAAGAAATTGAAAACACGCCCCCCGATTTCGGGGATCTGATTGCACACGCTCGGAAGAACTTGGGGCAATATCGAGACGATGTAGTGGTCTATGCCAATCAGTTTGTCAATAAACATAGCCTCAATCGAGACGAGTGGCAGTTTAGCTGTAATGTGTTTTCGGTAGATACCTTGCAGCGCAGCCTAAGTAGCGATCGCATCATCGCAGGATTGTCAGCACGCGGCCTCATTGCCTACTTCTTAGGCGAAACGGATCGCGATCTGGAAACCCTGCGAAACCAAGCCAAAGCTGAGCTAGACAAGGCCCCCCAAACCGTTCGCGATCGCATCATTCTCGCCATTCCTGGTCGTGCAACCCGAGACCTGGCTCGGCAACTGCAAATGCGAGAGGCGCTGAATAATAAGAGTGTTGCCGAAAAGCAAGAGTTTGGCCCGGCCGTTGCAGAACTCACAAAGCAGCTAGACCAGTACATCGATACCGCCCTCAAGGAAATTTTTTCAAGCTGCACCTACATTTGTCAGGTGATGGATAAGGTGCCGCTCGCCGAGCAAAATAAGCTAGAAACGGTGGTCTGCGCCATGCTGGATCACCTCTATTCCTTTGTGCCACCCGTTGAGAGCAACGACAAGCTCCGCAGCAACAGCACCACAGGTTCAACCGTCGTCAGCTATGCATCCCGCCAACTGCTGGCCCATGACCTCAAAAAGCCATTTCCAAACAAGGGCTACGAGACGCTGATCGATGCCGTGTTTGTTCGCCGCTGGGGTCTCCTTAAGTCCGGCACACCCTACACGGTTCAAGTGCCGACAAATCCCAACATTCGTGAGGCATGGGATCGAATTTCTGAGATGGCCGAGTTGGGCGATCGGGAGCAGATCAGCATCGAAATTGCCGAAATTTGGAAGCGATTGCGAGACGCACCCTTTGGCCACAATGAACTGACGTTTACGATGCTGTTTGCGGCGTGGTTGGCCCACCACTGTGCTGAGGTTGAGCTATCGGGCAGTTTTGGCATCCCCAAACGGAGAAATGAGCAGGTTTCGGTGAAAACGGCCCCAATCCACGAGTGGGTTCATACCAACATTCTGGAAAAACCCAAGGAATTTATTCAGGAATGGGTGATTAAAGGTCGCAACAAGCTGGTGCGCCGCCGACCGTTTGATTTAAGCGTTCCCGACACGCTGGATTATGACGAGGCGAGTACGCTGCTCCAGCAGATAGCCGCACAACTGGAATCCCAACGCTTGGACCCAGCCAAGAGCCGTGTTCTGGCACAAAAGCGGCAGCAAATCCAAGCGGGCATGAACGCGATTGACCAATGGTTTGCGCCAACTCAACGGGCGATCGCCCTGTTGCAACCCCCCACACAAAATCCCCCCCCGCTGGAGGCCCTGGCCAAGCTCTATGGCCCACTAGAAATTGCGCCACCCTCGCCGGATTCCTCATCTCCAGGCGTGACTCAGGTTCATCCGTCCGAATCCCAGCTTGCTGAGTGGCAAAACGCAATCCAAGGGCTGAGAACTCGGCTAGAAGTCCAAGTCGAAGCTGCGACGACTCAGATTCAAACTCTCTCGACGCTGGAGGAAGCCTATCGGCATCAAAGCGACGTAGAACGCTACATTCACGCCCTGGCCGAAATTTCCGAACTGCCGAGCCGATTTTGCGACAGCCTCCGCACCGCCCTCCAGCAGGTGGAGCAACGCATCCGCGAACTCCAAGAAACAGAACAGGTTCAGCAGCGCCTCGAACAAATTCGCCAACTCTATGACACGCTAACCCCTGGCTCTCCTCAGAGCGCCTATCGTCGCATCCAATCTGAAATTCAAGACATAGCGGCCCAGTGTCCTGCGGTTCAGGAGATGCCGGATTATCAGACGATTCTGTCAGGAATTGAGGAAAAGCGTGAGTCCCTGATTCGCCGAATTGCCCAATGGGAAGGTCGCTTTTTGCCGACCCTTTCTAAGGCAGAAGCATTGCAACTGAATCAGGAAATTCTTCAGGAACTCAGTCGCTTTGATGAGGAAACGAGTCAGCAGCAGCTTCGCAATCTCATCGACCGCATTCAGGCAAAGATTTTAGACGACGAGAGTGTTGAGGATGAAGAAAAAGCGCTCAAGGCCGCCATTCAAACGGCTCAGCAGGCCAAGCAGTCTGCGACAGAACGCAAGAGCCTCGGCGATGCCATGCAGGCCTATGATGACCTGATGCGGCTTAGCCTGCCTCCGACTAACCGAATCGATCCGTCTCCCTATCAGCAGCAGCTAGACACACTAAGGGCAGAGAGCAAACGGGCGATCGCTCAAAAGTTTGAGCAACTATTCCAGGCGTGCGATCGGGAACTGAAAAAAGCTGAAGAGTACAGTAAATTAAAAGGCTATGTGCAAAACGCCCAAGCCCTGATTGCAGAGCGCCCAGACTTTGCTGAGCTACAGGAACGGCTGAACCTCGCAGGTCAGTCTCTAGAGCGTCAGTTTGCTGAGTGGCGAAAGCGAGCGGAAGATCAGCAAACACTGCGCGAAATTCAACAAATTAAACTGTCGAATGTCCACACAGTTCTGCAATGTGATCAGGCTTTAGCAGAGCTTACGAATCACCAAGGCAGGCTACATTCTCCGGAGCAATTTGCAGACGTTATCCAGCAGTTGGTTCAGGGTTTACAGGCGAAACGTGCAGAGTTGGTTGCCAAGCTAGAAGCAATTGCCCACAAAATTGAGACTCTGACCGATCGAACTACCTTAAACCAAGTGCGTCAGGCGATCGCCAAGCTAGAGTTTGTCTTCAAAGACTCATCTGACTTTTCTCGCTATGAGCAGCTTGCGGCTCGCTTGTGGGAAGTAGGGGCAGCCGTAGAACAAGTTGCCCAGCTAGAAGATGCCTACCGAAAGGTCAGTTCTATTGCAGAGTGTGAGGAGGCGATCGCCCGTCTAGCCCAGGAGCGCGAAAAGCTATCTAGTGATAATCCCTTGCTGCCTCGAATTCATCAGCTAGAGCAAAGCATTCTAGCGGCTAGGCAGTCGTTCATTGAGACACTCCAGAATTGGCCAACTCAGTTAGAGCAGGCTTCTACCCTAAAAGACATCTGCGACATCCAAAAGCAGCTACTCGCCAAAGCTGCACAGTACGAAGACTCCGAATATAAGCAGCATTACGATAGTCTTCGTCAGGATGTCGAACAACTTACTGCGCTCTACCAAATTCTAGACATTCAGCAGAACGACTCGTTAGAAAACTGCCAAGCCGAATTAGAACGGCTGCAAAAATGGAAAGCCGCCCAAATCAACCTTTCCCCGCTCGTTGAAAAACACTACGTCGCCAGCTACGAAACGCTAGATCAAACCCAGCAGTCAATCCAACAGCGTCATCAGCAAGCTGCTAACGATTGGCTAGCTGAGATGTCTTCAAGAACCGAGCACCTTAAGCAACTGCCGCCGGGCGAACCCTCTTTAACCCTCGCCAATGAGCTACTCTCCGAGATCCGCCGCAACCGCAGCCAGCATGAAGCCTTTTTGACGGCCGACCAGCAAACAACCTTGCGGCACATCCTCGAAACCTGCCAAGCTGTTCAAAATCAAGATCGAGCCAGCAAGATTCTGAGCCTGTTTCAAGAACTCCCCCGCGACCAGCGCCACAGAATCTATCAAAGACTTGCGGACTACCTCGAAGGGACAACGGAGCGTTTCTAATGCCTGCCAAAATTATTAAATTTGGAGACCCCGAAACTGAATCTGAGCGTTCCGCCATTCAATATCTGAGTGGTCATTTATCAGATGACTATTGCCTCTATACCAACTTAGAAATTCCTCAGAACGGTCAGCTATACGAGGTAGATATTATCTTAGTCGCCCCCCATGCGGTGTATGTCATCGATGTGAAAGGGGTCTACGGGCGCGTTGAAGTTGACTATGCAGAATGGTATCCCCTCGATCATCGCCAGCCCTATCCCTCGCCCCTCAAAAAATATCGGCAACATGCCAGAGTCCTGAAAGGATTGATTGCTGATGCCAATCCACCTAAGAGAAAAGAACTCCAGCGCATCTGGGTGCAGGCTTGCGTTTTATTGACGACCGAAAATGTAGAAATTATTGATGTTAGCCGCGACCAAACCGAAAGCAGAGATATTATTAGCCTAGGAGAAGAATGCCTAAAATACTTTAGGAATTGGCAGGGCATTAATGCTAAACAGTTTGAAACTAAAATTACGCCCCATCTAAGCACAATCGATCGCGCAATCCGAGGACGCTCTCAGCCCCGAAGCCGTCCCCAACGCTTTGGAACATGGGAAGTCATTGAAAAACTAGGCGAGAAAGAGAATCGCTATGTTGAATATCTCGCCAGAAGGGTCACGATTGGACTCAGTAATCGCACTGCCAGACTCCGTGTCTATGCAGTCGATCCTTGGCTTGATCCAGCAGAAAGATCAGATGCTTACCGTTTAATCAATACTGCTTTTCAGGCGGTTGATGAACTGCCGAAGCATGACAACATTCTAGAAGTGAAAGACAGTTTTGAGAGCGACGATGCAGATAGCATTGTATTAGTCATCGAAGATATCAAGGGACAGTCTTTGCGGCAGCTAATTCGCTACCGCTCCCTGACCCTAGAGCAAAAAATGAATCTGATTGGCGATGTGCTCCGGGCCCTCGAACATGCCCACCAGCACGGGGTGATTCACCGCAACATTACTCCCGACGCTATCTTAGTAACTCCTGATAAACAGGCCAAGTTAACGGATTTTGACTATGCCCGGCTTGAAAATCGCACCGCAACCATTGCCGATGCGATTGTTGAGGATTTGGACGCTTCAAGTCTCTATCAAGATTTTGACTGCCAGCGCAATCCGGCGGCGGCATGTCAACAGTCGGATTTGTATTCAGCCGGTCAGGTATTTTATGAGATGCTGCTAGGCCAGCCAGCTTTTCAGTCCGTAGAGGATCTGCTGAATCGCGGGGGGGTGTTTCCAATCGCCCCTTCTCAAGCCCATCCAGACTTGCCGAAGGGCTTTGATGAATGGCTCCAGAAATTGTGTGCGTTTGATCGGCGCGATCGCTTTGCAAGTGCCCAAGAGGCGCTCGACCAATTGACTCCTCTGTGTAGGGTCGTTCCAGACTTGACCAATCTTCCACCCGAAACGATCCTGGATAATCAATATCAAGTCATCGAGCGGCTCGGAAAACCAGGTAGCTTCGCGGTAGCCTATAAAGTGCTGGATTCCTTTAGTGAAGACTTTCAGGTTCTAAAGATTGTCATCCGCGATCGCTATTCCACCTTGGAGCGGGTGCAGCAAGAATTTAAGATCTTGTACAAAATTCTGAACCATCCCCATCCCCATGTTGTAACGGTTCGATGGGCCGGACAACTGCATGAGTACGATCACACGCCGTTTCTAATTCTGGAATACGTTGAGGGACGAGATCTGCAAGAGCAATTGGCTACCTCCGGGTTGACCTTGGAGGAGGCGATACAGGTTTGGCGGCAAACTGCTGACGGATTAGCGTATCTTCATGCTCATGGCATTTATCATCAAGACATCAAGCCCTCTAACTTATTGCTAACCCCTCAGGGTGTCAAGATTATTGACTTCAATATTGCAGTTAGCGCGGCCAGTGATGCAGGCATCACAGCGGGCACTCGTCGCTATTTACCGCCCGACTTTAGACCCTCTGTTGAGCCATCTGAAAGTGAACGCATTGATCGAGATCTGTATGCTCTCGGAGTAACGGCCTACGAGTGCATTACGGGCCATTACCCGTTTAATGCTGCCTATGCTGTCCTCGGCCAGCCTTGTCTAGATCCTCGAAGCTTTGAGGGCTGTGCTGATCTGAGCGATGAGCTAGTGGCGCTGATGCAGCGGGCGATCGCCCCTTTGCGCAGTCACCGATTTCAGTCGGCAGATGAACTAATGACTGCCCTCAATGCGTTGCTAACCCTGCGGCAAAAGCCTGTAGACAGCCGTCCCGCCCAACAGCCGCTTGCATCGGAAGATTCCAGTCAAGTAACCCTTCATCCTCTAGAAACCCCTGCTTCAGAAACTTCTACATCAAAAATTCCTAATTCCCAAGTTCCTGCAGAAACAACTTTCATAACCGCGCCCCCAAATACTGAGATCATCCCAGTTGAGCCATCCACAACTATTGAAAGTGATGAGAGCAATATCCAAGAAGGGGCAGCAGATTTCTCAAATCACCCCCACCTTGCGGTCTTTGAGCAACCAGCTTCGTCGCAATACTACCCTAGCCCAAATCCTGAACAACCTATTGTTCTCGATCCCTCAAAAGCTTATCCAGTCCCAGCCGGTTACGTCCAGATTGACACAGAAGTTGATTGGATACGATACCTGCCCCAAGGCAATCAGGCCTATTGGGTGAGAGGCAACATACTTTGCAACTGGACAGAGGTGTGGTTGCAAAGCTGGCAGCAGCACCACAAGATTGCCGAAATCAAACAACCTCCGAAAGAGAAACTAGCCGCATTGTTGTCCCCCATAGCAGTGCCGGAAAGCTGGACAGACCAACAATGCCTGCCCCTTGCAATACGCTTAGAAAGCTACCCAGATCAGCCCATTGCTCGCTGCCTAGCAGAATTAACAGACAGCGACCCGCAAGTCTGGATCTCAGAGCCATCGGTGCTTAACCTAGCACAATGGCTGGCAATTGAAGTTCCAGAAGAACTGCGACCCTTGGAGCGAGCTTGGCAGGCGCAGCGCCGCCAGCACGAATTAGGCCGCTACTATGCCGTTGATCAAAAGCAAGACTTGCTTCGCCGGTGGCTTGGGATTGCTGAGCCTAAATTTCAGGAACTGGGGGTGTATCCCGCAAGCCTTCCCACGGCGCTGGCCTCAGAGTTTGAGCAATATTGGGAACATCAGCTCTACCGAACCGAAGTAAGCGTACTTGATACCTTATCCTGGAACGATTTGCCAGGACAGAACTGCATTGCTCAAATAGCCTATCGTGTATTAAGTCAGCAGCCCGCGTATGTGACCAAGGAACGAATAGATAAGTTGCGTCAATATCTGACCTACGATCAGCGTCAGGCGTTGACACAGCGGCAGTGCCCGCCGGAACCTTCTCCTCTCAGTCCAAACGCTTCTCCAGAGGAAGCATTAGCCTGGGCAACTCAAGCCTATCTGCCGCTGCGCTATTGGGAAACGACGGTGGATCGCACTCCGATAGAGCGGCAAAAGAGCGATCGCCTAGCTGCTAGCTTCGTGGACTGGATTCTCAATCACTATCCTCAAATGAAGGTCGATAAAATTGAGCAGTCGTTCCTAAATTACAGCGTTGCCCATGAGGTTCAGCAGATCAGTCAAACAAATCCCGTTCTGTGGGTTGTGATTGATGGGTTAGGTTGGCTCGATCATCAAGCGCTTCTAAGCCTTCTGATGGATGAGAAGCAGCTTCGACTTTACCAAGAGCTGCGCCCGCGCTTTAGCATTTTGCCCACGAAAACAGAATATGCAAAGTGGAGTCTTTACAGTCAGTGCTTACCAGAACATCCTGCTTGGATTGCTGAGGCAAGTCGAGGGTTCGACCAGTGGTCAAATGCGAAGCGCTACACGGATCACGACGTTAGGCAACAGCGTCTGCAAAAAGACCTCCAGCAGGAAAGCTACGGAGTTTACTGCTGGGATACCGATCGCTTTGATAGCTTATATCACAACGAAGTGGATTGGCAGGAGCTATATGAGATTAAGCGTCCCCGAATGCTGAGAGACATTGCAGGTGACATTCTGAGATTTGTCAAAATTCATCCTAAGCCAGATGATCTGTACGTCGTGATTGCTAGCGATCATGGACAACTGATGGGCACCTCAACAAAACTGGCCCACTGTCCTGAAACACTTCGACCTCAGGGGCGGATGGCCGTTGGGCGTGCTGATGATCCCCGCTTTGCTGTTTTAGATCAGCAGCGCTATGGGCTACCCCACGATATTACAGTCATCCGAGGTTCCCAAAGCTTTAGCTCTTTTAGCTATGCAGACGACAAGAGTGTGATTGGCTGTCATGGAGGGTTGTATCCAGAGGAGGTCGTTGTTGGTTTTTCTGTACTGAAACTTGTTGTCCAACGTGCTCCTGTTCTTGTTAAAGTTTCTGGGCAGGGCAAGCCGCGTGAATCGGGTCAGTTGACAGTTGAGATTAACAATCCCAATTCGCTACGCCTAAGCCAGCTTAAACTATTCATCAATGAAATACCATCCCTAAAGCAGGGAGTTCCTTTGCAGGAGGAAGTCTTAGCTAGTGAACGACGCACTCTTCAGCTTCCAGTGCAGAACTGTCCAGAGTTGCCTCCCCGCTCTCAGAATAAAGATTTGAAGCTGACCGGGAGGTTAGAATTTACCTTTCAGGATACTGAGTCTGCTTCAGCCTCGCTTGATGACCAATCATTCATTGAAATTCATCAAATGTTTAGCAGCGGTATAGAGAGCATTGATGACTTCCTATAACAGCTTAACCAGGCCTATGTCCTACGATAGCGATCGCATTCGACAGGTTTTTGGAAATTTATGTATTGACAAGACCCGCCTTCCCTCCAGCGGACTAACAGCGGCTGGAGTTCCCAGTTTTGTGGCTGAATGGCTATTGGACAAAATTGTTCCTGGCAATGGAGCGTTGCAGCAGTTTGAAGCTGAGAAAATTAACAACTTTGTCAGTAAAGCTTTTCCAAGAAAGGACGACAAAAACGTTATTCTGTTTAAGCTTACACAAGGTGAAATATATAAATTAATTGCGCTCCTTAAGGTGCGGGTCAAGCTAGCTGCGAATAGGGGCATAATTCCAGACCCTATGGCTAGTATCCCTGTCTTAAATATTCACAACTGCGCTATTCCAATTTCTATTATTGAGCAACATGAGATGTTGTTGCGGCAAGGGCTATGGGGAAAAATCTCCCTGAGTCTGCGAACAGACGGAACCCCAGAAATCGTAAATTTTGATCCTTTTCAATGCTCCGCAGTTGATCTATCAGCCTATGAACGGGCGCGCTCCCAGTTAACGATCGATGAGTGGCGAGATTTAATGCTTTGCTCGATGGGATACAACCCAGCACATCCTCGATATACTCATAACGCCAAGATATGGATGCTTGCGAGGCTCTTGCCTCTGGTGGAGTCTAACTATCATGTTATGGAGCTAGCACCCAAGGGAACAGGGAAGAGCTATGTTTATGAAAATGTAAGCAATAAAGTTGCCCTAGTCAGTGGTGGCAAGGTGACCCCTTCTCAATTGTTTATCAATGGCAGTACGAAAGAGATTGGACTCCTAGGTCGCCATGATGTTGTCGTTTTGGATGAAATTCAAAGTCTCACGTTTGAAGATCCGGATGAAATCATTGGGCCATTAAAAAACTACTTGGCCAGCGGACGATATAATCGTGCGGGATTTGCTGATATCGCAAGCGATTGTTCTTTGGTTATGCTGGGAAATATTGAGCTAGATGCCCAATTACAGCCTCGCAATGCGAATAATCTCTTGGCTGATCTGCCCAGTTTTCTGATGGAAACTGCCTTTTTAGATCGGTTTTCTGGGATTATTCCTGGCTGGGAAATTCCTAAATTTAGTCGAGAGATGGCAGCCTTGCAAGTTGGGCTAAAAATGGATTTCTTTGGGGAGGCACTGCTAAGTTTACGCAGAGATAATCGTTATTTGACCTATGCTCAACAGCACACAAAATTTGACCACACCTCTACCGTTCGAGATCAAAACAGCATTCTGAAATCTGCTTCTGGATTCCTCAAGATCCTTTACCCGCATCTTGAATTGACTGTGGCAGACTATGAACGTGATTGTCTGTTCCCTGCTCTGAGACTGCGTCAACTGATTCGCAACGTACTTTATCGCCTAGATTCCGAGTTTGAGTCATTGGGCCAGTCCATTACTGTGGAGGTGGTATAGAGTCAACAATGGTGACTATGTTGATTCCTGCATGACACAGGAATTTTACGATACCAGCAGCATTAACTGAGGCGTTCGGCTCATTGTCTCATAGAGAATTCGCCCAGACTGCCCTGATAGAATACGATCAACGCCACGGCCAACGCCTGAAAGCCCATTAAACTTGAGGGTTGCCCGCCACTATGATCACCGCTGCTCAGCCGCCCCACCTCACCCCAGACGACTACCTCCAGCTTGAGGCCCGCAGCCCCGTTAAACACGAGTACATCAACGGGCAAGTGGTGGCGATGGCTGGAGCCAGTGACGCCCATGTAACAATTGCTGGCAACATTTTTTCCCTGCTCCGCTCCCACCTGCGGGGAACTGGATGCCGGGTCTACATCTCAGATATGAAAGTCCGCCTCGATGCCTGCAATTGTTTCTACTATCCTGATGTCTTCGTTACCTGCGACCCGCGCGACCAGGAAACTTCGATCTACAAGCGCTTTCCCTGTCTAATTGTGGAGGTGCTATCTGACTCCACCGAAGCCTTTGACCGAGGCGACAAATTTATCCACTATCAAACCCTCGACAGCTTGCAAGAATACGTCCTGGTCAATACCCGTCAGCAGCGCGTGGAGTGTTTTCGTCGCAGCGATGCGGGGCAGTGGCTCTGGCAGTCCTACACCTCCGCTGAGGGCACGGTGCAATTCATTAGCCTCAACTGGACCGCTCCCCTCTCCGACTTGTATGAAGACGTGACGCTAGAACCTCCTCCGCCGCCTCCCGACTGCCATGACGACTGAACAACTCCTGCAATTACCTTCGCTAGCGAGTGGCGATGCTCTTTCAGAGCCACTACGTGAACGCCTCACCCGCGATCAGTTGGAGTGCTGCTATACCGTCATAGTCAGGGGACAGAGGAGATGGTGATGCGGGCGATCGCATGACCCCTCAACCAGTCTGCATCCAGGGTGATACTAATTGCAATGGGGGGGATGAGGCAGACAGGCCGTTGAATGCATGGTACAGTCAGACTTCCCAGTCCAAAATCGCAAATTCAAAAGCTAAGGCGCCTAATTAGCAAAAGTAGCAAAAGTAGCTGCAAGGGTTTGAATCTTCTCCAGGGGAACCTGTTCAGCCTGAATTAGAGAGCGATTTGCCTTGAGACTAGTGACTTCTCCATCATGGATTAAGAAGAATTCGCCGACCTGTTGATTGGGTAACTTACTCGTGATGTCGATTTTGGCTTCGCTCAGCATGGGTTTCAGCTTGTTGAGGGCAGTGGTTTCCTTAATCTTGCCGACAAACCAGGAGGAGATTTGGTCTCGGCAGCGATAGTCCAGATCGCCGGGGCTTTGGGTGGCCAGCAGGATGCCCAGCCCAGCAGAGCGCGCCCGCTTCAGTAAGCTCTCCATTGGCTCTTTGGTGGAAGGTTTGCTCTGGGCAGGCAGATACAGATCGGCTTCGTCAAACAACACCACTGCCTGGAGCTGTCCAGAGGGGTGGTGCTTGGCGTAGCGACCTAGGTCGAGCAGAAACTGCGATACCCAAAACAGGATGTTGGCATTGTCGCCCAAGCTGCCCAGGTTGATGATGGAGAGTCGGGTTTTTTGGGGCTGAGTTGCAGTCAAGAGCTGCTCAGTAGACAGGGGTTCAGATTGAGAGTTGAACAGGTGCCCCGCCATGAGGCTAAGGGTCTGGAGATCTTGGGACAGCTTGAGGCATTGCTTTGTATCTAGGACACCGATTGCGTTTACCAGCAGTGGGTCTTGCTCATTGATAAACGCAATCAGCCGATCGATGCTTAGAGGGGTATCGGGCTGGAGGTCACTGAGGACCGCGATCGCCTGTCCCAAAATAGCCATCCGAGTTTTATCTAGCCCTGATGATTTGTAGTTCATGATGCCGCCGAGAGCAGCAGCGCAGTAGTTCGCCAGTTGCTTCCGCTCCAAGCTCGGTAGCTGCCCCAAACCAGCTGGGGCAAGGGGAAGGCTTAAGGGTCGCCCCACGCCGTCCAGCGTGCCAGGGGTGTAGAGGGTGACCTCAATGCGATCGCGCAGCAATTGCCTTTGGGCCATCACGATCGGATCATCCGCGGGCTTGTCCCAAGCTTCGGGGTTGGCGTAGCTGCACAGATCTCCCTTGCGATCGAGCAGAATTGCAGGTACCCCCCGCAGCAGCAGTTGCTCGATCAGCGTCAGAGCCAGGGTGGTTTTGCCGCTGCCGGAACCACCTAGAAACGCTGCGTGGCGCACTAGGGCTTCCCGGGGCAGTGCCACTGGGGTTGGCGCGGCGGTGCGAGTATGTCCCAAGGGAATGGGTGCCATTGGGTCAGGCGGCAGAGGCTGAGGGGAGACTGGCTCTGGGCTTGGTGAAGGGGATGGAGTTGGAGTTTGAGTTGGAGTCGAGATTGGACTAACAACGGGGGCAGTCCACCTGTCTAAGTCCAGGATGTGCTTGAGCGAGGGCAGTTGCGCCAGGGGTTTTTCAGTCTGGAGCCAAGCAGAGTAATCGGGGCGATCGCCATACTGCTGCTCGAAGCTCTGAATCGCCACCATTGTCCGCCAGTCCGCATTAGCCACATGGGCGCGGCGACCTCCCTGGGTAATAAACTCACCCAACTGCTGAGCAATCTTAGTCTTAGGATTGCTAGGAAATTCTGTGGAGCGCAGGGCTACTGGAATCCGATTGCCAGCCGCTTGTTGTAGTGCACGAATTTGCCTGGCTAAGACACCACCCTGCGAGGGTTTTTGACACAGCCCTAGCAGTAGCGATTGCTCAAAATTATTTGACCCTAAATCCAGGTCTACTGCTAGGTAGTCACCATGGAGCTGGGTAGACAAGTAGCGACTGTCGTAACCCAGTTCTTGCCCACAGCGCAGGATACTGCTGGCAAGCAGGTTGAGTAAGCCCCGATCGTCCTCTGGCAGCTCAAAGCTCTTGGTCTTGTAGTCATTCCAAAGCTGACTCAGCTCAAAATCGGATGGCGGTGGCGGTGGTGGAGGTGGCACAACAGAATCTATGACAGGAAGTAGCCCTGTTACGATGCTCTTCTCGCGCTGGGCACGACACCATTCCAGTACATCGCGAGTAGTCTGGCCTGCTAGCGTTTCAGCGGTTCCTTCAGGGAATGGGTAAAGGGCATTGCTGTCGTTAATCGGGGCTCCCGCCACTTCGTAAAGATTTTGCAGTCGCCGAGCGATAATCTGCCTGACCTCATCCTCTGACCGGCGAGCTTTCAGGCTGATGGGAACTGGATCTAGCTCCAGACGATCGAGATGAGATTTTGGTAGGTGCGGCTTTAGCAGGTCGTAAAAATTCTCTAGGCAGGAGAGCACCACAATGACATTAGGAATCTCGGCAATCGTCACCATTGTCTGGATCGTCTGCCGAAAACGTAGGCCAACGTCATCTGCCCCATGCAGAGTGTGGATATCTTCTAGCTGATCTAGGCAAATCACAAACGCTCCGCCAGTGACTGCTTGAATGAGCAATGCAAAGGACTGCAAGATTCGCAGCGGGTCGTCCTCTTGGTCGCGTGAGGCAATTCCACCCAGAACCTTACTGTCGTAGGGGGCGAGCGTTTCACCACGCAGCCATTTCAAGACCTTACCAGTGATGGCAGGCTGGCCCGGCTGCAGGTACAACAATGCCCGAATCAGGTCGAGATCGATCCCGTTAAACTGGGGGACAGCAACCACCCGATCGGCAACTTCGTAAATTAAGTCGATTAGTTCTCCTTGGGATAAGTTGTCTTCTCGCAGCCTCACCAGTTCGCTCGGCGTCATCACACCTGAACTTTCGGCCAGGGTATTAGAAAGCTCAACCAGTCCTGTGTTGGTTCCTGATGGCTCGTAGTATGGCTTCTCGAAGGAGTCGATCGTGTTTTTCAGAACATAGCGGGCGTAATTCGACACTGCAGAGGTCATCTGCATGTAGCTGAAGAATCCCTTGCGCTGTTCGTGGGTTTGGTTGCGAAATACGCGCATCAAATGGGTTTTACCTGCCCCTGATTCCCCTAGTAGCAACAGGATACGCCCAGAATCGACGGTGGAGCTACCAACGCGGTTGAGTAGCCGATCGTAGGCTGCACGAGCTTCGGGATGAATCGTCTCAACGTCATACAGGTCTGGCTGCCAAATCTGATGCTGATGGGTAACGGCATGAAAAACGTCCAGTGCCTGATGAGAGCAAAAGGCCTCAAATTTTGGATCAGCATTCATCGGAATTGGCCCTAGTCAAGACGAATAAAGTGGAATGTGCTGTTGAGGTGCCGAATTTCAGAGGCGGATACATCCTCGGTCTCCAGAGCGTAGGCTAAGTCAGCCCGACTCAAATCAAGTTTTCGCTGCTGATTCGCAGCGATCAGACGTTTTTTGAAGTCTTCTAGAGTAATACCTAGGTTTGGATGCTGTTTCTGGAAAGTTTCCCAGACCCGCGAGATAAAGACTTTGGAGTCGCCCAATCGTCCTGCTTGTGTGGATCGGGCCGCTTCGAGGGTCAGTTTGGCGAAGTCTTCATCCGATAGAGTTGGTGGAGGAACCGTGTCAGCGGAATCGGTTTCCGAGGGAGTGCGTTCCTCAGACGTAGCCGGCTCAGAGATATCCACAGCGTGACGCAGGATGGCAATGCGGAGTTCGTCAGGAGTGGTGCGTTTCGCCTCGGCGACCTTAGCCACTAGCTGCGGCAGAGCCTTGTCCCACGGTAAGGGCTTGGAAGCTTGGAGCAGGTCATTCAGCAGGGCAGCCATGACTGTGGTCTGGTTGAAGGGCTGCGCTTGCAGCTCTGAGAGATGGGCGTTGAGGTTTTCAGCGGTTTTGGGACTGCACAAATGCTGCCACAGCAGGGCATCGCGGGCTTTGGTGAGGGTGCTGAAGGGCGCGATTGAAAGGTTGAAGCCCCGGCGCAAAATTGCCGCCCGCAGCCGATCAGCCTCTGCCAGTTGCTTGCGGGTTTCAGGGGAGAGGGCCGGCAGATCGAGGGCGTAGGCAATCCAGTCGGTATTCTTGAGGGTTTTCCACTGGAGTTTGGAGGGCAAGGAGTGGAGTCGGAGGGTGCCGAGGATCTGCTGTCGCCCTGGGTCACTGATTTGGTAGCGGGACGGGGTGACTGGCTGAACGTAACCTTGCTCTCTCAGGCGAGCTAGGGCGGCTTCAATTTTCTCAGTGTAAGCAGTGTTGGAGAGTTCACTACCCGCGATCGGCTTGAGGGCAGTTTTTAGATCGCTGACAGTCATGCCGTTGGCATCAGCCAGGAGTAAGCGGCTCAGCAGCAGCTCTGCCAGGGAAATGGGGCGAAGTGAGAGCATCATGCCTCCGAATTAGAGAACGACGGAAGAAGGGCGCGAGGCGATCGCCTGGTCAATGGCATCTAGAATACCCTCCAGGTCGCTGACAATATCTTCTGAGAGGAAACGCAGAACCAGGAAGCCTTGCTGTTGCAAAAGCCGATCTTTGCAGCGATCGCGGCGATAGTTGTCAAGAGACTGAAAATGATAGTAGCCATCCAGCTCAATCACGATTTTAGACGCTGCATCAAGGAAATCCACCTCCATCGGGCGATTACCGAAGTCGATGTCCAGTCGAGCATTCACCTGAAACCGACCCATGGTTGTCGGTCGAGCCTCAAGGTACTGAGCCAAAAAACGCTCTGCTTCGCTGCGGTAGCGAGTGTCAGCCTCCTCTGTTGGGGGTTGGTTGGCTGGGGCCAGCAGCGTCAGTGCGCTGTCCAGCAGTTCTGGAGTAGCACCGTAGGTTTCCGCCAAGTGCAGCAGGGGCTGTAGTTGCTTGTCAGTGCCACTGCGATCGTGCAACCACTGCCGAATGCTGCTGGGTTCAAGAGCAGGAACCTCAATCAGTCCACTCCGCAGCATTGCTTTGATTTTGGATTCGGGCATCCCATCCAGCAGGGTTTGAACTTGAGATGCGGTCAGCACTAAGCCTACCGGGAACTGCGGTGCCGTTTCGGTCAACTGGATAATCGCCTGCAGCGCCGTTCCTGCCCGATCACCCCCCTCAGGCAGTAGCACCAATAACCCCGGCACTTCCGTTGATGGAAACAGCCTTGCCACCGTGGCAAAAACAGCCAGGGCGTCCGAGGAGTCCTCACTCCTGAATGGCTTAGTTTGCGGTACTAAGTTTGGGGCAGGAGAAAGCCAGTCGAGCAGCGATCGCCACCGATCAACATCCTCGGCAAGGGGGGCTAACTGCTGCCAAAACAACTGACGTTGGTAGTCGCTCGTCCTGGCTAACCAAGTAGCCAGCTCTGCGGCGGGTTGATTCGCTAGAGCAGCGATTTTTTGCAGAATCCGCGATTGCAGGTCATCGTGGCGGACGATCGCCGTTAGCCACGTCTCCAAGAGGGCAGCGATCGAGGTATACACGCCCACTCCGGTCAATCGATGGGACTGCTCCGACCATCGGATCCAAAGGTCACGCGCAGCAATAACCTTACCGCGTAGAACCGACAGTGTTGGAATAGCCTGGCACCGTTGGGACTGGTGCAAGTCTAAGCAGGCAATTGCAGCTGCTTGCAACTCAACAATCAAAACTGAGTAACCCCCTTTTTCAGACAGCCTGATGGCTTCACCGGCCGAGTTGGGACGAATTAAATTCAGTCAATGAGCAAACACTGGATCAATGGCGCGAGGCTATGCTGTGGCTTGATTGGGGCTGAAACCGCCCTGATAGAATACTACCAACGCCTGAAGCCGCTCTAATGCCGTTTCCCTAAACGCAGCAAAGTCATCCAAATCCTCTGAATGAGGAGCAATCTCGATGGTCATCAATTCATTGCTACCCTCCTTGAGGGCGGCCCCCTCACCTCACCCCTGCTGCTAGGATTCACCATTCCTATGACACCGACCTATGACACCGAGTTTCCAGCCATGACCCTTGAACGACTGCTGAAACTTCCCCCACTAGAAAGCGGCGATGCTCTTTCAGAGCCACTACGTGAACGCCTCACCCGCGCCGAATTTGAGCGGCGGTACAACGCCATGCCCCAGGTCAAAAAAGCCGAACTGATCGAAGGAATTGTCTACGTGAGTTCTCCGGTTCGAGTCATTCATAGCCAATCCCATGCTGCTCTGATGACTTGGCTGGGCATCTACCGAGCAGCGACTCCAGGCGTTGGAGCTTCCGATAATCCCACAGTACGATTGGACGCCGATAACGAACCCCAACCCGATGCCGTGCAGCCAGTAGTTTTCAGATTTGTGGCTAGCTCACAAGCAGCTCCTAGCTAACGATCTCGCCGCTGTTCTCTCCACCCTGCAACAGGGCATTGCCACCCCCGAGCATCAAGCCTTTGTAGCCCAGCTCCAACCCGCGGCACCCTGACCCCCTCGATCTAGTCCAGATCTAAATCATGATTTACCTCGACTACCACGCCACGACGCCGGTTGATCCGCGGGTTGCCGATCGCGTCTATCACTACATGACGACCGAATTTGGCAACGCCAGCAGTGTCGATCATGAGTGGGGCGATCGCGCTGAAGCTGCTGTCAAGCAAGCTGCAAAACAAGTGGCTGATTTGGTCGGATCGTCCCCCAGAGAAATTATCTGGACCTCGGGTGCTACTGAAAGCATTAACCTAGCGATTCAGGGCAGCCTGCCTCACCATCCTGAAAAACCCCATCGCATTGCCTTGCTTCCCCTGGAACACAAAGCCGTGTTAGATACCTGCCAAGTCCTGGAAAAGCGTGGATGGGCAGAGCTACGTTATTTGAACGTGGATTCTAGAGGCAAGCTGGACCTAGAGCATTTGGAGCACATCTGCACCCAGGGTTTGTCGCTGCTCTGTGTAATGGCAGCCAATAACGAGATCGGCAACATTTATCCGATGCAGGCGATCGGGCAAATCGCTCAACGCTACAACATTCCCTTGCTTTGTGATGGCTCGCAAGCCGTAGGCAAAATTCCCATTCAGTTTGCAGCGTGGGGCATCACCTATCTGGCCATTTCCGCCCACAAGCTCTACGGACCGAAAGGCGTTGGGGCTTTGGTGGTGCGCCGGGGCTGTCGCCTAGAGCCACTCCTCTTTGGCGGTGGACATCAGCAGGGCATGCGCTCGGGTACCTTGAATGTGCCGGGAATTGTTGGCTTGGGCGAAGCCTGTCGCTGGCGATCGCTGGAAATGGATCAAGATGAACGGGTCATTGCGGCGCAGCGAGATCGCTTGCAAAACCGGCTGGCGGCAACCATACCAGGATTGGTGATTAACGGTGACCTAGACTCCCGCTTGGCAGGAAACCTACATATTTCAATTCCTGGTATTCCCAATAGTGCAGTCATAGCTCGGATTCGTCCCCAGTTGGCTCTCTCGACGGGTTCTGCCTGCTCTTCAGGACTAGAAACCCCCTCCCATGTCCTGCAAGCGCTGCATTTACCCGAAGATGAAGTCGAGGGAGCCTTGCGGATAGGCATTGGCAAGTTTACGACGGATGAGGACATCGAATGTGCGGCAGCCCTGCTTTCCCAAGCCGTAGCGGATGTGCGGTGGTCCCTCGGGCATCTGTAGTTCCGGGATAGTGCTGTCTGGGCGAGTTATGGGCAAGTTCGCTGTAATTGACTTTTAATTTCCCACCATACCAACCAAAAGCAATGACTTTGCCCATTTGCTCGTCCATATTGACCTCGGACGAATAACATACACGAACCAGTTGCTTCGAAGTGAGGAAGAGCTGAGAATCCTACATAAATCTGTGATCTAATCTGTGGCTACGCACTATTAACGCAATTGCCAGAAACCTATTGACAGATCCCTAACAGATCCCTACTGCCAAACCCACTCTAACTCGCCCTCACGAATTTTTTGAGTGACCATAATGCTGATCAAATGCAGTTCTTCAGGTCTAGCCTTGCCCTCGATCCATGCCGTTCGCTGAATAGACTGCATTTCGTCACCTGTGAGTTTGCCGTCGGCAATGGCTTGCAGAATCACGGTCTTCAGTTTCTCTAAATCACGCAATTCTTGCGGTGTGGGAGTTGTGGCATGGGGGCGGGAAATCTGCATAGAATCAAACCTCAATCAACCGGCTGAACAAGGATACCGCTCTAAATTTATAGCCAGAATTGGGCGAGACAGCGCTTCATTTCATCCCAAACAGAGTACCAACCGCACCCTGAAACGTTCGTATCTCAATCTACTATTTTTACTATTTTTAATTTTTAATATGGACAGGTTGCGTTTTTCCCGACACCTGACTGGACTAGGACGACCAAGGTATGCTGGTTATCGTTGTTCGCTGAGGATAGAAACAGAGGATAGAAACAATGGATATTCAACATCCCAATAGCGCTCCCGCTTCTGCTGGCGAACTCAAGAACCTCGCCAAGCTCAAAGCAGCTGTTGAAAAGGCAGTTGCCGATGGTGTTTTAACTCAAGATGAAGAGCAACGCATTAAAGCCATTGCCTGGGAGGATGGCAAGATTACGCCGGAAGAATTGCATATCGTCCAGACGCTAATTTGGGACAAGCTACAGCAGGGTGAGTTAGAACTGAGCGACTGAGCAAACCTCTGAAAATTCTGAAAATAGAGTCTGTGTCTACACACCCCAGCTATGGCCCACGGTTCGTTCGACCTGTCCTTGAATCTGTTACATCATCTGTCGCAGATCAACGCCTGGCTACATCGGCAGCAGCTTCAGCGGCTAAAAGCGGCCTACGAAGCGGCAGCAGCCATTAAAGCTCTCGAAGATTACTACTATGAGGGAGGCAAAATTGCCTACGGTCCTGAGCAGACAAAAACGGTATTTGACTACGTTAAAAGCCTACGGGATCGCCAGCTATTCAAGATCCGCTTCAACCTCACCCTCTTTAGGCTGGGAGGATTTTGGCTTAGCCCTCAGATGCCGATTCAGTCTGTTCAGTCTCCTACCGCGCCTGGTTTAACATCTGAGTCTGTAGAAATCGGTAAACCCGACGCAGACATGATCCAGAAACTCCAATTCATCGAGGCGGTCATCTGCAAATACCGGGAACCCGACGAGATACTGGGACACTGGCATGGAAAGTCACTTGCGACCGCTGCCGCCAATGCTTCGGAAGAACCGATGACGGATGCCCCACCCCCTGCCCTGACCAGTCCACCCAAAGATAAACCTCCCTTTTTTAGAGGCTTTGGCCATCTGAAGCAAGAGCTGAAGCAAATGCGGCAAGAACTTAGCCCAGAATACGAACAGCAAGTAATTCAGGAAATTCGGCTGCGGCGCAAACAAGACCAAATCGCGATTCGCTGCCTAGCGCTGCTGCTGATTGTGCCAATCTTGGTGCAGCTTGTAAGCAAGAATTTGATCCTAGAACCCATTCTTGGCAACTACAGCGACCGCCACCCCAGCCAAATTGAGCTAAGCGAGGAAATCCGCCAGCACTTTCTCGCTGAGTTTGTGGAATTTAAAGAAGGATTGGAAATCGAACAATTGCTTGGCAAAAAGATGACTGATGCTGAGAAGGAAGCGCGACTCCAGGAAGCCGCTGTTGAATTTTGGCGCGAGTCTCGGGAAGCAGCTCTGAATGGCTTAAAGAATGTTGTAGCCGATCTGATTGCTCTATTGTCCTTCGTGATCATTGCCTATGCCAACCGAGCACAGTTGGCCATGGTGCGAAGCGTATCCAATCGCGCCTTTCTAAGCTTGAGCGATCCGGCCAAGGTGTTTCTGTTTATTCTCGTAACCGATATGTTTGTCGGATTCCATTCTGCCGAAGGATGGGAAGTAATTCTAGAGGGAGTAACGCATCACTTTGGTTTACCAGAGAGCAAAGTCTTTATCAATGGCTTTATCGCCACTGTTCCAGTTGTCATTGACTCCTGTATTAAATTCTGGATTTTTAGCTATCTCACTCGCTATTCACCCTCGGCTTCGGCGATCTATGAACGAATGAATACCTAAATAAACTCTTTAGATGATTATACCTGTCGCGAAAGGCTCGTGTTTTCCAGAAAAGCTACCACTCGCGCAGCCCTCCCAGAAAACACGAGATTAGGTATCAAACTAGGCTTATAGACGAGCGCAGTCAAGACCGTCTAGATGCCCGATCGCTCAAGAACAGAACTTTGAAAACAGAGCTTAGGCTTCGTCTTCTTGCTCCAATTCTTGCTGCAAGGATTTGCCTGCCTTGTTCAGAGATTTACCCAGCTTGTGCAGCTTGGTTTTGTAGCCGCGCTCGGCATGGTTAGCATACTCATCGGTCTGCTCGCCGAGTTGAGTGAGCAGTTCAGCCAAGTCCGTCGGTTTGGTTTTGCTGCTCGACAGCAGTTTCTTGAGCTGCTTCAGGTTGGCACCGATGGCGCTCAGCTCTTCATCTTTGGATTTAGACAACATCCCTTGCCAATCGTCGATCAGCTCCATCGCTTCGTCGGGATCCAGATCGGTGAGTTCTTCCTCCTCTAGCAGTTCCAGCAGCTCATCGAGGTCTTCCCCTTCCGTTTCAAGTTCACTCTCGTCAGCAGCACTCTTTTTGCTTGCTTGCGATTCTGCTTTTTCAGCCTCCTCCACGGACTCAGACCCATCCTTGCGAGAAGCGCGACCGCCTTTGCTGGCTGCTTCTTTGCGCGTCTCTTCATCCATGGCAGCAAAGCCTTGCTTGCCTTTGGTTTCTGGTTCGTTGGGGTCTTGTTTCTTATTTTGCTTAGTTGCCATAGTGCTAATCCTAGTCAGTGCTCATCAGAACAGGTGTACGAGAATTAGCCTAAAAACTTCACACCGCAAAACCCTCTTTCCAAAGGCTGGCACTGACGTTCAGAAAGCTCCTTCGCCGGAGGCATGGCAAGGCAATGCGATTTAGCTCGAGGTTAGGGCTGCTTTGGCCTGGCTTTGCAGCATCAAGCCGTACTCTAGCCCTTCCACCACCGCCTGATAAGAGGCTTCGATAATGTTGCCCGAGACGCCCACCGTTGTCCAGCGCCGGATGCCGTTACTCGATTCAATCAGCACGCGGGTTTTGGCGGAGGTGCCGGCGGTGCCGTCGAGAATTCGTACCTTGTAGTCCGTGAGGTGAAACGTCGCGATTTCGGGGTAGAAATTCATCAGCGCCTTGCGTAGGGCAGCATCGAGGGCCGATACAGGACCATTGCCTTCAGCGGCTTCTAGGATATCAGTCTTGTTCACCTCGACTTTAATGGTTGCCACGGAATGACTGCCGTAGCGCTCGGCATCCCGCGCCATATCGCAGTAGACGTGAAAATCCTTGATTGTAAAGAACGGCTGCCGCTGCCCTAGTGCTTCCCGCATCAGCAGCTCAAAGCTGGCTTCCGCCGCCTCAAATTGATAGCCCTGATTCTCTAAGGTCTTCAAGTGCTGCAAAATTTGGCGGCAGGTCGGGTCTTGCTTGTCGAGATTAATGCCAAAGCTGCGGGCCTTAGCTAGCACATTGCTCAGGCCAGCCTGATCGGAGATTACAATCCGGCGACTATTGCCGACCAACTCCGGCGGGATATGTTCGTAGGTCAACGGATTTCGCTCCACAGCGCTGACATGAATTCCTCCTTTGTGGGCAAAGGCAGACAGTCCCACGTAGGGGGCATGATCATCCGGTGCCAGATTCACCACTTCGCTAATCAGCCGGCTCGATTCTGAGAGCTGCATCAACTGCTCGGGCTTCACACAGCTATAGCCCAGCTTGAGCTGCAAATTGGGAATTAAACTGCACAGGTTGGCATTGCCGCAGCGTTCGCCGTAGCCATTGATCGTGCCCTGCACCATGCGTGCTCCTTCCATAACGGCTGCCAGCGCATTCGCCACTGCCGTTCCTGCGTCGTTATGGGTATGGATGCCAAGGCGGAGGGAATCAGACGCAGAGAAGTGAAACCGATGCATTACTTCACGGACGATCGCCGTCACCTCGTGGGGCAGAGTGCCGCCATTGGTGTCGCAGAGGACGATCCACTCCGCGCCGCCTTGAATTGCCGCATCTAGAGTTTGCAGGGCGTAGTCTGGGTTGTGCTTGTAACCGTCAAACCAGTGCTCGGCGTCGTAGATTACCCGTCGCTCTTGGCTGCGGAAAAACTGGATGGTGTCCTGGATCATAGCTAGGTTCTCATCCAGTGTGGTTTTCAGCCCTTCAGTTACATGCAGATCCCAGGACTTGCCAAACAGTGTGATCCAGCGAGTGCCCGCCGCCAGCACATCTTGCAGCAGCGGATCCTCTTCGGCCCGTCGCCCGGGACGCCGCGTTGAGCAAAAGGCTACAACTTCTGCCTGAGTCAACGGCTCCTCCTTGAGCTGCCAGAAAAACTGCACATCCTTAGGATTGGCTCCCGGCCAGCCGCCTTCAATAAAAGGAATTCCCAGACGATCGAGCTGGCGGGCAATCCGCAGTTTGTCCTCCAATGAGAGCGACAGCCCTTCGCGCTGGGCCCCGTCTCTGAGGGTGGTGTCGTAGATCCAAATCGTGGCAGCAGGTGAAGTGTCTGGGTTCATAGGGCAAGAAATTGACGAAAGCCTATCCACATCGATAGCAGAAGTCGGATCCGAAAAATCGTAAATAAATTTAAACTCTATTTATTTAAACTCTATTTAAACCGAGAGTGTCGTTCATTACCTAGAACCCCCATGCCAACGGTCACTGCCCAGGGACAAACAATCGAATGCGAACCAGGAGCAAATCTGCGTCAGGTGCTGCTCCAACACGGTATTGCCTTACACAACGACCGATCCCAATGGAGCAACTGTCGCGGTATAGGCACGTGTGGGACTTGTGCCGTCCAGATACAGGGTCTAGTGTCTGAGACCAATTGGCGCGAGCAAACCCGGCGGTCACATCCTCCCCATTCTCTCATGCAGGATCGTCGCTTGGCTTGCCAAACTCGGGTATTGGGCGATCCAAAGGTGACAAAATTCGACGGCTTCTGGAGGCAAGACGAACTGATCTGCTGGTCGGCTGACGGCTAAAAGACGGTTCAAAAAGCAACAGCAAGGCAACCGAGTTTTCTCTCTACGAGGCTAAAATTGAGGGTAGAGCCTTGCAGGGAGCGGCAGGTGGAGGCACTGGGACTACTGGCAAGCATTCTGCTTATTTTGGGCGGCATCCGCTGGGGGGGCTTGGCTCGCTGGTTGCTGACGTTGCTATTGGGCATTCCTCTGCTGGGAGCCAGCCTCTACCCCTGCATCACCAATCCTGAATCCTGCCAACTGCCGCTGATTGGACAGAACGTTCCTGAGCCTTCGCCTAGCCCTACGCCTCCGCCGGTTTCACCCTCTCCCAGCCCAGCACCCAGTCCGGCTCCCAGTCCCGTCCCTAGTCCAGCACCCAGTCCGGCTCCTAGCCCGATTCCTAGCCCTACCCCTCCGCCGGTTTCACCCTCTCCCAGCCCAGCACCCAGTCCGGCTCCTAGTCCCG
>JACYLU010000023.1 GCA_015272325.1 Synechococcales cyanobacterium C42_A2020_086 | reverse complement strand
TGTTCCTGGATGGGGCAAATGTGGAGCGATTAGCTAGAATGATTAAACACCAAGCGCAGCAAGCGCAATTTATTGTCGTCAGCCTCCGTCGACCGATGATTGAGTCGGCAGAGCGGACGATTGGAGTCACTCAAGCGCGGGGAGCCTACACGCAGGTCCTGGGGCTAGACTTGCAGCCTCAAAGTGCTTCTGTGTAGTCTCGCGTTATCTTTCGATAAATATTGATATCCTAAGATATCAATGTTCACGGTTCGCCTTCGCAATTTCCGCACAATTCTCTTTGCAGTCCGCTTCCGGATTGGGACTCAAACATGACCTTTGAACAACAGTATTGTCAACGCTCTGACCTGATTGGAACCCAGGTAATCACCCGCAACACCGGCAAACGATTGGGGGTGGTGAGTCAACTCTGGGTGGATGTAGACCGGCGCGAGGTAGTTGTTATCGGCATCCGCGAGAGTATGCTGTCGGGCGTTCTCTCCAATACTCAACAAATGCTGCTACTCAGCAATGTCCGCCAGATCGGCGATGTCATTCTGGTCGAGGATGATTCCGTTCTGGAAGATGACCTGAACGTTGAGGCCTACAGTAATCTGATCAACAGTGAAGTGATCACCGAAACAGGCGAGCTGTTGGGCAAGGTGCGCGGCTTCAAGTTCAATGTCCAGGAAGGGCAGGTGGTTTCAATTGTCATTGCTTCAATTGGGCTGCCGCAGATTCCCGATCAGCTGATTAGTACCTACGAGCTGTCCATGGATGAGGTGGTCAGCAGTGGCCCCGATCGCTTGATTGTGTTTGAAGGCGCGGAAGAGAAGCTCAACCAGCTCACGGTGGGCTTGCTAGAGCGGATTGGCATTGGTAAGCCGCCCTGGGATCGCGACGAAGAAGACGAATACATCACTCCCACGTCCACAGCCAATCAGTTGCCCTCAGGAATTCGCACCCCGGTTGAACCCATGCGGACTCGAGTGCCGGTAGCCCAAGAAACCTGGGATGATGACAATTGGCAGGAACCTGTCGCTCAGCCACGGCAGCAGATGCGAGCCATGCGTGAACCCGAACCAACCTACGAAGAAGATAACTGGGGCGGTAGGGCAGACTACGCCAACGAGTATGAAGAGGTGCCCTACGAAGAGGTGCAGCCAGTACAGCCAGTACAACCCGTACAATATGCCACCGACGAAGATGTCACCAAAGATGCGTGGGAAGACGATGATAACCCCAAGCCCTATCGCGCGCCTCAGGTGAATATTCCCGAGCGCAAGCGCGTTGTTGAGTACGAAGAAGAAACTGACTATTGATTTTTGATACCAGTAGACTGCTAAGGAGCGGGGTGTGTAGGCTCAGCCTCTGATCCCGCTCCTGCTCTATTTTTCGTCTGAGTCGGACTTTTCCTGAAAGCCGCGAACAATCCGCGACAGCTCGTTCTTCTCGTCTACAGCAATGCGACTAGGAGAGCCGCTGATGATGCCCTCAAAGTTGCGGAACGAGTCTTTGATTTCTGGTCCTTCACCGCTGATCACATACTCACGGATGCCTTTGTCGTGCCAGGAGCCACGCATCTTGAACACGTTGATAGCGCGGGCCATTTCGCCCCGAATCTCGACATATTGCAGCAGCAGAATCGTGTCGGTAATGGTGGAGATATGGGAATCGGTGATTGAATGCGACCCCATAAACTGATCAGTAGTGTTGGTAAAGAAGCCAGTGATTTCCTCCTGCTTGGCAAACCCAGTCACACCGATCACAAACTGGCGAAAGGCATTGTTGCTTACGCCCCGCGCCAACGCCGAGAGAGAATCAATGGCAATCCGCGCCGGCTTAAATTCCGAGATTTCAGACTTGATGATCTGCAAGTGGTCCTCGAGACCAGCCGACTCAGGATAGGCGCAAATAATCTTCAGCAGCCCCTGCTGCTCGAGATCTTCAAAATCAATTCCCCAGGAAAAGGCATTCCGCGAGAGCTGCGCCCGCGACTCTTCGTAGGCAAACAAAAGCGCTCGCTCGCCCATTTTGCAGCTTTCTTGGAGAAACTTGCTGACTAGCAGAGTTTTGCCAGTGCCGGTCGCTCCCGTCGCCAGAATGATCGAGTCTTTGAAGAAGCCGCCGCCGCACATTTCGTCTAGGGTTTTCACCCCCGACGACACCCGTACATTTGACGAGCGTTGCGTTAGCCGCATGGCACCCAGCGGGAAGATGTTGATCCCCTGATCGGTAATCGTAAACGGGTATTCGCCTTTCATGTGAGTGGTGCCGCGCAGCTTCAAGATCTCGATTGTGCGACGGCGGCGTTCCCCTTCCAACACGTTGCGGACGATTACGACATTGTCGGAGACAAATTCCTCGACCCCAAAACGAGCTACCGGACCGTACTCCTCGACCCGCTCGGTCGTCATGATCGTCGTCGCGCCGACCTGCTTCAGTCGCGCCACAAGGCGAAAAATCTCTCGTCGTACTACGGAGGCGGCGTCGTACTGCTGAAACACGGCAGTAACAGAGTCGATGGAAACGCGCTTGGCTTTGTACTTGCGAATTGCGTATTGAATGCGCTCGATCAGGGCCGAGAGGTCGAAATTGCCGATGACATCTTGCCCCTCTGGGTCTGGCGAGGCATCCAGAATAAACAGTTTGCCAGCATCGATTAGCTCTTGCAGATCCCAGCCGAAGCTACAGGCATTTTTGATGATGTCGGTGGGAGATTCCTCGAAGGTGACAAAAATCCCCGGCTCATCAAATTGGGTGATGCCATTGTAGAGAAATTGAACGGCCAGCAGCGTTTTACCTGTCCCCGATGTGCCGCTGACTAGGGTGGTGCGTCCTACGGGCAGGCCACCATGACTGATGTCATCCAATCCCTCAATCATGGTGCGAATCTTCCGGACCCCAGTAACGGTGAGGCTACTTTGCTGTCCATCCTGGTTTGTTTGAGTCATGGTCTATCGTAACCCTTTGTTATGCGTTTGTTATGCGTTGTTAGACGTTCAGTCATGCAAAGATAAATTCACAGTTCAGCTTCAGACTCTATCATTAGAATGCGGTGAATTGCAGTAGAATTCTAAGCCGAGAACTCATCTGAAACTCAGTCTAGGACTTGATCGGTTGCCGAGGGACAGTGGTTCAATCTGCTCGTCAAATCACTATAATTGCAGTCTACTTTCCCTCAAGTTCTATCCTCAATCAAATTCCGACTAAATACGATCAAATAGCTCAAATAGCTGAAATTAGGAAGAACTGGCAGGATCAGACAGAATCAGAGCAAAGCACCAGTCCCTGCTAGAGACGACCGATTGGCATGGCCTACTCCTCACTTTCGTCCTCTTGTAACTCGTCATACAGTAAATCTAATCCGATTAAAACTCGCTCTCGATCCGAGAGATCGCCAATAATTTTACGCACTGGAGGCGGCAGAATTTTCGCCAGGGTAGGAGTGGCCAAGATTTTGTCTTCTTCAGCCAACTGCGGATTTTTTAAAACGTCAATCACTTTCAGCGCATAAACCCCTTGAAACTCCTTCTCCAAAATATTGTTGAGGGTTTTCAACGCCCTAACGGAATTAGGCGTATTCCCTGCAACATAAAGTTTAAGAATGTAGGTTTTTTTTAGGGGACTCATGGATTTAAGAATAAGAAGTTCTCAGCAGAATCATCGAGAATAGACGCCACCTGTAGGTCGGTCTCTGTCATGGTACCTCAGATAACGGAGGACTGTTGAAATCCAAGGAGTTAGGACTCCCTGGGAATAGATCGTCGATACATTTCACAGAGATGGGCCAGGGTATCGATCAGCGTCAATCGGTAGTCCAACAAAATTTCATCGCTTCGTCCTTCCAATTTCAACTGTTTGGAAAACTCATCCATTAAATCCATATGAATCTCAACAATTTGAGAGACCGGGATATCGGCAAAAAAGGCCACATTAACAAAATTATCAATTCGCTCGTTTAATCGCGAGTCGTCAGAGAAGTAGGTCAGAACAATGTCTCGGTACTCGGCTTTGAGCTGCTGCAAAAGCTCTTCTCTCTGAGACGGAGTCATGTGCCGAAGGAAATTCTGAGGATTGCGTTTGTAGTAAACGCCGAGGTAGCCAAGGCGCTCTTTCAGTTTCTCGGCGAGGCGCATCTGTTGAACCATCAATTTATGACTGAGAGGAGCTTCAGGCTCGTTGGCTGTGGCTGCAGAGCCTTGCCCTGGAGACATCTGGATAAACTTGCTAATTGCCTGATCAATCATCAAGCCTATTTGGCTGAGCCGCTGCGCCGTCAAGCGCATTGTGGCGGTATGACCTGCTAGTTCTGGCATCGCCATGCCGCTATCGCCCTCTGGTTTAGCAGTTTGACTCAGGTCCTCTTGAATGGCTGAATCACTCTCGGGACGCGACTGCACAATGACCGTGGGGAAGAGAATATCCTCCTGCTGCAATTGTTCTAGCAGCAGTGGCAGATCGGTTGTTTCTTCCAGGATCAGGCAATCGATAGCATGATTTTCTTGCTTCAACTCCTGTAGAAAATCCTGGACAGAGCTAAACACATGCAGGGTATATCGCGAGGGGGAGTCTTCTGGGGGCAATGCGTCTCTCAAGTATTGCGAGAGCGAGCGGGTCAGTGCCTCAGAGCAGGAGAGAATACAAATTGAAAGAGGAGAGCGCAACGTTCCAGCAGCAAGAAACAACAGTAAGAGCAGGACAGAATTTGTAGGTTGGCATCAACCAATCGGGAACGGCTTGGAATTCGGAGGAAACGATTAACTCACAGCGGTCGCTTCAGGATCAACCAATGATCACCAATTACGATTAAATGTCAATAGTTATTAAAATACTTAACGCTTATTGTAATCGATAACGTTACCTGCTCTGGCAGAGCTAGTCTCTTAACTAAGGGTCTATCACCAAGAGTTTGAGTAACAGACTCAACAAATTAAGTGATGGGCAACCGAGAGACTGGGTTAGAAGATATCGTTACTACCATACTATTTCCTAGCAATACTGTTCCTAGCAATACTGAGCGATACTGAGCGATGTCTGGTACTGGCTTTGATGCAATGGTGCTCGGGGAAGCTAATCTAGCAGCTGGGTTGCGGTTCCTCGCAGTTCTATAGAGCGATGGATGGACAGCAGCCAGCAAGTTTGGGTGAACCTGTGTAACGTCTAGCCGCGTTACCAACCGAAAAGCGTTAGCTTGAAGAAAGCAGGATCCTGCAGGTCTCTAGAATAGTTTATTTTGTTAGCCCCATGCCTCTAGGGAATAACCCTATGTTTCCATAATGGATATCTCTTTTCTCAGAGAATTCATTGTATCCGTTCCCACTTGCGTGACGACGGAGCCACTAGCTCAGGTTTGGCGCTCATTCCAGCAGTTGGGGAGCGACCAGATCGTGGTGATTGATCCGCAGAAGGCTCCGGTTGGATTGCTGAAGCTGGGATCCTTCGTGGCGTGGCTGAATGCTGCCCAATCTGGCGAGGCTGAGGCAGCTAGACTGACCGATCATCCGGGTCTGCTGGAATCGGTCCTGATCATGCCGCAACACTGGGGCATCGATCAGATCCAGTCCCATCTGGTGGATATTGGACAGAGACCAGTAGCCTTTGTGGATGACGCCGGCCGCTATCAAGGGCTGTTGGATCGGCTGCGATTCCTACAGCATCTAGCGATGCAACGGCGGGAGCCACTTCCTTCGATAGCGGATCGGCCTGATTTGGAACCAGAGCAAATTTTGCTCGATCCGCTCATTGATTTGCTAGAGCGGCTGCCGATCCCACTGATGTTGCAAACTACGGCTGGTCGAGTCGTGACACAGAACTTAGCTTGGCGGCAGCGAGTGGGGGCCATCGAAAATCCAAATCACATCCGGCGGGCAGCCGCTCGCCTGCTGGAAACCAGCGGACTAGAGCGACCGTCGAGTTTCTCTGCCGTTCAGTCGGAGAGGGTGGAAGCCGGAGCCTCCCTTCCTGGCACGGCCGCAAAGGGAGCTAACCCGTGGTTGTCTGCCTCCACAAAGCTGGCGACTCCCTACCGTACTGGAGCCTGCCGCTTGGGTGGAGAACCGGATACCTGCATTTGCGTTTGCGGCATGAAAAATGGGCCAGACCGAGTGTGGCAGTTTGTCAAGATCCCGATGGGCACGTCGGCGGCTCAGGTTTGGCCAGCGGTCAGAGGTGGGCTGTCGCGGGATTTGGCGGATGAGCCGTCGGGTTCCTACTCGTTTGGGGGAGGCTATGCAGCCGAAGCGGCGGGTTCGGCCCCCTTTCGACTGGCATCCCTCAAATTTAATCCTGATCCCGACTGGCGCTCGTTGATGCAGACCGAAACGCTGTGGCTGGTGCTGGCTCAAGATGTCACCGAACAGCAGCAGGTAGCCAAGGAGCTAGCAGCCCGCAATGCCGATCTGATTCAGCTCAATCGCCTGAAAGATGAGTTTCTGGCCTGCATTAGCCACGAGCTGAAAACGCCGCTAACAGCAGTCTTGGGTATGTCGAGCCTGCTCAAAGACCAGCTCTTGGGTGAGCTAAACGAGCGGCAATCCCGCTATGCGCGGCTGATCCATCAAAGCGGGCGGCGGCTGATTGCGATCATCAACAACATTCTGGATTTGACGCGGATCGAAACTGGGCAACTCGAGCTGACGCTGGAGCCAGTCTCGATTCAGTCGGTCTGCACGCGGGCGTATGAACAGGCGCGGCAGCTTCAGGCAATGGAACTAGAAGCCGAACTGCCTTCCGAGTCCAGCCCTCCGCCGCTTCCCTTTCATCTGGAGATTCAGCCAGGACTACACCAACTGATTGCTGATGAGCTGCGCCTGCGGCAAATGTTAACCAATTTGCTCTCAAATGCGATTAAATTCACTGAAGTGGGCGGTGAAATCGGGCTGCGAGTCGAAGCTTGGGAAGGCTGGATTGCTTTCACAGTCTGGGATACTGGGATCGGAATTCCGGCTGACAAGCAGCACCTAATCTTTCAGAAATTTCAGCAGCTAGAAAACCCGATGACGCGCCAGTTTCACGGCACTGGGCTGGGGCTAGTGCTGACGCAGCGGCTGGCTCGCTCCCACGGTGGCGATATCACCTTTACCTCCGTAGAAGGCGAAGGAAGTCAGTTTACGCTGCTGCTGCCTCCCTGCCCGCCGCAGGCCTCGGCAACTGCCTTCACCGAGGACGTAACCGGCACTCCTGCCAATACACCCAGTGAACGCAACCGACTGGTGCTGATTGTGGATGCCGATCCCATCCATGTCGAAGAAACGACGCTGCTGCTGCTGGAACTCAATTACCGCGTTGCGATTGCCCGTTCGGGAACAGAAGCCCTAGAAAAAGTGCGGCGGCTCCAGCCCGCGGCGGTGCTGCTGAACCCATCGTTGCCATTGCTTTCGGGCTGGGACGTGCTGACGCTGCTGAAGGCCGATGAGGCAACGCAAGAGATCCCCGTGATTGTGACTGCTGTGCGAGTCGAGAAAGAACAGGCGCAGCAAAATGGGGCTGATGCTTTTCTGAGTTTGCCAATCCGAGCCGACGCTCTCCAGCGCTGTTTGGAACGGTTGATTAATCCGCTGTTAGTAGAATCTGCAAATCCCCTATCGGATCTGACGGTGCTTCACCTCTATGACGGCACGCCATCTTTCACCCTGGTTTCTATCGAGCATCCCGTTGCGCAAGGGCTGAACCGACTGCTGCACCCTCATCATTGCCGAGTGCTAGAAGTGGATGATCTGGAGCAGGCTGATCTGCTAGCCCGCGTTTGGAAGCCCGATCTGGTGCTGCTCGACGCAATCCAGTCGGCTGCTACGACCCCAGCCGAATATCTACATCAGTTGAGTCAATGCCCCTATCTTGCCGAACTGCCGATCATCACCCTGACGCCGGATATGACTCAGGCAGCACATCAGATTCCTGGGCTGACCGTGTTTCCCTGCTTAGCCACTACTTCTACAGCAGAGAAGATGTCTAGCTCTACTCCTGACCCAGTAGCCCTAGTGCAGGTGATGCAGGTTGCAGCCGGCATGAACTGGTCTCCACAGATTCTCATCGGGGATCTGTTTGCCCTAGATAGCCATGGTTCGCCATCAGCCGGACTTCCCTCTACTCACGGTGTCCGTCCTCCAATTCAGGCGCTCGTAAATTATCTGCAAACTGCAGGTTTGCACAGTACCCTAGCCGAGAGTTGGCACACCATTCAGCAAAAGCTACAGCATCACCGGGTAGATGTGCTACTGCTGTGCAGTCCGCCAACGCCACCCGAGGACTGGATGGCCAACATTCGCGGAGCGCTAGCTCCCCTTGAGCATAAACCGGCAGTGCTGGTGTGGCAGTATCAGCCCGCTCCAACGGTCGTAGATTCATCACAGCCGGCTTCAGAGGCTGAAGCGGTGTCTGGGCAGGTCCCTCAGTCAACCCCTCTATTAACAAAGCCCCCCGCTGAAGGCAACCAGGGAGCCAGAGAGAGCAGCGCCGATGTCTGGGAAACCAGCGTTCAAGTGTTACCACCTTCGGTTTCCGTACTGGAACTGTTGGCGCAGATTAATCAGATCTTGACACAGCGGAAAGGAGAACTGGCAATCTGAAAATCGGGAAATTGAAATCAGAGATTGACCTGCCGCTGCTTAAAGTAGCTGAGAGTTTAATCGCTCAGCGCCTCGGCTCCGCCAACGACCTCCATAATTTGCTGGGTGATCGCCGTCTGTCGCGCCTTGTTGTAGGAAATCGTCAGGGTTTTAACGAGTTCACTGGCGTTATCGCTGGCGTTGTTCATTGCGGTCATCCGTGCTGCCAGTTCACTGGCTGCTGCTTCTTGCAATGCCCGCAGAAGCTGGTTATTGAGATACAGCGGCAGCAGAGCATCCAGAATCTGCACCGGATCCTGCTCAAAGATCATGTCCTTAGGAAGTGCTGTCAACGTTGGGACAGCAACCTTTTGCCGCTCAACTTCTAGCTCGCCGCCGCGCGTCGTCAGCCGGAAGATTTCGTCATCCTGAGACACAAAAGCCCCCGGATCGAGAGGCAGCAGGGTTTGAATCACCGGTCGCGAGCTAACCAGCGACACAAAGCGAGTATAGATCAGCTCTACCCGATCCACCGTTTCCGACAAAAACAGCGACAGCAGCTCGTCGGCAATCGTCGAGGCTTCCGAGGCCGTGGGGATTTGCTCCAACCCCGAGAAGGTGGCGCTAATCGGCTGGTTGCGGCGCTGAAAGTATTGAATCGCCTTTCGTCCCACCAAAACCAATGTGTAGTTCACTCCTTGGGATTGCAGCTCCTTCATTCGAGCTTCGGCGCGTCGAATCAGGTTAGCGTTGTAGCCACCACACAGACCCCGGTCGCCCGAGACCACTAGCAGCCCGACTGTACGCACATCGCGCTGGCGCAGTAGCGGCAGGTTAGCATCCTCGAACCGGAGGCGGGACTGTAAGCCATAGAGTACCTGGGCTAAGCGGTCCGCAAAAGGACGAGTGGCGATCACCTGTTCTTGCGCCCGGCGCACCTTAGCGGCTGCCACCAACCGCATCGCTTCTGTAATTTTTCGTGTATTCTTGACCGACTGGATGCGGTCGCGAATTTCTTTAAGGCTAGGCATCGTTCTAACCGTCTAGGAGTTCAACTGTTAAACAGGGGAATAGGAGAGGGCAAGGCAGGAACGCAGAGTGCGGACTTCACGCCCCTTACCCTCCCCAAAGGCTATGCGGCGAGAACGGTCTTCTTCGACTCAGCGATCGCTTCCTTCAACAGCGATTCGGCTTCTTCGGTGAGCTGCCGCTCGTTGTTCACAATCTCCATGTAGCGAGGCTTGCTTGTCTTCAGGTAGTCGCGCAGCCCCTTGGTGAAAGAGGAGACTTTCTCCAGCGGAATGTCGTCTAGGTAGCCGTTGATGCCGGCATAGATGATTGCCACCTGCTCGGCCACCGATAGCGGCGAGTATTGGGGCTGCTTCAGAATTTCCCGCAAGCGCTGCCCACGCGCCAACTGGTTACGGGTCGCCTGATCCAGATCTGAGGCAAACTGCGCAAATGCCTGCAATTCATCGAACTGGGCTAGCTCCAGCTTCACCTTACCGGCGACCTTCTTCATGGCTTTGGTTTGCGCCGCCGATCCGACTCGCGACACGGAAATTCCAGGGTTCACCGCCGGTCGCTGACCCGAGTAGAACAGGTCGGACGACAGGAAGATCTGCCCGTCGGTAATCGAAATCACGTTGGTGGGAATGTATGCCGACACGTCGCCCGCTTGGGTTTCCACGATTGGCAGGGCGGTCATGCTGCCTTCGCCGAGTTCGGGGCTGAGTTTAGCGGCCCGCTCCAGCAGGCGCGAGTGCAAGTAGAACACGTCGCCAGGATAGGCTTCCCGTCCGGGCGGACGGCGCAGCAGCAGCGAAATTTGCCGGTAGGCCTGAGCCTGCTTCGACAGGTCATCGTAGATCACTAGAGTGTGTCTGCCTTTGTACATGAAGTACTCAGCAATGGTCGCGCCGGTGTAGGGAGCCAGGAATTGCAGTGCCGCCGGGTCACTGGCGTTAGCGGCTACCACGACGGTGTAGTCCATAGCGCCGCGCTCCTGCAAGACGTTGACCACTTGGGCCACCGTTGAAGCTTTCTGCCCGATTGCTACGTAAACGCAGATGACGTCGCCGCCTTTCTGGTTGAGGATGGTGTCTACCGCAATCGTAGTCTTGCCAGTTTGGCGGTCGCCGATGATCAGCTCGCGCTGCCCCCGACCAATGGGAATCATAGCGTCAATAGCGGTGATCCCAGTCTGCAGTGGCTCATACACCGACTTCCGCTCGACAATGCCTGGCGCTGGAGATTCAATCAGGCGGGTTTCACCGGCGGAAATATCGCCTTTGCCGTCGATCGGACGAGCTAGCGCATCAACCACACGACCGATAAAGGCCTCACCTACAGGAATCGAGGCGATACGTCCGGTGGCGGTTACCGAGCTACCTTCCTGAATGTTGATGCCATCCCCCATCAGCACCGCGCCCACGTTATCTTCTTCCAGGTTTTGGGCGATGCCAATTGTGCCATCCTCGAACTCCACAAGTTCGCCGGCCATCACTTTCTCCAGTCCGTAGATGCGAGCGATGCCGTCACCCACCTGCAGGACGGTTCCTACATTAGAAACCTTGACTTCCTGATCGTATTGTTCGATCTGCTGCCGGATAATGCTGCTAACTTCGTCGGGTCTAATACTGATTGCCATGGTGTTTTCTTTCAGCTAAAGGACGACGGATCGATGGTAGAGATACAAAGAGATACTACAAAGAGATACAAAAATTGGGATGCTTTCTGATGCGGTTGAGGACTAATCCTGCGGTAGAGAGCAATCTCGGAGGCGATCGAGTCTAGCCCAGGCCGCTGAGGCGAACCCCAATCCGGCGCAGTTGCCCCTTTAAGCTGGCGTCAAAGACTTGAGAACCAACCTTGATAATCACGCCACCAATCAGCTCTGGATCGATGTGGGTTTCTAGTTCGACCTGCCGTGCTTCGGTCATCGCCATCACTTTTTGCCGGATCGCTTCCTTCTGCTCATCGCTCAGCTCCACTACCGATGTCACTTCCGCCAGCACGGTTTGGTTGAGCTGTCGCAACAGCGCCTGATACTGCTGACACACTTCCGGAAGCGCCAGGATGCGACCGCGGTCAATCAACAGCAGCAGGAAATTCAGTGTGTAGGGATGCACCTGCTCGCCGATGATCTGCCGCAAAATCGCCTTCTTTTTATCGGCATTAACTAGGGGGCTGGCGAGCGCTAGCTTCAGATCTTCAGATTCATTCAAAATCGACAGCAGCGAGCGCGTGTCTTCTCCAATTTGCTCGGTGAGGTTGTTGGACTGCGCCACCGACATCAACGCCTGAGCGTAAGGCTCCGCGACTTCCGTCAACGCCAGAGTGGATTTCATCTAACGACCTCCTATCATGGCAATGCTGCGATCGATCAACTGCCGTTGGGCATCTTCATTTAACTGAGCCTTCAACTGCTCCTCGGCTCGCTGCATGGCCAGGGCGGCGATCCGCTGCCGCAGTTCATTCAGCACCCGGTCTTGCTGGGAAGACAGCTCTTGAGCCGCCGCTGCCTTCATCCGCTCGATGTCTTGCTCGGCTTCACTCAGCACCGAGGCGCGTACCGCTTCGGCTCGCTGCTCAGCTTCAGCGCGAATGCGAGCGGCTTCCGTTTGGGCTTGAGCCAATTTCTGCTGCTGATCGGCCAGGGCGGCGGCGGCTTCTTGCTTCCGCTGCTCGGCTTCTCTAATGGCAGCTTCGATCTGACTTTGCCGCTCTTGCAGCTTTTTGCCCAACGAATTTCGCCCAAAGTAAATTAGAACGGCAATAATAATTGCCAGGTTAATGACATTTGTCTCTAGAATATCTAGGTTCAACCCGAACCCCGAGTGCTCTGCTGCTTCTGCAGCTAGTACAAAGATCGTCCCCATGGTTCCTCTTAAAACGCTCGCCCTGTCCTAATCAGCCAATAGATTGTGCACCGAGCAACTTGTCGAGGATCTGGCGGCTCAGGGCGTCTACCTGCTGCTCTAGCGCCTGCAGCGCCTCTTGCTTTTGCTGATCGATCTCACGCTGAGCCTGCTCGCGCTGCGCTTGGGCTTCCTGCTGCGCTTCAGCTACCTTTTGGGCAGCAATTTTCTGAGCATCCGCCTCTGCCGCTGCGATCACCGCTTGGGATTGGCGGCGTGTTTCTGCCAGTTCCTGCTCATACTGTTTTGCTAAGGCTTCCGCCTTGGCTAACCGTTCTTGCGCTTCTGCCTGGTTGGTGCGGATGAAGGTGCTGCGATCATCGATCGCTTTGCCGAGCGGCTTATAGAAAAGGGCATTTAGAACGGCTACCAGAATCAAGAACTGGATTGCCATCAAGGGCAATGTGGCATCGATGTCAAAAAGCCCGCCTTTCCCTCCTTCAGCCGCCGCTTCCGCAGCCATCAGGATCGTCCAGTGCATCATAGTCATTCACTATCCCCAACGTTCCCCAGGGGGTTTACAACAAACAGCCATGCTTACTAGGTCTGCCGGATTAACTGGATCAAATCTGGATCAAATTAACCTAGGAGACGCGATCTACCGCGCCTCCACTTAACCCTACAGCTTATGCAAAGGGGTTAGCAAACAGTAGCACCAGAGAAACCACCAGACCGTAGATGGTTAACGCTTCCATGAACGCCAAGCTCAGGAGCAGCGTACCGCGAATCTTGCCTTCTGCTTCCGGTTGACGGGCAATCCCTTCTACCGCTTGACCGGCAGCATTTCCCTGACCAATGCCAGGACCAATCGCGCCAAGACCAACAGCAAGAGCAGCAGCAAGAACAGAAGCAGCAGCAATTGTTGGATTCATGATAATCTTCCCTACCTTGTGTACAGAATTGAAAAATGGACGTTATCTAGAACAAGAGCGTTGTTCACGCTGCATCACGGTTCAGCCTCTGCACCCACAACGAGCCAGCCGACTGGAACCCTCAGGGATCTTATGATCGAGGTGATCGATCCCCACTGAGAAGCTTAGTGCTCCTCATGACCTTCACCGTGGTGGTCCTCCATCGCTTCCCCAATATATGACGCTGCCAATGTTGCAAAGATCAGCGCCTGGATCGCACTCGTGAATAAGCCCAGGGCCATCACCGGCAGCGGAATAAATAGAGGAACGAGGAGCACCAGCACCCCCACCACCAGTTCGTCTGCCAAGATGTTGCCAAACAGACGGAAGCTTAGGGAGAGTGGCTTAGTGAAATCTTCGATAATCTTGAAGGGCAGCATAAAGGCAACAGGCTGCACATAGTTGCCGAAATAGCCCAGCCCCTTCTTGCTAAATCCAGCGTAGAAATAGGCGAGTGATGTCAACAGCGCCAGCGCAATCGTAGTGTTGATGTCGCTTGTGGGAGCCGCCAATTCTCCTTCAGGAAGGTGAAATAGCTTCCAGGGTACCAGTGCACCTGACCAGTTACACACAAAGATAAACAGGAACAGCGTGCCGATGAATGGGACCCAGGGGCGATACTCCTTCTCGCCGATCTGCGTCTTCGCCAGATCGCGGATAAACTCCAGCGCGTACTCCATCAAATTCTGGAAACCAGCCGGAACCATCTGAATATTGCGAGTGGCGAGAACGGACGCCAGGACGAGCAGGGCGATGACAAACCAGGAGGTGAGAAACACCTGCCCGTGCAGCTCAAGGTTGCCCAGACGCCAATAGAATTGCTTACCCACCTCTAATTCAGCCAGAGGTAGCGAATGAAAGACATTAAGCGCGTTCAGCATTTCCATGCAAAGAGTTTTCCAGAATCTTCAAGGAGTGCTAGGATTGCCTAAATCAACGGGATTCGGGCACCAGGGTCGTCCGCAACATGTAGAAAATGACCGCAGCTTTGTAGGTCATAAACCCGAAAAAAATCGGCATGATCTGAAGCTGATCTAAGCGAGAAGCGACAAGAATCACGCCTACGAGTAGAGCAAGACGGGCACTTCCCATCTTCTCCCGTTCTCGACCGAGCTGCGCCACATTTCTAGCCAACATTCTCAAGTAAACCACACCTGTGCACGCCCCAATCAGATAATTGAGGGCAATGTTAAGAGAGTAAAAAATCCAAACAGAGACAAAGACAATCCCTGTTACTATCAGGGTGATTCTCAGTAAATCCTGCTGCAGTTGGTAATATTCCTGCATAGAGGAATTCTCTGCTGGCGGCAGAGTGCCAGACTGAGAGCTAGGCTGAGAGTTGGCGTCAGTCGTTGCGGTGTCAAGCGGGTGTTCTGGCGAGTTCACGGAACTTAGAACCTGATCCAGAGAGTTGACTGGGTTAAAGTTGACAAGGTCAAACCTGATCCCAAAAGATCATAACACCGACAGGTAACAATACTTAGTAAAGTTTGCGATCAAATCTTTTGATCTAATTTTTTTGCTGTTAGAGCGGATACAGAAATCGCCTCAACTTCTGGCGTGCTCCGCGCAGCCCATCGAGACCCTACAAATGTCCGAGCAAATGTCCGGTCCGAGAATCGATCCGATAATGGATAAGTCGAACGATAAAGTTTAGATCTGGTTAGATCTCATTAAGATTCTGAACTCATCTGCAGTCTATCTACCCTTCTAGGCATTAACTCCCCACCCGTGTTGCGATTTCTAATGCGCTGCTTCAGTGTCCTGAGTCTACTCAGTCTATCCGGTCTATTCGGTATTGGGTTATCTCTTGGCACAGGTGTGCTGCCTGTAGCTGCATCGACCGCCGATTTGCCTGCACCCCTGGTTCAATCTAACGTCTACCAGTATCGCAAAATTCATCATCCCGACGGCATTGGCAAGATCTACATGGGGCGAGAAATTGCTCAGGTGATGGGGCACCAAGGAGCCGCGTGGCTAGAGCGGCCGAGCCGTGTAGTTGAAGAACGCCCCGATGTTGTGATTGCCGCTCTCAATTTGCAGCCTACGGATGTCGTGGCAGACATTGGCGCTGGCACCGGCTATTTCAGCTTTCGCCTCAGCGCTCAGGTACCGCAAGGCAAGGTGTTCGCGGTAGACGTGCAGCCAGAAATGCTGGAGATTCTACAGTTCCTGCAGCAGGAAACGGGTGCAGAGAACGTAGAGCCGGTGTTGGGCAGCGAAACGGATCCGCATTTGCCGCCGGCAAGCCTTGATCTGGCGCTGATGGTAGATGCCTACCACGAGTTTGCCTATCCCCGAGAGATGATGGCAGAAATTGTGCAGGCGCTGAAGCCGGGGGGACGGGTAGTGCTCGTGGAATATCGCGGCGAGAATCCTCTGATTCCGATCAAGCGGCTGCACAAAATGACACAAGGGCAGGTTCGCAAAGAAATGCAGGCGGTGGGCTTAGTCTGGCAGTCCACTCAATCGATGTTGCCGCAGCAGCATATTCTGATCTTTCAAAAGCCTTTTCAAAGGCCAGTTAGCTGAGTCTAGCTCTGAAACCAAGCCGTCAGGGCTAGGGCCAAGGCATCGGCAGCATCATCGGGGCGCGGAATTTTTTCCAGATTCAGCTCGCGGGTCACGGCTTGCTGCACATCGCGCTTGTCGGCATTGCCATAGCCGGTGAGGGCCTGCTTCACCTGAGCGGGCGTAAATTCGACGAGAGGCAGCCGGTGCTGCGCCAAGACCAGCATCACCACGCCCCGAGCCTGGGCCACAGCAATGGTATTACCCATCTTATAAAAGAAGAGTTTTTCGATGGCCACCAGATCTGGCTGCACGTAGCTAATCAGACTATGCAGATCGTCATGGATCATCACTAGCCGCTCGCCAATCTCGGTGTGGGGTGGTGTCTGGATAATCCCAAAATCGACAATGGCAACTGGCTCAGACTGGCGTTGCGTACTAGTGTTACAGAGAACTGCCCCAAATCCCAATGTAGCGAGTCCTGGATCAATACCGAGAATGCGTTTCTCCATGCGGTCGAGGCGTGAAGCGTCTACAAGAGATTCTTCAAACCATATCGCAAAGTGCCGGAATTGGGGAGAGCGCCATCTAAGACCGGACTTCAGACCTTTCTAAGCATACAGCGACGCCACAAATTCGCCGTAGCCGTTGTACTTGATCGTCGGCACTTCCTGCCAATCAAACTGTGAGCCAGGACCGATCAGCCGCTCTTTAGCCTGCGACCAACGCGGATGGGGTACGTCGGGTTCCACGTTGGCTTCAAACTTGTATTCGTTGGGGCTGAGGGTGTTCCAGAAAGTGGCGGGCTGAGTCTCGGTAAATTCAATTTTGACGATGGATTTAGCCCCCTTGAAGCCATACTTCCAGGGAATTACTGCCCGAATCGGCGCACCATGCTGCTTGGGCAGCGTATGCCCGTAGATGCCCACCGCAAAGAAGGCCAGATCATTGGCCATTTCCTCGATCCGCAAACCTTCAGTGTAGGGAAAAGGCAAAAACTGACTCGGAGGAAAAGTGGGTCCTTTGGTAACGGCACGGTCAAAGTAAGAGGTGAAGCGAACAAATTTTGCTTTCGAGGTAGGTTCAACTGCCTGGATCAGCGCATTCATCGGGAAGCCCACCCAAGGTACCACCATTGCCCAGGCTTCGACACAGCGGAACCGATAGAGGCGTTCTTCGAGGGGGAAGGCCCGGGTGAGGTCATCCAGATCGTAGGTGCGGGGCTGATTCACTAGTCCAGTGACTTCAACCTTCCAATCTTCTGTGGGTAGGGCTTGGGCATTGCGCCAAATTGCCTTGGAACTGCCGAACTCGTAGTAGTTATTGTAGGTGGCAGCTAAAAGCTCGTTGGTGGTCTCCCGCTCCACTTGGGCAAAGACAGGGTTGCGCTCCACGCTGAGGGGGCGAGTACCAACGAGGGGTGAGTCGTCGGCTGTTAGCTGTTTTTGGCATCCCAGCAGCGGCAAGGCGGCTCCAGCAAGGCTGGCCCCAGCCAGCGTTTTCAAGAAGCGGCGGCGGTTGTAGAAGGCAGCTTCGGATGTGGCTTGAGATTCCGGCAACTGCCACGGTCTGGGAACATGAAGGAATGCCATAGGAAGGATGATTGCCTGGAAGCAGTTTGGTTCTTTTTTATCCTTAAATATATTTTTACTTAAATATTTAACATTACGCGGTCAACGGAGCGACTTGGCAGGAGCCAGCGGGGTCGGCACCTAATAGCAGTTGCAGCAAACGCTATGATCTGCGCTTGAGTTCACCCTTGAGATAGATCTAGTAAAGGTCGTTCAACTCGTAGGATAAAAGCGAAACGAGGCAGGGACTCCCACCTCGCTCCTAGGGTATTTTGGGGGGCACGATCACGTAAGCTGTGACCAACGCACGTCAACCGAATTAACCAATGTATTCAGTTTGGGTGTATTGAGTCTCAGCTTGGGGTTGATGATGCGGGCAATAGTTTGAGCTAGGTCTCTTCCGTGATGCCTTCGCTGCTTCTGAATGATTTCCGATGTTCTCATTCCTCTTCGCTTCACCCAGAGGATTTAGTTCAGCTTGTGGGGATTGCTCTTCATAGGAAACCGAATGACCACAGCGAGAAACGTCATGAAGGAATACCTAGCGAGTATGGGCCCCAACGGGAACCGGCTCTGTTTCCTCGTCTGAGAATCTCAGACTGGGGAATAGAAAATGGTTCTCTTCCACATACTGAGCGCCAAACAGCCCCTTCTCTGCCCAAAAGTAACGATCTGTGGTGTGTTCGTTGCGCTTGACCAGTAGCAGGGCTGGTGGCAGAATACCCTCAGCTTGAATGAACTTTCGAGCTGCGGTAACTGGCTTGTCTTCGCCGCTCTCAATGCTATACTGAGGCACCAACTCTAGAATTCTGCGCCCTTCTAAACGACGACGGCTCTTGCGCTTGCGTCTTCTTGCCAACCTCTCTACCTCCTCTCTTAAGTGCTCCTTGACGAACGACGTAACTAAAGCTGCATAACCCACTTTGAATGTAGCTCTAGTTACAAAATACTAAGACCGTGCAAAGTATATCGGCTTAGGAATGGAATTTCAACTTCCTTTAAACTATTGATACAAAATCTAAAGAAAATCTGTAGGAGACAGAACGCTGATCTCGCTAGGCCTTGATCCATCAGGTTTTGAGAAAACCTTAGTTTTGCAGGAATTTATTAAGATTTTTAATAATAGTCATTAAGTAATAGTCATTAAGCATTTCGAATTGACTCAGCGAGTCAGTTGGTAGGTGAGTCAGTGAGTAAGGGACTTAGCTGGTGTTCTGCGGCGTTGCAGTTTTGTGAGCCTCGGCAGATAGTCGCAGATCATCTCGGTACCGGTTTAGTCACTTTCCTCCCGTTTAGAATGAACTTGAGCCATTGGAATATTCAATGATCATGCCTGTCAGTTCTGAGTTTGTGGCGTTGTGTCGAGCGCAGGTTGCCCTGCTAACCCAGGGGCTAGGCGCTGCACTCAGCATCGTTTACCTGACCGAAGAGCTGACGGCGACGGCTGAGCCAAAACTGATCCCGATAGTCGCTCATCCTGAGAGTGCGGCTCAATGGGAAGAAGAACAAATTCTCAGTTTTCTCACCCGCAGCAACCGTTCTCCCGCTAGCTACCAGCTGCCAGCATCGCAAGAGCCTGAATCTACACCTGATACCGAATCTGATGAATCTGATACTGATGCGGAGCGAGCGCTCACTCCAGCTGCCAAAGCGTTGCCGTTCGATGGGTCTCCCCCTTCGCTGGAGCGCAGCTTGCTACCTCAGCAACAGATAGTGTTGCCACTGATTCACCAAGACGTCGTTATGGGGCTACTAGTCACAGCTCGGACAGACCGCCCCTGGAATGGCGTGGAGCAGGAGCAAATTCAGCAGGTTGCCCAAACCCTGACCTTGGGCTGTCTGTTAGATCGGCGGGTGCGATGGCTCTCGCACGATTTGCAGCAGCAGCAGCTTTTGGAAGAGCACCGGCAAGATGCTCTAGACACGCTACTCCACCAGTTCCGCAATCCGCTGACGGCACTGCGCACCTTTGGCAAGCTGCTCGTAAAACGTCTGAAGCCGGGAGACGCCAACCGCACAGTAGCTGAAGGGATTATTCGCGAAAGCGATCGCCTTCAGGAACTGTTGATTCAGCTAGATGCTGCGACCGATCTAGAGACCAGCGTCCTGCTAGATGCCCCTGTTCCGAGTTCAACCGCTACCGTTGCTCGTTCCTCGTCCAGCGAGGCTACTCCACCGCTGCTGCCTGGCGGTAATTTATTGCTGCAGGGCCATCTGCAGTTGCAGCCCCATGCTTTGATAGAGGTTCTCAATCCCCTGCTAGAATCGGCTGCTGCAATTGCCCAAGATCGGCAGTTGGAACTACACATCACGATTCCTGCCGATCTCCCTCCGGTGCTGACAGATGGGCGGGCGTTGCGAGAAGTGATTGCCAACTTGATTGACAATGCCCTGAAGTACACTCCCAGCGGCGGCAGAATTGATGTACGGGTGGTGCAGGACCAAGCGACGCCGTCGCGTCAAGGCATTGTGATTGCCGATACTGGACCCGGCATTCCACCCCAGGATTTGGAGCATTTGTTCGAGCGGCATTATCGCGGCGTTCAAGCTATGACCGAGATTCCAGGCACCGGCTTGGGATTATCGATTGCCCATAGCTTGGTGCAGCAAATGCAAGGGGAAATTCAGGTGTTTAGCCCTGCCCAAACTAGTGGATTGCTGCCGGTTATGTCAGTGGGGGATCATCCCGGAACCGCGGTGGTGGTTTGGTTACCTGAGCAGCCTGAAGACGAAGCTAGCGAGCTAGTTCCGGGCGGGCAGAGGTAGCGTCGCGGTATTTTAGGTGCTGTGCATCGCTAGGCTAGGCACTATTGACCCAAATGGGTCTGTTAGCAAGCAGAAGCTAGAGACATTGCCGCAACCAAGCTTACTCTGTCATCGCCGTTCAGGTTGCCAGCAGGCGCATTTGAACGAATACGCTTTGATCGTCAAGAAATCTGAATTGAAACAAGCGAGATTCCGCCGTGCCGTCTGAAGGTGGCAACCCGCCAGGACCTTGCTCCCTTGTTACAACACATTCGTAGTTATTTCCCACCTCTGCTACGGTTGTACACCCCAAGCGCTCAATGAAGCTATCTAGTTCCTCGGCGGGCATGACAAATCTTACTCGCGCTTCATATTCAATATCAGTGGGAATTGAACCCAGTAGACCACTGAACTGAACCTCCGGGGTTACTCCTTCAGGAAGAGAAGCACCAATCATGCGTTCGGTCACGTCACGAGGCGATCGTCCGAGCGACACTCCAAATATTGACCCTAGGACCAGCGAACCTGCCACAAGCAGGATTCCACCGCTTGCCGCAACCCAACGTAGGTATTTCATGGCTCCTGACGATACATGACTAGACATTACAAGGTATTGAATCAACCGTTTTCGAGAAGCTGTTTGTTTGAGTTACTACGATCCTCAATAGCTATGATTGCAAGACAGTTCTGTAAGTTCCCTCTATTCTGCCTTGACAGAATGCAGGGGTGCCATAATTGCTTACCGCTGCTTGTATGCTGTCTTCTACTACCGTGTGGTAATATAATGATAAGAATAAACTCATCACGCTTGTGGAATGCCTCTCATGCCTACAAAGCTATCTAAAAAACCTGTTGCTGTTCAAGAACGAGCACCAAAATTGGTGGATACAAAACTAGTAGACGCAAAAGCGGGGGATGAGTGCGGCATTTCCAAACTCACTCCCGAAGCATTGAGTCTGATGGCCGATTTCTTCAAAGTTTTGTCGGAAGTGAGCCGGCTTCAAATTGTCTGCTCTCTGAAAGCCGGCGCTAAGAACGTGACGGAGATTATTGAAGAAACGGGATTGGGACAGGCGAACGTCTCCAAGCATCTGAAGATGCTGACTCAAGCTGGGGTAGTTGCCCGTGAGCAGCGCGGAGTTTGCGTTTACTATCGGATTGCCAATCCATTTTTATTTGAACTGTGTGATTTAGTGTGCGATGTTTTGACAATGCAAGTTGAACAGCAAAGTCAGCAGCTTCAGCAATTGTCGCGATTGAGACAGAATCGCTAAGGGGATCGCTAAGGGGATGGACAGTCACCACCCCCTGCTCGGTCTCATCTAACGGCGGAGCAGCCTATTGATAGGTTGGAAAATATCCGCTTCAAACCCTTCGCCCTTCAGCATCCGATTCCAGTAAATCCAAGGTAGTACATAGGCTTTTGCCAGATACATCGAGTAGCGCTCTTTCGTTGGATCAAGCGGAAACGAGGGAGCTAGTTTTCCGCCATAGGCAAATTCTGCCATGATCGTTGAATTGTAGCCCGTGATCAGGGGGCAGCAGGTATAGCCATCATACTGAGCCACAATCGGTTTCGATTGAATCAGGGAGAGCAGGTTTTGCACCACAATCGGAGCTTGTTTGCGAGCCGCTGCTGCCGTTTTAGAGGTGGGCAAAGAAGAGGCATCGCCTAAAGAAAACACATTGGCATAGCGGGTATGTTGCAGCGTTGCTTGATCAACATCTACCCAACCCCCAGCTCCAGCTAGCGGGCTTTGCTTAATAAAATCAGGGGCGCTCATGGGGGGAGCCACATGAATCATGTCGTAGTGAATGCTGACTTCTTCAACGCCGTCATCCGTGGTGACATCAAAAATCGCTTCTTGCGTATCTGCCTTGATTTCCTTGAGGTTATGCTTGAATTTGGTGACAATGCCGCGTCGTGCCACAACTTTATCCAGAGAGGCAGAATATTCCGGTACGGCAAACATGGAGGCCCCAGCTGTACAAAACATCACGGTGGTGTTCACTCCGACACCGCTCTTGCGCTTAAAGGTGTCATCGGCCATGTACATCACCTTTTGGGGCGCACCACCACACTTAATGGGCGTGGCGGGATAGGTAAAGAGGGCATTACCGCCTTTGAAGGTTTGGATGGTTTTCCAGGTGTAGGGGGCATAGTCTTTGGAATAGTTACTGGTGACTCCGCCTCGACCCAACGCTTCTTTTAAGCCTTTGATCAGGTGCCAGTCAATTTGAATACCGGGACACAACACCAGATAATCATACTCGATGGCTTGCCCTGCCTCTGTAACAACGGTGTTGCGATCGGGGTCTAGTTTTGCCACACGCGCTTGAATCCAGCTTGCCCCTTTGGGAATCACATCCTTTTCATCCCGGATGAATTTGCCGATGGGAGCCACACCGCCACCTACTAGGGTCCATCCGGGTTGGTAATAGTGCTTGTCAGACGGTTCAATGATGGCGATATCCAGAGCAGGATTACGCTTCAGCAGTTGGGCTGCAACGGTAATGCCAGCGGCACCTCCCCCCACAATCACAACTTGGTGGTGCTTGACTGGGGGTGCGATCGCCTCAGAAACCGAGAGATTTTGGTTAATTGGCTCAGCGGGTTGCGTCGATTGGGTTTGCTGTGCAGTCGGTGACACGGTAGTTCCTCAAATGTAACGAAGAGTATGGAAACTGAGTGGATAACATGAGATATTAATTATGTGTATCATACTACCAATTAGTAATATGGTTGCACTTTCTAAAGAAAACCTTAAATCCACCTTGATTGCTTGACGAAACTCAGGTTGTCAATCATATTACTATATGGTAATCTAATGTATAAGTGTAATTGCCCTGCGGCTACAAGGAGATCGCGTTCATGGTGGCTGCTTACCTTACATTCTTCTCAATCTTCGTAGTAGTTGCCATTTTGTTTGTCGCAGGTGACACCTGAAACGAGGACTGACTCACTTGTATTAACACTGTCTAATGAGGTAGAGAACGATGCTATTTCGCCAATTGTTTGACCAAGACACCTGGACTTACACCTATCTGATTGCTGACCCCAATACCAAGGAAGCGGTTTTGGTTGACTCGGTGATTGAGCAGGTCGAGCGGGATTACAAGCTGATTAATGAGTTGGGCTTGACGTTGAAATACTGCTTAGAAACCCACGTCCACGCCGACCATGTCACGGGTGCTGGAAAACTGCGGGAATTAACAGGCTGTGAAACCATTGTGCCGGAGAAAGCCCAAGTGTCCTGTGCCGATCGCCATATCCGGCATGGGGAAGTCTTGAAGGTTGGTGAGATTGAAATTCAGGCCATTGCGACTCCAGGCCATACCGACAGTCACATGGCGTATCTAGTGAACGGCGACAGAGTATTGACGGGCGATGCGCTGTTTATTCGCGGCTGCGGGCGCACCGATTTCCAGAGTGGTGATGCGGGTACACTCTATGACTCTGTGACCGAAAATCTGTTTACGCTGCCAGATGGCACGCTGGTATATCCTGCCCATGATTACCGCGGTCACACCGTCTCTACCATTGCTGAAGAAGAGCAGTGGAACCCTCGCTTTGTCGGGCGGACTCGCGATCAGTTCATTGAGTTTATGAATAGCCTGAATCTCCCTGATCCGAAAAAGATTATGGAAGCAGTTCCGGCTAACGAACAGTGTGGCAATGTGCTTGTGAATCATTAAACCCTGAGCTTTGCCACCACCCCCGTGTTAAGCGACTTTTTGTAAACTACATCACCCAACATTTGGAACAGTTAGGAGATCCAATGACCAGCACGAATGAAATGTATCTCGGTGACGCTTCTCAGCCAACTCGATATGACCGCTTGAAGACTATCGCTCCTTCTTCTCTCAAGACTTTACTGGATCAGCAAGCAGTTAACTTGATAGATGTGCGTGAACCTTCTGAACACGCGGGCGAAAGAATTCCCGGTTCAATTCTGATGCCGTTATCTAAGTTTGATCCAGCTAGCGTTCCCTTCGATGCCGACAAACTCACTGTGTTGTATTGTCGAACAGGCAATCGTTCAGCCCAAGCGGCACAAAAATTATTTGCGGCGGGTGCCAGTGAAGTGACGCATCTAGAAGGAGGACTGTCGGCTTGGGTACAGGCGGGTTATCCGACAGAGGTGAATAAAAACGCACCCATTAGCCTGATGCGCCAAGTGCAAATTGTGGCCGGCTCCCTAGTCGTGATTGGTACGGTTCTCGGTGCATTTGTATCCCCTTGGTTTTTGCTTCTCAGTGGGTTTGTTGGTTCTGGGCTGGTCTTTGCTGGGATCACCAACACCTGCGCATTAGCCATGCTACTCGCCAAATTGCCTTACAACCAGCGGGTCTAGTGTTCTAGGGCGTTCACTGGAACGTCCTAATTTTTTGCAGCGGCTGTTGCAATGGGTACTCCAACTATCAACAACCGCTCGCTTCGGCGTGACTCGGAACACAAATCTGGACGAACAAATCAATGTTAACGACCATTATTGGGCACTTGTTAGCCATTTGTATTGGCATCAGCTTGGGATTGATCGGCGGGGGTGGGTCAATCTTGGCAGCTCCCGTTCTGATCTATATCATGTCCGTTCCCGCAAAGTCTGCCTTTGCCATGACCCTAGTGATTGTGGGAGTTGCGAGCGTGATTGGTGCGATTCCCCATTGGCGGCAGGGCAATGTCAATCCTAAAATTATCGCGCTGTTTGCACCTGCTTCCATGCTAGGGGCTTATTTAGGAGCACGGCTAGCCTCACTGCCGTTCATTACGCCCACAATTCAACTCGTGACCTTTGGAGTCATGATGCTGATTGCCTCGATCAGTATGATTCGCAAAGGAGCTAGCAAATCGGAAAAAGCGCTCGATAAAACTGATCACCACGATCAACATGCGGGAATACCCAGATGGTTAGCAATCGCGCTGGAAGGTCTTGCGGTAGGGGTACTCACAGGCTTCATCGGCATTGGCGGTGGGTTTTTGGTGATTCCGGCCTTGGTGCTGCTGGGGAAAACTCCGATGAAGGAGGCCGTGGGAACGTCTCTCATTATCCTGGCGCTGAAATCTGTGACTGGATTTGCTGGGTACTTCGGCCACGTCCCGATCGATTGGAATTTGCTTTTATCATTTACAATTGCGTCTAGCACAGGGATTCTTTTGGGTTCTTACTTAAATCAATTCATCAGTGCAAAGCAACTTGAGAAAGGGTTTGGCTACTTTGTCTTAGCAGTCGCCATTTTTGTTTTGATCAGACGGTAAGTTGAAAATGCTTCATGAGAGGTTCCAGACAGACGGACACGATCCTTACCATTACAATAGGCGTTGTTGCATGAATGAAAAAGGGACCGCAGGTTGGACTTAACGGAGCCATC
>JACYLU010000015.1 GCA_015272325.1 Synechococcales cyanobacterium C42_A2020_086 | reverse complement strand
GTGCTCCGCACGGTTCGGAGAACCATCGTGCTCCGCACGGTTCGGAGAACCATCGCTCTTGTTCTGGGAACTGCCACACCCAGCTTTAAATCAAACCCCGCAGGAGGGTAATGAGCAGGTTTTGCACCCAGGTGCCAGCGTGCAATAAGAGTGCAATAAGAGTGCAATAAAAGTGCAAAACCATGCCCAAGACTGCTGCCTTTAGCCTGCCAGTAGACAACTCTGCGACTGGCTGAGGGCAGCGACCAACTGCGCTTTGGTCATCACCCCATACCGGGGAATTCGCCGCTCTGAGGCGAGGCGCTTCAATTCCCGGATAGATAGCCCATTGAGGAATGGTTGCAGCCGCTGTGGGCGATGGAAGGGCACGACGTTATCAGCAATTACCGGAGATGCTGCCCGGTTCAGGTATGCCTCGACGATTGCCGCGTCTGCGGGATCTGCATCGCAGCAGAATACGCCATCAGGAATTACCGGAATGGTTCTCCGAACCGTGCGGAGCACGATCGGCATGGAATCGACAACCGGAGCTGCCGGCCGCTGCCAGCGTCGCACCAGCCCAGAAACGAACATCAGACTCACGTAACCGAATCCGAGGATAGCCGTTGCCTCGAACGCAAAATCTAGAACTTGCATTGTGAAAAACCTCGCTTGAGAATGTATCGATATTGAAACCAGCCGATTCGTCGCTGCGACTGCGCTTCAACAATCATACTTTATCAGCAATAAAGTTTACTCGTCAATTGTATTTATGTATTTTTTATATATTCGCTAAAATTCTATTATGCACATCTTCGACTGATTGAATGACTACCCTGTTTGACTCTCGGCACTATTGGTAATGCTAATCTAGTGTCAGTTTATGCTCCCACTGCTGGGAAGATTCCTATGAAAACTACTCCCCCTTTCTTGAAAGAACAGATTGCAACCCTGCAAGCCGAAGCCGCTGAGTTTGAGGCAGAGCTGGAGAAACGACGAGCAGCGCTAGATACTTTGCTCCAGTTCAAGATTGAGCCGAAGGATCGGACACCTGCCGAGATTGCCAGGGCGATTGCCAAGACAACCGAGCAGCGAGGGAAAAACCAGCCTCAAGTAGAAGGGTTGAAGCGAGCGATCGAGGAACTTCAGCAGGAGCTGCAATCCAAGCGCGAGCTACTCGACTTGCTGCTGCTGGAGCAGTCCAAGCAGCTCAGGCAAGAGAAGATGGAAGCCGCCCGCAACGCAGTAAAAAGCCACATCAAACGCATCCAGGCGGCAGGGGCAGCGCTAGAGTCCGAGCTATGGAACTTAAAAGCAGTGTGGCAAGAGCATCGACAATCCTATATTGACGGGCAATCAAACCCCCACCCTGCCAATGGTTACGGCTACCGCTGGCAGCCGAACGATCTGGTTCAGTTTGGAACGGCGACTATCCCTGAACTGGTCGAAACTCCACAAGGGTTTGCCCTGCAACCGCGCGATATTGGGTTATTTAATACAGAGCGGATGGCAGCCATACAGGAAGACAGCGAGCGCCGCCGACAGTCTCAGCTCCAGAGGCAAGAATCGCGCCTGCAATTGCGGTTGGAACGCCTCACCTCGACAATTCGACAACTGGAAGCCCAGATCGCTCCACTGCGGGCAGAGGTAGGGCAGCAGGAGTTGGGCGGCTCTGCGAACGACCAACTAGCCCAGCGTCGCGCTCAAGCAGATCTGCAACGGCTAGAGCAGGAGCTGCAGCAGCATCAACAGGAACTTGCCCAGCTTACGCCCACCCCCCCAGAACATCGACTCCCAGATTGAAGTGGACATGCCCAATGCGGGCTAATGTTCTGGGGGGCACCCTTCCCTTGGAGCTGGACGAATGCGCAGCCTCGATGTCCCTCACTCGCTGCTGGCGGTCTTGCTCGCTAAAGCGGACTACAGTCTGCACCAGGTACGTTCAATTAGTTCGCTGACTGAGCAGGCGGCAAACGACCGAACCAGCGGCGAGAGTCTCTGCTTAAGCGGCAAAAACAACGAAATAACCCTTTTGTTACAGGAACGGGCGACAGCTATACTGGTGCACCAGACACAAGCCAGGCAGCAAAGCTCTCATCGCTCAATCCAGCTAGGGTGAGTTCCTGCTCTGGGCAGTAGCAGCAGCCTCGCTCGAAGGCAAACGCCGCCGCGATGGCAGCAGACTTCTGATCTGGATAGGCATGGATGAATGCCCGCAGGCAATCGAACCGGCTCACTGCGCCAGTGGCAAAGCCAAATTGCAGCAGCTCGATGTAAAGCGCCATTTGCTCGGGGGTCATGTGCACCTTCTAGGGCGGTCAGTTTTTAGAAATTAACTGCTCAACCAACCGGGTTAGACGGTTGACGGTATCGGTCTGCTGCTTGATGTTCTCGGCTTGCAGCTTGGCGGTCTCTGCCTGCTGCTCCACGGTGCCAGCGATGCGCTCCACTCGCTCCCCCAGTCGCTCGATTTGAATTTCGATGCGGGTCATGTTTTCTGAGAAGGTCCCCATCTGAGTGGTCAGGGCTTCGATGCTGTCGCTGAGCCGGGTCAAGCTCTGCCGATGCAGATCAGCGAAGTCTACCAGCGTTTCTAGGGTGCGTTCAATGTTGGTTTTAGTCATAGCTTCGCCGCCTCTACAAGTTCAGAGTCTCCTACTCTTGATACCGCAATCCGGGCCGGCACGCCCAAATAGTTCTCAATGTAGAAGTAAGTCGAAACATCGCGATGCAGGTCCCCATTGGGGCGTGTGACGCAGTAGCTGAAGTCAGGAATCTGCCGGTCACGCTCTAGTAACTCATGCAGCCGAGCATAGTAGTTCACGCCCTTCTCTCGCCCTGGTAACGTCCCGGTGAGCGAGCGATGCCAGACGAGGGCTTTGGCATCCACACCTATCCAGGTCTCGGCATTGCCGCCCCGGTCAGCAACTTGAGCACCGTTCACAAACAGGAAGCGGTCAGACCCCATCGCCATGACGGTGACGATCAGCCCTTCGGCTTGCTTACCGGCAATGAAGTCCATCGCCTCGGCATAGCTGGCGTGGGGGGCGATAATCGACGGGCCATAGCTGTTGATGGATGGTGCCGATGGGATGGTAGGTCCCTCGACCCGCAGCGGCTCGTTGCAGCCTTCCCAGACCACTTCAATTGCTGCTCGGATGTAGTCGGCTGACTGCTTCAGATAATGCCCTGCCCCCTGGAAGAACAGCGAGGCATCATCAGCGCTGGGAGCCACCAGCCGCAGTCCTTGCCGCGTGGGGCAGAGCTGCCAATCGGGGGGCAGGTACTCACTTAGTTCGAGATGTTGACTTTGCATTGCTGCCTCCATTGAGAGGTAGTGACGAGACGTATTCTTCAGTCAATCCACAGATCAGCGCTATTCGCAAAACCTCCACCTCAGTTGGAGCTGCGCCGCTCATCAGTTCTTTGAGGCGGCCATTGGGGAATTTGCCCGAGTCTACCAGCTTGCTGAGATGGTGCATCACCACCTGAGCCAAATTTTTGTAGTCAGGGAGGGGTTCACTCTTGCTGGGCATTGTCTCGCCTCTCTCCTTCTGTCTTTCTCTGACGGCACGTTCTAACACGAACCCCACCAGGCTGCTGAGCGAGCGGTTTTCCTCTTCGGCCCACTTTTCCAAATATTCAAATACGGGATCGGGCAAGTACCCGGCGAGTCTTTTCATCTCGAAAACCATCGGCTGCAACCCCTTAATATTGCCATTTCTCAGCCGTGAGAGCATCAAGACATATCAAATACGAGTCTTAATATATCAAATATGTGTTAGTCTGATTGTAGAGCAAAAACATCCTCAAGAGTCACCGCTTTTAAGAGACTGTTTGAGCCTTGTTTTGCTAGCTGAGGGACGATTGGACAACCGAAAATCCTCAGCAAAACGCTGTAGCCCGCACCCCGTATGAATTTGAGGGAGAAAGGCAAATACTTTGTTCTATCTTCTAGAGGATTTATGCCCAAAATTGCCGAAATCAAGCGCGAAATCGAGCAAGTTTTACATCCTGTGGGCTTCAGTAAAAACGGCTGGGACTCGATTCGGCGCTCTGCGTTGATACCGCCTGGTCGTCACTCTTGCGACTATGCCCAAGCGCAGCGGCTGTGGGTTGCTGCCGCCCTGCGTCGAACGGTGCCCCAAAATCAGCCAATCACAGCAAAGGAAGTGCTGTCGAAATTGAAGGAATGTGATGGGGACTTGAGTCAGCTCATCCCTGGCTTTATTCCGTTCTCCCCTGGTTGTGAGGCACTGCCGTCTAATGTGCTGGGGCGGCAATTGCCGGGACTCTTTGAGAACTTGGTTGGTTATCGACCCGATGACAACCGGTTGCGGGCGTGGTGCCGCAAGGTAGGGCTGCGCTATTCCCGCAGTGCTGTCTATTCCGGTGCCGAGGTTGATGCTCTGCTCCAACTGTGGCGCTCCATGCGAGTGTCCGAACGCGATCGGTCTCGCAAACTGGCTTATCAAAACTTTCACGCTCACTTGGGTGCAGCCTAAACCTGCCCATTCATTTTTTAGGAGAAGACCATGACCGTTACCGAGTTGATTAGCAAGCTTGCGGCTCAGGGCGTCAGTACTACGCCGGAGCAGATTGACGAACTGCTGGGCGATGTTACTCATCTCAATGACGATGACCTCCCCGGCATCATCGAGATTCTGTCGGAGCCAGCAGGCAAAGCCAAACGCTCGAAGTTCAAAGCAATGTCTCGCAGCAAGTCGAGCAACCTCGCCAAGTCCAGCAGTTCGATTGCCAAGGTAGACCCCAGCAACCTGCCCCAAGTAGCGAACATGACCACCGGCGAAGTCACCGAATGGATCGACCGAATTGAGCAATCCAAAGCCGATGGCGAGGCTCAAGACGAACGACTCATTCAGTTCCTTTCCGACTTGTACAACCACCGCCAGCAGGCGATTGAGTTGGGGCGTGGGGCGATTGCAGCCCTCAGTCAGCAAGACCAAGAGTTGCAGCAGGTGATGGGTGAGTTGTCCAGCACAGTATCGGCATCGCTCAAAGGTTTAAGCGCCGCCGATACTGTGCTCTCTGAAATTGGGGGAGGTGCAGCCCGACTGGGCGATTCCTTTCGGCAACGCTCGAGATTGCTCAGTCGCTTCCATGCTGCCATCGGGACACATTCCACTCAATCCGCTGCTGAAGCTGAGAGCGCTGCTTAATCAAGCGCTGGTTGATTCGGTGGCGCAAGGTTGGATCGACGTCAATACCTACGCTTACCAGGCGTTCACCTACACAGACCCTCTCTCGATTCCTGAGGTGATGGACTATCTCGCTGAGCAGGTCGCAGACAACGGCATCCTGACCACTCACGATTTGACCTTTGCCAACGAGATGCTGCGCCAGCTCCGGGCGTTGAAACATTCCCCACAGCCCCAGCCTTGGTGGTGGCGATTGATTAGCTAAAAGGAGATCCCCATGAACTTGGCCGACGTGAAATCTCAGGTAGCTAGCCGAATTGCTGAGAAACGAAACCCCTCTGGAGCGATGACCCGCGCTGGCTCTTTCGGGCAAGATAGCCGCTCGTTGATGAGTTATGCCCCAATCGTTATTGGTGGGGCAGTGCTGGGCGTGATCGCGATGCTGCTCTTTCGTCCAGCGCCGCGAGTAACACCCACCCCCGCCACAGGTTTTGCCCAGATCGATCAAGCCATGCAAATGCTTCAGCAGCAGCAGGATATTAACCGGGAGCTGCTTAAAGGGCAGCAGGAACTCAACGCTCAGCTCATCCAAGCCCAGAGCAGAGCTAGGACCGTGCAGCCCTCGATTAACTGCTTCTTGGCGGTCTGTCCGGGCACCGGGCGGCAAGAGGCTGGCACAGACGACTATGCCGTCGTCGGGGAGGCGATTCGCACGGCTCGCGTAGACCCGAAACGGATGCCCCATTGGCAGGTGCCAGCCTCGCCAGCCACCCCAGTCCACTATGACCCGTGGCAGGAGCATTATCGGGTGATGGCGGAGATTCATCCCGCAATGTTTCAGGGGCAGCTTAACGAGTGCATCAACGCGAACTGGCAGCTGCCAGTGGATGGGCGGCTTAACTGCCCTGCTCTTCAGCAATATATGGGAGGTTAGAGATGGTTGCTTTGCCCTGGCTGCGGCCACTGAAACCGGAGGGGGTCAACAAGGGACAGACCGCTCTGGAACGAGAGATGCCCGCCTCGTCGCGCGTGGTTTCCTTCCAAAGTGAGGACCCGTTTGTCGAAGACCTCAATGCCATCGACGAAAGTCTAGCCAACAGCAACGCTGCGATTGCGGCTCGTGCTGGGGAAGTTGCCCGTGCGGAGGAGACGGCCAAGCTGCTCAAGTCGATGGTGGACCTCGAAGAGAAAGAGCAAAAGGCGCGACTGGAGATTCACCACACGCTGGCCAAGCATAAGCAGTTTCAGGCGGGGTTGTCTGCTCAGCTGCAGGCGATTAACCAAGCGCACCTGCTGGCTATGGCAGGGCACCACGGCACCGCCGAAAGACAGAAGGCTGAATACCTCGGCATCGCGGCTGCCCGAGCTGCCATTGCCGCTCGGATGCGGGGAGGTGCGGCATGAAGCCGGTGACGCTGTTCTGGATTGGCGTGGCGGGGTGTGGTGGGGTTGTGCTGCTGGGGCATATCTTCGCCTCCTATGCCGATCTCCGAGCTGGCGTGATTCGGCTGCTGCTGCTCGGGGCAGTGGGTGTGGCGATTGCGGTTGCCCTGCACGTGGCGGCTGCCCGCCACGAAAACCCGGATCTGGTGTTTGACCGCAAACCGCTGATCGGGTTGGGCGTGCTGGTGCTGATTCTGCTGTTGGTAGGTGCTTGAATCGTTGGTTGAAATGGTGATGGTATGGTTTCCCCAGATCAGGTTTATGCTGTGTTAGCGGGGGTGGCCCTTGGAGGATTGTCCGCCTCACTGCTGTTCCCCACGGCTGCCACCGTGCAAACCGTCTCGCTGCTGGCGAGTATCAGTGCGGCGGGCGCATTAATTTATGGCGAGCAGAGCGGGGCATTCCAGCGGCAGCGCGAGCGACATCGCATCCTCAGAGACTCACAGCGTGAGATTTGGATTCAGCAGCAGGCCAGTCGTGAAGCGCTGTCCGTAAAACGGATTGAAGTTGAAGAATTAGTCGAGACCTTGGTGATGCTCGACGATTTGACGCCTGTTGAACAGCGCCATTTCTTAAAAGAGATGGGGCTGGTAGAACTGATGTCGCTATACCAGTCCCCGCAGTTAGAAGCCCAGCCGCCAACGATTGATGTGCCTGCCGTTGCCGCCACACCCGAACCCGAGCCAGAGTTTGCTGGGTCGTTGGAATGGGCGGTGCAAAATGTGATTGCTCAATCCCATCAGCCGACTCCTGTGACCGATGGGGACGATACGGCGTTTCCAGAAGTGGACTTAGGCAAAGCCTGTGCTGAGATGATGGTGCAGGGCGACGTGCCATTATGCGTGCTGTTAGCGTGCCCTGCCCGAACTGGAAAGACAACGCTGATGACGACTACGATTGCGTGGCTGCATCGCCTTAGCGAAGGACACGTGAAACTAAAGATCTACAACGGCAAAGAAAATATCGACCATGCGACTGGACAACTCAAAGACCGCTTTTTGGGACTAGTCGAAGACCAAAGTCGATACAAGCCCGTGGAAACCCCGCAGGCGGGCAAGGCATTTGCAGAGGAATTCCACAGTGCAGCCCAATCCATGTTGCAGCCCAGGCAGTATCCCGAAGTGCTGTTTCTTGACGAGTTCAATAATATTCGCGCTCGGGTGAAGGATTACGACCGCCTGAATGGGCTGACGCGGCAGAACGCTCAGCTCACCCAGCTCGATACCGATACCGGCTTGTTTGTTACCCAGGGTACGAGCCGCAAGAAATTTCTATTCATGACATCTCATTCTGCATATGTCATGCATATCGGCATCGACCGCAGCTATCAAGACAGCGTTTATGGGATTGTATTGGGACGCGGGGCTGCCCTCGACGGCATCTACAAAGCGCTCAATGGTCCGACGGCCATTGTTCGGAATGGCGTCAGAGCCAAGCAGCTCTTGCAGCAGCTCCAGGAATGGGAGAACTCGCCCACCCGCGACCACGGCAAAGTGGTGGCCCTCACCAACCTGATTGATGGCACCTACAACCTGTACTTCGCCAAGTATGTGGACCTCAGCAAAGTGCATTTCGCCCCATCGCCCGCCACGCCCCCGTCGCCCCCGCCAGAGGACCCCTATGCGGTGTGGGACGAGTCCTTTGAAGATACAGTGGGGCATCAGCCCGAAGACGACCCGGACTGGCAGCCGTCCAGTATCCCACCCCAATCGCCACTGGCGCTGCTGATTCACAACTTGAAGCAGTGGATCAAGTCGTTGCCCTCACCGCCCGATGATGAAGCGCTCAAGGCGAAGTTGCTGGAGCTGACGGGGCAGCGGTTTAGCAACGATGCTCTGACTGGACTGAAGCGAGAACTAGGACTGTGATGGCAAAGAGGTTTTCGGATGAGTATCGGCAACTCCTGAATTCATGGCAGTGGAAATTCACCAGAGCGCTTGTATTCAACCGAGATGGCTACACCTGTAAAAAGTGCAAGGCACATTTGCCAAAGCCGACCAAGACTAGATGGTTAGAGTGCGATCATTTGCGCTATGAGCCGCACGGGTCAACTTTTGAAGAATTGCTGTCACAGCCATTAAGCGATTATCAGACCCTCTGCAACATCTGTCACCGAAAAAAAACTCGCCAATCAACTGGCAAACGTAAAGCACATCGTTAACTTAGGAGATTCATTATGCTTCCATTTCTAGTGTTGATTCCCGTGGTTGCCGGCATGGCCATCCATGATGCTGAACGCAATCGTCGCCGCAGCGAGCATGGACTGTTTGGGTAATGTCGTCAATTGCCGCCGCCATTCCCTTGCTGCCGTCGCATATCTGCCAGCTCCCGCAGGATATTTCTAACTTCGGTTTGCAAGCCGACCATTTGGGCAATGAAGTCTGCCCGCACCTGAGCTTCTGCCGCACGGTCTGCCATGACCTGGGCGCGGTCAGCGGTGATGATGGCACGATCCGCAGATGCTTGAGCAACCAATGCAGAGATCTGCGCAGCCACGGCATCGAGCGCCGCTTGAGTCTGGGCTGCCCTTGCCTCCCAATACTCCTGCGATTGCCGAGTCGCCTGGAACAGAACCTCAATATCCTCCCGCAATTCCAGCCGTCGCTCCCGTTCTTCGACCTGGTTGGCGGCTAACGATTCCAGCATTCGCTCTACTCGGTCTAGGCGATCGTGCTCCGCACGGTTCGGAGAACCATCAGTCATGTCCAATCACTCTCCTCAAGGCTTCATCCATTGTCATCTGAGAACTGACCCTGGCAGTCAAGGCAATATAGCACCGCCAATGAACTGCCAGGAACCTTCTTGAATCGAGTAGCGCGTGTGGGTGCATCGAGCTGGGGCAGGAGTAGGGAGAGGCGAGGGTTGAGGATTGCTGGTCATGCTCCCATCCCTTGCACATCGCTGTCTTCCCATTCAATCTCAATCAGATCGCTAATGCTTCTCAGCCCAAAGAATCGGCAAAGGGTTGTAACCGTGTGGTTGTCGATTCGATCGAAATGGCCACGATACAACTTCCCCACGGTGGTAGGGCTTAGCCCTGTCTTTGCGGCTAAGGTCTTCTGATCAAGCCCCTGATGGGACTTCATGAGTTCTGGCAGCTTGCTAATCACCTTCATGCCTCCAATACTACCATTACATAATAACACGATACTTTGATACTAGTTAGCTGTTGACGCGATAACAGTATCGAGTTATTATTAGCGACATGGGAGGTGAGATGCCCCCAACGAGCGGACCGGCGCTCTCGTCAGGAGTACCGGGAACCTTCGGGGTTCGCAACCGAAGCAAAACAAGACGGGCGATTCCAAATCAAAAGGGCAGCGCCCAACGCCAATCAGACCGCTGCCCTCTACTCACAAAAGGAGCAACCAAATTATGCCACGCATCAGAATCCGCATCCATCAGCTTGAAGACCGGCATCAAATCGCCCATCTGAGTGACCGCATCGCCATCATCACCGAGACGCTGCGGCGTCCTGGCAAAGGTGGGCGCAAGGCTCGCTGCAAGGCGGCTTACTTCGGCTTCCCCACTCAGGCAGACGCGATCCGTTTTGCCAGTACCATCCGGGGACGGTTTCCCAAAGTGCGGTTAGAAGTGCGAACCTCAGAGCGGCTCTCGACTCCGATCGAGGTCAAGATTGCAGGCGATATGGGCGAGCAGTTGGCGTGGGAGCTGCTGAAGACCAGCGAGTCTACTCGAGAGCGAGTTGAGCGCCATCTCAAAGTAGTGGCAGCACGCCCCAGCATTGCTCCAGACACACCGGTTCAACCCCGCAGCGCTGGGCGGACGATGGCACGCTCGGCGTCAGGGCATCTGGTCGGGATTGATTAAGCGTATGGGCGGGATAGTTTACCTGATTGAGCTGTCTCGCCCCCTCGGTTCTGCCAAGCACCAAGCCCGCTACTACCTGGGAAGCTGCATCGATCTCAAAAAACGCATGGAGCAACATCAATCGGGCAACGGTGCCGCCATGCTCAGAGCAGCCAATCAGCAGGGCATTACCTACCAAGTCTGCAAGTCTTTGAGGCCGGCAACGGCAACCGAGGCGAGGCGGCTAGAACGCAAGCTCAAAGCACACAAAAACCACAAGTCGCTACTAACCAAAGACTGGAACCGATATCTATGAAACTATCGCGGCGATGGAGCAGGCATCCGCATGTCCAGTTCACCAGCGAAGCTGTTTCACAGGAAGCCGAATTTGCAGTGTAGTGGGGGCTCTCGTGCCCCCAAGGAGGAAGCACGATGCAACTATCTCTACTGCCATTGATGCCCGGTGATCGAGTTCGATTCCTGTTTGAGCCAGGGGACGAACTAACCGGCACGCTGGGCACTGTAATCCGAGTCTCTGGTTCGATGGCGCAATGCCGCAGTGATGAGCTAGGCGAACTGTTGTGCTGCGACGTCGCAGACCTGCAACCTTTGTGAGGAATCAACGATGGAACTTTACCTGGATCAAATCGCACTGGAAATCTACCGCATTCGCAACCTAGCAGGACAACCCGAAGGCGAGACGTTGAGCCTGTACCGCCAGTATGCTGCCCTCTGCCTGGCTAAAGGTGAGGTAACCACTGCCAGAGACGTGCATGATGCGTGGGCACTCTGGCGCGTCGTATCTCGCCCGGCTCACCCCGACTTGGTGCCGTTTGAGGAGCTGTCGTCCGACAAGCAAGCATTGGATGAACCCTATGCAACGGCAATCCGGGACGTGGCTCGCGGTTTGGCGCTCTCGGAGCCGTCAGAGCCAGATATCGATGATTCTGTGGACTGGGAAAACTGGGAAGTCGTTACCAGTTCTGTGTTCTGACCGCCGATCTACCAAAACCATGAAGAACTTCACCCTAAAACAACAGCTAAACCACCTGAGCACCCAATATGGATGGAGCGAAGTGCTTGATAGGCTCGCCTCGCTGGCGGATACGAACGACGACCATGACCCCCAGAACAAAGAGCGATTTGAGGCGATGGTTCTCCGAACCGTGCGGAGCACGATCAGTCGCCTGCTAGAGCAAGCTACCGAGGTAGCTGTGCTGATCTGCGACAACGCCGAATAGCCGAATAGTTTTACCCCCCAGAACACGATCTCTGTTCTGGGGTGCTTTGTTTTTACCCCCAGAACAGAGATCAATGTCTGATAGCGGAAGTGAATACATAACTAGCGGCCGAATTGACATTTTGTGGCGGAATCGAGGGCACAGTTACCTGTTCTGGGGGGAATCTCAAAGGATTGCAGGACAAGGGTCGTAGAGATCATCACATAGCAATAATGACCCTTCAGTTAGCACTGAAGTTTGTCATTACGACAACTGTCCAGTTGCGCTTGACAAGTTGTTCAGAATTTTTGAACTTCTTCATCGCAAAGTTTTGCAAAAACCATTTCTTTTTTTAGAGAAGTCGGTTATTGTATCTCGAGCTTGAGGTACAAGTGTTCTATCGAGCAATTAGAGGATTTAACCGTGCGCAAGTCTACCGATTCCTTTTCCCTGTGCGCTTCTTTACCGGTTTCGTTGACTGAGGCATTAAATCAACGAACACCAAAGAAAGCTCCCCCTCCAGTAAGTGTGCGTTTGCCAGCTTCGAAGATCGAGCGGCTAAACCGAGCGGCAGCTTGTCTTGGAATCCCGCGAAGTTGGCTGATTGTCGCGGCTATAGACCTTGCCCTCGAGCAGCTCGAAGCCGAAGATAGTCAGTCTCAGCGCTCCTGAAAATCAGCGTAAAAATAACGGTCCGGGATTAGCAGTCCCGGACCGTTAAAGAAAAATTGGGTCCAAAAATTCCAACAATGAAAGCGTATCAATCCTTTCCCGAAAAATCCACTCCTAGAACTTACCCAGTCCGACTGGGTAGAGTCGCGGCGTTGCTGCCTTGGTCGCCGGCTCGCTCCCGGCTGGCAGACCGCTGGCTTTTTTATCTAGCGGCTGAGTTCGAGATCCCAAGCAAAAAGCGGGACGAGGACCCCGCTTCTTAAAAATCGTGGTTTTATGTTAGCACCAATAACCGAAATCCAACAGCAACGCGGCTTTAAGTTTCTCGAAAGTGAAGCTATCAGTAGCGCGATCTCAACAGAATTATTTTCTCAGAACTGCCGCTGGGTCGAGGGCAGCGAGGCGGTCAAGATTCTGGCTGAGACCGCAGTAGCCAAAACTCAGCGGGTCCAATACACGACTCGGGCAGCTAGGCGAATTCTCGACCGTTACGAGTTCGCTCGAGCAGGCGGATGGGTTGCCTATGGCTCAACGCTCGACGGCAAACCGGGTGAGGTTGCGTACTTCAAGCCGCTCCGTCCTCGCCTCGATTTCGAGTCCAGAAAACGAGTCAAATACGAGACGCCAGCGGGATGCCCTGCGACGCCGCTACTGCCGTGGGTGAGCTGGCAGCAGGGGCAAAAAATTGCAAGCAAATATGGAAAGGGGGAAGAGTATGGGTCGCGAATTTCGCAAGCTATTGCAGAAATCGAAAAGCGAGGGATTGCACAAGCAGTTTCAGTCGCTGGTGGAAGCGGGGAACGACGAACAGATCGCGGAGTGGTTTACTCGTTACAGGCTACCCAAGGATCTAGTTTTGGTGAACCTGAAAGACCCGAAAATTCGACAAGAGCTGTTAGCCGAAGAGTTGCGGGACTTAAATGGGATTCAGAACGACGCAAGCAGCCTAGATCTGCGGGCTTTGGTCGCCCTGCAAAAGAAAGGGTTGAGCCGAGCGGAGGCGCTATCGAGTCTCGAGCTGGTGAAGGCTGGAGCGATTCAGATCGAAGTTCCGACCGAAGCAGGCGGAACTTTGTGTCTGACTACCGCCGAATCTTTGATACCGACCGAGGCTTTTGGCGCTGGGCAGTAGAAGCAGGGCTGCCGATCGCAATCACCGAGGGCTGGAAGAAGGCGCTTGCGCTGGTAGAGCACGGAATTCCCGCGATCGCCTTGCGTGGAGTGACCTGCTGGCACCCCAAAGGCAGTCCCGAGCTCTGGCCCGAGCTGGCAGCCTTCGCCACGGCGGGCCGGTCAGTTTATATCGTCTTCGACGCCGACACGAAAGAGAAGGCGATCCGTAACGTCAGCCGCGAAATCAAGAAGCTAGGCAGAGCGATGGACGGTCACGGCTGCAAGGTTTCAGTTGTAGGCTGGGAGCCGGAATTAGGGAAGGGAATTGACGATGTGTTGGTAGCCAAGGGCGACGAGGCAGAACGATGGCTCAATCAGAAAATTGCGACAGCGGCGACCTTCGAGGAGTGGAACAAGCGCAATCTGAAAAGTTACCGTCTACGGGTGTGGCGGTATCTCCGCTCGACTGGGATCGAGCCAGAGCGAATCACGACCGGGCAGTATTTACCAGAATTGCCAGAGCTGGAACAGGGCGCGATTCACGTCGTTACCGCTCCGATGGGCAGCGGCAAAACCGAGCGGCTGAAGGATTGGGTTCAGTCTGGGTATTTCGCGCTTTGTTTATCACCTTTGAACTCGCTGGGGAAGCAGTCTGCCGAGCGATGGGAACTACCACACCGTCACGACTGCGGTAACACCCGAGAGCAGCAGGAAGCCTTTCGCTTGCTGGTCAGGGAAGCGGGGGGCGTCGATTCCTGCGTCGATTCGCTTTCTCGACTTCAGGAGTTTATCGACGAATCAACGCCGCTGCTGATGGTGTTGGACGAAGTTGATCAGGTTCTGGAGTCGCTTAATCTTGGTGGAACGCTGGGCGAGCGGCAAGCTGAAACCCTGGAAACCTTTGCGGCTAACCTCCAGATTGCAGCCCGCAACGGGGCGATCGTTCTATCTGAAGCCTGCGTCAGCCGTCGCTCAATTCAGCAGATTCACGAGCTGTCAGGCTGCTCAAAAGTCCGATACTTCCAGCACCACGGTGAAAGTCAGCCCTGGACTGTCAGCCTGTCGAGTGGTGGCACTGTCGATAACTTTGCCTACGAATTGGTCAATACAGTTGGAAATGGCAAAAAAGTGATTTTGACTGTCTCCAGCCAAAATCAGGGTGAGAAGTTAGAGCGGCTAGTAAATGAGCTTTACCCCAATAAGCGAACCTTGCGGATCGACTCCAAAACAAACGAGGCAGGCGCTTTCGATCAGTTCTGGCTTGACCCAGATAGTTACTTATCGCGGCTGCCAGAACTGCCTGATTTGCTGGTTCTGTCGCCCTCGGCGAAGTCGGGCGTTTCAATTACTGTTCCTGGATTCGATCAGGTCTGGGGCTTGTTTACCTGCCACTCACCTTCTAGCTGGGCACAACAGTTGGGGCGCTATCGCCTCCCCGTCGAGCGATTTGTTTTCTGCCCTGCCTTGATTCCAGCCTCGACAGCAGACGAGGGTTATTGTTCGGTTCGAGCAGTCGAGCGACGATTGCAGGCAGACCTGACCGGGTTTGCCCGCGTCTACGACCTGGCTGCTGCCCTCGACCAGGACGAACAGGCGGCCAAGATTGCCCAGAGCCAGCGAGATTTTTACTCGGCCCACCAGACGGCAATCGGAATCGAGAAAGCTTACCCCAGAGATTGCCTGAGCGAGATTCTCTCTGAGCAGGGTCACGCCGTTATAGGCTGGATTCCAACAGGCAGTTTGGGGGCTGGGGCTTTGGCTCGAATCCAGCGAGAAATCTGGCGGGACGAAGCCGAGCTGTTCGCCGAGGCGCGGCCAGACTTTGATCTCGACGAAGCCAAGAAGCGGCTCGGTAGTTCAGAACTCACCCGCAAAGGCAGAGCCGAAGCGCTCAAAGTCCTCTATCGAGACGAGTTCCCAGGGATTGACTTTGACGATCCAGCCGACTGCTACGCCGCACTGACTGAGAACTTTGGGCGACTGCGTCGAGGCGTTTTATTGCAGGTACAGGCGGCAAACCTCGACGCCACCAAACGGCAGTCAAGCCAGCAGGTCGAGGCGATTTTGCGCAGGCGGGTTCAGCTTGCCCACCGGCTGCCCAAATCGTTCTTCCGAGCAGCCTTAATTAAGCAGCTCGGGCTGCTGGAGCTGCTCGACGGCAACCCCTACCAGGAATCTGACGAGCGAGTTATACAAATCAAGACGGCAGCGCTGCACTGGGCGAAGGAGATTTACAAGAATTTCACTCTATCGATTAGAGCCGATCAAACTGGAATCGAGATTGCCAATAAACTACTGCGCAAGTTGGGACTCAAAGCCGAGGTTCTCCGAAAGATTGGGCCACGGGGGCAGCAAGTCAAAATCTGGGGGCTGCCGAACCTCTGTAGCCCGATCCGAGTTCGGCTATTGAGGGCTGCCACAAAGCGAATTGGCGGCGACTCAGACTCGATTCTAATCAAGCCACCCCAAGCCTTCCACGACGCTAAGACTGCCAGTTCTGCTGAGCCAGAGCCAACCTTGCCGCCAAGCTGGACTGATTGGACAAGCGCAATCAACGACGCCCGCACGAAAGCCCAGAAGCTCGGCAGAGAAGACATCCAGGGGGCTACTGCCTTGCTCAAACAGATCAGCCAATACCCTGGGCAGTGGCAGGTGACGGTGTGGACGCTAATCAAAAACCTGCCGGGTGGCTGGGCGATCAATCGGGCGATCAAGCAGTGCCCGGATCTGACGATTGGCTTTGGACCCTTGGCAAGTCAACCAGGACAAGTATCGATCCAAACAACTCAAGTAGAGGAGGCAGTATCTTGATTCGGGATGAATTGCGCAAGGCGCTACTAGACTTTGCAGCTCGCAAGGGGCTTACAGTTTTAGGAACACCTGAAGAATCTGCCCATTCGACACCAGAACATGATCGACCAGCGTCCGAAAAAACTGCTGCTTCTGAGGCGGGTCCAGCTCTGCCCAAAAGTCCGGATGAGAAGCGGCCAGCTTGAGCAGCTCTCGGTTGCCAAAATCAATTTCTACATCGGTTTGGGTCTGCTGCTGCAATATTTCAATCTGGTTTCTGAGCTTGCGCATTGCCTCAGTAATCGCCATGCTCACCGTCCGGCTATTGCTGCTCAATTCCTCCAGTGCTGCTAGCTGTTGCCGCAAATCTCGCAGTTCTAGCGGCTCCTCTGGCGTTGTAGGGATGTCGGCAAACATGGCAATTGCCTCAGCCTTGACCGTCAGCGCGTTGATTACAGCTTGTTCTAGAGCTTCCAGCCGGATGCCCTTCTTGCGACTGCAACTGCCCAGCCTAGTCTTGGTGCAAATGAAATATTTATGGCGTCCTCCAGACCCATTGGCAATAATGCACCCACCGCCACACTCGCATCGAACCAGTCCTGTTAGGCTATAAATACCCCGCTTATGCCCAAAGCCACCTACACGGCTGTTGAAGGCGATGATTTCCTTGATGTGGCGGGACTCCTCGCGGGTCATGATGGACTCGTGAGTGTTGGGATGAATCTCAGGAGTCTTGCTTTTAGGAAAATAGACCACATCGCCTTGTAGGATTGGGCTGGTGAGCCATCGCCGGAGAGCGGTCGGCCAGAACTCGGTATAACCGTAGCGCTCGGCAAAGTATCGGCAGGACTTATTCAGTGATTGCTTAAGCAAGTAGTGTTCGATCAGGTCGCGGGCTATGTCAGCACGGCTATATTCTTGTTGATTGCTCAGCAGGCATAGAAATGGCTCACGGTCTGGCTCAAACCGATAGTTTCGCACGATGTAGCCAAACGGCGGATGAGAAGCCCGCTTCTCTCGCCTGAAATGTTCCTTGCCCCGCAGGATGCGTTCTGATAGCCGGTCACTCTCCATTTCGGCCAGAGCGCCTAACATATTCACGTGAAACTTGCCGCTCGCAGTAGACAGATCGATATTGTCATCCAGTGCAACCAGGATGCACTCAGATTGCTGAAACTCCGCTAATGTTCGGCGCAGCGTCGGCAGCGATCGCGACAACCGATCTAGCCGAGTGATAATCACCTTTTTGACTAGACCGTTCCTCACCCAGCCCATCAGCTTCTGAAACTGGGCGCGGCTGTCTTCTTTGCCCTCTCGTCCCGACTCGACATCAGACAACACCAGACCGGCTCCGAACACCTCCAGGCGAGCTATCTGCTGCGCCAGGGCAGCGCTGTTCTCTGCCTGCTCTCGGCTCGACACGCGGGCATACCCTACTACTTCGGGAAGTTCAGCAAGACCCATCCTCGCAGGCTCCAATACTCACCCAACTAGAGGACACTGTACCATCTTGCTCGCTATACCACTCTTTTTTCCAGATGGGGGCGTTGTGCTTGAGCGTGTCAATGGCGTACTGGCAGGCGGCAAAAGCTTCTGAGCGATGAGGACAGCCGACAGCAACCAGAACGCTGATCTCGCCAATGTGCAGCATCCCGGTGCGGTGGTGAATCACCACATGGGTAACGTCGCTCCAGGTTTCACGAATCGCGGCAGCAATTTGCTTGAAGACTTCCAGCGCCATCGGTTCGTAGGCTTGATACTCTAGCGCCACGACTGCTTTACCGTCGGTATTGTCACGCACCATGCCGCTCATCACTACGATCGCTCCATTGGCCGAATCGCTCGCCAATCGATACACCTCATCGAGCGACAGCGGCGCGAAGGTAATAGCCACATGATCTCCTGGATGAGAGATTGCAGAACGCGGCAACCGGGAAGGCGCAATTGAAGTCATGGTCTTTGCTCTGGAACGCTGCTTACTATTCTGCGGGATTGCAACGGTAGGAATCCAGACGGCATTGAATGTTACTTCAATGCTCATTTAAGAATGCTCATTTAAGAAAAGTGGGGGCAATCCCCATCCTCCCGTCTCCTCTCTACTCCCCATTCTCCTACTCCTCCCTCACGATTCCCTCAATAGATAGGCAGCCTCAACCCAGTGCCGGTTTACACTGATTCCAGATCACCCCTTGCGGGTGGCTTCAAGGACAGCGGCAAAGGACATTCCTCCTCGCATTCCTTGAGCAGGTAAATTGGCGAGGATAAAACCGATGGATCGATTGAACTTGCGAGTCGTGCAGCAGTTTTGGGCAATTGCTCGTCCCTACTGGTTTGGCGATCAGAAATGGCAGGCGAGGGGGCTGCTGCTGGGCGTGGTGCTGTTTCTGCTGGCCTACACCGGGCTGAGTGTGGTGCTCAATAACAAGCGAGGCGTACTGATCTCGGCGCTTTCAGCTCAGGATGAATCGCGCTTTTGGCAAACTGTCTTGATTTTCTTGGGCGTGCTGATCATCTATGCACCGCTGCTGGCCGGCTACACCTATCTCCGCGATCGCCTCAGCTTGCAGTGGCGGCGGTGGCTAACCCATCGGTTTGTAGATCATTACTTTCACGATCGCGCTTACTACAACCTGCACATCTTGGACACCGACATTGATAACCCGGACCAGCGGATCGCCGAAGATGTGCGCAGCTTCACGCAGGAATCGCTGACCTTTTTGCTGGTGCTGGTAGAGTCTGTCCTATCAGTAGTTGCCTTTAGCAGTGTCCTCTGGGGCATTTCGCGACCGCTGGTGTTTTTTCTGGTGCTGTATGCGCTGCTGGGCACGCTGGTGACAACGGTGGTGTTTGGCAAGCCGCTCGTGCGACTCAACTTTGAACAGTTAAAGAAAGAAGCGAATCTGCGCTTTAGTCTGGTGCGGGTGCGCGAGAATGCTGAGGCAATTGCCTTCTATCGGGGCGAGGAGCAGGAATCCAACCAGGTGAAACAGCGCTTTCTGGAGGTGTTTGAGAACGTCAAGCGGCTGCTGGTGTGGGAGCTGAACCTGAACATGGTGACCAATGCTTATGAGTTCATTCCCTTCATTCTGCCGGCGCTCGTGGTGGCTCCAGCAATTTTTGCTGGCGAGATGGAGGTGGGAAAAGTTTCGGAAGCGCAGGGAGCCTTCATCCGCGTCTTTTTTTCGCTTAATGTGGTGGTGGCACGCTTTCAGGCATTGACGACCTTTGGCGCGGGCATCAACCGGCTCTATAGCTTTGCTGAGTTTCTAGAGCACCCCGCTCCTGCCGAGGAGCAGCCCCGCATCGAAACGGTAACAGCCGAGAAGCTGGCCGTGGAGGAGCTGACGCTGCAAACGCCAAATCATCAACGAACGCTGGTCAAGGATTTGTCTGTTGAAGTGCCGGTGCAGCAGGGGTTGCTAGTGATGGGACCGAGCGGCTGCGGTAAGAGTTCGCTGTTGCGGGCAATTGCTGGACTGTGGACTGCAGGTAAGGGCACGATCATCCGTCCCGAGTCTGATCAGATCCTGTTTCTGCCGCAGCGGCCTTATATGGTGCTGGGCACCCTACGCGATCAGTTACTTTACCCAAACACGCACCTAGAGGTAGAAGATGAGCAGCTTCAGCAGGTGCTAGAGCAGGTAAACTTAGCAGATTTGGCAGAGCGCTTCGGTGGGTTTGATGCTGAGCAGGATTGGTCGGATGTGCTGTCGCTGGGAGAGCAGCAGCGCCTTACTTTTGCGCGGCTACTGGTAAACCAACCGAGCTATGCCATTCTGGATGAAGCGACGAGCGCTCTCGATGTCGGCAACGAAGAACGGCTCTACCAAACCCTACAAGCCAGCGGCGCGACTTTCTTGAGTGTGGGGCATCGCTCGACGCTAACAAACTACCATCAAGCAGTACTGGAACTGGGGCAGGACCAAACCTGGCAGGTGCGACAGACGGGTTCAGTGCAGCCCATGATTGCTTCCTGAGAGAATCAGGAATCGGACCAATGCCCGAGTTTAGCGAATGAGTAGAAATTCTCACTAAATTTCTTTCACATTTCTTTAACAGTTGGCATTCAGTGGTAATCTGGAAAATGGCGATTCCAAAGCATCTTGGCTTTCAAAGTCCTTACTAAGCTGAATCAATACGATAGGCGCAAGCATGGTCACCACAGCAGAAAAAACGAACATCGGTTATATCACTCAGGTCATTGGTCCGGTTGTTGATGTCCGCTTCCCGGCGGGCAAAATGCCGAAAATCTACAACGCCCTCACCATCAAAGGCACGAATACCGCTGGTCAAGAGGTGTCTGTGACCTGTGAAGTGCAGCAGCTTTTAGGGGATAACCAGGTCCGGGGCGTAGCAATGAGTTCCACCGACGGTCTGGTGCGCGGTATGGAAGTCGTCGATACCGGCGCTCCGATCACGGTGCCTGTGGGGACGGCTACCCTAGGACGGATCTTTAACGTTCTCGGCGAACCTGTAGATAACAAGGGTCCCGTGAGCATGGAAGCTAGCTCGCCGATCCACCGGCCTGCTCCTAAACTCACCGAGCTGGAAGTGAAGCCGTCTGTATTTGAAACCGGTATTAAGGTGATTGACCTGCTGACTCCCTATCGTCGTGGCGGTAAAATCGGCTTGTTTGGCGGAGCCGGCGTCGGTAAGACTGTGATCATGATGGAGCTGATCAACAACATTGCAACGCAGCACGGTGGGGTGTCGGTGTTTGGCGGCGTGGGCGAACGCACCCGCGAAGGCAACGACCTCTACAACGAAATGATCGAGTCGGGCGTTATTGATAAAGACAACCCCAGCAATTCCAAGATCGCGCTGGTCTACGGTCAGATGAACGAGCCGCCCGGAGCTAGAATGCGGGTGGGGCTGTCGGCGCTGACGATGGCCGAATACTTCCGTGATGTCAACAAGCAGGACGTGCTGCTATTCATCGACAATATCTTCCGGTTTGTGCAGGCGGGTTCTGAAGTGTCTGCGCTTCTAGGACGGATGCCTTCTGCGGTAGGTTACCAGCCAACCCTGGGTACCGACGTGGGCGACCTGCAAGAGCGGATCACCTCGACCACCGAAGGCTCAATCACCTCGATTCAGGCAGTATATGTGCCGGCAGACGACTTGACTGACCCTGCTCCGGCGACCACCTTTGCCCACCTCGACGGTACCACCGTGCTGTCGCGGGGCTTGGCGTCCAAAGGCATCTACCCGGCCGTAGATCCGCTAGATTCCACCTCAACAATGCTGCAACCTAGTGTTGTGGGCGACGAGCACTACTCTACGGCTCGGGCCGTGCAGGCAACCCTACAGCGCTACAAAGAACTGCAAGACATCATCGCTATTCTGGGTCTGGATGAACTCTCGGAAGAAGACCGGCTGACGGTGGCTCGGGCCCGCAAGATCGAGCGTTTCCTGTCGCAGCCATTCTTTGTGGCAGAGGTGTTCACTGGCTCTCCTGGTAAGTATGTGCCGCTAGAGAAGACAATCAAGGGCTTCCAGATGATTCTGTCTGGCGATCTCGATGAATTGCCAGAGCAAGCCTTCTACATGGTGGGCGACATTGATGAAGCTATTGCGAAGGGCGAAAGGCTCAAGGCAGAAGGGAAGTAAAAGTAAAAGGTGAGAAGGCTAGGGCATGGCACGGCTGTGTCCTGGCTGCAGAACATGCTCTTGGAGAAAGGAATGCCACTAACAGTTCGTGTTGTTGCTCCAGATAAAACCGTCTGGGATTCCAGTGCAGAAGAGGTAATTCTGCCTAGCACTACCGGTCAACTCGGCATCCTCACGGGCCATGCCCCGCTGCTGACCGCGCTGGATGTGGGTGTCATGCGAGTCCGGGATAAGAAAGAATGGGTGGCCATCGCCCTCATGGGGGGATTTGCTGAGGTCGAGAATGACGAAGTGACCATTCTAGTCAATGGTGCTGAACGCGGAGATGCCATTAACCTGGATGAAGCTCGCACCGCCTACACAGAAGCCGAGGCCCGCTTGCAGCAAGCTCGCAGTAGCGATAATCGACAAGCGCAGATCCAGGCTGAGCGAGCGCTCCGTCGTGCCCGAGTCCGGTTTCAAGCCGCTGGCGGCATGGTGAAAGCCTGAAGTTTATTTTCGTTATTGTCATCACATATTGACATCACAATTGATGCTGCTCAAGTCCGAGGTCAAACGATCTGCGGACTTTTGTGATTTGGCATTATTCAGGTTGGTCATTTAGATTGAATGGCTTCACAATTCGCCATAGCCGTGCTTGCTGCGAAACGGGTTCGAGCTGCCAACCTTGCTGCGAAACGGCGGCTTCTAGTTTTCGGGACGCGCGAAAGACAAGCACAGTTGGTTCAGGGATTAGGGGCGTCAGGTCAGCTGGTTGAGCCGCCAGAAACAGCCGCACCGAGGGCTGCAAGCCATAGCTGAGGGAAACCAAATCCCCCATGTTTGTGTAGTCATCGCCCATATCGCTCAAGAGCACGGGCGACGCGGCAGCCTTGGCATTAACGAGCCGCAGCACTTCGGCGTTGAAGTAACTCAAGTCTTTATTCCACCAAGTATCGGCGGCAGCGCTAACTGCACAGGAAACGATACTGCCGGTAAACACCAGCGCCAACAGCCCATAGCCCAACCGTTTGCTCCTAGCAAGGACAGCGCAGAGCAGATAGGCAACCGCGAGCTGAATGCCAGGATAGCAGGAAATCAGGTAGCGACTCACCGCCGAACGCTTGCCGCCCAGAATCAAGTCGGGCAGTGCCAACAGCAGAAACGGCACCCAAATCGATGTCAAAATCATGCCGCTGGTCAATCGGGGCGTGCGGCGAGCGATCAGCACCAGGGCTGCTAGGATCAGCAGCAGAAACGGCAGGCGGGCAAAAAAGGTGAGGGGATTATCAAAACCAAAATCGAGATCAAAAAATAGCGATGTGAAGCTGAGGGTCCAGAGCTTTGCCAGGTAGGGAAAGCCCACGTTGATGCGCGTCCAGTCGGTGGTGGCGGCGGCTCGCTGGTAGTGATTCAGTAGCACCCAGATCCAGGGACTATAGAGCACCAGTGCCCCGATTGCAGCCGCGAGAAATGACAGCGGCAGCCTCAGAGCTGGGCGGGAAAAGCGAGGCTTAGAAAATAACCACAGCAGCAGCACAAATACACCTTGCCCGATCAGCGTCAGAGCAAAAAACGGGTGGGTATAGAAACCAAGTGCCGCCATTCCGCTAAACAGTGCCCATTCTCGCCAATGATTGAAACGGATTGCCCGCAATAGAAACCAACTGCTGCCAATCAGCGTCACGGTCAGCAGGCTATATTGGCGGGCAGTTTGGGCAAACAGAATATCAAACGGAGATAGTGCTAGTAGCGCTACCGCCATGAGCGCGATTCGCCGTTGCCAGACGGGGGAAATCTGCCGCTGCGAGGGTGCCGCCATCTCTTCTAGCATCCTTTCTGGCATCTCTGCGGGCAGCGTGGCAGAATGAGAGACAGAGGAATTTTGTTGACCGACCCGAAACAGTTCGATCGCCAAGCCATACATCAGCGGCAAACTCAGTAAACTCAAAAGAGCAGGCAGCAACCGCGATGCCGTAATGGAGCTGCCCAAGAGATGCATCCAGCCCCGTGCCATCCAAAAATAAAGCGGCGGATGCTGCGGATCTTCGATTTTGAGGGATAAGAGGGTATCCACCGCTGTACTGCCAGGCTTGATCCGCTGAAACTGTTGCAGTTCCGGTGCCGCCATAAACTGATTCTGAAACAGGGCAGTATCAATCTCGTGGCGGGTGAATCCGGCAGCTCGCATCGAGGTGTAGACTTCGTCATGCCAGTAGATCTTGCCATCGAGGGCAATGAACCGGAAAGCAACTCCCAGCCCAATCAACGCCACTAACAGCCCCACTAGCCAGTGTGATCGAGCAAGGCGAGCCGTTGGCATTGTCTTTGGCAAAGTCTGCATGATCTTTACTTCTCCGGTCGGGCAAGGGGGCGATAGAGCTGAACGCGCAGCCTTATAAACAGCGGCAGACGATCTAGACCCGTAAAGGTTCCTGAACAGGTGATTCTGGCCCTATAGGGCGGCGTTTGCATAGGAACCTATGGTAAAGGAGAAGCGGCTTAAATTAAGAACTTAAATTAAGAAAATGTTAAGAAATCCTGGGTTTGCAGCCCACTCTGCCGCCCCGGCTGTCCTGACTGCGACGTTTATTGTTTTACACTCATGAGAGCAAAAATCGAGAATCAGGTTCTGTTCATTCACAGCGACGATGTGCCCCCCTACAAGAAAAAAGGGTCGATCGTCCGCAATAACTACTTCTGGGCGCTGCGGGCCATCGCGGGCAATACCCCCTACGGTGGCGACTGGGAGTATGAATCCGAGGTATGGCTGGCCCTACGTCGGGTGCTGATTGCCTTTGCGGAGTCCGGCTATCTGGGGTTATCAGAAACGATTCTGGAGTTTCCGCCGGATCATGGAGAAATTCCAGCCGTGTTTCGCGGCATTGCTACCTGGCGCAGCGACGACGAGGAAGCCTCTTGAGGCGGCGGGTTCTAGAATTGGCGCCAGTGGTTGCTTTGATAGATCTGATTGATCTGGCGCTGTAGGTAGAGCAAAATCAGCATTACCCCAGCCACGCTGGCAGCCGCAGTCAGCCAAAAGCCATCTGCTACGAAACGAGATTGCCCCATCGCCCAACCGCCGAGGGTGGGGCCAATAAAATACCCCGCTGCCCAGCACAGCGAGTTGATCGAGAGGTAAACGCCGCGTAGGGCATCGGGAGCCAGCCCAATCACCAGCGCTGAAGCCGACGGATTGTAGGAAACAGTCGCGACTGCCATCACCGCCAGCGCCAGACCAGCCCATAGCGCATGTCCCTGTGTTGCCTGCCCGGTGCCCCATACCAATCCAAAGCCAACCGCCCATAGACTGGCAGCCACCATCAATGCCTGAGAATGCGCGAGCCGCCCTAGGACACGCACTACGGGCATTTGCCCCAGCACACACAAGCCGATGTACCAGGCAAACAAGGCGCTGAGCACGGTGGGACTGAAGGTTTGCGCGGGGGTTTCTGAGACAAACTGCGTCAGGTACAGCGGTAGGGCACTGTTGAGTAAGGCCAGGTAGGTGGTGAACAAAATATTCGCCAGCGTAAAGATCAGCAGCGGGCGATCGCGCAGGGCGGCTACCCATCCTTGCAGCAGGTGCGGTTCTGCGTGCTCCCGGTTCAGGGTTTCTGGAACTGAAAAATAGATGACTGCCAGAAAGACCGTAAAGGAGATGCCGTCGATGACAAACAGCAGTCGAAACAGTCCGGTTGCGGCAATTAGCCAGCCGCCAAATACCACGCCCAACCCTAGCCCAATGCTGTCGGCTAAACGGTTCAGGGCATAGGCTTCGCGGCGATTGTGCGGCTGAGTCAAATCAGCAACGACGGCTTCGGTTGCCGGCCAGTACAGCCCGATTCCTAAGCCCATCAGCAGGTTGCCCACCAAAAAGGTCGGGAAATCGTGGCTGACGGCCAGGACAACATCCGCTAGGGCAGAAATGGCGGCAGATAGCAGCAGGATTTTCCGGCGACCCCAGCGTGGTGAATCGGAAAGGGTGCCACCCACGATTCGCCCAACTGTGCCCGAGATGGATTGGCTGCCAATCCCGAAGCCCACAGCGGCCGGCGATAGCCCGACCTGCTCCACAAAAAACACCGCAGCATAGAACAGCACAAATCCCGTTCCTACCTGAGAGAGCAGCCGCCCCATCATCAGAATCCAGACACGACGATCAAACGGGGGCAACCAAGCCAATAGACGGAAAGGGAGTTTCATGCAGCCGAGTGTGGGCAATAGACGAGTTCCCTGTCAGTGTAAGGGACATTCGCACCGGATTGCCTCTTTCTCAGGAAGACGCTTGCTTCTAGATAATTCAGGTAATCTGGATTCTCAGCAGATGATTAGCAGCCTACAGGTTGAGCGTTAGTTGCTGATTGGTGCCCGGATTGCTTTCTAGCTGGGCTGCGGGCGTTTCGGAAGCCAGCTTGTGAGCATAGCGGGTGGTTTCTGGCAGGCGATACTTGGTTGTGCAGCGCAGGACGTAGTCGATGGCAGTAGGCAAACTAATGCGGTGCCCCGGGGAAATGTAGAGGGGCTTAGTGCCAATCCGGGTGCGAAGCACTGCACCAATCGTGTCTCCCTGGTACTGTAATGGCACCCAGGCTCCTTTCTGATCTGGTACCTCGGTATGCCTGCCCACTAGCAGCGATTTACCAACACCAATGGCGGGTAGCCCGGTCAAAAGCCCAATGTGGCAGGCAATCCCGAAGCGGCGCGGATGGGCGGTGCCTTGACCGTCGCACAGCAGCAGATCGGGCATTGTACTCAGGTTTTGCAGGGCGTCGAGAACGGCGGGCACTTCCCGAAACGACAGCAAACCCGGCACATAGGGAAAGCAAGTCGGGCGACGGGCGATGGCTTGTGCGACTAGCCGCAACTCCGGAAAGCTGAGGACGACAACGGCAGCTCGGGTGATAGTACCGCTCTCTTCAAAGCCCACGTCGATCCCGGCTACGGTTGAAACGCTCCCTAAATCATCGGTTGTGAGGATGTCTTGCCGCAGGTCTTGCTGCAGGGCAATCGCTTGCTCAGGCGTGAGATCCCAATCGTGCCGCAGGCGAACTTCCATAGCAATAGAAAAAACAGGTAAGGCGCTACTGATTACCTTACCTGCTTTCCACAGGAGTGTGCTGTAGAGAGCAGAACTTGAGAGCGCTGCCTGCTCTAGCGGCCAATGCCGACGTAGCGGAAGCCCGCAGCTTCGAGCGCAGCTTGATCTAAAAAGTTACGGCCGTCGATCATCACCGGATGGGTCATCAGCTTGGCCATCTTGGCATAGTCGAGCGCGCGGAACTCCTTCCAGTCGGTAACGAGCACAAGGGCGTCGCAGCCGTCGGCTAGTCGCTCGGCGTCGGTTTCGACAATCACATTCGACAACCCATGCCGCAGACCGCTCTGGGAGACAAGCGGATCGTAGGCTTTGACTTTGGTACCGAGGCGGTGCAGCTGTTCAATCAGGTCGAGGGCAGGAGCATCGCGCATATCGTCAGTGTCGGGTTTAAAGGTAAGTCCCAGCAAGCCGACAGTCTTACCCTTGAGGATTTTCAGAACCTGCTGCAGCTTCTCTACGGCAATCAGCCGCTGACGGGTATTCACGGAGACGGCCGCCTTGAGGAGCTGTGCTTCGTAGCCATAGTCGTCGGCTGTGTGGATCAGAGCAGAGACATCTTTGGGGAAGCAGGAACCGCCCCAGCCGATGCCGGCCTGCAGAAACTTGCTGCCAATGCGGGAGTCGAGACCAATGCCTTTGGCAACTTGGGTAACATCTGCGCCCACCCGATCGCAAATATTGGCAACTTCATTGATGAAGCTGATTTTGGTTGCCAGGAAGGCATTGGAGGCGTACTTCACCATCTCGGCCGAGCTGAGGTCCGTGACTACCACCGGCACTGTCGGCAGGGATTTGTCCTCGGCAAACTCACGCGAGATAATCGGCGCATACAGCTCTTTCATCATGGCGATTGCCTTCGGGCTGTTGCTGCCCAGCACAATCCGGTCGGGGTTAAAGGTGTCATACACGGCCGAGCCTTCGCGGAGAAACTCAGGGTTGCTGACCACATCAAAGTCTGCCTCAATCTCCGTAATTGTGCCGCCTCCAGCCGAGACCAGCGCCTGCTGCCGCTCTGCTACACCGTCGAGAACCAACATCCGCACCCAGTCGCCGGAGCCAATCGGTACCGTAGACTTATTCACAATCACCTTGTAGCCACCGTTGAGATGGGCACCAATGCCCCGCGCCACAGCTTCCACGTAACGAGTGTCGCTCTCACCCGTGGGCAACGGTGGAGTTCCTACAGCAATGAAGAGAATATCGCCGTGGGCAACGCCTGCTGCCAAATCGGAAGTAAACTCAATCCGATCGGCTTGAATCGCTTCCTGCATCAGCTCCGACAATCCCGGCTCAAAAATGGGGGACTGCCCAGACTGCATCAGCTTTACTTTCTCTTCGTTGTTATCCACACAGATGACTTGATGCCCGGTGTGAGCCAGACATACACCCGTAACTAAGCCAACATATCCAGTACCGATGACACAAACACGCATAGGAAATAAGTCCTCAACACTAAGATCAGAAGAGTGGTTGCACCCACGCAATGCGAGCTTGAGGGACGGAGAGCCAAGTTCAACTTTCACTCCATCAAATTTTAGGGATGAGTCAACGATTGAACCCGCTCTACTCAGACCCTACGCCGGAGAAATGGGCTGCTCCTGCTTTGCCCGTTCAGTGCCATTTTGAGCCGCTTCGATCATGCGAGCCCGGAAGTCTTCAACGGTGAGTTGGAGTCCTTCTTGGAGAGGCACGGTAGGTTGCCAATGGAGATGAGTGCGCGCCCGAGTGATGTCTGGTTTGCGGCGACGAGGATCATCTTGCGGCAGAGGTTTGAAGTCGATCTGCAAACTGGGATTGACCATCTGCTGAACCGCCTGAGCAAGTTCCAAGATGGTATATTCATCAGGGTTCCCGAGGTTAACCGGGCCAATAAAGTCGCCATTCATCAGGCGCATCAAGCCTTCTACCAAGTCTGAGACAAAGCAGAAGCTCCGCGTTTGCGAACCATCACCGTATACGGTCAGGGGTTGCCCCTGCAGAGCCTGTACGACAAAGTTGCTAACGACGCGGCCATCGTTTTCCAGCATCCGGGGACCGTAGGTATTAAAAATACGGGCCACGCGGATGTCTACCTCGTTTTGACGATGGTAGTCAAACGCTAGGGTCTCCGCGACGCGCTTCCCCTCGTCATAGCAGCTCCGAATTCCAATGGGATTGACGTTACCCCGGTACTCTTCAGTCTGGGGATGCACCTCGGGATCGCCATACACTTCGGAAGTAGAAGCGAGCAGAAACCGAGCCTTTACTCGCTTGGCCAGCCCTAGCATATTCAGCGTCCCCATGACGTTCGTTTTGATTGTCTTGACGGGGTTGTACTGATAATGCACGGGAGAAGCCGGACAAGCCAGGTGATAAATCTGGTCTACTTCTAACCGAATCGGTTCTGTGATGTCATGGCGGATCAACTCAAAGCAGGGGTGGTTCAACCACTTGAGAATGTTCCGCTTGTGCCCGGTGTAGAAGTTATCTAAGCAGACGACTTCATGACCTTGGGCCATCAATCGATCGATTAGATGAGAACCGATGAAACCTGCACCACCCGTAACGAGAATCCGCATAATTTAACGCTCTGTATCTACAGATAATCACTCATAGCAGAACCAGACTCATCCTAGAGTGCCCGACAGACTGAATGTTCTCTACACTGGCAAATCCAGCGGCAGAGTACTCAGATGGTCGAGAACCTAATCGTTTGAGTCACCAAGAATCTTAAATTAATCCAAGCTCTGAGTCATTATTGGCTCTGCTGTGCCTATGACGACTTTTCCCTGAAATTTAGCAAAGATCAGGATGATCTCTCGGTGTCCTATCTAGACTTCATTGAATCTTCAATCCACCGATCGAGGAACATGCTGTTGTTGGGAGGCAGGAGATTTGCACCCTAGTACCGAGTGGAATATGCCCTTTCAACCCAACAGCAGGAGCTGATCCGGCCCCTGCTGTCAGAAAACCTACAGTCTACTGGTTGATTGTTATGTTGTTGAACTGTGTTGTTGGACTCGCCAATGCTTCTACCAGGTGCTAGTTCGACACTTCAGCCATTTCGATAATGCGACCTTCCAGATCCTTAACCAGAAAATTCAGGGGTTTGTCGCGGCGGATTTTATGCTTGACCCCGTAGGTTTGCACCCGCATCAGGAGTTGCTCTAGGCAGTCGCGATCAAAACAGACGTGGCGTTGCCGCTCGCGATGCCCCAGGCTAGCGCCCGAGATCACATGGAGTTGCGTATTCTTCTTGAGCTGGTACCACAACCCTTCTGACGTCTGATAGTTTTGGGTTGCTGGGCGACCTAGGCTAGCAGAGGCATAAATTGGATCAATCCCGGCAGTGCCGAGGCTTTGCTCGTAGTTGTAGTAGTAATGCAGCGGCACATCGGCGACAGGCAGATCAAGCATTCCTTCGTAGAACTCGCGAGCCAGCTCCAGATCAGACACCATGATGGTGTGCACTTTAGGGGCGCTAGTCAGGAACATCCACATTGCCCCTGCGTAGGCAACCAGCAGCAACACCATGATGCCCTGCGTAGACAGCAAGCTATCGAGTGGCAGGGAGGGCAAGAAGGCTCCTAGCGTAGGAGAAGGGAGTAGAAGCAGGTGATCTGGGGTGACCATGAACACAGAATAACCGGATAACAGCGAATGAAAACTCTGTGAGGCTAATGAATCCTACTGGCTTCTTTAGCCCGTCATAGCTCACCTCTAGTCTACCAACCTCTTCTCAAGGGCGGCTAAACTTTACCGTGGATTTCATTGCAGCTTCAAGGGACCCGTGCAACATGCCAGTACAAGATATGCCTAGGCAGCTCGCTGTTGTTCCCAAGCTCGCGCTAAAAGGCGTCGTCCTAGCTCCATATCGCGGGGCGAGCATTGCCAGTCGGGGTGCGCAGTCATCAATAGACTATCTAGCGTTTCGTGATCGAACAGGTGCCACACTGGAGCACCCTTGACCTCAGCTTCGACCGCGTAGCAGTTGGTGCTGATGCAGTGGATCGTGATGCTTGCCACCGCGCGGCTGAGCACCATTTGCTCGCCTGCCTCAAGCTGCCGAAACTGCTTGATGGCTGCTTTAAAGTCCTCCCAAGAGGTTGCCGACAGTCCAGGAATGATCGCTATCGCCTCTTCCCCGTTCACCCGCAGCCAGTAGTTACGAGCCGGATCAATACCTTCTAGCCAAGGCAATTCATCATCGAGCCGATAGCGAGGCGCTAGGGGAAAGAGAGGCATCATAAGCAGTATTCCAGAGATTCGCTAAATCGTGGAAAAATTAGTCGTGATGACCCAGCCCGTGATAATCCAGCCCTGGGCACCGACGAACTTACATACTTAACAGGATTGAAGGTAAAGCCAATGAAATCAATTCAACTTAGCAAAACTTATAATTGAGATGAGTAAAATCGATATTTTATTGAGTTTTGTTAATTTGTGCGGAAAGATTAACCCTGCTAGGACCGATATCCGCTATTGCTGGGCCACTCTGTCAAAACGATGCAGAAAAACCCGGTATCTGGTTGCATGATTCGGCTCAGCATTTGGTCTCATCATTTAAAGTGGGATGAGCAGCAGGGTTACCTATAGATGACCTGATAGATACCCTATAGATAACCTGTAGATGAAGCGAGAGGCGCTCAATTGGGTATAGGAGTGGGAGAACGAATGGCAACCGGGCAATTGTTGTTGGTGGATGATGAACCAGGGTTGCGGCAAGCAGTGCAGGCTTACCTGGAAGATGAAGGATTTCAAGTGCATGTGGCGAGCAATGCCCGTGAAGGATGGGAGTTGCTGCAGCGGATCTCGCCCGATTTGGTGATTTCAGACATTATGATGCCTCAGGTAGATGGCTACGAGTTCCTGAAACAACTGCGGGACGATCCGCGCTATCAAACGCTGCCCGTTGTTTTTCTCACGGCGCGAGGGATGACCAGTGACCGCATTCAGGGCTACAACGCCGGCTGCGATGCCTATCTTTCTAAGCCATTTGACCCCGATGAACTCGTTGCCATTGTGACCAATCTGCTGGAGCGGCGAGCGGCCGTGACGAAAACGGCTGGTGACGGCGAAACTCCCGACATTGCAGAAATGGCGCGGCAGATTGCCCAAATCAAAGCGATGCTGAGTCAGCGGGGCAGTATTGCTCAAACGCCTGCTCCCATTAAGTTGGATCTGACTCCCCGCGAGCAGAGTGTTTTAGAGCTGGTGGCGGAAGGTCTGATGAATAAGGAAATCGCTCGCCGACTGGAAACGAGCGTGCGCAATGTTGAAAAATACGTGAGTCGGTTATTCAGCAAAACCGGCACTAATAGCCGAACGGAGCTGGTTCGGTATGCCCTGGAGCATGGGTTGACGAAGTAACCAGAAGAATCGACAAGATTGGGTAGCAATCTAGCGGGAGGAGCCGTGACTGTCCATCTGCAACTGCCGTTAGGATTTCAGCGAGATTGGCTTTGGCGAGGGTGGACTGTGCGATATACCCATCTCCGGGCTTTATCTCTCGCCTCTGAACCAGGGCAAAATCTGCCGCTGCTGTTTCTCCATGGCTTTGGCTCAGCGTTGACTCAGTGGCGAGAGAACTTGCTGCCTTTGAATCAAGCGCATCCAGTATATGCTCTGGATTTAGTCGGCTTTGGGGCATCGGAGAAAGCGGCAACTGCCTACCGCGTTGAGCTGTGGGCAGACCAAGTATATGACTTCTGGCGCACCTTTATTGGGCGACCGATCGTATTGGTGGGGCACTCGCTGGGGGCACTCGTAGCGCTAACGGCCGCAGTATCCCACCCTGAGATAGTACAGGGACTGGTGCTGATTACGCTGCCTGCCGCTCGACAGGAACTGCTGCCGGGTTGGTTGCAGCCGATTGTGGGCACCGTGGAGAGCTGGTTTACAACGCCGCTCTTAACGCAGCCGCTGTTTCGCTTGATCCGCCGACCAAGTGTGATTCGAGCTGTGCTGCGGAAGGTGTATGTCAATCAAGAGCGGGTCACGGAAGCCTTGATCGAAAGTTTCCTAACACCAGGGCAGGACCAAGGTGCAGTACGAGCCTTTGGGCATCTAGCGAGAGCGCGCACCGATAATGACTTTTGCCGCGCCACGAAGGAACTGCTGCAAGACCTGACGGTTCCGACACTGCTGCTGTGGGGAGAGAAGGACCAAGTGATTCCCCTGGCTTGGGGACGGCAATTGCCACCTCTGAATGCCCATCTCAAGCTAGTAGAAATTCCCAATGCCGGGCATTGCCCCTACGATGAAGCGGCCGCCGAAGTTAATGCCGCGATTCTGGCTTGGGTCGCCGCATTGCCTGACGCCACCGGTTAGCCATCGGTTAGCAATCAGTTAGCAACCCGTTGACAAACGGCCGAGATCCCTGAATCGGTACACGGATGAGTACTATTCAAACCTCAACCCATCCGAGACAATAAGCAAACCATCAGGAAATGAACCAGGAAATGAACGAGCATTAGCCCGAAATCTGGCCTTGGTTCAGTGAATCTACCCACAGCCAATCGCGGGCAACCTAGCGCCGTCAGATTGCTTGGCTTAATGGCTTGCTCAATTAACCTGCTCAATTGAATGGTTTCCTACCGGAGGCAGATGTCCTTGAATTTCCTGAGATGGAGTGCATTGAGAGAGCGTTCCTCCGCGAGAGACGCCGATGTGGTTCCCGAGAGCGATCGTCGCTTAGCGTCAGCGTCCTACCGGCAGGCTATTGTTGAGCAGAGTATCCTGCCTGACCAAGCCGGTCGCGTCAAGTTTAAAGCTTCCTGGTGGTCTGCTCGCTCGGTCCAACCAATGACCATTCCGGCTGGGGAAATCGTGGATGTGGTTGGACAAAAGGGAATTACGCTGCTGGTGGAGCCGGCTTTTCTACTGCGGGCTTCGGCTCGAGGCTTAGTCAAAATTCAACGGGCTTGGGAGCAGAAAGGCTGGACGCTGCAGGAACCCAAACCTGTGCGGCAGGGCAAAGCGCCGATTGTGGTGCTGATGGACTCTCCCGATGAGGAAGCCCCGAAAGAGATTGCGGCAGAGACCTGGAAGCGGTTTCTGGACGGCAAACCCATCTATATCCGCACCTTCAAAGCTTGCTGTGATGCCCTAGGGCTGGCTTGGCAAGAGATAATGGCGGACAGCTCCGAAAAGAAATCTGCCCAAACCCCTAACCGCAAACTTGGATCGCCTGAGGCTGGAGTGGAAACCCGGTTGGAATCTCAATTAGGGCTTACCCCAGATGCTAGCTCAGGTGCTCTCCGTCATCAGCCCGATCGCAGTGACGATGTCTTAGTTCCTGCTGCCCCCCTGCGTTTTGTGGGTCGAGCAGCGGCGATGGCCGAGCTAGATCGCCTGGCCACCTCTGGCGCTAAGGTCATCACTATTCTGGGGCAGGGAGGCTTGGGTAAAACCACGGTTGCCCGGCAATATCTGCAGCAGGCGGACTTTGACGTGGTGCTGGAATGCTGGATGGCCAAGGAAACTGAAAATATCACTTCTGCTGAGAGCATTGTGCAGGAATGGCTGCGGCGCTATTTCCAGGAGCAGCCCGGACGGGAGTTTGGCGTTTCCTTAGACCGATTGAGACAACAACTACGCTGCAGTACGGTAGAGGGTCGGCCGGTGAAGATTGGCGTGCTTGTGGATAACCTGGAAACCGCCTTAGATCGCAGTGGGCGGTTTGTAAAAGCCCATCGCCCGTATGCCGCCCTGCTGGAGGTGCTGGCCGATCCGCAGGTGCAGTCGCTGACGCTGGTGACGAGCCGAGAACCGCTGCATGAACTTCATGTCACGGTGCAGCCTTACTCTTTGCCTAGTCTGTCTTTGGAAGCTTGGCAGCAGTTTTTGCTGAGCTGTGGGGTGCAGGTTAATCCCCCAATTTTGACAGACATGCATCGTGCCTATGGGGGCAATGCCAAAGCCATGACGATTTTGAGTAGCGTGATCCAGATAGACTGTGCTGGCTGTATGGAGGCCTACTGGCAGGAGCATCAAGACGACCTGCTAGGCGAGACCGATCTAGAAGATTTAGTTGCTAGTCACTTCAGCCGGGTGCAGCAGTTGTATCCCGAAGCCTACCGGCTGCTGTACCGCCTGGGATGCTACCGTTTTCAGACCATTGCTGTTGTGCCGGCGGCTGGGCTAAGCAGCTTGCTCTGGGATGTGCCCGAGCTAGAGCATCCCCGCATCATTCGCTTTTTGAAGGAGTTGTTTCTGATTGAGGCCCGCGAAACAGGCTATGCTTTGCATCCTGTGATTCAGTCCAAGGCAGTTGCTCTATTGAAAGCTAGCCCCGACTGGCAGATCGCGCATCGGAAAGCCGCCGAGTTCTGGACCGAGCAGGTGCCTACAGTGGAAACTGTCGAAACGGCGTTAATGGCGCTAGAAGCGTACCATCACTATGGGCAGAGCCCCGATTGGGAAGCGGCGGCCGGAGTGATCCTACACAAACGTGACAGCCAGTGGATCAAAGAAGAGCCATTGGGGGTTTCTTTCTATCGTCTGGGGTTGCTTCAACCCATGATCGCGGCGATTACCCAGATTTTGCCTCGGGTGCGTTCTGGGCAGATGTTGGGACATCTCTGCCGGATTCTGGGCGACCTGCATTGGTTGACCGGCACAGTGCATCAAGCCATTCATTGCCATGAACGCGCCCGCGATATTGCTGTCGCGATGGATCTGCTTGATCTAGAGCTGGTTTCGACGTTCAATATTGGGCTATGCCAACTGGACCTGTGGGAGCTTGAGGATGCTAAGCGCCTGTTTCATCTGGTGAATAGCCGTGCTGCCCAGACCGAGCATCACCTGTACGCGGTGGGATCGTGGTTCTGCCTAGCGCTCATCCATTCCTACGAAGGCAACCGTCAAGCTGCCAGTGAGTTAGTGCAACGGGTTTTCCAAGACTATGACGCCATCAGCTTGAGTTCCTGGAGCCGCTGCTATGGGCTGCTGTTTTTGGGACTCACCCTGAAAAATTTGGGAGAGTGGGATCAGGCACATCGACTTTATGATCTGGCTTGCCTCTATGCCGAGCAAGGACAATACACTCAGGCCAAGGCTCGGGCGTTGACTGGCTTGGCAGAGCTAAGCCGCCACCATCGCAACTTTGCAGGCGCAATGACCGATCTGCTCACAGCTCAACAGTTGCTCGACCGAATTGATGCCAAAGGTGATCTAGCTGCTGTGCATTATCAATTGGGGCTGACACATCAGCAAATGAACGAACCGGCTGAGAGTCAACGGCATTTTCAAAGAGCGATTCAGCTCTTTCAACAAATGCGTGCTCCCAACCAAGTTCACCGGGTCGAAACCGCCCTAGCCGCACTTACCCGTTCTCTGCCAGATTGAACCAGGCATCTGCTCTAGCAATGCTCTAGCAAACTGTCTAACCCCGTTATTTACTCCCTTACTGGATGAAGGGACCGCAGGATTGCGCTTCTATCCCTATAATGGAGGGTCATTGCTCCGATGCTAAACCTTGGATTCGGGCTAGTGCGAATTTATGAAAGTCAGTGTGTCTCACATTGTTTCTACCATTAAGGATAAATTTGAAGCAGAAGGGTTAATCAACAAATTTTTTGAAATCAAACCCTATCATTTTCCTCACGTCGGCAACTTACTGTCGCTCGATGGTGAGAATTGTATCCTACTGGAGTTCGCGAAACCGTACGAGGAATTTCCAGAGATCTACAAATCTCCGGTCTATCGGCTGCTGACCATCTTTAGTTTGCATCAAGAACGACATTTCTCCTATGAATTGCAGCACGCAATTGAGCGGTTGCAATATAAAGAAAACATCGACCGAATTGTGCTGTGGTCTACGCTCAAGCTCGATGAAGAAACTCTACAGTCGTTAAAAAAAATCAGCGTTGACATCATTCAGGTAGGTATTCCTTCCGAGTCCGAGGTCCTGAAAACGAAATCAATTAACTACTTCATTCCCATCAAAGAAGAAGATTTAATTTACTCGCTGAAGGTGAACCTAGTCGCAGAACGCTTGATTAAACGGCTGCGCAAAATGTTTCACCTAGTGCTTTCGGAAATCAGCGCTCCTATTTATAACAAGCACTATGGGCGAGCCAAAATAGCGACTCGCGAATTTATGAATTTTGAGGAGGATCGGCTGCTGAAACTAGTCAAGAAGCTAAAAAGCGAGGATCGCACGAAGATTGCGGTTGACGTAGGCTGCGGTACTGGACGTCACAGCTTTACCTTAGCCAGGCACTTTGAAGATATTTATGGTTATGACTTCTCGCCAAATATGATTCGGGAAGCCAACGTCATCAAGAAAGAGAAAGACATCAAAAACATTTTTTTCTCGGTCAGTGATTTCGAGTATGAGAAGCTCACCGATGAAAATCAGCTCTACGGACAGTGCGATCTGATTGTGGCGAGCTTCGGTATGGGCAGCTTTGTGGAAGATACAGCTTCGATGCTGCGACGATTTAATGAATGGCTGCGTCCGGGGGGCTATATTTTTGTCTCGTTCTATAATGCCAACTCGATTACGCTGAATGTTACCCCGAGCTGGCGCGACTCTTCCCTAGTGGCTCAGATCGACAAAGACAACAACTCTCTAGAAGTCAACCTGACCCCTAAAACACGATTCAACATTTTTTGCAAGCTGTTTGACGAAGGAGTGGAGGGCGAAATCAACAAAATCTTTAATATCGACGCCATCATTACCTTCCCAATGATTATGGCCCTCTTGCCAAATAGCCTGCTCGAAGATGAGTTTGCCTACAACTCCTTTGTGTTTGCTGACCGCACCCTTGCTGAAAACAAAGACGGCAAAAACGGGTATTACGCCATTGTGATTGCCCACAAAACTCATCGGGAAGCAACTGGCTACGCCAATGTAGAGCAGCTATTGACCGTTCAGGAAGCAGAATATAGCTTTATTGACCATGAGCCGGTGCTGTCGATGGAGGACGTGAAGAAGACCATTGGCTACTTTCCCAACTGCATGATCAAGACGCTGATTTTTAACAACAAGAAAACCGGCGAATTTATTGTGCTGTTGCTGCACTCGGAGAAGCGCGTGGATAAGGCGAAGGTGGCGGCAATGCTGGGGGTGAGTGCCTATCAACTCAAGTTTGCGACCGAAAAGGAAGTGCTGCAGCTTGGATTTCCGGTGGGCGGCATCGCGCCTTTTGGCTTTGAGTCGGAAGTGCCACTGCTGAAATTTGTGGATCGCGCCATTGTGGATCAGGACTGCGAGTGGCTTTACACCGGTACTGGAGACAATCGTAAAACCCTCAAAATCAAGCCGTCCGACTTTTTTGCCCTAATCGCAGACTACCAGCAGATAGAGTTTTAACGCGGGTTGACTGACCAATGCCGAATTTAACGCCGATCTCAATCACTGGCGCGTGACATTCAACGAATGGTTAACTCATCGCCAAAGACTTGCCAAATTCAGTGCACAAGTACTAAGTTCGATCGTATCAAAGTGCAGGTGTACTGTATCGTTAGATCAAGTGCAGGCAAGGCTTTTTTGTGATTCCGCTTCAGTTAACCATTAAAAACTTTCTCAGTTATCGGGAAGCAACACTGGATTTTCGCGGTCTGCATGTTGCCTGTATTTGTGGTGCCAACGGTGCCGGAAAATCATCATTGCTGGAAGCGATAACCTGGGTGGTGTGGGGGCAGAGCCGGGCCCAAACCGAAGATGATGTGCTCCACCAAGGCAGCACGGAAGCCTCGGTGGACTTTATGTTTCAGTGCCACCAGCACACCTATCGCATCATCCGCACGCGCCACCGGGGGCAAGCCAGCACCCTAGAGTTTCAGGTGCAAACTCCTAGCGGGTTTCGCAGCCTCACCGAGAAGGGGTTGCGGGCCACTCAGCAGCGAATTTTGCAACACCTGAAGCTGGATTACGACACGTTCATTAATTCCGCCTATTTGCGGCAGGGGCGAGCCGATGAATTCATGCTGAAACGCCCCACCGAGCGCAAGCAGATCCTGGCCGATTTGCTGAAGCTGGACCAGTACGATGTGCTGGCAGAGCGATCCAAAGAGCAATCACGGCAGTTAAAGGCTGAATGTACCGTTCTAGAACGGACGCTGGAGACCATGACTGCCCAACTACAGCAGCGAGAGGCATTGGCAGCAGAGCAACAGCGACTGTCTGCTCGACGACAAGAACTGCAACAGCAGCAGGATGCCGATGCCACACAGCTACGGCGGTTGCAAGCGCAGCAGCAGCAACGGCAAACTGGGCTGCAACAGCTCGCTCTACAGCGCCAACAGCAGCAGCACCTCGCGCAAGATTGCCAGCGATTGCAGGCAGAATTACAGGCAGCGCAGCAGCAGCAGCAACAGTTAATGGCGGTGCTTCAAGAGGCGGAAACCATTGCCAGTCACTATGCCCATCTGCAACAGTTGCAGCGGCAGGAGGAGATCCAAAGCACTGCCTTTCAAGCCTATCAAGCGCTGCAAGCTCGCTGTCAGCAGCAGCAGCAACAGTTGGCGATCCACACCGAAACCCTTAAAGACCGGCTGCGGCAAACCCAGGCCCAGTTGGAGTTGGTGCAGCAACAGCAGCAGGAGTTGCAGCGAGTTTTGCTGAAACGCGATGAGATTGAGTCCGCGGCAGAGCAGTTGCGCCAGGCTCGCCAGCGGCTGATTGAGTTTGACCAACTCCAGATGCAGGCAGCTCCATTGCTGCAGCGCCGCCAGCAGGTGCAGAGCCAGATTGACCGTGCCCAAGCCCGAATTCTGGCGCGGCTAGAGGAGCTACAGTCTCTGAGGCAGCAGTTGGAAACCCAGCAGCAGGGGCAATCCCATCTACAGCAGGCGGTGCAGACGGTTGCCAACCAGATCGAATATCTAGAAAAGCGGCGCTTCTACCAGCAGCAGGTGCGGGAAAAGGGTGTTGAGCGACGGGCATTTCTAGAACGGCTGCAAGAACAGCAGCGGGAATGCGAACGTGGACTCGCCGAACTGGAACACAAGATGCTGATGCTGCAAGCCGGGAACGGTAGCGGCAACCGCAGCGATCGCTGGGAGCAGCAAGAAGGAGCACGGGTCGCTTTGCAATCGGTGCAGCCATCGCTGCTGGCAACGGCCGCCTATCCACCTTGTCCGCTGTGCAACCGCCCACTCGATGAGCAGCATTGGCAACTCGTGCTGGAGCGCCATCAGACAGAACAAGAGGAATTGCGAAGGCAACTCTGGGTGATTCGCGAGCAGCTCACCACGTCTGATCGGGAAATTCGCGTTTTGCGGCAAGAGTACCGCGAGCTAGAAAAAGAGCTGGCACAGTATGGCGATGTGCTAGAACAGCGAGGCAAACTGCAGGAACAGTGGCAGGGCAGTCTTCAGGCGCAGTCCCGCTTGCAGCAGCTAATGACGGAGCAGGCAACCCTAGAGCGTTCGCTTCAGCAACAGGACTATGCGACTGATCTCCAGCAAGAGCTGCAGTTGCTGGACCGTTCGCTGCAGCAGTTGAACTATGATGACCGCAATCATGCACTGGCTCGAGGACAGGTCGATCGCTGGCGCTGGGCAGAAGTAAAGCAGGCGGAACTGCGGCAGGCTCAGCGTCGTTGGGGGCAGCTTGCCGAACGCCAGCCCGAACTGGAGGCAACGCTGGCCGACCTGCAACAGCAGCTAGCAACGATCCAGGCATCACCCTTGGCCCAGCAGTTGGCCGCATCCACTACTCAACTGGAGGCACTGGGCTACAATGCCGAACACCACACGGCCCTGCGACAGCAATTGCGACAGGCGCAAGTATGGCAGTTGCGCTACCAAGAACTCCAGCAAGCGCAGCAGTGCTATCCCCAGGTGCAGCAACGCCTTTGCGAACTGTCCGATCTGTGGGTCAACCGCACTCAAGCGCTAGAAACCCTAACCGCTCAGGTCAACGAGCTGCAGGCGCAATTGGAGGCAACCCCTGATCCGGATGCCGCGATCCAAACCTTGGAGCAGCAACTCCAGCAGCGGCGAACACAACTCGATGACTGCTTGAACCAGCTAGGACGCTTGCAGCAGCAGCAGCACCATCTAGAATCTCTCAGCATCCAATCTTCGGCGCTCACAACCCAACTGCAAACGGTGCGGCGGCAGCTGCGCGTCTACCAAGAGCTATCGCAGGCTTTCGGCAAAAACGGCATCCAAGCCTTAATGATTGAGAACATCTTGCCGCAATTTGAGGCGGAAACCAATCAGATTCTGGGGCGACTGAGCGCCAATCAGCTGCATATTCAGTTCGTTACCCAGCGGGCAGGACGCAAATCAACCCCTACCGCCAAACTCATTGACACCCTCGATATTTACATCAGCGACTTGCAGGGCACCCGCCCCTACGAAACCTATTCCGGGGGGGAAGCATTTCGGGTGAATTTTGCCATCCGCCTAGCTCTGGCACGAATGCTGGCACAGCGCTCGGGAACAGCTCTGCAAATGCTCATCATTGATGAAGGCTTCGGCACCCAAGATGAGGCGGGCTGCGATCGATTGATCGGCGCGATCAACACCATTGCCTCAGACTTTGCTTGTATCCTCACTGTTACCCATATGCCGCATCTCAAGGAAGCCTTCCAAACGCGGATTGAAGTCTCTAAAACGGACGAAGGCTCACAGTTGCAGCTCTATGCCTAACCCTGCCTCCAGGGAAACGACCAGGGAACCAACTAGGGAACCAGAGGGAAGTTCCAGGACTCCCTGCTGCTCTCAAGCCCCTCAAAGTACGGTAAAGTCATTGATTATTCCCTTCATGTTCACTGTCTGGCTATGCCGAAGTACGTCCTCTGGGGCAGCTACTGCGATAACGTGCTGGAAAAGCGAGCGCCCTACCGTCAGGCTCATTTAGATCGCTTGGCGCAACTCAAGCAAGATGGGCAGCTCGTCACCCTTGGACCCACCCAAGATTTAACTCAGGTCTTTGGTATCTATGACGCTCCCGATGAGGCCACCGTACGCCGCCTGATCGAAGATGATCCGTATTGGCAACACGGGATCTGGACATCCTACAACGTTAAGGAGTGGATTCAGGCTTTCTGAAAAAACGCCATGGTGTATGCAATTGACTTTGGAACCAGTAACACGGTCGTCGGACGCTGGAATGCCGCCACCCAGCAGCCGGAAACCTTGGCTCTTGCGGGCTTATCGCAGCAGTTAGGCAACAATCCGCCCTTGATTCCTAGCCTCGTGTATGTGGAAGATGGCAGCCGAGGTGAGGTGGTCGCAGGGCAGGCAGTTCGCGATCGCGGGTTGGATCTGGGCAGCGATTCGCGTTTCTTTCGCAATTTCAAGCGGGGCATTGGCGCTGATATTCAGGGTTTTCTGCCAGAACTAGACGGGCGCATCGTGACCTTCGAGCAGGCGGGGCAGTGGTTTCTCAGCCGCGTGCTGCAGCAGTTGCAGGCTTACGAACCCGAGATCAACTCGCTGGTATTTACGGTGCCGGTCGATAGTTTTGAGGCCTATCGCCATTGGCTGACGCAGGTGTGTCAGTTGCTGCCGGCTGTGCAGCAGGTGCGGATGCTTGATGAACCGACCGCGGCCGCGCTGGGCTACGGCCTAGCGAATCAAGGGACGCTGCTAGTGATCGATTTTGGTGGTGGCACGCTGGATCTGTCGCTGGTGAGGCTAGAAGGCGGTCGGCAGTCGCAAAAGCCAGTGGGATTTCTGCTGAAGTGGGGCAAGAAAGTGCTAGAGGAATCGGCCCAACGCCCGAAGCTGGCGCGAGTGTTGGCTAAAGCAGGACAAAACCTAGGTGGAGCAGACCTCGACCACTGGCTAGTAGACTATTTCGCTCAGACCCAAGGATTGACAACCTCACCGCTAACGCTGCGGCTGGCCGAACGGCTGAAGGTGCACCTCTCGCAGCATACCGACGCCAGCGAAGTCTACTTTAACGATGAGACGCTGGAAAGCTACGAGCTGCGGCTCGATCGCGATGGCTTTGAGGAGATTTTGCGGCAGCACCAGTTTTTTGAGCGGCTCGATACCTCGATGACGCAGGTGTTGCAGCAGGCACAGCGGCAGGGGCTGACTCCAGCTGATATCGACGCGGTGCTGTTGGTGGGGGGCACGGCGCAAATTCCTGCCGTCAAAGCGTGGGTGGAGCAGTATTTTCCGGTGGAAAAAATCCGCTCGGAAAAGCCGTTCGAGGCGATTGCCCATGGAGCGCTGCAGCTCAATCAGGGCGTAGAGATCAAAGATTTTCTCTACCACAGCTATGGCATTCGCTACTGGGACCGACGCAACAACTGCCACGGCTGGCATCCGCTGATCAAACAGGGGCAGCCCTACCCGATGCTAGAACCGGTCGAGCTGGTGCTGGGGGCATCGGTCGAGAATCAGCCGAGCCTAGAGCTGGTCATTGGCGAACTCGGTTCGGAAACCGGGAGCACCGAAGTCTATTTTGACGGTGATCGGCTGGTGACGCGGACGCTGAGCAACGGACAGATTGCCGTGAAGCCGCTGAACGACCAAGGAGATGCCCGCACAATTGCCCAGCTCACACCACCCGGCTATCCAGGCAATGACCGAATCAAAATTTTGTTCCGAGTTGATGAGTCACGGTTTTTGCGGATTACCGTCGAAGACCTGCTGACCTTGCGCACGCTGCTAGAGGATTGTCCGGTAGTACAGTTAAGCTAACCAGCAAGCCAACCAGTAAACCAACCAACAAGCTAACGAACTAGCGTCTAGCGGTTTACTTCATTAAACGGCAGTCTCACCGTATAGTTATTTATGTCTATAAAATAGCTATATCTGAGGAGTGTCACCATGGTTGGTTTTCTCATCTCTGTGGTTGTTTTAGCCATTAGTCTTTTGATTATCTCGAAACTGCCTCTGGGGGTCGAAGTGGATAACCCCTTCATCGCCCTGATTGCGGGCGGCATTATTGGCGCATTCAACGGTATCTGGGGCTTATTTCCGAATTGGTTTAGGACCTTTAATGCCATTATTAGCCTCGGCTTAATTCCTTTAATTGGCAGCATTATTGTGTTTGGCCTAACCGCCTGGCTAGTGGAAGGGTTCCGTTTGCGCTGGGGCCTAGGCAGCGCCATTTTGGGAGCCATTGCCCTCAGTCTAGTCAATTCCATTCTGTTCTTTCTCCTGCGGCAGGTGGGCTTAGTCACGGCTTAGTCATGACCTAGCTCGACACTGGCGGTTCACTGTCTTCTAAGCAGCAAGGCATAGAGGGCGAGCTGAGATAGCTGCTGAACCAGCAAATCAAGGCTTTAGAAAAGGATGATTTTTAGATCTGGGGTCCAAGGTCTGGGGATCCGAAAAATGATTGGACCCCTGTCCCCTGATTCCCAGAATCGGGTATAACAAAATTCATCCTTTGCCCTCCCTGCTAACGGGTTGTTGTTGCTCTCATGCTCTCTAAACGGATCTTTATGACGGGCGCTAGTGGCTGTATTGGTCACTACATCGCCGATGCGCTGATTCAGCAGACCTCCCACGATCTGTTTTTCTTTGTTCGCGATCCGCAGAAGCTGAAGTTTGACTACAGCGCTCGTCCTGGAATCACGATTATTCCTGGCGATCTGCGCGAGATCGAGCAGGTGGGGCGGCTGCTGCAAACTATGGACTGCGCCATTCTGGCTGCAACCGCATGGGGTGATCCCCGAGAGACCTACGACATCAACGTCGCCAAAACAACCCGGCTGCTGAATCTGCTCGATCCAAATGTCTGCGAGCAGGTGCTATATTTCTCGACTGCCAGCATTCTCGATCGCCAGAATCGTCCACTGCCGCAAGCCGGTGAGATCGGCACCGATTACATCAAAACTAAATACCTGTGTCATCAGCAGCTATCGAAGCTGGCGATCGCTCCGCAAATTACGACACTGTTTCCAACGCTGGTGTTTGGTGGTGATGCCCAAAAGCCCTACTCCCACCTGTCGGCTGGTATCAAAGACGTGCTGCGCTGGATCGATGTGATCCGCTTTCTGCGAGCTGATTCTAGTTTTCACTTCATCCACGCTCAGGACATTGCGCGGATTGTAGTACACCTCGTCGATCAGCCCCCGGCACCAGAAGACCCCCGAGAATTGGTGCTGGGCAATCCTGTGACGCAGGTTGATCGGGCGGTAGAAGAAGTCTGCGCCTATCTCAATAAGCGAATTTATTTCCGGATCCCGCTATCGCTGCGGCTCGCGAATCTGCTGATTCAGCTCTTCCGAATTCAAGTCGCTGCTTGGGATCGCTTTTGCCTAGACTATCGGCATTTCACCTATCAACACCCAGTCACTCCTGCTACCTTCGGTTTGCCGGTTTATTGCGCCAGCATTACCGACCTCCTCAAGCTCAGCGGCATTCCCGCTCGTCGGAGCTCAAAGCGCCAGCCGAGATATTGACATCACGAAGGCTCTGCCTTTTACTAATCTTGACTAGTTTTTGTAAGCAAGGAAAGTAAGACCATGGGCGGGCTTTTGAGTTTCATTATTGCCGCGGTGATTACAGCAATCAGTTTGCTAATTATTTCCTATATTCCCTTCCTAGGAGTAGAAGTCGATAGCCCGGGCAAGGCTCTAATCTCGGGCGTTGTGTTTGGTTTATTAAATGCGTTTGTGCGACCGATTCTCGCTTTTCTAACCCTTCCGATTAATTTTCTGACCTTTGGGCTATTTTCTTTCGTGTTAAACGCCATCATCTTTGGATTGACCGCCAAACTTGTAGAGGGGTTTCGTCTCCGGGGGCTAGTCAGTGCTCTCTTAGGAGCCATCGCGCTTAGCATCGTCAATAGTATTCTCTTTACAATTCTGGCTAATGTGGGGTTAGTTCCTGCAACGCTGTAATCTGCCTTTTTCACCCTAGCTTTGGATACTCATCGCATACACCTAGGCACCGTTATGGGTTGTCTGAAGGGTAGCGCAGGCTACCCCGTTCATCAGGCTAAGCAGTGCTCAGCGGCAGGGCAATACCAGCTAACGATGCTGTGAGAAATCTTGGCTGCCACGGTATTAAACGGTATTAACATTAGGCCCAAGCTCAGACCCGAATTAAAGTTAAGTTGGCAGGGTCTCAACTTGAGCGACCCCTCGCAATAGCAGCTTGCCGGTCTCCAGGTTAAAATCTTGCAGTCGGATTGACATGCCATCTAGTTCAAAGTTGCGCAGGTCGAGCAGATCAGTAATCCGCTCTACCAAAGCCATAACAAAGTCTAGAGCTAAGCCCTCGCAGTCAACCGACATCACCTCTAAACCGATGCAGTGTCCTGCCTCTTTCAAAAATGGCTTTGTAGTGGCAGTAACTTGCTTGATTTGAGCAGTGTCAAGCAGTGCTAGAGCACCTTCAATGACCAGTTGATTATCACCTGGCAAACTCACCTGAGCTGATTGAATAGTCAGGGTTCGGGGCTGTCCCTGTACTTCAACGGTTAGGTTCTGCATCTTGTTGCGAAGAAAGTCAGATTGAAGAGCGCGATTAATGTCTGCCTCAGTCAACAAGATTTGCACATGAGCATCTGTCGGGTATGTCAACTCAATTTCACCAAAGATTGCCTTTAGCGGATTAATTTCCACTGCACCTGTTGTAACCGCCATCGCCTCAACTCGCAGTTCTTGTTTCATCACGAGTCCTTCACCCGCAATGGCAACCGAGTCCACTTTGCCAGCTATCAACTTACCTGGATCGGTGTCAATGGTGACATCCACTTGTTCTACTGCATCGAGTTGACTGGTAATAGCAACTTCCGCAAGCTTGTCGAGTGCTTGAGCAGTCAAATTTCCTTCATTGTTTGCATTATTCATAATCCAACAGGCTCTAAACGTCTAGAAGCGGGATGTCACACGCAATATTATGGATGTCACCATTGATATTATGGATGTCACCATTGCCCGGCTAAGCTATCCCAAAGCAGTTTCAAAACCTGCCCTGAATCAAATTTGCACAGTAGTGCCCCTACCTGGAATGTCCAAGTTAGGCAACTGTTTGGGGATAGGTTCGGGCTATAGGAAGAGGCTGATCGACCGGCATCAGCTCTAAACATCAGATCTAAAACTGATCGGCAGGTTTAGTTGTACCTTGAGGAGCAGCAGCATCACTGGGGGTACTGAGACCCGCAGGAGACTTGAATTGGGTATAGCTATCGCCCCCCTGCTTATACGGGTTATTTTGTCCGCCCAATTGCACTGGCGGGTTCTGGGGACGTGCCCCTTGGAGATCGCCACTGTTACAGGCCGTTGTCAAGCAGAGGAGAGTACCAGCGAGAACGATTGTCAGGACTCGCAGCCAGCGGAAAGAGCGTAACCAGGAAGGGATGTTCATGGGATGTACCTTTGGTGAGATATAGCAAAACTAGAGGTAGATCAAGGTGAAAGCCAAGCGGAGTAATGTTTGTCTAGACAGTACTTGGATTGGGGCAGCACAGATCAGCGATTGGTCCCACAGAGCAATCCGTTAAGTCACACGACCTGCAAAAGGCAGCCTATCCGACCGAACTCGCCTGATTAGAAGAATCAGAGCCATCGAGCGCAGCGTTTAGCCCCAGCATGATGCGGGATACACCGGTAAACAGCACACTAACCCCTACCAAGGTGCCAATGAGCCACGGAGCATTGAACGGCCACTGGAACCAGATCATGGCACCCAGCAGCAGCGTAATAATGCCGTTGCCCAAAGCCCATGTCCAGTTGGGCTGAGGTCGCAGTCGAAAGGCAAGGATTAATTCAAAAACTCCTTCGGTGAGTAGAAAACTGCCTAGGAGCAGCGTCAGGGTGAGGATGCCAGTGCGCGGATTGATGAACAGCATCACCCCTGTAGCCGTGTAGAGGATGCTGAGCAGCACCTTCCAGAGGAAACCCCCAGAGTTTCGGGTTTGAAAGGCATACACCAATTTCGCTGCCCCAGCAGAAACTAGGATCAGGGCAAACCAAGTTTCTACAAAGATAGTAGAAGCGACGGGTAAGGCAATGGCAGCAATGCCAAGCAGCACAAGCAGGATGCCTATCCCCAGCGAGCGGGGCGAATTGGGTTTAGTCAGAGTTGAATTTGTAGTCATAGGTTATGGTTCCTGATGAATATTCAGCGGGATGCATGAGCTTTGTGGAGCAATCAGTCTCAGCGAGCCGTAGGAAGAGCTGATATAGCCGAGTTTTCTTCAGCGTCTTCTGCAAATTCTTGCATAGTATTTTGATCACTATTATTTTGCTTGTTTTGCTTGTCATCTATCATTGTGTTTCGTCCTCCTATACAGATGACGGAATTAGTACCTGTCCATATCGCAATCGTATTTGATGCCGTTTTTACGTGCTCAACAATATCCTTACAAAGCGTTCTTTGCACTGAAATTAGGGAAGAGCATCAAGGCTGAACTGAATAAGCACTAATATAGTGTTTTAAAGTACTGAATTCTCGATGGTGTGGCGTCTTTCTCAGGGAGTAGTCTCTGGCTTGAGTGGATTGATTACGCTGATGCAGCAGCGGTTCAGAATTGGGTTGGCAAAATTGGGTTAGCAGATGGGTTTATACTGCCTTAAATGCTGCTATTCCTCATGCTTCTGCCGGCAAATCTATGGGTAGGGATAGATGATTGAACGCAAGCCAACCTGTTATGCTGGTTGTCGCGAGCGCACTTGCTAATCGGCGGCCAATCTGCATATGTGGGACTTTTTGAACCAAATTCTCAGCTCCGGTCCGTTTATTCCCCATGGTCACTGCTATCTCTGGAAGCCGGGATTAGTCTGGCTACATCTTGCATCGGATGCGCTCATCGCTTTGGCTTACTATTCTATTCCGTTGACCTTGTTCTACTTTGTGCAGAAGCGAGATGATCTGCCCTTCAACTGGATTTTTCTTCTGTTTGCTTCTTTTATTGTGGCGTGCGGCACTACCCATCTCATGGAAGTTTGGACCCTGTGGCACCCCACCTATTGGTTATCGGGTTTACTGAAGGCTGGAACCGCGAGTGTTTCCCTGTTCACAGCTTTACAATTGGTGCCTCTGGTCCCCAAGGCGCTAGAGCTACCCAGTCCAGCTCAGTTGGCACAGGCTAATCAAGCGCTGCAAACAGAAATTACCGAGCGGCGGCGGATCGAAGGCGAGCTGCGACAGTACCAAAATCAGCTAGAAGAGCGGGTGGCAGAGCGTACGGCGGAGCTGATGCGCGCCAATGAGCAGTTGCAGCAGGAGATTGCCGAACGGCAGCGTACCGAGGAATCATTGCGGCAGAGCGAAGCAAAGTTTCGCCAGCTTGCCGAGAACATCAACGAAGTGTTTTGGCTGGTGTCGCCCGATGGTAAGCAAGTTTTCTATATTAGCCCTGCCTATGAGCAGATCTGGGGCCGCTCCTGCGACAGTTTGTATCAGCACCCCGAATCCTGGATGAGCAGTATTTATTCCCCCGATCGAGCACAGGTAGAGGTGACTCTGAATCGACGGTTTAATGGCGATGAGTGCCTGAGTCAGGAATATCGCATTGTGCAGCCTAACGGGACCTTGCGCTGGATTGGGGCCCGCGAGTACCCTGTACGCAATGAAGACGGCGAGATTTACCGAATCGTTGGCATTGGTGAAGATATTACCGACCGCAAGCAAGCTGAAGCAGAACGCGAGCAATTGTTGCAGCGTGAGCAGTCGGCACGGTCCGAAGCTGAGGCGGCAAACCGGACTAAAGATGAGTTTTTATCGATTCTGTCGCACGAATTACGAACGCCCCTGAATGCCATTCTAGGCTGGGCTCAACTCTTGCGCTCGAAGCGCCAGATCGATGCGGCGACTCGGGAGCGGGCCCTGGAAACGATTGAGCGCAACGCTCGCGGGCAAGCCAATCTCATCGAAGATCTGCTCGATATTTCGCGGATCATTGCGGGCAAGCTGCGGCTAGATGTGCGACCCACCAATCTTGTGAGCGTGATTGAAGCTGCCATCGATACGGTCCGTCCAGCGGCAGAGGCCAAGGCCATTCGCATTCAGGCTGTGCTGGATCCGGCGGCTGGATTGGTGTCTGGGGATGCCGATCGCCTGCAGCAGGTAGTTTGGAACCTCTTGTCGAATGCAGTGAAATTTACCCCCAAGGGGGGACGAGTGCAGGTGCGCTTAGAGCGAGTCAATTCCCACGTTGAGATTATTGTCAGCGACACTGGGCAGGGCATCCCGCTAGACTTATTGCCTGCTGTGTTCGATCGGTTTAGGCAGGGAAATAGCTCCACAACACGGCTGCATGGCGGTCTAGGACTGGGATTAGCCATTGTGCGACATCTCGTCGAGCTACACGGAGGCAGCGTTCATGCCGAAAGTGCCGGTGAAGGTCAGGGGGCAACCTTTATTGTTAACCTGCCGCTCGCTGTGCTTAAACCTAGCTCTGGCAGCGAGCGTGTTCATCCAACGGCAGGCGGCGATGTCCCCTTCGAGAATCCGCCCAATCTGTCGGGATTGCAGATTTTGCTCGTGGATGATGAAGCCGATGCCCGCGACCTGCTTTCTACGGTGCTGTCGGGTTGCGGAGCAACTGTGACTACGGCTGCCTCTGCCGCAGCGGCTTTAGACTGTCTACAGCGCCTTCAGCCTGATGTGTTGATTAGCGACATTGGGATGCCGGATGAAGATGGATATGCCCTGATCGCTCGAGTCCGGGCTTTGCCTCCCAACGAAGGAGGGCGCACTCCAGCCATTGCCCTTACGGCTTACGCCCGAGTTGAGGATCGGACCCGCACACTGGCGGCTGGCTTTCAAATGCATATGGCTAAGCCCGTTAACCTGATTGAACTCACCACCGTCATCGCGAGCCTGACCGGGCGCACCCATGAGCAACTCTCCTAACGCCGCAGCCTCTTACCGCAAGGGCTGGGTCTGAATTACCACATTCAACGGCTGACTTCCTGCCGGATACACCACAATTGTCGTAGACCGAGAAGTAGATCGAGAAGCTGCTGCCTTCAAAGTCACCCCAACGGACTGCATCACCGACTCAACAGGTTCAGAATGTGATTTTCCACTTTGCGTTTCGCTCGCGGCCGCAACCTGAAGGGTGATGTGAGTCGCATTCGCAGGCTGACTCACCTGAACCATCACTGTTTCACCAGATTCATCACTTGGAGTGGCAGGAAGTGCCATTGGAGCTTGCACCTGATGAGCCTGAGGCCGAGGCGGGCAGGCCATAAACCAGTTCCCTATTTGAGGGAGGCTTGTCAGAATCAGCGTCATCACTGCACTCGTGAGCAACAGCGCCTTGAGCCGAATTTGCTGCTCGCGGGAATCCGCAGCATCATCTGACCAAGGAGCATAGACCGGGTTGGGGGGTTGCAAGGCAGTAGGTCGATCAGTTTGCTTTTTTATTTGCTTGTTTATGACCTGTTTCATAACGAATTCTTGCACCTCAAGACCATTGAATTGGAAACATCGGGGAGAAGGCAGCGGCTGAATGAACCTGGAATCAGCAAACGGTCGTTGTTCTTCTGTAGTGGCTTAGCGATTGATTCACCGTAGAGCAGATAGATGAGCAAACACTGGCATCAGTTCTTGCATTTGCTTGTATGAGTTAGACAAGGCTTAGATAGAGCGCCAGCAGGCTTGACGTTGCACCGGTCAGCTGACCGATCAGCTTGCTAATAGGCTTGCTGATAGGCTTACAGTAATCTGATTTGCTAGCCCTGTCAGTCTGAAAAAGTCGTAGCAAGTCAGGTGCTGCTAAAGCGGGGTGGTTTAGGATTCACGCGGTCTGCTTGACTCTGTCGGAAAACGTCGGAAAACGTCAGAAAGTGGCGTTTCAGCATTGCCTTTCCCTTAGGTGATGCCCATAGTTGGTAAGTAACTAGTTGGTAAATAACTCCCTTCACGACCCTAACGTGATTCTCAGGAGCATCCCATGACCCAAATTCACCCAGCTCAAGCCCATCCTGCGATCCGTTGGCAACCCCTGTGTGCTCTAGCTGGAGTCAACGGTGCCGTCACCCTCAGTTGGATTATCTATCGTGCTCATCTGGCAGGACTGCTGACCCAAGCGGGTTTCCCAGGGGCCTGGGCCCCGATCATTCTGCTGGTGGAATCGGTGCTGGCAATCGGCATTGAACCGCTAGCCGGACTCATTTCCGACCAGACGGCGCAGCAGCGGCAGACCCGGTTTCCAGTAATTCTGCTGGGAGTAATTAGCACAGCCGTTCTGTTTATTTCGATTCCGCTGCTAATTCAAGGCTTACAGCCGAGGGGCGGCGTTGCAGATTGGGTGCCTGCTGTGCTGCTGCTCTGGGGCATTGCTATTAGTTTGTTTCGAGCGCCTGCCTTGGCCTTGCTCGACCGCTATGCACCGCTGAAGCTGCTGCCGATTGCCGCTAGCGCCATCACACTTATGGGTGCTTTGGCCAGTTCGGCGACGCCCCTCGCTAGTCCCTTGATCCTCAGCTTTGGTCCCGTAGCCAGCTTTATTTTGGCAGGGGTGCTAATTTTGGTCAGCGGCGGCTGGTTGCGCTCGACCTCGCCAGATACGGAAACGGGCATCCCCCGCCGTGCAGTAACTTCCCCTTCCTGGGCAGCCCTAGGCTGGATCTTCGGCGTCGGGTTTGGCGTTACTCTGGCGTTTCGCCTGACGGTAGAATGGTTTCCAAAAGTTTTGCAAGCTCAGCTACCGACGGTGCAGCCGCCGTTGCTCGTGGGGTTGCTATTTATCGCGCTGGCCGTCACGGCACTGGTGGCAGGCAAATTGGCCGTGCAGCTTGGCAACCATCGAGTCATGCTAAGCGGCATAGGCATTGCGGCAGCCCTGCTGCTGGTTATGCCCTTCAGCCGTAGTGTCGCGGTGGCAATTCTGCTTGCTCTGGCGCTGGGCATTGCCTTTAGCTTGGTGTTCAACGGCACGCTGCCCTTTGCTCTGGAATCGGTCCCTCCTCAGTCGGTTGGATTGGGTGTGGGTATGTTCTTCTCGGGAGCGGCCACGGCCGTCAGCGTTCATAGCGGTGTGTTGAACCAGCTCAAAGGGCAATCGCTGTCCTTGGGGATTGGTCTAGGACTTCTGGCATTACTTGTTGCCGGACTTTGCCTGATGGGACGAACCCAGCGACCCCTCAGCCGGGAACTGGAGAACGGATAATAGGGATTGGAAGGTAATTGGAAGCGGGACAATTTCAGGAGGCTGGGGTGATGACCATCTCCACCAAGCAAGTCTGGACGGATGAGGAATTCATGGCGCTATCCAACGATGAGCATCGCTATGAATTGGTGAATGGAGAGCTGATTGATATGGGCAATTCAGGGATGGAGCATGGCTATGTTGCCTGTATCTTAAGCGCAGTCCTGACGACCTTTGTGCAGCAAAACAAACTCGGAGCCGTTTGTGATTCGAGTACAGCCTTTACATTGAAGAGTGGGAATAGGCGATCGCCCGACGTATCTTTTGTGGCTAGAGAACGACTTAAAGGCTTAAAGCGCCCGCCTCGCGGCTTCTTTCAGGGATCTCCTGACTTAGTAGTGGAAATTCTTTCCCCTAATAACACGATCGAGGAGATCCACGAGAAGATTGTGGAATATTTCCAGAACGAAACTCGTCTGGTTTGGGTAATCCATCCCGATGAGAAATACGTGCTGGTTTATCATACGTCTGAACCTGATTGTTTCCTGCGTTCTGATGATCTGCTAGAGGGTGAAGCAGTGGTCCCCGGCTTTGCTATGCCTATTGCCGATCTGTTTGCCGAATGGGATTTCTAGCGAGCAACTCTGCATTCCCATTGTTTTTATTCTTGTTTTTATCCTTTGCCCTATTAGCCGCTGCCCTGTTAGCCAATAAACGCTCAGTCTTCAATGGCTCCTAATGCCTTGAGCGTCATGCGTTGGGCGCTAGTCAGGCCGGTGGCGTTAGTTAGATTTAGCCCTTCATAGGGGCGATCGGGACGCAAAATCTTCAGGCAGCGCTGCTGCGTCAAATCCCAAAGCCGGAGCGTTTCGTCTTCGCTGCCGCTGGCCAGCACGGTTGAGCTGAGAAAAGCTAACGTTTGAACGCTTTTGCTGTGGCCGGACAAGATGCCGAGGCAGGTACGGGTTTTCACGTTCCACAGCGCCACAGTTTGCTGAGTGCCGCAGCCGGCCAACACAGACCCGTCGGGGCTAAAGGCAACGGCTAGCACGCGCCCTAGATTGGCAGACAGCACCTCTAGGCACTTGCCCGCAACCGGATCCCAGAGGCGCACGGTTTCGTCGTCGCTAGCGCTAGCGAGCAATATACCTTGAGGGTGAAACGCCACACTTTCTACGGGTTTGCTGTGTCCGGTCAAGATTCGCAAGCAGGTGCCGGTTTGCACGTCCCAGAGGCGAATGGTTTGATCATTGCCGCCGGTGGCCACCTGCTGACTATCGGAACTGAAGGCAATCGAGAAGACGCGACTTTGAACTGGCAACACGCTGACAAACTGCCCCGAGACCCATTCCCCTTCGCGACCGGCGCTAACTCGTCCAAGACGGCTAGGGTCTACGTTGCCGTCGAGAAAGCCCACGTCCCACAGCTTCACCACCTGATCACCGCTGTTGCTCGCCAGAATCTGCCCGTCTGGACTGAAGACCACCAAACGCACCACGCCGGTTTGACCGCGCAGCGTTTTTAGGCAGCGCCCGATGGCATGGGGTGGCGTCTGCGGCGAGCCGAGCTGCCAGAACTTGATGGTCTGATCGTCACTGCCGCTGGCAAGGATGCCGCCGCCTGGACGGTAGGCCACCGACCAAATCCGCCCGCTGTGCCCCTGTAAGAGCTGCGTGCATCGCCCGGTTTGGGTATCCCATAGCCGAATCAGATGGTCCTCATGCCCGCTTGCGAGCTGGGTGCCATCCGAATTTGCGGCCAGCGACCAGACCCAGTTGTTGTAGCCGCGCAGCGTTTTCAGACAGCGCCCTGTATCCACTTCCCAGAGCTTGATCGTCTGATCATCGCTGCCGCTGCCCAGCAGGCTGCCATCCGGACTAAAGGTTACTGCCAGGACCATGCTCTGATGCCCCTGAAAGACGCGAATTGGCTCCTCGGTCGTTAGTTCCCAGAGCCGCAGCCGCTGATCGTCGCTGCCCGTAGCCAAAAACTGCCCGTTGGGGCTAAAGCTGAGCGACCAGATACGGCTACCGCAGGCAAACTCGCGCTGACACTCTCCACGTTTGACGTTCCACAGCCGCAGTGTGGCGTCATCACCACCGGACGCTAGCCATTCGGGGCTGTTTGCATCGCGCTGCGGAGCAAAGGCAACCTGCCGTACTGTGCCGGTGTGTCCACTGAGCACCTGACTCGTGCTGTCTTGAGTTCCCGCAACGAGCGACCAAAGGCGCACCGTCTGATCGCTACTGCCGCTGGCGATTTGGGTGCCGGTTGCATTGATCGCTACCGATCGGACACCGCCGCTATGGCCGGTCAAGGTTTGCCGGCAGATCCCGCTCTCGACGTCCCATAACCGGATCGTCTGGTCTTCGCTGCCGCTGATCAGGGTTTCTCCGGTGGGACCAAAAGCAACGGCAAAGACCCAGTTCGTGTGACCGTGCAACTCCTGCACACATTCCCCAGTCGCCACATCCCAGAGCCGCACCGTCTGGTCTTCGTGGCTGCTGGCCAGCAGACGACTGTCGGGGCTAAAGCAGAGTGACCAAACCCACTGATTCTGGGTTTCTTTGCAGGAAAAAAGCTGCTGCCCATCCGAGACCCGCCAGAGTCGGATTTCGCCGTCGGCATCGCTGCTGGCCAAAAGCTGCCCGTCCGGGCTGAAGGCTACCGAGAGAATGCTGCCTAAGGTTTGGGCAAACACCGATTGGCTGAGCTGACTGCCGGAAAAATCAACATCATGCAGTTCGACATCCTGCAGATACGCCTGCCAGATCGGCAGCCCCGAGAAGTCATAGCCAGTTAAATCCGTGCCAAGCTGCCGAAACAGATTCAGCAAATTGCCGCCGCCATAGCCTGCCGAGCGTCCATACTCGCTTTGGAGCTGCTGCAATACCTGCTGGAGCTGCTGTTCGATGGCAGATTTAGACCCCCAGCGATCGCTGAGGCGGTTGAGAAGTGGCTCCAAAATCACGCGAATCTGGCTTTCCCGCAGGTAATCTTTGACCGGAGCCTTAATCAGGGCGTGCTGGGTCAACAGCCGCAGGTTGCCCGTCACCAGCGCCTCGCTCATCTGCTCCACAAACCGTTCGGTGACGTACTCCATCACCACCGGCTGCTGCGTGTAGTGGTTGATGTTCTTGTCGATCAACGACCGCCAGCGCAGATCGCTCACGGCTTCGATCAGGCGAGTCCGGGGCACGGGCGGCACCAGATCAGCCTGTAGCTCACTCAGAGAGACGGGTTCACGAGCCATCGCCAGCCAGTACATCAGGCTTTGCTCCAGCGGCGGCAGGCGGTCAAACTGTTGGGTCAGCAGATAGCGAATGTCATCAAAAACCGTGGCGCCTTCCGCTAGAAATTGGGCAATGCTGCCATCAAACAGCTCCTGGATCGTGCTGGCCACAATCTTCAGCGCCAGAGGATTGCCCGCATAGCGCCGCGTTAGCTCCTGCCACTCTTCCGGGGAGCCGACAAACTGCCCCTTAGCCAGCAGAATTCGGCGAGCGGCGGCTTCGGTTAAGCCACTCAAGCGCAATGCCCGCACTGGCAGGGTTTCGCCCTCCAACGCCATCAGCACGCGGGGATTTTCGCGGCTGGTAATCAGCACGGTGCTGCTATGGGGCAGCTCAGCAACGCGCTTCAGCAGTTCGCCATAGCCTTCGTGCTCGGGGCGAAAGTAACCCGAATAGTCGCCGCTGCGCAGAATCGTCTCCAGGTTATCTAGAATCAACAGACTGCGCGACGCCCGCAGATAGTGAATCAGCCGCACTAGCCGCCCGTTGAGATCAGTAGGCAGATCGGCAGCCGCCTCCTGCTCCTGCGACAAAATCTGAATCCACTCCGCCAGCAGTTCCTCCACCGGCGGGGCATTCCGCAACGAGCGCCAAATGACAAACTGGAGGTTTGCTGCCCCTGCTTCAGACAGGTCCTGTGCCAGCTTCACCGATAGCGAGGTTTTGCCGATGCCGCCCATCCCTAGCAGCGACACCACCCGACAGGGCTGATTCGGAGTATTGCTGCCCAACCACTGGTGCAAGGTTTGCAGTTCCTCGGTGCGCCCGTAGAAAATGGGCACATCAACGGCTTCTCCCCAGTCGCAGTGGGCCCGGGCAAGAGCCGTTCCAGCAGCCGGCACCACTGGATTAGCAGTTATCGTGCTTGTCGTTGCCATTCGCAGCGGGGCATCTGCCACTCGGCTCTGGTAGCGCCGCAGCACCGCTTGGATATTGGTTTTGGTAACTTTTTCGCCCAAAGCACGGGAGAGCAGCTGCCAGAGCTTCGAGCCGACATCCTTGATGTAGCCCGTGTCGTAGCCCGCAATTTCAGCAATTTCGGCGTAGGTTTGCCCGTCCCAACAGCGACGGAAGACAATTTCCTGCACATCGTTGAGACCGTTTTGCTGCAACACCTCGTCTAATAGAACTAGTGCCTCTTCGGCGGTCATGCCTTCATCCTCAAGCAGACAGCTCATAGCCTCTCAGTGTAACGGATTCAGCTCGTCTGCTGGCAAACATAGGGATGCCTCTGATTGAATGACCCTGATCGGTTGAGTGCTGCCGAGAGCATTTGTTTGAACTAGAAGGGCTTGGGAGTCTCCTTGGCACCAATCTAATCGCTCGTCCGCTGAGCCGCTTATGCAGGGTTGCAATCTGAGTCACCGCGGCAAATAAAAAGCTGTTTCAGACCACGGTTTCTGCCTTGCGACAGATCAAATTGAATGCGGTAGAAAATAGTTTAAAAACAGTAATCTTGAAGCGACCTGATGAGGATCTGCTCTGTTGCATTTCTTGCATGTGGTCAAAAATGCTTTTTCATCATGACTTTTTCATTGTGAGATTTACAGTGTTTTTGTCGGTATAAATCAAGAATTTGCATAAATCTGTCACCTTTTAGCTTAAAGGACTTTCATAAGATTTTTTAGACTATTTTGATTTCAGTTTGATTTCAACATCTGGGTTAGCTCAATTTAGCCATATTGCTTCTTCGAGAGTGTTGCATTATGAGTAATATAGCGACATTACATCAACACGTCGAGAAAGGCTATCGCCGGTTATTTGAGCTGTATCAAAATGCAAGTACTTCTTGTGTTTCACTTCCTGATCTATTGCCCATTGCACTGAAAGAGTTAGGAATTATCTGTGAGCAGCTGCAAGTTGCGTTGCAGGAGCTAAACTATCAAACTCAAAAGCTTCGCGAGTCCCAGATGGGTTTGCAAATGCAGCAATGTTTGCATCAGCAATTGTTTCAGCTGTCACCCAATAGTCACTTGAGTCACTTGATTGTGGATCGGTCAGGGATGATTCAGGCAGCTAATTTGGCAGCCGCAGAACTTTTCCATACAACTCAGTCACTGCTTGTTGGTCGATCCTTATTGTCGTTGGTTACAGATGGCGATCAGGCTCTATTGCGTGACAAGCTAGCAGAACTCGCGAATCGTCGAATTGATTGTTCTGTAACGCTCGACCTTCATTCTACGCACTGCCTGAGTGCAACTCTGACACTAACTCCGCTACCCGAGGGGCACGACTCGCTGCTGGGTTGCTCGCTGCGAACGGTTTCACCTCAGCAACCGGCTATGCCTCTAGAGCAAGACCTTGGTTGTCAAGGTCTCTACAATACAGTGAAGGGGCGCTCGCTCTATCATTTCAACCGTAGCGAAATTATTCCATTGGAGCCTCACATGCTATGGTTTATCACGCAGGGCGAAGTAAAGCTAACGACTCTAGCAATGCGGGGCGAAGAAATTCTGGTGGGTATTGCTGGGCCTTCTATGGTCTTTGGTCCTAGCCTGACTCATTTACCTGTTTATCAAGCAACAGCCCTTTCTAAGGTCAAGCTGGCTTCTATTTCATTGCCGGAACTAACGCAGACTCAAGAGTTATCTCAGGCATTGGTGAAGGCAGTGAGCGAGCGCTTGCGTCAAACCGAAGCATTTCTATCGATTCATGGGCAGTTGCGCGTCGAGGATCGCCTGAAGCAGTTGCTGTTGCTGCTCAAGCAATCCTTCGGGCAGCCTACAGAGATGGGCACTCGCCTCAACCTGCGGTTAACCCATCAAGATCTGGCCAGTGCTTGTTGCACCACTCGCGTAACGATTACGCGCCTGCTCAGCAAGCTGCAGCAAGAAGACCTATTGAAAATTGACGCTCAAAATCACTTGATTATCAGCGATGCCCTGTGTTTGTAACAGGCAGTCAATGCAGCGTGAACTAGATAGGACATTCCTTGAGAACGTTAGCAGACGTTCAAGGTCACTAGCTGCTGCTCTAGGTTGATAGCCTGATGGGTTTTCTGAAGGGTTTTCCACTGATTTTTGATAATGATATTCGTTCTTTTATTGTTGTCTCCATCTGGAATGGCGTCTTAGCTCAACTAAAATTAACGCCTGTTGGCAGATTTCGTGTTTTTGGCTACATTTTTGTCGTTGCCACCTTCTTTAGAATCGCTTCAGCCTAAATTCCCATAATCATTCGCTGTTTATTCTCAGGCTGTTTATTCTTAGAAGAGTCTATTTCTTGAACTCTAGCGTTGTTTAGAATGGCGACTGTTCAATTCACTCATTGCTGAACTCAGCTGCAAGTCAACATCTTCCGCTTGAGGACGATTCCATGCCTAAAACTCTCTTCAAAGTTGATCTAACCAAGCCCATGTACGAGCAGGAACTGCCGGGGCACAATCGCTGGCATCCGGATATTCCGGCAGTTGTTTCAGTGAATCCGGGTGACGTATTCCGCATTGAATGCAAAGACTGGACTGACGGGCAGATCAAAAATGATGATAATCCCGATGACATTCGCGACGTTGAACTAACGGTAGTGCATGTTCTCAGTGGACCGATTTATGTGAACGGAGCGCAGCCTGGCGATATTTTGGTCGTGGATCTGCTCGACATTGGGGCACTCCCAGGCGATGAATGGGGGTTCACCGGCATCTTTGCCCGCGAGAACGGCGGCGGGTTTTTGGTGGACCATTACCCCACAGCAGCCAAAGCCATCTGGGATTTGGAAGGTATTTACACCAAGTCGCGTCATATTCCGGGTGTGCGGTTTGCCGGTATTCCCCATCCCGGGCTGATCGGCTGCGCACCTTCCCACGAGCTGCTGTCTAAGTGGAATCAGCGTGAGGCAGAGCTAGTGGCAACGGCTCCCGATCGCGTCCCGCCGCTGGCGGCCTTGCCCAATCCCCAAAACGCCATCCTAGGAACACTGCCACAATCTGAGTTTGAGCGGGTAGCCGCCGAAGCCGCTCGCACTGTGCCTCCTCGTGAACACGGTGGCAACTGCGACATCAAAAACCTCTCGAAGGGGTCGCGGATCTATTTCCCCGTGTATGTCGAGGGAGCTAAGCTGTCGATGGGAGACATTCACTTCTCGCAGGGAGATGGCGAAATTTCCTTCTGCGGCGCGATCGAAATGTCGGGCTACATTGATCTGCATGTGGATCTGATCAAGGGCGGCGTCGAGAAGTATGGACTGGTCAACCCCATCTTCAAGCCGGGCCCGGTGGAGCCGCGCTACTCGGAATATCTCGTGTTTGAGGGCATCTCGGTAGACGAGTTTTCCGGCAAGCAGTATTACCTCGATGCCCATGTTGCCTATCGTCGGGCTTGCCTGAATGCAATCGAGTATCTCAAGAAGTTTGGCTATACCGGGGAGCAAGCCTATCTACTGCTCAGCTGTGCGCCTGTAGAAGGGAGAGTCAGCGGCATTGTGGATATTCCCAACGCCTGCTGCACGCTGGCTCTGCCTACCGAGATCTTCGATCGGCCGATTCTGCCGGTTTGAGCCAAAGTTGAATCCGGTTGAATCCGATTGTTGATTCCATCGTGTCTCTCTTATGCTTTAAATTTCTCTCTTATGCCGCTCTACGAATTTTGCTGCTCGACCTGCGGGATGTTCGATCAATGGCGCTCGATGGCAGAGTCTTCGGCTCCCGCCTATTGTCCAACCTGCCAGCAGTTGGGCAAGCGGATTTTTTCGCCGCCAGCCGTGCAGCTGTCCGGGTCGCTGCGACTGAAACAGGAAGCCCGAGAACCTCGAGTTGAGAAGCGAGATGCCGAACCTGCAACCCCCACCTTCAAGAGCCATAACGGCGGACGTCCCTGGATGATCAGCCATTGATGGACCACCAAACAAAAGCCGCTAGGCAGAATCCACCCGCAGAGGGGTCGGTTTTCAGCTAATTTTTTCTACGCTGAAACTGACCCGAACATCTGCATGATCTGCAAAACCATGACCGAACCAAAGCACGCTCCCTCCCAAGCGGATCCGTCTACTCCAGCTATAGAGACCCAAACCGAGGCACAAACCAAAGCTCAAGCCGGTGCGCCCGCCGAACAGGCTGAGCAAGAGGCTGAGAATCGCGATCAGGGCATCGTAGATGTTCAGGATGTGGTCTACACCAGCCGCATCAACGGCAACCCGCGAGAAGTCATTTCCAATCCTGCCGTTGCGCCAGAACGATTAGACGATCAAGCTCCTGAGGATCGGCGCGATGATCAGATGCCAAAATAGTAGGCGCTAACAGTAACCCCAGGCATGGGAACCAACAGCGTATACTGGGGGCCAAACCAAGCGGCACTGGAACATTGAGAGTAATGGATTGGGAAAAAATTGTCAGTTTTGCAGAAGCGACGACGGCACGGGTGGGCGAGGGGTTGCTGCAGGCTGCAGGTCAGGTGCAGGCAGTGGAAAAAACCGATGGTTCCCTTGTCACTCAAGCCGATCGCTGGGCAGATGAGGAACTGCGCTCCGCGATTCGACAAGCCTTTCCCGACCACGGCGTCCTCAGTGAAGAAGTCGAGCATGTCTTCCCAGACTGCGATTGGTGCTGGATTATTGACCCCGTAGACGGCACCACCAATTTTGCCCGCGGTATTCCCCTGTGGGCGATTTCTTTGGGGTTGCTCTATCGCGGTACGCCGGTCTTTGGCTTTGTGCATCTGCCACCGCTGCGACAGTCCTTCCACGGCTACTGGTATGGTGAGTCGGGGCTGACGGGACCAACAGGGGCTTTTCTGAACCATCGCCCGATCCATACCAGTTCGGCTCTACCCTCGGGCAATCAGTTTTTTAATCTCTGCGCTCGCAGTACGGCGGTGCTGCAAAACCCCGTGCCTTGCAAGATTCGTATGCTGGGAGTTGCGAGCTATAACTTGCTGACGGTGGCCGCGGGAGCAGCGCTGGGCGGCGTCGAAGCCACGCCCAAAATCTGGGACATTGCTGCGGTCTGGGTGATCGTGCAAGCAGCAGGCGGTGTCTGGCAGCCCCTCGAACCTGGACCAATTTTCCCGCTGCAGCCCGGACAAGATTACGGCAGCCGTTCCTACCCCACCCTTGTTGTCAGCCGTCCAGAGCTGCTGCCGGTATTCCTGCCGCTCGTTAGTCCGATTGGGAAACCCGCCTGAAGAGTTCTGTTGTAGCTATTCCACACAACAACTCCCATCACGATTAGAGAGACTCTTCGCCGCAATGGGAGGACGTTTTGAAGTGTTTGAGATCAACCAATCAGCCCAATTGAGCTACTTTAACGAGCCACTTCAATCCAGCTATTTCCCGGCTATTTCAGAGGTACAACCTGGATATCGACTGTAGCGCTAACTTCTGGGTGCAGCTTAATTTCCACCTTGTAGACACCCAACTGGTGAATGTCGGGCACCGTGATGCTGCGGCGATCGATCTCTAGACCCGTAGCCGACTGAATGGCATCTGCCACATCCTGGTTGGTAACCGTTCCAAAAATAGCGTCGTTCTCGCCCACCTGTTTCGAGATTGCCAAGCGGCTAGCCTTCTCTAGAGCGGCTTTTTGCGCTTCGGCCTCCTTCTTCAGTTCCAGCATCCGCTGGCGTTCGGCTTCCCGACGGCGCTCTACCTGCTTCAGGATGCCCGGCGTGGTATGAACGGCCAAGCCTTGCGGCAGTAGATAGTTGCGAGCATAGCCCGGTGCCACTTCCACCAAATCGCCAGCACGACCTAGCTTGCTCACGTCTTTATTAAGAACCAATTGAACCCGTTTTGCCATGTGCCTTTCCTAACTCTTGCGCGTGTCTGTCTCGTCAAATCTGTCGCTAATTTGTCGATCAACCAAGCTGTGGACTCGGTCTGCCCCAACCCCTCCGAATGAAGCCTTGCAAGCGAGGAAAATGCCCTGACAGCAAGCCGCTTCAGGTTGGGTCAAGCCCATTGCCGCTCAAGGCTGCTCAAAGCAGACCCATAATCAGCCGACACACTATAGTAGCGAACTGCTGGGGACCATCGCAAGATCTGCCCAGCTCTGCTTAGCTAGCGCTCAAGATTTCCTCATCCACCGAGAAATCGATCTCAGCCTGATCGCGACCCGACGCCAGGTAATCTTCTTGGAATGAATCCTTCAGCCCCGAGACTAAATCATACTCTGGCGTCCAGTACAGGTCTTTCTGGGCTTTGTGGATGTCGGCAAAAAAGTGCTGCACGCGCAGGGGAAAAGCTTTGCGTTTGCCAAAGTCGAACTGCTTGGGATCGTAGTGCACGATTGGCAGATCCTCTGGCGATTTGCCTGCCGCTAGGGCACAAGCCCGCGCCAAGCCATCAAAGGTGACATAGCGCTCGCCCGAGATGTTGTAGATTTGCCCAACCGCCCGAGGATTGCCTAACACCTTGACCATCGCTGCCGCTAGATCTTTGACATGCCCGAGCTGGGTGATGTGCATGCCGTTCCCCGGAATGGGCACTGGTCGGTCGCGCACAATCCGGTCGAAGAACCAGGCTTCGAGATCGTTATAGTTCTGCGGTCCGTAGATGTAGACTGGACGGATCGAAGTGAAGGGAATCCCCTGCTCCATCAGGTAGCTTTCGGTTTCAAACTTGCCTTTGTGACGGCTCTTGGGATCCACCGGGTCGCCTTCGATGTGAGGCAATTGATCGGATTTCAAATACACCCCAGCAGAGCTGACATAGACAAAGTGTTTCACTCGGTTTTTGAAGATCTCGACAAGGGGTTGGGTGTCGCTCAGCTCACGTCCGTTGTTGTCGAAAATGGCGTCAAACTCTTCGCCGGCTAACTTCTCCTTGAGCTGATTGGGGTCGGTGCGGTCGCCTTGAATCTGCTTCTCAATGCCCAGTGGAGCCGGCTGGTTGCCCCGATTAAACAGCACCACGTCGTGCTCTTGAGCGGTTAATAGCCGTGTCAGGTAAACCCCAATAAACCGGGTCCCCCCCATGATCAGGATTCGCATCGCGCCTTACCCCCTGCAAACTGGCGATAGGATTTTTCTGATCGTAAGCTGGATTGTTCCCCTCTCATCATCCAAGTTTCGTGACCGACTAGACTATCCATCTGAGCGATCCAGGCGTAGGATAGTATCGCTGACTTCGCTTATTGAACTGCATTGAAGAGGGTCTATGGTGTTCTCCGGGGCTAAACCTGCACTCCTGGTTCTTGCGGATGGAACGGCCTATCGGGGCTGGTCGTTTGGGGCAGCGGGAACAGCTATCGGTGAGGTGGTCTTCAACACCGGCATGACGGGATATCAGGAAGTGCTCACCGATCCCAGCTATCGCGGACAGATTATTACCTTTACCTATCCCGAACTCGGCAATACGGGCGTCAACCCCGAAGATGAAGAGTCGGATCAGCCGCAGGTGAAAGGTGCGATTGCCCGCAACATCTGCTATCGCCCTAGCAACTGGCGCTCCACCGAATCGCTGCCCGATTACTTGAAGCGGCACGGCATTCCGGGAATCTACGGCATCGACACCCGCGCTCTCACCCGCCGCATTCGCTCGACCGGGGCAATGAACGGCGCTATCTCCACTGATATCCTAGACCCTGCCGATCTGCTGCTGCGAGTGCAGGAAGCCCCCAGCATGGCAGGCTTGAATTTGGTGCGTGAAGTCACCACACGGCAGATTTACGAATGGTCTGACCCCACCGAGACCGTATGGGAGTTTAGCCCTAGCGCCAAAACTGAAGCTCAGCCGCCCTTAACCGTCGTCGCCATTGATTTTGGGATCAAGCGCAACATTCTGCGGCGGCTGGCCAGCTACGGCTGCCGGATTATCGTGGTGCCTGCCGATACCCCAGTTGAGCAGATCCTCAGCTACAACCCAGACGGCATCTTTCTCTCCAACGGACCGGGCGACCCTTCAGCGGTGACCGAAGGCATTGAAACCACGAAGCAGTTGCTTCAGGCTTACCAGAAGCCGATGTTTGGCATCTGCATGGGGCACCAGATTCTAGGACTCTCGCTGGGGGCGGAAACCTTCAAGCTCAAGTTTGGGCATCGCGGCTTGAACCAGCCCTGTGGGCTGAAGCAGCAGGTAGAAATCACCAGCCAGAACCACGGCTTTGCCATTGATGCCGCCTCTCTGCCGGATGCGGAGGTGGAAATTACCCACCTAAACCTCAACGACCGCACCGTGGCTGGACTGCGCCACAAGAATCTGCCGCTGTTCTCGGTGCAGTATCACCCGGAAGCCAGCCCCGGACCCCACGACGCCGACTATTTGTTCGAGAAATTTGTGCAAGCCATGAGAGACCACCAACAGCAAACGGTGACCGCCGGGCGCTAGATGCTCTTTTATCCCGTCTATACATGTTTCTTCGCCGTCAACCGTTGACTCAGCGATCGTGGTTGCGCTTCGCTCTCCAGATGCGAGGCTCGGTCATTCCATCCGTCCTGCTGCCAACCGTGATGTGTGGTGCCTTCGGAGCCATTGTCTCGCTGCTGCATGAGCTAGGGCTACCGATGTCGTTGCCTGTTCTAGCCAGCGTCATTCCAAATGTGGTGATGGGTCTGATGCTAGTGTTCCGCACCAACACTGCCTACGAACGCTTTTGGGAAGGTCGCAAGCTTTGGGGCGGTATTGTGAACACGGTTCGCAATTTGGCACGAAATATTTGGGTCACTGTACTTGAAAAAGATAGTCAAGATCGGGCGGGTAAGATTGAGACTCTACAGTTGCTAGTGGCCTTTGCCGTTGCGACCAAGCTGCATTTGCGGCAGGAACCGCCGGATCGAGACCTGCAGGCATTGCTATCGGCAGCTCGCTACCAGAAGCTGCAATCCATGAATCATCCGCCGTTGCAAATTGCCTTCTGGCTTCAGGACTATTTGCAGCAGCAGCACTACCGCGAGTGTCTGCATCGCTACCAGCTCGCCTCGTTGCAAACCTTAGTGAATACGTTGGTGGACTATCTCGGCGGCTGCGAACGCATTTTGAAAACACCGATGCCTCTCGCTTATGCGATCCACCTCAAGCAACTGCTGCTCATCTATTGCTTTACCCTGCCCTTCCAATTTGTCAGCGAACTAGAATGGTGGACTGCGCCGCTCGTCGCCCTAATCAGTTTTACGCTACTGGGCATCGAAGCCATTGGCATTGAGATTGAAAATCCCTTTGGTCGAGATGCTAACGATTTGCCCCTCGATCAAATTTGCGTCACAATGCAGCGCAATATTCAAGATTTAATGAGTTTAGAGCCGGCGAGCGCCCGATCTTTGTGGTTTGAACAAAGCGCCTACTATTCTCGCGAAGCAGAGAATAACGAATTGCTAGAAACCTGATGGCTCACTGCCGAGGCAACAGAGTGACGCATATCTGTGTCTCGACTATGACGTTGAGAACATTATTCATTGTGCAATAGCATCTGAAGACAAAACTTTAGGAAAAGGCTCAATACTCAGACAGGCATTTCTATTTCACGAAGCAATTTGCGTGCCGGAAAGGTGTTAAAAAATGCACTTTTTAGAACGATGATTTGCCTATCCGTAATCGTTGAAGGCAGCCCAAAACAGACAGTCCAGCTCTATTGCATTGAACCAAGTAAGATTGATTTTCAAGTGGCTTGCACCATGTTGAGAATTACTTCTACTAACTCTCTGAGCTTAGAGTTGACTGTTGGTTTTAGCCTCGATACAGTAATTGCATGAATGCAAAAGATTCATGCAATTTGCATGGCAACGAAGGGTAACGAAGGGCAGATTAAGTACGGATGGCGTTCAAACAGCATATCCACTAGTGTCTAGAATGCGGGCTTTTCCCTGGCATTGAAAGGAGAGTATTATGTCTACCACTGGAACTATTGTGCAGCCTTTTGATCAAATGCGTGGTAATCCAGTCATGCTGGAGTTGAGCGTCACAACGCCAGTCTGTGAAGGATTGAATGTTGCTTTGGCCAGTTTCCAGGCGCTTTATTTGCAATATCAAAAGCACCATTTTGTAGTTGAAGGCTCCGAGTTTTATTCACTGCACGAATTCTTCAATGACAGCTATGAAGAAGTGCAAGGTCATGTTCACGAAATTGGCGAACGCCTGAATGGTTTGGGAGGTGTTCCTGCTGCTAGCTTTACGAAATTGGCAGAGCTGTGCTGCTTCACGCCAGAACCCGATGGAGTTTACTCCTGTCGCCAAATGGTAGAGCATGACCTGCAGGCTGAACAGGCAGTCATTCAGGTGATCCGGCGGCAAGCTAGCCAAGCCGAAAGCCTAGGCGACCGAGCCACGCGCTATCTCTACGAGAAAATTCTTTTGGAAACCGAAGATCGCGCCTTCCACCTCGATCACTTCCTGGCCCACGACAGCCTGACGCTAGCATTTGTTGGCACGAGCAACGGCAACTAAACTCGCAATCTGGCTAGATTCGCTGTAGCTCTGAAATCGTAGATCTGAAACGATTTGCAAGCCAACTGAAAGCCAGCTTAACGCGATGGACTCTAGGTTACTGATGTCTCTCCATCAGAATCTAGGGTTCATTTGCTAATGTTAAGTAGGCAAGTGTAAGTAGGCAAGTATCACTAAACAACGCTATTGGTTGCTGCAACAGGCGCCAGTACCCTAAACATAGTGCTGTTTAGTTTGCTGCTTCACCCAGTGGCGTTTCATCCTGATTTAAAGGCTGTTTTAAAGGCTGTGCCCTCTGCTTATCTCTTGGTGGCCCATGGTAGCCGCGATCCTCGTTCGCAAACCGCTCTCGAGCATTTGGCAATGCTGGTCGCGAAGCAACTGCTGCCGCGCCTGCTGCATTTTCCCGAACCGGTTGCAGCATCTGCACACTTAGGGAATGGGAGCACGCCTCGGCTGGCTTTCCCTCTAGTCGAAACAGCGGTTTTGGAGCTTGGACCGCTGCCGCTGCATCAGCAGATTCAGCAGTCTGCTCAGCGAGCGGTGGCGGCGGGGTATGCCCTGCTGCAAATTGTGCCGCTGTTTTTGCTGCCTGGGGTGCATGTGATGGAAGACATCCCTGCCGAAGTTGCGGCGGCACAGCGAGCCTTGGGCAACTCAATCACCTTAGTGATGCGGCCCCATCTTGGCAGCCATCCCAACCTTGGGTCACTGCTGCTCGACCCAATGGCACCCTGGCTAACCGCACCGCAGACCGGCAAGATTGTGATGGCCCACGGCAGTCGGCGACCAGGCAGCGCGGAACCCGTCGAGGCAACTGCTACTCAACTGGGAGCCTTGGCGGCCTACTGGACCACTGCACCCAGTCTAGAAGTGCAAGTAGCAGCACTCGTCAAGCAGGGCTGTACCCAGATTGCCATCTTGCCTTACTTTTTGTTTGAGGGGGGCATTACCGATGCCATTGCTGAGCAAGTGAATGGGCTAGCGCAGCAGTTTCCCTACACGTGCCTGCACCTAGCTCGCCCGTTTGGCGCTACCTCTGCCCTGGCTGAGCGGGTCGTTGATTTGTTCGCCTGAGCGTTGCCAGCAAGCGATAAGATCAACAGAAGACTAAGATAAACAAAAGTTGAAGTTGCAGCTTTGGCCACGGTTGAGTCAGGGCAGACATGCCATTTTGGGGTAATGCCTCGGCTCAAGTGCCTATTTACAGGGTAATTCACACGATCAGTGAAGCTGGATCAGTGAGCTTCTGCAACTTAACGCTGTACCAAAATGAATTCCTTCATGCAGCAATTGGGTAAAGTGTATTTAGTGGGTGCCGGACCCGGCGATCCTGGATTATTGACCTTAAAAGGCAAGTCTCTGCTGGAGTGCGCCGATGTCGTAATCTACGATGCGCTGGTCAGTCCGGCAATTTTGGCGATGATCAACCCGCAGGCAGAGCAAATTAACGCTGGCAAACGCCGCGGACGCCATTCTCTATTGCAAAGCGACATTAGCCAACTGCTGATCAAGAAAGCCCAAACCCACGCTGTGATTGTGCGGCTGAAGGGGGGCGATCCCTTTATCTTTGGGCGTGGTGGCGAGGAAATGCAGGATCTTGTGGCAGCGGGGGTGCCGGTAGAGGTGGTGCCGGGGGTGACGTCCGGGATTGCTGCCCCTGCCTATGCCGGCATTCCGTTGACTCACCGGAACCACAGCTCTTCAGTCACCTTCGTCACGGGGCATGAGTCGGTGGGTAAGTATCGTCCGGCGGTGAACTGGCAGTCCATTGCCCATAGCGCCGATACCCTGGTGATCTACATGGGGATTCACAATCTGGGGCACATTATTGCCGAGCTGATAGCGGCGGGGCTGTCGCCTGATACGCCCATTGCTCTCGTCCGCTGGGGAACTCGCCCCGAACAGGAAGAGCTAATCGGCACCCTAGCAACTATTGGGCAGCAAATGGAAGCGGCTCACTTCGATGCGCCTGCTATTGCCGTTATTGGTGCTGTGGTCGATCTGCACCCAACGCTGGCGCAATGCCGACCGGCTATAGATCCAGCACCTTTCTGCGATCTTGCCGACTCGCTCCCAGCAGCGCCGTAACCAAAGCACCGCTATCGAGCGTTGAGCGCCCGAGCAGATCGAGAATCCGCCGGACGCGGGCAACTGCCCCACTCACGAGTCGGTCGCGCTGGAACCGGGGCAGCAGATCGGCCGCTCCCTGAAACAAAGCCCATTCCCGCTCCGAGGCAGTAATCTCTTTCTGAGCACCGTTGATCAAGACTACACTGACCTGCGGGTAATGCTGACGGCACCAGCGGCAGACCGCAAAGGCATTCACTGTCTGCACTCGCGTATCGAGCAGCAGCAAATCGGGGAGGGGGACTCCAGCCGAACGCAAATGCTTGAAACTTTCGGGGAGATTGACATCGGCAGCTTCCCAAATCACGGAAATTTGCTGAGAGCGGAGAATCGCCTGCCAGATAGCGCCTTGGCGAGTCATCGGCTGAATCATTAAGACGAAATTGCGATCGTCGGCCATGCCATACGGTAGATGATGAAATAAACCCTGACAGCGCAGCCAACATTTGCCGCCGCATCAGCTCAGTCGCTACTATCGCATAGAATACCCAATGAGTTGTTCCCAGCGGACATCTGGCTCATTCTGATCATCCCATCAAGACGGCAGAGAAATTGAAAGCTGTCGTCAATTGACCTCCTTAGACGAGCTTTCATGGCTATACCGCCCTCAGACTTAACCTCAGACCTAACCTCAGACCTAAGTTTAGATGCTGCCGATGCCCTAGTGAGCGAAGAGCGCTGGCTGCTGGCCGAGCAGTCCGCCGAGCGGCTAGATCGCTGGCTAGCCGAACAACTGCCTGACCTGTCGCGCTCGCGCATTCAAAGGCTGATCGAGCAGGGGCAGGTGCAGATCAACGGGCAGGTATGCAGCTCTCGCAAAGCCTCACTTCACGCGGGTGATCGGGTGCGGTTGCACATTCCGCCCGCAGAGCCGCTGGATCTACAGCCAGAAGCAATTCCCCTTGATATTCTCTACGAAGATGAATCGCTACTGATTCTCAACAAACCCACCGGACTGGTGGTGCATCCGGCACCTGGTCATAGCGACGGTACCTTGGTGAATGCGCTGCTAGCCCACTGTGAGAATCTAGCTGGGATTGGCGGCGTGCAGCGGCCGGGCATCGTGCATCGGCTGGATAAAGACACTAGTGGCGCCATCGTGATTGCTAAAACCGATCAAGCACACCAACACCTGCAAGCCCAATTCAAGCGTAAAACTGCTCGTCGTGAATACTTGGCAGTGGTCTATGGCGCACCGGATACCCACAGCGGCACCATTGATGCCCCGATTGGTCGCCATCCCATCGATCGCAAAAAAATGGCGGTAGTGCCCGAGGAAAAAGGGGGGCGACGCGCTGTGACGCACTGGCAGGTGGTGGAGCGGCTGGGCAACTATACACTGATGCAGTTTCGGTTGGAAACCGGACGGACGCATCAAATCCGGGTTCACAGTGCCTCTATCGGGCACCCCGTTGTCGGCGATCCAGTGTATGGCTCGGGGCGGTCCATTGGCGTGAACCTGCCGGGTCAAGCGCTGCATGCCTGGAAACTACGGCTCCAGCATCCCATTAGCGAAGACTGGATCGAGGTGACTGCTCCACAGCCCAAATTCTTCCTAACGCTGCTGGAGGTTCTGAGACGCCGCGGATAGCTGCGCTTTACAAGCCGCTGCATCGAATGCATTCCCGATCAGGCATTGAAGGCATGCCTTTAGGATTAGGGCAATGGCGAGGGCGATACCGCTGCCGATGGGCGCTCTGTCCGCAGCAAAACCACCTGTTCTCCATAGTGCAGCAGATTTTCTAGAGCAATCAGCTGATTGTCCCAGGTGCGCAGTTGGTAGTCTTGGTTGAGGTCCGGCAGGCTAATCCAGCGATGCAGTTGGCTGCGTACCTGGTGCAGTTGGGTCCTCGCCTCCGCTAGGGTTTGCTCAGAGGGCTGGTCTTCTAGCATTTGCAGCGCCTCGACAACAGTAGACATCTGGGATTGCCAGTCTTGCTGCTGCTGCTCTGAGAGAGACCATCGCCCCGTACTGAGGAGCCAATTCCATTGGCGCTGCAAGACAGCAAAGCGACGAACCGCCGTTGCGAAAGGCTGGCGATAGGGGATTGGTTCTGCGGTGGGGCGTGCTCCCTGGGTCTGGCTCAAGATTGTCTGCAAGCCGGAGTCCAAATTTTCGGCAGCAAACAGGGCGAAGCCCCCTGCTGAGGAGTTGCGCAACGACTGAATCTGATCCATCACGCTTTGGTGCGACAAATTCAGCAGCCGGATGCCAGGCAACACGAGCGCTGAACCCAGCTCAATCTCACCGCTCAACCAAGAGCCGGCTAATCGCTGCAGGCCATTTGTATCGTTGGCATAGCTCATCAGCACGACCAGATCAATATCGCCGTGTCGTGCCCAGACTTCCCAATGCTGCTGAATTTCCTGCAAACGTTGTTGTTCTGGCAAGGCAAACACGGCTGTGGATAGAATTAGCTCGGGCCGTAGCCGCCTCACCAACCGCGAGGTTTCGGCAACAAAGGAGGAAACTTGCTGGATACGAAACTCGGTCCATTGCTGCCACTGCTGGCGTTGGGCAGGCGTGCCACCGGGCGAAAGCGTGATCGGATCGATGCCAGTGAGCTGCTGAAACTGCTGCCGGGCAGCGCGCCCATAGCCGTGGGTATGTCCACCCTGGCGTGGATCTTGAAACGGGTAGCGAATGTAGTCGAGCTGTAGCCCATCCACGTCATAGCGAGTGATAATTTCCTCAAACAGACGTAACAGGTAGCGTCGAACCTCAGGATGAGCTGGGTCGTAGAACGGTTTGGTCTGCCCAGGCGGAATGAGATTGCCGCGATCGTCGTAGCTTGCCCAGTCGGGATGGGCGGCTAATACGGGCCCAGGATAGCTGTCCGGCAAATTCAGCAGGCGGTTATGCACCTGATTGCCGGCCGCAAACGTCCAAACCCAGGCGTGTAGTTCCATGCCCCGCTCGTGGGCCAGCTCAACGGCAGCCTGCAGAGGGTCCCATTGTCGCGTTAGGGGGTTCTGCTGCGGTGCCACCCGACTCGGATAAATGGGATAGCCAGCGTTCACCGTTTCAAAGAACACAGTATTGATGCCAGCCGCCGCTAAGCGATCAAAAATCCGCGCTAGCCCTTGCCGGGAACCAGCCTGCACAATGGTGCCGCGATCCAGCCACATGGCACGAATTTCCGGCTGTGCTAGGGAGCGATCCAGCGGAAAGTTATCCCAGAGCAACTGTCGCGTTTGCAGCCACTGCTGTCGAGCTGTGGGGTAGTCTCGTTGCGCCAGAGCCTGCGAGAAAGCCGCCAGCCCCTGCCTAGCCTGAAGGAGCACCGCATCAGTGTCCAGATCCAGCTCGGCTGTTTTTGCAGATCGCGTTGCAACCGTCGTAGCACTCGCTGCCGCTCCAGCCGCTAGGTCAGACGCCTCGGCACTGGCAAAAATTAGCGCACTTTCGTAGCGACCGAGCAGGTTCTCTAGCTCCTGCTGCATGGTTGTTGCTTCGTGGAGAGTCAGGCGACGACGCCACAGATGATCAATTGGCGGTGGAGCCACCGGCTCGGTGGAGGGTAGCCCAGCCACGGGCACTGGAGGGCGAGGCATGGGGAGGAGGCGGGGCGACGTCGAAGGGGCTGGTGCTGCCGACGCAGCGGGTGGTGTTGCGGGTGCAGCCGTCGTCGAAACAGAAGCAGCCGGAACAGAGGACACAGCAGCACTAGCAGCCGAGCTACGGGGCTGAAACCGGCTCACTGCCGCCTGCAACCAGCGACTATCAAACTCGGCTTCAGCGGTTCCCCAGCGCCAGCCTAAAACTGTAGAGCGCGGCGTAACAATCACTGCGGCATCTGAGGATGCGCCCCATACGGCCACCGGCTGACTCGACAAGCTCGTGGGCACCATGACACCGCCTGCCACCGCGATGGTGCTCGGAGCTGCCTGCACCCAGGGCTGACTGGCTAGACTCAAGGGCTGAGGAGGCTGTGGCTGGGCTAGCGCTGAGTCCCAATAGGCACCAATCAGCGATCGCAGCGTGTGCTGCACCCCCGACGAAGATGCCCGCCCCACGGGTCCGCTCACGATCAGCCGTCCCCCTCGATTCAGCCAAGCTTGTAGCCGCAGCAGTTGCTCGGCCGTAATTGTTTCTACATTAGGCAGAAACAGCACCGTTACCTCACCGAACGTGCTAGATCGCTGCACCTGCTCCCAGTTGATCGTGCGATAGGGCAAGCCGGCAGCATTCAGGCGGCTCTCGATATCTCGCCAGTAGGACTGGTTCTCTGGGCTGCGAACCACCCCCAACACGGTAGCGGCTTGGGGCTGTCGCTGCGCTAATTGCACGTCTCGGATCGGCGGTTCCGGTTCAGCGAGTACCACAGCTCCGGCTCCGTGCACCAGCACTGTTCCCAAAACCATGCTTGCTGTTAGACGGCTGTAGCGAAAACCCGTTCGCCCCGTCCCAGCGCACCCTCGGCAGTTTGCCCAAACAAGCTGCACCATCTGAGTCCAAAATGCCACCAACAGAAGCGTACTCCTCACGTAAAATAACCCACATAAAACCCTACACCACTCCTCCGTAGAAGCGGCAGGGCAGCATGGGCGAAAACCCAGAATTTTAATCAAGATTCTGCAAAGTTTTTACTGATCTGGTATTGGCTAGCACATCCCTGGCTCTTGCCGGAGTTTTAGGAAGCGGGGGTTTTCTCTAGTGCTGCGTCGTTTGCTGCGTCGTTATCTCTAGTGCAAGACTCTTCCTCGAATAGCGGTGGCTCATGTTCGACGACAAACACGTTGGAGTAGAGATTCGCCATCACCTGCTTGCCCTGCTGCGTCAGCTCCAAATAGCGCAAAGCATCTTTGACATAGGGATAGACACCGTTCCAGTAAAACTTGGGATAATTCTTGCGCAGATCGCCCGGATGGCGGTAGCCCAACACTTTATTAACGCCCGTTTCCTCGAACTCGTAGAAGAGGGCGCTGATCTTTCGCAGATAGCGTGGGTCGCTGAGTTGCCCGATCAGATCCGATGCCCGGATCAGCCCCGGATAATTTAGGGTATCTTGATGGTCTTCTTTGTTGGGCACCGGAAAGCGGGTTAGCTCAATATTGAGCTTGATCTTTTCTGTATCAATTAAGCTGTGACCGCCAAATCGCTCATCAATAAATAGCTTGGCCCGGTCAACGTGGTAAGGGGTGAGGCTAGCATCGGAAGAACCCGACGACAGATGCACCATTTCGCCCTGCCCAGTGGCGTACCAGCCCTCCCGATCGTCCCGGCAGACGCCTTTGACGTAGCCAATATCATGGCAAACCAGGGAAATGATGAAGTGCAGCCAGTCTTCGCAGGACACTCCCCCCTCCCGGATATGGCGACCGCGCAGGATCTCTTGCCCGACCAGCGTCACCAGAATGGTGTGCTCAACATTGTGATAGAGGGCATCGCTATTGGCAATGTTTTCCAACGCCATGGCTCCCACCCAACCAATGATGTCTTCGTAGTCGTGCTTCCAGCCGCCATAAGTTCGTCGATAGCCAGCCTTCAACTTTTGGACAAAGTCATCGATCAGAAGTTCAGTGGCGTTAAACATTCTGCTTCTCACTTCTATGCTTCAAGCGGGGAGAGTCATTCGCGAGAATTCTCTCTAAAACCCAAGATGCCCAGAATTCCTTGAGTATTACCTGCTAGTGTTACCTGATCTCAGCCATCTGCTTCAGCCTATGAGCCATCGCAGTACGTTCCCTAATTTTAGGTCACAAATTGAGGTTGGTCGCTGCTGCCTAAGTACTCAAATCTTAAGTATCCAGATGAACCTAATACAAGGCTCTTTAGATTAATGGAACGCGAGGCATATCCAGGACAAGCGGTATCAAACATATGATTTTTTAGGGAAATTTTGGGAAAAATAATCCTGTTGCAGCCGATTGTTATAGAACCAATCTCAGTAATAACTTCCAGAACGGAAAGAGCGTCCGGAAAACCACTGACTTGTTCTAACGATTTGGCACTACTTTGGCTGACCTGTAGAACCAGAGTTCGAAGTTTACCAATCCCGTTTTATTTTTTCGTTTTGATTCCATGCTTAGCACCCCTAAACCAATAGAACCTATTTCGTCTGCTCAAATTCCCAAGCCCAGGTTGTCAACGTGGTCTGTACTATCGGCAGCACTGGTTGCCGCAATCATGAGTGCTACCGCTATTTATCAGTTTAATCAAATTGCCGAGCGCAGCAATGACACTAGGCTGCTTTTAACCCGCGTAAAAGAGCAAGTGAGTAGGCTCAATGCTTTGGAGTGGGAAGGCATTGCAAAAGGTGAGATCGATGAGAATTTAACGGAAGAGCTAGCTGAAAACCGACAGAGTACAGATGTTATTCTAAATGAGCTTCAGCAAATTGATCGAGGAAATAATCTCAGTAATTTGTTTTCCCTCTATACACTCTATAGAACTAAAGTTGATGATGCAATAGAACTAATTGCTCAAGGCAAAATCAAAGAGGAAATTGACATTGATACAGACAGTATTGATGAAATTTATGATGATCTATACGCCGAGGTTGCAATTCTAGAGAAAAGATATATTAAGGAAAAAGAGCGGACACGTAGAATTGCCGATTTTGGAACCAGCACATCGTTGATTCTATTTGCTGCAATAATTGGAAGTTTGTTTCACCGATTCAGCAACAAGCTGTGGGTCAAGAATCAAGCGCTCGAAGCGGCATTACAAGATCTGCAGCAAACGCAAAGCCATCTCATTCAGCAGGAGAAGATGGCAGCCTTGGGACAGGTCATTGCTGGAGTGGCTCATGAGATCAACAATCCTTTGGGTACTATCAAAGCATCTGCTGACAACACTCATAAAGCACTACAAGAAGCATTGGCTGAACTGCCTTACCTGCATCAGCGGTTGAACAACGAAGAACAGGCGAGTTTCTTTGAGCTGATCCAGCGGGCACTCAATAGTCAACCCCTGATTGCATCCAGTGAAAACCGTGCACTGAAGCGCAAACTCACGGCTCAACTCCAGGAGTATGACCTTGAAAATGCTAGAGACACCGCTGATTTACTCATGGATATGGGAATCTATGAACAAATTGAGTTTTTAGCACCTCTCTTAAAAGGTGACCAAGGGGAATGGGCGGTGCAGTTTGCCCATAACCTGACCTGTTCGTTTATTAATAACCAAATGATTCTGCGAGCTGTTGATCGCTCTGCCAAAATTGTTTTCGCCTTAAAGAGCTATGCTCGGTTTGACCAAACTGGGCAAAAGCAGCGTGTTGAAATTACAGATGGGTTAGAAACGGTAATCGAGATTTATCACAACCAGCTTAAGCACAATATCGAACTAATCCGGGATTATCAACCCATTCCGGCAATCTGGGGCTATCCAGATGAGCTGATTCAGGTCTGGACTAACCTGATCCATAACGCTATTCAGGCAATGCAGTCGAAGGGGAAACTGACGCTAGCAACTCGCCAGAAGGATGACGGAGTCGAGGTTAAGATTACAGACACAGGGCCGGGAATCTCTCCAGAAGTGCAGCAGAAAATTTTTGACGCCTTTTTTACCACCAAGGCTGCCGGAGAAGGCAGCGGACTAGGGCTGTATATCAGTCGCAAGATTGTTGAGAAACACCAGGGCTGTATTGGGGTAGAAAGCCAACCTGGACACACTCAATTTAGGGTTTGGCTGCCCATTGGTGCCGTTTAACGTGGAGAAAACCAAGTAATACAGGTAATCGATTAAGAGAATCAACTTGAGGATATTGAATCATGTCCAATGCAGCTATTCTTTGTGTAGACGACGAAGTTACCATCTTGAAATGCCTGAAAGAGCAGCTAAAACGTTGTTTTGGCAATCGCTACATTTATGAAGTTGCTCAAGATGCGGAAGAAGCTTGGATTGTGATCAATGAATTGATCAGCGAAGAAATCAAAATTCTGATTATTGTGTCAGATTGGTTAATGCCTGGAATCAAAGGCGATGAATTTTTGATTCAAGTGCATCAGCGCTTTCCCAAAATCATCACCGTGATGTTGACAGGACAAGCTGACGAAGCCGCAATTGAGCGAGCAAAACGAGAGGCAAATCTCTATGCCTGCCTCCATAAACCCTGGACTGAGACAGAGTTACAGCAGGTTATTAGTACAGCGCTAGATTAATAGCGATTATACGGCGCTTATTCGTGTGGATGATGAATGGACAATTCTCAAAAGTTTAGGGCATCTGTTGCCGCGCTGGGGTGGAGGTGAATTTGCGCTGCTTTTGCCTCACATCCAGAGTCTCAACGATATAAGCGCGGTGACTGACAAACTCATTGCGGCTCTCCAGCCTGCTTTCGTGGTGGGAGGTCATTCCCTACATGGGACATGATGTGTGAATCACAAGGAGCTTGAGGAAATACCAGAGGTTCTCTAGCTTCTGCTCTTCGAAGGGTTTACCGGAGAGTACCACGTAGGTACAAATTCTCTAAACTTGCTCTCAGATTAACAACAATGTCGCCCCTGAGTCCCTAACCCCCTCAGGAATAGCATTTCTGTACCTAAATCGGTTGAAAATGAGCTATTATTAACGGACAAAGCTGGAGCTATGATTAGCCGCATTCGGTGGCTCAAGTGCTTTGGGTCGCCCACTCCAGCCTAATGCTCGATTGTTGCGGGTGTAGTTCAGTGGTAGAACGTCAGCTTCCCAAGCTGAATGTCGTGGGTTCGAGTCCCATCACCCGCTTTTGAGGCTACCTAGCGCTGGTAAAGGCTAGGAGCGGGATGTTCTGTCGTTGGCTTAAAAACGGTGGTTTCAAACTACGGCGCTTCTGGGTCAGACAAGTTTCTGGATCAAGCAGCATCGGGATTTAAGTCAATCATGCGGCGAGTAGCATAGGTACCAATCGGACTCCACAGGACATAAGGTAACAGCAGCAAAGCCGCCCACCCCGAAATTGAGCCAACGACCAGCATCAAACCAATCCCCAATCCAACCCCCGCAGCGCCTAGAAGGGTGCCGACAATCAAGCTGTGGAGCCGAATAGTGACGGGAATGTAAGCCACCGTGACTATTTCCAGCAGCAGATACCAACCCATTAATAGCCATGCTGTTAGGTGTCCCGATTGTTGCTGCCAAACCAAGGTTGCGGAAGCAGCACCACAGAGAAATATAACTGTCCAGATTAAAGGAATAGCTGGCTCAAAGAACAGCCATTTGGGTCGGTCCAGATGGGTTGCCCAAGGAATATCGCGGGGTCGAATGAGCAAGCTACCCAAGGCTACAAGCAGCGTCACAGTGAAGATGATTAATGCTGATTTCATTATTATTTTGTGATTCAACTGCTGCCATCTTGCCAAGATTCGCATCTGGTTTAATCAACCTTTGGGGCAATCTTGGTCTAGCTGATTGTCTTCCATAGAATCAAGAAAGCAGAATCAAGAAGTCCTGCATTTTTTTCTGACCATGACCTGCAACTCGCTGCCTAATTCCGACGGTGTTCTGCTGCCGATTCAGCCGGCCATACTTCAGGACACGCTGGATGAACTGCATGCCCGCTATCAGTCGCTGAAGACAGGTACACCTGCCAATTACATCCCCGAACTCGCCAAAATGGACCCTGACTGGTTCAGCATTTGTATTGTCACGGTCACAGGTGAACAGGTAGACGTGGGAGATGCTCAGCAGCTGTTTACGATTCAATCCATTTCTAAGGTGTTTGTTTACGGACTGGCGCTCGAGGATCATGGACGTGAACGAGTGCTGAGTAAAGTCGGCGTTGAGCCAACCGGAGATGCGTTTAATGCCATCGTGCTGGATGAACGGTCCAAGCGTCCCTACAATCCGATGGTGAATGCTGGAGCCATTGCCACTACCAGCCTGATCAAAGGAAAGGGACCGACTGAGCGGTTGAACCGGATGATGGAGATGTTCGAGCGCTATATCGGGCATGAGAGCTTTATTGACATGCCGACTTTCATGTCTGAACGCACGACAGGTCACCGCAATCGGGCCATGGCGCACCTAATGTACAACTTCGGCATGATCGACGAAAAACTCGACGAAGCTCTCGATCTCTACTTTCAGCAGTGCTCGCTGATGGTGAATTGTCACGATTTAGCAGTTATGGCAGCAACGCTGGCGAATCGCGGCAAAAATCCTCTGACGGGGGTGCAGGCGGTTTCGCCGGGCTATGTGCGCGATATTCTCAGCGTTATGTATACCTGTGGTATGTACAACTTCGCCGGCGAGTGGGCCTACACCGTTGGCTTGCCTGCCAAAAGCGGCGTCAGCGGTGGACTCATTGTGGTGGTGCCAAACCGCATGGGCATTGCTGTGTTTTCGCCGCCCCTCGACGAGCGCGGCAATAGCGTACGCGGTGTGCAGGTGTGTGAGGAGCTATCCCAGCGCTTTGGGCTGCATTTGTTTGATTGCTCGTCTCAGTCAGAAGCCGCGGTGTCTCAACATTCTCCCAATGCTGAGCCACAACTCGATCAAAGCCCAAATCAAAACTCTGAATCAGGCGGCAGAGTTGGAAAGGACCACGAGACTAGCTCTTTGTCGGGGCAGGAATCGCAATCTTCCCCAACTCCGTAAGGATGCATGGCGCAAACCAGAAGATTGCCGTTGTAGACTTGTCCATGATAATGGCGGCAGCCCACACAAACCGGATGCTGATTCAGCCACGGTTCAATGGTATGGGTAACCGGCTCTACGGCTCGGTCAATAGCTGCCTCAAAACCAAACACCGCCTGCAGTACTGGGTCCATCCATTCAGACATCTGCTGATCAAGCTGATCGAGTTTTGGCGTGAGCGTTTCATCGATCTGCCCAAGCGCCGTTTCTACCTCGTCAGCCATTTCCTCGGCTACTTCTTCCGAGAACTGCAGCAGGGCATTAGCGGCTTCGGTCATCTCTCGCCCGACCTCTTCCACAAACTGCCCCACTTCCGCCGCAAACGACTCAAGCGCTTTGATCCAATCCTGGTGCCAACTATCCATACGATATTGAACTGAACTGTTTCTACCAGCCTCTAAAGCTGAATTCCTGCTCCCACTCTACTCTCGTTTCAGGCGCCGCAGTTCTTCTTGAAGTTTTGCAACTTGCTGACGCAATTCTTCGACAGCCTGCGCCTCCGAGTCAGCAGTGGTCGTTTCTACGTCCTCGGCTAGAATTTCAATGCGGCGTGGTTCAGTAGGGCTAGAATCGGCGGGCGTTGAGGCAGCAGGAGCTTGAGCACGACTGACGATTTCCTCTACCATCCGCTTGGCTTCTTCGGCATTCATCTCGCCCCGAGCGACCATTTCGTCAGCCAGCTTCTGCGCCTGAGTTCGCAACTCTGAGAGAGTTGTCCCTGCCTTTTCGGCGGCATAGGAGGCCGCTCCCACTCCCAAATAAAACGCCTTCTGGACCAGATCTCTAAAACCGGGCATTGCGTCTTTCCCTCCTGTATGCCTTGGCTATGTCTCTAGCATAGGAGGAAATCAGCAAGACGGCCCCGAACCTGATTTCTAGGAGCAGATTGCTGTCTCCTGTGGGGGATTCAGGAGCATTGGGTGTTTTACTCTTTGACTATCTTTACTCGTTGACTATCGTTGACTATGTAGAGCGCTAGGGTCGCAACGTTTGCCCTTATCACTAGTGCCCTTGTCGCTAGGTTCCCTATCTATTAAGTTCCCTATAAGCCTGCAGAATAAAGTGACCCGGAGATCACGCCTGTTATAAGCATCCCGTATTGCTGCTACCTTCCGGTCCTGACAAGGTTTGGGCGTTATAACCGCATGAGTCCGAGTCGTCTTTAGCATAGCACGTGGTTGCGCCAGATCGGTCAACTCTCTGCGAAGCAGGGGATGAGAGTCAGGGGGGAGTCAGTGCCAGTGCAGCACTTGACCGTAATCCGACTCGCTACCGGCGAAAATCGTTATGATCGAGGAGGTAAGACGGATTTTCATTGAATTTTGGAGGCACTCCGACGGTTTACACACGTCCTTTAGCTCGGTTAATTGAGCAACTGCAACGACTTCCTGGAGTAGGTCCCAAGACGGCCCAACGTCTAGCGCTCCACATTTTGAAGCAGCCCGAAACTGAAGTGCATGCTCTAGCCCAAGCCTTGGTTGAGGCTAAGCATCAGGTGGGGCTATGCTCGGTGTGCTTCCATCTGTCAGCAGAACCCGTCTGCGAGATCTGCCGAGATGCTAATCGGGATCCCTATACGATTTGCGTCGTTTCGGATTCGCGGGACGTGATTGCCCTAGAACGCACGCGAGAGTATCGTGGCAAGTATCACGTGCTAGGCGGCTTGATCTCGCCCATGGACGGTATTGGACCCGATCAGCTCCATATTGCTCAGCTCGTGCGGCGTGTCAGCAAGCAAGACATCAAAGAGGTGATTTTGGCAATCAGCCCCAGCGTTGAAGGCGAAACGACGACGCTCTATGTGGGGCAATTGCTCAAGCCTTTCACCCGCGTCACTCGCATTGCCTTTGGCTTACCGATGGGCGGCGACCTGGAGTATGCCGACGAAGTGACACTGGCACGGGCACTAGAGGGGCGGCGTGACCTCGATTAGGTTGGATTAGGTTGGATAGATTGCTGCTATGGATTACTGGCGAGGATGCCGCTCCATCAGGCTACGCACCTGCTCGGCATGATAGGAACTGCGCGTCAGCGGCGAGGAGACTACCTGCAAAAAGCCGAGGGCTTCTCCCCACTGCCGCCAAGCGTCAAACTGCTCGGGAGTGACGAATTCCTGGACGCCAAGATGCTTAGCGCTAGGCTGCAAATATTGCCCAATTGTCAAAATATCGCAGTCTACGGCTCGCAGATCGCGCATCACCTGCTGCACTTCGACATCGGTTTCCCCTAAGCCAACCATAATACCGGACTTGGTGTAGATCCAGGGAGCCAGCTCACGGGCACGGCGCAATAGCTCTAGCGAGCGGTCGTAGCTGCCCTGAGGTCGCACCCGGCGGTAGAGTCGCGGCACAGTTTCGGTGTTGTGATTTAGCACCTCGGGACGGGATTGCACAATCAGCTCTAGAGCATCCCAGTTACCGCAGAGGTCTGGAATCAGTACTTCAATCGTGGTGTTGGGCGAGACGTTCCGCACTGCCTCAATGCAGCGAACAAACTGCGACGCGCCGCCATCGGGCAAATCATCGCGGTTCACCGAGGTAATCACGACGTGATTGAGGTTTAGCCGCCGCACCGCTTCCGCGAGGCGAGTCGGCTCGGTTGGATCCAGAGCCTTCGGTTTTTTCTCGAAGTCAATATCGCAGTAGGGGCAGGCACGGGTGCAGGCGGGTCCCATAATCAGAAAAGTGGCGGTCCCAGCATTAAAGCACTCGCCGATGTTGGGGCAGGACGCTTCTTCGCAGACCGTATTCAGCTCTAGATCGCGCAGGATGCCCTTAACACTGCCCACCCGCTCCCACTGAGGAGCCTTCACCCGTAACCACTCTGGTTTAACGACCACGTTGTTTCCGACTACCTTTTTCGACAAACGAACCAAGCTATCTAACTTTATCCTACCGAGTTTATCTTGTCGAAATCTTGTCGCAGAGTGGATTGCAGAATGACCGGCTCCCGCTGCCCTGCACCCGATCCTCACCATCAGCAGCGATTTCAGGCATACTCGTAGCAGGAGTATTGAACAGCGCGGTTTTTCCGAATCCCTGTTTCACTTCTCTGTTTCACTGCACTGGAGTTCACTGCACTGGAGTCGCAGTATGCAAGGCAGGACCGTTTGGCAGCAGGGCAGTTCCGATCCCACCATGGCCGATACTTTTGCCACCCTGAGCCAATGGTGGGCAAGTTTGAACGGCAAGGAGATTACGTGGCAGCAGCGGATTCTGCCAGAAACGGGTACTGCGGCCGATCTCAACTGGGAGCCGCAGCGATTCGATGAGACGTTCTCGATCGGCAGCCCAGAGGTGCGCGGTATTACTCTCTACTGGCGCAAGCCCGATAGCCCAGACGAGCGCAGCATCACCGTCTATAAGCTGGAACTCGACCCGTTTCAGCAACACCTCTACGTCTATCCCCAGTCTCAGCGGAATGTAGTGATTCGAGTTGGGCTACCGCAGGTGGTGTATCAGCAAGTGAAGCTGACCGATCCCCAGTTTGTCCTGACAGAGACCGGCGGGCAATCAATGCTGACAATCCGCGATGAGAAGCAGCGATTAGAGCTGCAGATTAGCCTTAGTCCAGAGACCCTAGGGCAGTTGCGACAGCAGTTGGGTAAGTGATATGAGTGAATCCAAAGACCGGCAAATGCCTCCTACACCCCGATTCAAACTCGGCAGAGCCATCGCCCTTGCCGGAGTCTGGTTGGTTGTCGGGCTAGCCGTGGGCATGCTGTCGCTGCTGGCGGTCATGCTGCTGCCGCAAATTTTGCCGACGCTGTTTCCGGCTAGCGAGCCAACTCCCGAACTATCACTGACAGAGGGCAACCCAGACCCAGGTAGCCGCAATTTAGCTCAGACTCGCGTCGTACGGAGTTCATCCATGCAGCCAGAGACGGTTCAATCTATCATCGCTACTGCTCGTGACGCCTGGATCGAAGGCAATGCTGAGCAATTCGCTGAGTTATTCACAGAAGACGGCGAGTTTGTGGTGCCGGGGCAGGTGTGGCGCGGCAAATCTGCGATTCGAGATGCCCTGGCCGACTTCGCCCGGTCTGGTTCCGAGGTAGACATCGCCATTCAGCGGATCATGGTGGATGGTAATCAAGCCGTGGTGGAGTGGCACTGGCGCGAGACGAACCCCCAAACCGGCAAACAAACGACCGCTGAAGATGCCATCGTTGTGGACTTTCGAGACGGGCAGATTAGCCGCTGGCGCGAGTATATCGACAACAAAAGCTGACCGAGTTAGTGCCCATGCAAATCGCGATATCTGAAGCCGGCATTGTTTGGGGATTTGGCTGCTGCTATTTTGCTGCAACTTCGTTGCTCAAGGCTCGAGGCGCTGGATCCGCCATAGCTCCCGTTGCGTCGATCCACTCGGGTGGATCAATAGCCCGCTGAGGTTTGGCAGAATACCACCACTCCTGGATCGGCTGCGGTAATCGCTCGGGGTAGAGGGTGACAACAAAAGCCCGATTCGAGTGCTCCTGCCCAATCACCTCCACACAATAGGAGGGACTTTGTTTTGTCGCGAGATCTGCCACAAACCGCCTACCAATGCGTCGCCAGCTTGGTTCTTTGCCTCGCCACTGCAAGCGACAGCAGGGCCAGGGCAGCTCTTCTCGATCGAACAAGCGACAGCAGGGCCCAATGACTCGATAGGTAAAGTGACAGCCGGGGCTTTGAAAGGTCTGTCCGTAGGTGAGTGGATGCTGCAGCGTCAAGGGGAACCATTCCTCCTAAGCTGAAGTAAGACGGTGCGAATTGGTCCTTCAGGATAGCACTGCTCGTCGCAAGTCATTACGTCTCAAAACAAGGTCAATACTCTAATTAAAGCTCTAATTGAATGCTCTCATCAGCTCTAATCAAGAGTTCGCTACAGCAATGCTATGCGGCGCTACGACGACCCAAAACAAAAACAATAGGATAGATGAAGAATTCCATCTAAACACTGGACATCCGTAAAACCTACTTCTCCAAACCTACCTCTCTAAAGAGCGTCATCCTAAAACCATTGAAGCGAAGAGATGCTCGTCATCCCTCCGCCCCTTTGGAATTAAAACCATCACTAAACTTACTGGATCAATCTAAAACCAATCCACTGCTCTGCGGACTGATTTTCTTTCCACAAATGAAAATGCCTTTATTTCTCGAACCTTTCGCGAATGGCTGATTGCAGCAGCAGTTCGATGCCTTACCAGCTTGATTTGACGACGCCAGGCAGCAGGCCTTGATGAGCCATTTCCCGCAGCACATGACGCGACACGCCAAAATCGCGGTAATACCCTCTGGGACGACCCGTTAACCAGCAGCGATTGCGCACCCGAGTGGGGGCACTGTTGCGAGGCAGCCGCTGAATCTGACGATGAATTTCGAGCTTCGCTTGCTGCGAGGTAGCGCTTGCAAACTCTTCGAGAAGTGCTTCCCGCTTCTGCGAGTATTTTTCAACCAGCTTCCGGCGCTTTTTTTCGCGCTCTACCATGCTCTTCTTTGCCATGAACGATAAAAAACCTCTGAGTTTAAACAGCGTTTCCCATTGTATCGAATATTTTGAGGAGATGGATCGCAAAATAAAGGGGTTCTAGGCAGCGGTAGTCATTAGAGTTTTTCAGAGTTCTCGTCGTATCTAGGCTTGAGCGGTGCTCAGTTTTACCTGTCACAGCATCTCGATGCAACCCGCGCTACGCGACAGGATGTAGGGGATTGAGTACAATCACGGTAATCGCCATTCATCGCGCTATGACCAGCAGCAAACCGTCTCGATTTTTCTCTAAATTCAGCCGCTCCGCTTCACACCTGCTGCCGTTTTCGGCACCTCTGGTGGAATTAGAGGAAGAAGAAGATTCCTACTTTGACTATTTCTATGATGAGCCGGGCAGTACACCCGGAACCCTGACGATCGAAGCTGATGCCCCTGTCCCCATCATGTCGTTGATTGACTATCACGAGGGCAGTGCCTCTCGCATCTTGGTGACGGAACCCGAAGAATTTGTGCCCTATCTTGACAGCGAGTCAGTATCTTGGGTGGATGTGCAAGGATTGGGCAGCGAAGATGTGCTGCGGCGACTGGGCGAGGTGTTTAGGCTGCACCCACTCGTGCTAGAAGATGTGGTGAATGTGCCTCAGCGTCCCAAAGTAGACGAATATGCCGATCAAATTCTGCTGATCACCCGCATGGTGACTCCCAAAGACAGCGGCCGCGGGTTTGTTGTGGAACAGGTGAGTTTTATTTTAGGGAAGCATTATTTGCTGACGGTGCAAGAAGAACCCGACTACGACTGTTTTGGTCCGGTGCGGGAGCGGATTCGCGCCGACAAGGGGCAAATTCGTCGCCGTGGAGCTGACTACCTTGCCTATGCCCTGCTTGATTCCATTATTGATGGCTTTTTCCCGGTTTTGGAGTCCTATGGAGAAGAGCTAGAAAATTTGGAAGATGAGGTGGTTTCTAAACCGAATCGTCAGAGTTTAGAGAAAATCCATCGAATTCGCCGTGAGCTGTTGGCATTGCGTCGAGCTATTTGGCCGCAACGGGACGCAATCAATAGTCTGATCCGCGACTGCTACCACTTAATTGGCGATGAGGTGCGCGTTTACCTGCGCGACTGCTACGACCATGCTGTGCAGGTAATTGATATGGTGGAAACCTATCGAGAAGTTGCTTCGAGTTTGATGGATGTGTACGTCTCATCGGTGGGCAATAAAATGAATGAAGTGATGAAGCTGCTCACCATCATCTCGACGATTTTTATTCCTCTGACGTTCATTGCCGGAGTGTACGGGATGAACTTCGACCCCGAATCTTCGCCGTGGAATATGCCCGAGCTGAACTGGTATTGGGGCTATCCAACCTGTTTAGCGGTCATGGCTGGGATCGCGATTACCCTGATTTTCTATTTCAAACGCAGAGGTTGGTTCGAAAACTTTTCTGGCATCGAAGAAGAATAGAGCAGTATCGCCTATCTCATCTACTCTGGCAGCAAATGGTAGGATTTCTACGATATTCTCTGCCTTTTCTCAAGGACCTGCGTTTATGGATCTCAAGGCTCTGATTCGCGATATTCCCGACTTTCCCAAGCCTGGAATTGTGTTTCGGGATATCACTACCTTGCTGCAAGACCCCGAGGGGTTTCGCTACACCATCGATAGCTTGGCAGAGCAATGCGCGGCATTCTCGCCTGATTACATCGTGGGCATGGAGTCGCGAGGCTTTATTTTTGGCGCTCCTTTGGCGTATCAGCTCAATGTAGGCTTTATTCCGGTGCGCAAACCAGGCAAGCTGCCGGGTGCAGTTCACACGGTAGAGTACGAACTGGAATATGGCATCGACCGGCTGGAAATGCATCAGGATGCGATGAACGGCGGCTGTCGGGTGCTGATCGTGGATGATCTGATTGCTACTGGCGGCACGGCAGCTGCTACTGCCAAGCTGATCGAGCAAGTAGGCTGCGAACTCGTCGGCTTTGGCTTTATCATCGAGCTAACGGGCCTCAATGGTCGCCGAAATTTGCCCGATGTCCCGATTGTGACGCTGGTGCAATATTGAGCGCAATGCAATATTGAGCGCAATATTGTATTGATTGGGTATTGATCTGTATTGATTGGGTATTGATCGCATTGATTGTGTAGAACTTCCGCCTTGCCACTGTTTTCTCTCTGCGCATCCCATGACCATAACTCGAGATTTCAGTAAGCCTCTGCAACGGTTGCAGGATGGAGTGGTTCGCTTCTTCACCAGCGAAACGACGAGCTATGTTATCAAGCGACTGCTGCAAGCCCTGCTGACGCTGCTGCTGGCTTCGGCCCTCAGCTTTTTCATCATGCAGCTCGCGCCCGGAGATTACCTGGATAACCTGCGGCAAAATCCTCAAATTTCTGAAGAAACGATCCAGCGGCTACAGCAGCAGTTTGGCCTTGACAAGCCGATTATCGACCAGTACTGGCTGTGGCTGCGGCAGATTGTGACCCGGGGCGATTTTGGGGTTAGCTTTGCCTATGCTCAGCGTCCGGTGACGTCTATCCTCTGGGAGCGAGTGCCGGCAACCCTGCTGCTTTCGATTTCGTCACTGATTGTTACCTGGGCGATTGCGGTTCCGCTGGGCATTATTGGTGCGGTCCATCACAACCAGTGGAGCGATCGAGTGCTGCGAGTGATTAGCTACATTGGACAGGGTTTTCCAACTCTGATCACCGGCTTGCTGCTGCTGTTTTTTGCCCAGATCACCTCACCGCTGTTTCCCGTAGGCGGCATGACCAGCATCGACCACGCCGACCTAACGCCGATCGGCAAAGTGTTGGACATCGCCTGGCACATGATTTTGCCGACGCTGGCGCTGAGCATTACCGGATTTGCCGGCTTACAGCGAATCACCCGCGGCGAACTGCTTGACGTGCTGCGGCAAGATTATATCCAGACAGCCCGCGCCAAAGGGTTACCCGAAAACCGCGTCATTTATGTGCATGCCCTACGCAATGCGGTGAACCCCCTGATCACGCTGCTCGGCTTCGAGTTTGCTAGCTTACTCAGCGGTGCCTTTATTACCGAGAACTATTTCAACTGGCCGGGACTAGGGCGGCTAATTTTGCAGGCCGTGCAGGCACAGGATCTTTATCTTGTAATGGCTAGCCTGATGATGGGTGCTGTGATGCTGATTATCGGCAATCTCCTGGCTGATTTGGCCCTGAAGGTGGTAGATCCCCGCATTAAACTAACAGAGATGAACTAGGACTGGATGAATTAGAACCGGATGAATTAGAACTGTGGAGGGATTTCCGTACCCTCGGTTACCGATACCTTAAACTCGTCCCCCTTTCAGATAAGATGAAGAGATGCCCAAACTCGCAATCGCCCTGGGGAGGCAGGACAGCAGCTGGATCAGCGTGACTTCGAGCCAGAAGGGACTGAAAGCGCTTGGGTGATTGTGTTCTGCATAGCTGCTGTAGCAAGTAGGAAGAATTGGTATGAGTCAAGAAGACATTTTTGAGAGAGTGAAGAAGATTGTTGCGGATCAACTCAGTGTCGATCCCAGTGAGGTGAAGCCCGAAGCCAGTTTTGCCAACGACTTGGGTGCAGACTCACTCGATACCGTGGAACTGGTGATGGCGCTGGAAGAAGAGTTCGACATCGAAATTCCCGACGAGGCAGCAGAAAACATTGCCACGGTGCAGGCTGCGGTAGACTACATCCGCGATAAGGCAGCGGTTTAGACCGCATAGGTTCGGGGAGTTGCTCTCCTAAATCCATTTCAACGCAGCCAGTGGAGTCGCGGTCTGGAAACACAGCTCCAGCCTACTCTCAAGTTCAGGGTTAATGGCCCAACCGCATCCTTGGCTGCTGCAACGGTTAATTTATTACACATTACTGTGCATTCAGGGTTGTTAACCCGTTGACTCTGCCGTCATGATAAGTTCTGGTTCTGAATTAAAGCGGGTTGTCGTCACTGGCTTAGGAGCAATCACTCCCATCGGCAATACCTTAGCGGACTACTGGGAAGGGCTGATGCAGGGACGCAACGGCATTGGTCCGATTACATTGTTTGATCCAGCCAAGCATGACTGCCGAATTGCGGGGGAAGTGAAAAACTTTGATCCGCATCTCTATCTCGACCGCAAGGAAGCTAAGCGGATGGATCGGTTTGCACAGCTCGGGGTGTCTGCTAGCAAGCAGGCTCTTGCCGATTCGGGGTTGGTGATTACCGATCTCAATGCCGAACAGATAGGGGTGGTAATCGGCACTGGCATTGGCGGCTTGAAGGTGATGGAGGAGCAGCAGGAGATTTATCTCAATCGCGGTCCCGATCGCTGTAGCCCGTTCATGGTGCCGATGATGATCGCCAATATGGCCGCTGGCTTGACGGCGATTCACACTGGCGCAAAAGGACCTAACAATTGCACTGTCACGGCCTGCGCGGCCGGGTCAAACGCAATTGGGGATGCCTTTCGTCTCGTGCAGCGTGGCTATGCCCAAGCCATGATTTGCGGTGGGACCGAAGCTGCCGTTACACCGCTGTCGCTGGCAGGATTTGCGGCTTGCCGTGCTCTATCTACCCGCAACGACGACCCAGAGCATGCCTGCCGCCCGTTTGATCGCGATCGCGATGGCTTTGTGATGGGCGAAGGGGCTGGAATCCTGATTTTGGAAGAGCTAGAGCATGCCCGCAGTCGTGGCGCCAAAATCTACGCGGAAGTGATTGGCTACGGTATGACCTGCGATGCCTACCACATGACCTCGCCGGTTCCGGGTGGTGAAGGCGCAGCCCGAGCGATGCAGCTTGCCCTCAAAGATGCCGGCATTACGGCGGATCAGGTGAGCTACATCAACGCCCATGGCACCAGCACCCCTGCTAACGACTCCACCGAAACTGCCGCGATTAAAACGGCGCTAGGTGAGCATGCCTACAAAGTGGCGATTAGCTCCACTAAGTCGATGACGGGTCACCTGCTCGGCGGTTCGGGAGGCATCGAGGCGGTAGCCACGGTAATGGCAATTGCCAACGATCGTGTGCCGCCAACGATTAATCTGGTCAATCCCGATCCGGACTGCGATCTCGACTATGTACCCAATCAGAGCCGCGCTCAAACGGTTGATGTCGCCTTGTCCAATTCCTTTGGGTTTGGTGGTCACAACGTGACGCTGGTGTTCAAATCATTTCAGCCGTAGCTGAACACTCCCCTCTTTACTAAATACTAAATACTAAATGGCTCTGGAATTGCCCTCTAGCTTAGAATTCTGCTTTGCGGATGCGAGGCAGAATTTTGGCGTTGGCGATTTCTTTAGAGCAATTTCTCAGAATGAATTATCTACTGACTGCTGAATGGGAGGATAGATCAGAAGCTCTAGACGCTATACACTATAAAAAAGGGCAATAGGTATAGTTGCTTACTGTTTTTCAGTCGCAGTCTGGTGTACCCGCCCATCTCTCGATTCACCCAAGCACTAACCGTCGTTGAGTAAATAGAAGTCATGGCTGTTGCAACAACCCAATCCCTCGAAGAACTCTGTATTAATTCCATTCGCTTCCTGGCAATCGATGCCGTTGAGAAAGCCAAGTCTGGCCATCCTGGCTTGCCGATGGGCGCAGCGCCGATGGCCTTTGTCCTCTGGGATCGATTCATGCGGTTCAATCCCAAAAATCCTAAGTGGTTCAACCGCGATCGCTTTGTGCTATCTGCAGGTCACGGCTGCATGTTGCAATATGCCCTGATGTATCTCACGGGCTACGACAGCGTCACGATTGACGAGATCAAGCAGTTCCGGCAGTGGGGGTCTAAAACGCCCGGACACCCGGAGAACTTTGAAACCCCTGGAGTGGAAGTCACAACTGGACCGCTAGGGCAAGGTATCGCCAATGCGGTCGGTCTAGCCATTGCGGAAGCTCACCTCGCTGCCAAGTTTAACAAGCCCGACCTGACGCTGGTCGATCACTACACCTACGTCATCCTGGGCGACGGCTGCAACATGGAAGGGATCTCCGGCGAAGCCTGCTCGCTGGCAGGGCACCTGGGATTGGGTAAGCTAATTGCCCTCTACGACGACAACCATATTTCCATCGACGGCTCCACTGACATTGCCTTCACCGAGGATGTGTCCAAGCGGTTTGAAGCTTATGGCTGGCATGTGCTGCATGTTGAAAATGGCAACACCGATTTGGACGCCATCCACAAGGCGATCGCAGAAGCGAAATCGGTTACAGACCGCCCTTCAATGATTAAAATCACAACCACGATTGGTTACGGATCGCCAAACAAGCAAAACACGGCTGGCGTTCACGGTGCAGCATTAGGCGGCGACGAAGTCAAGCTGACCCGCGAGAACCTAGGCTGGAACTACGAGCCATTTGTGGTCCCTGAGGATGCCCTGAACCATATGCGCCAGGCCGTGGAGCGTGGTGCCAGTCTAGAAGCCGAGTGGAATGAAACCTGGGCCCAGTACAAAACCAAGTATGCCGAGGAAGCAGCTCTGTTTGAGCGGATGCTGAGCGGCAAGTTGCCCGAAAATTGGGACGCCTGCCTGCCCACTTACAAACCCGAAGACAAGGCCCTGGCCACGCGCAAGCACTCGGAAATTTGCCTCAACAAAATTGCGGAAGTGCTGCCCGAGCTGATCGGCGGCTCTGCCGACCTCACCCACTCCAACCTCACGGAACTCGAGTGCTCCGGCAGCTTCCAGAAAGGCAGCTACGAAAACCGCAACCTGCACTTTGGCGTCCGCGAACACGCGATGGGCGCGATCTGCAACGGCATTGCGCTGCATGGTTCCGGATTGATTCCCTACGGTGCCACCTTCCTGATCTTCACCGACTACATGCGCAACGCGATCCGTTTGTCGGCTCTGTCCCATGCGGGTGTGATCTGGGTGATGACTCACGACTCGGTGGCTCTGGGCGAAGACGGACCAACCCACCAGCCGGTGGAAACACTCGCTTCGCTACGGGCAATTCCCCAGCTCACGGTGCTGCGTCCAGCAGATGGCACAGAAACCTCGGGAGCCTATAAAGTGGCAGTCGAAAACGCTAAGCGCAACCGCCCGACCCTGATTGCCTTCTCGCGGCAAAACCTGCCTAACCTAGCGGGCAGCTCGATGGCTGGCGTCGAAAAGGGAGCCTATGCTGTGGTGGACTGCGACGGCACGCCGGATCTGATTCTGATTGGCACGGGCTCTGAAGTCAGCCTCTGCGTTAAGGCCGCCGAGCAGCTCAGCGATAAGAAAGTGCGTGTTGTGTCGATGCCGTCTTGGGAACTGTTTGAAGCCCAGGATGCCGCCTACAAAGAATCACTGCTGCCGAAAGCCGTGACAAAGCGACTGGTCGTAGAAGCGGGCGTCAGTATGGGCTGGTGCAAATACATGGGCAGCGAGGGCGATATCATAGCCATCGACCGCTTTGGGGCATCGGCTCCGGGCAATGTCTGCATGGAGAAGTTTGGCTTCACCGTCGATAACGTGGTTGCCAAAGCCAAGGCGCTATTGGGTTAATCGGCTGATTCGTCGGTTGAGCTAATCGACCCCCGAGACGTATTCATGACGTATTCATGACCGACTGGATTGAGCATGACTGCCTGAGTCCGGTCGGTTTTTTGCTGGTGCTAAAATCTCAAGAACGCTGTGCTGCATCGGGTTGCTCGGTTGGGTTGTCTGATTGAGGGATTTGAGGAGCTGCCTCGACTAGTGTATACAGCCCTGCCAGCACCACCCAGTGCATCGCGTTAATCCGGGCATCATAGAAGGTGACATCAAACAGCGCAAAGGCAAGGCAGCCCCAGAACGACAGCAGATACGCCAGCAGGATCGCCGATTCGGACGATGGTAGCGACCCCGTAATCAACCGTCGCACTGCCCGGTAGCAGATTCGCCCCACGAATAGAGTAAACAGCATCATCATCGGCAGCCCTGCCTCTGCCGCCAGCAGCAGCCAGACATTGTGGGGATGGGCGATGTATTCATAGTCGGGAATCAAACCCGGCGGATATAGTAGCTTGAAGTTTCCCAAGCCCCAGCCGAGCCAAGGGCGCTGCTGAATCAGCTCCCCGGCAAAGCGCCAGACCTCGATTCGCGGATCGTTGGTCCAGGCTGCCGGATCGAGTGAACGGCGACCGATGCCTAAGAGGGCAGCTCCAGCAATCAAACCAACGACACCCATCAACCCAGCAATGGCCAGCTTGCGGCTAGGTTTAGCAAACAGACAGACAAGCAGGAGCTGCGACAGCGCCACCAACAATCCATTCCGCGAGCCAGAGCTAAAGATCCCCAGCAGGCAGGCGAAAGTGCCGATGTACAGCAGGGTGCGCCGCAGCCGATCCCCTCGTCCGTCTGTCTTGAGGACAGATTGCTGCTGAGCATGGTAGAGCAGTAGCCCCAGCCCCAATCCTAGGATCAGCACCAAATAGCCCGCCAAGGCATTGGGATGCCCGAACATCACCATTGCCCGCCCTACATGCGGTCGTGACCGATACCAGCGAGCCAGCGGCAGGCGGCGGACCCAGCGCGGAATGAACTCGGAGCGCAGCACATACTCTAGCAACGCCAGCAGGTTGATCGGAATCGTGGCAATTACCACATCGGTAGCGAGTTGCCCGAGTCGCGTCAAGGGCTGCAGCAGATAGGGCAACAGCGAGAACAGCAGCAGGTAGGGCAGAAAGTTGGCGAGCTGCAACAAGGCTTCTTCGCGGTTGGCGGCCGCCAGGCTACTGAGCAGCAAAAACCCGGTAATAGCCAATACCAGATAGCCTGTAATCGGCTCTAGAGCTGTGCGGCGAAATTTCGCCAAGAGCTGCCCCATAACAACAAAAAATCCTGGAAACACGGCAAAGTAGAGATAGGGCAGGCTGACCAAACTGAAGCGAAACAGCTGCCAACAGAAGGAGAGCGATGGAAACGCTTGCATAGTCAAGATTCAGGGGACTGCTTCCATATGGAGAAATCTGTAGCCAATATCGCGCTGGCGAAGCTGGCCATAGCTATCGTCCCATGCTCCGGTATTTAAGTCTTGATTTAAGTTTTGCATTTGTATTGGAATGCTGTATTTGAGTTCTGCGGTTCTTACGGCAACAATTACTCCAACCATTGGTGCAAATCATCCAAGGTGGCATTCAACAATGCCTTGCCCAAGTCCTCTAGCTGAGCAAGATCGAGTGCTGCGATACGCGATTGGGCAGCAGCTCACCAACTTGCTGGAACACGCGCCGAGTCACCTGCTGCGATTCCGTTGGCTTGCAGTCTAGTACGATCACTAGCCCTACCTGCGAATATTGTCGAAATTCATTACACTCGGGATGGGAATTCCAGGCTGATGACATGCTATGACCTCTTCTTCCGCAACGTTGTTTGAGCGCTTCCTAGCGCCGGTATTTAATGTGCTCATTGACCGAGAGGCTCTGCTGCGCTACCGCAACAGCAAGAACTGGCAGCGGGAGTCCGATCGGTTCCGCCAGCCGGGATTGGACTATCCTGCCTACTATCAGCAGAACTTCCACGGCATTCGCGGCGGCTACCTCACTGTGGATGCAGCCGTCACCTATGATCCAGTGACTCAGTATTTGCTGCCGCCAAACGAGGAATGGGTGCGTAAGGGGTTGATTGAGCAAATTCGCTGTCAGCCGCGGCGAATTCTTGATCTGGGCTGCGGCACCGGCTCGACAACCCTGCTGCTCAAACGGGCGTTTCCCTTCGCGGAGGTGATCGGTGTCGATTTATCGCCCTACATGCTGGTCGTGGCTGCCGACAAAGCCGAACGCGCCCAACTCGATATTCAGTTTCGGCAAGCCAAGGCCGAGCAGACCGGCTTCCCAGACGCCAGCTTTGATTTAGTCACGGCCTCGCTACTGTTTCATGAACTGCCGCCTCAGGTCTCCTGTGCAGTACTCCAAGAAAGCTTCCGGCTGCTGAAGCCTGGCGGCGAGGTGCTGATTTTAGACGGCAATCAGTCCACGCTACGACAGACAGACTGGCTAATGCAAATCTTCGAGGAACCCTACATCAAAGATTACGCAGCTGGCAGTGTCGAAGCATGGATGCAAACCGCCGGCTTTGGCGATGTTGCCACAATCGATGTTTGGTGGGTAAACCAAGTGACGCGGGGCGTAAAGCCGTTGCCCTATCAGAAAGTTGAATTTGAGGCGTTCGCCAGAACCGGCAAGACTCAGTGGGCGATGGGTTAATCGATTGAACATTCATGTGAGCATTCATGAAAATCTGCCGCCGCAGCCGTTCAGATCAGAGAATCCTGGGTACAATGCAGAGTGAGTTCATCTGTACTTAGATTGATACTTAGATTCAGGCTGCAATTGGTCCTGATGTCCTCGTTCTTTGGGAGCTGCCATGCCACGCTTTCTCCATCTTGCCGATGTTCACCTTGGGTTTGACCGCTACGACAACAAAACCCGGACGCAGGATTTCTATCGCGCCTTCAAAGATGCCCTCGATAAGTATGCCATTGCTGAAGGAGTGGATTTTGTTGTCATTGCTGGCGACCTGTTCGAGCATCGCAATATTCAGCCTGCAATTTTGAATCAAGCGCAGCTCTGCCTTCAGGATCTCAAAGACGCGGGCATTCCGGTCCTGGCCATTGAAGGCAACCACGACAACCGCCCCTATGGCACCAAAACAAGCTGGCTGCGCTATCTCGCCGATTGGGATCTGCTGCTGCTTTTGGAACCGGGCGATACGGCGGCGGGTGAGGCGTTCTATCAACCCTGGGACTGGGAACAAAAGCGAGGTGGCTATATCGATCTGGCGTGCGGCGTCCGGGTCCTCGGTTCGCAGTGGTACGGTGCCTCCGCCCCCAAGGCTATCGAGCAGATCGCGGCTGCAATTCAAGATTTGCCTCCAGCTCCCGGCCCGACGATCCTGCTGTTTCACCACGGTTTAGAAGGTCAGATTGCCCGCTACCAGGGAGCCTTGCGCTACTCGGAAGTGCTGCCGCTGAAGCAGGCGGGGGTAGACTATTTAGCGTTGGGGCACATCCATAAAAATTACGCGATTGACAACTGGATCTTCAACCCCGGCTCTACTGAAGCCAACAGCGTCGAGGAAGCCAGCTTTCAGCGGGGGGTCTACCTCGTGGAGCTGACGCCCAACGCCATTCGGGCTGAGCTGAAGCAGGATTTCTATCAGCGCTCGATTGTGCGGCTAAAATACACAGCACGCGGGCAGGAAAGCGTCGAAGAGCTGGAGCAGGCGGCGATCCATCAGGTGCAGCAGGCGATCCACACAGGCAAACTGGATCCGGCTCAGTCACCGATTGTGGAACTGCGCCTGGACGGGCAAGTCGGCTTTGACCGCCTCGATCTCGATACCCGCCGGTTGCAGCAGCAGCTACAGCAGCTCAGCCATGCCCTGATCTTTCTGCTGAAGTACGAGGTTGATGCCGTTGCCTACGCTTCGCCCCTATCGGAAGATGCCAACCGCTTGCAGATTGAACAAGAAGTCTTTATGGATCTGATCACTGCCCACAGCACCTATCGCAAACGCGCCAACCTCCTAGCCCACGGGTTAATCGAGTTGAAGGACCGCCAGTTAGAAGGACACTCGGAAGCGGATCTATACGAGTTTGTGAATACTCTCCTCACCCCTGATGAAGCGGGTTAGGCTGACTCCATCGCCCCTCTTCAACTTCAACGGTGTGTCTTCAGTAATAAATGATTAATAAATATGAGTAATAAATGGTTGCAAGGGCAATGCTTGACAAAGCTCGTTCACACCGCATTGAGCCGTTTCGGAGCATTTAACCGCGGATCGGGAAGCGACGCATGGTACAACGCGCTGTGGGGCAGCACCCGCCGGACTTCTTCCACTGTAGTAATACCCGCTGTGACTTTCGCAATGGCAGCAATGCGGAAGGAGTCGAAGCGGATGTCTTGTAGGTAGCGTCGCAGTTGGGTGATAGTGCCTTCGTAGATAATTTGCCGCACTACGTCATCGACATTGAGTAGCTCAATTACAGCCTCGCGCCCTAGATATCCGGACTGGAAGCAGTGGGGGCAGCCCTTGCCCTTGCGCCAGTGCGGGGAATTGGCTTCCTCGGGGGTTAGCCCCAGCAGCTTCAGGTCGGCGGGGGTAGGTGTATAGGGTTCAGCGCAGTGGGGGCATACTTTCCGCACTAGCCGCTGAGCCACAATACCGAGCAGGGCATCGCTAATCAAACCCGGATCGGGACCGATGTCTTTTAGGCGAGGGATAGCGCCAATGGCATCGTTGGTGTGCAGGGTTGTCAGAACCAAGTGCCCAGTCAGGGCGGCTCGTACAGCGGTTTCGGCGGTTTCAGCGTCGCGGATTTCTCCCACCATGATGATGTCGGGATCTTGACGCAAGATTGCCCGCAGTCCGGCAGCGAAGGTCATACCTGCCGCTTCATGAACCTGGGTTTGGGTGATATTGGGCAGCACATATTCCACAGGATCTTCAACGGTGACGATATTCACCGACTCGGTGGAAATAGCTTGCAGGCTGGTGTAGAGGGTGCTAGTTTTGCCCGATCCGGTAGGACCCGTAAAGATGATCATGCCCTGCGGCTCCTGTAGCCAGCCTTCGTAGATGGCGCGGGTGCGATCTGAAAATCCTAGATCGGCAATAGTCGCGAAGGAATTCTGCTGCCGCAACAGGCGCAAGACTGCCTTTTCGCCGGGTTCACCTTTGCGCCCACTGATGCAAGGCAGCGTGCTCACCCGCATATCCAGACCCTGTTCTTCCTGATTCGTCAGATATTGCTCGCCAATGCGGCCATCTTGCGGGCGGCGGCTCTCGGCAATGTCCATCTCGCACATGACCTTCAGCGCCACAATCACTTTGCGGCTGACTTCGGGAGGCAAAGTAGTGACATGGCGGAGAATACCATCGATGCGGAAACGCACCTGTAGCCCTTCGGCAGAGGGCGCGAGATGGATATCGCTAGCACGATTGCGCAAAGCGCTAGAGATCAGAGCCTTGATCCGCTCGATCTGGTTGTCAACCTGGGCTAAGTGCAGTTCGGCAATCTCGGTAATGTCTTCCTGCTCCACTTCCCCCGTTAAGGGATTAAGAATCGGAGTCGCGCTGATGCGGGCCGTTTCCAGCTGCTGAATCCGTCGCCAGTAGCGGTAGCTTTTTTCGGTGATGGTGACAATCTGAATCTCGCTGCCGAGTCGATCGACAAGCTGCTGCACCATTTGCCGTGAGATGGGCACGGGGCTACCCAAGTAATAGCAATTGCGCCACAGCAGCAGTGGAATCAGCGGCGGTAACCATTCGCGATCGCTGAAGCCGCGCCAGAACCGCAAACTCACTTCGCGATCTAGCAAACCCAGATTGACATTGCCCTGGGGATCAATCAGGAGTTGCAGGGCCTGGTCGCAGCTAATTTGCTGTTGCTTCAATTGCTGCCAAGCAGAGAGCGGAACATCATTTGTTTGCATAGAAATTCGGAGCCCCAGATAGCAGTATCAGCAAAATTGCACCTCAGCGAGCAGAGGCACAAGGACGACCTTGAGCATCTAACCCAAAACAGGGGGTGCCATCCGGGTTCTGCAAACTGGACAACCCTCCCAAGTTGCTGATTGGACTGATGTTAATGATACTCGCAGGTTGCATATTTGCGACAGGTCGTCGAGTTCCGCATATACTCGTTAGATCGAGTAAATTGCCCTCCGCTGTTTGCATGTAGCATACGAAATCACTTTCGTTGATTCGATCGATAGACTGATTGCCCGATTGATCAATAGATTGATTGCCTGATTGATCGATAGATTGAGCAAAAGCATGTTTCACAGACCATTCTGTGCTGCCTGCTGAAAGCACGCTCAGCAAGGTAATAGTGACGATTACAAGCTGACTCGATTGCATGACACGGTTATCTCCAGTCCAAGAGTGATAGGTCGTCTGCTCAAGCTGCACCACTGGCAATTTGGATGAGCGCTCGGGTGGCAATTCCCCATCCCATCACGGTAATCAGGACAGCACCCAGTACCGGTAAGAATCGCATGGGCTGCACGGAGTTAGGTAACCGATAAAACAATCGCTTGGCATAGACAAGGGTTAACCCAAAGCCTACCAAAACACCCGCCAAACCCAAACTAAAGGCCAACAGCAGCGTTAAGCCCCAGGCAACCTTCCCCAATGCTAGACAACTTAATAGCAGCACCAATGCCGCCGGACAGGGAACCAACCCACCAGAAATTCCCAGTATTAGCAGACTGCGCCACGTAATGGGTGAACCGTCTCCTCCCGGAGGTAAATGGGAATGAAAATGATTAAAGTGCTCAGATTCAGAATGACTATGATTATCTAATTCCGTACTAGCTTGAATCACTATACGATGCTCAGCTAAATGTTTATCTTTATGATGGATATGATGATGCTCATGACTGTCATGACAATTCTTAGTATGTATCTCACTATGTATATGATGGCTGTGGGTTTGGGTTCTACAGTGATGGTGGTTATGAATATAGTGATCATGAGTGTGAGGTTTATGATGATTATCAGGGCATCTAGAAGCGGCTATATGATTATCTGAAGATACAGGATTATCTGAAGATACAGCAGCTAATGACGGTCGCAAAGCAGACGCATGATCATGCTCAGCAGACTCGGCATGGGGGCGGAAACGGGAGAGAGGTGAGAATTTCCTCAACTGCCGGGGCAATCGATTGAGAAGCAGACGCATGCCGATCCCAGCGACGAGCAGCCCAGAAAGCAAGCTCATCCAGGGATAAAGCTGTTCGGGTAGGATATATTGGGTAGCCAATAGAGCAATCAGTCCCAAGGCAAAGACGCCGATAGTGTGGGTGAGGGCTGTCGTCAGCGCCAGGAATAAGGCATGACCTGCTGTAGCGTGGCTACCGATCAAATAGGCGGCGACCAAGATTTTGCCGTGGCCGGGCGACAGAGAATGCATTGCCCCCCAGACCAATGCCCCAGCCATCGCTAGCAGCAATCCACCGCTAGTGAAGCTGGGTAAACCGGGCGTCAGGGCCAGCGTTGGCTGACGAGGAGTAAAGACCACAGTTCGCAACTGCTCTCCTTGTAAAATTGTGGCGAGACAACTCGCGGTAGAGACGCCCGGCAGAAATAGCTGGTAGTGAATTTGCAGTGCTCGCACCGGCTGGGGCCAGGCATAGATCAGGCGCAGGGTGCTGTGGGTATTGGGAGCAGTTTGTCCGACAACAGGGACAGTCGCCTGCTCGACGGATGCTACGGTAAGGTGACCGGGCTGCTGCCCATTGCTGAGGCGAATCTGTTGCCCTAGGTAGGATGCAAGCTGCGTCTTCTGGGCGTCAACCTCGGCAGCGGTGAGTTGCCCGTTGCCGTCGCGGTCGGCAAACTCCACTAGTCCGGTTGGAAAGGTCAGGGTCATCTGGGTTTGGGTATCGCCAACCACAATTTCGGCAGCCGCCATATCTGCCCAGTGAGCTTGGCTGGGGGTGGCGGTCACTACACTGAGGCAGATGGCTATGCTGCAAGACCAGCAGCCCAGCAGTATGCTTCTCCGTCGTCGATGATTCCCCCCCTGTCGCAACCAGATGTTGGCTAAGACTGTCATCAGCTGTTTCATTGCTGCATCCTCCAGTTATTCTCCTAATCCAACACTGAGATGCTGTGTCGCGATCGCTTGTTCGTTCAACTGCGGGTCAATCATCCAGGCCCTTTGCAGATACGCCTGCGCAGATGATGAGTTGCCCAACGCCTGCTCAATCGTGCTGGCACGGTAGACCAGAGCGGCATCACGGCTGCCCAGCGCCAAAGCTTCCTGAATGACTTGCTGCGCTTCCAGCCAACGGCCGTTGCTAGCCAAGGCCCAGGCATAGGTATCGAGGGTGCTGGCGTCACGTCGGATCGTCACCTCGGTCTGCATCAAGGCTAGGGCTTCTGCCCGATCCTGAGAGCGACCGCGTTCTAGCAGCAGCCGGGCCAAGTCGCGTTGGTGTCCAAAGGTAGCATCACCCGCAGCAGCCGTTTGCCGCAGCAGCATTTCCGCCTCGGACCATCGGGCATTTGCCGCTTGGGTATTGCCTCGCCTGTACTGAATTTGAGCTTGTCCGCGTCGAATTAAGGGTAAATAGGGGCTAGAGCCGGTTCGCGAGAGCTGGGCATAATAGCGCTCGGCAGTCGCCAAGTTGTCCTGACGCAGTTCTAACTGAGCTAAGTTCAGCAGCGCCAGTGGATAGTGAGGTAGAATCTGCAAGGCCTCCTGGTAGAAGGCCTGGGCTTGGCTGAGATCACCTTGTTCAGCAAAAAAGCGACCGAGTAGCGTCCGCAGACGAGCTGAATTGCTAAGATCACCGGCTTCTTCTACCTCCAGCGCATGGCGAAAGCTTTGCAGTGCTGCCTCGTTGTCCCCTTGAGCCTGCTGCACCATGGCTAGCAGCATGAACGCATTGAAGCTGAGGGTCAAGTCTACCAGTTCGGTTGCCGCCTGATGGGCTGCTGCGAGATTGCCCATGGCTAAGTTGGCGGTAATGCGGAGGCTGGCCGCGTCCTCGGGCTTCAGGTCACTGGCTAATCGTAGCGCGGTCGGAAAGTCGTGTCGTGCCTCGGCTACTCGCGCCAAGACTGCCAGAGCTTCGGTATTTTCAAAGGGCAGCTTGGCCCAGGACTGCTGCGCCGTTTGCTCTGCCAGCAGATACCAGTTGCCCTCACCGGTTGTGCGCCCCATTTTGAAATAGGCGGCTGCCAGGGCTGCCTGCTCCAAACCGCTCTCGGGATGCTGTCGGACTCGTGCCTGAAAGTGGGCAATCTGCTGCTGAATGGCTACAGCGGGATCGGAGTTACCGGACCGCGAATCCAAGAACGGATAGCGGTAGGGTGCTTCCAAGGGGCTAAAGGTGCGAGATCTCCAGGCTTGGAGGCGCATGGGCACATCGGAGCGGCTGAGCCACAGTCCAAGACTAACAAGGGGGACACCGAGCCAAAAGAGCCGCCAGGATTTGCCGCCTGCCCGCCGCGAGGGCTGCTTCTCTAGAGTAATGTTCATGGGAGGCTCCGGGGCTAGTTGGGCAGCGCCAAGTAGGGAAATGCGGGCACCAGTGGATCATGTCCTTGCGCTGGATTGCCAGGAGTGCCTTCGTAGGAAACGTTATCGGTGGTTACTGCTCCGTTGGTTAGTACGGCAAAGGCAATGTCTACCACATCATCGCCGAGCAACCGCCCGCGAATGGGAGAGCCTTCGCGGTTGAGGGCATTGGCAAAGCCGCTGGGTCCGGTGGTGTCGATCCGCATCACGTCCGGCAGAAATGCCCCCAGCAGCGCATTAACGCGAGCTTCGTTATTGCCCAAGGCCCGCAGCACAGTTTTGGCTTCGTTGGCAATTCGGTTGACATCGGCATTGCTAGCCCGTGTTGGCATGATCCGGTTGTAGAGGGCATAGGTGCTCTGGTTAATCACCAGGGCTTCGTTGACCGCCGGACGTGCCAACTGCTCGGTTTGCATAAACCGTCCGGTGCGTGGGTCTTTGATCAGCAGCGATAGCCAAGCATCAAAGGTCGTAGCATTGGTGTTGCCCTGTAGTAGGCGACGGGGAACCCGGACGACGATTGCATTCACGTTGTAGCCGGTGGCAAAATCGACGGCGGTTTCTGGCGGTCGGAAGCCCACAGCGGGACCTCTGCCCAGCAGCCCAGCGCGTACCCGGAAAAACTGCTCTACATCAAAGTAGAAGGGGTCTTCTCGCAGTCCGGCGAAGACGCTGACAGTGGAGCCACCCACGTTCACCTGATTCACCACCGGGCTGCTTGCTGTTGCCAGTGGTGTGGTTACAATCGGGCGATTATTCGTAGTGCGATTGACGGTAATCGTGCGGCCACCGCGTTCAATCAAGGTCATCGTCATCCGCTGGCGGCGCGGCGATCCTTCTGGCGGGCTGAAGGTGAACCGCAGCGTCAGGTCGGGTACGGCCGTTGGGGTGGCTTCGTTGTTGTCCGCTCGCGAGATGCGGAATTCGTATTGCGCCTCATTGCTAAAGAAATACTGAATGCGAGCCACCGATCGCGGATTGGTATTCATGACAAAAATTAGATCGTCGGCGCGGGCACTCGGATTTTGATCAATTTCGCGGAAGACGTAAAGATCGGTAAGGCTGAGGGCACGGCTACGCACGTCAATATCGCCATCGTCATGGTCCGAGGCTGGGCTGGGCTGGGGCTGCGTTAAGCTGGTGATACCCAGAGCCGTCACGGCTACACTGGTTGCCAAGACAATGGCACCTAGCATGGGCTTCAGCTTAGGGGTTGGGGGGCGAAACCAATGGCGCAACGCAGCAGTCACACGATTTGCCTGTTTGGGCTGAGGGATAGCCATAGGTGATTTTCTCCTCAAGTATGTTGAAAAGCCGCCTTCTCGCATCCCACAGGCTACTGCCAGGCCCAAGCCGCACACCCAACCCCAATGATTTAGGTGCACTTCGTTGAACGGTCAGCGGAATTGCGAGGGAAACGACTGCCTTTGAAGAGATGTACGCCTATCCCCCCGGGCTGGATTTATTGAGCAAGAACATGGGTCGCAGAAAGCTTGACCTATCTAGACCCATCTACCTAGCTCATCTAGTGGTTTCCTAGCTCGTAGTGCTCCATACCGGAAGCCAGCGCTGTCGAGTATAATAAAAGAAGATCTACACGGGGCTGTAACGGTTTCGACGTTTTGGCGAACGTGTCCTTGTGATACAGGTCGAGAGTGAGTCGCCTCTCGTAAATCACCGGCTCAAACTGTGTACATGCGAACAACATCGTACCTTTTGCTCGTAAGAGCGCAGCTGTTGCTGTAGCTTAATAAACCTCACTTAGGTTCGAGCGTCTGTAATTCGACTCCGTTAAGGATTGCAGACTTAACCCCAACGGATGCGCTAGTTCACCGCCTCTGGTCGGCAGCTAGCTAAGACCTCACCAGAGCATCCCACCGTTTGGGATAAGAAACGGTTCCCGCTTCGAGGATCAGAGAAGCTAAACCTGTGAGTGAGCAAGGTGCTAATACCCAAGACGGACACGGGTTCGACTCCCGTCAGCTCCATTGTTGGCACATATTGGAGTTTGGCACATATTGACACGGTTCCTGTGCAGTATGGGTTGGCATAACAAGAGCACTAGGGGCACAGAGTGGGCATCGATTCGCCTAGTACTAGCATGGGTGACGGACAACCTGATGAGTTGGCCAGAGGCTGAGCAGAACAGTTAACCTGATTGCCATCTCAAGTTTCGTGCAGTACTCGCTTGTTCTGGCTTAAGTCCAGCAACACCTTCCACATCCGCAGCTTCAAAATTAGCTCCATGCAACTTAGCAAGGGCTAACTTAGCAGCCCTCAGGTCTGCGCCACTTAAGTTGGCATTACTCAGGTCTGCGTTGCTGAGATCGGCGTTACTCAAGTCTGCGTTGCTGAGATCGGCGTTGCTCAAATCGGCTCCAATGAGCTGAGCACCCTTCAGTTTTGCAGAGATCAGTTCCGCATTGACGAGCTTGGATTCAACCAAGCTAGAGTTATACAATTCGGAGCTAGTTAGATAGGCATTACTCAAATTGGCCTGATCCAAATTGGTATCACTCAAGTTGGCATTACTTAAGTCTGCACCGCTTAAGTCTGCGTTGCTCAAATCTGCATTATTCAGACGAGCACGGCTCAAATTGATACCTCTGAGCTTAGCCCCTCGAAGGTTTGCAAAACTCAGGTCGAGTGCCAAGTACATGCCAAGGAAGTCTGTATCTACAAGAAACTGGATAACGCTGCCCTTTCTTTCTCCGTCGTTGTCTAGTCTTCGCAACACCGCCAATGTTCGTGCTCTCACAACATCTTTGATAGTGTCTAGTGAAGAATCGTTGGGACCTAGATTGCTGATATTTCGATCAAGCAAGATATCTGAAATGCGATCGAAATAGCCTTGAAGGGCCTCTTCACGCAGGTTAAGGTAAGCGATTTCTCGATCTTTCTTTTGAATTTGGCTACCCAGATATACGAGCAGAATCGGGATTGCCAGCGTGCCAGATAATTCTAAGAAGTCCCACAGCTTCTTGCCTGGAACAGGTTCTTCAGTAATCGTGACTCTTTGAATTTGCCCTGTTTCCCTTCCTAGCCGTTCGGTACTCGTTTTCGTGATCGTTTCTTCTCCAATTCCTGTCCAATCCGGCCATTTCCACCGCCAGTGACTCATAACTGGAAATCCTGCGAATACACCAGCAGTCATCAGGGAACCGACAATAAGTCCTGCGAGCAGCACGCGCCAAGTATTGAACACCGGCTCCCTCCTGATTAATCCAGAAACATCTCAGTTTTGAAGCAATTAAAAGTGATTTGGTGGAATTTTCTACATTTCTCCTGCTGTTCCTAGCTCCAGAAGATTTTTAGCTCCATCTAAAAACATTCTTGAACCCAACCAAATACTTCTTACAGAAAAGCCAGATGGCTTGTAATACTTCAAACCATCTTCACAAAATAGCGCCACACCAATTGCAATTTTCAGAATTTCGTCCAGGTATTGCTCAAAATTCTCTCTCCAACTAGCACTACCATACACACGTTTGAACTGCTCTCTAAATTCAACAATCTTTTCATAAAGAGTTTCTACAGATCGTACATCTATCTCAATTCCACTTTGGATAAACTGTCTGCATTTTTCCGCGGACAACTCACCGAACTTGACACGCAGCCAGTCGATCTCAGGACCAAAATCCTCGTATTCTGGATTTTCTCCCAATTCTGAATTGATCTCTGCAACTAGTTCATCTCTGCCCATGAAATTCCTTACATTGATATACTTTTTAAGAGTGTTAGCACATTTATCAACTAGTTCTAATAATCTCAGGAAATCCTGCTCTGCAATTTCTGCAGTATCAGAATCTTCGAGCCTTTTGGCGGTTTTTGATATTAAGCGAAGATGATCCTGAGCATTACCAAGGTGATTTCCGCGATCGTTTCTGCGAGAGTTAAATGAGGGGAATCGATCGGTTTTTTGGGGCATGTTGATCATTCTTAAATTACTGGTATTCTTCAATACATATAAAGCATTCCGTGTTTGAGTTTATTCTACAGTTTATTATCCTCCACGGTAAACTCTTGCTGATGCAATTCTGCTGCCTACAGAGCACCTAAAGAAATAGCCAAAGCAACAATTGTATGCTCAATATCGAAGCAGAATATTAAGCCAGAATGTTGCCCCATTGTCAGTTTCGATGTCTCAACACCACGCTGCGGTCTTTACGCCTTGAATCGGCTGCGCTAGGGTAGAGGCGGCAACCCTGTGGCTAATAGTTAAATTCCACCGTTAGATTCCACCATGAGCAAAAGCCCAGCAGAGAAACCTCGATTTCGCGATCCTATGGAGGGGTATCGACGAGTACTCAAGCACCGCCGCAACAAGCGCATTCGCTCTGCTGTATCGCTTACAGGTCTTGCCCTATTAGGAAGCCTAGCGGCTCTATTCTTCTCAGGGCACCTCGTCATTGGTGGCATTCCTGCTTCGATTTTGATGATGTTTCTGCAAGATGAGATAGCTCGTGATGCTTTTTTGCAAGGCGATCGTCAGGGCTTACATGCTCGGCTTAGTGAAATGGGGGTCGAAGAGATGATGAAGGACTATTATCGTCCACGGATTGCCGACGAAGCCGAACTTGATCGATATGTTCACCAACTGTTTTATGACCGCACAGGTTATGTTGGGGAAGCCTATCGGGTGTCACCTAATGGCAAGCTTGTGCGCAAATAGTGTACGACTAGTGTACGACTCTGAAGCAGTATGGATGCATCTTCATCGGCACATTTTTCTTAATGCATTCTTAATAAATTCGTTGCAACGAGCGAAATCAAATAAAATAGAACATACCAGAACATAAAGAACATAATGAGACACTATGCAGTGGATGAAAGTATGTAGTAAAAGTATGTAATACATGGAGATATTCCTGTATCAAGCGATCGCAAGATAAAGTGCCTGGATAAATCGCCAAGATAAATTGCCTAGGTTACACATTTAGGTCAAGTGTATAGGTTAAGCGTACTGCCTGGAGCACGGCAGAGCTTTACCTCAAAGCCATAACTCTGAAGGTGCCATCGGTCATGTCATTTAATTCATAGCGCATCTACCATCCTCGTCTCATTTCCCAGACAATATTTTTATCTGACAAGACAATAGCGAATTGTCACGTCGGCTCAAGAGGAGGTGGAGCCATGAAGAATTGGAGACAACTGCACCGAAGTTGGCTTATTGCTGGGGCGGTAGGGGTGGCTCTGGGACTGCTGGGAGCCATTCCGTGGAGCGGAGAAGGGCTAGTTCAAGCAGTGGCTCAGGAAGTCACCGCACAGCGGATGAGTAGTCTGCGAGCCAGCAACACGCGCTGGATTGAGGTGAACGTGACTACTCAGCGCCTAATTGCCTGGGAGGGCAACACACCAGTTTACGCGGTGATTGTGTCAACCGGGCGCGACCAGCACGCAACACCCACTGGCAGTTTTGCGATTCAATCTAAACACCGCAGGGCGCGCATGCGGGGCGACGGTTACGACGTGCCGGACGTGCCGTTCACAATGTACTACAGCGGCAATTATGCAATTCATGGGGCTTACTGGCATCGCCAATTTGGGACCCCTGTCAGCCATGGCTGTGTAAATGTGGCGGTGGATCACGCTGAGTGGTTGTTTCATTGGGCAACCATTGGCACGCCGGTTGTGGTGCATGATTGATGACATCACTGAGTGATGTAACCAGTCTGGCCTAGACTGGCATAACTGGATCGCTCGATTCTGCAACCACTCTACAACCACCGAGAAATTGCTATCCACAGCCCAATTTGCCGACGCCTATACTGGAGAGAGTGGACCTTACTTCTCACTCCATCTGAGGAACGAGCATGGCTCTTAACCCTAATGTCATGCGAGCCGTCGAGGCGTTAGACTACCGTGTGACTATCGGAGATGTGGCATCTCAAGCCGGTTTAGATGTGCGATTGGCAGAACGCGATCTGCTTGCGTTGGCGTCCGAAGCAGGCGGCCACATCCAGGTGGCAGAGTCGGGAGAAATCGCCTATCTCTTTCCGCGCAATTTTCGCAGCATTCTCCGCAATAAATATTGGCGGCTGCGCTGGCAAGAGCGGTTGCAGAAGCTGTGGGGCTTTGTGTTCTACCTAATCCGCATCTCCTTTGGCATTTTTCTGATTGTCTCGATTGTGCTGATTGTGCTGGCCATTGCGGCAATTCTGATTGCCCTCAGCGCTAGTCGGGGTGATGATGATCGAGGAGGCGACTTTGGTGAGGGTGGCATGGTGTTTGTGCCGCGATTTTGGTTCAGCCCCGACTGGTTTTTAATCTTCACACCGGACTATTACTCGTCTTCGCGGCGTCGTGGGCGCAAGGCTCGTGTTCCAGCAGATCGCCCGATGAACTTTCTGGAGGCTATCTTTTCCTTTTTGTTTGGCGATGGTGATCCCAATGCTGACCTCGACGAGCGCCGCTGGCAAATCATTGGCACCGTCATTCGTAACAACGGCGGTGCTGTCGTAGCGGAGCAAATTGCGCCCTATCTGGATGATCTCGGCAGTTCGGCGGGGCAAGACGACGAAGACTACATGCTGCCGGTGCTGTCGCGGTTTAACGGTCGCCCCGAGGTGAGTCCTGATGGGCAGATTGTCTATCACTTTCCAGAATTGCAGATAACAGCTGCACAAACTAAGCCACGTCCGGTTGCCGCTTACTTGAAAGAATTGCCGTGGCAGTTCAGCAAAGCGAGCAGCGGGCAGATTATGCTGGCGATTGGGCTGGGTGCTATCAACATCATCGGGGCACTAATGCTGGGAGCCTTGCTGGGCGATGGTTCGATTGCCTATGAATTGGGCGGGCTAGTGGCCTTTGTTAACAGCATCTACTGGCTGCTGCTGGGCTATGGTAGCGGGTTTCTCGGAATTCCCCTAATTCGCTACTTCTGGCTGAAGGGGCGCAACCGTAAGATAGAATCGCGCAATCAGCAGCGGCAGTCGCGAGCGGTTCGCTTGAATCGAGCTGATGCTGCTCTGCAACAAAAGCTGTCTTTCGCTAGGCAGTTCGCTGCAGAAACTGTGGTGGATGAAAACGACCTAGCCTACACCACAGAAAGTGACCTCACCGAACAAGAGTATCGGCAGTCCGACAAGATAGATGCCGAATGGCAGCGACGTTTAGAGCAGTCGGGTAGTTAACTCCCAAGGTAACTCCTAGAACTGGCGGCGAGCAAAAATAGCGGTGGCAATGGCTAGCATCAAGGTGGTATAGATCAAGCCATACGCTGCATGACTCACTAGCTCTAAAGGTTGAGGAATTAGGGCTAGGCCGTAAACGGCCTGGTTTTTTAAATCCAAGCGGGACAGATCGGGTAATACCAAATACAACACCTGCGTTACCTGCTGCCAGCCGGGTTGATCCACTAGCTCGCCCAACTGCACCAAATCGCGGCTGATGTGCCCCATCGCATAGACAGCCAACGTCAGCAGCATGGCCAGAATCGAGCTGGTAAATACGCCAAACAGAATGGCAACGGCGGTGATTAACGACAGCTCCAGCACCAGAAATAGAGCTGCCAACCATAGGCTGCCGGCAGGATAAGGAACCTGCTGGAGACTCAGCAGCAGCATCAAAATGGCCGTCATGGCGAAAATGAGCACCGCCAGCACTGCCGAAAGCCCCCAGTGTTTGCCCACAATAAACTCAGCGCGGCTGATTGGCTTGGCGATTAGTACAGAAACGGTGCGCTTCTCGATTTCTTTATTCACCAGTCCGGTGCCCACAAACACTGCTACCAGCAATCCCAAAAGGGCAATGGCGGCTAGCCCCACATCCAAGAGAATTTTGTCCTCGGTGCTGGCTGCCAGGTAGGGCAACACCAAACTTGCCCCTCCTATCGCAATTGCGTATAGCCCAATCAAATAGAGGATGCGGTCGCGAATCACTTCTCGAAATACATTCGAAGCAATCACGAAGGTTCGACCTGGATTCAACATGGCGACTTTAGACTCTTATTAGACCGACTTTAGCCAATAACGAAAGGGGGAAGCGTAGCCCACCTCATTTTGCCCTAGGATGCGGGAATTAGCGCGGTGGGTTCGAGTTCAACGGCTTGGCATTCCAGCACTGGCGAGCCACGAGACTGAGCCGTTGTATTGCGCACTAGGCAGGATTTGCGCAGCGTGTAGGGGCCGCGCAGCCCTGGTCCAGTCCAGGTGAGGCGCAGCAGGAGGCGGCTATCCGGTTCGGCGAGCTGCGGTTCTGCCGTTAAACGCCACAGGCGACTCTCGCGCAGTGGAGTCATGCCATAGGTTTGGGTCAGTGCTCGTTCTTGGATGGCTGGCAGGTTCGATTCTAGATTACTGAGCCACGCTTGGGCTTCGCTGCCAGTTTTAGGACGCAACTCGTCTTGAATGGCGCTAGCGGCTGCTTCCAAAAATTGATTACCTCGGGGAAGGGGGCGGCGTTGCAGTGGGTTCACTCGCACCACAAAGGCACTGCGATCAAACTCGTCACTCAGCAGGCTAGGATACTGCCGCAGCAGGTCTTGAATCGCAAAGTGAAACTGAAACCAGCAGCTATACAATCCAGATAGCAACAGCAAAATCACCAGGTCTTGCCGTCCTTTAGCGTCGGGAATTTGCCACTCGGGGCCAGTCTTCAGAAACTTGGGGTAGCCGGCGAAGAAAGCAGAGACAATCGGCCAGCTCACCAGCAGCGAGCGGTGGTCTTGAATCAGAAAATTATAATTCCACAAAGCGAAGCAGGTGAGCAGTCCCACTACCCAAGGGCGATACTGAAACTTAAAGTCGAGAATCGGAATCGTGAAGGTACGGTTGAGCAAGGCCCAGTCGGTCCCGACGATCAAAAATAGCCAGGCCAAAATCGATACCAGCCGCCGGGGAAATTCGCCTTGCAGCAGCCAATACACCACCCAGGAAAGCAGGCTCAGCATCAGAATCGGGGTTGGCGGAAAGGCTTTCACTTGGTTCAGCCAATGCTGTAGCCTGGTTGCCAAAACTGTGGTCAGGGCAACGAATCGTTTGAGCAGCAAGACCTCAAATAGGAAGCGGAAGAAATTACTCACGGGTGTGTAGAGGGTGTGTAGAGCGACGCAATAATGAAGAGAATTAAATTGCGAGCAGCAGCAAGATCAGTAGAATGGCGGTGTAGCTCCAGGCATTGGCAAACAAAACTGCCGTGATATTGAGCTGGGCATCTAGCAGGTCTTCGTCATCAGGATCGGTCCGCAGATCGCGAATGCCGACAATGGGGGCACTGCGCTCTCTCAAAGATTCAGGTGGGTTGAACAATGCCCTGCGGGCCCAGTCTAAAGATCGGGTACCGCCTTCTGCCTCCGATGATGTGGCGGGTGGCGTGAAGTCCGCGTATAGCAGCCATCGCAACCCCCAAAGCCCAACTTGCTTGACAGCAAAACTCGCAAAAAACGTAAAGAATCCAATTAGGGTCAGCAGACTCAGGGATTGATTGGTAAAGCGATTGAAAAAAATAAAATCCAGCAGGGCAACCTCCACCTCCTGTGTAACCCCAGCGGCAAGCTCAGTACCAATCCCCAAGAATGAGAAGATGGCAAACCACCCCAATACCGTTGAGAGTAGATTAATCGATGCTGCATAGTGCAGGCTTTGTTTTGGAGTGAGCCTCTCGTCATTGGCCGTTCTGAACAGACGCTGCAAAACAATCGCTTCAATGGCAATGGCCACGAGCAGCAGCAGGGATTGCAGCACAATTGCCCTCAAGGGCATGACTTCAGGCAGCATAGGGTTGTCGTACCAGCCTTACCGATCAGCCTTATTAGTTCCAGCCTATCAGTGCCCCGGTCTTGGTTCGGGGAAACACTATTTGGAGATTGGAGAAACACTATTTATAGAGAAAAAATTGCTGATTTCAGCGCTTGCTCCATTATGTATAGTGGTAGCACGAATTAAACCGATTCAGGCAGTGGAGGTTCCCCCGGACCTTCGCTACAATCAAAAGCTCATCCATCATGGTTCAACGTTATGACTAGGGCGGGTATTGGTATTCGGACCGCTCAAACTCGGTCTGAACGGATTGTCGGACAAATCCATGTCTATGACGGGGTAGGCAAAGGCAAATCCCAAGCTGCCTTGGGTGTTGTGCTGCGCTCTATCGGCTTGGGCATCCATACGGGCTGCCAGACTCGTGTGCTGCTGCTGCGATTTCTCAAGGGTCCTGGCCGCACCTACGACGAAGATGCCGCCATTGAGGCCCTACGGCGCGGCTTTCCCCATCTCATCGATCAGGTGCGCACCGGGCGAGCCGAATTCTTTGGTCCCGACGAGGTAACCCGCTTTGACCGCCTAGAAGCCCAACGCGGCTGGGATGTAGCTAAGGGCGCAATTGCCTCGGGGTTGTATTCCGTTGTGGTGCTCGACGAATTGAATCCTGTGCTTGATTTGGGGCTGTTGCCAGTCGATGAAGTCGTCAAAACCCTGCGCAACAAACCGGAAGAGCTAGAAATTATTGCGACTGGTCGAGCAGCACCCCAGCCTTTGCTGGATATTGCCGATCTGCACTCAGAGATGAAGTCCCATCATCATCCCAATGCAGTAGCCCACGGCATTGAAGGGGTTGAGATCTACACAGGCGCAGGCAAAGGCAAATCCACGAGTGCGCTAGGCAAAGCTCTCCAAGCCATTGGTAAGGGCATTAGCCAAGATAAGTCCCACCGGGTGCTGATTATGCAGTGGCTGAAGGGCGGCAGTGGCTACACGGAAGATGCTGCAATTGCAGCCCTGCGCCAGATCTATCCAAATCTGGTGGATCACCAGCGCTGCGGACGAGATGCCATCGTTTGGCGCGGGCAACAGCAAGAGTTGGATTATGTGGAGGCAGAGCGAGGTTGGGAGATTGCTCGGGCGGCTATTGCGTCAGGGCTGTACAAAACCATTATTTTGGATGAACTCAATCCCACAGTAGATCTGGAACTGCTGCCGCAGGAGCCTATTGTGCAAGCGCTGCTGCGTAAACCTCGCGATACCGAAGTGATCATCACCGGACGCTGCAAAAACCCGCCTGACTATTTTGATTTGGCAAGCGTTCACTCGGAGGTGTATTGCCACAAGCACTATGCTGAGAAGGGGGTAGACCTGAAGCGCGGCGTTGATTTTTGAAGCGGTTTCGGCAACGGCTCTTGGTCAGGCATCACTAGGCATAGCAAAAGCACGGAGAACGCGGCTGAGCTTCTTCGTGCTGGGAGAAGGTGAAATTAGGTAAGGCGTGTGAGGAGTAAGTGAAGTAGCATCGTTCGCCTGGCTCATCTGGGTCGAAACGGTTGGGCTAGCTCATGTATCTTGAGGTGCGGCTAGCGGTGGTAGATGCGGTCAACCGACTAGGCGGCAGCAAGGTGAGGCAAGGTAAATGAAGTGAAGGCAGTAAAGCGATCTAGAGCAGTCTTAGTCAACCTGAATTTAGACAAACCTGAGTTTAGGCAAAGTAATTGTTCACCGCCAAAACGCCGGCTTGAGCATCGCCAGGTTTCAGCTCGATGCCGGTGATATCTACCACCATATCCCGCTTGGCATTAAAGGGGTTGCGATTGTCGTTCACCGACAGGTAGGTGCGGCTGCCTAAGCTGAAAATAACCGCTTCGTTAGCCCGCAGAGCTTGGTTGCCAGGGCGCTGCTGATTCTTGTCGGCGTACGCTTCCCGGATCGCCTTGGGTAGCGGTCCTCGAACTCGACCAGCATTAAACAACTTCACTGGAAACTCGGAGGTTGTCAGATCGTTGTCGGTATCGAGGACAATTTTATCGCCTTCGCTGAAGCGGAAATCGGTGATGTAGTCGAGAGATCCCATCAGCGAGTTGGCAAACGCCCCTCGTTGGGTTTTGCCTCTGAACAAAAAGCGATCGGCTCCGGTCCCCCCGGTTTTGAGATCGGCCCCGCGACCGCCTACCAAGATGTTGTCGGCACTATCGCCTAGCAGCACATCCCGCCCTGGGGTGCCCAACCGCTCTGGTGAGATACCCAGATTCGGGTTGGTATTGGCGACGCCCTCGACGATCGTATCCGGCTGGGAGCCATTGCCTGTGCCGCTGCCCGCGTTATTCCCGGACGAGGTCAATCCTTGCCAGTTGAGAATCTCGTTGAGCTGCTGGGTAGACAACCCTTCTAGCAAATTGTTGCTCCGCAGGGCGGCTACACTTTCGTAGAGGGCTGTATGCCCTTGGGCACTGTCCGTCAGACCATTGACCCCGTTGAAGAACATCAGCGAACGGGTGGAGTTGGCAGGAATCGTAATTTGATAGTCTGCCAGAACACCTTGCGTGCCAAAGCTCCGGAACACGGTTTGAGAAACAGCCTTGGGTTTCACGGTCGGGTTGCCAAACCCATACAGCACATGGGTCAAAGCAGGGTCGTCATTGACTGTGCCGCTGTCATCGGTAATGATCCAGCGATCGTCTACCGTAAATTTCCGGTCGCCGCTGCTGGTCGAAACAATAGTGGTGTTGCTGTCTGAGCCAACGTTTGTTGCCCAGCTGACCGGAATCGTAATATCGGCATTCGTGGGGTTGCGGAAGCTAACCAAGGAGCGCAACACAGGCTGATGCGCCATAGCATGGTACTGCACCTTGACATTCAGCCCTGACATCGTGACTTCGCCCGTTGTATAGGTGCGCCCAGATTGGCTGTTGCCGGTGGTTGGTGCCACAAACTGCTGATTGTTCACAAACAGCATCATGCCGCCATCCACCGCATCGCCATGGGAGCTAACTGCAGCATCGAGAACGCCAAAGCCGAGACCAGGGTGAACATCATCAATTTCGCCGCCGCTTGGCAACTGATTGCTGGTCCCCAGATCGTTAGTGATGGTCCAGGTGGCACCACCGCCAGTCAGGGTTGCGGTACCCGACAGATCCCAGTTCAATACTTCCTGCCGCTGTTGCGCCGTCAATCCATTCAGGAGGTTGGTGCCCAGCAGCCGCGAGACTGATTCAAACTGGCTGGTATCGTGCTTGGCTCCTGCGGTGGTGCCAGCAATGCCATTAAAGAAGAGCAGCGATCGGGTTGCATTGCCCGGAACCGAGATATTGTAGCGGCTGAGAATGCCTTCTGCCCCGGATGCCAAGGTGGTGCTAGTTTGCGCTGGCGTCACAGCTGGGCGACCCGAACCAAACAAGACATGCAGATTGGCTACATCACCACCCAGGGAGTTGCCATCTTCAGTAATGATCCAACGGTCGCTGGCTTCGACAACCGTATCGTTATCGCTTGTGGCAGCAATGGTGGTCTTGGCATCAGAACCGACGTCAGTCGCCCAATCCACTTGCGTCGAAATGGTACTGCTGCTCGGGTTACGGAAGCTCACCAGCGTCCGCAGAATGCCGTCATCGGGAACCGCAAAGTACTGCACGGTCACCTCCAGTCCCGACGCTAGTCTCACAGGCTGAGTTGTCAGGAGGTTTGAGGTGGCGCTAGCAATGGGTGCTACCAGCGGCTGACCGTTCACCATCAGTTGCAAACCAGCATCGTAGGCATTTCCTTGATTCCCGATCGATGCAGCACCGATACCGAGTCCGGGTAGATTATTTTCTACGGTCCAGCGCGCCCCCCCTCCGGTTAGCGTATGGGGAAAGGTTGGTGAAGTTGCGCTTGTTGCGGCCTGAGGAGTTGTACTAAGAGAAGGGGTTCCGCCTACTTTGACTACTGACGATGGAGATGAGACTAAAGGCAGCTCATTCGTGTTTTGAGATGCAGTTTGAGACGGTTGCATATGTTAAACTCCTGGAGATGTGAAAGCAGCAGAGTAAGTGACCAATCGCTGTGCAGGGGCATGCAGCTGCGATTGACCGCATTAAGCTGGTCAAGCTCTTATGGTTGAGGGAGCTTGGAATCTTTCACCGTTCTAATGAAACGGTAGAAAGAATTTGTGGAATTGTTGGGGAAGTAGGTAGGGGGCAGCCTAAGTTCTGCTTACCTTTAGGCTTGCTCTACTGTCTGTGGATCCAGTTGCGTTTGCCGCTATCCCGGAACCCTCTAGCGTCTTCAACTTAAATTTACGATTTTCCCTGGTTTCAGGGATAAACCATTAAATTAGGGTTTTACAGAGCGCTGAGGTGCTACAACGGAGCATTCCCATATTCTTGGTCCTAGCTCGTTAGCAATCTCTGCTAATCGGACGCAAGATGTCTCCTGCAATAGCACTCCTACTGCCTTCTAGCTCTAGATGGTAGATGCACCGTAACTGGCAAGTCTGGGGGAGCAGCAGCGGTCTCCCTTCCAGCTCGCACCACTATTGCCCTACGAATATCTGCCAACTCTATCTTAACGAATCCTTCGCTGTGCTGATTGCAACAACGTCAGAAGGTAGATGCCACCGCCTGTGCTCGGCGTTTAGCTCGTTTTGGATCATTGGATTAGGATCGTTCCTCCGGATCATGACATGAACCAGCAATTTGCTAACTTCATCTCATTGGTCCTGATAGTTCTATTTTATCTAAGGAGATTTGGGGAGATCGTATCGTTTGAAGTAGCAAATTCACGTCTCTTAATGTTTTTCATGCGGCCGGGGTAAAACGACGCCCACAGCTACTCGTCGCTGATGGCATCTGCCCGTCCACCCCCTACAAGACCAACAGCAATGGCATCCATGACGCGCGTTACCGGGATAATCTCTAGCTCCATTCCTGAAATAACCTGGCTGGCCGGCACAATGGCGCGCTTAAAGCCTAGCTTCGCTGCCTCCTTAAGCCGCAGTTCTAATTGCGACACTGGGCGCACTTGACCCCCTAACCCCACTTCCCCGATTAAAACGGTTTCTGGATCGACAATTCGATCGCGAAAACTGGCAGCCACGGCAACTGCCACGCCTAGGTCGGCCGCAGGCTCAGCAACGCTCAATCCCCCCGAGGGAGCAACGTAGGCATCTAACTTGGAGAGGGGAATGCCAACCCGCTTTTCTAGTACCGCCAGGATTTGCAGCAGCCGATTGTATTCAATGCCCGTGGTGGATCGGCGCGGTGAAGGATAGCTCGTAGGACTCACCAATGCCTGTAGTTCGACGACTAGGGGGCGAGTGCCTTCGCAGGCCACAATGGTTGCAGTCCCTGGAGATTGCTCATCGCGGTTGCCGAGAAACAGTGCCGACGGGTTGCGCACTTCTTCGAGACCGGCATCGGCCATTTCAAAGATACCGAGTTCGTGGGTAGCGCCAAAGCGGTTCTTCACCGAGCGCAGTAAGCGATGACTAGCAAAACGGTCACCTTCAAAATAGAGCACGGTATCTACTAAATGCTCTAGCACCTTGGGTCCGGCTATCGCGCCTTCCTTGGTGACATGCCCCACGATGAACAGGGTGATGTGCTCCCGCTTGGCCACCTGCATCAGCGCCGAGGTGCACTCTCGCACTTGGGAAACTGAGCCAGGAGCGGAATTGAGTGAGGCAAAATACAGCGCCTGAATACTGTCAATCACGGCGACCTGCGGTCGCAGCGCTTCTAGCTCGCGCAGTACTGCTTCTAGATCCGTCTCGGGCAGCAGATAGAGCGTTTCGGCAGCCGAGAGATCATCAGACTGGTCTAGCGTTTCTGTTTTTTTTTGCCCGTTGGTCTGCCTGTGCCGATCAGTAACTCCTACACCAAGACGTTGGGAGCGCAGCTTCACCTGCTGCCCTGACTCTTCGGCACACACATACAGCACTCGGTAGCGCTCCGCAAGCTGGTTTGCCACCTGCAGCAGCAGCGTAGACTTGCCGATGCCTGGATCTCCACCAATCAGCACCAGCGACCCCGGCACAATTCCACCCCCTAGGACCCGATCGAACTCGCTGTAGCCTGAATCAAGGCGCGTCTGGGGATGGTCAGAAATTTGATTCAGCGTTAGTGCGGCGATTGGCTGCGGGGGCTGCCGAGGAGCGCTGCGATGCGAGGTAGACCGAGCCGCTGCTAGGGGAGCGGTACGGCTAGCGGCAGGGGCAGAAACGATCGTTTGCTCGATGAGGGAATTCCATTCGCCGCAGCCCGGACACTTCCCAAAATATTGTGGAAATTCCGCACCGCATTGATTGCAAACATAAAGGGATCGTGGTTTTGGCATTGCAAATAATCGAGTTCTAATTTCGAGATTGCTTTAGAATTATTTGAAATTGCAGGGAATCTTAAAAAACTTTGAAATGTAGTTAGAATAGGAAGTCCAGCGTTCTAAGGTGGAGCAAGTGAGCTAATATCTTAATGATAAAGTGACGAAAATTAACTAAAAAAATTTGCTTTAAGGAGTGTAAAGTAAGTTGGAAAATCACAAAGAAAAGATCCTGGTTGTGGATGATGAAGCAAGCATTCGCCGCATCCTAGAAACCCGCCTCTCGATGATTGGCTACGACGTCGTCACCGCTGCGGATGGCGAAGAAGCCCTGGAAACCTTTCGCAATGCCAACCCCGATCTTGTCGTGCTGGACGTGATGATGCCCAAGCTCGACGGCTACGGTGTCTGTCAGGAACTGCGCAAAGAATCCGACGTTCCCATTATCATGCTAACGGCACTGGGCGATGTGGCCGACCGAATCACTGGGCTGGAGCTGGGAGCCGACGATTATGTGGTGAAGCCTTTTTCACCCAAGGAACTGGAAGCCCGGATTCGCTCAGTGCTGCGGCGCGTAGAAAAAGTCAGCACCTCGGGCATTCCCAGCTCGGGCGTCATCCATATCAACAACATCCGCATCGACACGAACAAGCGCCAAGTCTACAAAGGCGACGAGCGGATTCGGCTGACGGGCATGGAGTTTAGCTTGCTGGAGCTGCTAGTGGGTCGCTCGGGCGAGCCGTTTTCTCGCTCAGAGATCCTGCAGGAAGTCTGGGGCTACACCCCGGAGCGGCATGTGGATACGCGCGTCGTAGATGTGCATATCTCGCGGCTGCGGGCCAAGCTGGAAGATGACCCCAGCAACCCCGAACTGATCTTGACCGCCCGGGGCACCGGCTATCTCTTCCAGCGGATTGTGCCACCCGGAGAGGTCGAGTAGCTGGACTGCCTTGGGAATCGGGTTGTTCAGCCGCGCTTGCTGGTCATCTATCGAGCTGCTCTAAGGAATTGCGCGAGCAAATTGCGCCAATGGGTAGAGGCTATCTGATAGAATTTGTGAGGCTTCTATCACTTTGATCAATGGGATCGACTCAGGCACGGATTGCAATCGACGCGATGGGGGGAGATTTTGCCCCCGCTGAAATAGTTGCTGGGGCGCTGAGAGCACAGGCAGAATTGGGGGTACAGGTTCTACTTGTTGGCGATCCGCAGCAGATCGATGCCTGCATGCGGCAACACAACCCTTCGCTTCAGCTCGAAATTGTCCCGGCGGAAGGCACAGTAGAGATGCACGAGGAGCCGTTGGGTGCCTTGCGGCGTAAGCCAAAAGCCTCAATTAATGTGGCGATGTCCTTGGTCAAGCAGGGGCAGGCTGATGCCGTAGTTTCCGCAGGGCATTCGGGTGCAGCGATGGCGGCAGCGCTGCTGCGTCTAGGGCGGCTGCCGGGAATTGATCGTCCGGCAATTGGGGTCGTGCTGCCGACGATTATGGCGGGGAAATCCGTGCTGATCCTGGATGTGGGCGCTAATGTGGATTGCCGCCCAAAGTTTTTGGAGCAGTTTGCGGTGATGGGAACGCTCTACTCTCAGTACGTGCTGGGGGTTGAAGACCCTAAAGTAGGGCTGCTGAACATTGGTGAAGAATCGTCGAAAGGCAATGAGCTGGCGGTGCGCACCTATCCCTTGCTGCAAGCCCATCCTCGTGTATCGTTTGTGGGCAATGCGGAAGGGCGGGATGTGCTGTCGGGTCAGTTTGATGTAGTGGTCTGCGATGGCTTTGCGGGCAACGTGCTGCTGAAGTTTGCCGAAGCGGTGGGTGGGGTGCTGCTGCAAATTCTGCGCGAAGAGCTGCCGCAAGGCTGGCGTGGTCGCTTGGGCACGGCGTTGCTGCGGCCCAATTTGCGGCGGATCAAGCAACGCGTCGATCATGCCGAACATGGCGGCGGCTTGCTGCTAGGCGTAGATGGCATCTGCATTATTAGCCATGGCAGTTCTCAAGCGCCTTCAATCTTTAATGCCGTACGGCTAGCCAAGGAAGCCGTGGATAACCGCGTCCTGGAGCGCATTCAATTTCAGTATCAGCAAACGGAAGCAACCGCCACAGACGGAGAATAATGGTGCAACTATCGGGAATAGCCATTACCGGATGCGGATCTGCCGTTCCGAATGTGGCACTGGGTAATGACGGCATGAGCCGCCTTGTAGACACGTCAGACGAATGGATCTCCACCCGCACTGGAATTCGGCAGCGACGCTTGGCAGATGCCCAAGGCTCCCTGCGACAGCTGGCCAGCGATGCCGCCCGACAAGCCCTGGAAATGGCTGCTGTGCAGGCAACCGACGTAGACCTGATTATCCTAGCGACCTCAACGCCGGACGATCTGTTTGGTACGGCCAGCCAGATTCAGGCTGAGCTAGGAGCTACCCGAGCTGCTGCGTTTGATCTAACAGCCGCCTGCTCCGGGTTCGTGTTTGGTCTGGTGACGGCAGCCCAATTCATCCGTACCGGCACGTATCGCACGATTGTCCTAATCGGAGCCGATGTGCTGTCGCGCTGGACTGATTGGAGCGACCGCCGCACCTGTGTGCTGTTTGGGGACGGAGCCGGAGCGATTGTTATGCAGTCTACTTCTGAGAGAGACGGACTGCTAGGCTTTGAGCTGCGCAGCGACGGCAACCAAAACAATTGCCTGACTCTAGCGTTTCAGCCGCAGCCGCATCATCTAGTCGATGACATTGCCATCGGGCAGGGCAGCTTTCAGCCAATTGCCATGAATGGGCAGGAGGTCTACCGTTTTGCCGTCAAAAAAGTGCCCGAGGTAATCGAAAAAGCTCTGTTTCGCGCCCATCTCAGCGTCGAGCAAATCGACTGGCTACTGCTGCACCAAGCCAATCAGCGGATTCTAGACGCGGTTGCCCAGCGCCTCGGCATTCCCGACGAAAAGGTGATCAGCAACATGGCGCAGTACGGCAACACCTCTGCTGCTTCGATTCCGCTGGCGCTCGATGAAGTGGTGCGCTCGGGCCGCGTTCAGCCCGGAGACGTGATTGCGGCCGCAGGCTTTGGCGCAGGTCTAACTTGGGGGGCAGCCATCTTCCGTTGGCGGTAGGATGAGCATAATTGGAGACAAAGAACAAAGCAGAACAAGGCTGATTTTTCAAACTAGCCTGTCTTCCACCTCTAGGCGGACGCACCGGCGACCCTCTCATGAAAGGCGGTACTGCCTGGTCTGATCGTGAACTTAGCAGAAATCCTCTAGCCCATCTCAGGAATGGCACCGGCAAGCCGTAAAATGTAGGTCTGGTTACAAAGTATGACTCGTTGATCACTATGACCAAGACCGCATGGGTGTTTCCGGGACAGGGTTCGCAGTCAGTCGGTATGGGCGCCGATCTGTTTGAGCGGCCGACAGCGCAGACCAAGCTAGAGCAGTCCGCAGAGATTCTGGGCTGGTCGGTGCCGGAGATCTGCCAAAGCCCCGACGACAAAGTGTCGAACACGCTCTATACCCAGCCCTGCCTCTATGTGGTCGAAAGTCTGCTGGTCGATGAACTGCACGCCCGCGGGCAGCAGCCGGCTTTAGTGGCAGGGCATAGCCTGGGCGAGTATGGGGCACTGTATGCGGCAGGTGTCTTTGATTTTGCATCCGGCTTGCAGTTAGTAAAGCGGCGGGCCGAGCTGATGGATAGCGCTTCCGACGGCATCATGGCGGCTCTGCTAGGGTTCGACCGCGACCAGCTCGAACAGCAGATCGCCCAAACGCCGGATGTGGTGCTAGCCAACGACAACAATGCCGGGCAGGTGGTGATCTCGGGCACCGTAGCGGCCGTGGAGTCGGTGCTGGCGAATGTAAAAGCTAAGCGGGGCGTGAAACTGAACGTCAGCGGAGCCTTCCACTCGCCGCTGATGGCAGAGGCGGCTGCCGAATTTCGGGCGGTGCTCGATCAGGTAGAGTTTCAGACAGCGCGAGTGCCAGTGTTGTCGAATGTGGATCCGACGCCGACGACCGATGCGGCTAGCCTAAAAGACCGCCTGAATCGCCAGATGACGGGTTCAGTGCGCTGGCGGGAGATTTCGCTGCAGCTTCCAGCTGAGGGCATCGAGCGGGTGGTCGAAATCGGTCCTGGAAAAGTATTGACCGGCATCATCAAGCGCACCTGTCCCGATTTACAGTTGGAGAATATCGGTTGCTACGCTGAGTTGCCGGCATGAGTGCTTCCCCTGCTGCCCCTCCCCGGACCCGAAGCCGCGAGCCTGTCGTTAGCCTGATGCTCTACCACCTGTTCAAGTGGTCGATCGTCAGCCCGATGCTGCATGGCTATTTTCGGGGACGCATCTACGGAGCCGAGCAGGTGCCGCAACGGGGACCGCTGGTGGTGGTAGCGAATCATGCCAGCGATTTCGATCCGCCGATCCTCTCCAACTGTGTGCGGCGGCCGGTGTCGTTCATGGCAAAGGAGGAGCTGTTTCGGGTGCCGGTGCTGAGTCAGGCGATTCGCCTCTATGGAGCCTATCCAGTGAAGCGCGGCTCTCCCGATCGCAGTGCGCTGCGGGCAGCCCTGACCCAACTAGAGGACGGCTGGGCCGTTGGCATTTTCTTGCAGGGCACCCGCACACCCGATGCCCGGATCTCTGATCCCAAGCTGGGCGCTGCCCTGATTGCCGCTAAAGCTCAAGCACCGCTGCTGCCGGTCAGCCTCTGGGGGACGCAGGCAATTATCCCGAAAGGCAGCAAATGGCCGCGCCCCGTGCCCGTGACGATCCGAATCGGTTCCCCAATTCCCGCGCCTCTGTCTACCCAACGCGAGGAGCTAGACGCCGTGACGCGGCAGTGTGTGGCCGCCATTCATAACCTGCATGATTTGGGCCGATGAAAGCTGGTGTAAAAAGTCTTTTCGCTTCAAGACGCTTTTAGGCGTGACAAACCGGATTTCCCTAAAGGCACAAACATTCCACTAAGCTAGTCAAGCAGTAGGGATCGGGTAGGCAAGGTACCATCCAACGAGCTTCGCGTTTTTTGATAGGCACTTAATATAGGCACCTATTCTGCTCTGGTTCTCGCTTTCTGCTCTGTTGTTTGCTGGTCGTCTCATGGGGGAATGGTGTTCCCTCGCGTTTAATCATGCGTGTTTTACTGCTGTATCCGCTATTTCCTAAAAGCTTTTGGTCATTCGAGAAAACGCTGGCACTGCTGAATCGTAAAGCCATGCTGCCGCCCTTGGGACTGGTGACAGTTGCTGCAATTCTGCCGCAAAACTGGGAGTTCAAGCTGGTGGACCGCAATGTTCGTTCGGTCACCGACGCCGAATGGGACTGGGCGGATCTGGTGATTCTGTCGGCGATGATTGTGCAGAAAGACGATTTGCTGGAGCAAATTCAGGCGGCGAAGCAACGTGGCAAGCGGGTAGCGGTGGGTGGACCCTACGCCACGGCCCTACCCGAGGAAGCTCAAGCGGCGGGGGCGGATTATTTGATTCTGGACGAAGGGGAAATCACGCTGCCGCTGTTCGTCGAGGCGATTTCAACCGGAGCAGAATCGGGTGTATTTCGAGCCAACGGTGAAAAGCCGGACGTTACCAAGACGCCAATTCCCCGATTCGACCTGCTAGACATGGATGCCTATGCGGAAATGTCGGTGCAGTTTTCGCGGGGGTGCCCGTTTCAGTGCGAATTCTGCGACATTATCGTGCTTTACGGCCGCAAGCCGCGCACTAAAACCCCGCAGCAGCTCCTAGCGGAACTCGATCGCCTCTACGAATTGGGCTGGCGGCGCAGCATTTTCATGGTGGACGACAATTTCATCGGCAACAAGCGCAACGTCAAGCTGTTCCTCAAGGAGCTGAAGCCCTGGATAGAGGCGCATCAGTATCCCTTTTCCTTTGCCACCGAAGCCTCAGTGGACCTAGCGCAGGATCAGGAATTAATGGATGCCATGGTGCAGTGCAATTTTGGCGCGGTGTTTCTCGGCATTGAGACCCCCGACGAGGCTAGCCTAACGCTGACCCAGAAGCACCAGAATACGCGAGATTCGCTCAGCGATGCCGTCAACCGGATTACTCGCTCAGGGCTACGGGTCATGGCGGGATTCATCATCGGCTTTGATGGCGAGAAAGCCGGGGCCGGGGACCGCATCGTCCAGTTTGTGGAGCAGACAGCCATCCCAACGGCATTGTTTAGCATGTTGCAGGCCCTCCCCGACACGGCGCTATGGCATCGGCTCGCCAAAGAGGGGCGATTGCGCAGCAAGTCTGCCAACATCAACCAAACAACGCTGATGAACTTCGTGCCGACGCGACCCCTGGAAGATATTGCCCGAGAGTACGTCGAGGCGTTTGACCAGCTTTATGAGCCAAAGCGCTTTCTCGATCGCGCCTATCGGCATTACCGACTGCTGGGGGAAGCCACCTATCCCAAGAAAGGAAAAGGCTCCCGCAAACTGCTGAATTGGGTAACGATACGGGCGCTGCTGACGATCTGCTGGCGGCAGGGCGTGCTACGCGATACCCGCTGGCCGTTTTGGCGCAACCTGTGGAACATGGTCCGCTACAACCCAGGCGGTGTTAGCAGCTATCTCTCGGTTTGCGCCCAGATTGAGCACTTTCTGGAATATCGGGCCATCGTCCGCCGCGAGATTGAGGGGCAGGTCGCTCGCTATCTGGACGAGGAAGCCCGCAGGCAGCAGACTGGCAATGCCGATGCCGACGTCGTAATGGGCGGTTCGCGCTAATTCGCTGCCGGCCACTATCTCACCAGGATGCCACTTCATCTGCCGCTCCCAACTAAAAACTTTCGCTGAGCGGGTGATGCAGATCTGCAATTTGCGAGTAAGCTTATCCAGACAAGCAGAGAATATCGCGTCTTGGTAGGCCTACTTTCAACAGCACTTATGGTGAGAGGACATATCAACCCATCTAGCGCCCCCCAACCGTTCTACCCGCGCGTCTCGCGGCGTCTGCGGCGGCAAACCAACCGGGTAGGGCATTCAGCTGAATTTCTTGAGCCGCCTCCGCAACCATCCCAGGACAGGCCAACTCCTGTTCCCAAGCCAACCGCTGCTTCCTCTGCCAATCAAACCACCGCCCCGTCCGAAATCGACCTGTCCGAAATCGACCGAGATGCCCTGCCTCAGGCAACTGTCATTCCGCCGCGAAGCGCTACTTGCCCTCAGTCCAGTGTTTCACCGATGCGGACGCCCGAAAAACCCTGGCGCTGGTCACTGGTGGGCATCGGCACCCTGGCAGTTTTTGGCACCATCGGCCTGACGGCTTATCTCTGGCTATCGGGGTTGCCGCCCCTACCCGACTGCGAAAAAATCTCGCTGCTGTCGCCGGAAACCCAGCGATTGTATTGTGCTCAGGACGTTGCCCGCTCGGGGAAGCTTTCGGACCTGCTCAAAGGCATCAAGATGCTAGAGCCTCTGACGGCAGATCATCCGCTCTACCAAGAAGCCCAGCAGTCGATTGCTAAGTGGTCACGGCTGGTGCTGCTGCTAGCGCAAGAAAAGATCAACCAGAGCGATTTACAGGGCGCAATTGATGCCGCCAATCAAATTCCCAAAACTAGCCCGGTCTATGAAGAGGCGCAGCAGGCGATTGCTAACTGGCAACAGCAGTGGCAAGCGGGAGAAGCACTTTACGCCAAGGCGCTGGAGGCAGTCAAGCAGCAGGACTGGAAGCTGGCCTTTGAGCAGGTGGCCGAGATGGGCTATCTGGAACAAGACTATTGGCGACTGCAGCAAGCAGATGTGCTGTCCAAGCAAATTTTGCTGCAAAAACAATCGCGGGAAAGATTGACCCAGGCTCAGAAGCTGGCTAAGGGCAACTCACCGGAAAAACTGGGAGAAGCGATTGAGCTAGCTATGCAAGTTGCGCCGGGCACCGATGCCTGGGCAGAAGCGCAAACCGTGCTACAACAGTGGGGGCAGACTCTGCTCACCACGGGGCTTCAGCAATGGCAAGCCGGAGAAGTAAATGCTGCCCTAACGACCGCCCGGCAAATTCCGCTGCATCTGTCGCTGCCTGCCGCCGCCAAAGATTTGGTGACCTTTAGCCATGCCCACCAACGAGTAGCCGAGAGCTTGCAAGACCCGCAGCCAAGCTGGAAGCAAGTCTGGAATTTAACCGAGGCCATCGCCGCCATGCAGCAAATTTCAACCGACAGCTTGGTTTACAAGGAAGCGCAAGTGCAATTGCAAGTCTGGCAGGCAGAACTGGAGGACATGACGCAACTCCAGCTAGCAGCGATGCTGGCAGGTATCGGGCAAAAACCCGCCTTGGAGGCAGCCATTGAGCGTGCTCGGCAGGTTGCCGCCGATCGGCCACGGCAAGCACAGGCGCAGTCGCTCATTGCCACTTGGCAGCAAAAGATTGAACAACTAGAGGATCGGCCCTATCTGCAGCGAGCACACCAGCTGGCAGCCGCTGGACAAATTCCCAACCTGCAGCAGGCCATTGCCCAAGCTCAGGTAATTCCCAGCCATCGGGCGCTGTGGAGCGAAGCGCAATCGCAGATTATGACGTGGCAGCGGCAAATCGAGATCTTGGAAGATCAGCCATTGTGGAACCAGGCAAAAGCCCTCGCCGACCGAGGCAAGCTAGAGGAGGCAATCCAAGCTGCTGCCGCCATCCGCCCAGAGCGAGCGCTGTATCTGGAAGTGCAGGCAAGTGTCGAGACCTGGAAGGCGAAACTGCGGGAGATACAAATAGCGGAAGATCAAAAACTTCTGGATCAGGCGCGGGATCTGGCGTCGCGAGACCGACTCACGCTAGCCATTGAGGTCGCATCCCAGATTGCTCCTGGACGGGCCTTGTATTTTGAAGCCCAAGGATTAATTGGCATCTGGCTCAAAGAACGGGACAGCATTTGGAAAACCTGGGCAACTGAAGACGGTGCTTCCATGACAGCACCTTCGCCAGGAGAGGGAATTGGTTCCGAGGCTTCCGAAGCAAGTCTTAGCGAAGCAGAGCCTTCTTCCAGCCCATCGGAGGAAACCAGTGAATCTGAGGGGACAACAAGCGAGGGAGATGTCTCTGATGCAGAACAGTGAGAACACTGAAAATACTAATAGCAAAACTAATAGCGAGACCCGTGAGGAAGCGCGAGAGCGCCCCCCGCCGAGGGAACACTACCTGAATGGAATTTAACCCATTAATCCATAGGGAAGCAGCGTCATATCTTGCAGCGTAGAGCAGAGTATTTCAAAATATTAAGAAATTGTAAAGCCCTGTGTACTACAGGAGATTTCTGGTTTAGGGTGCTACGAGGGCATCTATTAGCTAGCTCCTAGAACCTTTCCCGCAACCCGATTGATTGACCAAGCTAATGATCAAGCTGATGACCCCACTGGCAAGCACCTCATTGCATCAGATTCTGTTGGCGGGCTTCAGATTCAAACCGCCTGAGACTGCATTCCATTCACGATGACTCCTCGTCAGAGTGATTAGCGGCACTGTTTGAGCCGTGGTACTGTTTGAGCCGTGGTACTGTTTGAGCCGTGGTACTGCTTCGTCCACTATCCTGATCCAGCACCGAATAGTAGATTGATGCGGTTGACTTGATCTTGACGCAGGTATCAAAACTGGTGGATCCCCCGATTCTAGACGGCAGTGCGCTGCCGCTGTTTCAGCGTAGCGGCTTCATGCTGAGCCTAGACTGTTTGCTGGGGGCACACCATAGGAGACCGTTTTTGCAAGTTTGGTAAACTCTGAACGGAAATGAATTGACTGAATGAATTGAGTGAATTGAACTCTTGGGTTGGCAGGATAGGTTGGCAGGTGAGGTTGCCTGCAACCCATTGACCTTTAGAGTTGTGAAATTTAGAAGTGGATCCTGGTTTAGCTGCTCCTCGTCAGTGATCCTTCAGCAGACTGCACGTCGGTAGGGGTGTCATGGTGAAACGACTATTTCCAGAACCAGATTCTCGTCCAATAGTTCGGGCTACTCTTCGGCAGTATCTTCAGTCTCTCCAGCGATGGAGCAGGCGCGCTACGTGGCGGCACGTCCATGAGCCGATGGTCCCTACGGAATTTTTGATCGGCGGTACTAATGAAGCCGCTTCGTCTGGATCACGGTCAGCACCTCCGGAAGGGACGGCTCCTGGCTCACCCAAGGGGGATTCTCCTCGACCTATGCGCTGGCGCTGGTCGCTGATCTGGCTGGCTGCCTTGGGAATTTTGGGTGGCATGGGTACCTCAGCGCTGATCTGGCTGATTTCTCTGCCGCCTCAGATCGACTGTAGTGATCCAGCCCAATTGACCCTCGACATGGAGCGCTTGTATTGTGCCCAGGAGGCTGCTCAAACCGGGGAACTGCCGAAGCTGATTGCCAGCCTAGAGTTGCTGAAGCAGTGGGATCCCGATCACCCCCTCTACCGAGAAGGGCAGCGCCTAGCCCAGGAGTGGTCGCAGCAGATCTTGACCATTGCTCGCCACCGGGTCAAGCAGGGAGATTTGCAGGGGGCAGAAGCTGCCCTTAGCCATATTCCAGACTCGGTTCCGGCCTATGCTGAGGCTCAGGACGCCCTTAAACGCTGGCGCATGTATGCCAAAGACGCTGACGCCATCTATGCCAAAGCCCAAACGGCTCTTCGGCAGAAGAACTGGACTGTGGTTTCCCAGCAGATTGTGCTGATGGCTGAGTTTGAACGGAACTACTGGGAGCGAGAGCAGGGAGCGGATGCTCTGGCGCAACAGCTGGGCGTTGAGAAGCAAGCTTGGCAGGTGTTGCTTCGGGCGCAAAATCTGGCTCAATCTGGTACGCCTGCTCAACTGCAGCAGGCCATTCCAGTTGCGCAACAAATTCCTGCTCAGAGTTATGCGGCGGCTGAAGCTGCCGCTAGCCTCAGCCAGTGGAGCAATCGCCTCCTGACGCTGGGCACTCAAAAGTGGCAGCAGGGCAAGCGAGTCGAGGCCCTAGCTATCTTGAAACTGCCCGAGCAGGTGCAGGACACTCCCGAGGTCAAAGAATTACTTGCCTTTAGCCGCGCCTACCAACTTGCCGATGAAGCCCTCTCGTGGACCTGGGTACCATCGATTGGCAGCCTGCTGAAGCTAAAGGAAGCGGTGGCAGCCATGGAGCAGATTCCTGCGAGTAGCCCCTTCTATACCCAGGCGCAGGCGCATCGGCAAGACTGGCAGGCTCAGTATCAGGATTTGGTGCAGATCAAATATGCCAGTCTGGCAGCGGAGTTGGGGCAGCGATCCACCCTGACGGCTGCGATCAATCAAGCCATGCAGGTTAGCCCAGACCGACCGCGACGAGTACAAGCACAAACGTTGATTGCTTTCTGGAACCGGCAGATTGAGCGCTTGGAAGACCAACCACAGCTTGATCAGGCAATGCAGCTCGCTAGGGCTGGGACTATTCCAAGCTTGCAGGCTGCTATCCAAGCAGCGAGCCAGATTCAGCTCGGGCGGGCATTACGCGGTCGCGCTCAAGATCTCATTGCCACTTGGCGGTCGCAAATTCAGACGCTGGAAGATCAGCCGCTGTTTAATCGGGCGGTGGCACTAGCCGATGAAGGGCAGCTTGCACAAGCCATCGAAGTTGCTGCTCAGATTGCTCCTGGTCGCGCTCTGTATGATGATGCCCAGGTGGCTATCCGCGAGTGGCGCGATCGCCAGATTGTTAATATCCAGTTAGCTGAAGATCAGCCAATTCTAGATCGGGCGACTGCCCTAGCAGAGGCTGGCAATCTGGCCGCAGCCATCGACGTAGCTAGCCAGATTGGTTCGGGTCGGGTCCTATCTGGGCAGGCGAGAGCCGCCATAGAGCGCTGGCAACTGCAGCTCAACCCACCCCGTCCCGCTGCCGACGATAGCCCCCAAATTGACGATCTGCCGCTGTTTGAAACATCGCCCGATCCGGCGGCAGGCATTGACCCATCGGACTTGAAGCTGGCACCGACACCACTACCGCCAGAGCTAATCACGGTGCCACCGCCATCGACCGAGCCGATGCCGCCCAATCCACCCGCTGCAACAGTTCAGCCTCATCCGGTGATTGTTCCCGAACCGGCTGCTCCATCGCCCCTGCCCTATGAACCGGCTCTTCCTGAGGCGCTGCCTGCTCCCAACAACCCATCGCTGCTGCCGACCGAAGCAGCACCAGAGCCGGCTGGCTAAGCGGTGATGTCACATTTCCCGCTTCCTGACAATCCGCTTACGATAACGCAGCTATCTAATGACTCTTCTAATGACTCTAATGACCTAAAGCAATCCACCTAGAGCAATCATCTCACCTAGAGCAATCATCTAAAGCGACTCTGGCTCTTGCCCAGACACGACCGGGGCTACTTTCTTCAGCTTCAGCTCTGGGTGTTCGCCTTCCACCTGCTGGCAGTTCCACTCATTGCGGAATAGCAGCACTGGGCGTCCCCAGCTATCTTTAACGGCGACCGTGTTGAACAGCCGTCCCACTTTGCTCAGCGCTTCCCAGCCGCCGTCCACCCAGCGAGCGACGCTGTAGGGCAAGGGTTCTAGGAGAGTTTCAACGCCGTACTCGTTTTGCAGGCGAAACTGCACGACTTCAAATTGCAATTGCCCGACGGCAGCCAGAATCGGATCGCGCTTGGCTTCATCCACCGAGTACATGATCTGCACGGCTCCCTCTTCCCGCAGCTCACTGACACCCTTGCGAAACTGCTTGAACTTCGAGGGGTTGGGGTTTTTCAAATAGGCAAACAGTTCGGGCGAGAACATGGGAATGCCCTCGAATTCCAGCTTGGGTCCGCTGTAGATCGTGTCGCCGATGGCAAACACGCCTGGGTTGTTCAGACCGATTACATCACCCGGATAGGCTTCCGCCAGCGATTCCCGGTCTTGTCCAAACAGCTTCTGGGGATGAGAGAGGCGTACGGTTTTGCCCGAGCGGGCGTGGTTCACCACCATGTCTTTCTCAAATTTGCCCGAGCAGACGCGAACAAAGGCGATGCGGTCCCGATGCTTAGGATCCATGTTGGCTTGCAGCTTAAACACAAAGCCAGAAAACTCAGGGTGCTCCGGATCAATATCGCCGATGGTGCTGCGGCGGGGGCTTGGCTTTAGCGCATAGTCCAAGAAGGCTTCCAGAAACAGCTCGACCCCAAAGTTGGTCATGGCGCTGCCAAAAAACACCGGGGTCATCTTACCCTGATGCACCAGATCGAGATCGAATTCCGCCCCGACGCCTTCGAGCAGCTCTAGATCTTCTTTGAGCTTGTAATAGAGATCCTGTTCTAGTAGCTCTTCGATGCGGGGGTCGCCCAGATCGATAACTGTGTTGGCGGCTTCGCGGCTGCCGTGGGCAGTGCGCTCGAATAGGTGAATCTGCCGCTGGCGGCGGTCAAACACGCCTTTGAAGCGGTCGCCCATGCCAATCGGCCAGTTAACAGCATAGGTTTGCAGACCCAGCTCTTGCTCGATTTCGTCCATTAGCTCGAAGGGATCGCGCCCCGGGCGGTCGAGCTTGTTGAAGAAGGTGAAGATCGGCAGCTCGCGCATTCGGCAGACTTCAAACAGCTTGCGCGTCTGGGGTTCTAGACCCTTGGCGGCGTCTTCCAGCATCACGGCATTGTCGGCGGCGGCTAGCGTCCGGTAGGTGTCTTCGCTGAAGTCTTGGTGACCGGGCGTGTCCAGCAGATTGATCCAGTAGCCGTCATATTGAAATTGCAGCACGGTTGAAGTGATCGAAATACCCCGCTGCTGCTCCATGGCCATCCAGTCCGACGTCACATGCCGCTGTGCTCGCCGCGCCTTCACCGCTCCAGCTTCGTGAATTGCACCTCCGTAGAGCAACAGCTTCTCGGTGAGGGTAGTTTTTCCGGCGTCGGGGTGAGAGATAATCGCAAAGTTGCGACGCTTTTCAACGGCAGACTGCAATTCGGTGGCGAGTTCAGTGGACATGAAAACCTGCGGCAATAGAAGAAGCGATTGACTGAGTTGAACTTAAACTAGACTTAATTGACTTCAAGCTTAATGGGCTTATATGGACTTAAAGATAGTGCCGTAAACCGTCAACACAACGAGTGCTTAGGAGGCTCAGAAACTAGACCTAAGCCAATAGACTCTTATTTCCATCATGGCATCTCCATCATGGCAAAAACCGATCGAGTGCCGCCTTCAATTCCTCGATTTCGGTTTCGATTTGCCCTTCTTTAGCAGCGCGGGCAATGCATTCCGTTAAATGCTCGTCGAGGATAATTCGCGACACCCGATCGATCGCGCCGCGCACGGCCGCAAGCTGCACCAATACATCTGGGCAAGAGCGGCTTTCATGCACCATCGTTTTGATCCCGCGAATATGCCCCTCAATCCGCGAGAGGCGATTAATGATCCGCCGCAGCGATTCTTCGCTATGCACATGGGAATGCTCGGATTCATGGGGATGAGTCAACAGATCGTCGTGATCATGAAGATGATCAGGTTGGTGATTCTGACCAGGCTCAGGATGAATTGGATTGATCAGATGAGAAAGATCGGAAGCTGCCATGCCAAAGCACCACCAGGGCGCAAGAATCAACGTTTCTAGATTCTAGCCCAGTCTTCCGCTCGGCGTTGAATTCTGAAAGGGACCGTTATTGCCGAATCACCATCGGCGGCGGTGCTGTGCGAGGTGCAGGCTCTGGGGGTGATGGTTCAACAGCAGGCGGGGAAACGAGGGGCGGTGGGGGCGCTACGGGTGCAGCAGGTGGGGGTACAGGGTCGGGAGGCAGGGTCACTGCGGCAGGTGGAGGAGCACTAGGAGCAGCACTAGGCAGCGGTGAGGGTTGATTCAAATCCGCGGTAGGCTCAATCGGTTCAACGGGATCGAGTGGAGGCGGTTCCTCGGGCAGGGAAGACGGTGGAGCAAAGGTTGTCGGACTAGGTAGCGGCAACGGATCCCCAAAGGACTCCAGCGGGGGACTGACACGATAGACGGGCTGCTCTACTGCCTGAGGAGCGAGATAATCCGGAGGTTCAGACACGGGCCATTCCCCATTGCCAGGAAATGTCTGTTCACGGCTAAACAGCGCAGGTGCCAGGCGCGGCTGCTCTGCCGTCTGACGTACCAAGCTGAGCCGCAGACTCAAGCCCAGCGCAATACCCAACAAACCACCAATGCAGGAGGCAATCAGCAGAATTGGCATCCAAGCTTTTGCCCTTGGCCCAGACGGTATGATGATGCGCGGCAGCCCTTGAGCGGACGAATGAAGCGGAAGCGATGCACTGCTCGACGGCATCAATGGATCGGCCTTCTCAGCGACTTGAGGCAGCGCTGCTTGAGCTGCCAGGGAATCGCTTGATGACGCTAGCTGCGGAGAGGCTGTGGCAGCCACTACCAGATGATCTGGATCATGATCTGGATTTCCGATTGCATTCTCTGGCTGGTGCTGAGGACGATTTCGTTCAGCGGCTGGGGCTGCTTTGGCAGCAATCGCTCGTACCACCGCAGCAATGTCCATCGCGTTAGCCTTACTGCTAGTTTTGCTACGGGTCGCAGTGTCAACGGCGGTGTCAGCGACAGGCACAGTGATCGTGTCAGCAACAGGTACAGCAGCGTCTTCGGCAGCACGGGGTGCATCGTCGGTTCTAGGAGCCGCAGCCTCGGAAACGGTCAGCGGAGCAAGCCCAAGAAAATCGGGGAGGGGCTGCTCACCTGTGCGCTCCAGGACCACAAAGGGCCAATCCTCTTCGTGAAAACAATCGAGGACTCGTACTGACGTATTGGGTCTTTGCAATTGGGTGAATTGGCGGACGCCAGCTATGAACCGCTGCCGCAACTCGTCAAAATCGCTGCGCTGCCGCATTGCCGGATTCAGCGTCTGCAAAATGACCGGACATTCCAAGTAGGTATGAAACGCTTCGTAGGTCATGCCCCAGTCGCTTTGGCTGAGCAGCGTCCGGATGACATACTTGTTGTTTTGCAAAGTCGCTCCAGCCGTAAGGTTCATAGACACTTCGCGCTAACGGTCTCACCTATGCTATCGCTTTCTGACCAGAAGATTGAGCCGCACGCCCGAGAAACGCATCCCGCTTCAGACTGATCCCGGTCGGGGAATGAGTTCCACGGCATCGCGCCCATCAACCTGCTGTAAGTAAACCTTAACTTTTTCCTCTTTAGCAGTCGGTAGGATTTTGCCAGTGAAGTCGGGATGGATCGGCAGCTCTCGATGCCCGCGATCCACCAGGACCGCCAGCCAAATAGCAGCCGGGCGACCGTATTCGTGGACCGCATTCAGGGCTGCTCGAATCGTGCGTCCTTTGAAGATCACGTCGTCAACCAACACCACGGTTTTACCCGACAGGTCAAAGGGAATATCGGTTTTTTCGGGGGTACGCAGATCAATCTGGTCGAGATCGTCCCGATAAAAAGTGATATCTAGCGACCCAACGGGAACCTGTACCTGTTCCAGAGCGTCAATTTGCCGCGCTAGTAGCTCGGCCAAGGGCACACCCCGCGTGTAAATTCCCAGCAATACTAGCTTCGATAGATCGCTGGCCCGTTCTACAATCTGGGAAGCAAGGCGGTTCAGGGTGCGACGTAACTCGTCTGCCGAGAGGATCTCAACGACTTCAGAGGGCATATTTTTAGTTAAAGACTCAACAAAGACTAAACCAAGACGCAGAGCGCGAGTCAGACGGCTCTCTCTTCTCCGTATTATCTCTCTGAATGATTGTCCTGATGATTAGCAGATGTCAGGCTGCCTTAACCCTCTACTGTAAGCTGAGCACTTCATGGACCAGCCATTGACTAGCCCTCCCGCGAGCCTCCAGGGTTTAACGCCGCAGGACGTGTCTGCTCGCCGAGCGGCCGGTCACAGCAATGATGTCAAACTGCAAACCAGTCGCTCCTATCGCCAGATCCTGCAAGAAAACCTGTTCACCGTCATCAACACCATCTTTTTTGCGATCAGTCTGGTGATGTTTCGGTTGGGGCGGTTTAGCGATGGGGTCTTAGTGGTGGTAGTGATCTTCGGCGGCGTCTTGGTCAACATCTACCAGGAAATTTGGGCCAAACGGCAACTCGATCGAATTGCCTTACTCAATCGTCCCAAAGCCACCGTAATTCGTGCTGGGCAAGAGCAAGGGATCGACCCTAGCGAGATTGTGCTAGACGATTTGCTGCTGGTGCAGCCGGGCGATCAAATCCTGGTAGACGGGCAGGTGGTCGGCGAGGGGCGGATCGAGGTCGATGAATCGCTGTTGACCGGCGAATCGGACCTGATTCCGAAACAGTGCGGCGATTTGGTGTACTCGGGAAGTTTTTGCGTCAGCGGCACTGCCTGCTATGCAGCCCAGAAAGTGGGGGCGGAAACCGTTGCCTATAAGCTGATGGCAGGGGCGAGAGCCTTTCGCCGCTCGTTGACGCCGCTGCAAGTCGAGATTAATCTCGTGATTCGCATCTTTATGCTGATTGCCTGCTTTCTCTGGGCACTAGTGGGCATCAGCTTTTTTAGCAGTAAATATTCTGCCAATGAAATTGTGCAGCGGTTTGCTGTCATTGCTGGACTAGTACCAGCGGGGCTGCTGCTGGCAATTACGCTCGCCTACGGACTAGGGGCAGTACGCATGGTTGGGCAGGATGTGTTGATTCAACAGGCCAATGCGGTCGAGTCCCTCAGTAATGTAGACACCTTGTGTTTGGATAAAACCGGCACCTTGACGACGAACCAGATCCAGCTTGTAGATCTTTACCCCATTGGGCTGTCACAAGCAGAGTTGCTGGAGTTGCTCGGCGACTTTGCAGCCAATCTCAGTGCCAGCAATCGCACCAGTGAAGCCATTGCTGCCGTCTGTCCCGGCCAGACACGCTCGGTCAAAGCAGAGGTGCCTTTCGCCTCTGCACGACGGTGGAGCGCTATTGCTTTCGAGGATGGAGTTTATGTGCTAGGAGCACCAGAGGCCCTGCAGGCGAGCAGCGGACCGCTCCCTTCTGAACTTAACGATTACATTCAGGCTGGCGTTAGGCAAGGGCTGCGGGTTGTCCTGTTTGCCCATAGCCCGAATGCACGAGCATTGGACCATCCCGATACATCGCCGCAACTCCCCGCTGGTCTTGTGCCTCTAGGTCTACTGCGCTTTAGCGATCAGCTCCGCCCAGAAGCCGCCGCAACCCTAGCTGAATTTGCCAGAGCGGGCATCCGCGTCAAGATTATCTCGGGCGACCATCCGCAGACCGTCGTGGCGCTGGCAAAACAAGCCGGGCTGAGCGGCGATCTGTTGGTGGTTTCGGGTGCCGAACTGGCGAAGATGGACCCTGCTCAAGTTGCCCATGCTGCCCGGACCTGCACCGTGTTTGGGCGGATTAGCCCCGAGCAAAAAGCGATGCTGGTGCGGCAGTTACGCCAAACTGGTTGCTATGTCGCCATGATTGGAGATGGCGTCAACGATGTGCTGTCGCTGAAGCAAGCAAATCTAGCCATCGCCATGGAAAGCGGCAGCAAAGCCACCCGAGGCGTGGCCGACATTGTGCTGCTGAAGGATTCTTTTGCCGCTCTGCCGCGTGCCTTCCTCGAAGGACAGCGAATCCGCAACGGCATTCAGGATGTGCTCAAGCTGTTTTTGATCCGCACGTTTTGTGTGACGCTGCTGATCTTTGCCAGCGCCATTGTTACCGATAGCTTTCCGCTGCAAAACAAGCAAAGCGCGATTGTGGCACTAATCGGAGTGGGCTTTCCTACAATGTGTATTCCCATTTGGGCAAAACCGGGACTCTTGCCTCGTCGCAGCATGGTGCGCTCGATTTTGCATTTCGTCGTTCCAGCCACCCTAACTCTGACGCTGGTGGCGCTGCTGGTGTACTTGTTCTACCTGGTTGTAGCCGTGCTCGATCTGCCACCCGGCGCGGATTTGGCTCAGGTGAATCACGCGATTCCTCGCAGTGCCCTAGTCGCCATTTTAGTGATGGGCGAACTGCTGCTGATTCCCTTCATCAAACCCCCGACGCGAGCTTGGGTTGGCGGTGAACCCTACAGTGGTGACTGGCGCTACACACTAGTGGCCATCGCTCTGCTGGGGGTGTATTTTTTGATCGTTGCGGTGCCACCGCTGCGTCGCTTCTTTGAGCTATACCCCCTTGATCCGATTCACTATGTTTTTATTGGCTTAGTAGCCATCGAGTGGGGGTTTATGCTGCGGTTCATCTGGCGAACTCGCTTCCTCGATCGCTTCCTAGGCGTTAATTTGAATTGAATTCTACTGTCGCTCGTAGAATAATCGAGGACGATAGCCGAGAGAACAAGAGTCTTATCAAGGGTCCTATCAGAATGGCCAACAAACCAGGAGACGAGAATGCGAGTCGAAGCCGGATGCCAAATTGCCTTTGAAGCCAGCGCTCCTACTCCCGTGATTTTGATGCTGCGCCCCCGAAGTGGCTACGGGCAGTGGGTGGTTCGCGAAGAATATCTGCTGGAGCCTAGCGTGCCGGTGGTGGAATACACCGATGGCTACGGCAACCTCTGCCAGCGCTTGGTAGTACCCCCAGGCGATTTTCGGGTGCGAACCGCTGCTAGCGTTGAAACCGCAGACGCCATTGATGTTGCCCCCGGTGCACCCTATGTACCAGTGCAGGAGTTGCCCGAAACCGTGCTGCAATTTTTGCTGCCGAGTCGTTACTGTCCGGCAGATCAAATGGGGAATCAGGCCCTGGACATTGTTGGTGATGCAGCTCCTGGTTACGATCAGGTGGAGGCCATTCGCGGTTGGATTCAGTCCCATGTGACGTATCGCTATGGCACTAGTGACGCCTCTACCTGGGCACTGGATACGCTAAAGCAGCGGGTTGGGGTTTGCCGCGACTTCGCCCATCTCGGCATTGCCCTCTGCCGCAGCCTCAACATCCCGGCTCGCATGGTCGTGGGCTATCTGTACAAGTTAGACCCCATGGACCTACACGCCTGGTTTGAAGCCTTTGTCGGAAACCGCTGGTACACCTTTGATGCCACGCAAAAGGAACCTCGCGGCAACCGCATCGCCATTGCCTATGGACGTGATGCCGCCGATGTAGCTCTGGCAACCCAATTTGGACCTATGCAGTTGCTGAACATGCAAGTATGGGTAGATGCCGCCTAGCCGGAACAAATCCGTTCACCTCCCCGAATTCTCATCCTGCAACACCGCCTATGGGCAACATCGACGACCCTACTAATGCCGTTCATCCTGTTCCCTCCTATTCCGTTAGCGTTTGGGAAGGGATTGCGATTGCCGGTGGAGCCATCTTGCTGACGCTTATCGGGCTAGCTGGGCTGGGCGTCAAGGCGCTAACCAATGCCTTCGATCCGCAGCGGGCAGAGGCTATTGCCCATAGCATGATAGCCTACGAGATTCCCGGAGGATCCCGAGGGGTGTTTGGCGCCAATGTGGGAGGCGGCAAGATGGCTGTTCTGAGCAGTTTAGCCTGGGCAGAACCACCACCCGATCCGGCCGTAGCAGCAGCTCCACCTGCAGTGGAACTGTTTGTGGCGCGCATTCCCTTAGCTGGCGAAATGAAAGAACTCGACGGCACCGATCTTGCGGCTCGCCCTACCTACGAGCTGTTTTCGGGCTTCTCGTTTTCTTACCAAGCCCCCGAAGCGTTTCAGGTCAACAATAATCGCGTTGCAAACATGGCACTTTGCGGCGTTCAGACCCCAGTGACCATCCAGCAAGGCAAGCTAACGATTGCAGAAGAGGTCACGTTTCCCGCGATTCGCTACCAGGCAGAAGTGGTTCTAGATGCCGATAATCAGATGGTCGTGGTTTCCGCGTTGGGGGAAACTGCCGCTCAGGACGCCGCTCGCGTGTTTGGCTCTTTGCAATGCAAATAGTCATGCCCGCGCTAGGTCAGCCATCCAGGAGAAAGCGCTAATCGCTTAATGCATATGCTCCATAGCGGCTACAACCTGCCGCGAGATGAAAGGCAGTAGCTCCTGATTCTGGCTCTGCGCTTTGCCCTCGGTGAAAACCACCAGCAGATAGGGCTGTAAACCAGGAATTTCGATGTAGGCAGCATCGTGACGCACTTGGCTCATCCAGCCCGCTTTCGACCACAGCTGCGCCGTCTGCGGCAACCCGCCCCCCAAGAACCCCACGACTTGATTCTCCGGATTGGCTTCTAGCTCGACAGGGTCCAGCGGTCGTTTCAGCAGCGCCATCATCTGCTGTGAGCGGTTAGACGACACCGCAACCCCACCGACAATGCTATGCAGCAAGCGAGCCGTAGCATTGGTGGTCAGCTTATTGCGGTTCTCGAAATTGGCTCCCAGAAAGATCCGCTCTCGCCCGTAAGCTCCATCGCACCAGGTTTTCTGATTCACATTGATGCTTTCTAGCTCGACCCACCCCAGCGACTGAAAATAGCGATTCACAATATTCCGTTGAGCCTGCCAGGTTTCCAGCGGCCCTGGCGGCAGTTCTGGTCCGCTAGTGGTGCCCGTCAGAACATCGACCACCAAACTTGTGGCATCATTGCTGGAGTCAACAATCATGTCGGTTATAGCCCGTTCCAACTCCTTCGAGGGTGGCACCATCCCCTTTTCTAGCCACTCGTGGATGGCCACCAAATAAAACAGCTTCACCACACTAGCCGGATAGATTGGCTCCACGCCTCGGTAGCTGTAGCCGCGCATGCCATAGCGCCAGAACTCTTCCGCCGTTAAGGCTCCTCCAGTGTTGACCGGCACCGGCTGATCGTACACGAGCCACGTCAGGGCAATCTGGTGTTGCGCAAGTTCAGGAAACTCAGTCCAGGCTGCCTCTAAAATCTGGTCGCCCCAGTGATTTAGCGCTTCATCGCGACGAAAGAACAGCATAGTGGTGCCAAACCTCACCAGAATTTGCCGAAGTTGCGGGTCTCACCGTGGCGCTGCCCGCTCTTCGCTAGTCTAATTATCTCGCTGATCCAGCGCCTAGACGGCACTATCCCGCCTTACGATTGATAACAGCTTCCGATATCAGCCTGAAATGCTATAGTCATCCTTCATTGTCTTGCAGCTTCCATTGCCTCTTTATTTCTATTGCGTTTTTTGATTGCATCCTCTGCCGTGGTATCTCTACAAGCCATTCAGGCTGCCTTGGTGACCGGGCAACCTTTGGAATATCAGTGTCATGCCAATCTGAATCTGTACGATTCTCCAACCCTGGAACGGTTGGCGACCCAAGCAGTTGCTGGCCGCCAGCTCCGCATTCTGCCAACAGCCCAGGCAACCTCTGCCCTGCAAGTACAGCTTTGCGAGGATGACTATCAGGCCTGGCTCCCTACAGAGGATGTGGATTTACTGGAGAGTGCCGAGACGCCGTATCGAGCCATAACTCTGTCAGAAGCCGAAATTCGCTCGCGGCTGCCTCAGGTAATTGCCTACACCCAGCAAGCGATGGCCCAGTCCAATCACTATTTGTGGGGTGGTACGGTTGGTCCCAATTATGATTGCTCGGGGCTGATGCAGACTGCCTTTGCGGCTGCCGGCATCTGGCTACCCAGAGACGCCTATCAGCAGGAAGCGTTTGTGCAGCCCATTACCCTTGAGCAGATCCAGCCTGGCGATCTGGTTTTCTTCGGGTCGTCGGAACGCGCCACCCATGTGGGACTGTGGCTAGGGGAAGGCTATTATATTCACAGCTCTGGCAAAGACCAAGGTCGCAATGGCATTGGCATTGATGTGCTGTCGAACCAAGGCGATGCGGTTAGCCAGGCTTACTATCGCCAATATCGGGGAGCAGGGCGAGTTGTGGCCAGCTATACGCCTTGCAACGGCTAAATGCTGGAGAATTGCCATCAAGGAGGCTGGACATAGCATGTAGCTAGAAGCCACCCAGAATGCAGCGCCTGTTTGCGGCTATCTAAGTTTATGCCTGGTTTGACCTGCTCAAGCGGCTTAAGAAATGCCTCTGGCGGCTTCAAGAGGGAATGCCAAAAAAATCAGAAAGGGCACCGACGACTGACCGTGTTTCGTCTCGATGCCCTTGCTGGTTCGCTCCTCACACGTCCGTTAGTCTAGCAGACTTGCTTCGGATTTGTCAGCTCTTTGACGAAAATGTTGCATAGGCATGACAAATATTTTGTCTAGGAACCATAGAGAGTAATTATACTCATGACCTTGGCAGGCTTGTGACCTTGGCAGGCTTGGGTTATACTCCAAGTTCATTTCATGAAGTTGGGATGCAATTTGCTTAGCACAGGCTACAGTTCCCGAGGCGCGAGCACTCCGAATCCAGCTGCCAACCCAACTTGCAACACCACTTGAGTTGCTTTGACCAGTCCTAAACGCACCAGCGCCAATGCCGGCTGCTCGCGGCGAACCTCTCCCCAAAGACGACAACTGGCGTGAAATTGCTGAAAAACCTGAGCTAAGTCTTCTAGCTGTCGCTCCCATGCTCTTAGGGAGTGTTTCGCTGCTGTAGCCCTTGCCGTCGATCGCCCTGGGGAATGGGCAGAGGCATTGAGCTGTGACTCTAGGGCAGCTAAACCATCTACCGTGTCGATCAGCGCTGCAATCAACTGCCGCTCGGGCTGCTGGCACCGCAACTGACCATCAGTCGTCAACCAAGGCAAAGGCTGCGGTTCGAGCCAAGGGGCGAGTTCCGGTTCACTGACGGTCTGAATCCAGCCTTCTCGCTGCGCCGCCTGCAACAGGGAACAACAGCGGGCATGGGCATGCAGCAGCGAAAACCGAGGCAATGGGGTTGGCAACGGCGAGCGACACGCAGCAGCGGGTGAGATAACGTCAGGCAGCTCTGAAGGGCAGGTCACCAGCCATTGCAGCCATTCAGCGACTCCGGCTGCACCAACCTGAACAATAATCTGTCCCCCAGCAGACGTCACGGTGATATGCGGCAGCAGACGTTGAATTAGCGGGTATTCCAGCGGGGCTACCGGTTCCGCAATATCCGCAATAAAATGCTGCACCTGCGCTGCAATCTGCTCGGCAAGCTGACTGGCAGGCTGTTGCAGACGAGGTGCCCACTGCAGAGCAATAGCTGATACATAGCGGATTTGGGTGCTCTCAGCTACGCGCTTTAAGGAAATGGGGTTTGCCAGCGAGAGCGCAACAACGGCAGGAGGAAGGTCAGTGAAATTCTCTGAAGTGGAGAGGCCAACTGCTTTTTTAGGCGGATTAGCTGCTTTTTGTAGCGTATTAACTAGCAACGACCGGAGAGCAAGGGATAGGATAAACACACATCGTGATTTCACAGGATGGGGCAAGAAGTTGGTTAAAAATTTCACATGGTCGCTGGATCGACGCGACCTTAGCCCAGCAGAATTAATTATTTTTTTTGACTGTAAAATGATGTTTTGATCAGAGAAAGGTAGCCTGGAGATAGTTTCAAGGTATTTGGTTCGCAGCTTAGCTCCGTAATTTTATCTACTCTGTGAAAAGAGTGTTAAGGTTAGGCTGGTTCCCTCCCCCTGTTCATCGGCTAGTTGGAATTGCAGCTAGTTTGGCTTAACCGCTCTGGCTTCAGTGCAGATTCCCCCGTCTCTACTGATGATTACAACAGCACTTTACCTATGTTTTCAGTATCCTCTTCCTCTGAAACTTCCCGCCCGTTCTTGACCTGGCAACGGATCTCTGACTGGGCGCAGGAACACTATCGCTGCCGCACGTTTGGTAAGGACGAGAAACTGCCCACCCGGGCCGGATTGCTGTATCTGGTTCAACGTGGAGCAATTCGATTAGTCGGTGAAGCCCAGGTGACTGCCACCTCCTCAGGATCATCTCGAGTGCCGCGCATCAACTCTGAAGAAGCATTTCTGGGGTTTGTCGGAGCCGGACAGCCCTTTGAAATTGTGGCGCAGTCGCCCTTCACGATTCAAAGCTTTGCCCATGTTGATCAAACCTCGGTGATCTGGCTGTACTGGCACGATCTCGACAACTGGCCTCACTTCCGTCGAGAAGTTTTGGACGCGTTCCGCTATCAGCATCAGCGGAAGTTACTTTGGCTGAGCACCCTAGGGCAGCGCCGCACAATCGATCGACTGCTGGGCTTCCTGACTCTGCTCATCGAAGAATTTGGTGAGCCTTGCGAAGAGGGCTACTGTCTGCCTTGGGCGCTAACTCATGCTCAAATTGGCAGCGCGATTGGCTCCACGCGAGTCACTGTCACCCGGCTGATGGGAAAACTACGGCAGCGCGGCATGATTCGCACTTACGGCGACAACCTCCTTTGTCTGCCCGCTGAGGCCATTGCTCGCAGCAACTCGTAGCTGAGCCTGCTAACTTCACGCCTGGCTCTCCGTGCATCTACCGAGACACAGGCACAAAGTCGTATCCATAGCCCGACCTTGCACCGGGTTCAACGACAACTAGCTGCATGGCTTGGTTGCGGTCACCGGATGGCAGAAAGCGCACTGTGCCGGTTGCTCCCATCACCGAAAAGCCAGGACGGCTGAGTGCCTGCTGAACGCCATCGCGACTAGAGTCTTGTTGCAAGGCAGCAGCCAGCGCCAGAGTAGCGTCATAGGCCATGGCGGTGCGCCAGTTGACATCTCCACCCCACAGCGTCTTCGCCGTCCGAACAAAGGCACTCTGAGGATTAGCTAACAGGACCCAAGGAACAGCGACGACCATACCCACGGCAGACTCCCCACCCACTTGCAGCGTCTTTGGGTTGTAAATGCTGTCTCCGCCCAGTAACGGCAAATTGCCACGATTCACCGCCACGACCTGTAGCGCCGGATCGAGGGTGGCTGTATTCGACGCCAGCACCAACACCTCTGCTTCCTGCTGGGCAGCCTGTTTGAGGGTATCGAGTGCACTGAAGCTAGGATCTGCAAGATCAAATTCGGCCACCACCTGACCACCATCCGTACTGAGCGCCGTCGCGAACTCGTTTTTCAGAGATTGGCTGTAGTCGCTCATAGAGTTGTAATACACTGCCGCATTCTGACGCTGCAAGCTGTTGAGCATGTAGCGCGACAGTGCCGCTGCCGTGAAGCGGTCGCTAGGTACAGTCCGAAAAATATAATTCCCCAGACTGGACACCTGAACCGAGGTACTCGTCGGCGAAATCATCACCAGCCGACCCTGCTCGTAGACGTTGCCCGCTGCCAAGGTGGCATCGCTACCAAAGTGCCCAATGACTCCTAGTACCTCTTGGTATTGCACCAGCAGGTTTGCCATTTGTTGCGCGACCTGGGGGTCATTGTCATCGCTGACGATAAGTATTTTCACAGGAGTGCCATTCACGCCGCCGCCCTCGTTGATTTCCTGCTGTGCCTGCGCGACACCCCGCAGAATCTCCAAAGCCGGATTAACCGACGTTGCAATCGGCACAGCCACCGCGATCGTATAAGCTGGATCGGCTCCAATGCGGGCATTGTTGAGATAAATCAGCGCCTCCGGGTCATTGCGCCGGGTTTGCAGCGCTGCCTCTAGTTCTGAAACGGCTTGAGCATAGTCTTGGGCAGCATAGGCAGCCACACCTGCCTGTTTCGCCACAGACGCATCAGATGTTAGCAGTCGCTCTCCACTGCTGAGGCGATTGGCTAAATCTTGAGGAGAGTCTGGGACTGAAACCTCGCTGGGGGTCGCGGCTTGGTTGCTAGTACTATCACTGGGTTGCAGGCGTCGCGAAAACCACCAGAATCCTCCCGCAAGCAGCAGCAGGGTTGCCAGAAGCGACAGCACAAGCACAGGGGTTTCGTTTTTCTGCGACATAGACCTTTACACGACGTACACGACGCCTTTCTCTCAGGGTAACTTTAGAGGAACCGCGAAAGCAGATTGTAGATCAAGCGAAACAGTGCCGTCGCGGCAATGGCCAGCAGGCAACTAACCCCCGCCACCAGCAAAATAACCGGAATTGGGCTGCTAATCCCCAAGGATTGGGCCAAGGCAGCCAGGGGCGGCAACAGAACAACCCGGTGCAAAAACGGCAGGAACTGCACCAGCAGCAGCGAAATGACAGCAATAATCGCTAGGTCCACCTTCTCGATCCAGCGGCGAGACTGAGCAAAAATCATGCCCCCCAGCACACCCAGAAGAATTAACCAGAAGCCGGGAGCTAGTGCCGACGTTCCTAAGAGGCTGGCAATGGCAATGGCCAGCAACCCGCCTTCAAACCCCGTAAAAGCAGCGCTGCCCAACACCTCCCACAGCGAAAACGCAGCGCGAGATTGTGGCTTGAACGGACGCCCACCGGCAGACGGAGAGGGCTGCATAGGAGCAGGTGTTGCCCCAGGTATTACTCCAGAGGGTGTTCCAGAGGTTGCTCCAGATGGCCGCGTGGGAGCTGGCGCTGGTGTGGGGGCAGCAGGAGCTGGCGTCGTCAAGGCGGCCAAGACTTCATTCGCCGAAGCAAAGCGCTGGCTGGGGCTTGGCAATAGCATCCGGTTCAGCACTGCCGCTAGGCGGTCGCTTACCTGAGCATAGCTGCGCCAATTCCAAGTATTGCTATAGGGGTCATAAAGCTCGTTAGGAGGCTTGCCCGTCAGAAACATCACGCATGTGACAGCCAGAGCATACAAATCGGTAGACGGATAGACTTGACCACCCTGCATTTGCTCAGGCGGCGCATAGCCCATGGAATAGATACCCGTAGACCGTCCAGCAGGAGCTGCTGCCGTGCTCATTTGCTGTTTGACCGCTCCAAAATCCAGCAGGAATAGCACACCATCGCGACGACGCATAATGTTGGAAGGTTTGATATCCCGATGAATCGAGCCATTGTCGTGCACAAATTGCAGAATCTTCAGCAGTTCCCGCAAAATATCTAGCACTTCGGCTTCACTAAATTTGCCTTTCTGTGCCAGTTCGGCTTCCATGTCCTGCCCGTCTACAAACTCCTGCACCAGGTAGAAAAACTGCTCGGACTGACCCGGAGTACGTCCAGGAGCATCGAGCGGGAAGAAAGCCAGCAGATCCGGAATCTGAGGATGCTGCTTGCCTAAGGTTTCCAGCACTTCGGCTTCCCGTTCGAAGAGCCGTTGGGCAATCTGAAGTTGATCGGCAGTGAGGTGGCCTGCCGGCTGAAACTGCTTCACTACACAGAATGGCAGCCCAGGTCGCCGCCGATCGCGAGCTAGGAATGCCGCTCCAAAACCACCACGACCCAAAAGCTTGATGGGTAAGTAGCGGTTGTCTAAAATCAGCCGCATGCCGCAGGTCATGCAGTACTTCTCAGGCACAGTCCGCAAGGTTGTACTGTCATCGAGATCAGTAAAGTGATTGACAGGACGAGGACAACTCGGACGGGTGCAGTAGATCTCCATGACGGTTGAGAAGGATAAAGGCCAGACTTACGCCCATGAATCGCCCGTTAATTGCCACTAGAACCGTACTCAGTGACCGGTTAACCCGAAGCGCCTAAGGTAGACTCAACCGTGGGCCATACCCGTAAACGCTTGCCCCTCTAGCGTAGACAAAACGTAGACGAAATCAACAGATCTTCGGTCTATGCCTGATCCTATCCTTAGAGTTCTCTGGATTGCTAGCAACTCTTGCTAGGTGCCACTGGGATGAGGAAGGGGAGTCTCTAGAGGCACATGGTGTTCGCTGAGAGGCTCTACCTTGTCACTAGCGCTTGCCGGCTTACAGGTAGAAAACTGAGGCAGAATTTCCTGAGTAAACGCTTCGGCCGCCTTAGATCGATAGCGATTGGGGTTAAAAATCACTGAGAGTGTACGGTTGACCACTACTCCCTCAATGCGGGCACGATGTAGCACCTCCATTTGCAGTTCCTTCTCAATGGCAGAAATCGAAACAAAGGCGGCTCCCAACCCCGACTGAACAGCATTTTTGATTGCCTCGATCGTGTTCAGCTCCATCTCTATTTTGAGACGCCGCGTTTCAATGCCGCAGCGCGTTAGGACTTGATCAATCACCTTGCGAATGGTGGACTGAGAGTCAAGAGCAATGAATTGCAGTTTGTACAAATCGTCCCGCTCGATCTGGCTCAACCGTGCTAGCGGATGAAACACTGGCAAAATCAACGCAAGTTCATCTTCCGCATAGGGAATAATTTCTAAAGACTCTTGCAATTCAGGGGGCACTTCTCCACCAATGATGGCCAAGTCAACTTGCCCGTTGGCGACACTCCAGGCCGTTCGTCGGGTGGAATGAACATGCAGTTGCACCGCAACATCTGGATAGCGCTGCCGAAACAAACCGAGCATGCGAGGCAGTAAATAGGTGCCTGTGGTTTGGCTCGCACCTACGATCAGCGTACCACCCTGCAGATTTTGCAAATCCTCGATGGCACGGCAGGTCTCTTCGCACAGGCTCAAAATGCGATCGCCGTAGTTAAGCAGGAGGTAGCCAGCTTCTGTCAGTTGGGCCCGACGCCCCCCGCGATCAAACAGGGGAACATCAAGCTGACGCTCCAGGTTTTGCACCTGAAGACTCACGGCAGGCTGAGACACATACAGACTATCGGCAGCGCGCTTAAAGCTTCCTTCAGCGGCGATCGCTTTCAGAATGCGCAACTGATCCAAAGTAAAAGGAAGATCAGACATGGCTATTGCATCCAATCAGGAAAGTAAGCCTAAAAATTGGGTTCAATAAACGATCCAAAACCGGCGGCCGCTAGGGGATCCGCGGGGTAATGCTGCCAAGGCAGAAGTACCGAATATCGCCAAAGTTTAGGTCAATCAAGGGGACTATGGATCATGATCGAGTCAATCTGGTTCTAAAAACGTCGTGAACCAGCCACGACAGCAAGAGATCTAGCTATAAAGAATCATAATGAATAGGGGATTCCAGGTCGATGGGGACTTTAAAACAGCAATGATGAAGCGGGAGGTTATCCAGGACTTTCTGAATGTACCAGGAATTCAGGGCATTGCTCTGATGGATGGGATAACCCCTCCTTATTGCTACGGGTTGGATGGCTTCCTCACCGCTGAGCAGCCCTTCATATTAGATCTGCAGCAAGTGGTGGAGACGATCCCGAGCGACTATCCCTGCTTTGAGTTCCACTATTCACTCTACAGCGTCTACCTGCACCGCTTCGACCGTGGGCTAATTCTGCTGGTGCTAGCCGATCGGTCCCTCACTAGGGCAACCTACACAGCGGCAGTTCAGCACCTGCAAGATGCCTTGTGCCCCTTATCCCAATTGACCTGTTTGCAGCAGTCCGAAGCCGTGATGGCAGCCACTCTGGCAACTCAATCTGCTGTTCCCTCCACTGCCTCACCTCAACCGGCAGTGTTGCTAGACGAGTTTTTGGCTGCTATGAACCACCTGAGCCAATTCACTACACGCTATTTGGGCACTATGGTGGTAGCTAACGCTTGGGCAGCTAGCCGTCCTAACGTGGAATGGCTGCTCTCGATTCAAATTGCCCGCTCGGGCCAACTGCAGTTGGAGGAGTCTCGGCTCGCTCAATCGCATACCCTAACTCCCGAGCAGGTGCAGTGGCTCCAGAACTGGGTAGAGTGCTTCATCGAACGATGCTCTGAGGTCATTCGGGACTTTGCCCAACTGGCAGAATCGGCTCTCAGCAATTCCCAGCAGGCACTCCTGTTTGCCAAGGGAGCATCGACGGATAGGCCCTGAGACCATTGCGATCATTCTAGTGTTGGCTCTGGCTGACCCCTGCTAAGGCTTGCCAACTACGGCTTATCTTAGACCCCTCTGAAGACCATCATACCGGGCTTAATCTTATAGCAAATCTTCAGCGAATCTTCATGGCTAAACCTCATGACTAAAACTGTCCGCCTAGAGCCTATTGCCCAAGAAACCGCCATAGAAACCAATGGCAGTCTGCTTTCAGTGTTGCTCGCAAAAGACCTAGACGTGCTGCAGGCCTGCGGTGGACGAGGTATGTGTGCCACCTGCCATGTGTATGTCAAGGCGGGGATGGAAGCCCTATCGCCTATGAATCGTCGCGAGCAGCGCACGCTAGAAGTGATTACCTCGTGCCAGTTCAACTCGCGGTTGGCTTGTCAAGCCCGAGTCACCGGCAATGGAGTGATAGTCGAACTGCCGCCGGGGATGTACATCAATTCCATCCAGGACATCGAAGCCTTGATTGGTCGTCGAGCCGAGCAGAATTTACTACATCCTGTGACGGGGCAAATCCTGGTAGAAGCTGGAAAGTTAATCACTCGTTCCATGCTGAAGCAAATTCAACATCAAACAAGCTTCAACATGGCTCAGTTCTTCTCACAGAGCAGTGAGGTTTAACCAAGATTTCCTATGGCTACAGAGCCAGACTTGGCAAACTGGGCACTATGAATTCGGTTAGCAAAAAATCCAAGCATAAAGTCCAAGCATTTGGTAAGCCTTAAACATTATGCTGAGTCAATTTGAACACCTCAGACGAGAAACTGATGGGCGTTACGCCAGCGATGCCGAACTAGAGTTTGCCATCGACTATGTGCGCTCGTTCAATCTGCGAGTGCAGACCTATCTCAAACTTCAAGAAATAGAAGCAGCCCTAGTGCAACAGACCTATCTCCAAATGCGCGCCCTCAACCCCGCCTGGTTTGTCCATGGCAACACTGACGTCAGCGCCAAATGGAAGCGTGATACCATCCGGGTCCTACGATATGTGGCGGTCGCTGTGCTCACCCATGATCCAGACACCTTTCGCGAACGGATGCTGCTCTGGTTTCAAACCATTATGCGGGCCTTTGGAGCGCAGCAGAGTTGCAGCATGACCTACCAAGTTTTACAAGACATCATCCGACAGCATTTGACAGCCCCTCAGGCAGAGTTGGTGTGTCCGCTGCTAGAGATGAGTCGCCGCGCGTTCGGGGCTGCCTCGTAGGCGAATCTGACTGGTTCAATTCGGCTGGTTCAATTCGGTTAGTTCGATTTGACGCAGCATTCCGCCCTCATCAAATCTCATCAGGTCTTATCGAGATGATGTTAGACCCAACCCAGCTTCGGGAACAATCAGGATGCAAAATTTTTGGGCTTGCTGTTGCCTGCAGGCAGGGTATTCATGCTGCACTTGGCGAACTATCAGATTTTGATTCCCTCTGATTTGATGGCTCTATTTTCCTCTATTTTCTATTTCTCATCTCATGTATTGGGCGGTTCGGTGGCACAGCTAGCAACACAATAGGACTGAACTATGACGACGGTAAAGGTTCTAGATACCCAGCATCCGGGTAAGCGTAGGCATCCCAAGAAGCACAACCACTATGGCTTTCGGGACTTTTTTCATTTTGACCCCGAACAAGGCACAATCGTGGACTGGAATGAGAGCTACAACGTGCTCACCACCGAAGACTTCATTATTGGGCTAGTAGAAGGGCTAGAAGAAGAAGTAGGAGAAGCATCTGCCGCCACGATGTATACCATCGGCTGCGAGTGGGGGCAGAAAGACGCCTTTTTCTTTGAGAAATGGTTTGAAACCGAATTTGAGCGCAATATTCGCCAAACGAACCTGATGTTTTTGCTCGAAACCTGGTGGTGGCCGTTTACAGCCCAAGGTTGGGGGCGCTGGGAAGTGGACATGGGCGACCGCCAGCAGGGCTTTATGTTTATCAATATTTTTGATTCTGCGGTTGCTCGCACCCTTGGCGATGTCGGTAAGCCGGTTTGTTTCCTCTATGCGGGCTTGTTTGCGGGCTTCTTTACGGAATTGGTCAAAAAGCAGCTGAGCTGCATTGAAATTCAGTGCTACTCCATGGGTGAAACCTACTGCAAGTTTCTGCTTGGCGGTCAAGACCGGATCGATGCTGCTGCTTTCTGGTTCAAAGAAGGTGCTACAGCCCGCGACATTGAGAAGCGACTGCGAGCAGGGGAGGTGCTGCGATGACAGGTGTAATGACTCGGGCAAGGACTGTCTCAACCACAACGGCTGCCCCCACTCAGGACCCTAGCCTGTGGCTGCGGCAGTCTGTCGAGCAGTTCTTTAGCCACTGCAACTGGGACAACCACCCCCCCGACCTGCAGGCATGGCAACAGTCTGCTGGGCTGGGCAACCCAGAACCCCTCAGTTTACTGCTGACCGTTCAGCAATTCTTGAGCGCTGTTAATTGGGAAGGGACGCAAATTGCCGCTCCGCTTCCTGTTGCGCCGAACGTCAATGCGCCTGCAGACCAAGATACAGATGCCTTGACGCTAGATGACTTTTCGGGACTGTTTTGATGGGCTGACCTAGACTGCTGATTGGCTGCAAAGTTTCAGGAGATTCTTAGAAACCGTTTCGCTCTAAATGTTCTGGGTACTGCTTGATCCCTAAACTGTCTCTCTAAACTATCTCGCTCAATGCTGTTTTGCTATTTTGTCGATACCTGCTATGTCTCCTCACCTTGCTACTCTCTTTGACGAAGCTGAACACCGCTACCTTAAGCCTGAAGAACTCAAGCAGATGAGTCAGTATGTTGGCTCACTGCCAGAGCGAATTGTTATTTATCGCACTCTGCGCAACCGCGAACTAGAGGTGATGCAGGCAGTCACCCATCAGCTGCAACTTGCCCTACCGCAGGCAGGTCAGGTTGAACTAGAACGGAGCCTGAGACAAGCACTGCTGATGCTCCGCCATTGTGCCATGGCAATGTTGCTAAATGACGAAACCATCATCCAAGAGTATGTGAGCTGGGTCGGACCCACTGCCCGCATCTTCAATACCCTGTCCCTGGATATCCTCCTCTGTCGGTTGCTCAATCAGCAGCTCGCTCAGCTTTTTTCGTCCCAGCAGTTGGCTTATCTCACCCCCTTGTTGCAGTTGGCGCAACAGGCTTTTTCAGCCGCTCCATTGCCACCAGCGAATCACTAGGAATGCTTGCTGAGCACGAGGGCGGATCGTTGCTAGACATGCCGTTGAGTTTCAGCCTTTCTCTCAATTCCGTCTTAGCGTTATCTACCGTGACCTTATGATTTCTGTCGCTGATTTACTGACCCACAACCGGGTGCCAGGCAATTACTTTGCTTTCGAAACCTACGTCCGAGGCGATCTCGAGTTGGGACTACTAGAAAATCGTCAGGGCGAGCGGTTGCTGGCACTGCCAGCTACCCTGATTCAAGCTATCTATGCTGGTCTTGAGAAAGAAACTGGGCAAGCCTCGCGGCTGGTACTGTTTAACTGCGGTAAGTGGTGGGGCAAATGCTTTTACACACGCTTTTGTGAGCAGCTTGCAGGCTACTACAACACCTCGGTCGCGGCCATGTCAATGGCAGACTTTTTGCAGGCATTGCAGCAGTGTTGGCGCTGCCACGGATGGGGCAGGCTCGAGCTGGACCAAACCTATCAAGCCTCGGGGTTTTTGGTTGTCAATATCTGGAACTCTCCCTATGCGCGTTTGGCTCCTGCCGGACATCATCCAGTGTGCCATTTAGAGGCGGGAGTATTGGCTTCGTTTTTTAGCAGCCTAGCAGGGCGAGAATTGTACTGTCTGCAAACTACCTGTGAGTCTATGGGAGCAGACTGCAACCGCTTTATCCTGGGCTTGCCTCACCGCCTCGAACCCGCCGAAACCATGGTTACCAACCTCAATCACGATGCGATTTTGCAGCAGCTCTGCCCAGCATCCGCACCTTGAACCTCTGCACCTTGACTGAGTCATGCAGCCTAACGAATGATCATGCAACAGGTAATTCGTAGGTTGACTGCCTCGTAGAGCAAGTGCCTGAACTGACCGGTTGACCCACCTGTTGACAAAACGTTGCCCGCCGCATAGCCCCGATCCGGCAGAATTAAGAATAAGAATTCATAAGAATTCAGCGGACTTACCATCGGTTTTCGGTTTATCGAGCAACTGGCTGAGAGGGGGGAGTGTTACTGCCCTGGAGGAGATTGGAAGAAGTTAAGCGCTCACACTATCGGATTCTGGGGCTTGTTGGACAGGGACAATTTGGTCAGGTCTTTTGCGCGGTCCATCGACAGACAGGGCAACTGGTCGCGCTGAAGCATCTAGACCATCGGCGGCTTTCCACCCATCGATTTCTTCGCGAGCTACGCTTTTTACTGAGCTTGCAGCATCCCAATATTGTGACTTGTCAAGCCCTAGAGCACACCCCAACCGGGCGCTGTTTGGTGATGGACTATTGCGAGGGAGGCACCCTTCGTAGCTTAATGCGGGAAGACTACCGCCTCAGCCTGCCCTACAGCATCAAGCTAGTGGTGGATGTGCTCACGGGGTTAGAACATGCCCACAGCCGCCAGATTATCCACTGCGATATTAAACCCGAGAATATTTTGCTGCATGTTCAGGCCACTGGCTGGACTGCTCGCATTTCCGATTTTGGAATCGCGCGGCTATGTCAAGAGGATGTGGCGTGTGAGCTGGGCAACACGGGTTCTCCTGCCTACATGGCACCGGAGCGGTTTTATGGACAGTCCTTCCCTGCCTCTGATCTGTACTCTGTGGGTATTCTCCTGTTCGAGTTGCTGGCTGGCTATCGTCCATTTTCGGGTACGCCGGCAGAGCTAATGAGCGCCCATCTCAACCTGCCTTTGAAAATACCAGACTCAATTTCTGCCCCTTGGCAACCGCTGCTGATTCAAGCTTTGCAAAAATTGCCCGCCCGCCGCTTTCGTTCAGCGCGAGAAATGCGCTCGCTGGTGCAGGAGATTGCCGCAGCTGAAGGCATAGAGGCTCAATTTCTAGCTCCGACCTCGCCGATCCCAACCTCTGCTGCATCGGCTGCTTTGCCACCCTTCTTGCCCTTGGAAACACCACCCCGCGGTTCGTTTCGCTGGCAGCATCAGGAGCCGTTATTGGCACCGCTACGCCACATTGCTGTGGCCGCAGCTCAGACTACAGCAATGCCACAGGTGTATGCGGCTACTGCTCAACAGGTAGGCTGGCAGGACTCAGTCACTCTGCCATATCGCCAAACTTCGGCAACGCGGTCGCTACACTATCTAGCACCCCTGCCCTTACCAATCGAAGCTTTGTGGTTGCGCCCTCAAGGTTGCTTTATTACTACGCGCCGAGCAGTCTACAGGTTGCCTCCGACAGCATTCCTGACTGCACCAGCTGCCTTGGATCAGCATCGTCCGCTCTGGGAGTTTCCAGAGGACTGCCTCAGCGCTATCGAAGCTCGAGGGCATTGGTTGGCAACATTGACGCTAACCCATCAGTTGCCACGGACTCAGCTGGCTTTCTGGCCCTTGCCGGGTGGAGCTGCCCGCGGGCTAGTCGCTCATCCTGTGCCGCTATCGCTGCCTACCCCTCTGGCACCAGACTCCCGATTGCTGCCCCTAGACGGTGGACATGTTGCCCTGATGATGCAACTGCCCGAGCCTGCTGAACCAACCAAAAGCCAGCAAGCTGGAACATACCTTCAGATCGTCACTCGTCGGGGTACCCAAGTCGGCTCGTTGGTGCTGCCCCTGCGCTTGGGGTATAGCGTGCTAACTGCCACTGCCTATCAACTGCTGGCAGTTGATGCGGATCATCCCCAATCCCTGCTGCTGGTCGATCTCAAACCCTATCGCGTAACGCGGCTGTGGGTCGGTATGGCTCCTCATCTGCTTGCAGCGAGCGACTGGGGCTACATTGTGGCCAGTGCTCAAGGGCAAATCAGCGTTTTAGATCAAAGTGGGCGCTTGGTCGGTGAAATTAGCGCTCCTGAGGCAATCACCGCCTTGGCAGTCCGACCACCCCGCGACCTGCTTGTGGCTACCTGGAGCGCCGGTCAAGGCAGTCTCTACCAGTTGGATCTCAGTCAGGTTGGCATTGATTTAGTGTTCTAGATTAGTGTTCTAGAATTTGCGATGCGTCATCTGGGTAGAGGATGCTCAGGGTTTGATCAAATGCTGCTCGAACTCTCGGTAGGCAGAGATCAGTTTCTGGCGCTGTAGCGGCAGATAGGCCGCTGTGGCTGCCCATAGCAACCCAATGCCGACTGTCGCAGACACTATCAGCGGTGTTACTACACCCGGAGCAAAGCACAACCCCATGCTCAGTCCGGCAGCAGCCGTTATTAATACTATGCTGGTAGATAAACCTCTAGGCACATGGCGCTCCACAAGCTTCTCTACCACACTGCCCAGCACCCCTCCAGCTAAGCCGCCAGCAACCACGCCGATACCCACTCCCACAACTAGAGGCAGCCCAGTCATCGTACTTCCTCCTGAGATCACGCTAATCAGCGCTAATCCAGCCATGATGCTACCCGCAATCACTGAGGCAACTGCCCCCACCGATGCCCCTGCCAACGACAAAACCCATGCCGCTAGTTGCAGACCAATAGCACTGCCGACAATGCCTCCTAAGCCCAGGGCAAGAGGGGCGTCAAGAATTGTACCTGCCATGAACAGCAGCAGAGCCACGATCCAAGCGGCTACACCAAAGCCAAGAAAGGTCGTGACTAGCAGCGAGTAAGGCAGTCGCATCATCCGAATAGGCACTGGAGCCGTTCTAACGTGCAGCGTCAGCGAGTAGGTCTTGGGAAAGGAATTGGTATGCAGCAGTAGGGTCCGCTGGTAGACCTTATCGGCCATGAGCCTATAGGTGTTCAGGGTAATCTGGCAATCAACTTGGTTGCAGCGAAAGCTAGCGGGCTGAATGGCAATCCAGGCATGGGTTTCGGGAGTGTGGGGCGGATCGCTGGTATGGGGAGCAACCTCCCATTTGCCTTCTAGCACCGTATCGGGAACCAGATTAGTAATCGTTACCGTATGCCGGATTTGCTCCCCTAGTTGAGTAGCAGCAAAATGCAACGCCGACTCACTGAAGCGGGCTTCGGGTAAACGCAAGGGTGAGGAAGGTAGAGCGGCTAGAGCAGTCGCCGCATTGGCGAAGCGGTCCTTCACCTTGGGTTCTACCATGCGCTCCAGCCAGGTAATCCAGTGGATACTGAGCTTGGGCAGCAAATGTTTAAAGCTGACGCGATAGCTAATATCAACTAAGTTGCCAATGTCCTCCGACTGAGTCTTGGTGAGCAGGCAAATCAGAGTCACCCCCAGTCCATACAGATCAGATGCTTCGGTGAGTTGCCGGTTGAAGAGCTGTTCCGGTGGCATAAACCCCAGCGTACCTTTCACCACACTGCTGACACCAACTTCGCCATCTCCCACCCGCGCAAAGCCAAAATCGACTAGATACACCTGCATCTGCTCATCGACGAGAATATTTTCTGGCTTGATGTCGCGATGGATCACCGGTGGAATCCGATTTTGCAGGTAAATCAAGATTTCTAGCGCAGAAACAGCAATTTGCTTCACATCATCGGGGCTAAAGCTGCGCGTCGTTTTGAGAGACTGGGCGTTTTTGTACTCCTGCACCATGCAGAAGCCTGCTTCCGTTTGAAACGAGTCGAGATAGCGAGGAATGCCAGGATGATCTAGCCCCTGGAGCACCTCAATTTCGCGATGATAGGCATCGTATCCAGACCAGCCGGCGCTCGATCGAGCAAACTGAAATTGCTTGATCACAACTGGCTCTTGGGTTGATAACGCAGTTGCGAGGTACGTGACTCTACCCCCGGCTCGATTAGCCCCTAGCTCCTTCTTGGCCTCATAGCCATAGGGTAAGAAATCCGGAAGATCGCTCATGGTGATCAGGAAATGCAGGTACAGAGAACAAGCAAAAGGCTGGGCAAGCTACTACAGCGAATGGGGAAGTAGCTTCGATCTGCTGGCATCTATGAAATTCCACATCTTAGCAGCGCCTCGCCGAAGCTATCACCGTCGCTAACCAGTTGCTAGCCAAGAGAAACTGCCTTGGCCCAGGATTGACTCGCAGCCAAGGAGCAAGCCAGCAACAGGCAGAAATTCATTTTTTGCAACTTATTATCTCTGGTCTGGTGAAATTGACAAAACTTTTTGCAAAAACATCACAGAATTGTGTGGACAGGATGAACTCAGGAGATTAGCAGATCGGACAGGTGGGACGGATACAAACAGACACATTTGAATATCAAGTGAATTAAGCACATCTAAATCAGGCAAATCCGAACCGAGAAAATCTGAATTAGGGAATCTAAACCTTAACCGCCCGGTTCTACTGAGTTTCTACTAATCTGGCTGATCTGGCACTAGGCATGTAGGCGATAGAAGTGTTGTAGGAGGCAAATCCAGCCCGAGGTACTTGGGTTTTGGTTGGGGTATGGCGCTGCTTCTCAATTCTCGGGCAGTCGCCACTGGTCGGGATAATTCTAGAACAGGACGCCCTAGCTCGAGGTCCTGAACCTGAAGTACCTTGCCTACAACAAACCCTAGCCGCATCGGACTAGGGGCATTAAAGAGATTATTTTATATCATTAACGGAAAACCTAGCTGCTGGGAAACCTGAAGGTTAGGCTGAGCAGCTATAGCGCGGTATAACTTGCCCTAGCACCCCATGCAAATCGCTGGCGGCTCGCTGGAAGTCATCTCGCTGATGGAATTGCTCCAATCGGCACAGCAGTCTACCCTGATCAAATAGCATTACCGTTGGCAGGGTGGTTAGGCGGTGATGACTGGCGAGCTTCAAATTTTCATCGGCGTTGATACTCACGAGTTTAACTTGTCCGTCCCACTGGGTTTGTAGTTCGGTCAACATGGGATGGATCAACCGACAAACCCCGCACCAAGGAGCCCAAAAATTCACGAGAACCGGAATTGAGGAGGCTAAAACTTCTTGTTTAAACGTTGATTCATTAACTGCTAGCGCCATGACACCTCTATTGCTTGCAAACATGCTGAACGCCCACCTTGGGATCATGCTACCAGCCTACGTTCCCTGTCGCACGAATCAATATGGGATGCGCCCACCAAAATAACAGCACAAAAACTGCGACTCCTAGATAGGCTGGACGCAGAAACTCCCGCCAATCCAGCGTTTGTCGCCCTTGCAGCACCGCTAAAAAAGGAATAACAGACGTTCGAGATTTCAAGGATTCAAAAGATTCGCCATAGCGCAGTCGCAAGCGTCGATCCCCGTGCCAAACGCTAAACAGGTGATGCAGAATTAACCCCAAGGAGGTCACCATCATGAAGCTGGTGCCTATCCAGAGCGTGTGAGCGATGCACCAGATCACCTGACCTATCATTTGTGGATGTCGCGTAATCCGAATGATCCCCGTCTCGTAAAGATGGACTTGCGGTTTCTGCACAGCAGCCACCTCTAGTAAATTAAATGTGGCTGGATAGAGGAATAGAAAAGACAGGGCAGACAATCCCCAAACCAAGGCCGCAACGCCGGGCACTCCTTGAAGATTCCACAATCGCAGCCCGTCATAACGGTGATTGATGAAATAAATGACCAGAACGGTTGCGAACGGCAGGCTGACCAACGCAAAAAAAATGCGGTAAAGCCGTGCTCCCACAAGTTTCTCCCCTCGTAGACGGAGAGCGGCCAGCCCACTGTGAGCAATGGCAAACCCTAGGAGCAGCCCAAACATAGTGAAGTGGCTGTTGGTCAACCAAGAATCAGGCATAACATTTATCCGATATTCAAGGTATTGACTGATCTCAATACTGAGAATTGATTGGAGCCAATTTGGAGCTAACGTTGAGGAAGCAGATGAGCTAAAAAACAATCGCTGAAACAATCGACAAATCCGCAAGGCCCTCAGGCAATATAGCTATGGAAGGAGTTGCGGAAGGCAACCGATGCCCCTGATCCTGGACTGTAAAAGATTTAGGTCGCCCTGTAAATAGGCTGAACTAGACTGAACGCAGCCCTTGCCACTAAGATGCTGAGTGACTTGAGTAACTGGGGCGCGACGCTCTAATTCTGCTGCATCTGCGTTATGATCTGAAGGGTCAAAATTCGTTCAGGATTTTGAGGGGAGTGGTATTGTCTTCTCAAAGGTCCTAGAATTGATGAACTGCTGTTGCTTCGGTTGAGACCGGACCAAAGGCAGTGGTGATTTTGCAAGTCTGCAAGTCATGGTTTGCTAATCATCGATGACTCACCGATATTCATCATTCTGAACAGGAGCTCAATTTTCAAGCATGATCAAGCTGCGCTTAAAGCGATTTGGCAAAAAATTTGAGGCAAGCTATCGCATTGTGGCGATCAACAGCGATGCTCGCCGCGATGGTCGTCCCCTCGAAGAACTCGGATTTTACAATCCCAGAACTGATGAAGTGAAGCTGCACACCGAAGCCATTGAGCGACGATTGCAGCAAGGAGCTCAGCCGACTCGAACGGTTCGCCGCCTGCTAGAAAAGGCAAACATTCTTGAACCGGCGAAAGTCTGAAATTGATTGCAGCCCCTCAGTTAGCGCGTTCCGCCTGTGCCTGATTCTAATGTGACTTTGTCTTCTCAGCCCGCTACAAGCAGTCCAGATTACAAAGGACTGGTCAATTTTTTGGTGCAGCCGTTTTTAGATTCACCGGAATCTCTGCGGGTGGACTGTGAGTTGCTGCGTACTTCCCGCGTGCTTATTCGAGTTGCCTTTGAAGGGGAAGACAAAGGACGGGTATTTGGGCGAGGCGGACGAAATATTCAGGCAGTCCGGACGGTGATTCAGGCAGTTGCCCAAGCTGCAGGGCATTCGGCCTATCTGGAGGTTTTTGGTGGGCCGTCGTTGGGTGCTCCATCAGGACGCGAGGGAGTATCGGACGAGCGTTCATCCCGTTCGCCGTCTCAACGATCACCCAAGACTCGCTCTCGGCACTGAGGCATCGGCTACCCGTTGACCTAATACCGTCCCTTTAATTTGATTATGCTATCCGCAACGCCCACTTCTCGTTCCCGCGATAACAGCTGAATGGGAACAACTTTGACGATTGAATTGCCGAGTCCTGAGAGCGCGATTGCCCTCGCTGGCTATCAGGAAGAGAACTTGAAGCTGCTCGCTCAGCAGACAGGAGCGACTGTGGTTTTACATGGTCAGGATCTGCGCATTACTGGCATGGAACAGCAAGTTGAGCAGTGTGAGCAGCTTGTGCGGGCCCTGGAACCTTACTGGAGCCAAGGCAAGTCCATTTCTGCGGTGGATCTGTTAACGGCTCGCCATGCGCTCAACACCGATCGCCAAGCGGAACTGCAATCGCTGCAGCAAAACGTGCTGGCTCGAACGCGCCGCGGTGAAGAAATTCGGGCTAAAACCTTTCGGCAGCGGCAATACATCGATGCGATTCAATCCCATGATCTGACTTTCTGTATTGGACCGGCTGGCACTGGAAAGACCTTTCTCGCGGCAGTAGTTGCCGTGCAGGCACTGCTTGCTAATCAAGTTGAGCGGCTAATTTTGACTCGTCCTGCCGTTGAAGCGGGAGAAAAGCTTGGCTTCCTGCCAGGAGACTTGCAGCAAAAGGTGAATCCCTACTTGCGGCCGCTGTATGATGCTCTCTACGAAATGCTAGACCCCGAGAAAATTCCTGGCTTAATGGAGCGGGGCGTGATCGAGGTAGCTCCACTAGCCTATATGCGAGGTCGAACACTGAACAATGCGTTTGTGATTCTTGATGAGGCACAGAACACAACGCCAGCGCAAATGAAAATGGTTTTGACGCGCCTGGGCTTCCGCTCGCGGATGGTGGTGACTGGAGACATTACCCAAACCGATCTGCCCTCCTACCAACAATCGGGGCTGTCTGTGGCGCAGCGTATTTTGCAGAATGTGGAAGGGATTGCCTTTTGTCAGCTCACTAAAGCAGATGTGATACGGCATCCTCTAGTACAGCGGATCGTTGCCGCCTACGAGGATTTTGAGAAATCTTCTGCGAAATTAACGTCGTCTCACTAGGGCAAGCCTTCGGCAGCAATGGGTAACAATAGGTAACAGCGACAGGTAACAGCGACGATATAGCCCTCTTTTCAGACATCTCAGACCAACTAGACACCGAAACTAGGCATGAGCGAGCTGTCGTCTCAGACGGTGGCAAGTGCGGGCAGCCGAAAGAGCGGGTGTTGGCTTGCACTCCAACCGGTTGCCAGTCCAGCTAGGGAGAAAATCGTCAGAATAATTAGTGCCTGAAGGCGATTGAAGCCAGCAGTTTGTAGGTCGAGCCGTGCTAGCAGTTCGGATGAAATCAGCACCAGAATGTAGCCGAAGGTTTTAAACCAGACCAGGGCCAAGGTCAAACTCAGAGACGCCACAATAATCAGCGTGAAGTAGCCAACATCTGAGCGCAACCAACGGTTCAGAAACCGCTTAAACCCGTCAAACCAGGTGGTCAGCAGCAGGGCTTGTGTCAGAGTGAACGTGAGCACCATAACCCAAACGAGCCAAGTAGCTGTAGCATTCGTAATGAACCAGCTAAAGGTAGTATAGGCAGCAAAGAGGAGAACGAGCGAAAGCCAGGGCATTTTCTTCACAGGCCTCACCCCAAAGCAAGAGAGCTAAATGAGCTAGCAGGAGTTAGCAGATCCATCGGTATTTTATCTAGACTGCTGAGATGAGTCTAGAAGATCAGCGACTCGCTCAGCGAGGCGTTGGGCAGCTCCGGTAGCTCCGCGGACCTGACGTAACTGCTGCCGCATGTGGGCCAACTGAGACGGATCATTGAGCAACGCAAGGCCTAGCTCTGCAACAGCTTGGGGTTGCAGTTCGCCAATCAACTCGGGAACGATTGCAGTGCCTGCCCAGATGTTGGGCCAAGCTAGCAATCTGGGCTGACGCAAAAACCGCTGGTTGATCAGCTTAGCAAAGACGGATCCAACTCCGGGTAAGTTTGCTAGCAGTCCTGGTAGTCCATCCCAGGCTCGCATTGCATCGAGCTGTTGCGTTGGTACCAGCACAATCATTGGCACGGCTAGCGAGCCGAGTTCTGCCGTATTGGCACCAACCGTTGTATAGCAGAACTGGCACTGCACTAGCACCTCATAGGCTGGAAATGCTGTCCACAGCAGGATGCGCAGCCCGCTAGGCATTTGCAAATAGGGCTGCTCGTCCCAGACTAGCGCTGCACTAACGTCACCAAACTGCTGCAAAACCGGGTTGGTCGCTGGATTGGCAAAGCGAGCCAGAGTTGGCAGATCGAGAGTAGGAGCGACCGGAATCACAAAGCGGGTTTGCGGCTGCTCAGCATGGATGATCTGCGCCACTGCCAATCCTAGCGGCACCCCTTGGGCGAGCTTGGCAGGTTTAGAGCCGGGCAGCAGCCCAATCAAAGGCTCAGAGGAAGGTATGGCTGCCGTACCGACCTGCAACTCCTGCCGCGCTTCCGCCATGAGGTCACCTACGACTGTAAATTTAGCCGCATAGGCGGGCGGAGCTTGCTGCACCAAGTCAGCGTTCATTGTTGCAAAGCCGTCAATCCAGCGGTGCCAGCGCGTTTCCCACTCGCTGTAGACGAGCGTTTTGTAGCCCAGTCGTTTGCCGATCACGACAGTGTAGAACTGATCGCCGCCTAGAAAAATTACGATGCCGTGGGAACGCCAATCCCAATTGGCGGCGGTCTTGCCCCAGAGCAAAAATGGTAGGAAATGCTCTGCACCCTGAATCCGGTCTAATTCAGGATAGCGCTGGGCAATTGCGACTTCTTGACCGCTGGCATTGGGGCAGGGAGACAGCACCAGCGAGAGGCGCACCTGCTGCCGATCATGACCAAGCTGACGCCGTAAGGCTTTTACCACCGGTCTCACCCAGGTTGTAATTTCACCAGGACCGTTGGAGAGCAGCACAATGTCGATCGCAGGCATAGTTGCAAATTCATGAGATGGAAGATGGAAATGGAATCAGATAGAACTAAAACTAAGTGGAATGGGTCAGCAGAACTGAATGAATTAACTAATTAAATTATTCCTACCAACGTGACTCACTCTGACTCCCCCGCAGTATCATGGGCGTGCCTCTCGAAAATCTTAGATCAACCAGGTTTTTGGATATGTTGCGACGAACCCCCTTCCCGGTAGCGACTTTGGCTATAGTGTTGACTCTGGGAGCTGTTTCAGAATCCTGCAGTCGTTATTTGATTTCAGCAGCCCAGGCCCAATCGGCACCGGCCCCGGTTTCGGCCCCTGCGACGGTTCCCGAGGGAACCCGAGTGCGGATTGATGGTTCCGAAAGTATGGTCGCCATTAACCAGGCTCTGAAAAAACAGTTTGAAACTCAATTTTCGGGAACTCAGGTGGACCTGGGACGAGGGGGGTCTGATGCAGCACTGCAAGCTCTGCGAGAAGACAGGATTGATTTAGCTGCCATTGCCCGACCGTTGACACCTGAGGAACAAGCAGAAGGCTTCGCGCAAACTCCAGTGACTCGGCGCAAAATTGCCATTGTTGTCGGCAAAGACAATCCCTTCACTGGTGATTTGACGGATGTGCAGTTTGCTCAAATTTTTCGCGGCGAAATCACCGATTGGTCGCAGCTTGGGGGTGAGCCAAAGCCTATTCGATTTATAGACCGTCCAGAAACCAGCGACACTCGTCGAGCCTTGCAAAACTACTCGGTACTGCAGCCGTTCACCCCTGGACCAACGGTTGAGTCGATCAACAGCGACGACACCAATGCCATGATTCGGCGGTTAGGGGATGACGGCATCGGCTACGCCATTGTCGATCAGGTGGCAGATAATGACAATGTGCGAATTCTGTCAGTGTATGGTGTTTTGCCCGACGATCCAGCCTACTCGTTCTCGCAGCCATTGACCTATGTTTACAAAGCTGCTAATCCCAGCCCAGGAGCCTTGGCGTTTTTAGGGTTTGCTGCCACGCCCGGAAACCAGCAACTGCTCGCCACAACCGAGGTAAAACCCAGTGGTTGGGGCGGATTTTTGTCGCTTCCATCCTTCTTCGGGGGCGGACAATCAGAATCGGCGAGTCCCTCTCCAGACACGGCTGCACCAGAAGCTGAGCCTGCTCCTGATGCGGCTGCGCCAGAAGCTCCTGCAGCCGATACTGCTCCGGCTGACCCCACAGTTGCTCAAGCCCCACCCACAGACATCACCACAGAGGCCGGCGGTAGAGGTGTGCCGGGGTGGCTGTGGCTGTTGTCGATTCCGCTGCTAGGGGCATTGCTCTGGGTCTTGCTGAATGGTCTGAATCGCTCCTCCGAGGAAGAACCCAGCCCCCGTCGGGCAGTTGCTCCTACCGCTCTGGCGGCCGAGCAGTCGGGCGAACGCAGCCGGATTGTGCTAACGCCGCGCAGCAGCCACGATGCCTACGCCTATTGGGAAGTGCCCGAGGCTCACCGAATGCGAATTCGCCGAGAAGAAGGTGGACATCACTTGGCCTTGCGACTCTACGATGTGACTGGGCTAGAGTTTGATCGGCATCCTGCCCACAGCATTCAAGAGTTTGAGTGCGACGAGTTTATCCAAGACAAGCATGTTCCGGTTGAACCCGATCGCGATTACGTCGCGGAGATTGGGTATGTAACCTACCAAGATCGCTGGGTGGCGCTCGCTCGCTCGGCTGCAGTGCATACCCCAGCCGCAGAGAGCTTGCAGGTTGATGGATCCTCCACGCCAGTAGCAGACGTTGCCCCGGACACTCCCCCTGCAGTTGACCCCTCGCTAGGTGCGACAGCCGCCGCAACCGCTGCTGGCACTGGAGTGACCGCTGCCGGAGTCACCGCTGCCAACCAACGTCAGCCTCGGATCAAGCGCAGCCAGATTGTGCTAGTGCCCCGCAATTCCCAAGAAGCCTATGCCTATTGGGAGGTGCTAGAGCAACACAAAGCCATTGCTAAACAGCACGGCGGACAGGATTTTGTGCTGCGCATCTGTGATGTAACCGGCATTAATCTGGATCATCAAGCGCCCCACAATGTGCAGGAGTTCCGCTGCAACGAGTCCGATCGAGATCGGCATGTGGCGGTACCGGAAGCTGGCGAATATATTGCCGAGATTGGCTACATTGCCGACAACGGCCGCTGGCTGCGGATTGCCCGCTCGGCTCCGGTACAGATCTCTACCTCGGGAAGCGAGTCCACCTCGTCTACCTATTGACCGCCTAGTTGAGTCATGGAGCGAAGGGGGGTGTGAACCTGCCGCTGCTCTGAGTCACTAAACTATTAACCGCAAAAGATCAACTCGTTGCAGTAAGGTGACTCAGCCATCGGCAACGGGTTGATGCTGTTTAAGGGGCATTTAGGGGACACAGGATAGGGGCATATGGGCTTCGCCTTGCCGCGCTAATGCGGTCGTCGCGCTGCTGGAAGTCGAAAGGAGTTGGTCCTGAAGGAGCGGCGGCTTTAAGGCAATGAGTTCGCACACCTCTAAACCCTCTGCCCTCATCAATCTACCTGTAGCAACTGGACTGGATTTCTAAACCAGCGAGCCGTTTGGGGAACGATTACGCTAAGATCATTACGGCTTCTTTACACAAAAGATTTCTGTTTTGCAAGGAAAACTTGCTTAAGAATGCCGATTATTTGTAATCCCTAGCTTTCTAGCCCACAGTCACACCCGTCCTGGACACCTCTTATGACTCTGCCGATTCGCAATGTTGCCATCATTGCCCACGTTGATCATGGCAAAACTACGCTCGTTGATGCGCTGCTCAAGCAGTCTGGCACGTTTCGCGAAGGAGAAGAGGTTCCGGACTGCGTCATGGACTCCAACGATCTCGAACGAGAACGAGGAATCACGATCCTGGCCAAAAACACCGCCGTTCGCTACAAGGAAACCTTGATCAATATTGTTGATACGCCCGGTCACGCCGATTTTGGCGGCGAAGTCGAACGGGTGCTAGGCATGGTAGACGGCTGCATCTTAATCGTAGATGCCAACGAAGGGCCGATGCCGCAGACCCGCTTCGTGCTGAAAAAGGCGCTAGAGAAGGGGCTGCGCCCGATTGTCGTTGTCAACAAGATTGACCGTCCCCAAGCCGATCCCTACGGCGCGATCGATAAAGTGCTGGATCTGTTCTTAGAACTGGGAGCAGACGACGATCAATGCGAGTTTCCCTATCTGTTCGCTTCGGGGCTGGCCGGCTATGCCAAGAAAGACCTCGACGACGAAGCGGTAGACATGCAGCCGCTGTTTGAAGAGATCCTCTGCCACGTACCACCGCCGGTGGGCGATGCTGCCAAGCCGCTGCAGTTACAGGTGACTACTCTCGATTATTCCGAGTATCTGGGGCGGATCGTGATTGGTCGCATCCACAATGGCACAATCCGCGTGGGGCAGCAGGCTGCTCTCGTCAAAGAAGACGGCAGCATGGTGAAAGCTAAGATTACCAAGCTGCTCGGCTTCGAGGGGCTGAAACGGATTGATCTAGAAACAGCCACAGCAGGCAATATTGTCGCCGTAGCCGGATTTGCCGATGCCAATATTGGCGAGACTATTACCGATCCTAGCGAGCCGCAGGCCCTACCACTGATTAAAGTCGATGAGCCGACGCTGCAGATGACCTTTTCCGTCAACGATTCCCCCTTTGCCGGGCAAGAAGGCAGCTACGTCACCTCGCGGCAAGTGCGCGACCGGCTAATGCGCGAGCTAGAAACCAACGTAGCGCTGCGGGTGGAAGAAACCGATTCCCCCGATAAGTTTCTGGTTTCCGGACGAGGCGAACTGCACCTAGGCATTTTGATCGAAACCATGCGCCGCGAGGGGTATGAATTCCAGGTATCGCAGCCGCAGGTAATCTACCGCGAAGTCAACGGGCAGCCCTGCGAACCGTTTGAGCTGCTGGTACTGGATGTGCCTGAAGAAGCAGTAGGCGGCTGCATCGAGCGGTTGGGGCAGCGTAAGGGCGAAATGCAGGATATGCAGGTCGGCAGCAATGGCCGCACACAGCTGGAATTTGTGATTCCGGCGCGGGGGCTAATCGGCTTCCGGGGTGAATTCATGCGGTTGACGCGCGGCGACGGCATCATGAACCACAGCTTCCTGGATTACCGACCACTGTCGGGCGATGTGGAAACGCGGCGCAATGGTGTGCTGATTGCTTTTGAAGAAGGGACTGCCACCTTCTATGCCATGAAGAACGCCGAAGATCGCGGCGTCTTTTTCATTACCCCCGGCACTAAGGTCTACAAAGGCATGATCGTCGGCGAGCATAACCGTCCGCAGGACCTAGAATTGAATGTCTGCAAAACCAAGCAGCTCACCAACCATCGAGCATCGAGCGGCGAGGAACTGGTGCAGTTGCAAGCCCCAATGGAGATGAGTCTAGAGCGGGCACTAGAGTACATCGGTCCTGATGAGCTACTAGAGGTGACGCCAGAGTCAATCCGCCTGCGGAAGCTGACGAAGAAGCTAGCCAAGCGGTAATTGGCGAATGACCATGATCTCGTAACCACGGCTGCTGAATTTTGTATTAATTCCTAAGGTTCTGCTGCCATTTCCGGCAATGCAGTTATCATGGAATGCATTTTGTAAGCAGGATCTAGGTTGACTGAATCATGGGGGAAAAACCAATTCGAACCTTATCTGTAGACATTGGTGGCAGCGGCATCAAAGTCATGGTCTTAGATGACCAAGGAGCGCCCCTCACCGAACGAGAGCGAGTGGATACTCCCCGCCCTGCCACCACAGCAGCCGTGCTACACGCTATTCAAGAGTTGGCAATGGGGAAAGACTTTGACCGCGTTTCGGTGGGCTTCCCCGGAATCGTGCGTCATGGTGTAACAAAATCTGCCGTGAATCTGCACCCCGAATGGATTGGCTTTGATCTGGCCTCAGTATTGTCTCAGCGGCTTGGCAAGCCCGTGAGAGCCGCCAATGATGCCGATATTCAAGGATTAGGTGCCATCGAAGGCAATGGCGTGGAGCTAGTCATCACGTTGGGGACCGGCTTCGGCTCTGCGCTGTTTCTCGAGGGGCAGCTTGTACCGAACCTAGAGCTAGGACACCACCCATTTCGCAAAGGAGACACCTACGAGCAACAGTTGGGACAGGCTGCCCTTGACGCTCGCGGTAAAAAGCAGTGGAATAATCGACTGGCTAAGGCAATCGATTTGTTAGAACGCATTTATAACTACGATTGTCTATATATCGGCGGCGGCAACGCCAAAAAAATTAGTTTTGATTTGCCACCAACGGTGAAAGTGGTTCGCAATGTGGCTGGCTTGCTCGGCGGCATTGCCCTCTGGCGCGACCAATTTCCTACTCGCGCGGTTGAGAGTAATAACGTTGAGCCTAACAACTAGTTGAAACACTAGTTGAAACAACTCAATGATGAATTGGAATGCTAGTCAATAACCGCAATTCAATGACGGACAATCAATGACGGACAAATAGATAGCAGGGCGCTTCCGACACCCTGCAAATACTGATTGCTACCTACTACTGATCACTGAGCTACGTCATTGAATTAGAAGCGCAAGCCGCAACTCAATCCTCGATCCATCTTTACGCCATTGCCGTAGTGGCTGGCTGTTGTTGCGCTAGCTCCATTAAACGGCGAATCCGCTCTTCGGTGGGAGGATGGGTTAAGAATAAGGTTTGCAGCCCCTCCAACGATAAGGGATTGATGATCAGCAGTGGCGATAGAGCAGGATTACCGTTCATGGGGATACGGCGACCGACCTCCTCAAGTTTCCGTAGAGCATTCACTAACGCGAGGGGATTGCCAGTCAATTCCGCTGATCCTTGATCGGCTGCATATTCACGCGTCCGGGAAATGGCTAGCTGAATTAGCCCTGCCGAGAGGGGTGCTAGCACGATCAAAAACAACAGTCCTAACGGGTTGACATTACGGCGATTATCGTAGGTCACTGGACCATATAGGGCCCCAAAGGTTAGGATGCGTCCCACAAAGGTAATGGCACCTGCCAAGGTCGCAGCAACGGCCTGGGTCAGCGTGTCGCGGTTCTTGATGTGGGTCAGCTCATGCGCCAGTACACCTTCTAACTCTTCCGGGGAGAGCAAGTTGAGGATCCCCTCGGTAACTGCCACAGCAGCATGCTGCGGATCGCGTCCCGTAGCAAAGGCATTGGGGGATTGGGTAGGCACCACAAACAGGGTCGGCATGGGAATTTCAGCTCGGTCGCTGAGTCGAGCCACCATGTCATAGAGCTGTGGAGCTTGTTCCCGTGCGAGCGGCTGTGCCCGGTAGGCGGCCAAGGCAGCCCGATCCGAAAAATACCACGAGCCAATCGAGGTAAAGGCGGCAAACACGAGTCCGAGGATTAGCCCCTGCTCGTTACCGATCAAGTAGTAACCGGCCAGCACAATCAAACCGCTCAGTAACCCTAACAACGCTGTCGTTTTAAGTTGATTTACTCCAAACATAGCTCGCATCCACAGTTCGCTAAATGATTTAGAACCCACTCTATATCCAACCTAATCCAACCTATATTGTTCTATCCAACCCGTGTTGTTCTAAGTATGCAGGCCAGTGGCTCAACATCCCTAGACATGACCAGGCAGGACCAGACAAGAGTGAGTAAATTGCTCAGACCATAGCGAATTTTTGCGAAACTCTGTCTCTACCCACTGGCTGAAAAGTGAGTCTTTCTCTGGAATGTCTTCGAGCTATCAAACAATGGCTTGCAGCAGTCCTGCCATCGTTTCATTGCCCATCACTAGCGCGTGTAGCAGTGCAAAGTGCCCTTGTCGGAAAATGGTATCTGCATCTGCGGCGATGGTCAGCAGACGATCAATTCGCGCAATCGCGGAAGCAGCCGTTGGAGTTTGCAGCCAGATAGCCAGTGGAGTTTGCCACTGCTGCAAGCAGGTTTGAACTAGCTGACGCTCGGTTGGATCGACTGCACTGGCGCTGGTTACGTAGTGCTCTGCCGCATCCGCGACGCCCGCAGCCCATGCATCGTCTTGAACGCTGTGCCAGTGCTCGGCAAGTAATGGCGGCACCATACCTAGCGTATATTTTTTGCGGGCCCGCAAGGTCACGCCTCCAATTTCGCTAGAACCGTCCGTCGCCTGCAAGAATTGATGAAGGCGCTTAAAAAAGGGCTGAACGACCTCTCGTTCAATCACGGAGCAGAGGCGCAGAGCTACATCGGAATAGTCGCGTTCCTCCTCGGCGGTTGGGGCTGTTTGCAGAGCGGCCAACGTTTGGTAGGCGGCAATCAAGTCCTTCTGGCTGCGGCGATCGAGCTTCCTCCATACGGCGTCACCTAGCAGGTCCGGCAGTTGCTGTTTGGGATCTACAAGCTGATCCAGAATCGTCGCCAAGCTGCCTACATCACAGAGCGGCGCTGTCGATTTTATACCCTGCGTCTGGGTAGATGATACCGATTCTGCACCAGAGTCCTCATCGATAGTCGGAGCTGGATTGACTAGCATTGCTGCCTCTGCGCTAGCGTCAGTTGCTCTGTCTATACCAACAGTTGCTGCTGGTTCATCCACTGCTTCATTAACACATTTATTAAGACTGACTTCATCAGAATCATCTACTGCTGTCAACAGAGTTAATAACGGTTTACCACTCTGGGAATGCCCTAAAGCATGTCCTAGCGCATAATGTTCGAGCCGTTGTTCTAGCTCTTCTATGTGGTGGAGCAGACGCGCAATCTGCTTTTCTTTAGCAGCAATGAGTTGATTCTTTTGCTGAATAATCTGATCTTTTTCGGCTAGTTCCCAAGCGCAAAGCGCTGAGCGGATCAGATTGAAATAATAAGGATGAGAAACATCGATTTCACGGGCATCTTCGCGGCAGTAACCCAACAATCCCCGTCGCTGTTCCGGCTGAATAATTAATAGCTGCCCTTCCAAATTGTGAATTCGCAGTTCTTTTCCGGCTCCATTTTGGTACACATCTCCTGCATAGCGGCGTTTATTGTAGTAGAACTCAATTTGAGTGGGAGGAGTTACCGGAGAATGTCTTGCCTTTTCAAAGCAGGAAGCGTCCGCATTCGCATTTAAGGTAGCTTCGATGTCCGTAGACTTGGATTGAGCAGACGATTGAGCGGACTCAGGTCGGTTGAGCAGTCCGGGGGGGATCGAGGTGATGTCCTGCGAGGAGGGCGAAGCATCGGCTAGCGGGGGGAATGGGGGTGCAGGTGGTGCTGGCGGATAGGGTGGCTGCGGCTCAGAATCTGCGGCGGTCATAGCAGCCCGCACGCCAACCAACTCTAGCTCTACAGACTGGGTACCGTTCCACTCGTTTAGCCGCAGTCGGTAAGCTACATCCAGGCGATTCGGCAGCGGGTAATACTCTCCCCAACGCCAGGCAATCGCTCGAATCGCCGTGCTGGGGTCACTCTCTTGGGCTAGGGTTAACTTTAGATGGGTCTGCCCACGCCCCACAGTCTGCTGTTCAACGACTCGCACATCGGCTGTCCAGAACACCGGATCAGGATTCTCAATACCGCAGGGATGCAGCCAGTCAATTTGGTTATAGAGTTCTAGGGTGAGGCTACGGAAGTCGGCTTGAGCGTCAATCGTCACTAAGGGCTTGAGGTGCTCGGGGCGCAGCACATGATGAGCAAACTGCTGCAAGCGGGACCGGAAGGCATCCAAATGGGCAGCCGCGAACGTGAATCCGCCGGCAGCTCGATGTCCACCAAACTTGTCGAGTAGATCGCCACAGGCTTGCAGCGCCTCGAACACATTAAATTCAGGAATACCGCGAGCGGATCCGCGAATTTTGGTGGCAGGCGGCGGCTCTACCGTCTCCTCTGTCGGACTTGTTGTGCCAGAGGGCTGTCCCGTTTCTCCACAATCTGAGACAGGATCTACGGCGGCTTCATCCTCATAGGTGCCAATAAATACGGGCACCCCGTACCGTTCAACGAGCCGCGAAGCCACAATGCCAATCACCCCATGATGCCAACCGGGCTGAACGATCACCAAGACCCGCGATTGCTGCGGATCAAACTGGGTCTGCTGGCACCAAGCAATCGCATCTTGCTCAATCAGTTCGCAGAGTCGCTGCCGCAGTTGGTTGACCTGCTCACATTTCATCGCCAGTTCCAGTGCCCGCCCTTCGTCGTCCGTTGTCAGCAACTCAATGACAATTTGCGGATCCGAGAGGCGACCAATGGCGTTAATCCGAGGACCGAGTCGAAATCCAATCGCCTCAGGTTTCAGCGTTCGCTCGTTGCTTAGGCCAGCAACCTGAATCAACGCCTGCACGCCAGCAATGCGCGATTTGGGCAGCAGCTTCAAGCCCCGCTTCACCCAGCGACGGTTCACCCCGGTCAAGGGTGCGAGGTCAGCAATTGTGCCTAGCGTGAAGAGTTCGATCAGGGGAGTTGTTAAGTCTTGGGTTTTCTGTAGGCTTTGCGCCAGACAAACCGCCAGGATATAAGCGACGCCCACACCAGCAATGCCGCGATAAGGCGAGTCGTTCTGGAGCAACTTCGGATTGAGAATGGCGTTGGCAACCGGTAGGCTAGGGGGCAAATCGTGGTGGTCTGTGACGATGACGGCCATGCCCAACTCGCGAGCTAGGGCAATTGGCTCATGGGCCGCAATGCCGTTATCCACCGTGAGGATCAGCCCTACCCCTTCCTGATGAAAGTCTTGCACGATGCGCGAGTTGATGCCGTAGCCTTCCTGCATACGGCTGGGGATGGCGTAGTCTACGATCCCCCCCAAAAACCGCAGTGCCCGCAGCAACAGGGCTGTGCTCGTCATGCCGTCGGCGTCGTAGTCGCCGCAAATGGCAATAAACTGCCGCAGCGAAATTGCCCGCAACAACAGCTCTAGCGCAATTGGCAGATCTGGAAATTCGACCAGTGGAGAGGGCAATAACTGCAACTCTGGGTCTAAAAACGTGCGAGCCGCCTCTGGGGTATGGATGTGGCGATTGATCAACACCTGCGTGAGCAAAGGCGACAGTTGAGTAGCCTGCGCCAGTTGAGCCGCCTGCTCGGGCTGCGGAGGCGCAATTTGCCAGCGTTGGCAAGGGAGCCGAAATGAGAAGTCAGAGCGAGCCACAGGCAAAACCAAGAGGAATCAAGACTAGTTACGTAATAGTTACGTAATTACGTAATTAAGATGCCAAAACAGGATGTCTAAGGGACGTTGAGGATGCCAATTCCGGGGACTGCAAGCGCAATCAGATGACCAAGCAAGACCAGGAAAGACAGTATCGTTGAGCACAATTTGGGAATTTAGCCATCCACTGTATCATTCCTGATTTGGGATGGCGCATTTCAAAAAATAACGACTCGCCCATCATCGTTGATGTAGACGGTTCGATCTCCAGGACCATAGCGACCCGGAACCAGCTCGATCTGCAGCGCGTTAGACTCAGGGCGAAATAAAACCGCCTGCACAGGCAGCGCCGCATCTTCCCAGAACACAATTGAAGCATTCGGGCGCGTCCCAAAGTGAGGATCCCCATTTAACACCGCATCTGGAGCTAGCAAAACTGCCTTTGTCCCTGCAATTTGCTCAACTTGAATAGCATAGGGTGTGCGGTTCACCACTTGAATACGGATGCGCTGCCCTGGGGTGAACTGAATCTGGCGCGAACCACACCGAGCGGTACAGGTCTGGGCCGCCGCAGGCTGTTCGCCGGACAGTCCACTAAACAACCCAGCCCATAGGCTACCCAGCCCCAGCAGGGTACCGAGTTTCAAAAGCAAGGTCGGGAAAAGATAACGTTTTGTTAAGTTTGTCATTCTCTTCAGGGAGTAGTAATTTCCTCGCATTCAGCAAAGAAACTTTGAGAGGGCGGTAGGCATTTAGTCCCGCAAAAAAGTCTGAAGCCTAGACAGATAAACTTTTTCAAGGCAAAGACATCCTCGATTAAACGCCCGCACTCGCAATTTACCTAGTCAAAGGATAATCCGAATTGAGGCGAGTCACCACAGTTCAGGAAGAGCGTCGTCCGCCAACTGAAGGATTTATTCCCAGATGAAGTGAACTACGATGTTGGACTTTGACCCGTAAAACTTTGTGCTGGGCAGATGCCTGTACGAAGTGTGCTGTGATTATGGAGAAATCCACCATGCTGAAGCGAATTCTCATCGGCAGTTCTATCTGCACAGGGTTATTGATATCGGGGATGACGGCTCAGGCTCAAACCCCGGCTCCCAGTACTCCAGAGTCCAATCCGCAGCCTGCAGTTCCTGAGGCACCCCCAGCGGCCGCAGAACCCAGTGCCGAAGAGGTCCAGCAGTTTGCTAATGCCATCAAACAAATTCAATCGATCCAGCAAGAGGCCCAGCGTCAGGCCGATCAGGTATTTGAAAGCGAAGGCATTACCCCTGAACGTTTTGGAGAAATCCTGCAGTCGCAGCAAAATCCTCAGGCTCAGCCGCAACCGGAAGTGACACCTGAGGAACAGCAAAATTTCGATCAGGTGCTCAGCCAGCTCACTGAAATTCAGCAGACAACCCAAACCCGAGTCAATGCGGCTATTCAAGAAGAAGGGCTAGATTCCACCCGGTTTAACCAGATCATGACGCTAGTGAGGCAAGATCCGGAACTGCGTCAGCGCGTGCAGCAGGAGTTGCAGAACTAACGGCTCGCAAGTTTACAGAACTTGAGGGCAACTTAACGCTGATCCTGCTCCACCAGACTCTCTCGCCCAGTACAATACCTCCTGTCAGGAGGGACTGTTTCGGCTGTACAGGAATGGCCCAGGAAGCCTGCTTCTTGGGCTGCATCCTTGCCAGCGGGGAAACGCCGGTCGGTATAGGGTTAAGTAGGGGGAACCGATGGACTATCGGGACGCAGGGGTAGATGTTGAAGCGGGACGCAGCTTCGTACAGCAAATTCGTGGGCTTGTAGAAAGTACCTATCGGCGGGAGGTGCTTGGCAACCTCGGCGGATTTGGCGGCTTTTTTCAGTTGCCTAGTGGTTACCGCGAGCCAGTTCTGGTAGCCGGTACTGACGGGGTAGGCACCAAGTTAAAGCTGGCTCAGCAGTGCAATCGTCATGATAGCGTCGGCATTGATCTGGTCGCGATGTGCGTCAACGACGTCCTGACGTCTGGCGCAGAACCATTGTTTTTTCTAGACTATCTAGCAACCAGCAAGCTGAATCCCGACCAGTTGGCTGAGGTGGTTGCTGGCATTGCTGAGGGCTGCCGTCAGGCGGGCTGTGCCTTGATTGGTGGCGAAACGGCAGAAATGCCAGGTTTTTATCAGCCGGGAGACTATGACCTCGCCGGGTTTTGTGTCGGTATTGTCGAGAAAAGTCAGATTCTAGATGGCTCCCAGGTGCAGATCGGGGATGCAGTCATTGGACTAGCTAGCCAAGGCGTCCATAGCAACGGGTTTAGCCTGGTGCGCAAAATTATTGAGCAAAGCGGAGCGTCTCTCAGTGATTGCCCGGCTCAACTATCCGGCAAGTCGTTGGCAGAAGAGTTGCTCACCCCCACTCAAATCTACGTTCAGCCGGTCCTAGCGGCTCGCCAAGCAGGATTAGCGCTTCATGGGATGGCGCATATTACCGGTGGCGGTCTCCCTGAAAATTTGCCCCGCTGTCTTGGCCCCAATCAAGCGATTCGGGTCGATCCGCGCCGCTGGGAGTTGCCTGGCATTTTTCAATGGCTCGCAGCTGAGGGGAAAGTGGCTCAGGCAGAAATGTTTAATACCTTCAACATGGGCATTGGTTTTGCGGTCCTGGTGTCTGCTGGCGAAGTCGAGCGAACTCTCCAGTGGTTCACCGAGCAGCGGCTGCCCGCCTTTCAAATCGGAGAAGTGATTGCTGGTTCTGGTGAGCTGATTCTGACCGGGATTGAAGGCTAGTGTTCTAGGCTCCCAGTGAGTTGGCAAGAGAATCGGCAAAATAGATTGGTCAAACTTGGACAAACAAAGGAGTGATAGGTTGCAAACCCCATCACCCCTCTATCGATGTCTGACTATGTCTGAGTTTCTATTCTAAGTGTGCGTCCTAGGTCTGGTTCATCTAGACGCTAGGGGTGTTCCTACAGCTTAGCGCCGCACTCTGGACAGAACTTGTTGCCTGGAGCATTTTCAGTGCCGCAAGTGATGCAGGTAATCGGTTCAGTTGAGACAAACTCCTGCTCAACTGGTTTTGGCAGACCAACCATCTGGGCGTTGCTCTTCCCAGGAGCCACCATGGGGTAGCAGTTTTCATCCCGCTTCACTTGAGCGTCAACCACCACTGGACCCGGATGAGCCAGCATTTCAGCAATAGCAGCTTGCAGCTCGTCGCGAGTTCGCACAACCATACCCTTAATGCCAAAGGCATCTGCCAGCTTGACAAAATCTGGCATGCCCGTCTGCATGTTAGAAGACGAATAGCGCTCCTCATAGAAGGCTTGCTGCCACTGACGCACCATCCCCTGCCAGCCATTGTTAATAATGACGGTCTTGACGTTGATGTCGTACTGCGCCAATGTACCTAGCTCCTGGAAGTTCATCTGGAAGCTAGCATCTCCACTGATGCAGATGACTTCCTCCTGCGGCAGTGCCATCTTGGCACCCATAGCAGCGGGCAGCCCGTAGCCCATCGTGCCCAAGCCGGAGCTAGAGATCCAGCGGCGAGGTCCCATCGTCAAGAATTGAGCAGCCCACATCTGGTGTTGCCCCACATCGGTGGTGTAGAAAGCATGTGGTGCTTGACGACCGATCTCCACAATCACTTCCTGAGGCGAGATGCAGTCTGGATAGGAAGGTACTACGAGCGGGTAATCACGCCGCCAGCGTTCAATGCGCTGTAGCCAGTCCTGAGTTTGGCCAGATGTACTGGGCTGACCATCTTCCGAGTCCCGCTGCAGTAGATCCAGCAGTACGTGGCGGACATCCCCCACAATCGGCACGTCCGGAATGCGATTTTTGCCCACCTCTGCGGGGTCAATATCGATGTGGATAACCTTAGCACGAGAGGCAAACTCATCGAGTTTACCGGTAACCCGATCATCAAATCGTGCCCCAACCGCAATCAGCAAATCACACTCAGTGACGGCAAAGTTTGCGTAGGCTGTGCCATGCATGCCCAGCATACCCAGCGACAGGGGATGATGCTCGTCGAATACCCCCAAGCCCATCAGGGTAGTAGTGACGGGGATATTGTACCGCTCTGCCAGTTCAGTAACTTCGGCATGAGCGCCAGAGGCAATGGCACCACCACCCACGTAGAGCAGCGGTCGCTCTGCTTCACGAATTAACTTCAGCGCCTGAATTATTTGTCGCGGGTTCCCCTTTACCGTTGGCTTATAGCCGGGGAGTTTCACCGTTCCTGGCTCTACGGGCACATAGTCACAGGTTTCCAGTCCGACATCCTTCGGCACATCAATCAGCACTGGACCGGGGCGGCCGGTGCTGGCAATGTGAAATGCTTCGGCAACAATCCGAGCCATGTCTGCAGGATCGCGCACCACATAAGAGTGCTTCACGATCGGTAGAGTAATGCCGTAAATATCGGTTTCTTGGAAGGCATCACTGCCAATAGCCGCTCGGCTCACCTGTCCCGTAATCACTATCATCGGGATCGAATCCATCTGAGCCGTTGCGATGCCTGTTACCAAATTCGTCGCGCCTGGACCCGAAGTGCCAAAACAAACACCCACTTTGCCCGTAGCACGAGCATATCCATCTGCTGCGTGGGCTGCTCCCTGTTCGTGCCGCACCAGAATATGCTGCAAAAACCCTGCAGATTCTGCTCGGTAAAGCTCATCATAGATCGGCAGAATTGCCCCACCAGGATAGCCGAAAATATGCTTAACCCCGTGCCGTCTCAGGCTATCTATGAGAGCAAAAGCACCCGTGGCGCGAATGGGCGTTGGGGCAGGGAGCGGAGTTTTCTGAGTCAGTGCAGCGTTCTGAAGCGAGATAGGGAGAGCTTTACGCATAGAGCTTTAAAATCTGTATCTACGGATGCACAAATGTAAGGATAATTTAGTCTAGTGCTGAAAGGTTACGCCTGTCGAGGCTTAGGCCAGGCAGCCCTGCAAGTGCTCCGGCCCACTCAACTCTATCCAAATCACCAGCAGGACACATTTTGAACCAGAGCCTCTTGCAATGGCGCTGTCAAGAATTCATCATACAGAATTGCAGAATCTATCTTGGGCATTACCAGGAATTTTTTTGGTTTCTACGTGCAGGCAGCCAAGGCGACCTAGTAGCATTAGGAATAAACACCCGTGATGGCGATGAGTGACCTAGAGAGCTGCTACAGAGTGCTTGGGTTAGAACCTGGAGCAACCTTAGAGGAGGTGAACCAGGCCTACCGAGATTTGGCATTTGTTTGGCACCCCGATCGCCTTCCCAAGGATAACCCCCGCTTGCAAGAGAAGGCCCAGCAAAAGCTGAAGGAGCTGAACCAAGCTCGCGATCTATTGCGGTCGCAGCGGCAGAACCATGGCAACGGATCGAACTATGGACAGGCATCTTCTTCGCGTTCCTCATCCGGATCGTCTTCCTCGTCGCGGGCTGGACAGTCATCTCAATCTCGCTCAGGGTCATCCTCCCAGGCAAGATACTCCTCCTATTCCGCATCTTCACAGGCACCGCGGAGTCAAACGCCACCCCGCTCCCATCACCAGACTCCGCCTCGGTATTACTCTTCCCCTTATCAGTCTTCCTATTATTCGCCGTCTTCGGCCCACTCTGCCCACACGTCACCAAACGGATCGACTGGTGGAGCTACTGGCGATCGGTCTCGACATCAGCCGCGCAAGCAGCCGCCCGATCTCAGCGGAGCTGACCTCAGTGGAGCGGATCTGCACGAGAAAGATTTATCGGGTCGCAACCTCAGCCATGCCAATCTTAGCAATGCTAATTTGAGCGATGCCTTCTTACACCGCGTCAACTTGACGGGGGCAAACCTGAACGGAGCCAATTTGTTTCGGGCAAATTTGCTCGAGGCGAACCTTAGCCAAGCCAACTTGCAAGGAGCCAATCTCATTGGGGCAGACTTGAGCGGAGCTGATTTACGAGGAGCCAACTGCAAAGGCGCGCGTATGGGGGTTTCCGATCGCCTGATGGTGAAACTCACAGGTGCTCTGCTGACTGGCATGATCATGCCGGATGGCAGCGTTCATGCTTAGCTCTCCCACAGTCTTAGCTCTCCCACAGTTCTTGACCGTCGAGCAGCGTCTAACATAATCAGCGTACTGCCTGCCCTTATATCAGTAAAACCTCTACCATTTCGGTACAAAGCTGTAAAAATATTTACAGTAGCATGCTGGCATTTTACTGCTCCATCCGCTACGCTCAGTACATAGAGTAGAACGGTTGTCAAAGGATAAGAACCCTTCTAGATGTAGCTAGGAGAAGGTTCCGGGGACAAAGCAGTGATTGAGACTTGCCCCATAGCATCAGTTCAATGGTTTCCCTGTGTTGCTGAAGTCTTGTAGTATCGAGAACAGATTTTTGTGGTACTTTGTTTGTATCTTCATGGATATTCTATAGAACTGTTTCCGAATCTTTGCAAAATCTTTATGGAATATCCAATCTGGAGACCTGAAGGCATCTACTTCGTTCCACTCGGCTGCTTATGAGTCTACCGTTCTGCTAAATCTCGATAGCCGACACACCGCTTGGCTATTGGCCCAAAATTAACCGAGATGCGATACAGGGTGAAAACTGCCAATGAATGCCAATTCTAGAGGAATTAGCTCGGAAGGAGAGCTGAATGAAGGCTCTGCTCCGAGTAGGATAAAGCCGCTAGGCGAAGGGTGGCTGAGGAGCCAATCAACTGCATTACTGTTTAACACTATCCCACCCGAACGAGTCGGGCTGTCTGGAGAATATGACCACAACGGCCTTGCCAAACGAGTGCTGCTGGCTTTCCGGCAAACATTCATGCCGGAGGAAATTGAGTCTATTCGCGTTAGCCAACGGGGGGCCGTCGTAGTACTGATGGGACGCATCTTGAATCAGCGATTGCTTGTGCGTTTGGTCACCGTCGCTATGGATGTGCAAGGAGCTGCCGATGTCGAAATTAATGGAGTCAGTGCTGGCTACAGCCTGAAAAATTACCTAGAGGTTAAACCCTCTCGGGAAGCGCTGCTGAACCTCTTGAAGCTGATTAATCCCAGTTAATGCTCAGCGCAGAAAGCAGCTAGAGCAGCAGAACACCAAAACATTGGAAGCAGATCAGGTAATCTCAAATTCTACGCCATACTGCTGCCGCAGGTCGCAGGTCTGGTGATCGGTGATATTGGTGTCGCTCAATTCCAGGTTATAGAAGTCAACAGATTCGTGGTCAAAGTAGGGACCCGCATGCCAAGTGCCAACCTCCAGTTTGACAAAACAGTCTCCGGGAATCTGAAAGGCCCGAATAGCATCGAGTGCTGGTGCTTCAGCCTCTGAAGCGGGTGCAACCGCCAACAGCCAACTCTTACTCGCTAAAGCCCCAAGACACTGAGTACATTGGCGGTGACGGGTAATCTTGGCGAATCTGCGTCCTCGCTGATGAAGCCGCATTAGGTAAAGGCGGGGAATGCCGCGATCGAGCTGAAGCTGAGCATCGTCTTGGTCGAAAGGTTTGCCGTCCTCGCTGGCAAAAATAACTTGCCCATAGGGCCGAAAGACTGCAGCAGTAATGGGTTGAGCCGGCAGATGCAGAAGCGACGGAGACTGAACCATGACTGAAGTACCAGCAGCAAGAGTCATGCCGATGATCTTAAGCCAAGTTAGCTATTCAGAGAGCACTCTAGATAGCGATTGAAGCCATTGAAACTACTAGCTCCATCAACGCATCATCCCTTTGGAGCAGGAGGAGCTTGGACAACAGAGTCGGATTCAGAAGGCACTAGTCCAGACTGACGGCGCTGCTGACGCCATGCCGCCTCGATTCGATGTACTCCGTAGAAACGTTTCCAGAAGAGGTCCACCATCCAGGTAGGTAGGAGTTTCGTCATTAGCGCTACCATCAGTGGTCCGGCAGTCGCAGCAATATATCGCGGTTTAGGCGAAGGAGCGGCCAATGCCTGCACAATCACCTCTGCAACTCGCTCTGCGCTCCAGGCTAGGGCATTTACCTGCTGTTCAATCTGGTCGAGTTGCTGTAGGGCAGCTTGATAGGGCGACTGCGGCGGTATCTCAACGTCTTGCTGAACGCGCTGACTAGCAACCTCAAAGAATTCGGTTTTGACTGGACCCGGTTCTACAACGCTAACTCGAATATTGAAGGGCGACAATTCCATCCGCAGCGCGTCGCTCAGGCCCTCTAGGGCAAATTTAGAAGCACTGTACAGACCACCCAGGGGAAACGCCAACCGACCCCCCAGAGAGCTGACATTGACAATTCGTCCCCCTCCTTGCTCGCGCATGACGGGAATCAGGGCTTGCAGGAGGTGAATGCCACCAAATAGATTCGTTTCAAATTGACGACGCACCGCCGCCGCAGGAACCAGTTCAATCGGTCCCATCTGTCCGTAGCCTGCATTATTCACTACCGCATCAACTCGCCCAAACCGCTGTAGAGCTTGTGATGCCAACTGATCCACCTGCTCTAGATTCGTCATATCAGTTGGCACAACTAGAACCTCAGCTCCAGCATCCCGACAATGTTGCGCCACTTGTTCTAGTTGATCGCGACTGCGGGCTGCAATGACCAACTGAATACCTGGATAGCGCGTTGCCAGCATCACCGCTAGAGCCGCCCCAATACCAGTAGAGGCACCAGTAATCAGTACAACCTGCTGATCTAGAGTGCGTCTCTGGGGTGGAGCAATTGGATGGATCGCCATGTCTCACCTAAACCTGTGCTCTCCTAACGTATCAAAGGTAGCGTTACCTGTTGAGGCCCTCAGGTTGGATTTCGGCAACACCTCCCTCTGACCCTGGGTAGATCGCCATGATTCACTCCCAATCTGTATTTGAGCTTCGAGTGGGTGATCTCTTGGGCTTGAACCTGCTAGGGTGAGGTCGTCTTGTTTTATTGCATTTTATTGCAGCGGATCGGACGTAAACTACATGAACTATGAACTATATTTACCTGCACGGGTTTGCCTCTAGCCCTGAATCGACTAAAGCACGCTATCTCAGTCAGCACTTTCAAGCCCTCCAGATGTCGTTGCTGACACCTGATCTCAACCAAGGCGATTTTTATCACCTGACCCTGACGCGCCAAATCCATCAGGTCAAAGCGCTACTGCCTGCCCAACCGTTGTCGGTAACGCTGATCGGCTCTAGTTTGGGTGGACTGACTGCCGCTTGGCTGGCAGAATCCTGTGAGCAGATTGCTCGGCTGGTGCTGCTTGCTCCTGCTTTCGGTTTTTTGGCGCACTGGCTGCCGCGCCTCAGCGAGACTCAAAAGCAGCAGTGGCAGTCCGATGGCGCTATAAACATCTATCACTATGGGGCAAAGCGACCTCTGCCATTAAGCTATGGATTTATCACCGATCTGGCGCAGTATGACGAGACCCAACTCCAGCGCCCTGTTCCCACCTTAATCTTGCATGGGCGGCAGGATGACGTCATTCCGGTAGAGGCTAGCCGATCTTACGCAGCTCAGCGATCGTGGGTTCAGCTCGTAGAACTTGACGCTGACCATACCTTGGGCACGGTACAGCCCCAAATTTGGCAGCACATCGTTCAGTTCTGCAAATTAGAATCAGCTTTAGCTTGAGGCAATACCGTCACGCTGCCATTTCGATAGCCATTTTGCCATTTCGATAATTAAAGATTAAATTGCTCAACCTTCGCTGGGATTCTCGCTGGAACTAACCTCGCACTTTAACGGTGAGTTGTCCGGGGGTGCGGCGAGCCATGCGAATTGTGTAAGGGAGGACGCCCACTAGAAGTGCGAAGGCCTCGTCAGGAATGCGGGCAATGGTTTCTTGATCAAAATAGGTTTCAAACTGATTGAGAATCAGCTGTGCCCGCTGCATCGGTACAGATTTGTCAGTCATTTGCTGAATGAGCTTAACCCATTGCCGCCGGATCAGATAGGCGTCTTGGCGCTCTTTGTGGGAGTTTGGACTCACTAACGACAGCTTGCCAACAGGGATGATTCGCTGGCAATCGCGATCGACATCTCCACCAATAGCAGAACCCGGTCCAGCAAACTCAGCGTGAAAGGGTTTGTAGAGGATGAGACCATTGCGCTGCTTACTGTTCACCATCCAGACTTGTCCGGCATGGAGGCACTGCAAAATTTCAGCCGTACTGTCCCCATCAACAACTGAAGCGGTGCTGCTAAGCGTCTCAGTTCGCCCCAGCATCGGAGATTGAGCCAAACTTTCACCAAGATTAATCACGCGGGTTGAGGTAACGGGGCAAGGAACCTCAGGGGAGGCAATCGGGTAGCGGGGCTGTTTTTCGCTATCCATCTCAACTTCACTCCTAGGACTGCCTGGAACAATGGGATAGGCTAGAACGGATGCTAGGGAGCTTTCCAAAACCAGATTCCAGACGTATACAAGAGAAGTATGGAATTGGGGTCAGAGGGCAAATCTCACAATCACCGGGACTGAAATAGAATTGCCGAAGCAATTGCATTCTTGAAATTCAAATTAAGAGCCAGACTGGTTGGCAGTTCTATTCAGTTCTATTCACAGTATTAGCCACATTCTAGGACATCCAGCTAGGGCTAAATCAGTATTACCATCAAGAGATTTTGAAATCGTGATGAAGATTCGCAGCCAGCAACGAAGTAATGTGAGGAACAGGTAAGGCAACCGTGGAATCACCCATTGGCTGACGTTGCTCCCATAGCGGCGAGCTTGCTGCTACTCAACTGCTACTCAATAGTTCCTCTCGCCTTCAATTCTTGCCCTCAGTTCAGTAACACTAGGTTGCAATCCCCGTCGCCGCCTACAATTGGGAAGAAGAACCGTCAAATAGTGAGTTGAACTGTGGCATTCAAGGTGGGTTTATTGGGATTGGGCACCGTTGGGACCGGAACCGCAGACATTTTGCTGAACCCGCACCAACGGCATCCGCTGCTTCAGGAAATCGAAATTCATCGGGTTGGCGTTCGCTCCCTAGACAAACCGCGTTCGGTCAATGTGCCCGCTGACTTGCTGACGACCGATCTCGAGTCCATTGTCACCGATCCCGCTGTGGATGTTGTAGTAGAGGTGATTGGTGGACTCGAACCAGCACGCTCGCTGATGCTAAAGGCCATTGCCCATGGGAAACATGTCGTCACTGCCAATAAAGCTGCCATTGCTCGCTACGGAGATGAGATTTTTACAGCAGCAAATGCGGCAGGGGTGTACGTGCTGCTGGAAGCGGCCGTTGCTGGCGGCATTCCGGTGATTGAGCCTTTGAAGCAGTCGCTCTGCGCCAATCGCATCCATGCCATAACGGGCATTGTGAATGGCACCACCAATTACATCCTGTCACGGATGCAGTCTGAAGGCAGCGATTTTGAGACTGTGCTTGCTGATGCCCAACGTTTGGGCTACGCGGAAGCCGACCCAACTGCAGATGTCGATGGACTCGATGCCGCAGACAAAATTGCCATTTTGGCGTCCTTGGCGTTTGGGGGTCGGATCAAGCTATCAGAGGTTTATTGCGAGGGGATTCGGAAAATTAGCGCTGCCGATATTACCTACGCCGAGCGCCTAGGATTTGTAATCAAGCTACTGGCAACGGCAAAACGAGAACCGATGAGTGGCGCTGAAGACCTCGATCGGCTGCAAGTGCGAGTGCATCCTACACTCGTTGCCAAGTCTCACCCCCTTGCCAGTGTTAATGGCGTCTACAACGCTATTTTGATTGAGGGTGAACCGATTGGACAGGTTATGTTTTTCGGTCCTGGAGCAGGTTCAGGTCCAACAGCCAGTGCGGTTGTGGCCGATATTCTCAACATTGCCGCCATCTTGAAGGTAGGGCGAGAAGCGATTACAGCTGCCGACGGAACGCCCCTGCTCGATCCGCTGTTGGCCTGCTCCCATCAGCACTATTGCTCGATCACACCAATCGAGGAGCTGGTTACTCGCTTTTACGCGCGTTTCTTGAGCCAAGATAGTCCGGGCGTCATTGGCCGGTTGGGGACCTGTTTCGGCAACCATGACGTCAGCTTGGAGTCAGTGGTGCAGATCGGAATGCGAGACAACCTAGCGGAGATTGTGGTGATTACCCATGATGTTTGTGAGGGTAATTTCCGGCAGGCCTTAGCCGAAATCCGCACGTTTGAGGCTGTCACCGCTATTCCTAGTGTTCTACGAGTTTTGTAGAGGATTGCGTCCCCGCGCTGCCACTGAGAGTCGCTCAAAATGTAGTGGCTACAGTGGCTAGTCGCGGGCTTTAGAGCGGAATCGGCGCTTCTTGCGGCGAGCCAGAGCTTTCCGCTTTGCCTTTTCTAGGGGCGTTTCAAAGTGACGATTTTTCTTCATATCGGCAAAGATATCTGCTCTCGACACCTGCCGTTTGAATCGACGCAGTGCCGACTCAATCCCTTCGTTTTCTCCCAAAATTACTTGAGTCATTCTGTCATTACCTCTTAGTGCAACAATAGTCAAAATTGAGTAGAGAACAAAAAGGCTTCAAGCAGAGCAAGGCAGTTCCCCCGATCTGCTTGAAGCTCTCAAATTTTTGTGGTTAGAGGGCTGACCCCAGTATGTCCTCAATAGCGCCGATCAGTTCGTTTTCGGCTATTCCAACCGCCTCCCCCACCACCAGCCGGACGCTCCTCCCGGGGCTTCGCTTTGTTAACCCGCAGATCGCGCCCCATCCACTCGGCCCCATCTAGAGCCTCAATGGCGGCCAGTTCCTCGGACTCGGAAGACATCTCAACGAACCCAAAGCCACGCATGCGGCCAGTTTCGCGATCGGTCGGTAGCTGAACTCGCGTCACGGTGCCGTACTCTGAGAAAACTTCGTTAACTGCCGCTTCAGTGACCTGATAGGGCAGATTTCCAACATAGATTGACATGAACTACTCCATGCAAAAGTTAAGGAAAGATAAAGATAGAGAACCAATCATCGGAGAGTTGTCTGTCAATCTATGTACAAGTACAACTGAACAAGTACAACTGAACACCGAACATACTGTCTCAGACTTCATAGTAGCTCAGATCAAAAAGGGTTGAAAGCAGGGTGTTTTCGGCATTACATTGCATAACCCGTCTGTTGCCATTTAGGGTTTAGTGGATCAAAGTCTATTTGCGGTCTTGGAGTCGCCGTGCATTCAGGATGCCCTTCGGGTTTACACAACTCGATTTTGGCGAATGCACTCGGCATACCAAGCAGCACTGAGCTTGGGCAAACGCTGCTGCGTGGCGTAATCGACATAGATCATGCCAAATCGGCGGTCCAATCCCCAAGCCCATTCAAAGTTGTCAAGCAAACTCCAGACAAAGTAGCCCCGTAGGGGATAGCCTTCACTCACTGCACGCTGTGCCGAGCGCAGATACTGACGCAGAAACAGAACGCGGTCACTGTCTAGAATTTCTCCCTGGGCATTGGGGATATCTTGCGCGGCACAACCATTTTCGGTGATATAGATGGGCAGATCTGGGCGTCCCAAGGTCTCGGCGACATGGCGAATTCCCCAATAGATAGAATCCGGGGTTAAGTAGAGCCAGGGCATATGCAGCTTTGGGTAGCTCGGAGGAAAGTCGAGAATTTCAAATCCGGGGTCACGGTCAATGGCTCGCACATAAACGCCGAAGTAGTTGTTCAATCCAAAGGCGTCGAGCGGTTGATGGATAGTTGCCATATCTCCATCCTGAATATCAGGGGCATCTTCACCTAGCTGTTCTAGTAATGCCGCGCTATAAGACCCCGTTAAGGCAGGTTCCACGATGCCACCATTGGTGCTAAACCGATGAAACGCTTTTTGAGCGGCGGACACGTGCTCGGGTGTTTCTGCAATGGGCAAGGTAGGCACAAAATTATCGACTAGGGCTATAGAGCAGGGAACCGGAGATGCCGCTCGAATCGCTTGGCAAGCCATACCGTGGGCGAGCAGCGCATGATGAGAGGTTTGCCACAGATCCTTGAGACGCTGCACCACGGTTCCGGGGGCATGGGGCGGTACCTGCTGAACGCCATAGCCAATATGGGTAAAGCAGTGAATTTCGTTGAGGGTCATCCAGTGGGTGATGCGATCCCCCAAATAGCGGCTAACTACAGCTGCATAGTCAGCAAAATCCTGCGCCATTTCGCGACTGCGCCACGATCCATACAAATCCTCTAACGCCTGGGGACTGTCCCAATGAAACAGGGTGGCATAGGGTGTAATTCCATGCTCCAGTAAGGTATCCACTAGACGCTGATAGAAGTCGATGCCCGCCGGATTAACTGCTCCTCGCCCCTCAGGCAGAATTCGCGGCCAAGCCACACTAAAGCGGTAGTGCCGGATCCCGAGATCTGCCATCAGTCGAATGTCGTCTTTGAAGCGATGGTAGTGATCGCAAGCAATCGCGCCGGTGTCTCCGTTCAGAGTACGTCCTGGAGTAGCGCTAAACGTATCCCAAACACTAGGTCGCCGACCTCCTTCGGCTACAGCTCCTTCAATTTGATAGGCGGCAGTCGCGGCTCCCCAGACAAAATCTTCCGGAAACGAGTAAAGACTGGCATTCGTATCCATCATGGCTTCCCTGGAATCGGTCTAATGCTGCAAACTCGACTCTGCTCGCCTATGACTGTAGCAGCCCCCTGACCAAGGAGCACTATACTCTATGCTATGTAACCCCTCTTTTAACTCTACAAAGCCTAATTCTTCAAAGCCGCTAAACCTGGGACAGCCCACAGCCGATGAACCCGGCGCAGATGATCCATCCTGATCCAAAGGTTGCCTATAGCGACAGCAACTTAGCTTAGCTCCCAGCCTAGCTGCCCTACCGTTCCACCGTTCAGTAGACTGTGAGACCGCTTAGGCAATCGTATGTCCGGCAGCGACAATTAGCTGCTTAAAGGTTTCCTCAGACGCCTGTGACTCCACGGTCACCGTTTTGGACGCAACATCCACCTCTACTTGGGCGTCCGGTTCCGAGGTTAGCAGAGTTTCCCGCAAGGATTGAGCTGCTTCTGGACTGGTCAGGGTGGGAACATGAAGTTTTAGTGCCATGGCTAATGAGCAAACGCTACTAGAAGTTCAGCTTTATTTTCCAGCGACGTGCTAATTTGCACACGCAGCTTTAGATAGATTCTGAACTCTTCCCGAAAGAGCCATTAGGGCAGCGTTGGTGCTGAAATTGCTCATTAAAGGCATGAAAGGGTGGATTGCAATTCAATGAAGACGGATGTTGCTCTGTTCATTCATGCCTCTGTAGGGCAAGCTGCTTCTAGAACCTGTTGGCCGGTTGCTTCTGTGTTTGATTGCTGTGTTTGACTGCCGTGTTTGAATTCTGTAGGCTCAACCTATCTGCCTTCAGTCCTGAATACTCTAAGTAGTTCTGATCCTATGGCTTATCCCCTCTATGTGGCTTTCATCTGGCATCAGCATCAGCCGCTTTACAAAAGTCAGCTCGACAAGAAATATCACTTACCCTGGGTACGGCTCCACGGAACCAAGGATTACTTAGATTTGGTGCTACTGCTGGAACGCTACCCTAAGCTGCATCAAACGGTGAATCTGGTTCCTTCTTTAATCCTGCAGATTGAAGATTACGTTGCAGGAACGGCGTTTGATCCCTACCTCAGCCTCACCTTAAGCGACGTTGATACCTTAGAGCGAGAGCAGCGGCAGTTTATTCTTGAGCATTTCTTTGACGCCCATCACCGGACATTGATCGATCCGCATCCCCGCTATCGCGAGCTATACATGCTACGGCAGGACAAAGGCAACGACTGGTGTTTGGAGCACTGGCAGCCGCAGGACTACAGCGATCTGCTAGCTTGGCACAACCTCGCCTGGATCGATCCCTTGTTCTGGGACGATCCTGAAATTGCCCAATGGCTGGAACAAGGCAAGGGCTTTAGCCTCAGCGATCGGCAGCGCATTTACTCGAAACAGCGGCAAATTCTTAGCCGGATTATTCCGCAGCACCGTCAGATGCAGGAGCGAGGGCAGATCGAAGTGACAACAACGCCCTACACCCACCCCATCCTGCCGCTGCTGGCAGATACCAACGCCGGACGAGTCGCCGTTCCCCAGATGAAGCTGCCCAAGCTGCGCTTTCAATGGCCCGAGGACATTCCCCGCCACCTTACAAAAGCCAAGCAGGTGTATCGCGAGCGGTTTGGCTGCGAACCCCGAGGACTGTGGCCCTCAGAGCAGTCGGTGAGTCCGGCAATTCTACCTTATGTCGCCGAACAGGGATTTCAGTGGCTCTGCTCTGATGAAGCGGTGCTGGGCTGGACGTTGAACCATTTCTTTCATCGTGATAGTGCGGGTACGGTACAGGAACCCGAGTTGCTCTATCGTCCCTACCGGTTGGAAACCGCCCAAGGCAATCTGGCAATCGTGTTTCGCGATCACCGGCTCTCAGATTTGATCGGCTTTACCTACAGCGCTATGGAACCGCGCCGCGCCGCTACCGATCTGGTGGGGCAGCTAGAAGCTATCGGTCGGGAACTGAGAACTCGTCAGACCGGGGAACAGCCATGGCTTGTAACCATTGCCCTCGATGGCGAGAACTGCTGGGAGTTCTATGAACAAGACGGCAAACCCTTCCTAGAGCATCTCTACCAGATCTTGAGCGAGCATCCTAACCTGCAGCTTGTGACCGTATCGGAATTTCTAGACCAATTTCCGCCGACGGCGACCCTTCCTGCCGACAAACTGCACAGCGGCTCTTGGGTAGATGGCAGCTTTACCACCTGGATCGGGGATCCGGCCAAAAATCGCGCCTGGGATCTGCTGGCGGCCGCGCGGCAGGTATTGGCTAACCATCCCGAAGCCACAGAAGAAAATAATCCTGATGCCTGGGAAGCGCTCTATGCCGCAGAGGGGTCAGACTGGTTCTGGTGGTTTGGTGAAGGACATTCCTCAAATCAAGATGCCATGTTTGACCAGCTGTTCCGCGAGCACCTGATTACCCTGTATCGAGCCTTGAATGAAGTTGTCCCCTTGTCGCTGCTGCACGCCGTCGAAGACCACAATAGCCAAGGGGATCATCTCCCCGAAAGCTTTATTCATCCCACCATTGATGGTACGGGTGACGAACAGGACTGGGACAAAGCCGGGCGGATCGAGATCGGGGGCGCTCGAGGCACGATGCACCGCAGCAGTGTTGTGCAGCGAATTTGGTATGGCGTGGATCACCTCAACTTTTATCTGCGCATTGACTTTAAGGCGGGTGCTAAGCCTGGGGTTGATTTTCCGCCAGAACTCCATTTGCTCTGGTTCTATCCCGATCGCCCAGTGCCCAACAGCCCTGCGCCGATTGCCGAGTTGCCCGCAGAACCGCCGCTCAATTATCTGTTTCACCACCATCTGGGTATCAACCTGCTGACCCAATCCCTGTGGTTTCAGGAGGCAGGCGAATTCTATCAGTGGCATGCTCATCCGAGCCGCGCTCAGATTGGCTTTGATAGATGTCTAGAAGTGGCTGTGCCCTGGGCAGATCTGCAAGCCGTTGCGCCGGACTGGTCCTTACAGCTAGTTTTGATCCTGGCAGAGGACGGGCGCTATGTGAGCTATTTGCCCGAGAATGCGCTGATCCCGGTGAATGTCCCCTGATCCATCTTTCCTGGATCACTTCCTCCGGATACTCGTTGCTGGAGGCACTCACGGCTAGTGACTCGGGTTGCGGGAATTGGATATTCCTTAGTCGGCCGGTTGGGTATCGTCAACCTCAGCAGCGGTGAGCTGGAGCAGCAGATCGAAGCGGAAGTCCTGTACTAACTCAGTGAGGGCATTGAACGTAGGTTCAGATTCTGCAGGCAGCTCCCGAATCAGCTCTAGGCAGGCACTGGCATCAAGTTGGATAGCAGCTTGGTGCAAGGCGTGTTGCCACGATAGAGGCATTTGCTGTAGGTCATGCAGCAGGTCCAGCGATGAATGAGATGCATTGACGGTGCTTTCCTCTAAAACGGTCGAAGCCTCCGGGACGTCGGAGCAGGAGGACACCGGACTTGATCCGAGCAATCTTCGCGGGTGGGCGCTAGGATAGCAAGCAGGTTGTGCTACTGGGACGCAGCGAATCGAGAACTGCATGCTGTAGCCGGAATTGGCAAGGGAACCAACGCGAATATCATCGCCCATGAGTTGAACATAGCGCCGCGCAAGGGCTAGCCCCATACCCGATGCCACAGAGAGGAGGAAATCTGGACTGGCAGGCTCAACGGGGTGAAGCAGGTTCTCGACCTCGGCGGGTGTTGGGCTGATGCCGGTTGTCTCTAGCGTGAAATCAAGCGATAAGGCAGTTCCTGATGGTTGTGTGGGCTGGGTCGTTGCCGCTACATGGAGTACCACCTGCCCGGCAGCAGTCGAGATCACCGCATAATTCAGGATATTCATTAAAACCTGCTGCAGCTTAACGCCATCAACTTGAACCACCTCAGGCAGCGTGGCAGCCCGCTCTACCCGCAACTGCACGCCCTGTACTACCGCACGGGGATGAAAGATCGCCTCTAGCTGGTCGAGGCACGGAGCGAGGGCAAAGTCCGTCGGGTATAGGTCTTGCCCCAGATCAATGTTGGACAGCTCCAGTACATGGTTAATCAGCCTCAAGAGCTGATGGCCATTATCCAAAATGATGTCAAGCTGGTGATGCTGCTCTTGGGTCAGCGTGGTATCTTGCTGCAGCACTTGCGTGAATCCCAAGATGGCATGGAGGGGAGTTCGCAGGTTGTGGCTCATCATTGACAGAAACATGGTTTTTGCCAGATCACTCGCTTCTGCGGCTGCTTTGGCCTGCTGCAGGGCAACTTCCACCTGCTTGCGTTCGGTAATATCTTTACCCATGGCAATGATGCAGCGTTGACCTTCCAGGTCAATCACTTCTGCCGAACACAATACAGTTCTGACCTCACCTGAGCGAAGTCGAACTTGAATCTCATAATTCTCGGCTTTGCCGTGCTGCTGCAAGTGCTGCACGAGGGCTTCCCGGTCAGTGGGGTGCTGCCAAACCCCTAGCTCCATGCCCGTACGACCGATCACCTCTGGTCGGACATAGCCTGTGAACGCCAGAAAACTAGTATTGATCTCAATGAAGCGTCCCGTCTCCAGAGTGGCAATCGCGATGGGATCTGGACTAGAGCGGAAGACCTTCGTGAATTTTTCTTCAGAGAGTGCCAGAGCCGTGGTGATTCGGTCGAACGAGTGGTGCAATTGATCAGCCATGCGGTTGAACGAATCAGCCAGAAGGCTCAACTCCTTCACGGGCAGATCAGTGTCAATCTGCTGCTGCAAGTGCCCACTAGCCATGGCTTGGCTTGCTTGGCTCAAGCGCAGGATAGGGCTGGCAATGGCATTCGCGCTGAGCATCCCAATACTCAGGGCTATGACCAATGCGCCCAGACACAGCAGCAGTGTTGTGCGGGCATTGGCATTGATCTGGCTGAGGAATCCTGATTCCGGCACCACGATGACAATCAGCCAATCCAGCCCATAGCGATCGCGCAGCGGCGTCACCCGCAGCAAGTGTGGCTCTCCGTCGTGGGTAAAGCGGAGCGGCTGATGGAGCGGGACAGCCGTAAAGCTGCCATGAGTCAGCAAAAAGCGGGCTGCATCGCGGATCAGCGGGCTAGAACTATCTGTTGCAGCAATGCGCGGTTGAGCAGGATGCCGCACCACTGGAGCCTCAACCGTAGAGGTGCTGACTAGCCATCCCGAGTGCTCGATAATGAAAACCTGCCCCTGCTGCCCTAGTCTCATCTGCTGCAAAAACTGGTGCAGATCATAGAAAAGCACATCGCTGGCAAAAACGAGCTGCAGATTTCCGGCCGCGTCATAAACCGGATGCACGGCTGTAATGCCGAGTTCGCCGTCGCTGTAGCTGAGATAAATGTCGCTCCAGCCCGGTTGTTGAGTTTGAGCCGCTCGCCGGTACCAAGGGCGCTGCCGGATATCGACATTGGGGAAGATATCCATTGTTTCCTGGGGTTGCCCCGCTTGATCAAGACGATAGCGATAGACCTCACCCTTGACTAGCCCTGCACTCTGGAACAGGTTATAGGTGCCATCCGACAGCCGCCCCACCCCGAGCAGCCCGCCCCGCTGATTTCCCAGATAAATCGACGTTACCGAGGGAAAAACCTGCAGTTGTTCCCAAAAGTGCTGTTGTAGGGTAGTCGCATTTTCAGCCGACAGCCATCCTAACTGGTAGGCTTGGGCATTCAGCTGGTTAATCTGGTGTGGCGTTTCTAGGTAGGTCGCCAGCTTTTCAATCACCTGCTCGCTAGTCTCGCGCTGCAGCTCCTCCACGAGCTGATTCACACTGCGCCGCCCTTGCTGCCAAGTGAGATAACCCGTTAGCCCCACAATGCCGACCATGGGCAGAACGAAAGGAACGACTAGAACCGTGCGCAGCGGCAGTCCTTTTGCGGCAGAACGTAACCTATTGAGAATCACAGTAAGAATCCCAACAGCAGAAAGCTATCGAATTCGGCATGAGTACTAACACTAAAGCTAAAGCTACAGAGTTGCCTAATGAGAAACCTGTAAATTAGACCTGGCTTGAAGCGAAGACGGTTAACGAATATCTGCAACAATATCTGCAACTTTAATACCTGCACTTTAACCTGACTGAATGAGATTAAGTTAACACCCATAAACTCAACTCATTTTACCGAGGCAAATCGCCAACTTTAGTAGCGCAACTGAGAAGTATTTACAAAGAATTCACATAGTGCAGGAAGTCGATGCAGCTTTTGCCTGCGCTGACACCGCTCGAATTTCTTTAGTGTAACCTTAGGTCTGTCTTCAGTGGGCTAGTTGAAGACAACGGGACTTCACAGGTTTCCCATAGAGCAGCTCGGCTTGGGTATGAGAGGTGCCTTGGGGGTCCAAATTCGCGATGGACGCTCTACATCCGGCATAATTTTGATTACCCTTGAGAAAAGATAGGCGACTGCGTCCATCCACCGTCGGCAAAGGAACTCCTGATGAAGCGCACGAATTTCAACCTGCTAACCTGGCTGTCGCAAAGTAGTGTAGCGCTGGCTGTGGTGCTGGTGCCGGCAGGAGTGGCAGACGGTCGAACAATTCCTCCCGCCTTGAAGCTGTCCCCGCTCTCGGCTCCGTTGCTGGCTCAGGCACCGGCTCCCTCGAATGCCGAGATCCAGCAAAAGCTCGATTCCTTAGACCGGACGGCGACTCTATTTAATGTCATGCTGGGCGTGCTAGTGGTGATCACAGCAGGGGCCCTGATTGCTCTCTACCTGCTACGCCGATCGGTGATCCGCGAGGTAACGGCGATTGTGCAGTCGCACCTCAAGGAACTGGGGGATCTCGAAAGCCAAATCGCGGCTGCCAAGCAAGAGATCAAACAGCTCCTCCAGGAATACGAAACCTATGCCGGAGAACTGGGGGACGATGCCGATGCCTTGCAGCAGGATATCGAGTCGAAGCGGACCTTGCTGGCGACGCTGCTGGCGGAAGTGGCAGAGCACAAGCAGACCACAATCGGCGAGATTGAGGCGCAGTTGCAGTCCAGTCGGCAACGGTTCGAGCAGCTGGAAGCCGATTTAAGCCAACAATTGCTAGAGCTGCAAACGGTGGCTCGCTCGCGGCAGCAAGAGGCGTTGCAAACGCTCGAGCAGGCAGAAGCAAATTTTGCGGCGCAGCTGATGGAAGTGCAGACAGTCGCCGAACAGCAGAAAGAAGCTACTTTTTCTCAGTTGCGGGCGTTGGAGTCGGAGCTAGCTCCCTACCTAGACGAACTGCGGCAGGAAGCCCAAACCCAGTTGCAGCAGCATCGCGACCTGACCTTGGAACAACTGCGCCGCCTAGAAGCGGAATTTTCCTCGCAGCTTGAAGTTGTGCAAACCGATGCCTTTGGACGGCGTGATGAGCTGTTTGCCACCCTAGAGCGGCTGCGGCTCGATCTCACCGCTCAGTTGTCCCAGCTTCAGGCAGATATTCAAGCCGAGCGGGAAACAATTCGCCAAACTCTGGAGCATATTTCGGCAGAATTTGTCAGCCAGCGCTCGAGCTTGCAGGCGGAGGTGCAAACCCAGAAAGACAGCCTGCGGCAGGACTTAGCTCAGCTTAAAGGAGATTTTGCGATCCAGCGAGCCGAGCTAGAAGCCGATCTGCAGGCACAGCAGCAGGAGTTGCGGCAGGTGTTGGGGCGCTCGGAGGCCGAGTTTGCGGCCCGACTCAGCGAGCTGCAAGGCGATATCCAGGCGCAGCGCGACGGAATCCGGCAACTGCTAGCCCGCCTTGATGCCGAATTTGCCAAGCAGCAGGCCGAACTGCAGGCGGCAGCCCAAGCCAAAAAAGCGGAGCTGCGGCAAATCCTGGAGCAGCTACAAACTGAAGTCGGCAACCAGCAGGCTAACCTTCAGTCCGTCGCCCAGGCAAAGCAAGAAGAGCTGCGGCAGATCCTGGAGCGGATCGAAGCAGAGTTTGTGGCGCAGCGCTCGGATTTGCAGGTGGATGCCCAAACCAAGAAGGAAACTTTGCGGCAGATCGTGGAGCAACTGCAAACCGAATTCACGAGTCAGCTCTCTCAGCTCCAGGCCAGTGGTCAGGAAAGCCGCGATCTGGTAGTGCGCAATCTCCAGAAAGCCGAAGCGGATTTGGTGGCACAGCTCTCGAGCCTCAAGGCAGATGTGCAGGCTCAGCGCGAGAAAATGCGGCAAAACTTGGAGAAGCTCGAGGCCCGCTTCGTGGCGCAACTCTCAGATCTACAGTCGGGAGCCGAGGGGCAAAAGCAAACCACGCTGCAAAATCTGCAAGCGCTAGAAGCTGATTTAGCAGCTCAGTTGCAGGCCTTACAGCGAGATGCCCAGGCTCAGAAAGAGGAAATTTTACAGCAGCTCTCGGCAATCACGCCACAGTTTATTGCTGATTCATTTGTGTCGGAAACTCAACAGCGGTTGCAGGCGTTGACCGAGCAGCTCGATCGCCTGAAAGCTAGCCAGCCTGACCTATTCCTGACACTAGAGGATTACCTACAACAGGGCGACGCGCTAGCGGCCAGTGGGCAATATGAAGACGCCATTGCTCAATACGACAAAGCCCTAGCCAACCACCCCAATCATGTCGAGCTGTGGATGCGTCGCGGCAGAGCCTTGGAGGAGCTAAAGCGCTACGAAGGCGCTCTCTCAGCCTACGACCGGGTATCCAAATTGCAGCCCACGAATGCTCAAGCCTGGTACCACCAGGGACTTGTTTTGAAAGAGCTTCGTCAGTACGATGCTGCTATTGCTGCCTTCGAGCGAGCCGTTGAGCTACAGCCCAATGATGCTAAAGCCTGGCTGAATCGCGGCATCAGTCTCAGCCGCAGCAAGCGCTACGACGAGGCCCTAGCCGCCATTGACAGAGCGCTGGAACTGAATCCAGATTATCCAGAAGCCCATGTCAATCGCGGTGTGGTGCTGGGTACGCTGCAGCGACCGGAAGAAGCTCTAGCCGCCTTCGACCGCGCCACTCAGGCTGATGCCAATGACGCAACCGCCTGGCTGAATCGCGGCTTGGCTCTGCTCGAGCTAGAGCGATACCCAGATGCCATCGCGTCGTTTGACCGTGCCACCGAGCTAAAGCCCGACGCCCACAAAGCCTGGGACAGCCGGGGCTACGCCTTGCTGCAGCTCGGACGCGATAAAGAAGCCCTAGCTAGCTTTAACCGCGCCATCAAAGCCAAACCCGATTTCGCCAGCGCTTACTACAACAAAGCTACCTGCTACGCACTACAGGGCGAGGTGGATCTGGCGCTAGAAAACCTGGAGCAGGCGATTCAGCTCAATCCCAAGTACCGCAAGGAAGCCAAAAGCGACCCCAGCTTCAAGGAGTTCACCCGCGACGACTGGTTCCGCGACCTCACCGAGGGGGCTTGAGCTAGGCAAGCCAATTCTGAAACCCTAAAAACAAAAAAATCCTAAAAACAACAAGAGCCAGTCAGTGACCGGCTCTCATGTTGTAATCGGATTGTGATCGGAGCGGCGGGATTTGAACCCACGACCCCTACTACCCCAAAGTAGTGCGCTACCAAGCTGCGCTACGCCCCGATGGACTCATTCAGTCCTTACCTAGGGTAGCACAGAAACAATGCAGTTGGGGATTTGGTATCAGGTTCGTTGGGTTCTTCAAGGTTCTAGACTTTAAAACACCCGCAGCGTTTGCACCGCCTGCAACAACTCAGGCACCGCTGCCTCGGACCATTCCGCTTCTGCTCGTCGCCCGGTGAGAACAATCAGCCGCAGACGATAAGACTGGGGATAGCCTTCGGCCTCCATCCACAGCAGCGGACTTTCCGCTTCGCAGCTAATCCGCTCCTCATCCATCAGCTCTTGACGCATCTGCTGCATGGTGTGAGCAAGCTGCAGCGCCAAGCGACAAAAATCCTCTAGCTCGGCTGCGTTAAGTTCAATTGCCCACTCGTCGGTGCCAACTAGTCCGCAAAACTCTGTGGCTTCGGGGTCCCAGCCCAGCCGCCAACCGGCTCCGCTCTTGAGCTGTCGCGCCATGGTGGTCTCTGTAAATGGCTTAGGTGATGGCAAGGTCTGAAGGCTGCTGAATATTTGTCTTGTTTGTCTTGGCAGAGTTTGGCTGCCTCAAGGAGCCAGCAGATCGGCATCTCCCGGTTGCGGTTCTTGGGGAAACCGGGGGGCTGGACTCATCGCTGGAGCCGGGCTAGGAGCAGCGGAACTTGGTTGAGGAACTGGTTCAGGATTGGCTGCCTGGGGATTAAATGCGCTCACCAAGGCCTGCACCAGTGCTTCCCGCTGAGCACGGGTCAAGCTGCGAATCGCGGCCCTATCACCCTCAATGGGATTGGTACGCAGCGTATCGCCACTGGGATAGGTTGCCGGCTCCATACGCTCGTTGACCCCCAAATAATCGGCCAGCGTTAGTTTCCAGTCGAGCCGATAGTTAACTGGACGCCCCTTAATGTAAATGTGGTAGCGGATCAGGCGAGTCAGCAAGGTATTGTTGGGAGAAACCTCGCCCGTTTCTCGATTAACGTACTCGTTTTCTAGCGGTATATCGGGGAGCTGCTGCTGAATTTGCCGCCCCACTTCATCAATGCGAAAGCGCTGAGCATAAGCTGGTGCCAACCGCGGCGGATTGGCAAGCAAGATCGAGAAAGCAATGAACAGAACCAGACCTACGACAACAAACGCCACCCGAGTAAAGTGGCGTCGCCGCAAGACAAACCGTGGCTCTAAATCGAAGGGCATCACCGAGAATCAATCGCCAATGATCTCAGGTTGCGTCAGCTCATCAGACATTTCGATGATGGCTCGAATCACCGGCTTCATCTTCGGGTCATCTAAGCTGTCAAACTCTTCAAAGCGGCGTTTCTGGGCTCGATTAGCCACCTGCACCGTAATCCGGTAGCGATTCGAGGCAGCGCTAATCAGATCTTCGGCGCGCCGCATCAGTTGACTGGTATCGAGAGTAGAACGCTTCAGCATAGAATCGATTCGACTTTGAACGAAAGAACTCGGAACAAGAGACCGACCGTGGTCGCCTTCCCAGTCTATCAACTCATGGAGAAATCCAGGAATGAATCAGGCTGCCCAAACATCTGTCACTTCGCCTTTGCCTTTTTTGATTTTGCAGTCGTGGTTTTGCCGTTGGCTTTGGCGGCGGCCACGCTGGTTTTGCCATTGCTCTTCACGGCTGCCTTGGGCACACTGCTCGCCGCCCCCTGGAGATGAGCTTCTAGGAACCAGAGCCGCTTGTCGATTTCGCGCGACACTTCAGTGTAGAGATCGGCAGTATCGGCATCGCCCAGATCATCAGTGATGTGGATATTGTCGCGCAACAGCTTGGCATAGGGCGCATAGCGGTCGGCCAACGCGGTGATGTGGTCTTTGCCGTCCCAGATATCGAACGGGTATTCGGGCAGCGTCGATTCGGCAGCAGCCACCCGAGCTGTTCCCAGAGCCAAGCCGCCCAAGGCAGTGACCCGCTCGGCAAACAGATCAACAAATTCGTCGAGTTCTGAGGCCAACTCATCAAACAGCTCATGGAGCTGATAGAAATCCATGCCTTTGACGTTCCAGTGTGCCTGCTTGACCTGCGTTTTCAGATCTAGGGTGCTAGCCAAGGTTCGATTCAGGATGGCAATAATGTGCTGTCGCTCTTCCGCAGGCAGATCAATCCGAGTGGGGTGCAGCGGTTGGCTAGTGCTCTCATGGCCCATAAACTGTCATCCTCCCAGTACACTGAAGCGACTTATGTCCCAACCATAGTTGAAAATGACAAAAACGGATGAATTTTGCGGTTTTCTGTAAGCATTTGATAACAAAAAGCTTCGGGATCCCCCAAAGCTCTGGCGTTCGTGTCTGAATAGCCGTTCATCTTGATTGATTCATCCTGATGATGCTGACAGCGTAATTTACGTCATCGAGTCGGCAGCGGTCGAATCCTGAGAGTCACCACAGCCAAGCTGCACCGCCCATCCTGCCTAGGGGAGAGTTCGCCAGGCCTGAGCCACGATATCGCTCAACCAGCGGCGAGCGTTGCGGTCAAGCAGGCTGTCGTCGGCGAGAACCTCAGCGGTAAGCTCGTCGAGTGTTCGCCCCTGAGAGCGAGCAATCTGAACCACGCCGGCAATGGCAGCCGCGATTAATTCTTCATTCACCGGCTTTTGCCGCAGCTCAACTATTTCTTGGGGACTCGATGGGATGGGATAATTCATTGCTGATATGGGATGAACGGCATCGGCAGCCAAGATGAGAACCGTGTAAAGTTTTTTAAGACGCTGAACGTATACGGAAGTGTAACGCACAACTGCCAGTTGTCAACCTCGCTTTTACAGGAAATTTACTGGTAAGCAAAAAAATTTATTGGAGTTTCAGAATTCCCTCATGAGAGAAATCCTTTACCTTGAAATCCCGACTCCAGATACCCATGCCGTTTGCCGTTGGCTGCAGCAGGGCTTTACCCCTGACATTCCGGCTGCTACCGCTACAAAGCAGTCTACGGACGATGGTATTCGGCTGGTCTTTACCCAAGCGAATGAACGATCTCAGCATGCTAATAGCTCAGCCGACGCCAGCAGAGCCTCCATGTTACCGGAGGAACTGTCAATTTTTACTTGGTCTGTGCAGCGCACAACCTACTTAAAGGTGTTTCGCTGGGCCGAGCAAGCCGTGCCCTACGAGCAGCAGCTTCTCAAGCAGTTGACTCAGCAAATTCGGTCGCGCTTTCCTCACCATTATCCAGAGCCTCCAGCGATTGACCTCACCCACCAGTCTATTTTTGAGGCATTGGCACCCTACTACCCCAAAACGGTGCACTACTTTCAGAAAATGCCGAACGGCGAGTACGATCTGCGTCGCGTTTACTGGTGGGAGCAACGCTGGCGGCAAGGTGTGCGTAACCCGCAGCAGCTAAAACAGGTGATTTTTAGAGCAGAGAACTCGTCTCAAGCAGCTTCCCCCACTTACGATTTGATCTACATTGGCGGTGCTTTGGGTGTGATCCACGCGGCGGTGATGGCCCGCTTGGGTTATCGGGTGCTGTTGATCGAGCGGCTGCCCTTTGGACACATGAACCGGGAGTGGAATATTTCCCGAGCTGAGTTTCAGAGCTTGATTGACCTAGGGCTATTCACGCCCGCCGAGTTCGAGAGTGTGATTGCCCGCGAATATGTTGATGGGTTCCACAAGTTCTTCGATGCCAACAATCCGCCCCAGGCCAAAGCGCCGGTACTGCACACGCCGACAGTGCTGAACGTGGCAATTGATGCTGAGAAGCTGCTGCGGCTCTGCGGCGAGAAGCTGCAGCAGGCAGGCGGCGACATCTGGGACGAAACCGAATTCGAGCGGGCTGAGGTTAGCGATCAGCGAGTCACAGTGTACTCCAACCACCTCGCCAACGGAGAGTCTCGACTAGCGATGGGACGGCTGCTGATCGATGCCATGGGTACTGCCTCGCCGATTGCCTGGCAGCTCAATGGTGGTCGTGCCTTCGACAGCGTCTGCCCGACGGTCGGAGCAGTCATCGACGGCGGTTTTGAACCGGGTGTTTGGGACTCCCGCTACGGCGATGTGCTGAATAGCCACGGCGATATTTCCCGCGGACGGCAGCTCATTTGGGAGCTATTTCCCGGCAGAGGCAACGAGCTGACTTTCTATTTATTTCACTACCATCAGGTGCATCCTGAGAATCCAGGGTCGCTGTTGGAGATGTACGAAGACTTTTTCACCATTCTGCCCGAGTACCGCCGCTGCGATCCTGAAAAACTTGTCTGGAAGAAGCCGACCTTTGGCTATATTCCAGGGCATTTCAGCATCAGAGCCAGCGATCGCCGGGTTGCTTTCGATCGGTTGATGGCGATTGGTGATGCCGCATCTCTGCAATCACCGCTGGTGTTTACAGGCTTTGGGTCGCTGGTGCGCAATTTGCCGCGGCTCACCGATCTGCTGGATACCGCCCTCCGCCATGACCTGCTGACTGCCGAGCACCTCAACCAGATCCGCGCCTTCCAGAGCAATATTTCTGTGACCTGGTTGTTCTCGAAGGGCATGATGGTGCCAACGGGCAAATTTATCGCTCCCGAGCGGGTAAATGCTATGCTCAACACCTTCTTTGGCATTTTGGCCAGCGAACCTCCTGAGGTGGCCGACCGTTTTGTCAAAGACCGGGCGGGCTGGGTTCCCTTCAACCGCATGGCCCTAAAGGCCGCAATACAGAATCCGGCTCTGCTGCGCTGGATCTGGGAGCTTGCCGGCAGCAGGGACCTGTTGCGCTGGGTCGTCAGCTACCTCAATTTCACGGTTAGTGCTTTGCTAAGCTGGCTGTTGGGCTGGCTGCCCACCGTTGCCCGCTCGATTCAGCCATGGCTAGAACCGCGCCGTCCAGGACTGTGGCTGTGGCTGCTGGTGCAGAGCTATGCGGTCACCTACGGCGTTGGCAAACCGCGCCCCGAACTGCTGCCAGTACGAGAGCACCTGAAGGACGAATCGCTGATGGCGAATGGTTAGCAAGAGGCTGTTAACGGCACAATCATAGCGCCTGACCCGATCGCACGATGTCAACCCGCTCAGATCGGCGCAAAATGGCGTAGGGATTTACCGTTCATCTTCAACGTGCTATGACCACAACGCAACCCATTTCCGGATCCCTTCAGGTTGAGCCGGTGTCGCATCCTCTGGAACCATTAACCGTCGCAGAAGTCACTGCGGCCGTAGCGATTCTGCGCGCCGAGCAGTCCATCGGCAACTCGTTTCGTTTTCCCTGCGTCACCCTCCACGAACCGCCCAAGGATTTTGTCTTGCACTACCAGCCGGGCGACACCTTTGAGCGCGAAGCGTTTCTGATCGTGCTGGATAACGCCACCGGCACCACCTACGAAGCGATCGTCTCGCTAACCCAGGGCAAAGTCACCTCCTGGACGGCAGTTCCGGGAATGCAACCCAACATCATGGCAGACGAGCTGGCCGAGTGCGAGGCGGCAGTGAAGGCCCACCCTGGCTTTCGAGAGGTGCTGGCGAAGCGGGGCATTCACGATCTGGATTTGGTGGTGGTCGATCCCTGGGCGATCGGCAATTTTGGCTTTGCCGACGAAACGGGCGTGCGGCTGTCGCGCTGCCTCTGCTATCTGCGACACCGACCTGACGGCAACTTCTATGCCCGACCGATTGATGGCGTCGTGCCGGTCGTTAACTTGAACACAATGGAAGTGCTGCGAATCGAGGATATGGGCATCGTGCCGGTGCCGCCCGAACCCAGCGAGTATGCCGCTCGCTTTCAGCCCAAACTACGCGATGACATCAAGCCGCTGCACATCACCCAACCCGAAGGACCAAGCTTTCAAGTCGATGGGCATCACATCCGCTGGCAGAAATGGCAGTTCCGTATTGGCTTTACACCCCGCGAAGGGCTAGTGCTTTACACCGTCGGCTATGAAGATCAGGGTAAGCTGCGCCCAATTCTCTACCGCGCTTCGATGGCTGAGATGGTGGTGCCCTACGGCGACCCGCGACCGCAGCATTTCCGCAAGAATGCCTTTGACTTGGGCGAACACGGCGTCGGCATGCTGGCGAATTCCCTGAAGCTGGGCTGCGATTGTCTGGGCGAAATCCGCTATTTTGACGCTGTGCTCACCAACAGTCGCGGTGAGGTGTCCATCACCGAGAATGCGGTTTGCATGCACGAAGAGGACTACGGTATCCTCTGGAAGCACACCGACTGGCGCTTAGACGACGTAGAAGTGCGCCGCTCTCGTCGCTTGGTCGTGTCCTTTATCGCCACAGTAGACAACTACGAATATGGCTTTTTCTGGTACTTCTATCAGGACGGCACGATCCAGTACGAGGTGAAGCTGACAGGCATTCTTCTTTGTGGGGCGCTGGCCAACTATCCCAAATACGGCACGCTGGTCGCTCCCGAACTCAATGCCCTGAATCACCAGCATTTCTTCTGTATGCGGCTCGATTTTGACCTGGACGGCGTCGAGAACTCAGTATATGAGGTCAATACCGTAGCGGAACCGCTGGGACCCGAAAATCCCTACGGCAACGCCTTCTACGCCGAATCAACGCTGCTGAAAACCGAGCAGGAAGCCCAGCGGATTATCGATCCATTCACCGCTCGCTACTGGAAAGTCATTAATCCTAATGTCCAGAATCGCCTTGGGCAGCCGGTTGGCTTCAAGATCATGCCTGGCGATAACGTGCTGCCTTTCGCCCATCCCGATGCCCCGATCCTGAAACGCGCTGGCTTTATGACCAAACACCTCTGGGTGACGCCCTACGAAGCGAGCGAACGCTACCCCGCTGGCGACTATCCCAATCAGCATCCTGGCGGCGAAGGGCTGCCCCAGTGGACTCAAGCCAATCGAGCCATCGACAATACCGATCTTGTCGTTTGGTACGTCTTCGGGCACCATCACATTCCCCGCCCCGAGGACTTTCCAATCATGCCGGTGGCGTACTCGGGATTTACTCTCAAACCTTTGGGCTTCTTTGATGCCAATCCATCGCTTGATGTGCCGCCGAGTCAGCCGCGCCATGCCTGCCACTAGTCTAGACAGCGTGGTCTCATTGACTAGAGGCTGCCGCGCTTGATCTGCTCCCGCTCAATGGCTTCAAACAGGGCGCGAAAGTTACCTTCGCCGAAGCCTTGAGCCAGCCGATACTCTTGGTTGATCCAGCCCGATCGCCGCTCGATGATTTCAAAGAAAAAGGTGGGCTGATCGAAAATGGGCTGGGTAAAGGTTTGCAGCAGCAGGGCTTGCGGGGTGCTGGGCTGCCAGTCCACGAGAATTTCTTGCTCGGCAATGGCGAGCTGCTCAGTATGGCTCATCCGAAAACCTGGACGCTGCTGAAGCTGCCGGTAATACTCTTGGGGAACGGCGAGAAACCCGAGTCCACGATTGCGCAGTTGAGCCACCGTCGGTACGATCTGGTGACAGCGCAAGGCAATGTGCTGGATGCCGGCCCCCCGATTCAGGTCCAGAAATTCCTGGATTTGAGAGCGATCCGAGGCCGGTTCGTTAATTGGGAACTGCACAGCACCGTTAGTCATCACGCGGCTACACAATGCCGAGCGCTCGGTACGGATCGCAAAAGATTGCTGCGGTTGAAAGCCAAATAAAGTGTCGTACCAGTCCACCGCCGCTTCCAGATCGCCCGCTCCCACGTTCAAAACAATGTGATCAATCGCTAGGAGATCGAGCGCTGCTTGAGCAGATGAGTCCCCATTGGTGGTTGGGGAGTGAGCAGCAAACTCATCTGACTCATCTATCCAACTGTCTGAATCCAGACTGTCGGCATAAGGCGCAACTAGCGTGTGTCGCAAATCGCCCCAGCCTTGAATGCATGCCGTTTGCCAGAGGCACCCTTGCCGCTCAATCACGCGAACTGGCTCTAGCAGTTTTGCGCCTATGCGGTTCGCTCGCTGCACAATCGGCGTCAGATCAGAAACGCGAAATGCGACATCGGCCACTCCTGCTGGATGACGTCGTAGATAGTCGGCTACGGGACTGGTATCGGCAATTGGTGAAGAGAGGCGGCAGCAAATCGCGTGGGACTGAACAACAGCCGAGACATGGTCAGGCGTGCGCTCCCAGGAGACAGGATGAAACCCCAAGACGCGCACAAACCAGTCTTGCCATTGTTGAGCATCTGCCACATAGAAGTGAACATGGTCAATCTGCATCATTGCCAAGTCCCTAGCGATTGGTGCCATTTCTCTGTCGGTTGAACGACAGCCGCCTCGTACATCAGCAGTGTTGTTCGGCCGGCTTTGTCTTGGCCATTGTGCCGTGACAATCGCCCTCTCTAAGACCGGCTGAAGGTAGAAATCCTTCAGTTAAAAGAATATTAAAAGAGGAATTAGAAGAACAGGTGGCTCTCGGGCTGAATATTGATTTCCATGGGAATGGCTTGGGGTTCCAAAGACAGCGCATACACAATGGCATTGGCTGCGGTTTCTGGGCGAAGCATTTTGTTGCGGTCCACCTTGAGGGTGATGCTATCCCAAAAGGGCGAATCGACTCCGCCAAAGTAAAACAGCGTGAATTTGAGGCCAAAGCGCTTCAGTTCATCGGCCATGCATTTGCTCAATCCCACCAAGCCAAACTTAGAAGCGCAGTAGGCAGACGCCATCGCCATTGGATGTTTTCCCAAAATGCCGACCACATTGCAGATATGTCCTGATTTTGCCTCTTTCATGATATTGGCAGCCGCCTGACAGGTGTAAAAGCTGCCCTTGAGGTTGAGATCCAGCATGTAATCCAGATCGGCAGGCTCCAGCTTGTTATAGGGTTTGAGGATACCTGCCCCGGCTGCATTGACCAGAACATCAATCCGCCCAAACTGAGCTGCAACTTTTTGCATCAATGCTTCCACCTGTTTGGGATCGGTGATGTCGGTGGGTATCGGGATCGCCTGCTGCGTTGCGGGATGCAGCTGGGTCATAAGGGAGGCTAGGCGGTCAGGATTGCGAGCAACCAGCGCTAAGCGAGCCCCTTGCGCTGCCAACTGAGTGGTGAGGGCACTGCCAATGCCGCCTGTTGCCCCGACCACCACGATGACTTTGTCCTGCATCTTTACGTTTCTTAATCTATTTTTCTGATCATACCGTGATTCGCCGGAATGCCAAGGGTTGCTCAGCTTCCGCCGACTGCAATCAGCCTGTCGAGGCTTCTAGGAGTGTAGTGATCCGCCGCATACTGATCGATGTGCCGATAAAGACCTAGCCCACCCCGGATGCGATAGGTGAAGAACTCAACGGCGGCTTGTCCATCGGTAAGCACCTTGACTTTGGGACTGAAATCTTTGGGTAGTTCAATCTGCCACTGCCAACGAGCAACGGTTGGTACAGCGTCGAGCAACTGATGGTGACTCCACTGGCAATGCTGCCCATCTGCCCCAAACTCTTGTAGCTCGCGCTGCAGCAGCGAGGCAACTAGAAACGAAACCGGCGACCGATCCCCCTCGATGGCGTCCATGAAGTGCGGCAAAGCGGCCTCAGGGCGGGGTGGTTGGGTCATGTCGCCGCTAGTTGCTAAGGCTTTTTCTAGCAGAGCAGTAGTGCTGTAGATTTCGGGAAGCGCAAAGACTCGTCCACTGCTGTGCTGCGGATTGCGGTAGAGATAGCTAATCAGACGTAGTCCCGGCTTTAACCGCAGGCCGGGTAGCTTTAAAAGCGCTGCTGCCGGATTGACCCGACTCACTGACCAAGCTCCGTGAGTTGCCGCATCAAGCCTTGCCTCAGAGGATAGCCCACCAACCTCAAAAATGCTGCTCAACTCATCGAGCGATTCCGGTTCCGGCATGTCCAGGGCAGCATACTCTAACTCCGTGAGGGCCAGCGTCGCCCGGATGTACTGTTGTACCTGCTTAACAACAGCAAGAGAAAATTTTTGAACCGACATGAAGGATTACAGATCCCAACGAGCAACGACTGAATCACAATTCAAATCACAATTCAGTAGTTCCCATTCTGAGAGCCACAATCGAACTGCAGGAGCGTCAAACCACAAAGACCAAGATAGTGCGATAGGCATCCCGCAACCTACCTTGGAAAGGTATGCCATTAATGAATGTAATGATTTCAGGGTCATTCCGGGCGTAGCTCTGCATAGAAGGGCTAGAGCAGCTAGACCAGAGCAGCTAGATCATCATGCTGTCGTACTTAATCTTGCTTTCCACCTTAGCTTTAGGCTGATTGCCCTCGTCTAGCTCAGTCCGGAGATCCATAAAGGGATCTTCGTACAAATTAATCATCTGCAGTAAGGCGAACCAGAAAAAGGCTGGCCCCTCCACCAGATAGCGTCTCCACAAACGACGAGGCTCCGACAGCAGCCGATAAAGCCATTCCAAGCCCACTTCGCTAATCCATTTGGGAGCACGAGCCACATTGCCTGCTTCAAAGTCAATGGTGGCCCCGATCCCCATAATGATTTTGATGTTCTTGAACTGGTCGCGATATTTGTGAATAAACTTTTCTTGCTTCGGTGAACCAACACCAACCGCCAAGACTGTTGCATCGGTTTGGTTCACGATCTCTACAATGCGTTGGCACTCGGCTTCATCTTTTTCAAAGCCATAGGGGGGTGAGTATTCAGCCACTACAATCGGTCGCCCTACTTTAGCATTAATGCGTCGGCGAGCCTCGGCAGCAACGCCTGCTGCAGCACCTAGCAAAAAGATTTTAATCTCCTCATTGTTGCGGTGATACTCATAGAAGGCTGGAAAGAGATCGGATCCGGAAATCTTTTCTTTGATGGGGCACCCCATCAGCCGCGAGACGTAGTACAAGATTTTGCTATCGCAGGTTCTATAGTCTGCATGCAGGTAAGCTTCAAAGAACTCTCTATCGCTCTGAAGCTTTACCATATGATCCACATTGGGAGTAAAAACAACTCCGCGATTCAGCTTGGCGAGCAGCTCTACCATCGTTAGGTTATCAATGGATGCATTCAGTAGTTTAATGCTGCTCATTTAACGTACTCCTTCCCACATTTTTCAACCATCAACCTGCCTATATTGAACCTGCTTGGACTCGCTCAACAGTGCCCACTCTTGCTGACTGTGTACTTGACTGTGTACCCAACTCTGTACCCAACCACGTACCTAACTCTGTGCCTAGCGAAGATTGAGTTCGATGCTCGGACCTCAAGCTTGAGCGTATTGCTTAGATCTACTCCCAACGACAGGCTGAGCTGAATGCTGGGTTCCCCTTTGACGCCACTGCCCAAACGTAGCCTCAATCAGATGCTAAGCACGCATCTGGAAGCGGACTGCTCTCTAGCCACTCTAGGCAGTGTTGCAACGTCATAATACCGATCTCAGTTTCACGCTCTTGCCAGGCATACTGCCCATCTTGCACCCTTAACTCCATCTGCCAACATCTACCAAACACATCTGTGCGCTTCAGCTCATTTGAACTGCGGTACAGCCTGAGAAAGGAACACCGACCTTTGGTTAATTTGTAAATCGTTTACGCGATCAGCCATGGGCAACGAGTTACAACGAGTGACGCAATCAATTGAACGATTCTAAAACCCCACTTGGATTACTGTTTTCATCCTTCGGTGCTTCTCTAGAGTTGCATTTCTCTTTTCAGAAAAATAGACTTTGTCCGGGGATTTTACCGAAAAATCACAACCTCGATTGCGTGACAGTTGTTACACTTTTATGGGATTAAGGGTCAAACCCCTTAATTGCCCAAGCAACAGCCATATCAGCACCCTGCATCGGATTCAGGTTCTTCATGAAAAATTTACAGAATTTCAGCCAGAAATCAGCAGTTTTGCGGGCCATAGAGCATTCTTATCTCAGAATTGGCGGTTGCTGAGGTTAGCATGGCATTAAAAGCCGCTGTTGTCGTCCTCCTTTGGGCTAACGCTCAGGAAAGCAGACGCAGGGGATAGAAGGGGATGTGTTACTATAGAACCAAGCCAATGCAACACATCGAACCAAAAATTTGATTCTTGAGCTTCCCGATTCACTGTTACTAATCACCGCAAAATGTGATCATGAAACGTAATGGTGCATTGACTTGTAGTGTGTTGGTTCTTCTCAGTACTGTTGGGCAAATGTGCCCTCCTGTGGGGGTACCGTTGATCCACTTGAAAGCTTTGAGGTTTCATCAGTGATTGCTATCTCATTGCGCCCGACAGGCCGCAAGTGGGGCACGGTCAGCTTTGCTTCAACTCTTCATCTGTGCCCTGTTTTGGACCTGCTTTTGGCTGATGTGCCTGCAAAATGGCAGCCGGATGTCCGATTGGGGTTGCAAGAAGCCCTGGTTAATGCAGTGAAGCACGGCAACAACCTCGACCCCAGTAAGACGATACTAGTCGAGTTTTTCGTCCTTGAGGATCAGTACTGGTGGGTTATTTCCGATCAAGGTGAGGGGTTTGTGCCAACCTGTAGCTGTGCGAACGATGCCACCCTCGACGATGCCCACAAAAGCGTTCACGATTTGGATGAATGCGGTCGAGGGCTTTACATCCTACACCAAATCTTCGATCAGGTGCATTGGAATCCAGAAGGTAACGAGCTGCGACTGTGTAAGCAGGTTGGAAGTCGCTCTAAGTTGCCCCTAGTGCGTTAGCCGGCTGAATGGGCATACCAAGCTGCAAGCGCCAACCGATGAATGTCTTTCCAGGGTCGCTGAGTTTGACGAGCTAGGGCAGCGCAATCTTCGTATTCTGGCTGCACATTCACAATGGTTCCTTGCTTGCCATAGCGAGCAACCTTGAGGCGAACCGTGCCATAGGGGAGCGTCACGGCTTCGATGGAGCGTTCCAGCGGCGTTCGCTGCTGCAGCAGACAACGAATTCCCAGAGTCGTGGTTTCTCGAAACACAATAGCTTCGCAGGTCTGAACGTCTTCAGGGCGGCAAATGACGGTCAACAAAATGCCCGGACGCGATTTCTTCATGCCAATCGCCTGCGTAAAGACATCAAGAGCACCGGCAGTTAGCAGTTGCTCCATGACGTACCCAATCACCTGTGGATTGAGGTCATCGATCTGGGTTTCTAGGACCGCTACCGTCGTGGCCTCTGAGGCGACCGTCGCCGTAACCGCTGGACTAGACTGGCAAACGCCTGTCTCGCCTCCTGAGCCAACCTGACTCTGCAAGCGCACAGGATGAAGCTCAGCGATGGACTGATCGATGGACTGATCGATGGACTGATCGATCGACCGATCTTGAGAGCGAGCGGGCGGATCTGAAGCTTCGCCAATCCACAGCCGCACCATGTTTGGGATCGGCAACATCAGCGATCCGGCTCCTAGACCCACCTTATGCAGCGTCATCCGTGGAGGGGGACCAAACTGAGTCGCTAGTGTGGTGACTAGGGCTGCGCCGGTCGGGGTTACGAGTTCTCGCTCAATGCCATTGCTGTAAATGGGTACCTGTCGCATTTCCCAGAGCTTGAGAACCGCGGGCGGCGGTACTGGCAAGGGTCCGTGAGCAGCCCAAACCGTGCCACCACCCACCGGCAAAGCCGAGCAGTAGAGTTGGTCGATATTGAGCCAATCTAACCCAAGGCAAGTGCCTACAATATCCACAATGGCATCGGTGGCTCCCACCTCATGAAAATGAACCTGCTCCGGCGGAATGCCGTGCACAGCTCCTTCAGCAACCGCGAGCTGACGAAACACAGCTAAACTCCAATCGACTACTCGAGCGGGGAGATCGGCAGACTGAATCAGCGCTGTAATTTCGGGGAGGTGGCGAGTGCCGTGTCCCTGGCTAAGGTCATGTTGATGTTCATGCTTGTGTTCATGATCATGATCGTGGCTATGGGTAGGCGGTAGAACCGTCGGATGGGATCCTTCATCGTCAGGCTGGTGCACAGACTTTCCCACTGGCTGAGTTTGAGCGAGGGGAGGCTGGATCGGCTGCTTGGGAGTGCTGCTGAGGTCTACATGTACTTTGGTTGCCTGCTGCCCGTTGCGATGAACTAACTCTGCCCAGAGGTGATATTCCTGCGCAATGCCCAAACGCTTCAGATGTTCGGTGAGGTACTCCAAGGGAACGCCAGCATCAACTAGGGCACCAAGGCACATATCACCAGAGATTCCAGTTGGGCAGTCCAGGTACGCTAACTTTGTCATAATTTCAGGCAGTGTGAGGTTTTGAGGACAGGGGAAACATGGCAACGGTTTACAGGCTCCATCCAGAAACACCGCAGGTGCAGCGAATTGACAAGATTCGAGCTGCGCTCAAGGCTGGAGCAGTGATGCTCTACCCGACAGATACGGTGTATGCCATCGGTTGCGATCTCAATGTTAAATCGGCAGTGGAACGGGTGCGGCAGATCAAGCAGCTATCCAGCGACAAGCCGCTCACTTTTCTCTGTTCTTCTTTGTCTAACATTGCTGCCTACGCCTATGTCAGCGATGCCGCCTATCGTCTGATCAAACGGCTGATTCCAGGTCCCTATACTTTTTTGCTGCCTGCCACCAAACTCGTGCCGCGCTTGGTGATGGAACCGAAGCGAAAAACCACCGGCATTCGCGTGCCAGACCATGTTATTTGTCAAGCGCTATTGACGGCGGTGGGCAATCCCCTGATTTCGACCTCTGCTCCCAGTGCAGTACAGGCTGCTGACGCCCACCTCTCTCAGGCTGAACTGTTTGATCGGCTCGACAAACTCGTGGATGTCATGATCGATGACCAGTCGCCAGTGAGCTATCAGGTGTCTACGATTCTCGACCTGACCCACGATCAGCCGATGGTGGTACGCAAAGGACTGGGCTGGGATGCTGTCGCTGACCTAGGTTTGGATTCAGAGGAGTCCCTGGAGAACGAATATCGTTAATCAATCAACCCAATCAACCCGATCAATCAACCAGTTGGCTAGCTGTCCACTCGCTGATGGGGCTAGGCGAAGCGAGGCAGAACCAGGGCTAAACCTTAACTCTTGTTCATGACCCACGTGCACGGGCGGTTACAGTGGGCACACTAGGACAGCAGGCGCGCTCTACCCGTTCAACGTTTGAACGCATCCGGAAACCAGTTGAACAAGTGACCTATCTTTTTGACAGCAGTTCGTAGTGGACTGCCTTCTCGTTGTAGCCACATACGGCAGAACAGAAACAACACGGAAACAACTCTGTAAGATTTGGACTCTTAACTGTTAGCTTTATTAGCTTTTAGCGGAGTTTTTAACGGTTAGCCAACGCTGTATTGAGAGGAACCTCAAGGCAAGTTAAACCCAGATGCGCTGCGGAGGGCGGTCCGTGTCTTTATCCCTGAGTCATGTAGTCATGCCGGGCGATTTCTTCGGACTCGATCTTGAGTCAATCAAGAAGTCAGCCAAGAGAGCAAGGGCAGCAGGTGTTACCATTTCCGCTTGCTCAGGCAGAGACTACAGGCGCTGAATCCTAAAGCTGTTCTGCTGCTGTTGTGCATCACCAACCTCCCCCACCATGAACGCTGAACCTGCTAAATTCCCCCAGTCTGATCGCCGCGACGGCGTGCCTTATGATCCAGTCTGGTTGCCAGCAGATACCGATGAAGCGGCAGCCACGCCTGAAACTCCTGCAACAGCTTCGGCAGCTGACCCAGCCATAGACGAGAGGCAGATTGCACTGCTTGTGCAGCAGTTGATGACTGAGTTTCAAGCCGATTTACCCGCCACCTCTGCCAATGTCCGCGCTGTGGTGACCCGCATTGCTACGGAAGTTGAGCGGATTTGCGCCAAGAGCGACCGGATCCGCCATTCGGGACAAACTCAGTCTTGGCTGCTCACCCTCGCTAGACACCGCCTGCAGAAGTGCCTCAGCTATTACCGCAGCGGTTCCAAGCAGGGCAGGATTGATCTGCATAGCCACCTCAGTACTATGGTCTATCGCCATATTGCGCCGGGGCAAGCTCAGCTCGGTTTTACAGCTCGCTATAACGCAATCGAAGATTTCCTGCAGGGGTTTTATATCGAAGTCCTCAAAGCCTTTCGGCGCGAAAACCAGCTTGGCGCAGACTACAGCCCTCGGACGCGGCTAGAGTTAGCCGAATACATGGCCTTTACTGAACAGTATGCTAAGCGGCACATTACTTTACCAGGGCAGCGCAAACAGCAGTTGATTGTGCTACGCGCTCAAGGCTTTGCCCACCGCCAACCCCCGGAAACCGTATTGGATCTGGAAATGGCCATGGAGTCGGCCAAGAGTGAAGAAGCAGAGATGTACAGCCGCTCGCCAATGGTGCAGCAAGTTCGAGAACAGATGGTGGCAGATACGGTTGATCCCACGGACTCTGTGGTGCGCGATCGCGTGGTGAGTGAACTCATCGACTATTTGGAGTCTCAGGGGCAAACCGACTGCGTGAACTACTTGATTCTTAAACTCAAAGATTGCTCTGCGCCTGAGATTGACGAGATTCTCGGTTTAACTGCCCGCCAGCGCGACTACCTGCAACAGCGATTTAAGTATCACGTCGAAAAATTTGCCCGCTCGCACCGCTGGCAGCTCGTCCATCAATGGCTTGGAGCCGATCTGGATCAAAATCTGGGGATGCCGCAGCAGCAATGGGAGGCCTTTTTGCAACAGCTCACGCCTGAGCAACAGCGATTGCTGAAACTCAAAAGCGAGCACATTGGTGATTATGAAATTGCTAAAGCGTTGAAGTGTACTCCTAAGCAAGTACACAAGCGCTGGGTACGGCTATTGGAGTTAGCCTGGCAAATGCGCAACGGCAGTGGCCCGATTCTGCCTTCCCCAGAGAGCTAACGAAAGAGCTAACAATTTCGCATTCCATGGATAAATTATTCTTATCTGCTCTGCTGAGGCGGTGTCAAGGGGCGAAGCAGTGAAGGAAGCAGGTGCTGATCCGAGTGTCTTCCTTTACTCCTTCACCCCTTAACCATTTACCGAAGCCTTTTGGCAGGTTATAGTCTAAACAGCCCAGAATGGTGGCAAGAAGCTGTTTTCTCCAGAGGGTTAGGCTGAAACCATGGGGTAGGTTATGTAACGAAATAAGCCATGTAGCCGTTCCCCTTCGATAGTTTGTTGCTTAACCTGCTGGAGTGAGGTGCCGATCCATTGAGACTGAATCTGAGATTGAATCAGGGAACTCTACGCCACAGACAAACCGTAGAGGAGTCACGGTAGAGGAGTGGGTCAAGACTATCCAGATTCTGATCTGGAACCGTATCTGAGGCAGCAGGAGCGCTGAGAAAGGGCAACTCTGAATGAAGCTGCCTCGAGGCAATGGGTGCGGGAATATTCTTCACGTCTTTCGGTTTCTGTGGTTAACTACAATCATCTGTGCGCCGCTGTGCCTGCATGCCTCTGTGCCACTGCAGCATCACTGCGACTAAGCTCGTTGCGAATTGCGAACTACTCACTACAAGTGACTTAATTGCAACTGGCAAGCAATAGCAACTACGAGCTGCAATCACTGTCTCGACATCTACCGGGTTCAGGTGGACGGCGTTGATGGTGGTTTATAGATGATGGAACGGCTAGAACAGCGTTGAGCGAGAAGGAGCTGGATGGTGACAGCAGGATCAGAGTTAACCCCTGGAACTTCGGTCGATCGTCGTTACCGAATTCAGTGCGTCCTAGGACGGGGCGGCTTTGGACGAACCTATTTAGCAGCAGACGAGCGGCGCTTCGGTGAGTTGTGCGTGCTGAAGGAGTTTGTCCCTAATCCGCAAGCTGACCCGGTAGTGGCTCAGAAACTGCGAGAGCTGTTTCAGCGAGAAGCAGCCATCCTGCATAAGCTCGATCATCCGCAAATTCCTCGCTTCTTCGCAGGTTTTGAAGAAGACGGGCGGCTGTTTATTGCCCAGGAATACATTGACGGCAAAACCTACTGGCGGATCTTGCAAGAGCGGCAGCGTAATGGGCAAACTTTCAGCCAGGCAGAAATCATCGAGTGGCTGCGGGACTTGCTGCTGGTTCTAGACTATCTCCACGGGCAAAATATTGTGCATCGAGATATTTCGCCCGACAACATCATGCTGCCCCGCCGGCAAACCTCCCCTGTGCTGATTGATTTTGGGGTGGTCAAGCAAGTGCTGCCTGAATTGCAGGTGGCTGACCCCAATCATCCTGATGATCTAATTCAAGCATCGGTTTCTGTCGGCAAGTTTGGCTATGCACCCCACGAGCAAATTCGCATGGGGCAGTGCTCTCCTCGCAGCGACCTCTACGCGCTAGCGGTGACAGCCATCGTACTGCTAACGGGGAAATCCCCCAACCAGTTGATTGATGCCAAATCTCTGGAATGGAAGTGGAAGCGGCAGGTGCGGCTCGATTCTCGGCTGGTTGCAATTCTAGAGCAGATGACAGCCGAAAAACCGCAAGACCGCTATCCATCTGCAAAGCGAGTGCTCAAGGAGTTGCAGCCTCTGTGGGAGCCGGTTCACACTCTGAAGGCAAAGATTCGCGTGGCGCAGCCTAATTCCCCGGTACGGATGGCGGCAACAGCAGCAACCCAGAACCGGGCAACGTGGATGTCGGCAGCGCTGCCGTTTAAGGCTATAAACCGCTCGGCAATTCCGCCAGAGCCGACGACGCTATTGCCCACCCAAGCTTCGTTGACTCAACCCTGCCTGCCCACAAATCTGCGGCTGTTGCCTACCGAGCCAGATGGTATTGAATCCATTGATGCCTATCTAGACCCAATAGCGCGAACTGAGACGCATTGGACGGAAGCAGGACCGATCAGCACCACGGCTAGCTATGCTGAAACAGCGGGGGCCCTTGCTCTGATTGCACCCGCCTTTAAAACATCGGCACTTGCGTTGCGGTCGCAGGCAAAAGTTCTCGTAGCGACGGCTTCAGCAGAATCTCACTTCTCGGTGAAGCGAGCACTGGTGATGAGCTGTTTGGCACTATTGCCGATCGCTGGAGCGCTGGTGGGGGTGCGATCGCCCTACATTGCACCGCTATGCAGCATGTTAGAGAATTGTGCTCAGGATCAGGTATCCGAGCAGCGCTACCGGCAGGCGGTGGAACAAGCAGAAGCTGCTAAAACTCGGCTACAAAATGCTCGCAGCCTCACGGATTTGCAGCAAGCTCGCGATCAGCTTGCCGATGCAGTCGCTCAACTGAGCGCGTTTTCGAGTGGTTCACGGCTGCTGCTCCTGGCCCAAGCCGATATGCATGGCTATCAAACCATCCTGCAAGCTCTAGATGGGCAGCTAGAGACAGAAACACGAGCTGTGCAGCTCCTCAACCGAGCGGAAGCCGAAGCCCAGAAAGCTGCAGAGCAAACTAAGGTGGCTAAAACCCTGCCACAGCAGCAGGCAGCTGTTTTGCAGTGGCGGCGAGCACTAGAAACGTTGCGGGCAATCCCATCACGCAGCTTTGTCGCCAATTCAGCCACAGCCCGCTCACGAGAGTACACGGCCCGTCTAGAAGCCGTTGATCTGCAGATGGCAGCCGCTTCCCCAGCTTCACCCCCAACCGAGCCATCGCCCCCCCAGGAAGTGCAAGTCATGCCCGTCTCGACGCAGCCCGTGAACCGGACGCCGCCACCAGCGCAGCCCGCTCCCCAAGCGCGTCCTACCACAGCGGCTCGCCCTGCAACCCAACCCGTTCCTAAACCCAGGGTTGCCAGCCCCACTCGCGCTGCTGCTCGTCCTGCTGCTGCTCCCAGTCAGTCCAATCGTGCCCAGCCTGTGCGAGCGACCAGCCCCCAGACACCTCAGACCTACCCTTTAGAGGTCAATAGCGAGTGGGTGGCCGGCAATGTGATTACTTCAGCAACCCAAACCCTCAACGACGTTTCTATCTGGATCGATGGCAGTCGCACCCAAGCAGACGGTACCTTTGTGGCGAATCTAACAATTCAGAATCGTAGCAATCGCGGGTTTGGCTTTGTGCCGCTCTACGCCGAATCCCGAAATAGCGCTGGGCAGGTAACGCGCTCGCGAGTGCTATTTACCAGCAGCGCCGGAGACACCACACTGGAACCTGGAGAATACCTGACTGGACAAATTTATCTCCTCGAACGTGCTGCTCTGCAAAACGGCAGCCAGCAAATCCGGCTGATTATTCAAGAAAGCACGAGCGGCGACCGCATCTTCCGCATTCCTTTTTAGATTCTGTGCAGGTTTTAGTCCAGGACAAGCACCTTGCCTAGGGTGAGCCACTACGCTGCGGCGGTAACCGAAATGGAACCTTTCGCAACGTACGGAGTCAAGAAAGTTAAAGCGATACACCTTTGCTTCCTGTAGACCTACCCATAGGTCTTCTAAGTCTGGGAGTTTTAGCGGGTGCCTTGAGAAGCAGTCTCTACCCTGCACTGTCTTGAAAACGAGCGCCTAGAGCGATTGGCAAGCTAGTCTCAGCGGCTCGATCGACAGGGGCTCAGGGAGGGACCCATGCCCAGCCAGCAGGAAGCAGACGTGGGGTTGCTTGTGGCATTTTTTACAGCATTTTAAGAGGGATCTTCTATGTCTCGTTTTCAGGCATGGCAGTCTGGTACTGCCTTGGTCACTGCGCTGTCGTTGGTGGCGGGTGCTGCGGCTCCCATGGTCATTCAGGCTCCAGCTCAGGCGCAGGTCAGCTTCTCGGATGTGTCGGCTGATTATTGGGCGAGCGGCTTTATTCTGGCTTTGGCCAAGCAAGGTATCATCAGCGGATTTCCCGACGGTAGTTTTCGCCCTAACGAGCCAGTCACTCGGGCTCAGTTTGCGGCTCTGGTGCGGCAGGCGTTTCCTCGCTCTCCCATGAGGCCAGCGGTGAGATTTGTCGATGTGGCTCCTAATTATTGGGGCGCGGCAGCCATTCAGACTGCTTACACCACCGGCTTTTTGGCAGGCTATCCCGGAAATGTGTTTCGCCCCGAGGAAAATATTTCCCGTGCCCAAGTTTTGGTGTCTTTAGCCAACGGATCGGGTTACGTTGCCAGCAACCCTGTGGCCACGACCTTGCAAATCTACCGCGATGCCAACAGTATTCCCAACTGGGCAACCAGCAGCATTGCCGCCGCCACCGAAAAACGAATTGTCGTCAACTATCCCGATGTCAATAGCTTGAATCCCAATCGTCCGGCAACGCGGGCCGAAGTCGCGGCGTTTCTCTATCAAACCTTGGTGAACAGTGGTCAACTAGCGGCGATTGCATCTCCCTATATCGTGGGCCAAGCCAGCACTCCCCAGCCCGGTGTGCAAATCCCAGCAGGTACGGTCATTCCGGTGCGCTACGATGCGGCAGAAAAAATCTACATCGCGCCCCAGGAGCCTGCGCCCGTGCCGGTGACCCTCCTTGTCGATCGAGATATTGTGGCAGCTAACGGTCGAGTTCTGATTCCTGCCAATAGCCGGGTAGCAGGTGAACTGCGTGTGGAATCCAATGGTGCTCGCTTTCATGCCCTGACCGTGGTTCTGCCTGACGGTTCCTCCCGTCGCCTCAATGCTACTTCAGCGCTCCTCACCCGAACCGAAGAGATTACCCGCGGGGCGAACGTGCTGGAGATTCTAGCTGGAACGGCCCTTGGAGCTGGAGCAGCAGCGGCAATTGCCGGCGTTACGGGCGACAAAGCCATTGCCACTGAAGAAGTGCTAGGCGGTGCAGTGGCAGGAACGCTGCTGGGAGTGTTCCTGGGACGAGACCGCGTGTCGCTGATTACGATCGATCCCGATACCGATCTCGATCTGACCCTGAACGCTCCCTTCGCGGTGCAGTAACATGAATCTGCTTAACCCCGACTACCGAGAGCAGACTGTTGGGCATTCAAGTGGGCGTTCAAGTTTAGCTGCAGCGAGTGAAGCGGAACGTTAGTCTTCTGTTCTCACCCATCCTGCTGCAGCCGCACCTCGCCCTGCCGCAGAATCTCCCAGCCGTTCCCGGTCCACTTGGCGACGGTTGAGGGTTGACCGGAGGTAGCAGGAGCGGTTGAGGCGAGTTCAGTTGCCTGTTCGAGTTCGGCTAGAGCTTCCTCTGTCAGCGTTAGCACCTCGGGAAACTGGGCGTTGATCTCAGGGATCGTCAGCAGCGGCGGCTCTCCAGAACGATTGACGCTGGTCGTAGCGAGCGGTCCCGTCTGGCGCAGAATCCGGCGGGCGATGGCATGATTCGGAACACGAATGCCAATCGTGGTCGGGTCGGTGGGGTTGAGCTGCGGCGGCAGTTGCTCGCTGGCAGGCAGCACCAAGGTCAGAGCGCCGGGCCAATGCTGAGCCGCTACCTGCTGCCAAATCGCTTGTTCAGCATCGCTGCCCTGCACGTAGGGCCATAGATCTTCAGCGTCTGCAGCCATGAGAATCAGGGGTTTGGTCTGGCTGCGCTGCTTGGCGGCAAAAATCAGCTCCGAACGGTCGGGGCGAACAGCAAGAGCCGGTACCGTATCGGTAGGAAAACTAATGAGCTGACTGCCCGAGCGAGCGGCGGTGACGAGTTGATCGAAAGCAACGGAAGGCATACACGCGGTGAGAGAAGGATTAGGTGAACCCACTATTTACGATACGCCAAGGCAAACCGCTGGATACCCGCCAAATCCGCATGAATCTGGATCGAGTGGTAGCAGCCCTCCGCGTCGAGTAGTTCAGCCACAGCATCTGCCTGCCCTGCCATCAGTTCGATTAGCCAAAGGCCGCCGGAACGCAACCATGCTGGCGCAGTGGTGACTAAGTGACGAATGCAGTCCAGTCCGGTATCGCCACCATCGAGGGCGACATGCGGCTCATGCTGCGCCACCTCGGGTTGGAGATCGGCGATCAGAGCACTAGGAATATAGGGCGGATTCGACACCATGCCGCTGAGCTGCCCCTGCAAGTCGGGTGGCAAGGGTTCAAACCAGGAGCCGTGGTAGAACCGGATGCGCTGTTCAAACCCCACCTGCTGCGCATTCTGCTGTGCCACTGCCAAGGCTGCCTCGCTGGCATCGATGGCATGGATCGTGGCATTAGGAAAGACGTCGGCTAATCCAATCGCGATCGCGCCGCTGCCCGTGCCCAGATCGGCCCAATGGCCATGAGCCAGACCGAGGTTGGTTTGCCGCACTGCCGCTACCGCTAAGTCAATCAGCAATTCCGTTTCCGGTCGCGGAATCAGCACCGCCGGCGTTACCGTCAGCCGGAACTGCCGCCAAGGAGCGCTGCCCGCCAAATACTGCACCGGCACCTGCTGCTGCAAGCGACGTTGCCACAGGGCATCGAGATGCGCTAGTGAGCAGGTCAACGGTACCGAGTCCTGGCGTAAACCGAGCCGCAGCGTCAGCCGATCCAGTCCCGCCACCTCTTGCAATAGCCAGTCAATTTCTGCCGCGGGTATGCCTGCTGCCTCAGCCGCCCGCTGTGCCTGCTGCCGCCATTGCCACAGGTCATCACTGGAAATCGGTTGGGATTCTGCTGTACCTGTCATGGGTGATCACTCATCTTCACCTGTGTGTGACGCTGTATTTTAGCGATATCTTAGCGAATCCGAGGTGCATCTCCGTTAACGCCAGACCCCTTTGGTAGGATCTGGTGGGACATGCGTCCAATCAGGATGCAGCAGCGGGGAAGCGACGCGATGGTCAATGCGAGGGCAAGTACAGGTATAAGAACGAGGACCGATGCCGACATGGATGCCGACATTATCGTGATTGGCAGCGGCATTGGTGGCTTAACGGCAGCGGCGTTACTGGCTCGCTACGGCAAGCGCGTCATCGTCTGCGAGAGTCATTCGATTCCGGGAGGTGCGGCCCATAGCTTTTCGCGACAGGGTTTTCAGTTCGATTCGGGGCCGTCGTTCTATGCCGGTCTTAGCGATGCGGCTTCGCTAAATCCGCTGCGGCAGGTGTTCGATGCCCTTGGGGTGTCTGTAGAGGCCATTGTTTACGATCCGCTGGGGCATTACCATTTTCCCGAGGGTACCGTTCCCATCTACGGCAATGCCCAGCGCTACCGCGACACCATCGCCCAAATCACGCCCCAAGGAGCCGCTCAGTATCAGCAGTTCGAGCAGGACTTGCTGCGGCTGTATAACGGGTTGCGAGACATCCCAACGCTGGCGCTGCGGGCCGATCTCACCCTGATTCCAGTGCTGCTGAGTCGCTACCCGTTGGCGCTATTGAAGCTGCTGCCGCAATTGGGCACAATCCAAGCCTCGGTGGGGCAGGTGATGGATCGCCATGTGACGGATCCGTGGGTGCGGCGGCTGATCGATCTTGAATGTTTCTTGCTATCTGGACTGTTAGCCCATGGTACGGTAGCCCCCGAAGTCGCCTTTATGCTCGGCGAACGCAACTCCTCGGCGATTGACTATCCCCTCGGCGGCAGTGGCGCGATCGTACAGGCGCTGGTACGCGGGTTGAAGCATTGGGGCGGACAACTGCGGCTGAATGCCCATGTCGAGCAGATTTTGCTGGAAGGCGGTCGCGTTTGCGGGGTGCGGCTACGGCGCGGCGAGATCCTGCGGGCTGCTATTGTCATTTCCAACGCCACAATCTGGGACACCTATACCCAGCTGCTGAAGCCCAGCGATTTGCCGGCTGACTATCGGCAAGCAGCCTTGGCAACCCCTACCGTGGATAGCTTTATGCATTTGCATCTCGGCATTCGCGCCGATGGGTTAGACAATCTGACCGGCCATCATGTGGTGATGCACGATGCCAAGCGGGCAATCCCGACTCCCGGCAACACCTGCATGATCTCGATTCCGTCGGTATGGGATCCGTCCTTGGCTCCGCCAGGGCATCACGTTGTCCATGCCTATACGCTGGAACCTTTTGCCGGCTGGCAGCGAGACGCCAACTACGAGTCCCACAAGCGAGCCAAGGCAGAGCCTTTATTTCGAGCCTTGGAACGAGTCATTCCCGACCTGCGGCGGCGGATTGTACTGGAGCTGATCGGCACTCCCCTTACCCATGCCTACTATTTGCGCCGCTACCAAGGCACCTACGGACCAGCCATTGCCGCGGATCAGGGGATGTTCCCAAGTTGCCAGACGCCGATTCCTGGACTCTATCGCGTGGGCGACAGCACGATGCCGGGCATTGGTGTACCCGCCGTGGCGGCGTCAGGGATTCTCTGTGCCAATACCCTAGTGTCGCCGCAGCAGACGGCAGATTTGCTGAATTCGCGGTCGCGTTAGAATGCAAAAGGCTAAAAATCCCAGCAAGAGCATGCCGACATCCAGAGTTCAACAAACAGAATGCTGCCGTCCAAAACCCTTCAAGATTTGTACATAGATTTGTAAATGGATTTGGACATGCAGCCGCTTAAATTTCGTTCGCTTTGGGTCAAGCCATATCCCTGCTCTGGGTGGAATCGTTCCTCATGCTGAGCGATTTCCGAGGCGAGATTGCGGCCTTGAGTGCGGCATTGCTGTGGGCAGTGGCGTCGTTTATTTATGCGCGAGTAGGGCAGCGGTTGCCGGCTCTGCTGCTGAATTTACTGAAAAGCAGTATCGCCATTGGGTTGATTGTGCTAACGCTGCGATTGCGCGGTGATAGCCTGCCTGCCCTAGAGAGCAGCAGCTTGGTCTGGCTCAGCTTGAGTGGCGCAATTGGCATTGGCTTGGGTGATACGGCATTTTTAGCCGCGCTAACCTATCTAGGTGCCCGACGTGTCCTGTTGCTAGAAGCATTGGCACCGCCGCTCTCGGCTCTGCTGGCTGCCGGTCTTTTGCAAGAGCAGCTTTCGGTACAAGCATGGCTCGGCATTTTGCTCACCGTTACTGGCGTGGCTTGGGTCGTCGTGGAGCGCGTTCCTGCCGACAGCGCCAGCAAATTTCGCCCGCTGCGGGGCATTGTCTTTGGTACAATTGCCGCCGCCGCCCAAGCCATTGGAGCTGTTCTATCGCGAGCGGCTTTGGCAGAGACGTCGGTCAGTCCGCTCTGGAGTAGCCTGATTCGCTTGAGTGCCGGTGTGATTGTGATTCTAATATGGAGTGCTCCCTTATTCCAGTTGCGGCAATCACTCCGACCTCTACGCTCGTGGCGGTTGGTGGCTACGCTGATCGCGACGAGCTTTATCGGCACCTATCTGGCGATTTGGCTCCAGCAGACCGCCCTGAAACACACCGCAACTGGCATTGCCCAAGCGCTAACCTCGACTAGTCCTCTGTTTATCTTGCCCATCGCTATGGCGACCGGAGAGCGAATTAGCCTGCGAGCAATGCTGGGTGCCTGTTTGGCGCTCATGGGGATCTGGCTGCTGTTTAGCTAGCCGCTAGCTGGCTTCTAGCGAAGTAACGGGGTCTCTAGTCGTTACGGGCAGCACTAGCAGCTGAGGTGCTGTTGCTTCCCGAGGTGGAGCAGACGGCTCCGTCTGAACGACTAACCAACGTCCGGTCAAAGGGTCACGATAGCTGATAAAAGGGTTTGCTTTTAAAGGTTTATTACACGGCGTCGCCACAGGTGATGTCTCCAACTGTGCGGATAAGGCGGATAAAGTCAGATTAATCAGATTAAACATTAATCAGATTAAACCAGATTAAACAGATAAAACGTTGAGCGACTGCACCTCGCTCGCTGCAAAAAACAATCAGCAGACGGTAAGGCAGGAGCAAACCAGGGAACTGCTGTGAAGCTTATAGGTTTAGGTTAAAAAAGGTGGCGCAATCCTGATTCATCCAAGGGAGAGAGATTGGTGGATGAGTCGAGTCTACAGGCAAAACACATCCCAAGGAAACACAGCAAAAAGGAGCAGATTGTCTCTGCTCCTGTATAACCCAATTTGGGCATAAAAGCTAGCTCTACATCTTGTAAGATGTTTGCTTAAGGATCGTAAGTATTTTTGCCTGTGAACTTCACAGTTGCCGGATCCGGGTTCTGCCCGATACTGCGATCGACCTTGCCGTTGTAGGCACGACCGGCATTCACCTTCTCCGGGAAAACACCATCCGCCGGATGCAGATATTGAATTTCCCCGCTCGGGTAAATGCGATAGATTTTATAGTTATCGATCTTGGGCTTGATCTTGTTGCGGAGTTGTGCGCCTAGTGCGATGCATTGCTCTTTACGAGCGAGATAGAGCAGATTGTCGCCCTCTCGCATGATGGCTGCTCCGCCGGTCGGCATTTCAAATACCTGTTCCTTAGGGCTAGTCCAGGTAATAGCGTATTTTTCTTCTTCATCTGCTTTGCTCAGGAGGCCGCCTGTGCTGCCACCGAAAATGGGGGTTTGTCCAGTAAGAGTTTCTGCCATGAATCGTTCTCTGAACGTTTTTCAGGAATCCTATCATCGCACCTGAGCACCCGCTCAACTTTGTTCAGGAACTGTAACAGTTCTTCAGGAACAGAGCAATCCGGCATAAGAGCACCCCTGATCGTGCCTCACCCTTTGCTTCAGATACCCCGCTTTTCTGCTTTACTTGCTTTGCTCTCCCAATCTATATAAATCTATGTAAGGCATTAATCTATATAAGGCATCAACTGCAGGGGACCAAGGCCCAGTTCCTTAGCAGAAACCGAGCGGACCTCAAACAGAGCCATCATGTCATTTAGCTGCGGATTGCCGCGAGACGCTCCCTTCAAGCCGCGAGCGATCACCAGCCCACAGTGTCCTTGGGTTTTCTTGCAACGCTGCTCCCATTTCTTGCGGGCTTGAATATGGATGGGATCGTTCTCAATAAACTCACCAAATAGATGAAACTCGCCATTGTGAGTTTGCAGCACGCCCAAATCGTAGGACTGCTCAGAGAAGGGATCCTCTCCTGGATTAAAGCAGATCGCCTTCAGCCCGCCCGCCGCCTTGATGCTTTCAATTAATGCTGCCGCTTTGGGACGAGAGGTTTGAATTAAGATCACTGGGAAGCCATCGGCATCCTGAGCAAATTCAGCCTCTGCTTCTTGATGGAACTGCACTGCCAAACGGAGTACCTCCAGCGTTTCCCAAGGCATTGCCCCCAGACTGTAAAAGGAATCTCCAGGCACCAAGTCATTGCGGAGAATGGGGATGGTGTCGAGTCCCCTCTCCTCTTCGGCTGACATGGCAAATAGCTCTTCAGCTACATCAGGCAGCGTTGCAACTTTCACCGATACTTTTTTGTTGGCGGCGTTGGGATCAGGAATGCGATAGCGGCTCGATAGGGCCGGGAATTCCTCTAGCTCTAGCTGCCGCTGATACTGCTGCAAGAAGCGATGCAATGCCTGCAGCGCCACCAACACGACACGAGCTTCTTCTTCATAGAGTAGGGGACGCATCCCTTCTAAAGGATGCAGATTGCCAAAGCAGGGGCGAACGCCAGTTGCGGCAGAAAACGCAGCAAACTCAGATGACTCTTCTTCAGCCAACTCGTCTTCATCGAGCCGCTCCCCCTGATCAAAGGTAACAAAGAGGCAGTCCTGTTCTAAAAACGCTTCTTCTAGCTTGTCGGGTGTATCTTCAGCCGCTATAACGCGCTGGCGGAACTGCTTGAGCGAATCCAGCGAACGATACATCAGCAGACCATATTCCATCCCCAGCATCCCTAAAACAGAAACATAGAGGGTCTCAACGTCGCCGTAGTTCAGCTCAATGGCAATAATCTTTTCCTCATCAAGAATGGTCCAAGGCTCATCCTGCCAAATGGCCTGCGTAGCGCTCAGGATGGGTTGAATATAGTCTGCTGGCAGTTCTGGTGGTTTGGTTTGAATTGCACCCTGTAACCCGCGAAAAATTTCGTCTATCAGCGGCAGCTCGGGCGCATAGTCTACCGCGATATTGAGATCTTGCAGCACCCCCCGCAGAAAAAACTGAATCTCGCGGTCGCGCACCACAATCCGCTGCGGACGAGCTGGCATCACGGTGCTTTGCGGATATTCCATTGCCTGCAGCAGGACCCGTACAATGGCTTCAGGTCCAGCATCGGTGGAAACCACATCCATCGCCCGCACAATGCCCTCTGTGCCATCTACCCACAGCACGCATTCCCCCTGCCGCCGAGAGCCAACTTCGGTGCTCAACAGCGACTGTGGCATCAACGCGCGACGGTCTCCTTCCCAAACGCTCGGAACCTGACGCAATTGTTGTAGCCGACGACGGGTAGAGCGATTAAGAGCATTCATAAGACAAAAACAGTGAAATCAGCGGGTCTGCAGCGGACGAGAAACAGATGCTGGGGGCAGGAGGGAGGTTAACTAGAAGCCTGTCGAACCATCAACTGCCTACTATAGATAAACTCAACGAAAAGCGACCAGCGTCCGGCAGCTAGTATTGAGATGGGTAATCTGAATATAGGTCTGGATACAGTGATTCTAGCGATGCTAAGACAATCTGGACGGTTGTAGCGACGGCTGGATAAAAACCTTTGCACAGACGTTCAGAAACTTTCCCTCCTGCACAGGACTTTTGCAGGAGATCAGCTGAATCCGTTACCATCAGAATAATGGCTAGTGTATCTGGTTTCGGTTTCCGCTCAAGCGATTTTGCCGTCCAGAGCCGGTCAGAAGCTGTGAATTCAGTCCATGTAAAATTTAGCTAACGTAATATCAGCTAACGTAAGTATCCGGCTTATGTGTATCCAGCTAATGCATACCTAGCCAATGTATACCCGTGTGCAGTCAGTCCGCAGCGTGGTCTGATTTAGGCAGGTCTTACTTGGATAGCAATTGGATAACAATAGGGAGTAATCAACACCGATGACACAAGCAGCGCAATCTTCACCGCAATCGCCCCAACGTGGCATTCTTATGAGCGATGCTGCCCTGCGTCATGTGCTGGCGCTGCGGGATAAGCAAGGTAAGGATCTCTGTCTGCGAGTGGGCGTACGCCAAGGTGGGTGCTCAGGCATGTCCTACATGATGGATTTTGAAGACCCCAGCAATATTCGCGAGACAGACGAAGTCTTTGACTATGACGGGTTTAAGGTGGTCTGCGACCCCAAGAGCATGCTCTATCTCTACGGGTTGACGCTCGATTACAGTGATGCGTTAATCGGGGGTGGCTTTCAGTTCACGAATCCCAATGCAAGCCAAACTTGCGGCTGCGGCAAATCCTTCTCTTAAAATCCTTATCGGTAATGGATTGTTTCACCTGAACCGCTGCTACATTGAATTGCATTGTCGAATGTTATCGTTTCAGGTTGCCCTCGTCCTCGAGGGTGAGAGTTCGTTAAAACAGGAATTGCTACAGGGCTAAGGGGCTGAGGGCGCAAGATTATCTTGTTAGCCACTCAGCCTTTTCTATGGCTCGGTCTGGACCGTTAGGATTTGCTATGCTTAGCAATCGGGTATTGTTCAGGTTAATTGCAATTCACTTATGACTGAAACCGTTGAAGCTTTGTTCGATCAGGGATTAGAGCGTTACAACGCTGGGGAGCCTGCCGCTTCATTGCTTCCCCTATTCAAAGAAGTTTGTGAGCGTTCTCCGAAAAGCAGCGCTGCTTGGACTTGCTTATCGTGGTTGTACTTGTTGGACGACAAGCCCACCCCAGCGTATAAGGCAGCCCAAAAAGCAGTGAAGCTCAACGGGCAAGATGCGCAAGCCCGAGTGAATTTGGCGATTGCCATGCTGGAAACAGCTCAAAAAGGCGTGCGTGAACATGTCGAGATTGCCGGTCAACTCCTGATGGCTGTACCTGAGCTGCGGGAAGAAGTTGAGCGCAATTTTGAAGAAGGATTAAGCCGCAAGCCCGAGTGGAAGAGTCTGCAACGCGTGAAGACGTGGCTGCTAGGTTCGTAAGCAGAGAGTAAAGCAAATTACCGCATCCTGAGGAGGTAGGTCAAGCCGATAGTGCATCGGTTTCAGCCGATTTTTATGCTTTTGATCCGAAAGGCAACCTGCCCTTCAGGAGAACATTACAGGAATTGAACTTTTTCGCCAGCTTCCGTTTAATATATACCGCTTCATTATTCCTTAAGATTTTTAATAAAAGATCCGAAACTCTAATGATAAGATTTGGTGAAGTAAATGATTAGCCATTGTAATGGCTTGTTGTTGACACCCTTTTTAAGATCCAAGGAGCTGGGAAGTATGCACGGGAACAGTGTGGAAATTAAGCCGGAAACACGCAATCATAAAGGTTTTTTTATTGAGCAAGGCTTGTACAAATTCATGGGGATTGATCAGTCAGGTTGGGCCCTGATCTGTGTTGACGACGCAACCTGCCACTACGTAGATCCAGATAGCTTAGAGGAAGTGGAAGAACTCGTGGAAAGCTAACCTCTGCAATCTCCTTGATAGTGGATCAAGAGTTGTAATTTCTGCTTCTACTCCTGTGGCTGTTTCCTAAGTGAGCAGCCATCTTTTTTGTTTAAATTTGGTGACTCAGCTTAACAGATTATCGGCATAGAGTTTATCGGCATAGAGTAACTGAGTTCGTGGAGCAGCAGTGATATGAGAAGCCCCTTCACCAACCGCCATAGGCAACTCAGTTAACCCGTTAGCGTCGGCCTCTCAATAGGCAGCATCCACTTTCCCCAACCCATCTAGAACAGGGCCAACTTTTCGATTATCTTTTTGATGGATCAACAATCTGTTTGATCAACTTGATCAACGATTGGTAGCTTCGCGAGTGCTCGTTGCCGCTTAGTTACCCATGAGTGGCTACGTATCATTCGTATCCATAAACGGTATCAACGAACGCGACGGGATGTTGTTCTAACGATCTAAACCATGAAAGAGAGACTTTTAGAGTGGCTGAATAGAGCTTTAGTCGCCAACATTTTTTTTGTTTTGTTTAGCTTCTTCTGGTTCGCTGCCGCTGTTGCTGGCCGAGCGCTGAATATTCCTTTGGGACTGGATCTTTGGTATCGTCTTTGGGAACCTGTGTTTATGCCGTCCATCAGTGTCTTGATGGCAGGTGCGCTTTTCAGCGGTTTACTGAGCTGGATTAACAAACGCTGGTTCTCTAAACAACCGTCACCCTAATGCCCCTATGACTCGTCTTTTTTGCCATCGTTCACCGCACTCGATTGCTCCTAAGTCACTCCTGGTCTACTGTTCCCGCCAATTGAGTCAAGTTGTTCTAGGAAGCCTCAGCCTACTTCTGCTCAGCGAAGCCTTGGCAACCGGGCTAACGCAGTGTTCTAATCCCAGATTCAACCCATTGTCTGCTGAGCAAGGTGCTCACCCTATTCTCACTAACGCTGTGCCCCCACCAACTCTACCACCAGCTCTACAGGTTGTTGCAGAGCCAGTGAACGCTGCGGTAGAGCAAGTTGCACTCTACGTAAGACCTGCAGGCGGTAAGGTCAATATTCGATTTATCAACGAAACTGGTGCTGCCATTAATTACGAGGTGATTGGCGAAACCCAGTACCGGACCCTCGCCGGCCGCTCACAAATGCTGTTGGAGAATCTACCCGTTCCCACCACCTTTACCTTCCGACGAGCCGATTTTGGGCTGCTGCAGGTGTCTTTGCAAGAGGATACTCCGGCTTCAGGAACCCTGACCGTTCGGGTACGCGAAACCCTGGACTTTGCTCTCGACCGCACCACCATCCATGTGGATCCGTCCGGCGATGTTTCTCTAAATTGACCTGCAACTGACTTGCAACTGGGTTCTGTAGACGCTGAGCAGCCGTTGATTTCTCTAGCAGGACTGGTTTTTCTGCCTGTCGGGCTGATTGAGTTTCCGTTTCGAGCAGCTTGAATTCTGTGCTAGCTTAGGAGGCACTGAGTTTGTAGTCTGGCTGCTACCGTTGATTGGCTAGAGCCATTTGCCAGAGAAGGTATGGATTCGCAACTGCCCTCTGATCTAACTTCTCTATCGCCGCGGCGTCGGGCACCCGTTCCCTGGGGATTGTCTTTATCTCTATTGCCCCCTTTGCTATGGATGACGCTGCTCTATTTTGTACCCATTGCTCTCCTGGTCTCCTACAGCGTTTGGCGGCTGGAAGCGTTTGATATTGTCAAAGAATTCAGCTTGGTCAATTTCAAAACTATTTTGACCAATGCTGCCTACCGCACAGTGATTGGGCGCACGGTTGCTACTGCTCTTGGCGTTACCCTGATCGATGTGAGCATTGCTCTACCGCTGGGTTACTTTATTGGGCGTTACGGCGGTCGTCATCGCACTTTGCTGACGCTATTCATTATTCTGCCGCTCTGGTCGAGTTATCTGGTGCGGGTGTTTGCCTGGAAAATTATCTTGGGATACAACGGCGTTCTGAATACTGCCTTGGTGTCTCTGGGCATTCTACACCAGCCCAGCCAGATGTTTCTCTACAACCAGTTTTCCACAACCCTAACCTTCGTGCATGTCTGGCTGCCGTTCATGATTTTGCCGGTGATCACCGCCTTTGAACGGCTCCCTACCGATCTACTCGAGGCTTCTGCCGATCTCAATGCTCCGCCGCTGACTACAATCCGGCGTATTGTTCTGCCTCTAGTTCTCCCAGGAATTCTCGCCGGTTCCATTACCGTCTTTTCTCTCACCATGGGGGACTTCATCACTCCCAGTCTGGTGGGTGGTCCGAGCGGCATCATGCTGGGAAACGTCATTTCTTCTCAGTTTGGTGTTGCCTATAACTGGCCATTGGGGGCCGCTTTTGCCTTAGTCGTCATGCTCATTGTCTTTTCCGGCTTGGCTTTAGTGTTGCGGCGCGGTGGATTGGAGAGCTTGTAGGCAACGCACCAATTGCCGATAAAATCCTCAATACAAGCTCAATACAAAACCAATAAAAAAGGGAGTGCCATTACAACCCACTCCCACACCACAGTTTATTCACTCCTAGAGTCGAGCTGAGCTAGGCTCATCGACAGCAATTTCAGACAACTATCTCAAGGAATCTATTTCAAGGAATCTGCCTCAACGAGTCTGTGATCTGCTAAGAACAGATACTGAATCAGAATCCACAAAACTACAAACTGAACTTCATCGCCGAACGAATTAGCTGGCAGCAGGTTGGTTGCACCCGCTTGCCCAAATCAGAAAGCAGCGGTTAGTTGCTCTGCGGGAAATAGGTTGGCCAGTTGTCGCGATCCTCTTCGGGAACCGTAAACCGAATCGGATTTCTGCAAGCCACTACATTCTGGTTTTTCCGGCAAGTCCAATTGCCGCGGGTCAGTTCTTCATCAATCCGAGGAGGTTCTGTGCAGTCAGGTCCGGGGTTGTTGCGGCAGCGCCAGCGTTGAGATTCAATGGCTCGAGGTGGGTTGCCGCACTGAGGATCGAGGCTATTGCGGCACTCGAAGGTCCGTGGAGTGCGCTCGTAGTAAATGGCTGCTGCTGGGGCGATGTTGAGGAAAGGTGCGAGGATAACCCCTGCTCCTAACAGTCCTGTGGAAAGCAGTAGCTTTTTAACCGTTGTGGTCGGTGATTGAAATGACATCATGGTTTAGGTTCTAAACTTGATTACACAAAGTTTAAGTCAAAATCTAACCTTAGACTACTAACCCGGTAACCGCGCTTCCACTCAAATCGCGATAGTTCTATGTGGCCATTGATTCGAGCTAAAAAGCTGTCTACGGAGAAACCAATGCTGCAACCGGCAAATCGCTGAGTCATGGAGACAGTTTCCCCTAAGCACTGGACGTTATTTTTCGTACTCATACAGCCCCATACGGATCGCTATCGGTCAAGGGCAAACCTGTGGAGTAGAGAAAAATCCGTCTGGCAACATAGGTCTAGAAGCGTAGGCTAAGGGGAGTTGGAGTGATTTCTAAAGTGATTTCTCATGAGTGAAGAGAGCGTCCAAGCTAATAACGTTCAAACAACCGCCCTACCTCGTCGTACTTCGCAACCCTGGCTGCTCATCGCCTGGATGCTGCTAGTCTATGGCTTTCTGTATCTGCCAATTGGGGTCGTGGTTCTCATGAGCCTCAACGACTCTCCAATTCTGTCGTTGCCTTTTAAGGGAGTCACGTTCGACTGGTATCGTCTCACACTTGAAGACGCGGCCATTCGGCTTTCGCTGCTGAACTCGCTGAAAGTCGCGGCAGCGGCAACCGTTTTGGCAACGGGGTTGGGGTTACTCGCCGCCTTTGCCCTCTACCGTTACTCGTTTCCGGGAAAAAATGCTTTTCGGATTGCACTGAATCTGCCAATTCTGCTGCCTGGCATCGTCACCGGCGTCGCTATGCTGGCCTATTTTTCCGATCTGGGCTGGGAACTGTCTCTGGCGACGGTCATTATCGGTCATGTTGTGTTTGGCATTCCGGTCGCTTTAGGACCCATGCTGACTCGCCTCAATCAATTTCCTCGCAGCCTGGAGGAAGCCGCCTATGACTTGGGGGCCAAGCCAGCCGAGGTGTTTCGGGATGTCATTTTTCCCTACATTCGCAGCGCCGTTATTTCTGGAGCGCTATTGGCGTTTACCCTATCGTTCGATGAAGTGGTAGTGACGATTTTCCTCACCGGACGGGACAACACACTGCCGATGGAAATTTGGGGCAGATTGCGTACCGATATCACCCCAGAAATTGCTGCAGTCGCTACGCTGATATCAGCGGCTAGCGGTGTGATTGTGCTATTGAGTCAATGGGTGACAGCGCAGGATCGTTAAACCCGATACGCTGCTCACAACTTGTGCTCATTGGGGGTTTCGGCATGCAAGACAACAGCTTGGTTTACCTCGATACCGTCAGTAAAATCTATCCCACCTCCAAGGGTGAGGTTTATGCGGTGCGGGACGTGTCGCTGGCGGTGCAGCCGGGCGAATTCTTTTCGCTGCTGGGATCAAGCGGCTCCGGTAAAACCACCACCCTTCGTTTGATTGGGGGGTTTGAAATCCCAGAATATGGGCGCGTGTTTTTGGGTGGCGAAGAGGTAACAACACTGCCGCCCTATCGCCGCAACGTGCATACGGTCTTTCAAAGCTATGCTCTGTTTCCGCACCTGACGGTGGCTCAAAACATTGCCTATCCTCTCACCATTGCTAAGATGCCGCGAGCCGAAATTGCTCCCCAAGTCGAAGCAGCACTACGAATGTTTCGTATCAGCGGCTTAGGCGATCGGCGTCCGGCCCAGCTCTCGGGCGGGCAGCAGCAGCGGGTGGCGCTGGCACGAGCGCTCATTAGTCGTCCCAAAGTCCTGTTGCTCGATGAGCCATTGTCGGCCCTCGACGCCAAGATTCGGGAAGAGGTGCGGCAGGAGTTGCGTGAGTTGCAGCGGCAAACCAACCTGACGTTCATCTACGTCACCCACGATCAAGAAGAAGCGCTGGCCCTGAGCGACCGCATTGCTGTGATGCACAACGGGCGAGTTGAGCAAATTGATACGCCTAAGCAGATCTACACCCGTCCGGCGTCGCTGTTTGTAGCACAGTTTATCGGCAAGGCTAATTTTCTGACGGGCACTGTTGAGCGGGTAACCTCGGACAGCTGTGAGGTCAATGTAAATGGCATATCCATCAGCGCCCTTGTCGCTCACTACCCACCCCGTCTAGGTGAGATCGTAACTCTGATGATTCGCCCTGAGCAGATCCAGGTGACCCCAGTCCTCAGTCTAGATCCAGCACTAGATCCAGCAGCTAATCCAGCCCCTGATTCGGAGGTGGCTCCCCAGCACCGTACTAATCACGTTCCCGGCAAACAAACGACCTCAGCCTACATTGGGCAGTTGCTCGAATCCCAGTTTGATACTCCTGTTGGCAGACTGACGGTGACTCAACTAGGAGATCAGAACCTCATAGAGGCTTCCACCAGCCATCACCTGCAGTGGAGCGCCCAAAGCTGTTTAGTCCTTCCGCCCGGTTCAGCTGCTCCGCCTCAACCTACCCCTTAGTCCCTCCTGGCAGAAGTTCATTGACTCTTCACACCATCCTCCTGCAGGGCCTGCTGCCCTTTACGAAATTTCTCTGAAGCCGGGGCTAGGATTGGACTTGGCATCATCATGCCCAGGGGACATCTTACCGAAATAGTGAATTTGGGTAGGAGTCGAGCAGGTGGCAGTTTGGAACGGCGACGACAGGAACAACGTTCTCACTGGCGGATTAGGGGACGATCAGATCAACGGTTTCGGCGGCGACGATGAACTCGTTGGAGATGCCGGCAACGATACTCTATCGGGCGGAGATGGCAACGACACCCTATACGGTGGCGAAGGGGCAGACCTCCTCGATGGTGGCAATGGAAACGATGATCTGTCAGGCAATGGCGGTGATGATCAACTCCGCGGCGGACCGGGAACAGACACTCTACGGGGCGGCGAAGGAGCAGACACCCTCGATGCCGGTAGTGGCACCGATCAGCTCTTTGGAGAAGCGGGCGATGATCGGCTGCTCGGCGGCGAAGGTCAGGACCGACTCGCGGGCGGCGAAGGCAATGACCAACTCGACGGCGGCAGCGATGACGATACCCTGTTTGGAGAAGCCGGTGTCGATCAGTTGCTGGGCGGGGCGGGAGCCGATCAGCTCAATGGCGGCACTGAGTCAGACCGACTAGAAGGGGGAGATGGCAATGACCTCCTCTACGGCGAAGCGGGGGACGATACCCTGCTGGGCGATGGCGGCAATGATGCCCTGTTTGGCGCAGGGGGTGATGATCGTCTAGACGGCGGCGACGGCGATGATGAACTCCACGGCAATGATGGGAACGATCGCCTGCAAGGTGGAGCCGGACAAGATCAGCTCTTTGGCAGCGAGGGCAATGACCTCCTAGAAGGGGGGGCAGACCCCGATATGCTCTACGGCGAAGCGGGTGATGATACGCTCAGCGGTGATGACGGCAATGACATCTTGCGCGGCAGCGACGGCAACGACACCCTCAACGGCGGCAACGGCGACGACGAACTGTTTGGCGAACTCGGCAATGACACCCTGTTTGGCGGAACCGGACAAGATACGCTGATTGGTGCTGAGGGAGCCGATATCCTACACGGCGACGACGATTCCGATCGCTTGTTTGGAGACTCTGGCGACGATCAGCTCACTGGCGGATTGGACAACGATGAGCTAGACGGAGCAGAGGGAAACGATATCCTCAATGGTGATGAAGAGGATGATCAACTTCAGGGCGGCAGTGGTCACGATCGCCTATTGGGCGAGGCAGGTCAGGATCGGCTGTTTGGCGGTGAAGGCGACGATGACTTGATGGGAGGCGCAGGTGACGACGCCCTGCACGGTGAAACCGGCAATGATAGCTTGAACGGCGGTGCCGACAACGACAAACTTTACGGCAGCGATGGCGACGATGCGTTAGATGGGGAAACCGGCGACGACGAACTCTACGGCGAGTTTGGCCAGGATCGGCTGCTTGGCGGTGAGGGCAACGATCGCCTGTTTGCTGGAGCCGATGCCGATTGGCTAGACGGCAATGCCGGCAGCGATCAGCTCTTTGGCGAAACCGGCGACGATCGCTTAGCGGGAGGTAACGGTGCTGATTTTCTCTACGCCGGCGAGGGCAACGACCAGCTCGATGGTGGCGACGGGGACGATCAGCTGTTTGGTGAGCTTGACAACGACCGCCTCGAAGGAGCAGCAGGCAATGATGCCCTATTTGCTGGCAGCGGCAACGATATCCTCAATGGCAGCGAAGGCAACGATCAGGCAATTGGCGACGCCGGGGAAGACATGCTGCTCGGTGGCGAGGGCAATGACCGCCTCAACGGTGGCGACGGGAACGATAGTCTGCTGGGTGGCAGCGGCAATGACCGTTTAGTGGGCAGCGTTGGTAATGATCTGCTGCGTGGCGGCGGCGGCAAAGATACGGTTATCTACAGCACCGAAGCTCGCTTTAGCCGTGTTTCCATCGGCATTGATACCTTGGCAGACTTTGGTCGCCAGGATCGCATCGTTCTTGCTAAAACCACCTTCACCACTTTAAGAACCTTGACAACCCGCCAGTTTGGCCGCCAATTTGCGGTTGTAGAGCGCGATCGTGAGGCTGCTCTCAGCCGCGCCCGCATCGTTTATAACTCCAATAACGGCAAGTTGTTCTACAATCCCAATCGCGGTGGAACTGGCTTTGGCACCGGCGGTCATTTTGCCACCTTAACCAGCGAACCGATTCTCACCGCCGCCAATTTTGAATTGGTGCCGTAGGGGGTACCGTCCGCCTGTTCATCGCCTAGGCAGGAATCTCAGTCAGCTCAATCACATTGCCATCGGGATCCTGAGTAAAGAGGGCTGCCCGTCCAGAGGCGCTGGTTTGTAGCTCTAGCCCGTGGGACAGCAACTTGGCTTTTGCCGCCTCTAGATCGGTCACCGCGAGCGCCAAATGAGGATTGCGTCCCCATTTCTCGGCATTTTGCAGCGTCGGGGCATAGGTCTCATCGGCGATTAGATGAATTTGCACCGCTCCGATCTGATACCAGACACCGGGGTATTTTAACGGCCGCTCCACCTTGGGCAACCCCAGCACAGTGCCATAAAAGTGTTCTGCCTGCGCCAAATCCGAGACGATCACGGCAGTATGTAGGTAGTGGGTGATCTTCATAGTCGATGGGGTTTCTAGAAGTTTCGGCAGTGCCCGTCTTCCCTGAGGTTACAGCAGACGGCTGATCAGCTCAACCACGCCTGCCCCTCGACTGCTGGGGGTAACCCAATCGACTTGCGCTTTCAGGCTGGGTAGAGCATTCGCCACCGCGACCGAGAACCCGCAAAGGTCTAGAAAGCTACTGTCGTTCTCGGCATCTCCAACCCCCACAGTTTGCTCGGGCGTCACATTGAGCTGCTGCAGCACTGCCTGCAACCCCGAGGCTTTATCCACCCCATTGGGCAGCACCATCACCGCGCCCTTGTTGAGAATCACCTGCAAATCGAGTCCGAGTTCCTGAATCACCTCAATGGTCGCCTGATCGTAGGGTTGCCAGGTGGCCACAATCACCCGCCCAACTGACACAGGCACTAGCTCGTTGCGCTGCAGCAGGTGTTGAAATTCACCGGAATCGGAAGCTCCGTCCATTTGGGACCCAGCACTGATCCGGTCGCGCAGCCGTTCAATAAAGGCAACAGGCGGTGGAGCAGCCAGCAACATGACCTGCTGCGATGGCGGCTGATAGAGCACGGCTCCATTTTCGGCTACGACCCAGTCAAACAGATGCGGATAGGAAAAGAAGCTCAGCCAGTCATCAAGACGGCGACCCGTAATTAGTACCAGCTTGCGGTCGGCAGCTCGCCAGCGTTCCAGAGCAGCCAGGGTTTCAGATTCGACTTCGCCTTCGGTAGCTAGGGTGCCATCGTAGTCGGTTGCTAGAACCAAGTAAGACATAACCATCGAGAAATGCAGTGATGAAACGTATTATCACCTTGGTAGATTAATTCCAGACGTTCGGTACCCAACATCAGTAAACCAGAGCAAACCAGCATTGGAGGCAACATCAGCAGCATGAAGGGCAAGCATGTGTTGTTAACCGGCGGCACAGGAGGGCTGGGGCTAGGGGTGACGCCCATGGTGCTCGCTCAGGGGGCAACCGCCGTGACGATTCCCTACGTTCGAGCACAGGAAGTCGAGCGGCTCAAAGGCATCCTGGCTCCGGCAGATTTGGCGCGGATTCGCTTTATCGAAACCGATCTGACAAGTGAAGCCTCGGTGGAAGCTTTAGTGAACGACATGGAGCGCGTGGATGCCCTGATTCACCTCGTCGGCGGCTTCTCGATGGGCAAAACCCATGAATACAGCTATCAGCAGTGGCGGCAGGATTTTGATTTGAACCTCAACACTACGTTTCTGGTCTGCAAGCACAGCCTGCGGCGCATGCTGGAGCAGCACTACGGCAGAATTGTCACGGTGGGTTCGCGGGGAGCGGTGCAGCCCGGCGGTCAGCTTGCGGCTTACTGCGCGTCGAAGGCGGGTGTTGTTGCCCTCACTCAGTCCATTGCTGATGAAACGAAAGGTACCAACATTACGGCGAATGTTGTCCTGCCTAGTATTATCGATACTCCCGCTAACCGAGCAGCGATGGGATCCGATCACGCCGATCAGTGGGTCAAACCGGACTCTTTGGCACAGGTGATTTGCTTCCTCGCCTCCGAAGCCGCCAAGGATCTGCGCGGTGCCGCCATACCCGTCTATGGCAATAGCTAGGATAATAGTCAGCTAGGTTACCGATGCTCACTGATGCTCTCCGATCGCTTTACCGAGGCACTGCAATACGCGACTGAGCTGCACGCGACTCAGGTACGCAAAGGCTCGGGGGTGCCTTACATTGCCCATTTGCTAGGGGTCACCAGTCTAGCGCTAGAATATGGAGCCACCGAAGCGGAAGCTATCGCCGCCCTGCTGCACGATGCCGTAGAAGATCAGGGGGGAGCCGCCACTCGGGCAGCCATTCAGCAGCGCTTTGGAGATACCGTCATTGCCATCGTAGACGGCTGCACCGATGCGGAGACCACTCCTAAACCGCCATGGCGAGAGCGCAAACAGCAGTTTCTCGATTCGTTGCCTACTGCCTCAGCGTCGGTGCGATTGGTGGCTGCCTGCGACAAGCTGCATAACGCCCGCGCCATTCTGCAAGACTACCGCCGTCTCGGAGATGCAATCTGGGAACGGTTCAAGGGTGGCAAAGACGGCACCCTTTGGTACTATCGCTCGCTCGTTCGTGTCTTCCGTGAAATTGAATCCACGCCTGTCTTGGAGCTGCTGATTGATGAACTAGAGCGCACAGTGCATGAATTGGAACAACTTGTGGCGCAAACTCATTGAGTCACCATTTGAGGCATTTAAGGCATCCCGTTGGCATGCTGCGCCGCCTAATTCACATTACATTAATTCAACTCACGATCAGCTTGGGGTCTGGATCCACTGGCTCTTGCTCTAGCTGTTGCTCCAACTGCCGCCGTTCCTTGAGCTGCATCCGGGCCCGCCAGCGGCGAATTGCAATCGCGGCGCGCACAATCGGCGGCAGATAGCCGTTTCGAGCTAGCAGCTCGGCTTCATCCGGCAGTTCTGTAAGGCGAGGCTGAATGTTCATGCAGTCAGCCAGCTTACCCCAATACGGCTCCAAATTCAGCATCCGCAGGATCTCATCTGCTGACTGGTAGCGCTCCGGCATCGATACCCGCAGCATTTTGTCAAGAATTTTGCCGAAGTGCTCGCTCACCGTCACATGGTCTTGCCAGCAGACTTCACCCGTCGTAGAGTCGTAGCTGAATTCCATCGGCGGTTTTCCCGTCAGCAAATACAGGCAGGTGACACCCAAAGCAAAAATGTCGCTGGCAAAGGTTGCCCGCAGTGCCAACTGTTCCGGCGGCGCAAAGCCCAGCGTTCCTACAAAGTGCGTCGTTGAGCCTTTGTGAGTGGCTTCATTGACCTGCACAAACTGCTCCTTAACGGCTCCGAAATCGATGAGTACCAATCGTCCATCATCCTGACAGCGAATAATGTTCGGCGGCTTGATATCGCGGTGAATTACCTGATTCTGGTGGATGTAGTTCAGCACCGGCAGCAGCTCTCGCAGAACGTGCTTCACTTCCAGTTCCGTCATTGGACCCTTGGTCTTAATCTCTTTAGCCAGAGTGCGACCGCGAACATACTCCTGGACTAGATAGAACTCTCCGTCCATTTGGAAGTAGTCTAGCAGGCGGGGAATTTGGGCATGGCTGCCAAGCTGGCTCAGGATCTTAGCCTCTCGCTCAAACCGCTGACAAGCTCGCTGCAGCACAATGGGATTGCTGACCTTGGGGCAGAGCATCTTGATAACACAGAACGGCTCGCTGGGAAGAACGACATCTTTAGCGAGATACGTGACTCCAAAACCACCCCGCCCTAGCGTACGCACAATTTGATAGCGATGGCGAAATAACTCGCCGGACCCACACATCTGACCCAACTGAGTCTGATGCTGAGGATGGGAACGAAGACTATCGAGCTTGGGAACTGATGAATCCATTGGATGTGCAGTGAATAGGTCAAGAGTTCCTTATCCTGCCGTCATACCATCGAAACGATTCAGGAACGGTTCAGGATAACCGTGGTAGAAGCAGACAGTCACGTGAGCCTCATTTGCATCAGCAGTCGCATCAGCAGTGCATTCAGATTGTCTAAGGAACCGTCGCTCAGTGATCTAGCATTAACCCTTTGTTACGATTGTGCTGTCCTTACAGGCACTATAGCATCAGTAGTTTTGGGGACCGTGTGAAGACACAGTGAAGCCCGCAGCTAAAACATCCCTTCTGCCAGCTACGGCAGGATTGAATCGGTTCGGTAGAATTACGTGAAATCCTCGTTGGTCGAAGTAAAAGGTTTATCCGGATAAACTCGCGCAAAAGTGAAAAAGAAACCTGATCTGCCCTTCAGCATTTGTTCAGAATTCTCCGAAGTCTTTGCCCGTCTAAGTTTCGTCAGACTGCCTCTGCTTCACGGTAATTAAACAATGACATGACCTCAATGGAGTACTGCTGCGCGTTTTCGCTGAAGTTCCTCCGGTGTTGGAAGCCACGGGTTGAGCGACGACCGACTGCACCCCCTACTGTCCCATTTCTATAGCCAAAACTCGGTGACGTCGTAGCCTAGTTCCGCTAGCATCTGCCGCAGTAACGGCATACTCAAGCCAATCACGTTGCTGTGGCAACCCTCGATCTTTTCTACAAAAAAGCCGCCGCGGCCCTCTAGAGCAAAGCAGCCAGCACAGTGCAACGGTTCTCCGGTCGCCACATAGGTTTCAATTTGGCGATCGCTAACGAGAGCAAAATGCACGCGCGTCACCTGATGCTGAACTAGAGTGCGCTGCTGCACCTGATCAATCAGCGCATGCCCGGTATAGAGTTCACCGACCTGCCCCCGCATTTGCCGCCAGCGGTCAATTGCTTCTGCAGGGCTATCTGGCTTGCCGTAAATGTCCCCCTTTAGAGCCAAAACCGAGTCGCAACCCAGAATTAGCGCTCCGTTGAATTGCGGAGCCACCGCGGCCGCTTTACCCTTAGCAAGGGTTTGTACCAGATCCCGCGGCGACGCTAGCTGAATCTGAGATTCATCAAAGGCACTGGGGCAGACAATTGGGTCAATACCAGCCGTTTGCAGCAAACGCCGTCGGGCAGGTGATGCAGAAGCAAGTACAAAAGCGGGAATGGCCATCTTGCAACCGATCCTTTCAGTTATCCACCCTGCTGTCTACGCTTAAATCCCCTGAGTATTCTCACGTCTATACCAAAGTTTTTAATAAACCGAAAAAGAGTTAACAACTTGACGGAACATATCCTTTGTTTTCTGCCATCGCTGCTCGCTCGTAGAAACATTAAAGGTAAACAGCTGCCCCCGTCGAACTACGACACTTGCCAAGTTATGCCGCACGCGCGTCGGCAATTTCACTAAATACTCCAGAATGTAGTAGGTGTTGTCTCCGACTTCTCGGCTTTCGGCGTTAATCAGCTCGGCCTCACGCCCTGATCCCGGCGGTGCAATCACATTTTTCGACAAACGATAGCCAATATCGGTCGGAGAGCCTAACTCTGCCAGACTTTTGTTATCGGGGACCGGGCTAATCACAACGCTGACATTCTCGCTCTCTTCGATCAGGTCATGAAACACTACATCTGGACCATTGTCTACTTTTACGGCAACCCAGCCATTGGGATATAAAAACTCATATCCGTTGTATGTGTTTACGTAGCTTTTGAAATTGCTCAAGCCTGCCGAAGCACAGCTTTGCAAACTTAGACCCACAAGCACTAGCAGTAGGATCGCAATCCGCTTCAGCATATCTAAGGTATCCTTAACCCGTTGCAGAAGAATCTTAATAATTAGCATCTTACTGGCTTAAGGGTCATCCGCAGTCGTTTCCGGATCTTTTACCGAGTCCTTCACTGAGGGCTGCTCCAGTCTGGGCAGGGCAGATCTTCGAGCCAGCCATAGGGATGAAAGCCGCAAACTAAGGTCGTTCGAGTCACCCGACTATAGCCATATGCCACCCCATGATAATGGGCACAGCCTTGGCAAGCCTTGGGGCGAGAAGACGTTAGATCGGTAAAACCTAGCTGCGAGCGTAAGATCTGCTGTTTGCTCTGAGTTCGCTGCCACTGAGCATGGCTGGCTTTACGAAAAAGATAATTTGCTCTCTTGAAAGAATTATAGGCAGTATCCATAAGGGGAGAGAGTAAGGGGGACACTTCTAGGCTACCCACCTTGCAGAGAGATAACCGGTTCCACACAGCTAAAAACAGTCGAGAATCACACTAGCTACCTGATAAAAGCTGATTAATGAACGCCTTTAGCTTCTTTTAATTTTTCTGTCATTTTCCAGTTTTGCGCTCTCCCACAAGAGGGAATTGCCGCAAATCTCTTCCGATCTCCCAAGATCAGGTCTAGCAACGAACCGCTTCAAAGCAGTGGTTTTGTCTGAAGCTGGCCTTCCAGATCCAGTTGCAGCAGGCGCTCGTAGGCATGGTCAATTGCGCGTTTCCCGCGTAGAAAGCCGCTGTTGGCTCCTGGACAGATATAGTGCAGTGTCTCGGCGCTAAAGCGATCTCGCAAGGCTTGAATGCTTTGCAATTGCCGCCGCCAGTGAAAGGTCTTAGCTAGACGCAACGGTGTTGGATTACCTTGAGCATCGGGAAGGATGTGCCGTCCGGTAAATAGTACGCCGCCGTAGGAATGATGATAGAGGCAGGCTGACCCCGGCGAATGACCGCAGGTCCAGAGTGCTTCGCTGGTGGGGCTGAGCTGGAATTGGTGTTGAAAGCGGGTTACCTCGAGTCCAGGCAGCAGGTAGGCTTCTTGCTCCTGAATCAGCACCTGACAGTTGAATGTTGCGTGCAGTTCTCCAACATCGGCAATAGCGCCTCGCTGCGTGATGAATAGCCAGCGTACTCCGCCCTGGTCGTGGATGAATTGCTGGCTAGTTTCCGTCATAGGCGGGCAGTCTACCAGAATATTGCCGGTTTCTTCCCGAACTAAATAAGCCGTGCCGCCCATTGTGGCTCGGTTAGGCGGAAAGGCAAAGATGGTCTCAAAGACGGGACGTGGCAGCTTTTCAGCAGCGATTTCAGGCATATCTCGGTTTCAAGTCAAACTGAACGGCTAATCTCTTGTTTGCAATGTGTTTGCAATTTGCTCGTTTTTATGCTCCTAGATTCGCAGCAAAACGTTCTGGGGATTGGGTGAAAGCGGTATCCTGGGAGTGAGAGATACTCATCTCGCAAACTTTAGGCTAGCAGACTCGCTTGAGACGTGTAGCATGATTTTTTGGTTTCTCCTGTTAGGCATTCTCACCTATTTCATTGTCCGGCGTAGTGTGGTCACCATCACTCGCACACCGGTCTGGCTGCTGTGGCTAGTGATGATGATGCCGGCTTTTATCTGGACTGCTTGGGTGATGGTGTACGGTGAGAGTCAGCCTATTCCGTTACTGCTGCTAGTTCTGCCGTTTATTGCGAGTTTGGTCTTGTATTGGCTCTTGGTGCAATGGGGACGCCCCGTTCAACCCTCATCTGCACCCTCTAAACTGAATGCCTCTTCTCCTCGCCCCCAGGAGGTCATGATGGGCACTGCAGAACCAGACAAGCAAGCCGCGCTACGGTTAGTTACCAAAGAAGAGGAAGCCACGCTCCAAAACTGCTTCCCTTGGTCAGTGTACTGCTTGCAAACGTTAGACCATAAGCCACAGGCTTTAATTTGTCGCGGTCAGTTGAGAACCTCACCAGATGTAGCCTACAACACTGTCCGCGAGAATGTAGAAGCCTCCTTCAGCGATCGTTTCCTTGTTGTCTTCCAAGAAGGGCTGAACGGCAAACCCTTTTTTGCCCTTGTGCCAAATCCCCAGGCGCAGATCGACCGCAAAACCCCATCCCCGGCTGCTGAGACCACTCGTCCGGGTGTGGCGCTAGGGCTTCTGATCGCGACGCTACTCACCACCACGTTGGCAGGTGCCCTGATGGCAACCGGAACCGATCGTGAGTTGCCGACAACTTGGCAGGGCTTAGCGGCAGGATTACCCTATGCAATGGCATTGATGGCAATCTTGGGCACCCATGAGCTAGGGCATTATCTGGTTGCTCGCCGTAATCGGATTCGTGCGACCTTGCCCTACTTTATTCCGGTGCCGCCCGCGGCAATTTTTCCTTTTGGCACCTTTGGAGCTTTCATTCAGTTACGTTCCCACGTGCCGAACCGCAAGGCCCTATTCGACGTCGGTATTGCCGGACCGATCGCCGGTTTTATTGTTACAATCCCGGTGCTGATCTGGGGGTTGGCGCATTCAATGCCAGTAGCCCTGTCTGACGAATCCAGCATTCTCAGCTTTCAGTCGTTTCGGCCCACAGGTTCACTGCTGGTAACGCTGTTGAGCAAGCTAGCGCTGGGCAACACTCTCACAGCAGAAACAGCGCTGGTACTTCATCCCGTTGCTATTGCAGGCTTTTTAGGATTAGTAATTACCGCTTTTAATCTCATGCCGGTGGGGCAGCTCGACGGTGGACATATCGTTCATGCCATGTATGGTCAGCGGCAGGCAGTGACGATTGGGCAAATTGCGCGGCTTTTGGTGCTGGGTCTATCCTTTGTCCAACGGGAATTCCTGCCGTGGGCTATATTGCTGTTTCTGATGCCGGTAATCGATGAACCGGCACTGAATGATGTCAGCGAATTAGATAATCGTCGCGATTTTCTGGGATTGCTGGCTCTGGCAGTGCTGGTCTTGATCGTTTTGCCTGCACCTTATGCCGTAACTCAATTTTTGTTCTAGACTGCTCTAGCAAGTAGAACCGATTGAATTGTGGCATTAAGGATGCACCGCTCATGACTCAGGATGTGAGGCAGTGGCTAACAGAAATCAAGAATTTGCAGCAGCAGTTAGCAGTGGCCCAGCAAGAACGCGAGCAGGCTTACACCGCAGCAGCCAACTGGCGCACGCTCTATGAAACCGAAGCTAGACAGCGCCGAGGCGAGGCAGAGCAAGCCCGAGAAACGATTGCGCAACTGCAAAAGCAGCTTCAGAATAGGCAACCCACCCTTGCTGAGGTTTCAGAACTTGCCTCAGAACTGCCCGAATTCCCTCAACTGGCTGACGACGTGCAAGCTGCCTATCAGAAGCGTTTACAGCAATATTCAGGAGAAGAGAATCTCAGACAGCAGCTCTGGCAGGCGTGGTTTCAAATCGACCAGCTCACACAGGCTCTGGCAGCAGAGCAGGCAGCTCATGTCCAAACCCGCCACGACCTAACGACAGCTCTGGGTGATGCGATGCGGATCATAACTAAGGAACGAACAGGTTCTAGCTCGACCCAGTCCCATCTCGATATTCCCACTGGTAAACCGCTTGAGTCTACGGAGGACACCCCCGCCGTCCAAGCAGTGGGTCAAACTCAGGTCGATACCGCTAAAACCCCATCACTGCAGCTACCGCAGCTCGATCTGGCGCAATCCCAGTCTTAAACTGGTTTTGGCAATGCTTGATCGCAGTGTCCGGGTCTTTGAGACCATTGCCCGTCAACACACAGACGACTTTGGCACCGGAAGGCACCTGATCTTTAACCTTGAGCAAGCCAGCAACCGAGGCCGCACTGGCAGGTTCGCAAAACACACCTTCCTGAGCAGCCAAGAGTCGGTAAGCCGCTAAAATTTCTTCGTCGGTGACGGCGTTGAATGCTCCCTGGCTCGCTTCCTGAACCGCAATCGCCTGTCGCCAGCTTGCTGGGTTGCCGATCCGAATGGCGGTAGCTAGCGTTTCGGGATGAGCAACGGCCTGCCCAGTCACTAAGGGAGAAGCACCCGCCGCCTGAAATCCCATCATCCGAGGCAGCCGGTCACAGCGTCCTTCCTGATGGTATTGACAAAACCCCATCCAGTAGGCAGTAATATTGCCGGCATTGCCCACTGGGATGCAGAGCCAATCGGGAGCAGTGCCCAAAACGTCAACCACTTCAAAAGCAGCCGTTTTTTGTCCCTCTAGTCGGTAGGGATTCACCGAGTTGACTAGGGTGACCGGGTAGCGATCGGCCATCTCCCGCACAATTTCTAATGCTCGGTCAAAGTTACCCTGAATGGCCAGCACTTCTGCACCATAAAGCAGCGCCTGCGCCAGTTTGCCTAGCGCCACATAGCCGTCGGGAATCAGCACATAGGCCCGCATCCCAGCCCGACGAGCATAAGCCGCCGCCGCCGCGGAGGTATTGCCCGTGCTGGCGCAAATCACCACTTCAGCTCCGGCTTCCTTCGCTTTAGAGACCGCCATGGTCATGCCCCGATCTTTGAAGCTGCCCGTGGGATTCAATCCATCATACTTCACCCATACCTGCACCTGCCGTCCAATTTCGGCAGCAATCGATGGCACCGGAATCAACGGCGTGTTGCCTTCGAGCAGGGTAACAATTGGCGTTTGCTCAGTCACCGGCAAATAGCGGCGGTAGGTTTCAATCAGTCCTGACCATCCTGGCGTGCGAGCAACGGAGGTAGTTCCCAACTGAACAGATGAAAAACTAGATGAAAGACTAGCGGTCACAGCCATTCTCAATGTGAACAATTATGCTAATGCATCCAGCGTACCCTCCCGAGCACCCTCTCAGTGTAGCTCGATAGATTTATTTATCCATTCACGCAGCTAGCTCGGTGCTGCTCACTGCCGATCCAGAGGGTACAGCCAGTTCACTCGCCGCTCAGGAAGCCACCGGAAAACTAGATAGATACTGAGGACGTAGAAGCTGCCAACTCTTCCAAGCGCTCCTGCTGATCCTGAGAAATGCAGGACTGAATCACTTCTTCCAAGTCGCCTTCTAGAACCGGGGTTAGCGTAAAGTTTTGCCCGAGTCGGTGGTCGGTAACGCGGTTGTCTTTGTAGTTGTAAGTGCGGATCTTTTCCGAGCGTGCCCCAGTTCCTACCTGCGAACGCCGCATCGAGGTCACGGCTTCCTGCTGTTCCCGCAGCTTCATCTCGTAGAGCTTAGCGCGGAGAATCTGCATTGCCCGTTCCCGGTTTTGTAGCTGTGAGCGTTCCTCGGTGCAGAAGATGCGAATGCCCGTGGGTTTGTGGAACAAATCAACCGCTGTTTCCACTTTGTTGACGTTCTGGCCGCCCGCGCCCCCTGATCGAGCCGTAGTCAGTTCAATATCTTTAGGATCGATTTCGACTTCCACATCGTCTACCTCGGGCATCACGGCAACCGTGGCCGTAGAGGTATGCACCCGCCCACCGGCTTCAGTCACAGGAACCCGCTGCACCCGGTGTACACCCGCCTCAAACTTGAGCTTGCTGTAGACCTGATCGCCCTGGATCTCCAAAATCGCTTCCTTGAAGCCGCCCATGTCTGCCGGAGATTCGCTCACCAGCTTCACGCGCCAGTTTTGCCTTTCGGCGTAGCGAGAATACATCCGCACCAAATCACCGGCCCAGATGCTAGCCTCGTCGCCGCCGGTACCCGCTCGGATTTCCAGCATGATGTTCTTTTCATCATTTGGGTCACGGGGTAGCAGCAGCACCTTCAGCCGCTTTTCTAGCTCGAGAATGCGGGTTTCCAATTCCTCGACTTCCAGAGCTGCCATCTCGCGCAACTCCTGATCGCCACCCGCTTCCTTGAGGATCTGGCGAGCGCCCTCCAGATCTTGCTGCGCCCGCTTCCAGTCCTCGTAGGTGTTCACCGTTTCTTCGAGTGACGAGCGAGCCTTTGCGACGCGCTGAAACTCAACCGGATCCGTTGCCACATCGGGATCTGCCAAGCGGCGCGTTAGCTCATCAAACGTTTGCTCAACCGATTTTAGTTTTTCTAATAAATACGCTTCAGCCATAGCCGTCAAGAACGCACCTTCACGATGGGGTTACTTAGATACAGTTACAAGCAGTCCAGTTAAATCAACTGACTGCCGCAACCAAGTTGATCAAAGCACCCGTCGTTACTTCTTCTTGGCGTCCTTTTTGTCGGCTTCGCCTTGGCCAGCGTCCATCATGCCATACTTGCGCAGGAAGCGCTCCACACGACCCTCGGTGTCAATGATCTTCTGGGTACCGGTAAAGAAGGGATGGTTTCCAGACCAGACATCTACATGCAGCTCAGGCTTCGTGGAGCCAACGGTCATTACTAGCTCGCCGTTGCAGTAGACTTTGGCTTCTGGATACCACTTGGGATGAATATCGGGTTTAGCCATGACAATAAAGATAAATTAAGGAACAAGTCTTGTTTGATTCTAGCGATCAATCCACTCAACCGGTGGATCTTGCCCATCGCCAACGAATTACCGCTTCGAGTACTGAGGCGCTTTCCGGGCTTTGTGCAGACCGTACTTCTTCCGCTCCTTAGCGCGCGGATCGCGGGTTAGGTAGCCTTCCACCTTCAGCGGCTTGCGGTTGTCGGGATCGAGCTGACAGAGCGCCCGCGCCACTCCTAGACGAATTGAATCTGCTTGCCCGGTCAAGCCACCACCACGGACATTCACCAAAATGTCGTACTCGTTTTCGAGACCTAGGGTTTCCAGCGGCGCTTTTGCCACCGAGAGATAGGTAGGGTTGAACTGCAAATACAGATCACCCGCTTTGCCGTTAATGGTTAACTGACCGCTACCCGGTACTAAGCGCACCCGAGCCACTGCTGACTTACGGCGACCAGTGCCCCAGTACATGACGCGATCGTTTTTTTCGATAGCCTGCATTAATTTTCTCCTCCAGGAATGGTTTGAATGGTCAGCACTTCAGGTTTCTGAGCTTGATGTGGATGCTCTGGACCGGCATAAACTTTCAACTTGGTGAACAACTGCCGTCCCAGCGTATTCTTGGGCAACATCCCCTTCACAGCCTGTTCCACGATCCGCTCGGGCAGGCGATTTTGCAGTTGCGTGAAGGTCTCCGTTTTCATACCACCCGGACGACCCGAGTGACGCCGATAGAGCTTCTGCGTCCGCTTTTTGCCGGTCACGTCCACTTTCTCAGCGTTGACTACGATCACAAAATCACCCGTGTCCATATGGGGAGTATAGGTCGGCTTGTTCTTACCGCGCAGAATCATGGCGATCTCGCTGGCCAATCGCCCCAGACGCTGGTTGGCAGCATCCACTACGTACCATTTCCGCTCCAGCGACTCCTGTGGAGGAAGATAGGTTTTGTTCATAGGTCTCTTGGTTTCCTTCTCGAAAATGCAATACGCTTGAGCAGCGCTAATGTGGGCGTTAAACCGGCGTGGGACAGGTTGTTGAACAGTAATTGGATTCAGGGAGCGATTGAAACACAAACAAGGGCTGGGTATCAAACCATGCTTCGGGCGGAAAGGGAGGCTGGGGATAGCCAACGCGCAGCAAACACAATCCTTGAGAAGGAGCTGCATATCGCACCAGATCACGGCGCTGCTGTTTCCAGAGGTCTGTAAAGTCAGCCGGCGACCGCCAGCCCCGTCCCACCTCTACCAGCATACCGACTAGCAACCGCACCATTCCATACAAGAAGCCACTGGCTTGCAGCTCAATCTGCAAAAATGGACCGCGCCGCACGCATTCTGCTGCTTGCACATCAACCCAGGAATGGGGACGGCTTGATCCGGAGCGATGGAATGCCGCCAGATGGTGACGTCCGACCAGTGGCGCGAGGGCTGCCTGGATCAGCGTTTCGTCTAATGGGGCTTGATAGTAGTGCCAGACAAACGGACGCACAAACAAGTTGGGGCGAGTCTCTGTGTAGATTGTGTAGCGATAGCGCCGCCACAACGCCGAGAAACGGGCATGCCAACTTGCTTCTACCGCCGCCGACGCCCGCACCACGATATCGGTCGGCAGGCGATGGTTCAAAATATCGACCCAGCGATGGGCTGGAATCCATGCAGGAGCATCGAAATGGGCAACCTGTGCCGCAGCATGCACACCCGCATCTGTTCGTCCAGCCCCGTGCAGTGTCACCGGAGCACCAATGACCGCCGCAATCGCCCGCTCCATCTCTTCCTGCACCGTCCGCTGCTGCAACTGCCGCTGCCACCCGTGAAAGTGAGTGCCAAGGTACTGAATCACCAAGGCAATGCGCTGGGTCTTGGAAGATGATGTAACCTCCGAGGACATCAAAAGCGGGGAGGAGCTGACAGACATGGCTGTACCGGATCGAACCCTAAGTCAACTCAATGATCGCCATCTCGGCATTGTCGCCGCGACGATTCACCGTCCGCAGGATGCGAGTATATCCTCCATTGCGGTCGCCATAGCGCTCTGGAGCTTGCTCGAACAAGGCATGAACAAGCTGTTTATCGTACATATAGCCGAGAGCCTGCCGTCGCGCTGCTAGGGACCCATCTTTGGCTAAGGTGATCATGCGTTCTGCCTCAGAACGGACTGCCTTAGCCCGCACCTTGGTCGTTGTAATCCGACCATGCCGAATCAGCTCGGTGGTCAGCGCTCGCAGCAGCGCTTTACGTTGGTCAGCGGGCTTACCCAGCTGAGGAACATGACATCGATGACGCATAACGTTTGAGGGATAGTGAAATCAACAATAAGAGCCAACTGCCAGCTAAAGTCACAATTTAGGTCGAGCGAGATGACTTATCGTGGGGCAGAGTGATACCTAAGCGGTCTTGCAGAGCTTGAATCACTTCTTCAGCCGACTTGGCACCAAAGTTCTTAATCTCCAGCAAGTCTTCCTGGGTGTAGTCTAGTAGGTCTGCTACTGAGTTAATCTGTGCTCGCTTCAGGCAGTTGTAAGCTCGCACAGAGAGTTGCAGTTCTTCGATGGGAATTTGATTGGTCGGATCGTCCGGTTCATCGGAATCATCCCCAGACGGCGCAAATTCGATCTCGCGCAGCGGTGTGAACAATCCCACCAGAATGTCGGCGGCTTGCCCAAGTGCCTCTTGAGGAGTCAGACTACCGTTCGTCCAGACCTCCAAGATTAGCCGATCTTTCTCGATGGCTCCTCCAACACGCGCATCCTCAACGGTGTAATTCACCTTGCGCACCGGCATAAACACGGAGTCAATTTGGAGAAAATCGAGAGCTGACGTTTCATCGCGCCCCCGCTCAATCGCTCGGTAGCCAATGCCTTTCTCAATCCGAAACTCCATCTCCAGAGTTGATCCCGGCGACAGAGTCGCGATGTATTGATCTGGATTAACCGCCTCCACTTCAGAAGGCAGTTCGAAGTAGCTAGCGGTCACCGTCGCTGGTCCCTCAACCCGCAGCCGACCGATCTGCGGCTGAGACGAGTAGCTCTTGAGCACCACTTCCTTCATGTTCAGCAAGATATCGAGGACATCTTCCCGCACACCTGGAACAGTCATAAATTCATGGGTCACGCCAGCAATCCGCACAGCCGTTACCGAAGCGCCCTCTAAATTAGAGAGCAATACCCGTCTGAGGGCATTGCCAACAGTGATCCCCTGTCCTCGATCAAGAGGCTCCAAAATGAACTTACTATATGAACTCCGGTCCTCACCGGTGTCCGAATCAATGCATTCAACCTGAAACTGTGCCACAGTCAAACCTCCCTTCTCCTTAGCCCTGGAAAGCAAACCGATCCGTCTCCTTCAAAAAAATCACGCTTGGCTATGCAGCTGTGTAACTGCCAACGAGCACCAATCCGTCCTTTGCAGCCTCAACTTCTCAACTCCACAGGCATAAAAGAGGCACTCATGATGCAATGGGGCTGATTAGACGCGACGGCGCTTCGGCGGACGACAACCGTTGTGAGGAATTGGAGTGACATCTCGAATTAAAGTGATCTCTAGGCCGGCCGCCTGTAAGGCTCGAATTGCAGTTTCTCGCCCAGAACCGGGACCACTGACCATCACCTCAATCTGTCGCATGCCTTGGTCAATAGCTCGCTTGGCTGCGTTTTCGGCTGCCGTCTGAGCAGCGTAAGGAGTTCCTTTCTTAGCACCTTTGAAACCACTCGCCCCCGAAGAGGACCAAGAAATGGCTTCGCCGTTCGCGTCGGTAATTGTGACAATGGTGTTGTTGAACGTAGATTGAATATGAGCCACACCATTGGGCACATTTCGTTTCTGCTTCTTTGCTCCTGTTTTTTTGGTTGGTTGTCGCGCCATGGTTTGATGGTTAATTGACTAGTTGATTGATTTAAGGATTAGCGCCTCATCACGTTTACGCCTTGCTGGATCCCAACTGGATTCAGTTTGCAGCGCACTCGGGTTCAGCTTGAGGATGGATGCCTGCTAGATTTACCCCAGGCGAAGGATGACCGTCGAACCTTTATCAGAAACCTCTACCAGAGCAGCCAGAACAGCGGCTTGCTGCGTAGGGTCCCTTTACTGCCTCGCGTCTAGACAGACAAAGAGCAGCGGCTAGGGCGACCTATCTCGCTGCTGGGTAGTACCTGAGAATGATAGACTCCTACTTCTTACCGGGCGCTTTCTTCTTACCGGCTACTGTCCTTCGTCCACCCCGACGAGTTCTAGCGTTTGTCCGAGTACGCTGTCCACGGACGGGCAGCCCCATGCGATGTCGCCGCCCTCGGTAAGTGCCAATGTCCATCAATCGCTTGATATTCATCGACTCCCAGCGTCTGAGGTCACCCTCAACCTGGTAATCATTCTCAACTGCCTCTCGCAGCGCAGCCACCTCAGCATCACTTAGGTCGCGCACTCGAGTATCAGGATTGACTCCCGTTTTAACCAAGATCTCCTTCGATCGGGTTAAACCAATTCCATAAATATAGGTGAGACCAATTTCAACACGTTTATCCCGTGGAAGGTCCACTCCGGCAATTCGCGCCACGTTCCAGTACTCTCCAGTTGTGGTTTTTCAGAATGCTTGCTCACCGTCGGTCAACCATCGTTAGCCAACCTCAAGCAGCATGCTTCACTCTTGAACTTGTCTTAGACCTGTTACCACCGCGCTAAGGAAACGTCGAAGGTTATCCCTGACGCTGCTTGTGCTTAGGGTTTGAGCAAATAACCATCACTCGCCCCTTCCGCCGAATAACGCGGCATTTCTCACACATACGACGAACCGATGCTCGGACTTTCATGTCCTAAAATATAAAACACTACAAACGTAATATCTTAGCAGATTTATAAAGAGATGGTCAAATTAAATTTTTCACTAAAAGACGCTCTCGGTCTTACCTACGAGAAGCGCCTAGAAGAACCTTGCTGGTGCCTCCCTCGGCAGCACGCTACTTCTTGCGCAGGCGATAGGTGATACGCCCCTTCGTCAAATCGTAGGGGGTTAGCTCTACCTTGACTCGATCACCGGGCAAAATTTTGATGTAATTGCGGCGAATCTTGCCCGAGATGTGGGCCAAGACATTAAAGCCGTTATCTAAATCGACTCGAAACATTGCATTCGGCAAGGAATCGGTCACTGTTCCTTCCATCTCAATTAGATCTTGTTTAGACAAAGCACTCTCCTATAACTAATCCAGCTAAATTGCATTCATCAACGCTGGCTCATAGGGCCATTGCGAGAAAAGCAGGCCTACAAACCAACGATTTTCAGAAAACGATGGGCAACTATGGAAAAGGACGAAGTCATCCTAGTCCTTAAATTCGCTTTCCCATACCCAGCCTAACAAATGTTAACGCAAACCGGCGGGCAAGGCTCCTAGGTCCTAATCTGACCAGTCAATCCGCGCACTAGCAGTTCGAGGTTAAGTTGCCAGCGAGTGAGACTGAACAATCTGTTCAAGTGCTTCTCGGACTTGGTCCACCGATTGGTTACCATCGAGGGCAAAGAGTTGCTGCCGGTCTCGATAAAAATCAATTAGAGGAGCCGTTTGTTGATGATAGACCTCCAATCGGTGGCGAATGACGTCCTCGTTGTCGTCTTTGCGCCCGCGACCAAGCAACCGGGCTACAAGCACCTCATCGGGCACCTCAAAATTCACAACGCCATCGCACGACTGATTAATTTCTTGAAGCAGTTGATCGAGAAACGTCGCCTGAACAACTGTGCGGGGAAAGCCATCCAGAATCCAACCCTGAGCGGCATCTGACTGTCCGAGGCGCTCCCGCACCATATCCAGGATCAGCTGATCGGGAACCAGTTCCCCTTTGTCCATATAGGATTGGGCTTTCTGTCCCAATTCCGTTTTCTGCGCCACCGCTGCTCGCAGAATATCGCCGGTCGAGATGTGGGGAATACTGTGGGCTTGAGCCAATACCAGCGCTTGCGTTCCCTTACCCGCCCCGGGAGGCCCCAGAAAGATCAGTCGTACCACTACTGTTTCACCATTCCTTCATAGCGTTGTGAGATGACATAGGTTTGAATCTGCTTAGCCGTGTCGATGGCTACACCGACCAGAATCAGTAGCGATGTAGCGCCTAACCCTTGAAAGGTTCTGACCTGCGTCGCGCCCTCTACAGCCGTCGGCACAATGGCCACCAAGCCCAAGAAAATTGCGCCCAGGAAGGTCAATCGATTCAATACACGTTCGATATATTCGCTTGTTGCTTTCCCTGGACGAATCCCAGGAATGCTGGCACCCATTTTTTTCAGGTTCTGCGACATATCTACCGGGTTGATAATCAGTGAGGCATAAAAGTAGCTAAAGAAGAGAATTAGCGTCAAATACACCACGACATACACCCAATGTCCGGGGCTAAGGTAGCGAATTGCCTGGGTCAAAACTGGATTATTGGGGAAAAACTGTACCAGCGATGCCGGCAAAAACAGCACCATTGAGGCAAAGATGATCGGCATGACGCCGCCCTGATTCAGCCGCAGTGGCAAATAACTGCTTTTTTCCAGATAGAGCTTGCGCCCCACCTGACGCCGTGCCGAGATAATCGGGATGCGGCGAGTTCCTTCCTGGACAAAGACAATGCCAACAATCATCACCAGGAAAACCAGCAGCAGAATCACGACGCCGCCCACCAAACTGCGGTCGCCACTTTGAGCCAGCTCAATGGTTTGTCCGAGAGAGCGGGGCAGAGTCGAGACAATACTGACAAATATCAGCAGCGATGCCCCGTTACCGATGCCCCGCTCGGTGATCAGTTCACCAACCCACATAACAAACATCGAGCCAGCAGTCAGCGCCAGCACCGTCTGAGCAATAAAGGCAGGTCCGGGGTTGATAGCATAGCCGCTAACAAACAGCGAGATGCCAATGCTCTGGAAGATCGCCCAGCCCAGGGCCACATAGCGCGTGATCTGGGAAATTTTGCGGCGTCCAGCTTCGCCCTCGTTCTTTTGCAGATCTTCCAAACTTGGGATCGCAGCCGCCATGAGCTGCATGATGATAGACGCATTAATGTAGGGCAGAATTCCTAAGGCGAAAATACCCAAGGTAGAAATGCCGCGACCCGTCAGGATATCCAGGATGCCGATCAGGCTGCCAAGACCGCCGTTGGTCTGTAGTGCTTGCTGAAAGGCAACTCGGTCAATACCCGGAACGGGAATAAAAATTCCTAAGCGAACGAGCAGCAGCATGCCGATAGTAACAAGCAGCCGACTGCGAAGGCCAGCTGCTTGCGCCATTTGAACAAATGTTTCTTGAGCGGTTGGAGTTTTATCTCGACTAACGACCATAAGGGGAAACCTCTACACGCAGGAGCAATCACACAACTCACGGTGTCTGCTATTTGACCCTGTTTTGAGGCAAATTGTCCGCCTCTACGCAGAACAAATGGCCTCGAACAAACTAGACAGTCAGACTTCTATTGTGCTGTGTTTATGGCAATTTAAGCTAGCCAATCAGCTCGCAGCTCCCGCCGGCCGCTTCGATCTTGCTGCGTGCGGTTGCTGTAAAGGCAGCGGCGTGCACTGTCAGCGGCACCGACAGGTCTCCACCTCCTAGGATTTTCAGCGGACCGTCATCGGTCGTGACGATGCCAGCATCCATCAGCGACGCCAGGCTAACTTCCGTGTTTGCCGTCAAACCCGCCAGCGCACCTACGTTTACTACGGTAAACTGTTGCCGGTTCACTAGCGGAAAATGCTTCAGCTTGGGGATGCGGCGATACAGAGGCATCTGACCTCCTTCAAAACCAGGACGAGTGCTCCGTCCCGAACGAGACTTCTGACCCCGCATGCCAAATCCACAGCTAGCGCCTTGTCCCGCAGAAATTCCTCGACCGACGCGACGGCGTCGCTTTTGCGAGCCTGACTTCGGTAAAGCGTCTTCTAGTCTCATAATCCGTTCGTTGAGTAATAGGGATAGATCATCAAACGATCAAAACTAAAGGCTGAGGCGGGCGACCGCTCCAGTTCTAGCAATTAGCCGTAGAGATTCTCGATGGCAATGCCGCGTTCTTCTGCCACCTCCGAGAAGGTACGAAGAGACGCTAAGGCGTTGGCTGCTGCTCTAGCGTTATTTAGCGGATTGCTCGATCCAAGCTGCTTCGCCAGGATATTTCGTACGCCTGCCAGTTCTAGCACTGTGCGGACAGCGCCCCCAGCAATTACCCCAGTACCGGGTGCAGCAGGACGCATCATGACTTTAGCGCCGCCACCTGCACCATTGACCGGATGGGGGATGGAATTCGCTTTGGTGAGGGGCACTTCCACCAAGTGCTTTTTGCCATCTGCGACCCCTTTGCGGACCGCGCCAATCACATCGCTGGCTTTGCCCACACCAACACCCACTTGCCCCTTTTCGTTGCCCACCACAACAATGGCGCGAAAGCTGAGTTTCTTACCACCCTTCACTACTTTGGTGACGCGGCGGATTTGAACAACGCGCTCTTGCCAATCCGTTTCCTTCTCTTTTGTGCGACTCTTACGACGATTCGCCATCTGTGTCTCCCTTATCTTGCTGCTATTTTCACCCGGCTTAGAACTTCAGTCCCCTTTCTCGAGCCGCATCGGCCAAAGCCTTGACACGACCGTGATAGAGCTTACCGCCTCGATCAAACACCACCTGCTCGATCCCCTTGGCCAATGCCCGCTCAGCAATCAGCTGACCAACCTGCGATGAAGCATCGCAATTGGAACCTGACTCCAGCTTTTCCCGCAGTTCTGGCTCCAAGGTCGAGGCAGCCACCAGCGTATGATGGCGAGAATCGTCGATCACCTGAGCGTAGATATGCTGATGAGAGCGAAACACCGCCAACCGTGGCCGCTCGCTGGTACCCACGACCTTGCGGCGGATGCGCTGGTGCCGACGGCGAGTTGCTTCTGTCCGTGAACTTTTCATCTCTATTTCTTCCCTGCTTTTCCAGCCTTGCGTCTGACGAACTCGCCTGCATAGCGAATTCCTTTGCCTTTGTAGGGTTCCGGCGGACGCACCGCTCGAATTTGAGCGGCAATATTACCGACCTCTTCTTTGTTAATACCGGAAACGATGACGTTTGTGTTATTTTCAACCGCTAACTGAACTCCGTCAGGCGGCTCAATTTGCACCGGATGGCTGTAGCCCACGTTCAGCACCAGATTGCGACCTTGCACCTGTGCTCGATAGCCGACGCCTTGAATTTCTAAACGCCGCTGGAAACCCTGAGACACGCCTTCCACCATGTTAGACACCAGCGTCCGGCTCAGCCCATGCCGCTGCCGTGCCACCCGCGAGTCGTTGCGGCGGTTCACCAAAATCGTATTGTCCTGCTGCACCACTTCCACTTCGGCAGGCAGGGTGCGAGCCAATTCACCCTTTGGACCTTTCACTGCCACATGCTGACCGTTGATCGTCACGGTGACCTTCTGAGGCAAAGGGATAGGGCGCTTACCAATGCGAGACATGATTGCTTCTCCTAGACAATTGCTGCGTTTGTTGCCAGCGATTCACGATGGTTGGCCCTACCAGACATAACAGAGGACTTCACCACCTAGCCCCTGACGGCGAGCATCCCGATCCGTCATAATGCCGCTGGAGGTAGAAATAATGGCAATGCCAATCCCTCCCAAAACCCGAGGCAGTTCCTTACGGTTTGAGTACACTCGCAGCCCTGGCTTACTAACCCGCTTCAAGGCGGTGATAATCGGACGACGATTCTTACCCTTATACTTCAGAGAAATCACCAGGTTCCGTTTTGGTCCTTCCTCGATTTCGCTGAAGTCGCCGATAAAGCCTTCCTCGCGCAGCACTTTGGCAATACTGCGAGTCATTTTAGTTGAAGGAACTTCGGTGGTTTGGTGCCGCGCCAAATTCGCATTCCGAATGCGCGTTAACATGTCTGCAATAGTATCGTTAGCTGCCATAGTTTCCTCTTGATGAAACTGCCTCAGTTATCCCGGAAGGGCATTCCTAATTCTTTCAATAAGGCTCGACCTTCTTCGTCCGTGTTGGCAGTGGTAATGATGGAGATGTCCATACCGCGAATCTGATCGATGACGTCATACTCAACTTCGGGAAAAATTAGCTGTTCGCGGATTCCCAGCGTGTAGTTACCACGACCATCAAAACTCTTGGGACTGATACCGCGAAAATCACGGATTCGGGGAAGAGCCAGGTTAATCAATCGATCCATAAAGGCGTACATCCGCCCCGCTCGCAGAGTCACCATGATACCCACCGGCATACCCTGTCGAATTTTGAAGCCGGCGATCGCCTTCTTGGCTCGGGTGACAACAGGCTTTTGCCCCGTAATCAAAGCAATCTCACTCAAGGACGACTCCAGAGCCTTAGCATTCTGAGCGGCCTCGCCCAAGCCACGATTCACGGTTACCTTTACGAGCTTGGGCACCTGATGCGGGTTGGTGTACTGAAATTGTTCCATCAGCTTGGGAACAACTTTCTCCTGGTAGAGCGTTTTTAATCTTTCTGCCATAATGTCTCCTCGTTCCCTGGGCTTGGTCAGGGGCAATACAATCAGCGTCAATGAGAACTAGTCGATAATTTCGCCGGTTTTCTTCAGCATCCGCACCTTCCGCCCTTCGCTGTTGAAGGTGTAGCAAATCCGACTCGCAATCTTTTGCTTATTCGAGTAGAGCATAACGTTGGAGCTATGGATTGGCGCTTCAACCGTTGTAATCTGCCCCGACTCTCCTTCCTGCTGCGGTTTGACATGCTTTGTCTTCAGGTTGACCCCTTTAATGATGACCTTGCTGGTCTTAGGGAAGGTGCGGAGCACTTCGCCCACTTTGCCCTTCTCGCTGCCTGCAATCACCTGTACGGTGTCCCCCTTTTTGACATGCATCTTGTAGCGCACCGGCGTGGAATTCTTTTTCTTCATCACAGTACCTCCGGAGCCAGAGAAACGATCTTGGTAAAGTTCTTGTCCCGCAGCTCACGGGCAACCGGACCGAATACCCGTGTTCCTCGGGGATTCCCCTCGGCGTTGATGATTACAGCAGCGTTGTCGTCGAAACGAATGCTCATACCGCTCTCGCGCCGTAATCCTTTCTTGGTGCGTACCACGACTGCCCGCACCACATCTGACTTTTTCACCGCCATATTGGGAATCGCATCCTTGACCACGGCGATGATTACATCCCCCACGTTGGCATAGCGCCGGTTGCCGCCCAGCACCCGGATACACATCAGCTTGCGGGCACCGCTGTTGTCAGCCACATTGAGATAAGTTTCTTGCTGAATCATGATGAACCTCCTGGATTACTCAAGTTTGGGATATAGAACTAAGCATCCGAGGTCTGATTGAGAATATCCACCACGACCCAGCGCTTGGTACGGCTGAGCGGTCGGGTTTCCTCAATGCGGACGCGATCGCCCACTTGGCACTTGTTTTCTTCGTCGTGCACCTTGTACCGCTTGGTGCGCACCACAATCTTGCGGTATTTGGGATGGGGAGCACGGTTCTCGACCGCCACCACAACGGTTTTATCCATTTTGTCGCTGACCACTAGACCAACTCGTTGCTTCACTGCCATAGGTTACTCCTCCGCTGCACTGGAATCAGACGCTGCGTTCGCCGCTGCAAGCTGCCGTTCCCGCTCAACTGTCATTAGCTGAGCGAGGCGGTGGCGCAGATGCTTAAATTGGTGCGGCTTATCGAGCTGACGAGTCGCTTTCTGGAAGCGCAACTGAAACAGCTCTTTCTTGGTTTCCACAATGCGATCATTCAGCTCTTGGTCACTGAGATCGCGAATCTCCTCAATTTTGGGCAGAGGCATAGGTTACGACTCCTCCGCTTGACGCGTAATGAACTTGGTTTTAATCGGCAGCTTATACTGCGCTAGACGCATCGCTTCCCGAGCGGTCGCTTCCGGAACACCAGCAATCTCAAACAGAATCCGGCCGGGCTTAACGACGGCAACCCAGAACTCCGGATTCCCTTTTCCAGATCCCATGCGGGTTTCTGCCGGACGCATCGTGATCGGCTTATCCGGGAAAATGCGAATCCAGATTTTGCCACCTCGGCGAATATAGCGGGTCATCGCTCGTCGGCTGGCCTCGATCTGACGAGAGGTAATCCAAGACGGCTCTAGAGCTTGCAGAGCAAAATCGCCGAAGTTGATCTCGTTACCAGCGGTCGCCATGCCCTTCATGCGTCCCCGCTGCTGCTTGCGGAATTTAGTTCTTCTAGGACTTAACATGACTCTTACCTTAAGAATTAGCCTTCATTCGAGCGGTCTTCATACTGCTGGCGGCGGCGCTGCTGGCGACGGCGAGGCTGGACGTTTGTGGGCGGAGCAACTTCTTCCTGTCCGGGAATGATTTCCCCGCGGAAAACCCAAACCTTGATGCCCAGGATTCCATAGATTGTCTGCGCCGTGCGATAGGCATAGTCGATGTCAGCCCGCAGGGTATGCAGCGGTACTTTACCTTCCCGGGTATATTCAGTCCGGGCAATCTCCGCACCGTTCAAACGGCCGCTGATTTGAATCTTGATACCTTCAACACCGGCCCGCTGCGCCCTCTGAATGGCCTGCCGCACCACTCGGCGGAAAGACACCCGGCGCTCGAGCTGCTGCGCCACATACTCGGCAATCAGGGCGGCATCAGCATCGACACGAGCCACTTCCACAACATTGATTCGGATCTGGCGGTTGCTGTCGCCCAAGGCCCGCTGCAACCCAGTGCGCAGTTCTTCGATGCCCTGGCCGCCGCGTCCAACCACTACACCTGGACGAGCGGTGTGGATTTCCAAATCAATCTGGTCAGCTTTGCGCTCGATGCGAATTTTGGCGATGCCAGGGCTATCGAGGCTTTTCAGCCGCATCGGGTTCTTTTCTAGAAAATTGCGAATTGTGTAGTCTTCTTGCAGCAGCTTGGGATAGCGACCTGAGTCGGCAAACCAGCGCGACTGGTGCTCCTGCGTAATTCCAAGGCGAAAGCCAACTGGATGAATCTTCTGTCCCACGGTACGTCCCCTTAAAGGCTGTAAACAGTGTCAAGTAATGGGTTGTATGTGCAGCTACTCTTCGGTTTCTGCGCCCGGAGCTACCATAATCGTGATGTGGCAGGTGGGCTTACGAATTTGATAAGCTCGCCCCTGAGCCCGCGGACGAAAGCGCTTCAGCACTGGGCCTTGATCCGCAAACGCCTGGGTGATCACCAAATCGGCGGGGGTGTAGCCCATATTGTGCTCAGCATTGGCTACAGCTGAACGCAGCACCTTCAGAATTGGCTCACAGGCTTTGTAGGGCATGAATTCCAGGATAATCAGGGCTTCCCGGTAGGACCGCCCCCGAATTTGGTCGAGAACCCGACGCACCTTGAACGGGGACATGCGGATGTAACGCGCAACAGCTTTGACTTCTTCTCCAGTAGCAACAGCCATAATTTTCTCCTTAAGCATTGAGCATTCAGCTATCAGCCTGCAGCGACTCCCACTATTCAGCCGATCGCCGACTGCTTAGTGCTTTTAGCGACGAGCCTTCTTATCACTTTTCGCGTGGCCTCGAAAGGTGCGAGTAGGGGCAAATTCACCGAGCTTGTGCCCCACCATTTGTTCAGTCACATAGACCGGCACATGCTGCCGACCGTTGTGCACCGCGATGGTATGCCCAATCATTTGCGGCAGAATCGTGGAAGCACGGGACCAAGTCTTGATCACCTGCTTATCTCCTCGAGCGTTAAGCGCCTCGATTTTGCTCATCAAATGATCAGCAACAAAGGGACCTTTTTTGAGAGAGCGAGACATGGTTCTAAATCACCTCGGGTCAATGGATGTCTGTCGAATCAAGTCATATCAGCTAACGGGCATTTCAGCCCAGTTTTTAGGACTCCCGTCCGCCTCTACCGCGCTTCGAGGTGCGGCGACGACGACGTACGATCAGGGCATTGCTCAGCTTCCGTTTCTTGCGGGTCTTTGTACCCAGGGCTGGTTTACCCCATGGTGTCACTGGACCAGGACGCCCAATTGGGGCTCGCCCTTCACCACCGCCATGGGGGTGATCCACTGGGTTCATGACACTGCCTCGCACCTCTGGGCGACGACCCTTCCAGCGCTTCCGTCCGGCCTTACCTAGGCTGGTGTTACGCACGTCCGCATTGCCCACCTGACCAATCGTGGCGTAGCATTCGCGGCGCACCATTCGCACTTCGGTGGATGGCAAGCGGAGCGTCACAAAGTTGCCTTCCTTAGCGACCACCTGAGCCGACGCGCCGGCTGCCCGCACAATCTGTCCGCCTTTACCCGGCACTAGCTCCACGTTGTGAACCGTGGTGCCCAGCGGCATGTTGCCCAGCGGCAGCGCATTGCCGACCTCAAAGGGAGAATCGGGACCGGAAATTACCGTTGCGCCAACCGCCAATCCAGCCGGATGAAGAATGTAGCGCTTCTCGCCGTCCTGGTAGTGGAGTAGCGCAATCCGAGCGTTGCGGTTGGGATCATATTCAATTGATGCCACCTTCGCCGGGATGTTGTGCTTGTTGCGGTAGAAATCGATCACCCGATACAAGCGCTTGTGACCGCCCCCGCGATGCCGACAGGTCACGACACCCCGGTTGTTCCGCCCCTTCGGACGGTGCACTGAGCGGGTCAGCGACTTTTCCGGCTCGCTGCGGGTCACCTCAGCGAAATCGGACACAACACGCTCGCGGGTACCAGGGGTATAGGGTCGATAGGATCGAATGCCCATAACTCAAATGCTCCGGTTAGTTTAAACTTCGGGGAACAGGGTGATGGAATCCCCTGGAGCGAGGGTGACGACCGCTCGCTTGTAATGAGGCTTGTGGCCGACGAAGCGACCCACACGACGCTGCTTGCGCGGCGGATTAATCGTGTTCACGCCCACAACCGTGACATCAAATAGCTCTTGAATTGCCGCCTTGATCTGAGTCTTGGTAGCGTGGGGAGCGACTTCAAAGGTGTACTTGTTCTCTTCGAGCAAGCGGGTGGCCTTTTCGGTGACGATGGGACGACGCACCAAATCAGGCAGGATACGCGGATCAATACTTTTAGTCATCACTATAGACCTCCTGAATCTTCGCCAGCGCCGATTGCGTTACCACGAGTTGGTCTGCGGCGAGAATGTCAAATATATTCAGGTTTGACGCCGAGATCAGACGCAGATTGCTGACGTTGCGAGCGGATAAATACACGTTTTCGTTGCGCTCCGAAACAATCAGCAGCACCTTCGATTCAGGCTCAATACCCCAGCGCGTCATCGCCTGCAGCAGCTCTTTCGTTTTTGGACGAGGCAACTTCTCCGCAAAATCCTCGACGACGACCATATCGTCAGCTCGGCTTTGGAAGGCCGTCCGCAGCGCCAAACGTCGCTCCTTGCGGTTCATTTTTACCGAGAAGTCGCGGGGCTTGGGACCAAAAATCACTCCGCCCCCTCGCCACAGCGGAGAACGGTTAGAACCCGCTCGCGCTCGACCCGTTCCCTTCTGCCGCCACGGTTTACGACCTCCGCCGCTGACCTCAGCCCGCGTTTTAGTAGAAACGGTGCCTTGGCGAGCGTTGTTCATCTGCCGCATTAGGGCGCGATGCACGATGTGAGCAGCGTTTTCTTCCTTAGCGACCCGCAACTCTAAAGAAGCCTGTCCAGCTTCCTCGCCTTGCCAATCTTTGACTACGCAGTTAACCATAGCTTTATCCTTTACTCGAGAGGATTGAACCTCAGAAGCAGTCCCACCGGCTCGCGCTTCCTAGTCCAACAACCTAATCCCTACTTCTTCTGTCCAACCACTTTTGCGGGCACAATGTTGAGCAGCGCTCCCGGCTTTCCCGGAACTGCACCTTTGATCAATAGAAGATTGCGATCAGCATCCACACGCACCACTTTCAACTTGCGCACTGTCACCCGAGCATTGCCGAGTTGACCCGCCATCCGTTTGCCGGGATAAACTCGTCCAGGCGTGGTGCCAGCTCCAGTTGAACCGGGTAGGCGATGGTTTTTAGAACCGTGAGCCATGGGTCCCCGCTTGAAGTTGTGGCGCTTTTGGTACCCCGCAAAGCCACGACCAATGCTGGTCCCAATCACGTCTACAACTTGCCCCACCTCAAAAGCGTCGGCTTTGATCTGCTGACCCAGCTCAAACTCTCCCGTGTTGTCCAGGCGGTACTCTTGCAAATGGCGCAGTGGAGGAGCTTCCGACTTAGCCAAGTGCCCTAGCTCAGGCTTGTTCAGTGCCTTTGCCGACACCTCGCCATAGCCCACTTGCACTGCAGAGTAGCCGTCAGTCTGTTCCGTTTTGATTTGAGTCACCGTGCAAGGACCCGCCTGAATGACCGTTACCGGAATCGCAACCCCGGTTTCGTCAAAAATCTGGGTCATGCCGAGTTTTGTGCCAAGAATACCAATAGACACGTCAGTCTCCCTTGTTCCACCTTTTGCACACCTTGCAGCAGGACTTTGCTTGCGCTCCCTGCAGCTCCAAAACAAATACATGTAGAGGCGAAGCGGTTTGCCTAAGCTAGGACCGCAGACCTCTACTCTTCTCCCAGCAGCTTCAACAAGCCGCAAAAGCCGAATAGATTCAGAGGTTATTGCAACCTGATAGAGCAGGGACTTGAACAGCCGAAACCAAGGCCCATTCAGTATCCCGAACGCTCAAACCAAGGAGTTAATCAGGCTTTACTATCCACGCCGGAATAGCTCCGAAGAGTCTCGCCAGATTTTGGCAACAGCTACTAATCATAAACGAATATCTTCTAGATTGTCTAGTCAGATACGGAAATTAGTTTCCCTCGACTTAGCTATTGGGCTACATGAGATTATGAGATTAGCTAAACTGATGCGACAGTTGATCAATTCTGACAGTTCTAGCCCTGGAATTCAGCGGCTTTGCCCATCAAACAGCTTGCTGGGGGATCAGCACCTCTCTATAATCAGGGAGGGAGTGGAAGCGAATCGCTCGTTCAACCCAAGCGGGGAACGGATCGCTGACCCGCCTGAGTTGTTCGACCAGTACATTGACGAGAGCAGGCAGAGACATGGCACTGATTACAGCAGGTAAGCCGTTTATTCAAAGCGTGGAAACTGTCGGAGCCGTAGGCGTATACGTCCCTCTTGAGGGAGGCTTTGAAGGACGCTACCAGCGCCGTCTGCGATCAGCAGGCTATGAAATGCTGCACATTACGGCTCGGGGCCTGGGAGATTTGTCGGCCTATCTTATGGGTGTACATGGGGTTCGACCTCCCCACCTCGGCAAGAAGACGACTGAGCGCGAAGGAGCGGTGGGCTATCGCTACTACCTGCCGCCGATGGCACTGCATCAGCTAGAGCACCTCCCTCCTCGCTCGAAAGGATTGGTGATCTGGCTGCTGGAGGGTATCGTGTTGTCGCAGCAAGAACTGCAATATCTGGTAGAGCTGCCTAAACTCGACTCCCGAATCAAAGTCGTTGTTGAAATGGGAGGCGGACGTAGCTTTAGCTGGAAACCGCTCAGCGAGTTCTTGATCGCCGCTTGATCCCCTATTTTGCTGCGCCCGATTAAAAATTGAGGGTCTGCCTTGAACGAATGATGAAGAAAGTAAATAGGCACACATGTCGGCGGCTGTCTCCCGTAGTACACTGATCCCGGGCTAAGCTCGTCATTTTGGTAATAACCTTTTAGTATGTAAGGGTGATTGATTTGTACCATCCCTTACGATCGCTAAGGGAGGGCTCCTGGTTCAAGCTCATTTGTGGAGCCAGTTTTCAACACCTCCCTGCTGTCCGAAGTCTCACTTTAGCCTATGCGTTGGCGGGTGCTGACTGTATCGATGTGGCTGCCGACCCCGCCGTCATTGATGCTGCCCGCGCTGCCCTTCACAAGGCGCGATTGCTGACCCCGATCGCTGAGGCTAAAGGATTTAAGCAACTGGGGCTACCTTGGCTGATGGTTAGCCTCAATGATGGAGACGATCCGCATTTTCGTAAGGCAGAGTTTGACCCCAACCGTTGTCCGGTTACTTGCCCTCGCCCCTGCGAAGCGATTTGTCCGGCTCAGGCAATTGTGTTTGCGCAAGAACCCACTGGTTTTTCGGGAGTTGTTGATCGGAGGTGTTACGGCTGCGGACGCTGCTTACCCGTTTGCCCGATTGGTCAGATTTCAACTCGCTCTTATGTAGCGACACCTGCCGCAGTGGCACCCCTTGTACTTGCCGGCGTGGATGCAGTTGAGATTCACACCCAGGTTGGACGTCGAGCCGATTTTGAGCGGTTGTGGCAGGCTATTGTGCCATTTTTGCCTCGCCTGAAGCTGATTGCCATTAGCTGCCCCGATGGAGACGGCTTAATTGCTTATCTGCGCTCGCTTTATGAGCTAATGGCTCCCTTGCCCTGCTCACTGATCTGGCAAACTGACGGGCGACCGATGAGCGGCGATATTGGCGATGGGGCAACGCGAGCTGCTGTAAAACTCGGGCAGAAAGTGCTAGCTGCAAATCTACCAGGCTATGTGCAGCTTGCCGGTGGAACGAATCGCCATACGTTGACGAAATTGGCAGCGCTGGGCTTGCTCAAATCGCAAATTCATCCGGAAGCACCTCATCGTTATATTGCTGGAATTGCGTATGGCAGCTATGCCCGCAGCCTGCTTGCCCCCGTATTGGACCAACTTGAGCAACGCCAAGATGATGCTCGATCGAGTTCAACAATGCTAGCCCTCAATGGTTCAGTAGCAGCGGTAGACCAGCCGCCTCCGATCGCTTCGCCGCTGCAACTCGAAGATGCCCCCGACCTGCTTTGGCAGGCTGTGCATCTGGCTTATTCCCTCGTTTCTCCCTTGAAAACTCCTATGACTCACAAACCCTTAGCCTCTACCCTTCCCGAGCCTTCTAGAGCATCCCACTGACGCTCAGATACCCCTTGCAACGTCCGCTCTAGAGAACTGGCTCTTCCCTTTGCCTACGTACGACCCCTCGTTCTGACTGCACCAGTACCCTTTAGCATCCATGACATTTAGCGGTAATCCCTCGTTTGAATCGGCTTCTGAACAGTCCAGCCCGCTAGCGCCTGTCCCCAACCACGAGCCTGAACCCCGGACTGAGACTGTCCCCTCAGGGTTTCAAATCACCGACGACTTACAGCAGCTTCTGGAGATTTTACCGAGCAACATTCGCCAACGGCTAGAGCACCACCCCCAGCGCAATAGTCTAGTGGAGGTTGTGCTGGATCTGGGGCGACGTCCCGAGGCTCGCTTTCCCGGCGAAGCAGAATACCTGTCTGATACTCCCATTTCGCGGGCCGATCTGGATTATTGCATTGAACGGGTCGGCATGTTCAGTGGCGATAACCGAGCCGGCATTGAACGCACCTTGCACCGGATCAGCGCCATTCGCAACCGTACTGGTGACGTGATTGGCCTGACCTGCCGCGTCGGTCGAGCTGTGTTCGGCACCATTGGCATGATCCGTGATCTGGTGGAAACCGGCAAGTCAATCCTGATGCTGGGACGTCCGGGCGTCGGCAAAACCACGGCGCTGCGGGAAATTGCCCGAGTGCTGGCGGACGATTTGCAAAAACGAGTTGTGATTATTGACACCTCAAACGAAATTGCCGGTGATGGTGATATTCCCCACCCCGCGATTGGCCGGGCACGCCGCATGCCAGTGGCTCGTCCCGAGTTGCAGCATCAGGTGATGATCGAGGCAGTGGAAAACCACATGCCGGAAGTGATTGTGATCGACGAGATTGGCACTGAACTCGAAGCTTTGGCGGCGCGAACCATTGCAGAACGCGGCGTGCAGCTCGTTGGTACAGCTCACGGCAACCGTATCGAGAATTTAGTCAAGAACCCGACGCTTTCAGATTTGGTCGGCGGCATTCAGTCGGTCACCTTGGGCGACGAGGAAGCCCGGCGGCGCGGCAGCCAAAAAAGTGTCCTCGAACGCAAGGCACCTCCCACCTTTGATATTGCTGTGGAGATGCTGGAGCGGCAAAAGTGGATGGTGCATGAAAACGTGGCCGACACGGTGGATCTGTTGCTGCGCGGCAGGCAACCCAATCCACAGGTGCGCACGGTTAACGACCAAGGCGAGGTGGTGATTACCCAGGAACTGCCGCAGGCTCCGCAAACCCCTTCCTCGCGACAGCTTCCCTTTGGCAGTTCACCGCTGGCAGCCAATGTTTCGGGGCGAACTTCCTTCCAGAGCGGCGGCTGGCGAGCCTCGGGACAAATGGCACCACTGCCTACCTCGTCTCGCTCTAATCTGGGTATCGTGCCAACGGAACCTGCCCATACTCCCTCATCTGAACACCAGCAGTTCGATCAGCTGCTGAATGCCTCGTTCGATACCCTAACGCCTTCAGAGGCAGCCGGAGAGGCTCCTCCAACCGGACCGAACGGCGAAGACCTGCCGCTGCATGTTTATCCTTATGCCATTGGGCGGCATCAGCTCGAACAGGTGATTCAAACCCTGAACTTGCCGATTGTACTCACCAAAGACATTGACAGCGCCGATGCCGTGTTGGCCTTGCGGTCGCACCTGAAGAACCATTCCAAGCTGCGACTGCTCGCCAAAAACCGCCAGATTCCTATCCATGCGGTCAAGTCCAACAGCATTCCGCAAATGATTCGGGCATTGCAGCGGATGCTGCATGTGGAAGAGCTAGAAGGCGATGAGCCGATCAACCTGAGTTTGTTCTACCGCGGTGCTGACGAAGACGAGATAGAAGCCCTCGAAGAAGCGAGGCTGGCGGTCGAGCAGATCGTAATTCCCAAGGGGCAGCCCGTGGAACTGCTGCCTCGCTCGGCGAAGGTGCGCAAGATGCAGCATGAACTCGTCGAGCACTACCGGCTGAAGTCGGCCAGCTTTGGCGAGGAACCTAACCGCCGCCTGCGGATCTACCCAGCTTAGCGGCAGCGTCGAGTCTAAGAACGAGCCAAGCAAAAAGGGATGAAGCCTCACAAACTGCCTCATCCCTTGTTTTTGTACGTTTTTTTTGTACGTTTTCGGAGGAGTCCTCGGTTCAACCGTTCGTCTTAGACCAATGCCGGCATGGGGGCTTGCAGGTGCGGATAGAGCGGGAAGCGACTGCACAAAGAGGCTACGCGCTGACGGCACTGGTCTGCTACCGCTTCGTCATCGGGATTGAGCAAGCGATCGGCAATAATGTTGGCAATCTCTGTGAATTCGGCTGTACCCATGCCGCGCGTTGTCATGGCCGGCGAACCCAAGCGCAAGCCGCTAGTGACAAAGGGCGATTCCGGGTCAAACGGGACGGTGTTTTTGTTGGCGGTAATATTGACACCGCTAACCAGCTGATCGGCCACCTTGCCCGTCATACCAATCGAGCGCAGATCCATCAGCAGTAGATGGTTCTCGGTGCCGCCAGAGACGATCTTGCAGCCGCGATTCTGAAGCTGCGCCGCCATAGCCTGAGCGTTGGCAATCACTTGCGCTGAATAGGTCTTGAACTCAGGCTTCAGAGCTTCGCCAAAGGCCACCGCCTTGGCCGCGATGACATGCTCCAGTGGGCCGCCTTGCGATCCAGGAAATACGGACTTGTCTAGCTTTTTGCCCAGCTCCGGATCGCGGGTCAAGATCAAGCCCCCCCGAGGACCGCGCAGCGTTTTGTGAGTCGTTGTTGTGACCACATCACAGTAGGGGATGGGATTGGGATGATGCCCTGTTGCCACCAAGCCAGCAATGTGGGCGATATCCGCCATCAAATAGGCACCAATCTCATCAGCAATGGCACGAAACTTGTCGAAGTGAATCGTGCGGGGATAGGCTGAATAGCCGCAAATAATCAGCTTTGGGCGGTGCTGCAGCGCCAGCTCCCGGATTTGGTCGTAATCGAGCTGCTCAGTGGTTTGGCTAACGCCGTAGTGGCAGGCTTTGAACCATTTGCCCGAGACGTTCACCGGCGAGCCGTGGGTGAGGTGCCCCCCGTGGGATAGGTCCATGCCCATGAAGGTATCGCCCGGCTCCAGCAGCGTCAGGAACACGGCAAAGTTAGCTTGGGCCCCCGAGTGTGGCTGCACGTTGGCATGGGCAGCGCCAAACAGTTCCTTGGCCCGGTCAATGGCCAACTGCTCGGCTTGATCGACAAACTCGCAGCCGCCGTAGTAGCGCTTATTGGGCAGCCCCTCGGCGTACTTGTTCGTCAGCACCGAGCCTTGAGCCGCCATCACCGCCGGTGAAGTAAAGTTTTCGCTGGCAATGAGTTCCAGATGATCCTGCTGACGCTGGAGTTCTCGTTGAATGATGTCCGCGATGGCTGGATCGGTTTTTGCCAGGATATCCAAGTTGGTTTCAGTCACAAATACACTCCAATGAAGAACGAAAGAATCAGTTGCTAAAGAGGGACTCAATACCGGAGATACCGGAGCCGATTTCACCAGCCTGTGTTCAAAACGCGACTGAAACAACGGCTTCATTTATACCAAACCCAGACCATCTATATTAACTTGCCTCCGCAGATTCACAGAAGCGGTGTCTAGCTAGACTGCAAGGCGGCGAGCGGTAACACCTGGTTCAGTTTACCGCTGCGGTAGCCTTCCAGATCCAGAGTGACATAGAGAAAGCCGTAGGATTGCAGTGCCGTCACGAGAGCCGGTAAATCCGTAGTCCTTACAAACTCCTTGATTTGATCTGGCGGCAGCTCGATCCGGGCTGTATCGCCTTCTGAGCGAACGCGCAAATTCTTCAGTCCTAGATGCCGCAGATAGCGCTCTGCCCGCCCAACGCGCCGTAGCTTGCTGATGGTAATCTCCTCGCCGTAGGGAAACCGCGAGCTGAGGCACGGCTGAGCCGGCTTATCCCACCAGGGCAGCCCCAGCCATTTAGCCAACTCGCGCACTTCCAGCTTAGAGACTTGCGCCTCTGCCAGGGGCGAGCGAGCACCGCGTTCTTTTGCCGCCTGAATTCCCGGACGATAGTCGGACAGGTCATCGGCATTGACTCCATCCACTACATAGGGATAGCCCCGCTCTAGAGCTAGCGGTTTCAGCGTATCGTGCAGCTCGCTCTTGCAGAAGTAGCAGCGGTTCACCGGATTGGCGGTGTAGTTCGGATTCTCCATCTCGTGAGTTTGCACAATTTCATGGGCAATGCCAATTTCAGCTGCCTGCACCCGAGCATCCTCTAAGTCTTCCGGTAGCAACGACGGCGATTCTGCCGTCACCGCCAAGGCGCGATCCCCCAAGACATCAAAGGCGATTTTGGCCACCAGCGTGCTATCAATACCGCCGGAATAGGCGATCAAGGCTCGGTCCATCTCGGCGAACAGGGCTTTCAGAGTTTCTAATTTTTCACTCAGTTGGGTTGAAATCGTTTCACTCATGGCTTCGGTTCGGTAGCAACCCATACGGATGGGGTTACGTCTAGGCTAGCGAAAATCGGGCGACCTCTGGGAGTGTAACCTCGCTGTCGGTCATGATATGGCTCTAACTTAGCTTTGCCGCAGATGCTCCACCAAGGCCTGCAGCCCCAACCGATAGCTGTTGGCTCCAAAGCCGCTGATCTGCCCAATCGCCACCGGAGCAATGTAGGAGTGATGGCGAAAGGCTTCCCGCCGATAGACGTTGCTGAGGTGCACCTCAACTGTTGGCAGCTCAACGGCAGCAATCGCATCTCGAATCGCTACGCTGGTATGGGTATAGGCACCAGGATTGATCACAAGGCCGTGGTGCTGTCCCAATGCTGCATGAATCGCATCAATCAGCGCCCCTTCGTGGTTGGACTGCAGCGCTGTAATTTGAACTTGTAGCTCTTGAGCTTGCTGCACCAGCATGGCATTAATGTCGTCTAGGGTTGTAGTGCCGTACACTCCTGGCTCGCGTTTGCCTAATAAATTTAAGTTGGGTCCGTGGAGAACCAAAATACTCAGCACGGCTGTTTCTCCCATACAACAAGTACGAATCAATTCAGGCAGCTCAACCGCATCACCAAACGACAAGCAACTGCCCAATGGGGATCGGTTTTATTAACGTCTCAGACACAAATTGCATGTGTTTCTCTGGCACTTTTCACCAGAGTTCAACAGCATGCAAATGTCTTGTCGGAATTCTTGTCGGAATTTACTGTGTAAATCACAGCGTAAATTACAGCCAAAAAAAGCAAGGGCGCTGAGACAACGCCCTTCATCTTTGCATATTCATAAGTTTTACGTTACAGAACGGCTGAACCGTTCCTAGTTAGCACCGCAAACTCAAGCTTCACTGTTAATCCAGCTTATGTCGCTTGTTCAACAGCAAATCGCTACAAGACATTAAAGAACTTGTAAACAATTACGATCCAACAGATTGAAGCTCCATCAAAAATCTACCGACGACGTCGCTCGGGATCTCGAACTGGGATCGGAATCGGTTCTGGTTCAGGCTGCGCTTCTGGACCCAGGAGCGCTTCTATCAACTTACCAGCCCACTCCTTTAGCTTTTCCAGCAGTTTTTCGATGTATTCCATTAATCGAGCAGCTCCTTCGTCTTAGCCTGGAACTTTGCCAAACCAGAGAGCACTGATCCAGCAATGCTTGTGTACAACTTTACCATTTCATCATAACCAATTGGCAGAAATGATCAAGACGTTCAAGGTTGATTTCCGGAAGAGGGGTTCCCACCCAAAATCCATACCCGGAGAGAAAAGAATTCCATCTCTGGTCGCAAGTATTGGCGCAACTTGCCTTTTGTCAAACCCCGGTCGGGGTAGACACAAGTTCAAATCAAGGACAGTGCTGTTTTGACATTCTGCCGCACAGATTCCGCCGATGCCGTCAACGCGCTCTGCTCAGCTGGGGTCAGCTCCAGCTCTAGGACTTGCTCAATGCCGCTACAGCCCAACCAAGCCGGAACGCCGATAAAAACATCATTCAGCCCATATTCGCCTTGCAGATAAGAGGCAATGGGCAGCAAGCGCCGCCGGTTCAGCAGGATCGCCTCGACCATGATGCAGGTAGAGGATGCCGGAGCGTAGTATGCCCCGCCGGTTTTCATCAAATCAACAATTTCAGCGCCACCATAACGGGTGCGTTCTACCAGTCGAGCAATGGTGGCTTCGTCCAGCAGTTCTGTGATGGGAATGCCACCTACTGAGGAATAGCGCGGCAAGGGCACCATCAGTTCCCCGTGGCTGCCCAACACCATAGCCCGTACATCGGCTGTGGACACGCCAAGCTCTAGTGCAATAAACGTTTGAAAGCGAGTCGAATCCAGGATGCCTGCCATTCCCATCACCTGCCGCGGTGGCAAGCCGCTGACTTTCCAGGCAATATAGGTCATGACATCAAGAGGATTGGTGACCACCACTAGCACCGCATCGGGCGAATAAGTCATCGCTTTCTGAGTCGCCGATGCCACAATCTCGGCGTTGGTTTTGATTAGATCGTCGCGCGACATGCCCGGCCGCCGAGGCAGACCTGCTGTAATCACGACCACATCTGAATTCGCCGTCACAGCGTAATCGGTAGTGCCAGTAATAAAGCGATCATGCCCCTCAATACCGCGAGCTTGCATCAGGTCCAGTGCTACCCCTTGGGGGCGACCTGCCACCACATCCAGGAGCACAACATCGGCTAGGTCTTTCTCAGAGATGCGCTGAGCCAGCGTGGCACCAACATTGCCAGCACCAATAATCGAAACGCGCGTAGGGCGACAAGCCAAAGGAGCCATAATCAGGGAATCCATTGCGACCAGAACCAAGCAGTGACCAGCAGACACACTGCTCTGCTTCGATTGTGCCTAGGAAATTCCGCGATTGGGCTAAAAGTTAACCAACCTTTTCTAACTGATCGGCACGCAGCCAAAAGTTGGGCGTCGGCACATAGCCAAATTTCACAAGAACATAATCGCCTTTGGCATCCACAACTTCCCCTTTCGTCTCATAGATATACGGGGGGAAGCGAGGATCGCTAGCCTGAGCTTCCAGGCTGTTTTCTAGCTTCTCGCGAACGGCACGAACCAAATCTCCCTTCTTGACTGTCATAGTGTACTTTGTATGTTTTTGGTATGGTTTGAGGTGGATATAACCGTGTAGGACTCGCGTGCTCATCGTTCATCTTAGCGAATTCTGGGAACTGGGAGTCTTTTCTTGAACCCAATCTTGAACCAGATGGTCCCTGCAGTTCTTCTTAGGTAAAGAGTTCTTCCTAGGTAAAAGTATTGAGGATGTTGATTGTCCTGTTTGACTGCGCAGTGAGATGTAGTCCACAGGGGGAACTGAGGGACCTATTCCGCTGGGGGTTGCACCGTCACGGTTCCATCTGGGTTTTCGGCAATGTTGCCGCCCAACGCTGTAATTTGCTGAATCGCCGTTTGCCGAGTGCGATCATCCGGGGCGCTATTCAGCACCATTACCCACGCTGAAATCTGAGCGGTTTTGCTGTTGGGATTGTCTGCCAAAAAGCGAGCCGTTTGCTCAGACACCTCCGCCACGTGCTGGCTCTCGGGCAGAGACGATTGGCTAGCCCATTGAGCGGCAGTTTCAAAGGAGCGCTGGGCAGCGGGAGCATCACCTAGAAACAGCAATTGATCAATGCCAAGCTGACGCCAGGCAAAATAGGATCGCGGCGGCACATTTGGCTTGAGCGACTGCAACGCCCGCTGCATCAGTGCTACTGCTCGATCAGGCATCCCGGCGTAGATCGAGGTGCTCGTTGACAGAAACGGATAAACCTCCAGAAAATAGGGGTCGCGAGCCAGAATCACCTCAAAAAACTCAGGACTGAGAGTATAGTCAGTTTTGCGGCGGGCAACATCATCGCCGAAGTACTGCACAAAATTGAGGAAGGTCCAGTCAGCCACCACATTATCAAACCCGAAGGCAGGGAGCTGCCGCAGCAGCGACAGTCGAGTCCGTTCGGCAGCAGTCGCGCGACGAATTTCGTCTACAGAAACCATTTCTCGGTCTGCTTGTAGCGTTTGTAACCGAATTGATTGCAGCCAGCCAATCGACAGTGCACAAGCCAAGATCACGGCTAGAAAGACGAACCATCGACTCCAGGGTTGTCGTGCCAAGTTTGCCATGCTACCTCACCTTCTGTTTGATCCTCTGTAGAACTCTTCGTAGAACCGTTACTGGCATCAAGAAGCACCGAAATCCGCCAGATCCACTTGGTCATTCTGGGGAATGGAGTGTCAAGATGAAAAAAGCAGCAGCACGGCACAAAACCTATGCCAGATCCCTCACTCTCCATTGCTCAGCACTACCACGAACGCACCAAATACCACCCCAAAACGTTATCCAACCGCGAGTTGGACTGGTCAAAACAGCCCGTTCCCTTCAAAGAATATAAAATTGGCTCCGCGTTTGATCTCAAGCCCTATCTCACGAGTGACCCGAGCGTTGCAGAATCTGATCAAGAGTGGCAGCGGCTCTCTCGTCTGCTGTTTTGCAGCTACGGGTTGACCGTGAAAATGATGACGATGAACGGCGATCCGGTTTATCTGCGGGCTGCTCCCTCGGCGGGGGGGCTGTATCCTGCCGAAGTGTACCTCATTTCCCGCGGGACACCGCTGCTGCCTGCCGGTCTGTATAGCTATCAGCCGCAATCGCATTCCCTGATTCACTTCTGGGATAGCGAGGTTTGGTCGGGTCTACAAAGCGCCTGCTTTTGGCATCCAGCGCTAGACGCGGTTCAGCTTGCCATCGTCACAACAGCCGTGTTCTACCGCTCGGCATGGCGCTATCAAGACCGAGCCTACCGCCGTATTTTCCTCGATACCGGGCATTTACTAGGGAACATCGAGCTAGCCTGCGCTATTAATGATTTTCGTCCCCATTTGATTGGGGGATTCATGGACGAGGCCGTGAATCGGCTGCTCTATCTTGATTCTGCCCAGGAAAGCGCCATGACCGTGATTGGACTGGCCGATCTGCTCGACATTGGACAAAATCTGCCGTTAGCTCCTACGGCCCTAGCTTCAAAAACCCAGCTCAATTTTCCTGCTATTCCCGAGGGGGAGTTGCTGGCTTACCTGCATCAGTCCACTATCATTCCCGAAATTCCCAATCCCCCGTTGCTGAAAGACATGGTGACGGAGCCGACCACCCATCCAGCCCAGACCGACAAATACAACTTTCCTTTCTGCCTCAAGGTGCCTACAGCAACTTCAGCCATCGACTGGGGGGAACACCTCAAGGAACTGGAAACCACAATTCTAAAGCGCCGCTCAACGCGGGCATATAGTGGTGCCAATCTTAGTCTTGACGAGCTGAAAGCCCTGCTCGACTTCACCTATCAGCCGCACAACTACGTCGATCAGGGACTAGACCGCAACCCGGATTATTTCGACCTTAGTCTGATTGAAACCTTCATTGCGGTATCCGGCGTTGATGGACTGGAAGAAGGCTGCTACTACTACGCGCCCAAAGCCCAGGAACTGCGGCAAATTCGCTTCAAGAACTTCCGGCGGGAGCTGCACATGCTCTGCCTCGGGCAGAATCTAGGACGCGACGCCGCGGTGGTGCTGTTCCATACCGCCGATTTAGCCAAGGCAGTAGCTCAATATGGCGACCGAGTGTATCGCTATCTGCATATGGATGCAGGGCATCTCGGACAGCGATTGAACCTAGCGGCCATTCGGCTCGGCTTGGGCGTCAGCGGCATTGCTGGATTTTTCGACGATGAGGTCAATGAGGTGCTGGGCATTCCTATGGATGAAGCGGTGCTGTACATCACGACGCTGGGACGACCGCGCTAATCCCCATTGATTCCCCATTGGTTCTCATTCGTTAGAGCACTGACTCAAGGACTCCTTCAGGGCATACACCACCTGCTCTTGCTGAGTCGCAGATAGCTCCGGGAACATCGGCAAGGACAAGACCTCCCGAGCCATCTGCTCTGCTACGGGCAGTTGCCCAGGCTGATAGCCCAATGACCGATAAACTGGCTGCAAATGCAGCGGCACCGGATAGTAGATCATTGAGCCAATGCCATGCTGCTGTAGCTGTTGTCGCAGCACGTCTCTCGGGTTCTGCTCTCCTGGACAGGGCATATGAGGAGCCGAATGCACACGAATCGTGTACTGATTCCAAACCCCTTCTCCACCGGTTGGCGATTGAGGTAGCCCAATACTGGGAATAGGAGCCAAGAACTGCTGATAGCGAGCGGCTATAGCCTGACGCTGGCGGTTCCACGCATCAAGATGGCACAGCTTGAGCTGCAGAATGACTGCCTGCACTGCATCGAGGCGGCTATTCATGCCAATCTCTTCGTAGACATAGCGCTGGCGCTGCCCATGATCGCGCAGCATTCGTAACTTGGCAGCCAAGGCAGCATCCTGTGTGGTTATAGCCCCGCCGTCGCCACAGGCTCCCAGATTTTTGGTGGGATAGAAACTAAAGCAGCCGATGTGCCCAATACTGCCAACCTTGGCCTTCCCCCACATCGCGCCGGTTGCCTGAGCACAATCTTCGATTACCCAGAGATTGTGGGATTGAGCTATCGCCATGACGCGGGTCATGTCCATGGGTTGCCCGAACAGATGCACTGGCAAAATCGCTTTGGTTCGCGGCGTGATTGCAGCTTCGAGTTGGTTTAGATCCAAATTAAACGTCTGCGGCTCAATATCGACAAAAACCGGCGTAGCACCAACCGCGCTGATCATTTCGGCGGTCGCAAAAAACGTGAAGGGGCTGGTGATCACCTCATCGCCGGGACCAATCTCGAGCGAGCGCAGCGCCAGATACAGGGCATCGGTTCCAGAATTGCAGCTAATGCAGTAGGCTGTGCCGATGTAGTCCGCAAAGCGTTGCTCAAACCCCTCGACCGCTGCGCCGCCAATATAGCGTCCAGAGGCAAGAACCTCCAGCACCGCATCTCCTAGGTCTTCTCCAATAAGCGCAAATTGTTGACTTAACTCAAACGCTGGAATAGAACTCACTCGCTTACACCACACACTAAGTTGAACCTGTCAATGGACAGTTGATTAGGAATTGATTAATGGGGATTGGTCGCCCCTGATTGCAAAAAGTCGCAAACCATCAATCGAACCAGCATTATCTTCCCTGATCTTGCAAGAATGATGAAGTCCTGCCCATGGCGCTGAGCCACATTCTCGAGCCACCTGCTGGCATCCAGTCTGCTATAGGTGGTCTTGTCAGCTTACAATGGGTTCCTCTAAGGCTGCAGACGACGCCCTAAACGCTAGGGTTTCTTGTCATGAAAGCTTCCCTCGGCATTCTCTACGGCATTGGAATAGGACCCGGCGACCCAGAGCTGATTACAGTGAAAGGGCTGCGGATTTTGCAGCAGGTGCCGATTGTTGCCTTTCCATCTGGGATGCCCTCTAAACCGGGCATGGCAGAACAGATTGTCGCTGATTGGCTGGAGCCGCACCAGAAGCGCCTTGCCCTCACTTTCCCCTATGTGCAAGATGAGGCGGTACTCATGTCAGCCTGGCAGACTGCCGCCGAGCAGGTGTGGCAGCATCTGCAACAGGGGCAGGATGTCGCCTTTGTCAGCGAGGGAGATGTTAGTTTTTACAGCACCTTCACTTACCTGGCGCAAACCCTGCAGCAGCTCCATCCAGACGCGCTGATTCAGACGGTTCCGGGCATTTGCTCTCCCTTGGCGGCCGCGGCACTGCTCGGTATACCATTGACCATTCGTTCCCAGCGGCTGCTGGTGCTGCCCGCTCTGTATCACGTTACAGATTTGGAAACCGCCCTCGACGTTGCCGATGTGGTGGTTTTAATGAAAGTGAGTTCGGTCTATTCCCAGGTCTGGTCAGTATTGCAGCGTCGCCAACTGTTGCACTCTAGCTATGTGGTGCAGCGAGCCACCTTGCCCGATCAGCAAATCTATAGCGATCTGACTAACCATCCTCTACTGGAACTGCCCTATTTCTCGCTGTTGATTGTTCAAGTTAGGAGAAGCAACCCCATCTCGGCAGCCGACCGATCCTATTCAGCGCTATCATCAACCGAGGAATCTTAATTGCTCAGGAACGGTTGGGCGAACCCGAAAAGGGCACCTCTATGAGCGGTCACCGGACCTGGCCGGATTAGCATAGATTCCTCAGGGTGTGTTCTCCATGCAGATGCTTCTGGGCAACCGTACGGCTGTCTGTCGTCCTGATTCTGGGCGGCTAACGTAGAACTGAGTAGAATAAGGCTCCGTAGAACAAAGCTCCCCTATCGAAACCCCGATCAGAATGGCTTGCTAGGCTCAATAAGCGGCTTTTAGAGCATTAGCAACCCAAACTAACCGATCAAATCAGTCAACTTAGTCAACTTAGTCAACTTAGTTCACCGGCACTGGCAACTTGGGCTGACCTGAGCGTAGAATTTCAAAGACCCGTTGGGATAGACCTATGGTATCCTCCAAGCAGATTCGAGATCTGTCCTCGTCCTGGGGGCAAAAAGTGCAGGAGATTTTGAAAAATCCTTCTGCTGTAGCGGCGATTGCGTCGTTGGGAGCGCACGGCCTGCTGTTTCTAGCCCTGCCGCTGCTGCCCTCTGCAGGATTAAAAGCAACGGAACCCGAGATTAAACAGTCGGTGGCAATGGTCGAGCTGACTCCCGAAGAACAGCAGCGCCTACCCGATTTTTCAACGCTGCCTCCCCTCGATCTGCCTCCTCTGAACGAGCCAGCGCGTCCCCCAGCCGCCGATCTTTTCTCGCTTTCTCCATTGCCTCAGCCGCCCTCAGCACAGTTGCCACCGCCCGGTTCGCTGTTCACGCCACCGCCGTTGCCGCTGTTTATTCCTTCGATTCCGCCCCCTCCGCGTACCCAAACCTTCCAGATTCCGCTCGCGCCTGCCCCCACTCTGGCTCCATCCCCACAGGCAACCCCCGAGGAAACGCCGGCTGCTGAAGAGCAGACATCTCCACAGCCAAATGAGACTGAGGTGGTCGCCACACCAGAAGCCCCAGAGGCAACACCATCACCCAGTCCCCAGCCAGAAGCTCTCCAGCAAACGCGGGAAGAGCAGTTGCAAGCTCGGGTAAACGAAATTCGCTCGCGGCGAGAGCAGCTGAACCAGATTGCTCCAGATGAATCCGGAATGACTGAATCAGCAATGCATGACAATTTTCGGGACTGGTGGCAGACGGCAGCCAATTGGGTGAGCCAAGACCAGGATATCAATGAACTCAACCTGGAAAAAGTTACCTTGATCGAAGGCGTCTACCCTGAGGCGGCTTGCATATTACGGCAGTCTACCAACGCCGTAGTGGCAGTATTGGTCGATAGCGAGGGCAGGGTGGTTTCAGAGAACGGCTATGCACCCAAGCTGATTCGCGGCTCCGGCTATCGGATTTTTAATCAGGAGGCCATAGAACAGGCACAAACCCATACCTTTGAGCCGACAAACAAAAACGAAGCTCGCTTTGTTCAGGTCAACTTCATTTTCAGTGAAGAGGCTTGTCCGGAACAAGAGACGGCGGCACCAGCGAGCTGAAGCCCAAACAGGAAGCTCGAACAGCAGGTCGTGTTGGGCTGATTAATGACCAGAAGTTGGATAGCAGGAGCTGCAGTGCAGTCTGCGGCATGAACACCGTAGGCTATGTCTCAGATGAGTCCATCACGACCTCAGCAGGGTTGAACCACGGGGTTGAAACAAAGGGTTGAAATGAATGAGTTCAGCTTCTAGAATCGGGTGTTCGGAGGACGGGGGACTCACCGCTACCTGTAAATCACCATGACTCTCGATTCTGCCTTTTTGCCCCAGCTCCACGCTGCCGCCGACCGCCTTGACCAGTTACTGAGTCGTTTTGCCCGGTCTCGCGTGCTTGTCGTAGGCGACCTAACGCTGGACGAATTCCTCACTGGTCAGGTTGAGCGGATCTCGCGAGAAGCACCCGTGCTAATTCTGCGCCACGAGCACACCCGCCAAACTCCCGGCGGTGGGGCCAATGCGGTGTATAACCTGGCTAAGCTGGGGGCACAGGTGAAATCTGTGGGCTTCATCGGCAAAGACGAACAGGGACAAGCCCTTTGTCGCATTTTCCAACAGGCTGGCATTAACACCGAGGGCATTTTTATCGATCCGCAGCGCCCAACGGTGACCAAAACACGTATTGCTGGGCACGCGCGGCAATCAGTGACACAGCAGATTGTCCGGGTTGATCGTAAATCGGAGGAGTTGCCAGACCCAGAGCTACAGCTCCAATTGGCAGACTACATTCGTCAGCAGTTGCCTGATGTTGACGCTGTGGTGTGCTCCGATTATGGAGATAATACCCTGACTGCTCCCGTTATTGAGGCTGCCCTATCCCATCCTCGAACCATTGTGGATACACAGAAAGAGCTGTATCGCTACAAAGGCGCAATGCTGTTCACTCCCAACCTGCCAGAGGCTGAGCATGCCGTGGGCTACAGCATTCGCGATCAGCAAACGCTGAATCAAGCCGGACAAGACCTGCTCCGCATGACACAAGCGCAAGCCATGCTGATTACCCGAGGAGAGGAAGGAATGTCCTTGTTTCAGCGGGATGTAGCACCAATGACAATCCCGGCGTTCAATCGTACCGATGTTTTTGATGTCACCGGCGCAGGAGATACCGTCGTTGCTGCCCTCACACTAGGCTTAGTTAGCGGCGCATCACTTTGGGAGGCAACGGTGCTAGGCAATCTGGCTGCCAGCATTGTGGTGCGTAAGTTTGGGACGGAAACAACCACCGTAGGCGAGATGAAAGCAGCGCTTCAGGCTTTGCTAGAAGCGGAGGTTTAATCGGCTGCTTGGGGGGCATTACTCATCCACCCATGACCTGCGGCCAAGTCGTGACCAAGAACACAATCACGACCAGCAGCGCCAGCAGCCCCTCAACCAAGCTGCCAATAACAGATCCAACAATAATCCCTAGTCCTGCCTTGATTGCTCGACCGAGATCGCGACAGTAGAGCCATTCGCCAATAATCGCGCCGAGCAGCGGTCCTACCAGGATGCCAATCAGCGGACCACCCACTAGAAACGCTGGCAGCAGCCCGAAGATCCCCAGCAGCAGCCCGACAATCGCCCCAATTTGCCCCCAGCGGCTTGCTCCGGCTTGTCTAGCCCCAAGATAGGTAGCTACAAATTCGATTGCCAGGTCACACAGCATGACAATGATAGCGACGGCAATCGGAATGCCCAGACCTGTAAAGCCGTTGACTGCTCCCCAGACGATGATGGACGTCAGAATCAGAATTGTACCGGGAATACCGGGCACCAAGGTCCCGATCACGCCTACACCCATCAAGGCAACCAGCAGCCAATACAGTACCGTCATGTTTCGTTACTCCCTATTCCTGCGACATTCCTGCAACCATCTCTGCGATTGTTTTGCAGATTATCTCCAGCTTGACTGCCAAGATGTTCAGCTCTGCTCCGGCTGCAAAAGCTGACTTAGCGTGTTGTCTAGCTTGTCGGCGATGCCTGCCACCCAGATTTCGTCCTGCTTAGTGTAGCTACGGGGCGCATTGGCTCCCAAAATCATCACCCCCTGACTGCCTAGGGGTTGGCAAATCACCCCCTGGGTATTTTCAGGCAAATAGCTAAATTCCACCTTGCCAGGATAGAGGTTAAGATTCACCAAGTAAACCGGCTTCTGGGTCTTTAAGACGCGCTGCACAATCGCCCCCGGCTCTACTGTTGCCGTTTGCCCTAGCACTCCCCGCCGCAGGAGCACTTGTCCGCGATACCAGACCACCAGCGAGCGCGTTACGGTATTGGTCAGCAGCAGGTGAGAGGCCCAAGCCAGCTCTGTTTTAGCGGCATCCGGCAAGTTGGCAGCCAGCTCAAAGCCTTCTTCGCCGATCAGATCAACGGCATCGGGGGGTTTGGGTTGGATCCGCTGCCAAAGCAGCCCTGTCAAGATCAGCAGGGCACTGACGATGATCCCTAACGCATCAGATCGCGCCTGAGAGTCGGTTAAAACGGGGGTCAGCAGCCGATTTAACATCAGCAAACAGCCTGCCACGATGCCCACCACAATTGGCAATTGCCGCAACACTTGATTTTGATCGGGTTTCGCCATGGAATCTGCTTCCTTCTGCCTGCTCTGGACTGCTTTACTCAGTTTCTACTCAGTTGACCTGCTTTCCTATTGTCGCTGTTCCAAGCCAATGCATCTGGATGTCGGGACGAGAAACCAGCCAAACGCAGTTGTGTAACTTGCTATTATCCTTTCACTGTGCCTTAATCTGGTTTTCCAGCAAATGCAGTATTCTAAAGCCGGAGTATTGTATCCCGCTTGGTATCTGCGGTGAGTCAATTAAACTGAGCAGTTCAATTAGGGAGTGTGTGTGCTAGACATCTTTGCTGGACTCCTTTCCTTCTTTCTCAGCCCGACGCCCCGAGTCGAAGCGCTGCATTCTGCCGACTGGTCACCCTGGGTAAAGGACGCGACTTGGGTGCAGTCTATTGTCGCTCCCAGTCCCGATCCGCTAGCTGAGGCAGCCGTAGAGCAACACCTGAACGCCCTCAAGGGGCTGGGGCATCCTGCTACAAAACAGGGCGTGTGGATGCAAACCGGCAGCCAAGTACTGGTGGATCATCAGGGTTCGCTGCCACTGTCGGCCGCATCGCTGACCAAGATGGCAACAACCCTAGTTGCACTGCACCAGTGGGGTCCCAATCACCAGTTTGAGACGTTGATCAGTGCTACTGGCCCCATTGAGGCAGGTGTGGTCCAAGGAGATTTGATCGTGCAGGGCGGCAGCGATCCCTTCTTTGTATGGGAAGAAGCCATTGCCCTGGGAAATGCTCTCAATCAGGCAGGTGTCCGGCAGGTGACGGGGAATTTGATCATCACGGGCAGTTTTGCCATGAACTTTGAACCTGACCCGATCCAGGCGGGCACCTTCCTCAAGCAAGCCCTGAACCCGGGGCTATGGTCTGCCGAGATTGCAACGGCGTATCAGCAGCTGACGCCAAACCTGCCACGGCCCCAAGTGATCATCAACGGCACTGTGCAGGCCGTTCCCCTTGCCCCTGCCTCAACAACGCCATTGGTGCGTCATCTCTCAATGCCGCTGGTGGATCTTCTCAAAGCAATGAACATTTACAGCAATAATGTCATGGCTCAGATGTTGGCCGATGCAGCGGGTGGAGCCGCAGTCGTTGCTCAACGAAGTGCTGCGCTATCTCAAATGCCGGCTGCAGAGATTCAGCTAATCAATGGCTCTGGTCTTGGCATGGGCAACCGCATCTCGCCTAGGGCTGCTGCTGCCATTCTGATTGCCACCCAGCGCTACCTGCAAGCTCGGGACCTCAGCATAGCGGATGTGTATCCCATCATCGGACAAGATGGTGGCACCTTGCAGTGGCGGGAAACGCCTCCAGCAACTATTGTGAAGACGGGCACCCTCGACGAGGTGAGTGCCTTAGCCGGGGTTATGCCGACCCGAGATCGGGGTCTAGTATGGTTCACTATTGTTAACTTGGGGGCAGGAGAGTTAGGCGACTTCCATCGACAACAAGACATGTTGTTGCAACGCCTACAGCAGGTCTGGGGCACTCCCAATCCCCTGCCGCCTTCGGTTCAATCCAGTAATCGCGAAGGTTTCAAACGCCTTGGTGCGACGAATCGGAATCAAGTACTAGTCCAGGGTTGAGCCGCATAGAGCACCCGATCTACGTCAGCTCTACGTGACTGGCTCTAGCCGCCGGGAATCAATTCCTGCTGCGGCACAATTTCGGTCACTACTCTGCCGCCGCTGACCACTACCGTCCGATCTTGCAGCTTGCCGACGGCTTTGGCTCCTCGCAGTGTTGCCGGTGGGTCAGGCTGGACATACGTCACGTTCCCTTCAGCCACCACCTGTTGGGAAGGAATCGTCCAAGTCAGCTGATCCGACGTGAGTTGGGACTGATTGTTGCTCACCGCTCGCACATTGCCGTTAAATTGCGCGACTCTGGATTCTAGTTCCATTCGTCCACGGTTGGCTGTAACGGTGATTTGCTGCTGTCGGTGCACCACCGTCAGGGGCTGATCGCTTGTCACGAGCTGTTGCGGCACATTCCATACCAAGACATTGCTTGTGACCTGCAGCGGAGGTTCCAGGAGCGTTAGCTGGGCATTCTGCGTGAGCGTCGCGACTCGGGTTGCTAAGTTCACTTCCGCTTTGTTGGCGCTGGCCTGATCCGTTGCTTGATCGCCCTGAACACGCTGCACCTGCACCGGGCGCTCACTGACCACCTTTTGCTCTTTGATGCGCCAAACAATCTGCTCACCCTGCAGCCGCAGTTTAGGCTCCTCGGCGAGGGCAGTTACCTTGCCCGTCACTTCAATGCGCTGCTGACGGTTGAAGAGTCTGGCTTGATTCGCCGAGAACCTGACTTTAGGATGAGAGCCACGAACATTACCCGTGAGCGTGATCACCTCCTGCTGAGGACGCCACTCTAGCCGATCGCCCCGCAGGACTGCTCCACTCTCCACATCAGTAGCAATGACCTCGCCCTTCAGCAGAATCCGCTCTCCATCTTGCTGGACCTCGCCCGTTTTCGCCTGCACCCGGTAAACCGGCTTGCCCTCTTCATAAAGCTCACCATAGGGCGATTGCACTACCGCCGTTTGCTGATCGGGGGTGTAGGTTGCCTGTTCTGCTTTAATTTTCCACAGCGTTTGCCCTTGGTCGTCTGCTTGTTCCAGCGTTAGGTTGTTGAACGTCAGGCTAGTGTCTGGATCTTGAGCCGCGGAGCTGTCTTCTGCAATTCGGTCCACTCCACGACTAGTTTGCCGACAGCCTGCCGTACTGAGTGTGGTCAGCAGCAGCAACAGCAGCACTGACTTGAGCCAGTGGGGACCGCACCGCGGATAACACGTTGTCTTCATCTCGCCTTCCTTCCTGCCTCAGTCTTGCTTCAGTACGTGCTTCAGTACCCATTCCACTACAGTAATGCTAGGGCACAATGCTAGGGCACACCGCCAGCCTTACCATCACTGTCTGAGCTGCTTGGCATGGTACAGCTCAACCACGCAGGAGTGCTGCCGTTTCCTCCATCGTAGCGGTCCACTTCATATAGCTGTCGGCTATTCACCTCAACGACTAGAAGAACGGCGAACTGCTAATCCTCGTCACTCGACTCTTCGATTAAACCAATCCCGGAGAGCGGTCGATAGGTATAGCCTTGGCGCGGCGTCTTCTGAATGTCTTCTTTAATCGAGTCCAGATCAATATAGCGATCGGCAACGTTGATTAAACTATCGCTAGTCATTGAGCGCAAACTCACGACTTCTACCCGCACACCTCGGTAGCTCACGGCATCAACCGCATAGGCTAGATCGCCATCACCGCTAACCAACACAGCCGTATCGTAAGATCCAACGAGCGCCATCATATCGACCGCAATCTCGACATCAAGATTGGCCTTTTTGGAGCCATCAGGCAACTGCACCAGATCTTTTGAAATCACGCGATAGCCATTGCGCCGCATCCATAGCAAGAAGCCCTGCTGCTTCTCATTAGTGCGGTCTACGCCCGTATAGAAGAAGGAGCGCAGGAGCCGAGAACCAGCCGTTAAACGGCAGAGCAGCTTCGTGTAATCGATTTCGATGCCGAGCTGCAACGCTGCATAAAACAGGTTAGAACCATCGATGAAAATGGCAACCCGACCTCGATTTTCTAAAACTTGTTCTGGTGTAAACAAAGGCTCGTTTTCCAGAGAACCATTAAACATGATTTTTCATACCTCATTATTTTTTATCGAGAAAGTAAAACGAGAAAAACAATAATAATGTGCCTTTAGTGGTTCCTTAATAGTCCCTAATCATCCTCTGAGGGCTTGAAGGGCACCTGCAACTTAAATTAGCGTAACCGAAGTTAAAGAACTCAATTCATTGAGCAAACCTGAGATTAAGCGAAGCCCTAGGGTGCAGCAGCAGGCGCTTCTAGGCGCAGGAAGACAGGCGTCGGTTCTCCAAGGACTTGCCCAGCCGGCAAAATACCCCATTGACTATGAGTAGCAAATGTAGGAATTGTGGCCTCGTTCCATTGGTCGAAATTATAGGTGTAACCAAGCTGTCGATAGATCGCATTACTAATAGACGGCACAATCGGAGCCAACAGGTAAGCCCCTAAACGGACGGACTCTAACACACTATAAAGCACTCGTTCTAGTTCAGCTTGTTTGCCTTGCTTATACAAGGACCATGGAGCTTGCTCATCGATATATTTATTACCCATTCGAATCAAAATCAGGATCTGCTCACAAGCCTCATGGAACGCTAGAGCATCGTAGGCACGGGCAACCTTGCTTCCTAATTCAGTTCCTTGCAGGCGCAGCACGTCGTCAGGAGCAATATCGTTCAGCGTGACTTGAGGCACTCGTTTATCGCAATATTTATGCGCCATCTTCAGGGTTCGGTTTAACAAGTTACCCAAATCATTGGCTAAATCGGCGTTTAAGACATTGACAAAACGGGTTTCGTTAAAGTCGCCGTCTCGCCCAAATTCAATCTCCTTCAAGAAATAGTAGCGAACCGCATCAGCCCCATAACGGTTCACCAAATCTACAGGATCAATGACGTTGCCTAAAGTTTTGCTGATTTTTTGCCCATCTTTCGTGAGGAATCCGTGCCCAAACACACGACCCGGTAGGGGTAGCCCAGCAGAGAGCAGCATAGCCGGCCAATACACGGCGTGAAACCGCAAGATATCCTTACCAATCAGATGAATATTGAACGGGTACCACTTGGCCGTTGCATTCTCTAGGGTAGGGGGCTGACCCGGGTCTAGTAATGCCGTGATATATCCCAGCAGAGCATCAAACCACACGTAGAGGGTATGGTTAGGATCCATCGGCACTGGAATTCCCCAATCTAAGTTCACCCGCGAAATCGAGAAGTCTTGCAGTCCCTGACTCACAAAACTCAGCACCTCATTACGACGACTCTCAGGCTGGATAAAATCAGGACGCTCTTGATACAGCTGTTCAAGCTGCTGCTGGTATTTCGAGAGACGAAAGAAATAGTTCTGCTCGTCGCGCCATTCGACCTCCTTATTAGGGTGAAGCGGGCAACGATGCCCCTCTAGCAAATCTCGCTCTTCCTTAAACTCCTCACAGGAAACGCAATACCAACCCCGCTGCTGCCCCAGATAAATATCGCCTTGGTCCCAAACGCGCTGAAAAAACTCTTTGACAATCACTTCGTGTTGAGGAGCCGTGGTGCGGATGAAGCTGTCAAATTGGATATTGAGCTGCTGCCACAGCGAAGTGAACCCCTGAACGATCAGATCACAATGATCCTGCGGGGAACGTCCTAGGGCCTCAGCTGTTCGTTGAATCTTTTGCCCATGTTCGTCTGTTCCCGTCACCATCCGAACAGATCTGCCCTGAAGCCGCTGAAATCGAGATACAACGTCCGCTGCAATAGTTGTATAGGCACTGCCGATGTGGGGCAAATCATTGACATAATACAGCGGAGTTGTAATCGAGAATCTGTCTTGATCTGAAGCTTTAAAGTTCATGAGATTATTAAAAATGCGTCCCTCAGGCTATCAATAACTATACTCGAAGGGCGAACCGGATAGCTTTTGCCGCTTTGTAGGGGTGCCACGACCGAGGATGGGCGATTCTGCATCTTTCAAACCTGATTAAGCCTACTTATAGGTACTATTAGGTATCATTAAGTATCATCAATGAAGCTAAGGATTTGGCTCCGCATCGATGAGGTGAAGTTAAGCGTGGCAGTCCAACACACGAATTAACCTAGGCAGGCTTCTTATTTCAAGGCACCTGTTCCATCACGACTCAAAACTCCCCAGCGTGACCTGCAGAAAAATTTAGCAAATTAGTTCACGTGAGATGAAGAAGTATTTCTCCTGAAAGAGGCAAGGCAGCCACTCCACCCGTTAGCGTGAAACAGAATCAGCTTTGCCCAACTGGCTCACCAAGCAGTAAACACTCAAGGGCTGGACTTAAAGGAGATCCCAGATAGAGTGCAGGTAGAGCACCCGCGTCATATAGCAAGTTACAAGGATCTCGTAGAAAGTACGACCCTGTTGAGTACTCCTATTGTTCCTACTAGTCGATGACTGAGAAGGTCATATAGCTTGCTACTAGCCTAGTCCAGTGGGTGAGCTGTCCGTGGTTAGGCTGTTCATCGTGTCGAGAGCGACCTAAGTCAATGGAATCGTAGATTGTGGGAGACATGGATTGCATCTTGGAGCAATCAGTTGGGCAATTCGTAGTACTAGCTACTCAGCTACCTGTCATTAGGTCAACCTAGTCCGTGTGATTGTGACCTAATATTAAGGTGACCTAATATTAAGAAAGATTAAATAAATCGTGGGAGAAGTATGTCCGCCTTGGGACCGTTAACAATTTCGCAACAGCTGCTGACAGTGTTGGGTACACGCACCTTCTTTCATCACCAAGACCGAGTTCCTACCGATAGTGCGGTTGTGGTGGTCAGCAATCACCGCAGTTTTATGGACGCCCCTTTGCTGATGGCAGCACTGAATCGTCCTGTGCGGTTTGCCTGTCATCATTACATGGGGCAGGTGCCTGTTCTCCGAGATTTTGTGACACGCTTGGGCTGCTTTCCACTCGACGCCCCTGAACAGCGGCAGCAAACTTTTTTTCATCAAGCTGTGCAGTTGCTGCAGACTCAGCAAGCGGTTGGTATTTTTCCAGAGGGAGCACAGCCAATGGTGAAGTTAACGTCTCCTCGCACGATGGGTGAATTTCAACGGGGCTTTGCCCACCTAGCATTGCGTGCTCCGGTTCAGAGCTTGGCTGTCTTGCCGGTGGCGATTGTTTCGCAGCAGGAAACAACGAACTTTCCCATTCCTTTGAAGTTTTTGAGCTGGTTTGACCCATCCGAGCCATTGTTCGACCAATCTGGCTGGCATCCAATGGTGATCTATCAACGAGTGGATGTGTTAGCAGGTCGTCCCCTTTGGATTACGGCTTCCCAACGCCAAAACTATCAAGGAAAGCAAGCGAAGACAATGGTTGCCGACCTCATTCACTATTGCCAGAATGAAATCTCTAGCCTACTGAGTTATGGTTCTTAACATTCGTTTATTATCTGCCTAATACCCGATATCCGTTTGTCCAACCTCCAACAGATATGCCAGAATTCCGCAAAGTCCTCTGCTTTCGTTCGCCTCGCCCTGCCCGGTTGCAAGCACCGCTATTCGTGTATTTACCGGGTGGGGATGGCACTGGACAACTGCTCTGCCGCCAGTTGGAGGGGCTAGAAAAAGCGTTTGATATTCGCTGCTTAGAGATTCCACCTGACGATCTCACTGGCTGGGACGAATTGGCAGAACAGGTTGTACAGCTCGTGCGTTCAGAGCTAGAGCAGAAACCTCGCTCGGCGGTTTACCTATGTGGCGAGTCCTTTGGCGGATGCCTAGCATTGAAGGTGGTCCGTCATGCGCCTGAGCTGTTTGATTATCTGGTATTGGTCAATCCAGCCTCTTCTTTTAACCGCCGGCTGCTCCTGCATTGGGGATCCTACTTAGTGCGCCCTGTGCCCGAAGTTCTCTATCGCCTGTTTTGGCTGGGTTTTCTGCCATTTCTGGCTGCGCTGGGGCAAATAGAGGCTGAAGATCGGCAGGCGTTGCTAACAGCAGTGCAGTCTATGACTCAGGAAACCTCGATTTGGCGAGTTAGATTGCTGCGAGAGTTTGAGATGGATGATGCAGAGCTGCGCCAAATTCAGCAGCCAACGCTGGTAATTGCTAGCGGTCGAGACGCGCTATTGCCCTCTGTTTCGGAAGCAGAACGGCTGATTGAGCTACTCCCTCAAGCAAAGATGCATCTTCTGCCCGATAGCGGCCACGCTTGTCTACTGGAGGCCAATGTGCATCTATATGACATCATGCAGGCAGAACACTTTCTGCTGCCAGTTCAGATTGGAGCAGAAGCATAGGCGAGTCTAGATGGGCCAAAGCTACCATTGGGCAGCTTATCGTTACACAAACCGCTACACAGACTGGGCAAACCGATCAGTTGCCTCAATTAGGGCACTGCGAATGCCAGGCTCAGTCATAGAATGTCCAGCATCTGGGACCACAATCAGCTCAGCGTTGGGTAAAGCCTGATGCAGTTCCCAAGCGGACACCATCGGACAGACGACATCGTAACGTCCTTGCACAATCACAGTAGGCAGATGCTGAATTCGGTGGCTGTTCCGTAACAGTTGGTCGTCGGTTTCAAAAAAACCTCTATGGATGAAGTAATGACATTCAATTCGGGCAAAGGCACTAGCAAACTCGGCTTCCCCAAAGCGCTGTTGTAAGGCTGGATCCGGCAGCAGCTTGCTGGTACTGGCTTCCCAAATAGACCAGGCTCTAGCAGCCATCAGGCGTGTATCGAGATCGTCACTCGTTAGGCGCTTGTAGTAGGCAGCAATCAAGTCATGGCGCTCGTCGAGCGGGATCGGCTTCAGGTATTCCTCCCAGGCATCCGGGAACAGATAGCTAGCTCCTTCTTGGTAAAACCAGCGCAGCTCTTTTTGCCGCAGCAGAAAAATTCCTCGCAAAATCAAGCCCTGGCAAGATTGAGGGTGGGTTTGACTGTAAGCCAATGCCAGCGTACTGCCCCAACTCCCACCAAACACAACCCACTGTTCAATGCCTAACTGTTGTCGCAGAGCTTCAATGTCGCTGACTAAATCCCACGTGGTGTTGTCTCGTAGCTCTGCATGAGGTGTGCTTCGTCCACAGCCGCGTTGGTCAAAGAGCACCACTCGCCACTGGTTAGGATCAAAATACTGGCGATAGATCGGCTCAATTCCACCTCCCGGGCCGCCGTGGAGAAACACCACAGGCTTTCCCTGAGGGTTACCAACCTGCTCATAATAGAGAGTATGTTGTCCAGAGACGGGCAGCGTCCCAGTGTGGTATGGCTCGATTGGTGGGTAAAGCTCTCGCATTTGCACAGCTACACGAAACACCTTATATTGTTAATCCTGCATATTATTAATCCTGCCCTAACCATAAGTGAGTGGTAAAACGGTTGGTCAGATGAAAGAGGATACGCTTAGCTCAACGGCGCTGTCAAAGCGAGTTTCCTCAGATTCTTCCCTGTTTATAATCCTAGTTTCCAAGTTTTCCGACGATCGACGCTGTTCGTTCTAGCGGTGCCTATGAATCGCAGTCGTTCTATTCCACCCTTTCAGCCGCATCAGCTTGTTTGCTTGCCCTATCAAGAGCACTACCTGTATGCAGAAGTCGTTCAGATGATCACAGAACGGGGGCTGTGCTGGGTGCGTCCCCTAGCACTTCTCTCGAGGCTAGAAAACTGCGATGGACAGCCAGTCACCTTGGAGGTTGATTCAAAAGCAGTAGGAATCCAAGATTTACGTGCCGGGCCAGATCTGCTCTGTTCTAGCTCACTCTTCCGAGCAGCCCTAGATACTGAGATAATACCAATCTTGACGCATTTGCACGCCTTGAAAGCACCTGAGCTTGAGTCTAGTACGGATGAGGAAATCGCTGTAGCTCAGCGTTGTCTGCAATCCTTCCTCGCTCAGATCTGGACCGCCCAACCTGCTCTATTTCAAACTTGTTCAAAAGACTGATAACGATGGGTAGCGGCGATGCCCACTTTCCAATCTATCGAAATACCTTTGGTTTTTGGCTTTAATGAGATCCAATGCAGCCCTGATCCATTCTCCCACTTGCGAGCTTTTCAGACTGCGGCACCAATAGGCACAATGCAGCTCGCTCCGCACTGAGCGTTGTCGTTAAACAAGAAGTCAGACTAACGGCACTCTCACCTAGGGGCTAGGCACTAGTCGAATCCGTCCGGCATCCATCTCGGACATAAGAAGCTCCAGGGCTTCGTAATCTGCATCGGAAATGTAGCCTAGGCGGGTGAGTTCGTAGTTAATTTCGTTTTCAATATCAGGGGTAAGCTGTTTGATCTGGAGAGCCTTCGCAACCAGTTGGCGAATCACATGAGTTGTTTTCATAGCAAACCTGCTGCAATGTGTGAGGGGGGCACCTTTCAGATTAAATCTTCGTTTAAATGGGACGCAATTGGCATGACTACTATCACGCCGGTTCGGTGATCACTATCACCGTTAAATTAGCACCCTACGCTGAAAAAGCAAACGCACCAAAAGTTTAAGTCCAGCTTAAGTACGGCCCGCCCCGTTACCCGCTCGTTCCAGTCGGGGAGCATCCTTCTGCTGCACTAGCCTTAGCAGGTTCAGTTTCGCTCAAACAGAACATTTGTTTGTAAGCGACACTCCGTAGAATTGCGCTCCGAATTGATAAAAAATTGTATTGGTCAGCAGACCCTACCTACAGATCATCAAGTTAAACGAAGGAGCTGAAAGCCTCTAGCCTGAGAATTGATAGTCAAGAGGATAAAGTTCCTATCTACCGCAAATTCTACCTTTGGGTAGGCTCGGTAGGGAATGGCCTTCTGGAGTAGGGAGGCTGGCTTTGCCCAATTAGCAGCAAAGGGACAGAGGCAAGATTTTGTATTTTCTTATACTCGGCCGCATCGTCACTTGTTGCAAACTTTAATAGTGTTCCGTCTGCTTGATAAAGATTTTGCAAACCTGATGTGATTTAGTGGTGGAACTTTTAGGGGAAAAGCTATGGTCTGTACATTCCAGAGGTAGTCATATCACTCGTAGTTTCTCAGCATTCATAAACTATCTTCTTGAAGGAAGTAGGATTGAACCGATGCAGTACAGCTCTTTCGCACACTCTAGAACCACTGTTTTTCAGCCCAACAGCCACATTAACGCCGATAATGCAGCCGTCCTTCAGGAGCAGCTTGCTGAGACGGTTGCTTCTCAGGAGTACTCGTCTCTGATGGTTGATATGAGCAAGGTGGAGTCTCTTGACAGTGCCGGACTGATGGCGCTGGTGACTACTCTGACGCTAGCGCAACGGCTCAATAAGCAGTTTTATCTATTTGGCATCTCCCCATCAATTCGCATCATCTTTGAGTTGACCCAACTCGATCGAGTCTTCAAGATTCTCGAACATCCGCCTTCTCTGGAAGCCGCTATTGCCTAGGCTGACTACACGCTCTCTGGATGGGCAGCGATAAGCGCGATATCAGTGGATAAGTGCCTTGAGCTAACCGTTAGTTCCCACGCTCAGGGCATTCCTCTTGCTGCCACCTTTCCCGACTAACCCGGAAGAAAGCCCAGGCAACGAGGCTTTCGGTATAGTGGACTAAGGAACCTTCACGCTGGAATTCCTGGAGTCCTGTGGTAGCTACGGTTGAACAATTACTCACCCCCGATATCTCCCGCCCCGCCCGTTACTTAGGTAACGAGCTAGGAGCTGTGCATAAGCCTTGGGATGCGGCAGCCGTTCGCTGGGTGCTTACCTATCCTGAAGTCTATGAGGTAGGTGCATCCAATTTAGGACACATCATTTTGTACAGCATCCTCAATGCCCAACCGCGTCAGCTTTGCGACCGTGCCTATTTGCCTGCGCCTGACCTTGCCGCCAAACTGAGAGCCACTCAAACTCCTCTGTTTGCCGTTGAAGCTCGGCGTGCTCTGTCTGACTTTGATGTGCTGGGATTCAGCCTCAGCTATGAATTGGGTGCCACTAACATTTTGGAGATGTTAGATCTGGCTAGGATTCCACTGACTTGGCGTGAGCGGCAAGCCTCTGGGGTATGGAATGTAGAGCAAGGCAGCTATCCCCTGATCTTTGCCGGCGGGCAAACGGCCACGTCAAACCCGGAACCCTACGCCGACTTTTTTGACTTCATTGCGCTCGGTGATGGCGAGGAACTGTTGCCCGAAATTGGCTTAATCCTTGAGGAAGGGAAGGTAGCAGGACTGACCCGTGAGGCTCTGCTGCTCGATTTAGCTCAGGTGCCCGGAGTTTATGTGCCGCAGTTCTATGACATGGCGGCTGATGGCTCGGTACATCCTAATCGCCCAGAGGTGCCAGAGCGAATTCTCCGCCGCGTTGCCACTCCAATTCCGGCGTACTCGATTGGTCTAGTTCCTTTTGTGGAGACGGTTCACGACCGATTGACCGTTGAAATTCGTCGTGGCTGTACCCGGGGGTGCCGCTTCTGCCAGCCAGGAATGCTGACTCGCCCGGCACGAGATGTAGAACCGCAACAGGTGATTGACGCAATCGAGCAAGGGATGCGGGTGACCGGTTACAACGAGTTCTCGCTGCTGTCTCTAAGCTGTTCAGACTATCTAGCGCTGCCGGCCGTAGGCGTTGAAATTAAAAATCGACTGCGCGGCGAAAACATCTCGCTTTCGTTACCCAGTCAACGAGTCGATCGTTTTGATGAGAATATTGCCCACATTGTAGGGGGTACGCGGCAATCTAGCCTCACCTTTGCACCCGAGGCAGGCACTCAGCGGCTGCGAGACATCATCAACAAGGGATTGACCAACGAAGAGCTGCTACGGGGGGTCAAAACTGCCTACGAACAAGGCTGGGACCGGGTCAAGCTTTACTTTATGATTGGGCTGCCGGGTGAAACCGATGTCGATGTCATCGGCATTGCTGAAACGTTGCGTTGGCTGCAACAAGAATGCAGCGCCAAAGGCAGACGGCGAATCGGCTTCAATGTCACGATTTCCAACTTTACCCCCAAGCCCCATACACCGTTCCAATGGCACTCAGTTTCTACCGCTGAGTTTGAGCGTAAGCAAGAGCTGCTGCGTCAGGAGTTTCGAACCATTCGCGGCCTCAAAGCCAATTTCACGGATGTTCGGATTTCGGCGATGGAGGATTTTTTGGGACGAGGCGATCGGCGCCTAGCCGCCGTAATTCAACGAGCGTGGCAACTCGGTGCCGGAATGGATGCCTGGTGGGAAAGTCTCGATCGCGCCTTCGCCGCTTGGACCCAAGCCATTGACGATGCCGGTCTCACCTGGAAGTATCGCCAGATCGAAAAAGGCGAGTGGAATCTGTTTCAACCGACAGACATCCCTGGGCAAACTGAATGGACCGGATCGGTTCGGGAAGCAGCGGTCAACTCCTCATCTCTGCTGGATGCGCCGCTGCCGTGGGACCATCTGGATACCGGCATCGATAAGTCTTGGTTGAAGACCGATCTGCAGCGAGCGTTGGACGCGGCCACAGTTCCCGACTGCTCCTTTGAAGGCTGTTCCCATTGCGGCGTCTGTGGCACCGACTTTGGGCACAATGTAGTGGTGCCGCCACCACCTATCCCGCAATTTGTGGGTCAGTTTGTACCCAATCAAGAGCGAGCGCAACGCCTGCGAGTCTGGTTTGGGAAACAGGGTGATATGGCACTGGTGAGTCATCTCGATTTGGTGCGTTTATTTGATCGCGCTATTCGACGAGCTGCCATTCCAATTGCCTTTACGGGTGGCTTCCATCCAGGTCCTCGGATTTCCTTGGCAAATGCCCTTTCCTTAGGAGCTACCAGTGCCGGAGAAATTGCAGATTTCGATCTGACTCAGGTCATGGATGTTGAAGTGTTCCGGAGCAAACTAGCTGCTCAGTTGCCGGCAGATATTCCGCTCTATGATGTGGCAGCGATTGCTCCCAATTCTCCTTCAGCTACGCAGCTTCTGGAGCAGGCTGAGTACTGGATTGCTGTGGGTTTAGCTCATGATCAGGCACAGTCTGCGACAGCTCCATCTGACTGGCAGAACTGGGTGACTGCCGTTCTAGCTATGGAGCAAATGCTCGTTGAGCAAAAAACGAAGTCAGGTAAGGTGCAGCAGGTAAACCTGCGACAGCGGCTATTTGACTTGAGCGTCGTTGACTTAGAGCAAGCGGAGCAGCTACCCCGTTCCCTAGTTGAAGCTATCCACGATCACTCGGCAGTCATTCTCCGCTATCGGGGCAGCTGTCGCAACGATGGCACGCTGCTTCGTCCGGAACAGATGTTGCAGATGCTAGAGGCTGTTGCTCAACAGGAGTTACAGCTCCTCCATGTGCATCGGCAACGGCTGTTTCTGAACTCGTCACTGCTCTAGAGCTAGATGTAGAAAACCTGTGTAGATATGTAGATAGTAGATAAAGGGTCTGCCGCCGTCCATTGGCTTCTCAGACTGCCATACGGAAATCGCTGGAATCAGCTTGAGGATCAAACCTTCACCATTTTTTTGCGTAAAATGTTCACTATACCAATGGCGCAAAACTTTCCCCGCGCTATAATGCTTTCCAAGAGAAGCCGTTGCGGACTGATGTCTCTTTTGGGTGGCTAGTGGTTTAATCGGCACCAGAGGTGAAGCCAGGTCTGCTTCTGCAAAGTTTTTAACTCACTTTCGATTATTGGGTGCCTGTCTTCTAAGAAAGGTATCTATCGGAAAGTTCTGTTGTTGGTTGTTACTCAATCATCAATCATTCGTAACCTGTCCAGCCATCTTGAACATGCTGGAATTTTTGTTTTATTCAGGGCTGTCATACCGGGTCATCCACCGGAAGCAAGACACCCAGCAAATTGCTTTTCCCTATGACCGAGCGAACGGATGACATTTTGAGTACCAGCGTAGGCGGCATAGATACCGTCGTGCCTTCAAGGCTACAAACTTTTGAGGAAATTGAATGCCAAAGCAAATTATTATCGCTGAGCAGCACCGCATTGCTGCGGTATTTTCGGAAGATCAGATTCAGGAATTGATTGTCGCTAAAGGCAGTCATCAAGTCGGCGACATTTACCTTGGAATTGTTGAAAATGTATTGCCTGGAATTGATGCTGCGTTTGTCAATATTGGCGATAGCGAACGCAATGGATTCATCCATGTTACCGATTTGGGTCCCTTACGACTCAAGAAATCAACGGGTTCCATCACTGAACTGCTAGCACCTCAACAAAAGGTGCTGGTGCAGATCATGAAAGAACCAACGGGCAACAAAGGACCTCGACTGACAGGCAACATCAGCCTTCCCGGTCGCTACCTGGTTCTGATGCCGTTTGGACGAGGAGTGAACCTATCTCGCCGGATTCGCAGTGAAGCTGAACGCAATCGCCTGCGAGCTTTGGCAATTCTGATCAAACCCGCAGGGATGGGATTGCTCGTGCGGACAGAGGCCGAAGGCATGGCGGAAGAAGCCATTCTAGAGGATTTGGAAGCGCTGCAGCGGCAGTGGGAAAGCATCCAGCAGGAGGCCATGTCAACTCGTCCGCCTAGCCTGTTGAACCGCGATGATGATTTCATTCAGCGAGTGCTGCGCGACGTTTACAGCGCGGATGTGAATCGCATTGTTGTGGACTCTCACACGGGCTTGAAGCGGGTCAAGCAACATTTAATGAACTGGTACGGTGGCAAAACTCCGCCGGGCGTTTTGATTGATCACCACCGTGATCGAATTCCCATTCTGGAATATTTCCGTGTCAATGCCGCGATTCGGGAAGCCCTCAAGCCTCGGGTTGACCTACCTTCGGGTGGCTATATCATCATTGAGCGCACCGAAGCTCTGACTGTCATTGACGTCAACTCGGGTTCCTTCACTCGCTCCGCTACTGCTCGGGAAACTGTCCTCTGGACCAACTGTGAGGCTGCCGCCGAAATTGCTCGTCAGCTGCGCTTGCGCAACATTGCGGGAGTCATTATTGTGGACTTCATTGATATGGACTCCCGTCGTGATCAGCTCCAGGTTTTAGAGCAGTTTAACAAGGCTTTACGAGCGGATAAGGCTCGACCGCAAATTGCGCAATTGTCTGAGCTAGGCTTAGTAGAGCTAACTCGCAAACGCCAGGGGCAAAACATCTACGAACTCTTTAGCCAAACCTGCCCCACCTGCGGTGGATTGGGACATCTTGTTCATCTTCCGGGTGAGCCGGATCACGATCTGCCCGAACCCCTGGAAGCGCTGCGGATGCCGGTTGCCCAAGACACACGTCTGCGAGAAACCTGGGAGCGAGGCAATGATGAGCTAGAGTTAGAGCCTGTCCCAGATCTGCAAGAGCTGGATCTCACGAACCACCCGAACTATCAGGAGCGGAGCCGCAACGATAGCCGACGTCGTCGCCGCAGCCGATTGAAGGTCGGAGAGCCAGTGCTGAAGGGAGGAACCAAACCTGATCTCGCTGAAGCTGAAGATGAAGCACCCGTTGTCGTAGAAGAACCTACTTTTAACAACGGTCCTAACCGCGGTGAACGTAGCGTGAAAGAACCTCGCGCCGAGAAGCCCGAGCGGGGGCGAACGGCTCGTCGTGAAAAACCCCCGGCAGACCCACCCCAACCTGTTTATGTAGAGATGACTCCAGAAGAGCAAGAAGTCTATGCATTGATGGGTATCTCGCCGTTGGTTCTAGCTACTGAACCCATTAAAGACCCCAAGGCGACCATTATTTCAATCGCTTCCCCAGGGCAAGCGCCGCGTCCCGTTGATGCCACTGTAGCCACACCCATTCGGTCAACGGCTACCGCAGCTAATGATTCTGGCAATGATTCTTCCGAGGCGGTTGAGGAGCGTTCTGCGATGCCGCCCCTGGAGCCAGCATTGATGGAAGAGATCCAGGAAGGACCCAATTTGAATGACCTTCCCGATTTAGACCGCGCACCAGCGTCCCTCGAAGACAGCAGTAGTGTAGAGGTAACTCGACGGCGACGGCGGCGGCGTTCCTCCACCTTATCTGAGAGCCACTCCAACAGCGATGTCGGCTGATCCGATCAGTTCAGTTTCGTTGAGGCAGCAGCACGACTTGCACTCTATTTCCGGTTCCAGGGATGCTCTTCAGAACTGGGAAGGAGTCGCCGGAGTAGATGAAGTGGGTCGAGGGGCATTATTCGGTCCTGTGGTGGCTGCTGCCGTCATTCTGTCGCCTGAAGTGGCTGCTGAGCTGAGCGCTGCAGGGGTCACCGACAGTAAGCAACTCTCTCCTCAACAACGTCAGCAATTTGCAATGACGATTCAGGAGCGGGCTGTTGATTGCAAGATCGGCATGGCTTCGGCTCGAGAAATTGATCGACTGAATATTTTGCAGGCTTCCTTGTTAGCCATGCAGCGAGCTATTGCTCGGTTGTCCCCTCAGCCCAAACTCTGCTTGATTGATGGCAACCAGCCCGTACCTCATCTGCGGATTCCACAGCAAACAATCGTGCAGGGCGACCAGCACTGCGTGGTTATTGCCGCGGCTAGCATCGTCGCCAAGGTATGGCGAGATCGCTTATTAGTCCGCTTATCAATGAAGTACCCCGGCTATGATCTGGCCACCAATAAAGGCTATGGGACTCCTAAGCATCGGCAAGCTATTCGGCAGTTGGGAGTTTGCCGCCAGCACCGGCTATCCTTCAGCCCCTGTCGTTTGCCGTCTATTCATGAATGTTCATGAAACTAATCTGTAAGTCTGTAAGCTAAGTCTGTAAGCTGGACCAAGCTAAACTGCCTCAAGACAGCAGGCTCTACACCGAACTATTGGAAGGCAACAGCGACCCGGCATCGAACGTCATTGTGGCTGGATTAGCTACCGAAAGCTGTGTCTCGACCCACTGGGCGTAATCTGAAAGCAACTGGTGCACCAACCGCTGCTTGATAGTGAGCAGCACACTCCGGAGGAGTCCGTTACCCGCGGTTTCTAGCAATGGCTTCGGAGTGAACCAAAGCGGCGGCGGTAACGCAACCTGAACGCGCAGATTAGCTTGACCTTGCAGATAGGTCTGTCCTGTAATCTGTTGCGGACTCAACTGTCCAACTAAATCAAGATGAAATCGCTGGTTAATGTACTCAACCCCTCGAATTTCGCATCCCACTGAGCGCAAGTGGATAACGCCCGTTGGCTCTGCCCAAACTCGCATATCGACTGTCGGCTGAACCGTCAAGCTGACAAAATTTAATGGGCGCATCTTCAACCGAAAATGCTCTTCGCTTAATGGTTCAACTCGGCTGGGTTCTACCAATGCTTTGATCAACCGCTGCGGCTGCCGCAGGTAGTGCTGGATCGGAATCGGCTGTTGGGATACGGCAAGCTCTACCGACTGAGAAGCAAAGAAGCAAACTTGCATAGAAAAAATGAGAGGATGAAAGCACTCTGCTCGCTAATACTTAATTAAATTTTACAGTTTTTCCGGGAGGATAACCTTGACTTCCCTAAGTTGTAAGAGAGTATAGGCGTTTACGGTCGCCGTTTGGAAACAAGCTTCATCTAACGTTGCAAGGAATCTGTAAATTTACATAAACTCCGCCAACGATTTCTAAGCTACTAGTAATTGAATGGCCTACCGATTTTGGGTCTTAATTGCAACTGCACTGCCTCTTCCTCGTATGCTTGAACTATGACCGTATCTATCGCCCATCTTGGACCATCAGGAACCTACGCTGAGAGTGCAGCAATAGCTTGCGCTCGCTGGCTGCAGCGAACTACAGGACAACAGGCAACCCTTGTGCCCTGCCCTAGCATTATTCAAACCTTGCGAGCGGTCGCCACAGGACTCAGCCAGCTTGCCGTCGTTCCAGTTGAAAATTCAATCGAAGGCAGCGTGACAGTTACATTAGATACTCTTTGGCAACTTGATGCGCTGCAAATTCAGCAGGCTCTTGTCTTACCTATTGCCCATGCTTTGCTATCTCGAGCGCCCGATTTAGCAGCAATTCAAACCGTTTATTCCCATCCCCAGGCATTGGCACAATGTCAGGGGTGGCTAGAGCAACATTTGCCTAGTGTTCAATTGGTACCAACCAACTCGACAACCGAGGCACTGCAACACCTCGACGCGGAGCCATCTAGCGCTGCCATCTCCTCATCGCGAGCGGCAGAACTCTACCACTTACCGATTCTGTTTTACCCGATTAATGATCATCCCGATAACTGCACCCGATTTTGGATGCTTGGTCTATCGCCCTCGCGAAGGGGAACTCACACCTCACTGGCATTTAGTTTACCTGCTAATGTACCAGGAGCCTTAATGAAGCCACTGCAAGTTTTTGCTGAGCGAGGCATCAATATGAGTCGGATTGAATCTCGTCCTACGAAGCGTTCGCTGGGCGAGTACCTTTTCTTCATCGACATTGAAGCCAATCTAGACTCGTCTGTCACTCAAGAGGTGATGGTGGCCTTGGAGCCATGTACAGAAACACTGAAAGTGTTTGGCAGCTACGACATTCTTCGGGTAGATACGTAGGGCACAATCCTATTCAAGTCGAGCCAACACCTGCTAGATGCTTGAAAATGATTGAGGCTAAATAGGCTCCATTGCCGCTAAAGCACTCCATGTTCTCGTCTTCTAGTCAAAGGCATCCTTGAGAGCCGTTCGAGCAGCTAAATGATTGCGTGTCGAAGTCAGAATTTCTGCTTCGCGCTCTAAACGGGCTGCCGTATCCTGCAGCTCCAACAAGAGTTGTTGCTCGCGGGCTACTCCCTGTAGCTTGCCAGCCACCCAGTACGAAAGCTCAATGGGCAGGTCGGGAATGTCATCGGGCAATTCAATATCCTGACCTGTTAATTTTGCCGACAGCCGTACAACATCACGTAGGAGCTGATCGACATTAGAAGCTATTCCTCGTAAATCTTGATCTGTAGGGTGGTCTTCTAACCACTCCACCAAACCCACGTAGTAGGGTTTTTCACGGACATACTCTAGCACCCGGAACCGCTGTTGCCCCAGGGTCTTGATGTACATGCGGTCGTCAGAGGTACGCTCATGGTAGATCACCTCAGCACAACAGCCGACACTGGCCACCTTACCTTCCGCCGGATCCACCATTAGGATGCCAAAGCGGCGATCGCTCTGGAGGATAGTGTTCATCATGATCCGGTAGCGAAACTCAAAGATGTGAAGCGGCAGAGGTGCTCCCGGAAAGAGCACCAGTTCGGGCAGCGGAAACAGAGGAAGTTCACGAACAGCAACGGATGAGGAAAATGCCATTGACAGTCACAAGCCCTGCAAGGGACTGAACAGATTAAACAACAGCTTAAAATTGAAAAAGTAGCGTAAACAAGTGTAACGCTACCCTCAGTCTATCGCATTGTTAAGCAACTCTTAGCGGCTTGACCGCGAATTTATCACAGCTTTACCTCGATATCGACACCTGCCGGCAAATCCAGCTTCATCAAAGCATCGATCGTTTTCGAGGAAGGTTGATAGATATCAATTATACGACGGTGGGTACGAGTTTCGAAGTGCTCCCGCGAGTCCTTATCCACATGAGGAGAACGCAGCACGCAGTAAATGCGGCGCTTGGTCGGTAGAGGAATTGGACCGATAGCCGTCGCGTTGGTGCGATTCGCAGTATCTACAATCTTCTCGCAGGAGGTGTCGAGTAAGCGACGGTCAAATGCTTTGAGTCGAATCCGAATCTTTTGTTGCTGGATAGTTGCCATTGGATACTTGATTTACCTGTTGTGAATTGCCTATGCCTATGAGTTGTCTAGGTTCAGTCAATGCAAATGTAGAGGTTAGCGTACAGTGCTTGAGCAAATTTAGAAGCTCACCATCAAAGTCGCCTTCCTATTCTACTTTTCTTTAGGGGAAAAGTCTGTTTGAGTCCAGACAAGTGGGGGCAGCGGAGCGAAGAGAAGCAGCAGCCAGACAAACAGCCGACTGCTGACCTCTCATCTGCAAATAGCCAGTGGATTACTGCAGGATCTTAGATACTACACCGGCACCAATGGTGCGACCACCTTCCCGAATTGCGAAACGCATCCCTTGTTCAATGGCAATTGGGCTGATCAGTTCCACCGTCATTTTGATGCGATCACCGGGCATAATCATCTCAGCGTTTGAGCCATCATCAGCAGTAAAGGCTTTGATAGTACCCGTCACATCAGTGGTTCGAACATAGAACTGAGGCTTGTAGCCGGCAAAGAAAGGAGTCTTACGACCGCCTTCTTTCTCTGTCAGGATGTATACCTCGCCCTCAAATTGGGTGTGAGGCGTAATCGAACCCGGCTTCGCAATCACCATGCCCCGCTCGATGTCGTCTTTCTTCAGACCCCGCAGCAGCAGACCAGCGTTGTCACCTGCTATCCCTTCATCGAGGCTCTTCTTGAACATCTCGATACCAGTGACGGTTGTGGTAGTCGTTGGGCGTAGACCCACCAACTCCACAGTCTCGTTGAGTTTGATCCGGCCCCGCTCAATCCGACCAGTGGCTACTGTACCGCGTCCCGTAATCGAGAAGACATCCTCAACTGCCATCAGGAACGGCTTATCTACGTCACGCTCAGGGGTGGGAATGTAGGAATCAACCGCGTCCATCAGTTCGTAGATCTTGTCTACCCATTCGTTGTCGCCGCGTTGAGTTTTGGGGTTCTTCTGCATGGCTTCCAGCGCCATTAGACCTGAACCCCGAATAATTGGCAGCTCGTCACCGGGGAAGTCATAGCTGCTCAGCAACTCGCGGAGTTCCAGTTCCACCAGTTCCAGCAGCTCTTCATCGTCAACCTGGTCGATCTTGTTCAGAAACACGACAATACTCGGCACGCCCACCTGTTTCGCCAGCAGAATATGTTCCCGAGTTTGAGGCATGGCGCCATCAGTTGCAGCCACTACCAGGATGGCACCATCCATCTGAGCAGCACCGGTGATCATGTTCTTCACGTAGTCAGCGTGACCGGGGCAATCCACATGGGCATAGTGACGTTTCTCGGTCTCATATTCAACGTGAGCCGTGTTGATCGTAATCCCCCGCGCTTTCTCCTCGGGAGCAGCATCAATCTCGTCGTATTTGCGAGCTTGCGCCTGCCCAAGAGCAGCTAGGGTCATGGTGATAGCGGCGGTTAGCGTGGTTTTGCCGTGGTCAACGTGACCGACCGTGCCAATGTTAACGTGGGGTTTTGTCCGTTCAAATTTTGCGCGTGCCATGTATCTATCCGTTCCTCTTTACTGACTATGCGTTCCCTTTGCTTTTCGCAATGATTGTTTCAGCCACGTTGCGAGGAACCTCCTCATAGTGACTGAACTCCATCGTGAATATACCCCGACCCTGAGTCTTTGACCGGATATCGGTAGCATATCCAAACATCTCTGCCAGAGGTACTTTTGCAGTGACCTTCGCGGTGCCCTGCTCAGTGTCCTGACCTTCGATCTGACCCCGACGAGAGTTGAGGTCGCCAATGACGTTCCCAATGAAGTCTTCAGGAACTTCCACCTCAACCTTCATCATAGGCTCCAGCAGGACGGGTGACGCCTTCATCACTGCTTCCTTGATCGCCATGGATCCAGCAATCTTGAACGCCATTTCCGAAGAGTCAACGTCGTGGTAAGACCCGTCAACCATCGTTACCTTCAGATCGATTACGGGGTAGCCTGCTAGAATCCCCGATTCGCAGGCTTCTTTCATCCCCTGCTCTGCCGGAGGAATATATTCCTTAGGAACCACACCTCCAACAATTTTCGAGACAAACTCAAAGCCGCTGCCCGGCTCACCCGGAGCCACCTCGATCACCACGTGACCATACTGCCCCTTACCACCGCTCTGGCGGACGAACTTGCCCTCAGCCTTCACCGGCTTACGAATCGTTTCGCGGTAGGCCACCTGAGGCGCACCGACGTTGGCCTCCACTTTGTACTCCCGCTTCATCCGATCCACAAGAATATCCAGATGCAGCTCACCCATACCAGCAATCACGGTCTGATTGGTCTCAGGGTCCACGCTGACGCGGAAGGTGGGATCTTCCTCAGACAGCGCCTGCAACGCTTTGGACAGCTTTTCCATGTCCTGCTTGGTCTTTGGCTCCACCGCCACCGAGATCACCGGTTCAGGAATGAATAGCGACTCCAGAACAATCGGAGAAGCGTCGTCACAGAGCGTATCACCCGTGAAGGTGTCTTTCAGCCCTAGGGCCGCGCCGAGATCCCCGGCACGCAACTCATCTACCTCAAGACGCTCATCCGCTTTAAGAACGATCAAGCGCGAGATCCGTTCTTTCTTGCCTTTGGTAGCGTTATAGACATAGCTACCCTTGGTCAAGACGCCTGAATAGACGCGAACAAACGTCAGACGGCCGTAAGGATCTGCCATGATTTTGAATGCCAGTGCCGCAAGAGGCTCATTGTCATCTGCATTTCGCACCGCCGTACTGCCATCGGGAAGGGTTCCTTGAATGGCCGGCACATCAATGGGCGCAGGCAGATAATCAATCACTGCGTCGAGCAGGAGCTGCACACCTTTGTTTTTGAAGGCAGAACCGCACAGAACCGGAACAATTTTGCCCTCAATCGTACCTTTGCGTAGCGCCTCCCGAATTTCGTCTTCCGTCAGCTCTTCACCGCCGAGATACTTTTCGATCAGCTCGTCATCTACTTCAGCCGCAGACTCAACCAGCTTGGTGCGATATTCCTCAGCTAAGTCCTTCACTTCATCGGGAATATCTACAACTTGAATATCTGTACCCAGGTCATTAGCGTAGAGATAGGCCTTCATCGTGACCAAATCCACGATGCCTTGGAAGTCCTCTTCAGCACCAATGGGAACCTGTACAGCAACCGCATTGGCCCGCAGCCGGTCACGCAACTGACCATAGACTTTGAAGAAATTCGCGCCCATCCGGTCCATCTTATTGACGAAAGCAATTCGCGGAACCCGGTAGCGGTCAGCTTGACGCCAAACCGTCTCTGACTGCGGCTGAACGCCACCCACAGAGCAAAACACCGCGATCACACCATCGAGGACTCGCATTGAGCGCTCCACCTCAATCGTGAAGTCCACGTGTCCTGGAGTGTCAATGATGTTAATGCGATGCTCAAGCTCACCTGCCTTGGGCTGCGTTGGATTCTCAGGATCCCGCCGCGTCCAAGAGGTACTGATAGCAGCAGCAGTAATCGTAATACCCCGCTCCCGCTCTTGCTCCATCCAGTCCGTGACGGCTGTTCCTTCGTGGACTTCGCCAATTTTATGAACGACACCGGAGTAATACAAAATCCGTTCCGTCGTAGTTGTCTTACCCGCATCAATGTGAGCGGCAATTCCAATATTACGTACCCGTTCTAGCGGGATAGTACGTGCCACAGCTACCTCCTTGATCCTTGCAGCGTCCTATTCGACTGCATCTGTTAAGATTTTATACTTTTGTTCCAACCGCGGGTGTAGTTTTCGCAAATTTAGTAGCGGTAGTGGGCAAAAGCTTTGTTCGCTTCCGCCATACGATGCGTTTCTTCCCGCTTACGAATCGTGCTACCTGTTTCATTGGCAGCATCCATTAGCTCGTTTGCGAGCTTGCTAGCCATGGTTTTCCCTGAGCGCTGCCGTGAATATTGAGTCAACCAGCGCAGGGCCAGAGCCGTACCGCGATCGGAACGGACTTCCATTGGCACCTGGTAAGTAGCACCACCAACTCGGCGAGCTTTCACCTCAACTAATGGCGTAGCATTCTTCACGGCCCGCTCAAACACTTCCAGCGGATCAGAACCGGTGCGCTCCTGAATCAACTTCAGAGCATCGTAAATAATGCTGTAGGCAATAGATTTCTTTCCAGCTCGCATTAGCCGACAGACCATCATATTAATCAGGCGGCTATTGTAGACGGGATCGGCTTGAATGGGACGCTTTTGAGCGACAGTTCGACGAGACATACACTTAAACCTTTAAACCTTCAGCAATAAATGTTCAGTCAGCAATTCGCTTTAGGAAAATCGTGGCAACCAATTTGGATGAAGATCGACTGTCGACGGCTCCCAATATCGAGCATCGAAGCCTAGCGTTCAGGCTCCCCAATCTATTCGTTCTTCGATCCCAGACCCAGCCTTCAACTCAGCAGAACCGCCTTCTTTAGCTCATCGGCATCGAAACTTCTTTCTCACAGCCTAGTCTTGCGTCATATTGGCATGAGCTATTCTGAATGATGCAACAAGAGAGCAAGCCAATCCTAGGACTTCGGGCGCTTAGCTCCATATTTGGAGCGACCTTGCTTCCGATCTTTTACACCGGCTGTATCGAGGGTGCCTCGAATGATGTGATAGCGAACACCTGGTAGATCCTTAACCCGCCCTCCGCGGATCATCACCACCGAGTGCTCCTGTAAATTGTGACCAATTCCTGGAATATAGGCCGTCACCTCAAATCCGGAGGTGAGGCGAACCCGAGCGACTTTCCGCAGCGCGGAATTCGGCTTTTTGGGGGTAGTGGTATACACACGTGTGCAAACACCCCGGCGCTGCGGACAGCTCTTTAGGGCCGGGGATTTTGTTTTCTTCTGCGCTTTCTGGCGCTCGTTGTGAATCAGCTGCTGAATAGTTGGCATGGGCTACAAAGAATCGTGCCTCTTCTTGAATTAAGAATGACCTTGAGTTTTCACAGTCTCTAACTATATCGATTTTAGTGAGTGACTGTCAATTTGTGTTTTTAATCTGCGGGCACCTGCAGTGAATGCAAAACCAGCGTTGCATCATTATCAATTAACCGCGGTCGCCCTTGGGGATCAACAGCCCCAAAGCGGGAGAGAAATTGGTGAACAGTGGCTGGAAAGTGGTCAAAGTCAAATAAAGCATCCCCATTAGCAATATCAGCCCAAAAATAGCGAAGGTCAGGAGCGAATCGCTCTGCTTCCAGAAGTGGCAACACCAAGGGGGGCTGCGTCAGCAATTTGACCATAAAGGGATGAGAATGTTTAGCCATCCACTCCCGAGACGTGTGCTGCAAATCAGACCAACCCGGTACAGCCCTCACGCGCCTCGACTGAATCTGAACCTGATAATTCCCCCGTTCATCTCGGTGAACATCTACGAGTCGATAGGGATGGGGATAGCTAACGAGGGAGCCTGTCGTAATTTCATAGAGGGTATGCTGCTGGGCGATATCTTGAACATGCAGGTGTCCGGTGAATAAAAGCTGCACCCCTGCATTTCGAAGGAGACGCAGCACCTCTGGGGCATTATCAGTCATATACCGCTGACCCAGAAGACTGCGAGACTGTCCAGGCAGGTGCTCAATTAGATTATGGTGCACCATCACCAAGACCAGTTCATCTTCTTTACGTTGGCTCAACTCCCGCTTCAGCCAATTCAGCTGGACAGCATCGATATGTCCCGTACCAATCTGCTGCCCTTGCGCATCGAAAGCATTCGAGTTCAGTCCAATCAGCCGCACCCCCGGCAAGATTTCATGGCTGTAGTAGAGGCAGGTGGGATCGCTATAACCAAATGGTTCGTAGTAATGGGGAAAGTCGGCTAGACCAATCGAGCGTTGAGTGGGATGCAACTGCACCACATCGTGATTGCCGGGCACCACATAGACTGGGTAGGGCAACTGAGCTAAACGCTGAGCTAGCCAAGTGTGATTTTCAATTTCGCCATGCTGGGTTAAATCGCCGGGCAGCAGCAAAAAGTCGAGATCAAGGGGTTCGAGCTGTTGCAAGACGGTCTCCAGGGCTGGAATACTGACTTCCACTAAGTGAAAGCGTTTGGGATGATCCCAGATAGTGTGCGGCAACGCAATGTGAGGATCGCTAACGACCGCGAAACGAAAACTAGAACTCATGCGTACAGTGGGATGGAGTGAGAGGGCGGTTCAGGACAAACCACGGCGCTAAACTGTGCTCAATCGTCCGTGTCAGCAACGAAGCAACCGACCTAAGCTGCTATGTTGCTGTTATTGTTACATCTTGTATCTTAATGGAATTTATCTTCATCAAATGAAAGGCAACTGGAGAGCGGTCTCAGTATCAGCAAATGGCTGCTCTGAACGACTAAGCAGCTTAGGACAGACCGACCGCACAGCAAGCCTTTACCAGTTCTTAAACCTTCATCATATTAATGTCACCTTTGCTTTCCAAACTAAGAGCAAGAGAGCGTAGAGACATGTTCAAAGGTGATTAACGATGACGGCATACAAATCGAAGGGAATTTTTGCGGCTCTTACCGTTCTTTCACTAGGCATTGCCGCCTGTGGACCTCAGGCAGACGCACCGGCACCCGATGCAACAACTGGGCAGGCTCCCGGCGGAACTACAGAAGGAACCCTCGTGACGATTAGCGGTGCTGGAGCAACGTTTCCAGCCCCCCTCTATCAACGCTGGTTCGATGCCTACAATCGCGAAGTAAACTCCGATGTTCAGGTTAGCTACCAATCCATTGGCAGTGGAGCTGGTTTGGAGCAGTACGTAAGTGGTACGGTTGATTTTGGGGCGAGTGATGCCCCGATTGATGGCGAGCGGCGGCAAGCGTTCCAGCAGCGCTTTAATGCTGAGCCTATTCAAGTGCCCATGGCAGGAGGAGCGGTTGTCCTGGCCTACAATTTGCCCGAGATCGAGGGGCAAGAACTACGCCTATCTAGAGAGGCCTATTGCGGCATTGTCACGGGGGAAGTGACCCAGTGGAATGATCCGGTGATTACTGCGGCAAACCAGGGAGTAGACCTACCTAGCACTCCTATCACCTTTGCCCACCGTTCTGACGGCAGCGGCACCACCTTCATTTTTACGAACCATGTTGACACGGCCTGCCCAAACTGGACTGCCGGTGCTTCGACCGCGGTTGAATGGCCCACTGGGCAAGGCGGACGCGGCAATGAAGGGGTAACAGCGTTAGTGCAGCAGACCCAAGGTGCCATTGGCTACGTGGAGTATGCCTATGCTAAGCAAAACAATATTCCCATGGCGGTGCTGGAAAACTCGTCTGGTAATTTCGTTGCTCCTTCGTCTGAATCAGCAGCAGCTGCCCTGGAAGACGAGGAAATCCCGGAAGACTTTGGATTGCTGGTTCCAGACCCCGATAATGACGATGCGTACCCCATTGTGGGACTGACCTGGATCCTGGTCTACCCAGAATACGACGATCCGCAACGCTGGCAAGCTCTGAGAAGCGTTCTGGAGTGGTCTTTGACAGATGGCCGGCAATTTACTGAGGAACTGGATTACGTTCCTATGCCCGACAGCGTTGTAGAGCGGGTCCGTCAAGCGCTCGACCAAGTGCAAGCGTAGCGGTTCAGGTTGATGGTTGCTCGACTAGAGTGCGATAGCTGTAGTACTGACTCGTCGGTCAAGCGGAACGCTATGATTCAGAGTAGGGGACTATAACTTAGAGTGGTTCAGGAAAGACGGATTTGGGTGTTCTTCCTGGGCCACTCGCTGCAGGGTCAGCAGTAAGCCCATTTGCAGTCCCTTGGAATCTCTGTTGCCTTGATTTAGGGAGTTTGTTCGCTTGGCTGTTCGAGTGCGTCAGCATGTTAATCCGCTGAGTCAGAAGTATCAGCAGCCTCCGCCTCCGCCCAATTGGGAAGATATCTATGCCAACTGGCGGCAGCCGCTACATTTAGATATCGGCTGTGGCAGGGGGCATTTTTTGCTGATGATGGCCGAGCAGCAGCCCGACTGGAACTTTCTAGGGCTAGAAATCCGTGAGCCGCTCGTCGAAGAGGCGAATCTACGACGCAGTGCCCTCGGCTTGACGAATCTCCACTACTGCTTTGGCAATGCCAATACCTTCCTGCAGCCGCTGCTAGCATCTTTACCGGCTCCGGTTTTGCAGCGGGTCACGATTCAGTTCCCCGATCCGTGGTTCAAGAAGCGTCATCAGAAGCGGCGTGTAATCCAGCCGCAGATTGTGGAGCAGTTGGCGATGCACTTGGCGGAAGGCGGACTCGTGCTGTTGCAGTCGGATGTTGAGGCGGTGGCTGCCGAGATGTGTGCCCGCTTTAGCGAGCATCCCGATTTTGTTCGACAAGGACCGGGGTCTTGGCTAGCGACTAATCCTTTGCCGGTGCCCACCGAGCGCGAGCAATCAACTCTTGCCCGAGGAGAGCTGGTGTATCGTGCCTTATATGTCAAGCGAGGAAAAAGGCAGGCTGACTCCTGACCCTTCTAAACCCAGGACGGTAACCAGCGGCGCAGTTCCAGAGCCTCTGGAGTAAGGGGCAGCCCTAAAAACAGCGGCATCCAGAACACAAAGCCGGCTGCAATCAGGATCATGACCCCAATAGCCATGATTTTCTGCTCTGATGGAGAGCGCTGCAGCCAGCGATCGAGAAGTAGCCCCAATCCCAAGACCGCAAACACAAGCGATGCCATATAGTGGTAGAGAAACAGGCAGCGAGTGACGCGCACCCAAGGCAAAAAATTGGCACCCCAGTTGACCAATAAATAAAGCACCGTCCAGCCGTAGGGCGACAGAGAAGCCTGGGTCCGTTTGCCGTTCCCGTCGGCGAAGGGTCGGCGACTCAACCCCTGCCCTAACTGCTGTACAGCAATGCCCAATAGAACGACTACCGCCACGCTGGAAAACCACCAAAGCAAGGGATTGCCCATAGCGTGAACATCATAAATGACAGTGCCGGCATCAAAGGGCAGCGGTGGACCGACTAGAGAAATCGGATCGTCTAAGCTCTGCGTGGTTCTATAAAAATAAGCCACCGGACGCAGCATCAACGGCCAGGTGTACCAGAGCGAACAGTAGGGATGGGCATCTAGGCCACCCACCCGCTGATGATAGTCCCATGTTTGCCACTGCAGTGCCCAGAAGCCGCTGTTTGTCGGCTCAACCATCATGTAGGGCACCCAGCTCAAGTAGTAAGTGAGCGCAGGTACAACAGCAAGCGCCCAAACGATAGAACCAAGGTGGAGCTGAGTCAGGTTCACTAGGGGCGAGTCCAGTTCTGCCCGTTTAGGTTCAACAACCCCAGAAGCTGCAGGCGCGCTGCTCTGAAGCCAGCGGATGCCCCAGGTCAGGACCCATATTCCATAAGCACCCAAGAGAAATCCCAAGCCGTTCCACTTGATGGCTGCCGCTGCCCCAAAGCCTAACCCAGCCGCACTCAGCCACAGCCAGCGCTGGATAGCCCCAGCCCGCAACGCTAACAGAAAACTGAGATGCCCCAACAAGCCAAACAAAATCAGATAGACATTATTCAGCGCATAGCGCGATTCCACCAAAAACAAGCCATCCAGCGCCATCAGCAGTCCGGCAATCAGGGCATAGCTGCGGCGACGCATAAGCTGATAGGCCAGAGCCGCCACCACCAGAGGAATCCAAGCCCCTGTAAAAGCATTCAGCCAGCGATAGCTGAAAGGCGAGAGCAGGAGCCCTGTCAGTCCATTTTTGGCTCCTTCGCCCCACGGCAGGTGATTGCCGAGCCAGATTCCTAGAGCAATGATGTAGGTACTCAGAGGTGGGTGACCAGTAAAAATGATTTCCCCCCGCAGGAACTGACTGGCAAACTTGGCGTAGTAAACCTCGTCAAACACCAGCGTATTAAACCGGCTCAATCCCCAGAACCGGATAGCAAGGGACCCCAGAAACAGCAAAGCCAGCCCACCCCAAAACCAGGGCACAATCGGCTGAGACGTCACAGGGCGTGAAGTCGTAGGAGCAATCGACGGCATAGGACGCAGGAGAGAGAACGATAGCTTCTATTCACCCTACTCTAGCCTGAGCAATCTGGAGGGTCTGGGCGGGATGGGTCTGCAGGAAGCAGCACGGGGATTAGAACAGCACGATTGAGCAGCAGCTCCGGAGGCACTAGGCTGCAAAGTCCCACAAAATTGGGTTGTCATCGAGGTGATCGGTGACTATGCGTCCGATGGTGTCCATCTCGGCTAGATCGGCGGCAGAGAGCTGTATCGACATGGCTTGAGCATTGTGCGTTGCCTGTTCGGAATTACGGGCACCAGCAATCGCGCAACACTGAGGTTGAGCAATGACCCAAGCCAGAGCGAGCTGAGCCAAGCTACACTGCTTGCGTTCCGCAATTGGACGCAACTGCGCTAGAGCCGTCTGGGCCCGCTCATAGGTTTCGCCCTTAAAGAGCTTGTTGCTGGCGCGCACATCACCTTGGGCAAACTGATGTCCTGGTCCGAAACGGCCGGTCAGCAAGCCCTGGGCCAAGGGAGAGTAGGCCAGAATGGTTAGATTGTGTTCGATGCAGTAAGGCATGGCATCCCGTTCTAGCTGCCGCCAAAATAGCGAGTAGGGCGGTTGCAGGCTGTCGATCGGTCCATACTGGGCCGCTTCAGCCAACTGTTGGCGTGAAAAGTTGGAGACACCAATCGCTCGAATCTTGCCCTGCTGTTTCAGTTCCATCAAGGCTTGCATTGTTTCAGCAATCGGCACAACTTCGGTGTTGAACGAACCAGAGGGCCAGTGAATTTGGTAGAGGTCAATATAATCCGTTTTGAGGCGGCGCAAGGAAGCTTCGCAGGCATCGATGACCTGCTGATATTTCATATGATTCGCGAATACTTTGGTAGCATAGACGACGCGATCGCGCACATCTGCAAGCGCCTGCCCCACAAGCTGCTCGGAATAGCCTTCGCCGTAAACCTCGGCAGTATCGAACGTGGTGATGCCAGCGTCGAACCCTGCCCGCAGCGCTTGAATAATTTCTTGATCGTCAATCCCGACCCAGCCCCGTTTGCCTGCCTGCCAGGTGCCCATGATGATGGGCGTGATGGCAATACCAGAGGTTCCCAGTAGACGCGTCGGGTGAGTGGTCGTTTGAGCAGACGTTGGTTCCATGCTGGTTTCCTCGAGGCATGTTCTCTGAAATTATCGCGCAATCCCATTAGGATCGAGAGGGATACTCTTAGCTCTGACCTATGCGCCTGACTGAATCGATCCTATCGCCGCTGCCTGGAGTTCTGGAAGGATTGCGCCGCGCCGATCGCCTTTGGGCGTCTTACCGTGAGGATACGCTGCCGCTGATACCCGTGGTGAGCGAAAGTCCCGAGTCACTGTCAACCGTAGAGTGGGATGTCGTGATCTGCGGTGGCACCCTAGGCATTGTGCTAGGAGCCGCACTGGCGCAGCGAGGATGGCGCGTTGCCCTGCTCGAACGAGGGAGTCTGCGCGGTCGAGACCAAGAGTGGAATATTTCCCGTAGAGAACTGCATGTCTTGCTAGACCTCGGCTTGCTTTCCGCCGCCGAACTGGAACAAGCCATTGTTACCGAGTACAATCCAGCACGGATTGGCTTTCACGGTGGCATTGAGCTTTGGGTGGAAGACGTGCTCAATATTGGTGTTGACCCAGTGTTTCTGTTGGATAGGTTGAAAACGAAATTTCTGGATGCAGGCGGCAAACTCGTTGAGCACACCGCGTTCGGTAGCGTCGTGGTTCATCCCAACGGCATTCGGGTTTTAGGCTCCTCAGTAGAGTCGGTTGCTCCCCGAGATTTTTCAGCACGGCTCCTGCTAGATGCCATGGGGCACTTCTCTCCCATTACTCGGCAAGCACGGCAGGGAAAGAAACCAGATGCCGTGTGTTTAGTTGTGGGCACCTGTGCGCAAGGCTTTCCAGCCAATGAGACCGGCGATCTATTTTTTTCCTTCACGCCGATCCAAAACCAGTGTCAATATTTTTGGGAAGCGTTTCCGGCACGAGATGGGCGAACAACGTACCTGTTTACCTACTTAGATGCCCATCCTAGTCGCCCCAGTCTAGAAGAGTTATTTGACGACTACTTCCGGCTACTGCCCCAATATCAGGGTGTAGCAGTAGAAAATCTGCAGATCCAGAGGGCACTGTTTGGTTTTTTCCCTTGCTATCGGCAAAGCCCGCTGCAGCCGGTTTGGCAGCGAATTCTGCCGGTGGGCGATAGCAGTGGTGCCCAGTCTCCATTAAGCTTTGGCGGTTTCGGCGCGATGATCCGCCACCTGCGGCGACTCACGATCGGTATTCATAGTGCCCTAGAAAACGACCAATTGCAACGCCGCGATCTGGCACTGCTGCAGCCATACCAGCCGAATCTAGCAGTGACCTGGCTATTTCAACGGGCCATGAGCGTTGGCGTGGATCAATCGGTTGATCCGGATCAAATCAACCGGCTGCTCTCAGGGGTGTTCCAGGAAATGCAGCAGCTCGGCGATGACGTGCTCAAGCCGTTCTTGCAAGATGTGGTGCAGTTTCCGGCGCTCTCACGAACTCTGCTGCGGGTAACGCTGACTCAACCGCTGCTAGGCATTGGTGTGATTCCTCAGGTGGGCGGTATGGCCCTTATCGAGTGGCTGCTTCACTACCTCAATTTAGCCCTCTACTCAGGTCTGTATCCCCTGGGCAAGGCGGTGCAGCCCTGGCTCAAAACGTTGCCTCCTTCGTGGCAGTACAGAATGCAGCGCTGGCTAGACGCTTGGCAGTACGGATCTGGACAAGACTACAATGCCCACCCCTAAGCCCTGCTGGTTCATTTAGTTCGTTCATAGTTCACTAGTGTGTCTTGGACTTGGCATTGACTCTCCTAGCCAATTAGAAATAGAAAAGCCTGGCAAGCCCCCCTTACCAGGCATACTCTCAATTTCTCTACGTTGGAAAGTTGCAATTTCGACGAGTTAGGAAACGTGAGCAATCCGTTCATGCAGCTCAGCGCCGCGATATTTACCGATCACTTTGCCGGCGTATGTAGCGATGGTGGTAGGTTTAGCGTCGTACTTTGTGCCGCGATAGGAGAGTTTCATTGCTAGGTCCTCGGGTTCTCTGGGTGTCAGTGCTGAATGTTTAATGTTTAATGCTTAATGCTTAATGCTGTTCGATACTGTTTAGAGTACTGGGAGTGGAGAGGACCTTGCCTCATCCATTGCTCTCATCCAAGCGGGTGATTTGTGCCTTTCGAGTGCCCTGCAGTGATTGCAAACCTCACGTGACTGCAAAACGGTATGGCAGCAACCGCTCAGCCTATGTCCCTGACCAATGGTCTTAGAGGGTGGCCAGTGCTCAGACCTCAAGAAGACTCATTCTAGAAAAAAAGAATTCTGTGGAGTCGTCAGGGGTCATCTGGTTGCGGTAGTAGGCAACAAGACGCTCACAGCTGGTGGGATGCTCAGTTGGGTTGGCGAAGAACGCCTTGATTCTCAGCGCTTTAATCCTTCCGCACTTGCATTAGAGCGGGTTGCCTCTTGAAAATCGTTTGGGAAGGTACAGCTAATCTTGAGCCAGGCGTCTATCGAGATCGGTTCAATCGCCCCATCGGGAGTATTATCGATCAGATTCTCCAGAGCTTCTAAAATTTCGATCGTTTTGGCTAGATGGGGAGTGACCTCAGGCTCGGCGTTAAACAGGCTTACTGGCTTGCAGCTAAAGCAGATTTGGATTGATGACTTGGCAGATAATAGCTAGCCACAATTGCTAACATCAACCACCATAGCGTACTCACCTGAGGGCGATACCAAACGGTGTCTACTAAGCCATGAGCCAACATGCCCAGCATCGTAGCCGTCGCTGCCATCAGCCAAAATCCTTCACGACGTGCCAGCTGCCGCAACTGCTGCAACTGCACCCAGCACTGATTAAACGCTACCAGCAGTAGCCAAAGGAAGCAGCTCAACCCAACTAGTCCCGTTTCCACTGCAATTTCTAGCACGATGGAATAGGCGCTTAGGGCGGTGTAGCCTGCCTGCTGATACTGCGGATAGACGCGATTGAAGGCGCTGTTGCCAGGACCAATACCAAGAACAGGACGGTCTTTGATCATTTCGATGACTGCCATCCAAACATTGATGCGGAAGTTGTTGCTGCTGTCTTCCCGTCCCATGAACATACTCAGCACCCGGTCGCGTAATGGCTCCACGAGGATGACGGCGGCACTCACGATCATCGCAGATACCCCTAGGACAAGCGGCAAGCTCCAGATGCGCCAGAACCGGGGTAGGTGGATGCTGAACCAATGCACTAGCAGCAGCAGCATACAAAAGCTAGCCACAACAAAGCCAATCCATCCTCCCCGACTAAAAGTCAGCACAAGACAGGCGGAATTAACGCCCCACATCAATACTCCCAAAGCTTTAGGCAACCATCGCCTCCAAGCAAAGACGGCGGCAGCGCTAAAGTTGACAGCCGGTAGCAGATAGCCCGCTAGCAGGTTAGGATTACCCAGAAAGCTGTAGACTCGGGTGGTTCCTGCTAGAGTCGATTCTGGGTCGACCCAGGTTGCTAGAGCATCGGCTCCAAAGAACCACTGCCGCAGCCCCGCTACGCTAACCACTAGAGCCGTCAGCAAATACACGGTGATCACCGCAGAGCGCAGCCGGGACGAGCGGAGCAGCCGCGCTAGCAGAGCAAACAACAGCAGATTCAGCGTTAGCTTAATCAATCCCTCTAGAGCTGCAGCCCGCACAGGCGACAACCCAGTTGCTAGCAGGGCCACGCCCCAGTAGAGCAGCACCAGCAGATGAATTGGGGTAATTCCACTGCCAGTTTCGGCTTCATCGGTGAGCGTCAGCAGTAGCCAATAGCCAGCGCAAGCGAGCAGCAAAACGCCGATGAGAGTGGTTGAAACGAAGGGAGCCAACCCAAAGGTCAGCATCACCAGCACTACTCCCAGCAGATCGGCCCATTGCATCAACCAGCTGCCCTTGCGCCAGTTCCGCAAAGCCCCAATAGTGCGATGCAGGTAACTAACCTGAACCCACTCCTGAACGGGGACATTCATCAAAGTGAGCTGTTGCCAAGCTAAATTCATAGACTCCACAGTGTCCTACCTACGCTTGCGATGTCGATAGAAATGCTCCTATCAATACCACTTTTTAGACAAAGTTGTGCTTTAACAGCAAAATTTTTCCTGATTCCGACAGAGGGATTCTGTATCAGGAGAGTAGAAGATGTCGAGGACACTAGCTATGCTCACCTCTATCACGGTTCGTTCAGTCAGCTCTCTAGACTTAGCAATAATTTACTCTTCGACTTCAATGTCTTTCAATCGAGGCAGCGGTCGTTAAGTAGCGTTGATATGTATCCTGTTTGGATGGATCTGTTCGAATGGAATTGAGCCTACACCGCGATGGAGATCAGCGTAAACCACGGTGTGCAGTTATGGTTGCAATCAGGGTAGATTGTTGCGATAGGCTGCGTCTCTAGTGTACAGGTTTTCCTAAGAAAAATAAGTTCGTTTGGTTGTAGCAGAATCAACCAGAAGCAGCACAATGGTTTGGTTTTCTCCTTTTAAAATCGAGGGGTTTTGTTAACGTCTGGCCAAATTAATTGTGATTGATTGATGCATCAGTAGCGTCACGAATTGGGTGCAAGATTAGCTTCAGATTGATACAAGTTTGTGTTTGAATTGAATCGAACCCTTGACTCCAGATTCTTCATTAGAGGAATAATAATGAAGAGGGAGCTATCTTGAGGTCACCTTGCCGACGCAATCGATTCGACTCCAAACTCAATTTCGATTGGGATCCCAACCCCGAAGTCCAAGCCTGCGTATCGTGCAGCATGAAGGGCAACGCCCCGATGTGATCTCCATTGCGGTCAGTTCCCTGTTTCTTTCCCTAAGCTAAGCAATCCACCCTAGTACGATTTCAGCCTCTTCAATATGACCACTGACCTCGATCTGATTAAGCGACTCAGTCCAAGTGCCATGGATCAGATCATGCTTTACCTGGCATTTAGCGCTATGCGCACCGGTGGTCATCGACATGGAGCTTTTCTAGATGCAGCGGCAACAGCAGCAAAGTGCGCCATCTACATGACGTATCTTGAGCAGGATCAAAATCTGCGCATGACCGGGCATTTGCACCACATCGAACCCAAACGAGTCAAGGTGATTGTGGAGGAGGTGCGGCAAGCTCTAACCGAAGGCAAGCTGCTGAAGATGCTCGGCTCGCAAGAGCCACGCTATTTGATCCAATTTCCTTATGTCTGGTTAGAACAATATCCGTGGCAGCCTGGACGCTCGCGCATTCCCGGAACCAGCTTAACGCTCGATGAAAAACGGCAGATCGAAGAGAAGCTGCCCGATAATCTGCCCGATGCCCAGTTGATCAACTCATTTCAACTGATGGACATGATCGAGTTCCTCCACGCCCGCTCTCAGGAGGAGCTGCCGCCGGATCGCCGAATGCCGCTGAGTGAAGCCTTGGCAGAGCATATTCGCCGGCGCTTGGTCTATTCGGGCACTGTCACTCGCATTGATTCTCCTTGGGGCATGCCTTTCTATGCCTTAACTCGTGCATCCTATGCTCCTGCCGACGAAGAAGAGCGAGCCTACATCATGGTGGAAGACACGGCCCGCTTCTTCCGTGTGATGCGCGATTGGGCCGAACGGCAGCCTAGCGTCATTCGAATTTTAGAAGAATTAGATATTCCACCCGAGCGCATCGAGCAAGCCTTCGAGGAACTCGATGAAGTGATTCGGGCTTGGGCTGATCGCTATCACCAGTCCGGTGGTAAACCATTTGTGCTGCAAATGGTGATGGGCCCCAAAGATATGTAGCTTAACCTATGTAGCTTAGCCTACCCATACTGCATCAGTAGTCACTGGATCTTGAGCCGAGAGGGGCTATGCAGCACGTGCTGCTTCCCAAGGGTTTTTAAGGACTCCTCTGAACGCCTACGAAACCCAACTCTGAATCCCCAACTCTGAACAATAGTTACGTTCAGTTCGGTTCTCCAAAACTTCTGTTAGACTAGCGAGAAATTCACCCCTTGTGTTGCAGGTAAGCCAGCAGGTAAGCTGCTTTCAGCCGCTCCTGAGGAAACCTTCTCAAGGATCTGTGGATTTTGGCTGCATCCTCTACTCACTAGCTCAGCTTTCTGATAGAACTGGGCTAGAGAAACTGAACAACTTGGTTCTATTTGGTTCTATCCATTTTGGTTCTATTGAACGTACTATCTAGTGCTCTCTAACTCGTGCTCTCTGAGGCGTGCTTTCAAGCGAACGCTTTCAAGATGGCTTCAGGGCTGTGACAAAGCAGGTAGAACAGCAAGACTGGCACAGATTGGAGTCTCGACTCCCGGATCAGTCGAGTAGCTTAAAGGGGCATTCCTGTTTTATCAGCGGTCAGACTGGCTTCTAGCCTGCACCATACTACAAGTGCCATGCGGTTGGGTAACTTCTCTTCCGTGACAGGTCCTTATTGTGGCTACCTATTGTTTGATAGGCGGTTCTTTTAGGATGGCAGGCTGAGCAAACGTCCCTTCAGTGCTGATCACTTGATCGATTCATGAAGTCACAGCGTCTGAACGGGATGGGCTGCTTGCTGCCTCCATTCCAAAATACCGAAGCTTGTGTTCGCCTGAAATGCGCCTCGTGTGTCAGTGGGGGTCGTTCTAGAGTGAACCTCTAGGGCTATTCCTAGCCATCTCGCTACGGCTATCCCTGTTAACTTCCTATTTCCTCAATATCTGCCAGGTTATCTTCCATGAAGCAAACGGCTCACTTTCCTCGACTTCTGCATCTCGCTCTGTTTGGTGGATCGCTCGCAACGTCTGTTCTGCTCGATTCGCTGCATCCGGCGCAAGCCCTCTTCAACAATAGCCCCAAGGCGGTCCTAGACGAAGCTTGGCAAATCGTGAACCGGGAATATGTGGATGGTACGTTTAATCAGGTGGATTGGCAAGCTGCCCGTCAGCGCTTGCTCGATCGCAGCTACACCTCCACAGAACAAGCCTATGCCGCGCTGAAGAAAGAACTTGAGCGCCTGGGCGATCCTTACACTCGTTTCTTGAACCCCGATCAGTTTCAGGCATTGACCAACCAAACCTCGGGAGAGCTTTCGGGAATTGGTATCCGGCTGCGGATTGACGCCGCGAGTCAGCAATTGACGGTAGTGGAACCGATTGCGAATTCGCCTGCCAGCGAAGCCGGGGTGCAAACTGGAGACCGAATTCTGGCGATTGACGGCAAATCGACCCAGGGCATGACCGTTGAAGATGCTTCGCGGCTGATTCAAGGAGAGGTGGGAACTCTGGTCACACTGCGTATTGAGCGTAATGGCAGGAACACCTTTGAACTACCGCTGACTCGGGCGCGGATCGAGCTGCCCAATGTGCAGCATGGGCTACGACAGGATGGCAACACGCGGATCGGCTATATCCGCCTGACTGAGTTCAGCTCCCATGCCCCTGCGCAAATGCAGCGAGCGATTGAAGACCTACTGAACCAGAATGTAGATGGCTTCGTGCTCGATCTGCGGGGTAATCCGGGTGGATCGCTGCAAGCCAGCATTCAGATTGCACGCATGTGGCTTGACGAAGGCGCGATTGTGCAAACGGTGGATCGCGACGGCCACAGCGAAGAAATCACGGCCAACCACACTGCCCTGACCCAGCTTCCTCTGGCAGTCTTGGTAGACGGCAATTCTGCCAGTGCCAGCGAGATCCTGACCGGCGCCTTAATGGACAACAATCGGGCTGTGGTGGTCGGCACTCGCTCTTTTGGCAAGGCACTGGTGCAGGCAGTGCATCCTCTGTCCGATGGCTCAGGTATCACGGTAACCGTGGCGCACTACTATACTCCCAATGGCACCGATATCAGCCATCGCGGCATTATGCCAAACATTGAGGTTAATTTGACGGCTCAAGAGCAGCGCCAATTAGCCACGAATCAAGGACTGATCGGAACCCCTAGCGATCCCCAATATTTAAGGGCATTGACGGCACTCCAATCCACAATTGCTACAAATCGCCGCCCGCAAGCGCCCTTTAATCAGCAGGTGAGCGTGGGGCAAGAGGCCTTAACGCCGCCAAATTAACTGCGGGGATTGAGATCATCTGGGAGCGGGGGATGTGGTTAATTTCATCTTGCCGCTCGCTTGGTCTGCGGGGAATGCAGCATCTGCTATTGGGAACGAGCAGGCGCACTCCTACGCCTCGTGTTTGTTGAAGCAGGCTTCGGCTTTACAGAGCAGCTCAATGGCCTGCTCGGCCGTCATGAGCCGCTTCAGCACGACTTGACCAATCGAACGGTTAGCAGAATTGCTGACGCTGGGGTCGATCGGTCGCACCTCGACCATGATCACGGCATCCTCAACGCTGTAGAGCCAGAGCTTTTCGTTGTTCTCCAGAATGCACAGGTTCGTCTGCTGAATGTCGGGTTTGCGCCGCCAGCCCGCTTCGTTCCACAGGCCACCCAGTTCCCAAACCCGACCGACGCTCCACCCCTCAGAGAGAAAAAAGTACTTCACAAAATCGGCTCAGTTCACCAAAGTAAGACATCTAGCCCATTATGCCTTTCCCGGTGCTTTCTGTGGCAAAGAGCGAGTTTGCCAGTGCAGAACAGCGTTAGCTAAAAATATCGAGCTGCTCGGCTGGGTCGGTGTTAGCTGGGGGGTCTGCTTTAGTTCTGTAGGTGCTGGTTTTCTCTTGGGCTTTCTTGCGGCTTTGGCGCAGCCCCACGGCAATCCGGGAATGCTTTTCGATCTGGGTCATGACTTGCTTGGCGCGATCGATCACCGAAGCCGGCAACCCCGCTAGTCGTCCCGCTTCAATGCCGTAGGAGCGATCGGCCCCCCCTGGACGCACCTGATGCAGAAAGATAATTTGATCAGCTAGCTCTTTCACCGTCACCTGATAGTTGGCAATGTTAGGCAAGAGGCTGGCCAGCTCGTTCAGCTCGTGGTAGTGGGTGGCAAAGATGGTGCGAGCGCGGATTTCAATAGCGAGGTACTCTGCCACTGCCCAAGCAATGGATAGTCCATCGAAGGTTGCCGTGCCGCGACCAATTTCATCGAGCAGCACCAGGGAATGAGGCGTCGCGTGGTTGAGAATATTGGCGGTTTCGTTCATTTCCACCATGAAGGTAGACTGCCCGGTAGCTAGGTCATCTACGGCTCCAACACGTGTAAAAATGCGGTCGCAGAGGCCGAGGGTGGCAGACGCAGCCGGCACAAAGCTACCCACCTGCGCCATTAGCTGAATCAAACCGACTTGCCGCAAATAGCAGCTTTTGCCGCTGGCGTTGGGTCCAGTCAAAATAATTAAATCCGGCGCGGCGTCTGCCCCAAGCTGGGTGGAGTTGGGGACAAAGAAGCCGGCCGGCAAAGATTGCTCAACCACCGGATGGCGACCGTCGATAATGGTGATTTCGCGGGTGGGCACAATCTGCGGACAGCAATAGCCGCGATAAACTGCCACTTCGGCTAGGGCACAGAGGCTATCCACGGCGGCGATCGCCTGAGCTACGGCACGAATCGCGTCTGCCTGTTCGCTCACCTGCGACCGCAGTGCCACAAAAATCTCGTACTCTAGCTTGCTGACTTCTGCCTGGGCCGTCAGAATTGCCGATTCTTTTTCTTTCAGTTCCGGGGTGATGTAGCGCTCTTCGTTGGTGAGGGTCTGCTTACGGATGTAGCCCTCGGGCACTTTATCGCTCGACTTGGCGCGGGTAATGCTGATGTAGTAGCCAAAGGTCTTGTTGTAGCCCACCTTGAGGTTGGGAATGCCGGTGCGCTGGCGTTCGCTGGCTTCTAGTTGAGCAATCCAGTTTTGGTCGGTGCTGATCTGCTGCCGCAGGCTGTCGAGCTGAGGGTTCACACCGTCTCGGATCAGGTTGCCCTCGCTGAGGAGCAGCGGCGGATGTTCGACCAAATGGGCCCTCAAGTGCTGTCCTAGGTGCTCTAACTCGGGAGCAATGACTTGCAGCGGTGTCAAGTAGGGCGACTGAGCCGAGGCGACTAAGGTGGCGAGCTGCGGCAGTTTGCCTAACGAATCTGCCAGGGCTACCAAATCGCGAGCATTGGCGGTGCCAGAACCCGCTCGACCCGTCAGGCGCTCTAGATCATAGAACTGCTTCAGAAGCTGCTGCAAATTCTGCCGCAGTGACCCGTCTTCTATGAGTTCCTGAATCGTGCGCTGCCGGGCTTGAATGGCTGCAATATTCAGCAGCGGCTGCAGTAGCCAGCGGCGCAAAGCCCGACCCCCCATGGCTGTCACCGTGCGGTCGAGGGCCCAGAGCAGCGAGCCATGAAAAGTGCCATCTCGTGCCGTTTGGGTAATTTCTAGATTGCGGCGAGTCTGGTGGTCGATCACCAAATATTCCGTCAGCGTGTAGGTGCAGAGCGACTGCAGCAGGATTTCGCCGCCGCGTTGAGTGTCTTCCAGGTATTCCAGCAGCCCACCCGCCGCCCGCACTGCCAGCGGCAGATGCTCGCAGCCCATGCCCTCCAACGAACGCACCCGAAACCGTTCTAGCAACCGCTGCCGCGCTTCCGAGAGGCTAAAGGGTGTCTGCGATCGCAGCGTGTAGCAAAACTGCGAAGGCAGACAGTCAGGCAGGGCTGGATCCTGGGATCCAGGTCGCAAGAGCTGCCCGAGATCGGGGGCATTTGTAGGCACCAGGACTTCTGAAGGGTGCAGCCGCAGCAGCTCCTGGGTTAGGTGCTCTAGCTCACTGGATTGGGTCGTCAAAAATTCGCCGGTCGAAACGTCTGCGATGGCTAATCCCCAGTGGGTGCCGGCTATGACAACAGCCGCCAGGTAATTATTGCGGCGGGCAGGCAGCATGCCTTCCTCCAGCACTGTGCCAGGGGTGATGATGCGCGTAACTTCCCGCTGCACAAGGCGACCTTGGGCGTCTGCCGCATCCTCGGTTTGGTCGCAGATGGCAATAGCGTAGCCTTTTTCCACCAGCAGGGCGCAGTAGCGATCCAGCGCATGGTGGGGAATACCGGCTAAAGGCACCTTTCCGACTTCTTTGCCGCCATCCTTAGCGGTTAGCACCAGCTCCAGCTCACGGGAGACAATGATCGCATCTTGAAAGAAAGTCTCGAAAAAATCGCCAACGCGGTAGAGCAGCAGCGCGTGGGGATGCTGGTCTTTCATCTCCACATAGTGCCGCATCATGGGTGTCAGGGCATCCCAGTTTACCGAGCGATGGTCGGCATAGCGGACGGTATGCTTCAGCAGGCGAGAAGGCAGATCGGGACGTTGGGCAGGGGGAGCCTCGCGGTCAGTCATGCTACTTGGCCTCCATCCAGTTCTGTCCCGCCCGCACCTCTACCCGCAGCGGTACGCTCAGTTCCACCGCCGATTCCATCACCGATTTGATCTGTGGCTGTAGTTCCACCCATTCTTCGGGATGCACCTCGAACACCAATTCATCGTGAACCTGCAGCAGTAAATGGGCTTGCCGTCCTTGTAGCATCTCATGCAGCCGCACCATAGCAATTTTGATAATGTCGGCACTCGATCCCTGGATCGGCGCGTTGGCGGCCGCCCGCAAGAGCTGAGCATCGTACTGATCCCGCAGCTTAATCTGATTCAGATCAATCTGGCTAGGATCTTTACCGCGCAATCGTTTCAAGCTATCGCTGCTGAAGTTGAAATAGCGCCGCCGCCCCTTGATCGTGGTGACATAGCCGCGAGCAATTGCCTCTTGCTGCATTTGCTGCAGGTAAGCAAACACCCGCGAATACTGCTGGTTAAATCGTTCGATAAAGACCTTAGCATCCGCCGTTTTGAACCCCGACTCACGGGCAAACCGCTGCGCCCCCATGCCATAGATGACGCCAAAGTTGATCACCTTAGCGAGGCGGCGTTCTTCAGGGGTGATCTCCTCTTTCTCGAAGAGCAGCCGCGCCGTTAGCGTGTGGATATCCTGATCGTTTTGGTAGGTTTCCAGCAGCACTGGCTCTTGACTCAGGTGGGCCAAAATCCGCAGCTCGATCTGGGAATAGTCGGCGGCTACCATCAGCCAGCCCGGCTCAGGAACGAAGGCGGCCCGAATCTGGCGGCTAAAGGCGGTGCGGATTGGGATATTTTGCAGGTTGGGATTTGAGGAGGACAAGCGTCCGGTCGAAGTAATAGCTTGGTTGAAATCCGTATGGACGCGCTGAGTATCGGGGCGGACGAGCGTTGGCAACGCATCGACATAGGTTGATTTCAGCTTAGCCAAAGTGCGGTACTCGATAATCGCATCCACCACTGGATGGTCGCCCTGCAGTTTCTCCAGCGTGGCGGCATCGGTGGAATAGCCGGTCTTGGTTTTGCGGGACTTTTTGCGATCTAGCCCCAGCTTATTGAATAGCAGATCGCTCAACTGCTTCGGCGACCCGAGACTAAAGGTTTCGCCGGCTGCTGCATAGGCTTGTTGTTCGATGCTCGTGAGGTCAGCCTCCAGCTTTTTGGAAAACTGTCGCAGATACTCTTGGTCGATGCGAATGCCGTGATACTCCATTTCCGCCAGTACTGGCTCCAGTGGCAGCTCCACCTCCAGCAAGAGCTGGTACAGCTCGGGGTATTGCTGTAGTTCATCCCGCAGCTTCGGCACAAGCTGGAAGGCAATATAGGCATCCATGCCGCAGTACTCCGCCACCGGCTGCACCGGCAAATCGGCGATGTTTTTTCCCTTGGGCACGAGGTTGTCGTAGCTCTGGGAGAACAAGTTCAGATAGCGAATGCCTAGCTCGCTCAGCTTATGGTCGTTCTCGGGATTGAGGACGTAGCTGGCCAGCATTGTGTCGAAAACAACGCCCCGTAGGCAAATTCCCTGACGGCGCAGCACCAAGCGGTCGTATTTGGCGTTTTGCAGTACCTTTGGGTAATCGGCGCTCTCCAGAATGGGACGAAGGGCCTCTAACACCACCGCAACATCGAGGTTACCGCCGGATCGATGCCCCGTTGGAATGTAGGCGACATCGCTAGCAGCCGAACCCCAGCAGCAGCCAATGCCTACCAGATCAGCATCCAACGGATCAAGGCTGGTGGTTTCCGTATCCCAAGCGACCGGCGTTGCCGCATCCGTAAACTGCCGCAGCCGTTCCACCAGAGCTTGCAGTTTCTCGATCGTGTTGATGATCTGCGGCTGGATCGCAGCTTGGCTCGCCGGCTGACTGGTCTGAGTATCTTCAGCGCTAAAGAACCAGAGATCATCGTCAGAATCGGGTTCAGAATCGGTAGCTGCCGTGGCCACACCCTCCGCAGCCGGCAATGCTGCCGAGTCGCCGCCCAAGGTTTGCTGGATCTGGTTCAGTTTGGATAAGAACTGGCGGAACTCGAGCCGCTCCAACAGCGGAATCAGCAGTTCGGTGTCAAAGCCATGCAGTCGCAGCTCATCCAACTCTATCGTCAGCGGCACATCCAGATGAATCTGCGCCATATACTGCGAGCGACAGGCTTCGTCGCGCCCGGCCTCTAGCTTTTGCCGCACAGCCCCCTTGATTTGGTCGATCGAGGCGTAGATTTGCTCTAGCGAGCCGTAGGTTGTCAGTAAGTTGACGGCAGTTTTGTCACCAATGCCCTTGACGCCGGGAATATTGTCTGACGTGTCACCGCACAGCGCTTTGTAGTCTACTATCTGCGAAGGCAGAATTCCCATTTTTTCCTTCACCTGCTCAGGTCCAAACTCCTTCGGAGGCGGTGTGCCGCGCCCAAAGGTGGTGCTGAGGTAAAGCACGCTGGTTTGCCCATTTGGATCGATCAGCTGAAACAAATCACGGTCGCCCGAGAGAATTTTAACCTGCCAGCCTGCCGCTGTTGCTTTGCGGGTGAGAGTGCCAATAATGTCATCGGCTTCGTAGCCGGGTGCCGTCAGGATCGGCAGATTCAGGGCTACCAGCAACTCCTGCAAATTGCGCAAGTCAGGAATAAAGTCTTCTGGGGCATCCGGTCGGCCGGCTTTGTAGGTTTCGTCGGCTTCGTGGCGAAAGGTAGGGTCGCTGACATCAAAAGCGATGGCTACATAATCTGGCTTTTCGGCCTCTAGCGTATCTAGCAGCGACTTGAGGAACCCATAGGAGACACTCGTGGGAATGCCCGTGGAGGTTCGTAGCCCGCCATCGCGCCCTTTGGCATGGGCAAAATAGGAGCGAAACGCAAGGGAGTGCCCATCCACTAGGATTAGCTTTGGTGGTGCGGCAGCAGGAGTGGTCGCAGGCTGAGAATTGGCAGGCATAGGCAGCGGGGAACAATTACAAGTCTCGGAGCATAGGTCCTGGCGTACCAGTCTCAGAGCATCAGTGTAAGGCAACTCGTCGGTTCTGGGGCCGAACCACAGAGAAGTACAAACTTACTATAAGCGCTCTACTTAATACAATAGAACGAGATTGAGGATGACTCGACAACCAGTTCTCGCTCACCCCTTGGTCCAGAATGCTGCTCGCACTACCTCCGCAACCACTCCTCCATGGGCTGCGTTGAGTGCACAAGGGTCATACCTGCCTCTGCAAATCGCTGAAACGTAGCGTCTGCTGCTTCGGTAAAATCTACTACGCCGGGCACCACCACGGGCGACGTGCAATCTTCCAACAAATACACCTTTTGCGCCAACTGCGGATCGGTAAGCTGAATTTCCCTCAGCAAATCTGCGATGGTCCAAGCAACGCAGTGGCTCTTGGCCTGTCCAGCGATAATCAGGGCATCAAACTCCAGCAGGCTTTGCAAAAAGGCAGTATTTGGCTGAGCGATAGCCCGCTGCTGTGGGTCCTGCATCACTTCCGGCTTCAGCACTGAGTAGTTTTCGGTGAGCGGGTTGTTCCCCTTGATTTCGAAGTGGGTGGGGCTACTGCGGGTCAAACTGTGAAAGAAGCAGGCTTCCTCGACCGCCGGCACAATCGCATGACCGATGCCGCCTAGCATGGAATGATACGGCCAGATTGTCAGCAGGTACTTCTCGTCCTGGCTGAGCTGCCGCACATAATGCAGCGCATAGGCTTGTAGCTCCTCCACGGTTTGTCCCAAGCTGGGGGCCAGCGCCGGGTTGACTCGCCACCGCCCCTGCTCAACATCCTCCACCGAGATCATCGTCATAGCGGGTGGATGATGGCCTGCGGCATCGATCCAAAACACCGAGTGGAAAATCTGGGCAGCGTTGTGGGTGTCCATCGTTAGCAGAATCTGGCTGAGGCTCCCCAGATTACGATAGATGAACTGGCACAGACGTATATTGTCTTCAACGGCTCCCATGCCCGAGCGACCACCCACAAACAGCTCGAACTCGGGAATGCAAAAGGTATTTTGTACATCAATGGCGAGCAGCCCGATCCGCATCCTGTCGGTTGCCGCCGGAGGAATCGAGTGCTGGGCTGCCCAAGCTTCGGCATCGGCGGCCCGCTGCTGATAGGGAACGCGCCACACCTCGCCTACGCGATCGGGCTGGAAGTGCGCTGGAATCGGCAGTTGCGTTACGGTCGTCATCGGTGCCTAAATCTCCCTCTTCCCTCTACCAATTCAAGGGTAGCTTTAGCGTAAAAATCGTGCAGCCGGAATTGCTGCTGACGTCAATGCGTCCCTGGAGTTTTTCAGCTCGCTTCCGCGCCAGCGCTAAGCCCAAACCTGTGCCGCCCTGCTGCCAGAAGTCGCTGTTGGGAATGCGGTAGAACTGCTGGAAGATGCGCTCACGCTCCTCCTCGGGAATTTCAATACCGCAGTTTTGTACGCTAATCGAAAGTACAGTTTCAAAGGCTCGGGATGAAAACAGCAGGGCGTCGCGACCTAGATTGGCAGGCTGACTCCAGGCATCAGAGGGGTCACCGTCAAAGGCAGAGCCGCGGGTCGTAGAGTGAAGCTGCGCTGTGATTGTAATAGATTCGCCAGCAGGGGTGTACTTGCAGGCATTGTCCAGTAACTCTGTCAAAATGCGCTCCAGATGAGACAGATCGCTGGTAAAAGGCGGCAAGTCGGGCGGCAAATTAATCCTTAAGCGTTGCCGTTTCTCAGCAATCCGTTCTGTGAAAGGTTCGATGATGTGGGGAATCCAGAGCTTGAGGTTGACGGTCGAGAGGTTCAGCGGCTCTTCACCTGTGTCTAGACGATTCAAATCCAGCAAATCGTTGATGAGATCTGCCTCCCGTTGGCACTCATGCTTGAGAATCTGAAAATAGCGTTCACAGTTGACAGCCGCTTCTACAAGTCCCGACTGCTGCAGGCGCACCTCCAGCATTTGAGTGGCCATGCGAATATTGGAAATTGGCGAGCGCAGCTCATGAGAAATGGAATTGAGAAAGCGATCCTTGAGTTGATTGAGGTGCTCCAACGCTTCTACCTGCAATTGCACCGCCTGATGAGATTGGAACTGCTGCATCGCAAACGCCAGAAACACCCGATTCAGCGACTGTTCGCGCTGTGTCTGCTGCCAAAGCTCTTGTTCAGTTTGTTTCAAGGCATCAATCGACTGCTGCAACTCCTGATTGATTTGCTGCAGTTGCGCCGTGCGAGTCGTAATTTCCTGATGGTGCAGGTAGCTTTGCATAGCCTCAGTGACGGTAGCTCGCAATTCCTCCGACTTCCAGGGCTTAGGCAGAAAGCGATACAACCGTGCCCCTCGAATGGCATTTCGCAGCACTTCTAGGTCAGCATGCCCGCTAATCATGACATTCAGCGTTTGGGGCGAACGAGCATGAATTTGTTCTAGAAACTCGTCGCCACGAATGCCTGGCATAATCTGGTCTGCCAAGACGAGGGCCACCTCATAGTGATCAGTTTGCAGCTCGTCAAACAATTCGAGGGCTTCTTCCGCACTTTCAGCGGTCTCAATCAAACAGGTATCACCAACGATTTGCTTGAGTTCAATTTTGAGACTCTCCAATACAGTGGGTTCGTCATCAACGCAGATAATGGCAGGCTTACTCATAAAGGGATGCCAGTCCCGATTCACAGGGGTGTAGACGTAACCTTGGGTACAGGGGGAGGCACGACTTTGGATGGATCAGCCGTAGGGCACAGATCGGCCAGCACGCAGCTATCGCAAGCTGGGTTGCGAGCAGTACAAACCGCTCGACCATGATAGATCAGCCGAATCGACCAATTCTCCCAGTCGGGCTGCGGCAGCAGCTGCATCAGATCGCGTTCAATGCGGATTGGGTCAGAATGCTGGGTCAAACCAAGCCGCTGACTCAAGCGCTTCACGTGGGTATCTACCGTAACACCGGCATGAATACCATAGGCATGGGCTAACACTACATTCGCCGTTTTTCGAGCAACACCCGGCAATTTCAGCAATTCCTCCATGGTTTTGGGTACGTGCCCACCATAGTCGCTGACGATCTGCCGACAAGCCGCCTGGATATTCTTGGCCTTGTTGCGATAGAAGCCGGTTGAACGTACGAGTTGCTCTAGTTCGCCAACCTCAGCATTAGCTAAAGCTACCGCATCTGGGAAGCGGCGAAACAACTCCGGCGTCACCAGATTCACGCGCTCGTCCGTACATTGCGCCGAGAGAATCGTGGCTACCAACAGCTGAACCGGAGTCTCATAGTTGAGTGTACAGGGTGCCTCTGGGTAAAGGCGCTTCAGCCGCACCAATATTTCCAATGCACGCTGCTTTTGGGCAGCCAGTTTGCGGGTGCTACTCACAGTGTCCTAACCTTAATAGGCTTACTGGAAGAGCCTTTGAAACACCTCCAGTTGCGTTGTATCGCGGACGATCAAGAATATCCCTAAGCCCAGCAGTAGAACAAGCCCGGTTTGCATGACGTTTTCCTGAAATCGACTGGGCAACGGTTTGCCGCGTAGTCCTTCAATCAGGAGAAAGGCAAGCTGCCCTCCATCCAACGCAGGTAAAGGCAGAATATTAATAATAGCGAGATTAATGCTAATAATGGCAGCAAAGGGAAACAGACTGTTAGCATTTGATGAAACTAGCCCTGCCCCCTGCTCCACAATCTTCACCGGACCAGCTACCTGATTCGCCACCGATGAGAAGTTAGTAATCAGCGAAACAAACCCCTGCACCGTACGCACAAACATGCTCTGGAACTGCTCGGCGGCCAAGGTAAACACCTCAGCCAGATTCTCGGGACGTCGGTAGCCAGCAATGCTACCATTGGGCGCCAGCTCAACCCCAATCCGAGCCGTACCATCTTCACCCACTTTGGGAATTACATCGATCTCCAGCTGTTGTGTACCGCGCTGCACCTGCAATTCCACTGGCTGATTGGGTTTGGCTCGAATTGTATCCATCAGCGAGCGAATCGCCGGCTCGGCTGACCCCAACGGCTGTCCATCGACCGCTATGATCACATCTCCAGCTCGAATTCCAGCTTGAGCGGCTGGAGCTTCTTGCGAGGTAATGCGCGGCACGACTACGCCCGGTTGAAAATCAAACGTTTCGGGAATGCCGACTGTGGAAAACTGCACCACAAACACGAGGTAGGCAAACAGCAAATTCGCTAGTACACCCGCGCTAATGACAATGGCACGGTCTAGGATCGGACGATTGCGCAGCAGGTTTGGGTCGTTGGGAGGAATCGGGCTATCGGGGTCATCATCGGGGAAGCCAACAAAGCCCCCCAAGGGGAACGCCCGCAAAGCATACTCGGTTCGCCGCCCTTGATACTTCCACAGAACTGGACCGAACCCGATCGAGAACCGATTCACATGAATTCCCTGGAGACGAGCCGCCAGGAAATGTCCTAACTCATGCACTACAATCAGCAGAGCCAGGACTGCAATCGCCGCTAGAACTGACGCAAAATCGGACATAGATCCCAGAAATCTTGAATTGGCTTTAACTATTCTAGAGTGTTGCTGCAAACAACCTGCTGCTACCCAAGATAGACCTTCTACGACACGAAGCCGGCATGCCTAGTCTTTCTTCATCCTAGGAGATTATGGGTCGCGTCCGCAGACTCAGGTGGAAGGAGATTACGTTTGCCAGGATTAGCACCTCGACCGATGCCTACTCAAACCGAAGCGAAACCGCCATAGCCAAGCAGAGCGGAAATATGAGAGCTAGAGAGTCGGTAGCTTCAAAAAACAGCTTCAGAGAATAACTGCAAAGGCAGGTGACCGTAAATATCACTTATGCCCGAATCATCGGCAGACTGACAGGCCACCAGCACACCGCGATGGTCGCCTATGTAGGCATTGGCGTAGCACAAACCTGTGCTGGGATTGAACTTAATGTAGACCGGACCGGCAATGTCCGCGAATGTTGGGTTGATGGTATAGCCCAATGCCGCAGCATAGGTTTGCAGGGCCTGCTGTCCTTCCGAGAGCGAGTCAGCGCAGATGCCGAGGATCTGATAGTCCGAGTGATCGCATAGGACCAGGAGCGCCTGTCGTAGCGTGGCTAACTCGATGCTGGATAAGGTAGCGTCCTGATGTACACAATCAAATCGTTTCAGCAGGGCATGAGCATCTTCTAAAGACGAAATAGAACCAGAATGCATGGGCTTAAACGGCGTAGAGACTCGGAGAACTAAAGAGACCATTAAAGACCATTCAAACTTAGCAACGATCAGCAGCGATTTGAACAGTCAGAGAGCGAGTCGGAAATCGGCAGCATCGGTTTAAATCTGCTTCTATTCAGGGGGAAAACGACATCAAAGTCACATCAAAGTCGATTTGATTTGGGGTGAAGTTCGATCTTGTTTTAATTTGTAATTAAACTTTATTCAACTTTACTTAGCTTTGTTCTGATTCATTCATTTTTCATGTCGATTGCACAGACGGCGTGCTATCTACAGGAGGGCTTACAGGAATCTTAAGCCCAAACGAAAACAGACCATCCGAAAGATACTTTGCTGACATTTCTTAATCTACTTCAGCATTACTTCACTACCGATCGCAATTTGTTTCAGTTGATCCCCATGCGATCCCCGTCGCTTGCATCCGCAGGAACAGTGAATGTACGGAAAATGAACTTGTCACAATTCACTTGAGCAAATTGTATCCGTAGCTTAACAGGAGTCTAAAGATAATCTAAATCATTATCTTCTCTTTGGGATCGCTGAAAGTCTGGCTCTATCTGGTTTTGTCAGCTTATTTTACCTAAATCAAATAAAAATCTGAGATGAAAATGAAAATGAAAATTCGCTCTGGGAATTCCACGGTTATGAGACCCGCGCAACAAATTGTTTCTTCTTGTCGGCACTGTCAGTTTTATGTGACAGAAGGGCGGCGAGGAGGTCATTGTAGGCAACTAGGAGTTCCCGTTCAAGGTACCTGGAAAGCTTGCTCTCTTGCTTGTGCGCCGTTTCTGGCAGCTTGGCAGCCCGCCTCTCAGCTTCGAGGTTGGCAAGTCGATCCAGCCGCCACTTCTGCTCTAGACCTAGCAGACCTAGCAGAATTGGCATTTACCGGCGCTTTACCTGAAATTGAATCTGAAGTAGGCTAACGCTGCCTTCTGTTTACTGTCATTTTATTGTCATTTGTTCACTGTCATTACTGCCCGTAGTGCTTGCCCCTCTCCTGTTTTTACTCCTATCCCGATTCATCAGAGTTTGATGTTTGGACGCATTTAATTTTGCACGCTAATTGGCTCCGGTTTTCTCACTGCCTTTTCAATTGGTCTGCTCAACGCTGGACTCCCACTACAGCACGGAATTAGGGTTCAGCGTTTTTTGCTGCTGAGCAGCATGGTTTACACGATTCATCGATGAGGGCGATGGGTATTGCTCGCGTTGACCTAACGCTAATCGATTTTGGCTTCTAGCTCCGCTTGCAGCGGTTCTGGAACGGCTGAAAGGAAATCGTAGCCAGTCAACTGCTCTAGCTGGTCCACTGATGTTTTGAAGGCAGTCCAGTTCTGAGTTTTGATACCCTGCCGATTGGGGACATTCACGGCAATCACCGGAGTCGCGGGCGTCAGACTGTCCAATCCTGAGCCGGGGCGATCCAGCACCACCACAATTTTCCACGTGCTGGATGGTACCACCACGTTGCCTCGAGCAATCGTTGTTTGCGGACCGCGCATCCCTGTGCCTCCTATGCCTGCCCCACCCGCAATAATGTACAGCTCTTTGCCTTGACGAACTAGGGCGCGGCAGTGGCTTTCGAGCTGCTCCCACGCTCCCTGATTGTTGTCTGGAGCCTGCGGCAAGATGTTTGTCATCCAAAAGACGGATTGGGCATCGGCTTCTGTTTTGTTGCGATCGGCCGCAGGGACGAGATGCCCGCGATCAAACCCACTGCCGGTGTAATCATTTGGTTGCACTTGATACCAACTCTGGGGCAGCGATGGGTCCGCCTGAAATGGAATGCGAGGAAGGGACCCTAGCCAAGATTGATTTAACTGCCAGCTAGCCCAATTGGGAATCCCATGATCCCGATTATAGGAAAGGACATACTGTGGGCGAACGATCAGATAATCATTGGCATTAAAGCGGGTAGCAGGACTGGGTTTGCCCAAGAGCACATGGGGACTGCCAATACTAGGATCTAGTGCTTGATCAACCAAGGCGGTACAGCTGACCAAGCCGCTTGCCAAGATCCATAAAATGAGCGCAAGACCGATCCGGTAGTGCCGAGACCACCTACCCCTTGACCCAGTTGACCTCGTGTTGTGGCTCGGGGTCGCTGTCGCCCTATGCATAGTTGATGCTCCTTGATGCGCGGATCTACGGATGTCTAAAACTAGATGCGCTCATCTAGGGTACCCTCTCTAGCGGGGCTTTAGGATACAGGAGAATCATCAGAATCATCGGTCCACTGGCTGATGCCGCGCCAAATTAAACCGAGGCTAATCAACCCTAACCCCACGAGCCACACATCCCATTGCAGCCAACCTACCAAACCAAGGCAGACTCCTAGCCCCAGAACAGCCAACCAGCGCGGATAGAGGCGAGTTGCGTTCGGCAGGTGCAAAACGGCGAAGTGTGTAATGGCGTTGTAGAACAACATTGTGAAGGCGCTAAATGCCCAAATGGTTTCTACCTCCCCAACGAGCACAAGGCAAGCAATGGCGACACCCACAAGAGCAACAGCCCATTGAGCCGAGGCAGAATGAGCAGTGCGGGAGTCTGGATTGCGTTTTGGATTGCGGCTTAGGGAATCTACCCACTCCGGATGGACAAGGCTAGGCAGGGCAATGGCTAAGGTGTGAATGTGCTCGAGTAGCAGAGTTAACATCACCAGAATTGCGGCAATTGCCAATCCATAGGTCCAACCTGGATGTACCCCCAGCCCACGGACAATGGCAAGTAACGGAGCTACATCGGCTGTGACCGCACTAGCCAGCACTGGTGCTCCGACCACACCCAGCCCGACTAGGGCAATCCCCAAGGACAGGATCAAGGAGAGTCCGGCGATCAGCCCAATGGCGATGGGCAACAAGCGGGATGACACAGGATGGACAGGCAGGCGCAGAATCGTCTCGTAACCTCCATAGAAACTCAGCAGCAGTGCCGTGGACTGCAACCCCGCTACCCAGGCTACAGGATGAGCACTGCTAGGGAGTCCAATGGGTAGTTCTAAGCGGAGCATCCACATCCAACCCGCCACCAGCAAGAGCAGCAGCGCCAACCCCGCCACAATCACAGACCCTAGCCTCAGCTTCAGCAAGGTTCGTGACGTCGCATTCACTGTCGCATCATCCAACGTTCGGGGTGCCGAGCAGCGCCAGACCCCTATCGTCCCCAGCAGCGTCACCAACAGCGCCAGAGGCACCAGCCAGACAATATCGATCCGAGCGGCGCTTAGCCCATAACCCGCAACACCAAGAGCCGCTACAGCGGCGGTAGTGAATCGAAATAGAAACAAGAGCCAGTGAGCAGTAAATTGTAACCAGGGGCGCAAGGTCGGGAACGGAGGCAGCGGCTCGTCCCCTTCAAGGAGCGGCAGCGACCCCTGAGCCACCGCAAGCTGGGCAATACTAGCCCCATTGATCAGAGCCACACCCCCGGCTAATACCAGCGACCCCATCAACGCTGAACCCGCCGCTCCTGCCGCGATGCCTAGCCCGACAAACAGCCCCATTGCCAGCAGAGGACCGACCCCCAGCGATAGCATTTCCGAGAATGTCAGGCGTTGCGGCACAGTCGCGGTTGAACGATCGGGAAGGAGTTGGTGGGACATGGAGCCTCACGGCCGGTATGTGGATTGCTATTCGATGTGTAGAATCAACCCATCCTACCCAAGAGTGTCCGCCGCTCGGCTCACTCGTTCATATTCCGGTAGGTTGCTACCGCTGAAGGAGACACCCGGTTGAGATAGCGGAAGATCCAGTACTTAAAAATAGTGTCGAGGATGACCGGAAAGGTAGCAATAAACAGGAAAATAAAATCGCGATTGGCGGGTAAACCAAAGTGGCGAGAAACACCCTCTAACAAAACTTCCCACCCATGGGGAGAGTGGAAGCCCACAAAAATATCGGTGAATAAGATGATAATAAACGCCTTGGCGCTATCGCTCAAACCGTAGATCATCCGGTCGAGAAATGACTTGAGCACGGCAATTTCCCGTTGGCTAGTGGCAATGACTACGGCAAACGCCCCTAGCGCCAACACATCAGCAAATACATTTTTGATGGCATCCGAGCTGATTTGCCGATATTGTTGCCCGATTTCCTCGGCTTTTTCCCGCACCTCCTCGACAATTTCGGCTTCCTCAAGCGGCGCGCGTCGCCCAATCAAGATTTCAAACCGCAACCGCTGCTCAAAGCGCTGTAGCTCATTTAGGGCTTCTTCTTCCATTTCCGAGTTGAGGAACGTCGTCACCTGTTCGCCGGCTCGAGCCCGATCGACAATTGGCCCAACCACAAAGTTTTTCGTCACCTGTTGCGTCAGCAGAGGAATAATCAGCAGCAGCAGAATCAGCCTTAGCGAGATGATCGTGCGCGTCTTAGAGGTGCGAAAGTCCTGCACTACCTCCTGTTCCGCATTGGGATCGAGGTCGCGCTTGATCCGATCTACGGTTTCTAGAATCGAGCGAGGCAGTACACCGGTTTTGTCGGTGAGTGATTTCATGTCGCGTTTCGAGCGGCGAGGACCACTGCCGTTGCTCAGGGGATTCACAGTATTGATTGCTTCAGTGCGGCTAGTGGAGGCGGGGCTAGGATTCGTTGAATCAGCATCGGTAATCACAATCACAGCATCGGCAGCCGGTGGGTTCTCGTAACGAGCCAGCACTTCATCTACAAACCGCAGTTTTTTCAAAATCAATGAAGGCTTGCTGATTACACTAATTGATCGCACATCCGATGATTCATCAACTTGAATTTCTGTAATTGGTTGACTGGATAAGCGAACGACAGAACTGCTCGCTCTGAATTCAGTCATTCTTAATTTAATAATGTTTAAATATTTTTTGAGTTCCCCTTGAAAATAAGCTTGGGCACTTCTGCTGTAATTGCCGTAATTCGGAGAAATTCGATTGCCATTAAAGTGTGTATTCTCCAATTCTGCTATCTTGACGGCTGCTTCATAAGCTTGGTTGAGGGCGCGTTCTGGGGTTTGCAGCAGCCAGCGATTAGCAGCACGTAAGTAGCCTTGCACAGAGGTCAAAAACGAATTTCTCATAGTGGCATTTGGAGAGATTTAGCACAGATTCAGCACAAACTTTGCAGGCAACTTTAATAGGAAAAATCTGCCAAAACTGGAGCGGTGATAGTAACCGTTTATCCCAATAATAGAGTAGGTCAATTGAACAGTAATGAGTCCTATCATTACCTGTTCTCTACGCTAGGATGAGATTACGTAGTATGATATCAAATTCACTCAAACGCAATTAGTGTCTTATTCAACCTGGATTGTGGGCGCGAGTTGCACGGGCAAAACGACGCGCTTAATTGAGTATTTCTGCGATTGGGCAGCCGCACGCCGACAAGAAAAGGCGTTTCCGAACCCAAACTGCCTGATCATTGCTGCCTTGGGCGACAATCGCCTAGATCTGGTCGATCGCATTGAGTCGGTCACCCATGGCCAATACCGCTTCGATACCGTGTCGCCGCTAGGGTTCTTCGCCAAAGAGGTGGAGCTATTCTGGTCGCTACTGATGCAACACCTAGGGCTAAAGGCGCCGTTTCCATTACGCCTGCACCCAGAAACCGAGCATGAGCTAGCCACACAGCTTTGGCGGGGTGAGCTGCCAACCCATCCCGATCAAGAGCCGCTGCCCGAAGCCTTACGGGTGAAACGTACCCTCGATGCCTTGAGTGGGGCAGCGATGGCAGGTATTGCCCACGAAGATATTCCTCAGATTCTCAAAGACGGATTTGGAGAGCTAGAAGGTTCTACCGAGCAGTGGGACGCCATGGGCAGCGCTATCAACCGCTGGTGGCAATGGTGCCTAGACCATGGATTGCTCACCTACAGCATTCTCACTGAGCTGTATTGGCGCTACCTGCTGCCCAATCCGGTCTACCAGCAGCACCTACGGCAGCGCTACCGGGCTATATTCGCCGATGATGTCGATGAGTACCCGGCCGTCATGCGGCATGTCTTTGAGTTGTTTCTCAATCGGGGTATGACCTGTGTGTTTACCTTTAACCCCCATGGCGGTGCGCGATTAGGGCTAGGAGCCGATCCCGACTTCATGGCGGAGTTAGCCCAGCGCTGCCGCACCGAGATGCTGATGCCGCCCGAGACGTCACTAGGAGCCACATGGGCAGATATTTTAGTGCAGTGCATCCGAGAACCGCTGCGGCTACCTCAACTGCCCGATTCTATCCAGTCCATTCAAACAACCTCGCGGGCACAACTCCTGCGACAAACTGCAGAGCTAATTGCCGAGGCGGTGCAGTCGGGACAGATTCGGCCCCAGGAGATTGCTGTGATTGCCCCCGGCATGGATGCCATCGCTTGCTACACGCTTCAGGAAATCCTTGATCGCAAGGGCATTGCTACCTTGCTGCTCGATCCGCAAGATCCTCCCATTCGCTCCCCCTTGGTCCGGGCCCTGCTAACGCTGCTGGCGCTGGTTTATCCAGGGTTGGGTCGGCTGCTCGACCGGGAAGCGATTGCCGAAATGCTTGTCGTGCTGAGCCAGTTTCAGGTCTCCTGGGAGGAAACAGCAGGTTCTGTAGAGCTACCGGAGTTTGGTCCATCCAAGGCACCTTCTCTGTCGCATCGGCTAGCGAATCCCGTTGCTACCACGCGGCTGCGCATTGATCCGGTGCGGGCCGGTCTTCTAAGTGATCACTGTTTTGCGCCCGATCCTGATCATCCCAAGCTGCTTCCTACGACGACCTTCCCCCGATGGGACCGTTTGGGCTATCAGGCAACCCAAGCCTATGACGCAATCAGGCAATGGGTTGCCACCCAGCAGCGACAGCTATCCCACCCCGTGGTCTTGCTTGAGCGGGCGATCCAGACCTTTTTCGACGGCGGCGGAGCCTTGACATACAATCAGCTCGCAACGCTACGAGAGCTGATGGAAGCAGCCCAGCATTATTGGGACGTGGAGGCACGGCTGCGGTCAGGTTCCTCAGACGGCGCGGACCCAGAGCCGGTGCAGCGATTTATTCAGCTCTTGCGTCGGGGCACGATCACTGGAGATCCTACTCCGCTTCAGCCCATGGGTCGGGCCGCTCAGGCGGTGACCTTGGCTAATATCTATCAGTACCGGGTTCATCGTTGCAGTCATCGCTGGCAGTTTTGGCTGGATGCGGGTTCCCCCTATTGGCTGACCGGCGGTCGCGGGCAGTTTGCCGCCCCACTGATGCAGCACCATCGCCCTAACCAGCCATGGACCGCTATGGATGCCCTAGCAGCCGATCAGCAAAAACTAGAGCGAGAAGTTTACGATTTGCTGCACCGCACCCAAGAGCGACTCTACCTCTGCCACTGCGATCTGGCACTAAATGGACAGGAACAAGCCGGACCGCTGCTATCGCTGGTGAATGCTGCCCTGCCGGTACCGCTGCACCCACCGTCGGCACTAGTGCTCTCCTAACTTGGGTTTGGTGCGGGAGCGAGCCGCCCTTGGCATTTGTGGGGTTTGGAATCGTTCGATCACACCAACGCCCGCAGCAAGGCCTGGAGCTTGAGCTGAATCTCGGCCAATTCCCGATCCGGATCGGACCCAGCTACGATGCCTGCTCCAGCATAGAGTCGCGCCCGGTCGCCATCTAATAACGCCGAGCGAATGCCAACAATAAATTCAGCGTTGCCTTGGGCATCTACCCAACCGAGCGGCGCGGCATAGAGCGATCGCCCAAAGGGTTCGTAGCAGCGGATTTGCTCACAGGCTACCGATCGAGGCAGTCCGGCTACAGCCGGTGTGGGATGCAGTGCTGCCAAAATATCTAGCGCATGCAGATGCCTGGGCAATTGAGCCTGGATCGGCGTATGCAAATGCTGAATGTTGGATAGGGGCAACAGTCCTGGCGCATCGGCAAACTGGGGTTGTAATCCGAGTTGGCGCAGCTGATCCACAATGAACGCTACCACAAGCTGATGTTCACGGCGCTCTTTGTCGCTATTGAGCAAGCACTGCGCTAACTCTGTATCTTCATCGACAGTACGCCCACGGCAGGCAGATCCAGCTAGAGCATCAGTGATCAGCTTGTGACCCCGCACCTGCAGCAGTCGCTCGGGACTAGCCCCAATAAAGCTTTGCCCTTTGCCATTGCCAATCGAAAAGACACAGCAGTCGGGGTGCAATTGTCGCAAATAATGCAGTGACCGCCCCCACTGAAACGGTACGCTAGAGCAGACATCAACGGCATGGGCGAGCACTAGCTTATCGAACTGCCCAGCCTGGATCGACTGCAGCACAGAGGCAACCGCCGCCCGAAACTGCAACGGGTTGCTCATTTCCCAGCCGTTTAATCGTTTGACTCGGTCACTACAAAGATATAAAACATCATATTGAGCTAAATGCAGAGTTTGCAGTTGGTTCCAAATGTGCTGTGTCAATTCTCCAATTCTGGACTGAGAATCAATGATCAAATTCACGATCGCTAGGCTGTGATCGTTCCAGCGAGAAATTTGCCAGCGAGGCAAACAAAGGCTAGAGCGAAACGGTGATATCGGTGAATGGTCGTCTTCGAAAAATGTAAAGCTGCAGAAGAAACAAGGACTCGAAAAAGGAGGCTGAAATGCAGCACCTTTCGGCTGATTGGTGAGGAGTTGACCAAAGCGCTGCTCAATTATTTTTTGCGCTTCTACAAAGCGCTGTGACCCAGATAATTCAAAAGTGAGCACAGCATCAAGCGCCGCTACAGACTGCTGCTGATCCCGATGCTCGAAATAGAAATGAAGCTGATCGGGCTGCGCTAAATTGCAGAGAACAGTCAACGGATCGAGAGGCGGAATTTCTAAAGCAATACTCGCAATTTTTGCTTGGTTTTCTTCAATAGCTCGATGCTGACAAAAGTCAAGAAACTGATATAACTTTTTACAGTCTTGGGAAGAATCTAAGCGATTAAACGGGGATTGACATAGCATTGAAAGCAAAAGATTCCTTCTGATAGATTGCTGTCAAAAGAACGGCAGATGAATTCAGCGTGAATTCGCTCACAGCATAACTCGCAATATAAATACTGTTAACACATTTAGATGAAGTCCCTCTACTGACTGTTTCCAAGTGTTTCATGACGCCGGCCCCTAGATGATGCAGAAACGGGGCTGGTCAACGAGAATTTGGGCTAGATTTACGGATGAGCCAACACCGCCTCATCATTTGCCGCCATCCGTAGACCGATAATGCGGAGCTGCACAGATCTAGGCGGGACAAAGGTAATGCCTCGTCGCGCTGGTCGTCGCAGCGGTTGAAAGCCGGCAGCAGGCTCAAATTCATAGGTACGCAGCAGCGTTGCTAAAACCAGCTTCATTTCAAACAGCGCCAGCGCCATGCCAATGCAGCTGCGATTGCCGCCGCCAAAGGGAAAATACTCGTAGGCAGACTTACTGCTCAAAAATCGCTCAGGGCGGAACTGCAACGGCTCAGGGTACGTTTCTGGGCGACGGTGAGCCAAATAAACACAGGGCACTAGCACGGCTCCCGGCTCAAACTGGTAGCCAGCCAGCTCAATGGGTTCCCGCACGCGGCGCGGCTGGGCAATCAGAGCAATCGGATACACCCGCAGCGCTTCTTTGCATACTGCCGTCAAATAGGGCTGCTGCGCCAGCGTCAGTGGATCGGGATCAGGACCGAGCGCGTCTAGCTCCTGGTGTAGCCGTTCCAGAACATCAGGATGGCGGTAGAGCCAGTAGAACGCCCAAGTCAGCCCCGAGGCAGTAGTTTCATGCCCAAGCAGCAACAGTGTCATCAGCTGGTCGCGCAGTTCAGTGTCATCCATTGGGGTGCCGGCTTCGTCTCGTGCGGCGATCAGCAGCGACAAAATATCAGTGCCTTGGTTTCCCTGATCGCGGCGTTCGCGAATTTCGGCGTAGAGCAAGTCGTCGATCTGCTGCCGCAGTTGTAGGAACTGGCCCCAAGGACTCCAGGCTCCCCAGTTCTGCTGCAGCGGCGGTAAAAAGAACTGCAGCGAATACAAGGGCGAATTGATGCGCTCCAATAGCCTTTGTAGCCGCGATTTTAGCTCCTGATAACGGGCTCCCGGCTGCAAGCCAAATACAACCCGCAGAATGGTCTCCAGCGAGATTTCCAGCATCCAGTCCTGCACAGAAACCAGCGAACCGTGGGGCTGAGTAGTGCGGCTGATGTGACTAATCAATGAGCCGCAGCGATACAGTCCCTCGCCGTGCAGAGCCGGCATTAAGAGCTGCCGCTGCTTTTGATGGCGGGACCCATCCTGCATGATTAATGACCGATCGCCGGTTAAAGGGCGAAATATATGGGTGACTTTGCCCAGCTCAAACCGACTTGACAGTGTTGTGAAAATGGCCTGAACGGCGTCGGGATGGCTGAAAAAGATAACAGGAGGTGAATTGACCCCTAGTACCCGCAGCGTGAACGGATCGCCGTAGCGCTGGCTACAGGTTTCCAGAAAGCCGGTCGGGTCGGCAATCAAGGAGAGTGTTTGCAGCAGAGCGGGCAGCTTAGGACCATCAGGCAGGCTCATCAGGCAGTCTGAATGCAACAATCAAGCCTATTGTAGGCATACCCTGACCCCGAAGCTGGAAACTTTTTCAAACCAGAGTGGTCGTTACACCCAGGATGTTAGAACAGGCTTACTATGGATGTGAGGAGTCTCCCTTAGCGCTGGGTTGAGGGATTGTTCTAGGTGCAATTGCACAGGAATCACCTCTGAATCGTCAATCAATTCTGTAGGACGCCCTCAGTGTTGCCCTTCGAATTCATAGTCAGCGGCAGACCAGTCTCTCACCAAACCAAAGACAAGAAGCGCCTTCAGGCATGGAAGGAGCAGGTGCGGCAAGCAGCTAAAGCCCGCTGGTGTCTAGATGCACCGGTCGGCGATTTTGTGCGGGTAATCATCACGCACTATTATGATGCGCCTCCGGGGGATGAAAGTGCAGTACCAGATAGTGATAATATAGTAAAGCCCGTCCGAGATGCATTGAATGGGTTAATTTACGTTGACGATTATCAAATCACGGATTTTGTGAGCCGCCGGCGTAATCTCAATGCGTCCTTTCGGGTTAAGGGAATGTCTACTGCTCTCGCAGAAGGCTTTTGCCGAGGCGAAGAGTTTTTACACATTCTGGTCGAAATCGCACCCGATCCCGTAGATTTAAGTTGAGAGACCTGGATGCTTACTTATGAGTCATTCACCAAAACAGAGTAGTGAGTTAGAGCACCGGCGATTGCTGAAGCTAGCCCGAGAGTATCGCAGCCAAGGGTACGATGTCACCTTGCATCCCACGCCTGATGAGTTGCCAACCCCTTTGGCTGACTGCTCTGTTGACTTAGTTGCTTCCAGCGAAGAAAAAACGATCGCGGCTGAAGTGCGAACTAAAGAAAACTTAAAACTCAACGGCACAGAGGACATTCGACGCATTGCTGAATCTGTACAGCAGGTGCCGGGTTGGGAATTTGAGCTTGTGATCACAAACTCCCGCAAGAAAGCAGGCTAGTTGTTCTGGAAATCAAAAGGCTTTGACGAATTCTAAATAGCTCTGGACATCCATTCTAGATATCCACACTTTTTGCTGCAGGAAAGGCTTGGTTTCGTGCGGCACTTTGGTATGAGGTTCAATAAAGCTCATTCGTGAAACTCTGGGCGGCAAGCGACGTACTATAGCTAAACTCCTGATCTGTACGTCTGTATCTGAATGCGTCACAAGTCACTCAATATCAGCAAGCTCCCGTCTGATTGCCTTTGCTGCGAGCGAATGCAATGAATCGTTACGTTGTCAGAGTGCTGACTCAACCGGCAGAGGGACTGGCGACTCGTATAATAAGTCCTGATCAGTCCTGCGTTGCTGCACCTGCTGGCAAGCTGGCTTGTGAGATTGTGCGTTTTCAAGTCGCTTGGACTGCCTAAATCAGCCTGCAAATTTCCATGACTCCCAAAGTCGCTCAATACACGAATTCTCGGTCTCCTTTAGCCTCGGCAGAGCAACGCCAGCTTTGGCTTACAGCTCTTATGCCACCTATGTATAGCGTGGCGATTTTTCCGATTGCCCTCGGCACTGCGGTTGCTTTTGCAGAGACGCATCAGCTCCATTGGGGCATTTTTCTCACCTTTCTGCTGTCGGCAATTCTGATTCTGGCCTGGGAAAATCTCAGCAACGATGTTTTCGACGCTGAGACTGGCATCGACGAGAATGAGCCGACCTCCCTAGTCAACCTGACCGGCAGCAAGTCGCTGATTTTCTGGCTTAGCAATGGCTGTCTGGTATTGGGAATTCTGGGAATTTTGGCGATTGCTGGTTGGCAGCGAGATCTCACGATCCTTGGGTTAATTGGGATCTGCTGTGGCTTGGGCTACGTCTATCATGGTCCGCCGTTTCGCTTGGGTTACCAGGGGCTAGGCGAAATTCTCTGCTTCTTCAGCTTTGGTCCGCTGGCAGTTTCGGCGGCATACTACAGCCAAACCCAAGCTTGGTCGAGTACGAGTTGGGCCGCGTCGATAATTCTCGGCATTAGCACCAGCCTCATCCTGTTCTGTTCGCATTTTCATCAGGTGAACGATGACTTGGCGGCAGGTAAACGCTCTCCAGTGGTGCGGTTAGGAACGGGTCGTTCAGCGCAGCTCTTGCCGTGGCTCAGCGGCAGTATCTTTGTGTTGACGCTGGGGTTTGTGCTGCTCGGCGTTTTTCCGCTGTGGGCGTTGCTGGTTTTTCTAAGCTTGCCTACCGCGATGCGTCTTTGTCGCCACGTAGCCGCCTATCATGACCAGCCCGAGCGAGTGCGCAACTGCAAATTCTTCGCGGTTTCCCTGCACTTCTGGAGTAGTTTGCTGCTGTGTCTCAGCTTTATTTTGACTGCTGTAGTAAACCTATGAGTCTATCCCCTCCGACTCTGGCAAGCCTTGATTACGTGCCGTTTCTCGATCCCCAGGGGCAGCTTTCCCCTCAGTTTGATGGGCAGGTAGGCGTCTATGCCATCTTCGACGCCAATCAGGTGTTGCAGTATGTGGGATACTCTCGGGATGTATCCCTGAGCCTAAAGCAGCATCTGGTCCGCCATCCCCAAAGCTGCTATTGGCTGAAGGTGCAGACGATCGAGCGCCCGAGCCGCACTATTCTTGAAGGTATTCAAGCGTCTTGGATCACCGAAAATGGCACAACCCCTCCCGGCAATGGTCCAGCCGCCGCTCAGTGGAACCAGCCCATTGACGCCAAAGCTCACATGACACCCGAGGAGCAAAACGCCTACGCCGAGAGTGATGATCTGGGTAAAATCAAAATCTTGAAGCAAGTGGCTCGCCGAGTCGAAGCTGAGATTCTCGCTGCCTTAGCCACCCGAGGCGTCACGATGCCCGTCCGATTCGATCCGAAAGCCAAGGAAGAAGGACTTCTGAATGTGAAGTGACCGATTCGACGGGTTAATCCCAGTCGCTATAGCTATACACAGCTATACACAACGCCTATAAAAGCCTATAAAAAATAAAAAAAAGGGGCAAGAGCTGCCCCTGATCTAAGCCTCTAAATGTTTCTAAATTTGGAAGACTCCGTTTGCAAAACCAGAAAACTACTTAACGGAAGCTTTACCGCCAGCCGCTTCAATCGCTTTCTTGGCTTCCTCGGCTGCATCTTTGGGTACGCCTTCCTTCACTGGCTTGGGCGTCGATTCCACCAGATCCTTCGCTTCCTTCAGACCGAGACCGGTGAGTTCACGGACTGCTTTCAGCACAGCAATCTTCTTGTCAGCAGGCACTTCCTCCAAGATGACGTCAAACTCAGTCTTCTCTTCCACTTCCTCAACGGGAGCAGCCGCCCCACCCCCCGGAGCGGCCATCATCATCATGCCGCCCGCCGGAGCAGCCGCACTGACGCCAAACGCCTCTTCGATTTGCTTGACGAGTTCAGACGCCTCCAGCAGGGTCAGAGTTTTCAACTGTTCCAAAATTTCGTCGGTTTTCGCAGACATCGCTAATCTCCTAATTGTGATGTGAATTGTGAATACGTGAATCGTGAGGTCAATCGCATGAAGTCGGGTCAGTTGCTCAGAGCGGTTGCCTGCTCTGTCAGCTTACTCCTCCCCTAAGCAGCCTCATCCTGCTTATCTTTGTCGGCCAAGGCTTGCAGCGCCCGAGCCAGTGAGGCGGGTACCTCGTTGATGCCCACAGCCAGCTTCGTCGCCACGCCATTGATTGCGCCGGCGATTTGCGCCATGAGCTGCTCTTTAGACGGCAGATCGGCAATGGCTTTGACATCGGCCTCAGTGAGCAACCGCCCTTCCATCGCGCCACCGCGAATCGTGAGCGTCTTCCGAGTGGCTTTTTGGAAATCTTGATAGGCTTTCAGTGCACCACCCAGATCATCCTTCAGCAGCAGAAATGCCGATGATTCCTTACAGATCTCAGCCATTGGCTGCCAATTGGGATCATCCTGCACCGCAATCCGCATCAGGGTGTTTTTAGTCACCTTGCACTCCGCTCCCGAGGGGCGCAGCCGCCGCCGCAGATCGGTAATTTCGGCAACGGTCAAGCCCTTGTAGTCAATCACCACCGCGAGTTGGGAGTCGCTCAGCTTCTCCTTCAGCTCGGCAACGATGGCTTGTTTCTCTTCGTACGTTCTTCCCATACAGTCTCACCTCCTTGAAAACGGTCTTGAACCACCCTCGTCCACCCCTGAGTTGTTTGACCCGATGGTCAGCCAAAAACAAAACCCCGACCAGTTGACCGGGGTTTCGCGAGGAAAGGCACCTCCCGTAGCGCCACACAGACAACCACGGGAACACTTAAAACCTCGGCAGGATATTAAGCCTTAGGCACCTGCTGTCTCCGGTTCGGTCTATTCAGTTGCGAAATGAACCAATGAAATCTTGCTCCTCTCAGAGTAATTTATCGCTTCGTAGGGTATCGCTTTCCTGTGGCTCTCAACTCTCTAGGACTCGTTCAGCTGCTTCTTAAGCCGCTTCAACCGACTTCATATCTCGCAGAGCGTTGATGTCTACTTCGATGGAAGGACCCATCGTAGCAGCGACAAAGATTGAACGCCAGTAGCGCCCCTTTGCTCCCGAAGGTCGGTTGCGGTCGATGGTTTCTTGCAGCGCCTTCAGGTTGACCAGCAGATCCTCTGCCGAGAAAGACGCCTTACCAAACATAACATGCACAATCCCAGTTCGGTCGGCCCGGAATTCCAATTTACCAGCTTTGAACTCGGAGATGGCTTGCGCCACATCAAAGGTGACCGTACCGCCCTTAGGCGATGGCATCAAGCCCCGAGGACCGAGCTGACGACCGAGCTTGGCTACCTGCGGCATCACGTCTGGTGTAGCGATCAGCACATCGAAGTCCATCATCCCTTTCTGGATTTCTTCGATTAGCTCCTCGGACCCGGAAATATCTGCACCTGAGTTGGCGGCTTCGGTGACTTTTTCGCCTCGGGCAATCACCGCCACTCGAATTACCTGTCCGGTGCCTTTGGGCAGCGCCACGGTGGTGCGGAGCTGCTGATCGGTATACTTGGGATCAATACCCAGACGAATGTGAGCCTCAGCAGATTCTGGGAACTTTGCCGTTGCTGTTTCCTTGAGGAGCTGCATCGCCTCTAGCGGTTCGTACGGGCGATCCTCGACTTTGGCTTGCAGGTCACGCAAGCGACGAGAGATTTTTTTGGTCATGGTTTCTCCTTGGGGTCATGGCGAGTGATGTCACTCTCCCCCGATGAATGGACTGAAAGACGGAAGTGAATTTCAATATCAACAAATACCTTGAAGCCTGCTTGAATCAAGCTACTCAGATCAGGCGGTAATCGTTACACCCATATTGCGGGCGGTCCCCTCCACGATTTTCATCGCGGCGTCGATGTCGTTCGCGTTTAGATCAGGCAGCTTAGTTTGAGCGATCTCGCGGAGCTGCGCCTGGGTAATCGACCCCACTTTCTTCTTGTTGGGTTCACCAGAACCCTTCTCAATGCCGGCTGCTTTGGCAATGAGCACCGATGCCGGCGGGGTTTTCAGAACAAAGGTAAAACTCCGATCTTCAAACACCGAAATTTCCACCGGAATCACCGTACCCACCTGATCGGAGGTGCGGGCATTGTATTCCTTGCAGAACATCATGATGTTCACCCCATGCTGACCGAGGGCAGGACCGATCGGCGGCGCAGGGTTGGCTTTACCGGCTTGAATTGCCAGTTTAATAATTGCTACGACCTTTTTTGCCATGTAGACTAACTCTGCTTCTGTACTTGGTTAAATTCCAGCTCCACCGGGGTATCGCGACCAAAGATCGAGAGCAGCGCCTTCAGCTTGCTGCGTTCAGGGCTGACCTCAATCACTTCCCCTTCAAAATCCTTAAAGGGGCCGGAAAGCACTAGAATCTTATCGCCTGCGGCCATGTCAATTTTGACGACCGGCTTCTGCTCTTGAGCTTGTTTGAAGATACGTTCCACCTCCGATGCCCCGAGAGGTAGAGGTTTCACATGACCTCGCCCGCGCCCATAACGTCGCTTTTGCTCAGCGCCGACAAAGTTGATCACGTTCGGCGTATTTTTGACCACTTGCCAAGTTTCATCATCCATCACCATGCGAACAAGCACATAGCCTGGGAAGACTTTCTCGGCAGCTTCTTTAGGCTTACCTCCCTTTTGTGGCTTCAAAATTGGCGTTTGGGGAATCTCGATTTGCAGAATCCGATTAGCCACATCTAGGGTTTCAATGCGCTGCTCTAGGTTAAGCTTCACGCGATTCTCACAGCCCGAAGCCACCTGCACAGCATACCAGCGAGCACCTTTGCTAATATCAAGCTGCTCGTCGTTATCCTCATGGTCCTCATGGGGCATAAAATTGTCGGATTCGTCGGATGCGAGAGACATCAAAACACCTGCCTAGCAGCCCATCCAAAAAGATTGTCAACGAGATAAATTAGCGTCGCAGAAAGCGTCACCATGAGAATCACCGCAATCGATTCGCTAATCAGCTGCTGGCGACTTGGCCAAACAACTTTATCTAACTCCTCCCGGGTTCCCTGCAGAAAAGCAACGAAACTGAAGCTCGGTTGAGCCTCCGCGGCTGCTTTTCTAGACTCTTTGGATTCTTTAGAGTCTTTTACCTCTTTCTGCGCTTTTACGTCTGCTTCGTCTTTTTTTGCCACGACTGTTAGCCCTCGCCGCACTTAAAAAATAGAACTGTGATAGCGTTGACCCTCAGCTTATTAAGCCGGCTGTGGTCGCTCACAGCAAGCATGACACCTTCAAAACTTGCCTCAAGCTCCGCTGGACCTACAGCCACCGGACTTCGCTCAAGACAGGATTCTAATTGTGCCACCCTAAACCAACTTTAGCTTTAATTCCAGCAAATAGAGCGGCGAAACGGCCGTGCAGAATACTCTAGCTAGCCGTTTCATAAAGCCTATTGCCAGCGATAAACCAGACAGCAATTGCCGTGGCGTGTTTATCGATAGAATGGCAAGCGAATTCAACGGACAGTGCCGGCAAATTCACAGACAGTTGACTATGGTAGCTCGAAGACATAGCTTTGTCAAAGCTCGGGTGGCGTGAGACGGCAAAATTGAGTTCATCTGTCCATTCAAGAGGAAACCGATGCAGTCCTACCGTTTCAAGCAAGTTCAAGCAAGTCGATGCTTTTACACAGCAGCCGTTGCGCGGCAATCCGGTAGCAGTGGTGCTGGATGCGGAGAGCCTGACTGTTGAGGAAATGCAGCAGATTGCATCTTGGACACATCTTTCGGAAACAATGCCCTCAAATTCCGTGACCCTCAGCTACAGGATATTAACTCGCCGCTGCAACCGGAGAGCGCTGCCCCGTGTCGCCCGGCAAAATTGGCTGCCGCTGCTTGAGGTTGAAGCGGTACCCGTGGGGCAGGATGTGCAGCTTGACACCGCACACAGCCAGAGCTTCATCTTTCAGTAGCCCATCTAGGTTGTTGTGGGTGGCGGTGGATTCATCAACCACGGTGATCGCGCCCTCGCCGACCACTTCAAACTCATCGCCGTCTACAATGACAGCGGTATTCTCGTCGATGCCGATGCCGAAGATCGCGGGCTGCTGCACGAGAGCCGCAATCAGACGCCCCAGCCGTCCTCGCTGAGCAAAATGTTGATCCACTACGATTCCTGGCAGGAAGCCCATTCCGGGACCCATATCTACCACATCGACACGGGGATTAGTAGCCGAATCGCCCTCAATAATCATGACATCGGGCATCATCGCCGCTCCAGCACTCGTGCCACCAATTACCGCACCTTGGGCATGGCGTTCACGAATGGCTCGGTCGAGCGGGGTGTCTTTGATCAGCTCAATAATTCGAGCCTGATCGCCGCCGGTGAAGAAAATGCCGGTTGCCTCCTGAAGCGCCTCAACCCGATCGGGATCGCTGGCATCCTCGCGGTATTCAGTATCGACAACCCGCACTTTGGCTGCCCCCAACCGCTCAAACACGCGGATATAGTCTTCGCCAACTTCTCTTGGCAAACTGGTGGCGGCCGTCAAAACGGCAATCTGGGCGTTGATGCCGCCGGCTCGCCGCACAAACTCTCGTAATACGGTGCAATCGCCTTCCTTATCTTCTGCACCGCCGATGATGACTAGGGGACCTCGCTGCTGTGATGCCATAGTGCCTCTTTATGAATCTCGACATTAGATTAGATGGAATAAAATGCAACGACGCTACAACGATCAATGAACGGAGCAATGAACGCAATCAACGCCATTGGAAGCTGGAAACCGATCAGAATTAGCAGACAGAATCAACAAAATCTCAAGTTTCCTTGATGTGCCTGATCCCCAATCCTAAATTGCTGGGATCGCCGCATCTCAAAGGTGGCTGCAAAACTTAACGTTGCGGTTCAAACTGGAGAAGCTGCAAGCGCGGTTGAATTCGGTGGTGAGTTCCAGTCCTTCTCTCTGGGTCGATTGGATTGATCGCCAGTGCAACCAAAGTTCTGAGGGTGTGATACGCTATTGCGGTCATAGGGGGTCAGCAGTGCAACTTGTTGTTGCCCTTGTCAGCGATTTGGAGAAGGAGCCATGGTCAACCTGCGCATTGGACTACTGTTCGGCGGCTGCTCAGGAGAACATGAAGTTTCCATTCGCTCGGCTCAAGCCATTGCCCAAGCGCTGCTTGCTCCTGCCAACAGCGACCGATATCAGCTTTTGCCCTTCTACATTGAGAAAACTGGGCAGTGGCAAGCCGGTGAACCTGCAGAAACAGTCCTAACGACGGGCGCACCTTTACCGGCAGCAGAGCGAGCATCCGGTCAGCTCTGGAATTTCCCGCCGCAGGTCAGCGATGTCGATATTTGGTTTCCGGTTCTGCATGGTCCGAATGGGGAAGATGGCTCAATTCAGGGCTTGCTGCAATTAATGCAGGTGCCGGTCGTGGGCTGTGGTGTGCTGGCCTCGGCCCTTGGGATGGACAAGCTGGCGATGAAGGCAGCCTTTGCTCATGCCGGGCTACCGCAAGTGAAGTACATGGGCGTTAACCGCAGCGAAGTTTGGTCCAATCCCTGCGTGTTCCCCAAGCTCTGTGACCAGATTGAAGTCGCCCTCGGTTATCCTTGTTTCATCAAGCCGGCAAATTTAGGGTCATCGGTTGGCATTGCTAAAGCCCGCACGCGCTCGGAGTTAGAAGCCGCCCTCGACAGTGCTGCCAGCTATGACCGCCGCCTGATTGTCGAAGCCGGAGTAACGGCTCGCGAAGTGGAATGTGCCGTGTTAGGCAACGATCACCCCAAAGCGTCGATTGTGGGAGAAATTACCTTTAGCAGCGATTTTTACGACTACGACACCAAGTACACTGCCGGCAAAGCTGATCTGGTGATTCCAGCACCGCTCCCTGCTGCCGTGATCAGCCAAATCCAGGAAATGGCCATTCAAGCCTTTACAGCGATTGATGGAGCGGGGATTGCTCGGGTCGATTTCTTCTATGTCGAAGCAACCGGCGAAATCTTAATTAATGAAATTAATACTATGCCAGGATTTACCGCCACCAGCATGTATCCCCGGCTCTGGGCAGCCAGCGGTGTTTCCTTTGAGGAACTAGTCCATCGATTGATTCAATTAGGGCTAGAGCGGTTCGACGCTCCCTGCTAGAGCTAGCTCATTTCCAAGGTGGCTCTTTGTATCTTGTACCTTGCTGCCTGCATTCACACCTATGCAGTTGGATCCTTGCAGGTGAACCGCCTACAATAGGCATAAGCAGTCTTGGAGTCGCCTGCTCTTGGGCAGAGCAATAAACTATGGGCAGACAGAACGCTGTCCGGCAGTCTGGTCGGTATAGCCGCCTTCGGTCAAGAAGCACTGTTCGAGGATCTCAGCGATCTTCCCAGCAGAGGGTTTGGGCTGCTCTCACTAGCAAGCAGTTGGGCAAGCAGTTGATGCACCTCTTATACCACCATTCGCCGCTGTTGGTGGTAGGGTTATGGGCCATTCTCATCGGCTCTGCGGTAGCCGCTTGGACGAGCATTACTGATCCTGATGCCTCCGTGCCCCTGCTGCCTCCAACCTCGACTCCACCTTTAGCAGACACACCGCCGCCAGCGCGGTCTCCGGCTAATCCTTCCCCTCCGGAAGCTGCTGTGTCCGCTCCAGCCGCTCCATCACCCAGTTGGCATTCCCATGAGGATACGGCTGCGTCGCAGTTGACTCCTACCGCGATACCAGCACCCCAAGCCGCATCACCTGCCCTGCGTCCTAGCCAGCAGCCTACTGCCCCAGAAAGTCCATCACCCGTCTTAGCGCTGTGGATGCTGGCATTGAGCTGTGCCACAGGTTGCTTACTGCTCTTTCAGTGGACGAAACCTCGCCGGGCCCGGACACCGATATTGGTCAGCGACAAAGGTACTCAGTTGACGGCATCTCGTTCGCAGCCGATGAACCAGCCCTCTCCACAGCTGCGGCCGCTGCCGGAAGCGTTAGTTTCTACCTCAATGCCTGCTGAAGCCCAGCCCACAAGTTCAACGTCGCCTGCTCCTATCTCGTTTACGATTCAGCCGCCTCCGCGTCAGTTATCTCCTGATTCGGCTACTCCAGCTCAAGAGGTTGCGGTAACCATCGTGCCGCCCGAACACAGCCATCCGCTCGATTGGAATGAGCCTAGTTTGGCTGATAGCCTGGATCTTCGCCAGCGTCGTCCCCTATCCTACTGGCTGTAGTTCAGTAGTTCAATTTTGATTCATTCAACTTTGATTCAATTCAGGAACTCAATTCAGTAAGGGTCAGCAAGGGATTGCTCTACTGCGGTTGAGGACTCGCTTCAGAATTCGAGGTCGCGGCTCGTTTCTGCTGCGCCTTCAACATCCGCTGTTGTAGCTGGGCATTTCGTTTCTGAATTGCCGGATCGCCTTGATACCAGGGAGGCACATCGTCGTAATGGGGAATCCCATCGTCGATCAGGTAACGCGAGTTGTCGTGCTGAGGATAGCCCGCTGGCACTCCTCCCACACAAATGACGAACAGCGCTTGATCCGCCGCTTTCAAAGCTCGACGTGCCGCTGGAGCTACGCGCACAATGTCACCTTGCTGCAGATCGACTAGCTCACCATCGATCACCATGCAGCCCACTCCTTCGACGACGATGTAAACTTCCTCCTGCTCTGCATGGCTATGGGTAAACGTATAGCCCTCACCTGCAGGTAGCCGAACCAATCCCAAAGCGACACCGTGCAGATCAAGCTGCCGACGGGGACTCGTGAGATAAGGAAGGGTCGCAAAATTGAAATGAACCTTGGTATACGCCCTAGGCTCTGATCTCGGTTCCATTGCTCCTGAGACTAACCCTGGGTTTCACTTTGGGGATCGTCCGTCACGCTGGGTGATGCCTCGTAAAGAGCATCAAGTCGTTCCCGAGCATCTTCTACCGTCATGGAGCGCATGACCAGAAAAGGTTCATTCACAACATTGCCGTGATCATCAAGCAGCTCAGGATGGGGCACCAAACGACCCGCTTGAGAGTAGCCACCTGACTCTGAAGCGTTGGGCACGAATCGACCCCGATTGCCGTAGGACCGCTGAGATTCCATTCCCAGCATCATCAAGTTGCGAATTAAATTGCCGACCGCTAAAAATGCCAGAACTGTAAAAGCAAGAATGTAAATGAGATGCAGCATATATAGCTCCTCTGAACCAACAGCGGCAGATTAAGACAGATGCACAACCCAGGTTTCCATCGAGGGTACTGAAATAATAACTTTATTTAACCATTCTCAGCCCAGTCATCATTTGTGGGCTAGGTTTGCACACTTTCTTAAAATTGTTGAGGTTAAGGGCATCCACGTCGCTGTCAGTCTGACGCAGTTCCTCCTAGGGAATCCCAGGACTCTAGGGCGTCCGGTGCAGACGAGGAGAACAAATTGAGTTCTGGATGTTCACTGCGAAATCGCATGCCAACTTGCCAGCACTCAGTAACGAGCTTGTGCCACGGCAGCAAGATCGCGGTATCCACCCCAACTCGCCCATCGGTCATCTTTAACAGCAACTGCGCCGTTTGCACCTCTTGCTGAGCTTGCTCTACACGCTGTAGCAGGTTACTCTGTTCTTCTTCCTCTAGAAAATCAATCCTGTGCGTGCCGAGCAACGCCTTTGCTCGTTCAAACCAGTAGTGAAAGTCTGCGAGCAAGGGCTGCAGTAGTGCCTTAAGCAGTTCAGGCTCTGGCGCATTGGAGTGTGAGTTTGCCATCGAGATAAAAATCGTAATAAAACCCTGGTCTTGTCTTCCACAAGCTTAACGCAATTTACATATTGTAACAATTCTTCTGCGATTTCTTAGGGAAGTTAGACCAAGGCTGCCCATCCATCCATTTCCATCGCTCTCAACGGAAAAAAGTCAAGGCAATTCTGCTTCCATCTGCTCAAATCTGCTCAAAGCAGAAAAGCGGTTGACGCTTCGAGCTTCTGCCTAGAGCACAGCTCGATAAGATAGAACAATGTAGTGCTACCGAATCATTTTTGTTCCTCAACTCATGGTTAAGTCAGACGCACCTGTGGGACTCGAACAGCCCGAGAAAATTCATTTACCGCGCACCAGTGAATCTGAGGCATTAAAGAAGATTCGCCATACAACCTCTCATGTGATGGCGATGGCGGTCCAAAAACTGTTTCCCAAGGTGCAGGTGACGATTGGACCCTGGATCGAAAACGGGTTCTATTACGACTTCGATAGCCCTACCCCCTTTACCGAGAAGGATCTGAAAGCCATCAAAAAAGAGATGGTGAAGATCATCAACCGCAAGCTGCCGGTGATTCGGGAAGAGGTGAGCCGAGAGGAGGCGGAACGACGGATTCGAGCAATCAATGAGCCGTATAAGCTGGAGATTCTGGCAGACCTGGAAGAGCCAATCACCATTTACCATCTGGGCGATGCTTGGTGGGATCTCTGTGCTGGTCCCCATGTGGACAATACCGCCGACCTCAACCCCGATGCCATTGAGCTAGAAACTGTAGCAGGTGCCTACTGGCGCGGCGACGAAACCAAGGCTCAGCTTCAGCGTATCTACGGTACGGCTTGGGAAACGCCCGAACAGCTCGCGGAATACAAGCGACGGAAGGAAGAAGCCCTGCGGCGTGACCACCGTAAGCTGGGCAAAGAGCTGGGGTTGTTCATCTTTGCTGATCCGGTGGGGCCAGGTTTGCCGCTGTGGACACCGAAGGGCACCGTGCTGCGCTCGACGCTGGAGGATTTCCTGAAGCAGGAACAGCTGAAGCGCGGTTATCTGCCGGTTGTGACGCCCCACATTGCCCGAATTGATCTCTTCAAAACCTCGGGGCACTGGCAGAAGTACAAAGAAGATATGTTCCCGATGATGGCGGAGGATGACGACGCTCGCCATGAGGAGCAGGGATTTGTGCTGAAGCCAATGAACTGTCCTTTTCATATCCAGATTTTCAAGAGCGAACTGCGCTCCTACCGTGAGTTGCCGATGCGGCTAGCAGAGTTTGGCACCGTCTATCGCTATGAGCAGTCTGGCGAGCTGGGCGGGTTGACCCGAGTGCGCGGCTTTACCGTCGATGACTCTCACCTGTTTGTAACTCCCGAGCAGCTTGATCAGGAATTCTTGCAGGTCGTGGATCTGATTCGCTTTGTGTTCAACAGCTTACAGCTCAAAAACTTCCGTGCTCGGCTGAGCTTCCGTGACCCTGACTCGGATAAATACATCGGTAGTGACGATGCCTGGGAGAAAGCGCAGAATGCTATTCAGCGGGCGGCAGAGACACTGAACCTACCTCACTTTGTAGGCATCGGGGAAGCCGCCTTCTACGGCCCTAAGCTCGACTTTATTTTCCAGGATGCTCTAGAGCGTGAATGGCAGCTCGGCACCGTTCAGGTAGACTACAACCTGCCAGAGCGGTTTGACCTGGAATATGTTGCGGAAGACGGGATGCGCAAGCGGCCAGTGATGATCCACCGCGCCCCCTTTGGCTCCTTAGAGCGGCTGATCGGTATCTTGATCGAAGAATATGCCGGCGACTTTCCGCTGTGGCTGGCTCCGGTGCAGATTCGGCTGCTGCCGGTGACTGAAGAGCAGCTCAGCTTCTGCCGGCAAACCGTTGAGCAAATGCGGCGGCTGAACATCCGAGCCGAAGTAGACGAAAGCGGCGAACGCTTGGGCAAGCTGATCCGCAATGCCGAAAAAGAGAAAATTCCTGTAATGGCAGTGGTCGGTGCCAAGGAACTAGAGTCCAACGCCCTTAGCATTCGCACCCGCGCCGCTGGAGAATTGGGATCTCTGCCCGTTGCTGAAGTCATCGAGCGCCTGAAAACCGCGATACTTCATTACGGAGAGTTTTAACGGGAAGCTCTCAATGCGCTCGACCCTGTCCCCTGCTTGAGCAAGCAAGCCCAAACGGTCTGCCTTAGTGCTCCTAATACAGGCAAAATTCCCGTGGGGATAGGGCTAAGCACATGCCTCGGCAGCAAACTTGGTTTGCATCACGATGAGCGCAGCAGTAGCTGTGAACGCCACAGCCCCGACCGGCAGATTGCAGGACAATATTGGCTGATCAGCTGTTTTTCTTGGGGGGTAGGCACTGCACTCAAAATATCAAATTTGGCAATGATGCGGGCTAGGGTGCGAGCCTCTTGCTGCGGCACACCGGCACGGGTCAGCTTCCGCTCGTGGAGAGTCATCAGCCGCTTCACAATCAGGGTAATGGCAATAGAGCGAGCATCTTCTGGAGAAACGCCAAGGGCAGTTAGCTCACGCCAATCAAACGATAGGAGCGACTCGGCTTTAATGGGTTGGGAGGCTAGGGAGGACGGGCTGCTCATCAGAGTCACACGACTAAAGATGACGAAAAAATCACGGAAGCAGACTGCTTGGGATAGAGATCGAGGCGCAGGAGCTGGTTCGTTTCAAACTAGCATGTTTCACTATACCTGGAATCCAATGTGGCTTGGAAGTACGCTGCAGCTAAACTTAAATACTCCCTGGTTACAGGTTTAGAGTTGCTGTCCCAGCATGACCACCTTTAGCAGAGTGTAATCAAACACTTCGTCAGCAAGTTCTCAAACGCTGACTCGACATGACTCATGCAGCTCACTGAGCCTTCTATCGTTGCACAGGTTTTGTGTGTCAATAGGCATAATAATCTGGATAAACTGCTGCTTTGCCAACTTATCAGCGGTTCACATTCTGAAGATGTGATATTAGTCTGGAAGCTCTCTGCTAGGCGCTGGGTCAATAATGCTTCAATGATAGTGTTTCAAGATCCTACAGTTGGTGTTCTTAAGTTTTTTGGGTCTCTTCTTCCCCAAAGTATGAGAACAGAAATGGCAATAATGGTTAAGAAACATATTGTTGGAATCACCTTTTGGATTCAGCGGCGGCTTACCTCGCGTTTGAGGCGCTTTGTCGGCATAGGCAGATTAGGTGGCACCATAGAGGGCCGACGTCCATCAGAAAAACCATCAGAAAAAGCCGCTAGAGCACTCTCGATCCTGCGTCACTTCGAGATAAATATGCTCTAGCCGCACCGGATGCCGCCCAATCGATTCCAGTTCAATGCCGTCGAAGCGCTCGATGATGTCCTTCAGCTCCAGATGCTCAGGCAGCCAAAAAGCCAGATCGCTGCCATAGCGACGGGGAATAAAGCCCTGTGCTCGCCCTCGCTCGATCGCCTTCTCGGGTTCTGGAGACTGCACTAGCAGAACTTCTTGGGCGGGTAGCTGCTGCCGTAAGGTCGCCAAACTCCCCTCTGCCGCAATTTGCCCCTGCTTGAGGATGCCAATGCAGGTTGCTAGCCGCTCGGCTTCATCCAGCAAATGGGTGGTGAGCAGAACGGTGATGCCCTGACGCTGCAACTGCCGAATCAGCTCCCAAATCTCGTAGCGAGCTTCAATGTCAAGTCCGGTAGTTGGCTCATCCATAACGACCAGCTTTGGCTGATGCACCAGCGCCACCGCGATATTCATCCGTCGCTGCATGCCGCCGCTAAGGGTCTCTACCGGGCTTTTGGACCGATCCAGCAGATTCACCGCTTCCAGGCACTGCTGCACTCGTTGCTCCAGCAATCGTCCACGCAACCCATAAAGCTGCCCAAAGAAGCGCAAATTTTCCTGGCAGCTCAGCACCTTGTAGAGTAGATTTTCTTGGGGGGCGATGCCAATCAGGCGTTTTGTTTGCTCGGAGACCGGCAGCCCGTTGATCCGAACACTGCCGCGATCGGGTTTGAGGAGATTGCAAATAATGTTGATTGTCGTGGTCTTTCCGGCTCCGTTCGGTCCTAAGAGCGCATAGACGTCTCCAGGAGCAATATGCAGCGACAGGTTTTGCAATACAGGACGATTGCCATAGGACTTACAGAGGTTTTCGATGTGCAGCACGATAGAGCAGATGAGGTAAGGACACAGAATGCACGTTTAGCACGTTTAAAGGCGACGCTCCACCTGGATCATCCGCCGATAGGACAACCACCCCGCCACAATCATCACCAAGGCAAACACACTCAAAAACCAAAAATGCAGCTCAATCTCGGTCAGCCCGTCCCCATTCGCCGAGACCTGCAGCAGGGCTTCATTCATGTGGTAAATCGGGTTGAATTCTGCCAGATTCAGCAGCGTGTCTGGGAACAGCGACGCGGGCAAGAAGGTTCCCCCTAAAATTAACAGCGGTACCCCAAAGGCGGCAACTAGGGCATTCACGTCTTCGGTACGTTTGGCGAGCTGGGTGCCTAGCACGAACCCAACGCCGACATAGGCGATGATGCTCAGCAGAATAATCACCCCGCCTAGCCAAATCGCGCCGTTGAACTGTGCCCCCCAGAAAGACGCGATTGCGTAGACCAGCAGCGTCTGCCCCAGACCGATGAAACAATGCGCCAGAAAAATTCCCAGGAAGTAGGCCGTACCGCTCAAGGGCGAGATGAATAGCCGCTTCAACGTCTGCTGTTCCCGCTCGGCCACGACCGTAGCGACACTGCCGCCCAAGCAGCTAAAGAACAATGCTGCCCCAACCAACGTCGTAGGAGCAGCGCTTTCAAAGGCTTGATCCATTGACAGTTGGGCCCTTTCTGCCAAAATAAAGCCGTTGAGTAAAAGAACGGAGATCGGGAAGATACTCCAGAACACTAAGCTACGTCGTCGCCGGAACAGCTCGATTACAATGCGTTGGGCAACGGCTAGCGTTTCGATCCATAGTTTCATGGTCAGGAGACGGGTATCGCGTGAGTCAACTATACAATTCAACGTCCCTTGTGTCTCGACGGGCGTTGCTCAAGATGTTTGGTGTGGGGGCAACTGCAGGCGTTTTGGGATATTCCCGCTTCACCAAACCCCGGCCCACGATTCATCAGCGAGACGCATTGGATTTACCTCGCTTCCTTTCACAGCCCAAGCGTGTGGTTGTGGTGGGAGGCGGGCTGGCCGGGCTAGCCTGTGCCTATGAGCTGAGCCAACGGGGGTTTGCGGTCACGCTGCTAGAGCGAGCGCCCCAACTCGGCGGCAAAATTGCCAGCTGGACCATTCAGGTCGGCAACGATCAATTCCAGATGGAGCACGGCTTCCACGGCTTTTTCCCGCAGTACTACAACCTCAAGAGCTTGGTCTCGGAACTAGGAATTCAGGGCAATTTTGTCGATCTCAAGTTTTACTCGGTGGTGTTTCGTGAGAATCAGTACCAGCCGGAGGTGTTTCGCCCTAGCCATTCCGCCTTTCCCTGGAACATTGTGGATTTGGCAGTGGCATCGCCAAATCGTCTGCGCTGGGGCATTAATCTAACGCATCCCAAGCACTGGCAGGTGTTTCGAGCGATCACCGGTTTCCATCCGCAGCGCAGCTATCAGCGGCTCGATCATTTGTCGGTGGCGGAATGGGTCGAGCAAGATTTTCCGCGCGGCCTCTATGACCTCTACTTTCTGCCCTTTGCCAAATCCAGCCTGAATGCGCCGGACGTGATGAGCGCGGGCGAGCTGATGCAGTTCTTTCACTTTTACTTTTTTGGCAATCCCGAGGGGTTGGCGTTCAACGGCACCAAGCAAGATATGGGCACCTCGCTGGTGCAGCCGATAGCAGCGGCGATTCAAGCCAAGGGCGGCAGGATTGTCACTGGCTCCAATGTCAGCGAAATTCAGTGTGCAGAAGGCAAAATTGCCAGCCTCCGTTATCAGCAGGGCAGTGCCGCGAGTGCGGTGCCGTTTTGGGTAACGCGTAATCCTCTGTTTGCGAGCGCCATTGCGAATGCGGCGATTCCCCGTAACCTGACACACTACTACGGCAGTGGCGATCAGATGTTTGCCGTGTCCGAACCGTCCCGCGAGGCAATCTCCCTGACTTGCACCCATCAGGGCTGCACGGTTCAGCCGCAGGCCAACGGTGAATTCCACTGTCCCTGTCATGGTGCGGTGTTCGATGCTCAGGGACGGGTGGTGCGCGGTCCCGCTCAGCAGGATTTGCCTCGGTTCAAGGTGGTACAGCAGCAGGAGAATCAGGTGCAGCTTGCCAGCGCGCCCCAGTCTCCGAATTCTCCAGAAACGCTAACGGCCGACTACTACGTGTTTGCTACAGATGTGCCCGGCGTGCAGCATCTGTTTACTCGCATCAGCGGCGACGCCTGCCCGCCCTTGCAGCAGCAGATCCAGCAGCTTGCGATTGCCGATCCGTTTGCTGTTTGCCGCTTCTGGTTCGACCGCGACTTCGACTGGTCCCACAGCAACTTTACCTCGCTGTCTGGCTACAAACTAACCGACAGCATTACCCTCTACCACCGCATCCAGGAGCAGTTCATTGAATGGGCAGCGCGTACCGGCGGCAGCGTCGTGGAACTCCATGCCTATTGCTACAAAGAAGCCGACTTTCCCACCCAGGAGGTGCTGCTGGACACCTTTGAACAGGAGCTGTACGAAATTGTCCCGACTCTACAAGAAGCCACACTGCTGCACCGCGAGTTAGTCAATCAAAAGAACTTCTCGGGCTACCCGCCCAACAGCTACGCCCAGCGCCCCGCCACGAGTACGCCGATCGCCAATCTGCTGCTGGCCGGAGACTGGGTGAAGATGCCTTTTCCCTGCGGTTTGATGGAGCGAGCCGTCAGCAGTGGTTTGCTGGCTGCCAATGCCATTTTGCAGCGCGAAGGCTTGCAGCGCCGCGCCTTGCTCTCGGTGAATCCGCAGGGCATTTTGCAAATTTGAACAGAAGATTTGAGCCGAATTTGAGCAGAACTCTTCTGCGATAGAGAGCAGCATTCACCAGCATTCACATTGTGCGATCGAATTCATGACTACAGATCCTAGTTTGACAACGGCTCGGTTGCAGGATGTGCGGCAGTGCGGCATTAATCCCAACCACTGGTATGTGGTCGCTCGCAGTACAGAAGTGGGAACGCAGCCCCTCGGAATCGTGCTATGGCAGCAGCCGATTGTGCTGTTTCGCGACGCGACCGGGCAGATTCAGTCCCTAGAGGATCGCTGCCCCCATCGCCAGGTAAAGCTGAGCCACGGTCAGGTCGAGGGCAATCGGCTGGTGTGTGCCTATCACGGTTGGGCATTTGATGGAGCAGGACGCTGTGTGGCGGTTCCCTACTTAGCGGATAACCAAAAGCTGCCGAGCTGTCAGCTCCGACGCTATCCGGTTCGCGAGCAACATGGCTTTATCTGGCTATTTCCTGGCGACCCGGCTTTGGCAGAATTGGTGCCGCCGCTGGATCTGCCCGAGTGGGATCACCTCAACTATATTGCCAGCGTAGCTGTCCTAGAATGCCAGGCCCACTATTCGTTTCTGCTGGAAAACCTGATGGATATGTACCACGGGCATTTGCATCAGGAGTATCAGGTGTGGGCGAATCCGGTATTGCAAGAGATCCAAGAAACCAACGACCGCATAGACGCCCACTATCAAGCCCAAAGCTATTACAAGATTGACCAGATCTGGTCGATTGCTCAGCTCTTTATTCCGGCGCTGCGGCAGCTTCATCCCGAGCCGTTGCAGGTGAGCTATGTCTATCCCCATTGGCTAGCGACGCTGGGGAACGACTTCAAGCTCTGCTGCTTGGTGTGTCCGATTCACGAAACCGCTACCCGCGCCTACTTGATCCACTTCACATCGCTGAACGCCTTCCCGGATTTGCACAAGCTGCCGGTTGCCTTTCGCCAGTTTTTGAAAAACCGCCTGTTTGGCTCGGCGCAGCATGTCTTAGAGGGCTTGATTCGCCAGGATGTGCTGATGATGGAAGAAGAGCAGCAGGCCTATTTGCAGCATCCCGAGCGCCGCAGCTACGAGCTGAACCGCACCGTAATCAGCGTGCAGCGCCTGATTCGCAACCAGGCAACCGGATATTACCGGTCAACCTGAACGTCCTCCATGGTGTGCTTCTCCCACAACGACTGATACAAGCCGCCCTGTGCCAGCAGCTCTTCGTGGGTGCCCGACTGCACAATCCGCCCGTGATCCATCACCAGAATTCGGTCGGCCATTGCGGCTGCCGAGAGCTGATGCGAGATAAACAGTACAGTCTTGCGCTGGCTGCCCTCTGAGAGATTGTGCAGAATTTCCGTGGCGGTCTGGTTATCAACACTGGAGAGGGCATCATCCAAGATCAGCACCGGCGCATCCACCAGCAGGGCCCGAGCTAGGGCCGTCCGCTGGCGTTGTCCCCCCGATAGCGTAATGCCACGTTCCCCGACGAGGGTTTCGTACTGCTGCGGAAAGTTGAGAATCTCGCTGTGGATCTGGGCTTGCTTAGCGGCGTTCTCGACCTCGGGCTGCTCGCTGAATGGATTGCCATAGCGAATATTGTTCTTGATTGTTGTGCTGAACAGAAAGCTTTCCTGAGGCACATAGGCAATCGCCGCCCGCAGATCCCGCAGCCGAATCTGGGTAATGTCGAAGCCGTCGAGATAGAGCTGACCAGGATCAATCGCCAGCAGTCGCGGCAGGGCATTGGCGAGGGTGCTCTTGCCGGAGCCAATCGGACCAACGACCGCCACGGTTTCGCCGGGCTGAATCGTGAAGCTGACATCATTGAGAGCCGGCGTTTGGGAGCCGGGATAGGTGTATGTCAAATGATGGGCGCTCAACCAGCCCCGCACTTCCAGCCGCGGCAGCGACACGGCCTTCGGGTCATCCTGAATTTGGGGTTTGGTACTGAGAATAGTTTCTAGACGATCGACGCTGACCTCACCGCGTTGATAAGCCGTAATCGTGAACCCCAGCAGGGCAGTTGGAAAGACGAGCCGTTCCGCAAACAGCAGCAGCGCCACGAAATCCCCGACGCTGAGAGTGCCGTTAGCAATTTCGCCGACGCCCAGCGCTAGAATTGCGAGTTGGCTAATGCTGGCCAAGCCACGCAACAGCGGAAATAGCGTATTCTGGGTTTTTGCCAGCTTCAGGTTGGCAGTCAGTAGGTCTTGATTGAGCCGCCGAAACGCACGACGCTCGTTTTCTTCCTGGGCATAGATCTTGATTAGCGCCATGCCGCTCATGTCTTCTTGAATGAGATCGCTGAGATCAGCGGTCTCCTGCTGCACCTGCAACTGCTGATTGCGCAACTTGCCGCTAAAGAGCTGCACCAGAATCAGAATGCAGGGATACACCGCTAGCGCCACCAGGGTTAAGCGAACGCTAATCCCCAACATCGTCGGCAGCGTTAGGGCGTAGGCAAAGACCATGTTTGCCAAGCTGAGAACGGCGAAGCCCAGCAACCGCCGGATATTGTCAACATCGCTCGTGGCGCGGCTGATCAGGTCGCCGGGGGTATTGACGGCAAAATACGAAGGTTCCAGCGTCAGCAGATGATTGAAAATCCGCTGCTTTAGGTCAAACTCCACCTGCCGCCCCACACCAAACAGCAGCGTCCGCGAAGCCATGCGCACAATCCACATCAGCGATGCCAGAATCAAAATCAGCACGGCGTAGTAGATGACGCGATTCAAGCTAAAGGTGATTTGCAGCTCATCCAGTCCGTCTCGAATTAGCAGCGGAATGTAGACCCCAAGGGCATTCACCACCAATAACGACAGAATCCCCAATGCGGCGGGTCGCCAGTGGGGACGCATGTAGCTGCCTAGGGTCTGGAGCCGAGAATGAGCCATAGCGAGTCAAGCACAAATAAACAGGATGAGTGCAATGGAGCAGCCCAGCGAGCCATACAAAAACACTCCACCCTTCATTGTGCCTTCATCCTGGGCCCTGTGCCGCGACAGGATTCATGACAGAATTAAACAGTCAGCGGATCGGCAAGCCAACCGCGAATGAAATAGTACACCGTCGCCAGATATTCATTGATCACCCGCGTGGTGATCACCAGTGCCTCGGCACTCGGCAGCAAATCCGTAAGGGCAGCCAGCCCAATGCCGCTTTGGAGCTGGAACACGTAGAAATCGGTCGGGCGCGGAATCACCTCAAAACCGACATTATTGAAGGTTGAAGTCGAGCGCCGAATCATCAGGGCAGGGGTAATCAGCACAATCGGGATGCGGGGTCGGCCGCTGCCCACCGTTGGCAATTGTCGAACGCTGTCATCGCAGACGGCAAAAATGCGACAGTTGACATCGCTGCCCAGCCCCAGGATTTCTAGAACCGAGATAGCGCTGCTGCGGGGATCGACGCCTTGAGTATCAATACGGATTTGGCTAGCCGGAATGCCGCAACGAATCAACAAATCGACGACGGCTTTTTCTTCCGAGGGCCAGAGGTGGCGCCCGCGATCAGCAGAGCGAGGCTGGGGACCAATACTGACAATCACTAAGGGGTTGCTGCCGCGCTGAGCTCGCAAGCTGTATTGCTCTGCTGCAAAAAACAGGCGAGCCTGCAGCGTCACGCTCACGGCACCACTTCCGGGTCCGGTCACCTGAGTACGAATGCGAGCCGCCGGATCCAGAGGCAGCGTTCCGTCTCCTAGTACCACAATTGCCTGGACCTGACGCGGATTAGAGGCGTCCTGCCGCTGAATCGCTTCGATCACATTCCGCTGCTCGGTTTGGGCGGTTAGTAGGAAGGCAGTGATTGGCAAACTGGAAATCAACAGCACTAAAAATGCGGCTAACACTTGCGGTTTATTCGCTTTCTGCCAGCCTTCTGCTAGAGCAAAGGCCAGCAGGACCAGCGTTAACCCCAACGGACGTAGTGGAAATGAAAGAATCGCCCACAGAATGCCGATTGTGGTGTTGGTGGGATAGATAAAGGCCAGAACGATCAGAGAAATGAGAACGGCCACTCCAAACCAGGCGAAAAACTTGGTGTTGTAGATCGAAGGCCAGATCGCCCGGAGGAGATAGTAAAGCCCCACCAAAATCAAAATTTGAGTGATCAGTTCAAACATTGCCGCGTTTCCTTACACCAGCCCAATGAGCATGTCTGAGTAGCATGGCACACCCTGCCAGATGAACCTGTTTAACTCTACTCAACCTACGGCAAAATCAACCATCACCTCGGGGTTTCTTTTAAATTAAAAAATCAAATAAAGAAAAGAATGGTGTGGACTAAATACTTGGATAGCGCTCAGCTAGTAGGGTGGACCCTATAGCGCCCCCACCAGAGCCACATTTCCCTAAACAGCAAACCCAGATCCTCGCATCCGAGATGATTCCGAGGACTGGGAAGTGCTATTGGGAGGTCAGCGTATTCAGAGAAGCGGATGTCGCTTAGTAGGCACCGGATTTGCTCGCCAGAACTGCAAATGTCTTAGCGATAAGCTGCAAATCGTAGAGAGGGGTCCAGCGATGCTGATAGCGCAAGTCTAGCTTGACAATGTCCTCAAAATCCTTGACCTCAGAGCGGCCATGCACCTGCCATTCGCCGGTTAATCCTGGCTTCACGTTCAGCCGCTTCCAGTGGTGCTTGTTGTAGCGACTCACCTCGTCGCGGGTGGGGGGACGGGTTCCCACTAGGCTCATATCGCCTTTCAAGACATTCCAGAACTGAGGAAACTCATCGAGGCTGGTTTTGCGCAAAAACTGACCCACCCGAGTCACCCGAGGATCTTGCTGGTTTTTGAAAATCAGCCCTTTAGCTTCATTGGGCACAATCGCTTTCAGCTCATCGGCATTTTGCACCATGGACCGAAACTTATAAAGGGTGAAAGGACGTCCTTGCAGCCCAAACCGCTCTTGCCTATACAGTATTGGACCAGGACTGTCTAGCCTGATTGCTAGAGCAATCGGTACAAAAAGAAGTGCGAAAAGGACTAGTCCAACTATCGCTCCGATAATATCCATGAGGCGCTTAACCAACGACACCGTCGATGGGTGTGGATCCTGGCTCAGAAAGTGAGGAGAAACAGGTGTGAGTGCTTCTTTTGAAGTTGCGGCATCCATAGACGGTCGTAAGTTAGAAGAAGTTACCGTATAAACACTTAAGTACTTCTACAGGCAATATAGATTGCCTCCAGAAGAGAACTCAGCCCTGGACCAAGCCTTCGCAGAAACTTCTTAATTGGTGAAGTTAGATGCACACTACCAGCGCACAGCTCAGAAGGCAGACCCACCAAGACCTTGCGCCTTGACCATGCTCTACCTCCCGACTCAACCGCGTAGAGAGTCGATGGAGCATCCCTGAACCAGCCGGAATTCAAACACTGCTCAAATTGAGGAATAATCGCTTTCCTGGGTATTTTGTCTTAAAAAAGTTTTGCCCAAGGAGCTGATGGGCAATCAAGACCATTTCTTCAGAGTTTTATAAAGTTTTCATGAAGCGCTCACAGCAAACTTGACATCAGACTGAGGAGATCACTGAGTTTGCGAAGGTGGATTTCCGTTGAATCTCAAACACTTTGTCACTTTTGACCGAGTTATCACGGAGTTTGCCACCAATTTTGTACTCATCTAAGACAAAACTACGGAGACTGGCTTTTTGAGCTTAATCATTTCCTGTTCTGTGCCTAAGCAGCTCCACAATGACATCGGGATAGCGTCCACCTTCCACGCCACCCAACCTTTCCGTTCTCGGGTACCGTCTACGTCAAGGACCACGAAGAAATCAGGTCCGCGCAAGTAGACACGGCTCCCTCCTGGCTAAACGGTCTAGCCAGACGGTACGGCAAGGGTAGCTCAATTGGACTGCTGGGATTAGCTCTGGTTTCTCGAGCAGAGGCTGAAGAGGCGGCGCTCCCTAAGTATGTGGAAGGAATTTGTGGGAGGACTATCCTAGAGTGCAATAATGGCTGCGGCATGATGAGAGAGGCAGATGAGAGAGGCAATAGTACCTAGCTCGCTAACTTGGCTCACTAGTCGGCTCATCAGTCATTTCAGGAGGAGGAAAGCGCCATGCATCGGTTGGCAGCTCTGCCCGGAGGCTGGACCCCGGAAACCGAGGGAGTAATTGTGATTCAGCAGCGTCCGGCACCGCTGGTTTTCTTGACGGCGGCCGACACCGACATCCAGCTCTTGGCGGCGGCGTTGCCCAGCTTACCGGCTGAGTTTCCAGAGCTGCGGGCGATGAATCTGTTGCAGTTGCAGCAGCATTTCACGATTGATGCCTACGCCGAAGATGTACTGCGTCACGCTCGCGGCATTGTGCTGCGGCTGTTGGGCGGCAGAGCCTACTGGTCTTACGGGCTGGACGTGGTCAAACAGCTTGTGCAGCAGACGGGAGCCTGTTTGTGGGTGCTGCCGGGAGATGACCGCCCCGATCCGGATCTGCTCAGCCATTCCACGGTGCCCCTCGCGGAGGTGAATCGGCTGTGGCGCTATCTCACTGAGGGTGGCGTTGCCAATATGACCCAGGCGCTCATGCAGATGGCAGATACCTGCTTGGGCACAAGCTATCGACCAACAGCACCGCAGTCCGTTCCCCGCAGTGGGTTCTATCCCTGGCCGCGCCTCACAAATTTCAGCAGCAAGGTGGGAATTTTGTTTTACCGGGCGCATTATCTAGCGGGCAATACAGCAGCAATCGATGCCCTCTGCGATGCCTTGACTCAGCGGCAGCTCCAACCTGTACCGCTGTTTGTTTCGTCCCTGCGCGATCCCGAGGTGCAGGCAGATCTGCGAGTCTATCTTCAGCCTAAGGACGATGACCCAGTGCAGCTCTTGCTCAATACCACGAGTTTTTCCCTTGCCCGATTAGAAACAGGAACCCCCAATGTAGACCTGTGGCAGCAGCTCGATCTGCCGGTGATTCAGGTGATTCTCGGCAGCAGCACCGCAGAACAGTGGCGCAACCAAACCCGTGGACTTACCCCCCGCGATCTGGCGATGAATGTGGCCCTGCCCGAGGTAGACGGGCGAATTATCAGCCGCGCGGTATCCTTCAAGGCAGTGCAGACGCAGCATCCGGCGCTAGAAACCGACGTGGTTGGCTATCAGCCCTTAGAGGATCGGGTTCAGTGGGTAGCGGAGCTAGCGGCAAATTGGGTGCGGCTGCGGCAAACTCCGGCGGCGGAACGACGGATCGCCCTCGTGCTGGCGAACTACCCTACCCGCGATGGTCGTCTAGCCAATGGTGTTGGGCTGGATACGCCCGCGAGCTGTGTGGCGATCCTCAAGGCGCTGCATGAGCAAGGCTATCGGGTAGAAAATATCCCCGAAACCGGCGATGAGCTAATCCAACGGCTGACGGCCGGCATTACGAATGATCTGGAAGGCAAGGCATTGCGTCCGGTAGCACAGTCATTATCCCTGGCAGACTATCAAGCATACTTCGCGACTCTGCCAACCGCCGTGCAGCAAGGCATTACGAACCGCTGGGGGAACCCGGATGCAGACTTGACGGATGCAAGGTTTTCGATTCCGGGATTGCAGCTCGGCCAGATTTTTGTCGGCATTCAGCCGGCTCGTGGCTATGACCTCGATCCTTCCCTCAACTACCACGCACCAGACCTAGAGCCGACCCACGCCTACCTCGCTTTCTACTGCTGGCTGCGGCAGACGTTTGGTGCCCATGCCCTTGTCCATATTGGCAAGCACGGCAATGCCGAGTGGCTGCCCGGCAAAGGAGTTGCTCTCTCGGCGGAATGCTATCCCGAGGTGGCGCTGGGGGCACTGCCGCACTTTTATCCGTTTATTGTCAACGATCCCGGCGAAGGCTCGCAGGCTAAACGTCGCGGCCAGGCAGTAATTCTCGATCACCTGACGCCGCCCATGACCCGCGCTGAACTGTATGGCTCGTTGCACCAGCTCGAAGGCTTGATCGACGAATACTACGAAGCCCAGAGCCTCGATCCTAGCCGCCTGCCGGTGATCCGAGAACGGCTGATGGCGCTGGCAATGCAGGAAAAGCTGGATCAGGACTTGCGCCAGGATCGCTCCCACCAAAATCAAGAGCAGCCCGACGTCAGCGAATTTATCCGCCGTGCCGATGCCTACCTCTGCGAGCTGAAGGAAGCCCAGATTCGCGATGGGCTGCATATTTTCGGGCAGTGCCCCGACGGGCGGCAACTCCGAGATCTGATTGTCGCCATTGCTCGTCACCCGACCACAGCACGACTCGGACTCACCCGCGCTTTGGCGCAAGACTGGGGACTCGACCTCGATCCCCTCACCGACTTAGGAAAGCTGGATCTCGACCATCAGTCGCGCAAGGACTGGAAACCCGAGTGGCGGACAGTCGGCGATGTCGTGGAAGCACTGGAGCAAGAAGCCGCTTGCTTGGTCGAACAACTGCTGGCATCCCCTGCAATCGAGCTATCCAACCTATCTAACGGGGTAGCCACCACTCGCGAATTGCACTGGATTCAGACGCAGCTATTGCCGGCATTGCGCCAGACAGATCAGGAGATCACCAACCTGCTGCACGGGCTAGAGGGCGGCTATGTGCCCAGCGGTGCAGCCGGTGCTCCGACGCGGGGTCGTCCCGAGGTGCTGCCCACCGGACGCAATTTCTATGCCGTGGATATTCGCGCCGTGCCTACCGAGAGCGCTTGGTCTGTAGGGCGCAAAGCTGCCGAAATGTTGATCGAACAATATACCCAGGAGCACGGTGAATACCCCAGAACGTTAGCTCTTTCTATCTGGGGCACCTCGACGATGCGCACGGGCGGTGATGATTTGGCGGAAGCCTTGGCACTGCTGGGAGTGCAGCCCGTTTGGGATGGAGCCTCGCGCCGAGTCGTGGATTTTGAGATCCTGCCGCTTTCGGTCTTGGGGCGACCCCGGGTTGACGTAACGCTACGCATCTCTGGCTTTTTCCGGGATGCCTTTCCTAACTTGATCGATCTGTTTCAGCAGGCGGTGGCAGCAGTAGCAGACCTAGACGAACCGGCAGACCAGAATCCACTCGCCGCTCAAGTCCAGCAGGATCAGCGCCACTGGGAGGCTACCGGATTACCGAGCGAACAGGCCGAGCAGCGGGCCCGCTACCGCATCTTTGGCTCGAAACCAGGAGCCTATGGAGCCGGACTGCAAGGGCTGATCGAATCTCAAAACTGGACGGATGATCAGGACTTGGCGCGGGCTTACATCAACTGGAGCAGCTATGCCTACACTGGGCAGGGCGATGGCCGCTCCGCTCCTGACGCCTTCGAGCAGCGACTGCGGCAGTTGCAAATCGTGCTGCACAACCAAGACAATCGCGAACATGATCTGCTCGACTCGGATGATTACTATCAGTTTCAGGGCGGGCTGACGGCAGCTGTACGCGCTCTCACGGGTCGCAACCCCGAAACCTACTTTGGCGATCATTCGCTGCCAGAACAGCCGAAGCTGCGCCACCTGCGGCAGGAAATTGCCCGCGTCTATCGCTCGCGAGTCGTCAACCCCAAGTGGATTGCTGGCGTCATGCGGCATGGCTATAAGGGAGCCTTCGAGCTAGCCGCCACCGTAGATTACCTGTTTGCCTACGATGCCACTGCCCGCTGCGTCGAGGATTACATGTATCAAGGCGTTGCTGCCGCCTATCTGCTGGATGCCACAGTGCAACAGTTTCTACAGCAGCACAACCCCTGGGCCCTGCGCGACATGGCAGAACGATTGCTAGAAGCCCATCAGCGGGGACTCTGGCAAGACGTTACCCAGCCGACCCTAGAGCAGCTCCGTGCCCTCATCCACCAAGCCGAAGCCGTGATCGAGCAAGGGCGGCTGCCTTGAGAACGCCCTTAATCTAGCGTCAGGATCTCAAAGTCTGTCTGGGTGTAGGTCATGTTGCGATCGACCGCTGACAGAATCCGGTTATTGGCTTGGTTCGAAACTAGGCACTTACAAACCAACTCTGCCACATCTGCGCGATGAATGGTGCCCGCGATCGTTGGGTCGGGCGTCAGGACTGCTGTGCCGGTAGCAGGTTCGGATTTGAGACCGCCGGGTCGAATAATCACGTAGGTCAAGCCGCTCTCGATCAGGTAATGTTCTGCCTGCTCTTTTTCGGCAAGAACGGCGGCGAGGGCTTCGAGGGCCTGCGGCGGAATGGCGCTGCGGCTGTTGCCACTCCCAATCGACGACACCAGAATGAACTTTTGCACGCCCGCCTGCACGGCTGCGTCGATCAAATTCTTGTTGCCGAGGTAGTCTGCCCGCTGCCCGTCTTGGGGCAATCCACCCAGGGTGCTGATTACAGCTTGAATGGGTGCTCCGGTCATGGCGCGCTGTACAGCTGCCGGATTCAGGGCATCCCCAATCACCACCGAGATCCCTAGTGCTTCTAGCTCTGCTTGAGCTGCCTCACTTCGCAGCAGCGCCTTCACCGGCACCAACTGCGTTGCCAATCGCTGCGCAATTTCTCGCCCGACGCCCCGACTCGCACCTGCCAGAAAAATCTCGCCCTGATTGCTCATAGCCCTTACCAAGATTCGCCGGAATTCAATGCAGCGAATTCTGCTTCTGCATTTGAATTTTAAGACGGATGAGGCGATGGCAACTGCCCAAGAGAGAATTTGCAGGAAACGAAGCTTCCTGAAGGACGTCCGGGAGGATAAGGACCAGAGTGAGCACCATAGTGAGCACCATAGTGAGCAGGGCAAATTTTGCGGTATTTTCGTTACTATCAATTTGCTCGGCTTGTGTTAGATTGGGCGTACTTGCCTTGCAGTCTATCCTCTTCGGTCAAATTGGAATATGGCAATCACAAAGCGTGGACTCGTTTTAGGTGCGACAGCGGTTGCGGTGACGGCTGTCACGGTCACAGGCGCAGGGATGCACCTCTCCCAGGGACAGGCTTTCTTCCAAGAAAGCCCCAAGGACCTGATTGATGAGGTCTGGCAGCTTATTGACCGCAATTATGTCGATGCCACGTTTAATCAGGTAGACTGGCGAGCAATTCGGCAAGAGTATCTCGGACGTGCCTACAGCAACCGCGAAGAAGCCTACGCTGCGATTCGCGAAATGCTAGAGAAGCTCGAAGATCCCTACACGCGCTTTATGGATCCGCAAGAGTTTCGCAACATGCAGGTCGAGACATCAGGAGAGCTAACGGGAGTTGGAATCCAGCTTGCCCAAGATGAAGAAACGAAAGAGCTGATTGTTGTCTCACCGATTGAAGACACTCCCGCCTTTGATGCCGGAATTATGGCTCGGGATGTCATCGTCAAGATCGATGGTCAGAGCACCGAAGGCATGGATACGAATGCAGCAGTCAACCTGATTCGCGGTCCCGTGGGCACCGAGGTGACGCTGACCATTCGGCGTGGCGAAGTCGAGCGCGACTATACCTTGAAGCGAGCTCGGATTGAGATTCACCCTGTCCGCTACGACGTGCGGCAGGATCCTAGCGGGCAGAAAATCGGCTATATCCGCCTGACACAGTTCAGTGCTAATGCAGCCGAAGAAATGCGGGCAGCCATTGAAGATTTAGAGTCGCAGCAGGTGGCAGGCTATGTGCTAGATCTGCGGATCAACCCCGGTGGCTTGCTCTATGCCAGTATCGACATTGCCCGCATGTGGATCGATGAAGGGCTGATTGTGTCTACGGTCAACCGGCAAGGGGTTGCGGAACAAGAAGCTGCCAACGGTACAGCCATTACGGATAAGCCCTTGGTGGTTCTGGTAGACGGCGGTTCTGCCAGCGCCAGCGAGATCCTTTCGGGAGCCTTGCAGGATGATCAACGCGCTATTCTGGTAGGCACCAAAACCTTTGGTAAGGGATTAGTGCAGTCGGTGCGGGGCTTGGGCGATGGTTCGGGTCTGGCGGTCACTGTTGCTAAATACCTGACGCCTAGCGGTCGAGACATCAACCATGCCGGGATTGAACCCGATATTGTTGTAGAACTGTCGGATGAGCAGCGGCAGGAGCTATTTGGCACCAGCAACAAAATTGGCACGCCCGAAGATTTGCAGTATACCAAGGCACTGGAAGTACTCAGCCAGCAGATTCGAGCGCAGTCCTCTGGGTCCAAAGTAACTACGCAATAGACTGGTCACTCACTGACTCAACTCACTGACTCAGCTGTTTTTTCGGCTGCGGCCCAGACCACTCGAACAACGTGATCAATACGGTTGAATATTGAACCGAACATTGAACAAAGAGGAGGAGACGGGTCTGACTCCTCTTTTAAGCAGGCTGATTTTAAGCAGGCTGACATTTTCCGGCACGAATCAGCCCGACGCGGCGAGCAATCGCTTCAGACTCTGAAGCAAAGGGACCCCACTGCTCGGTGGCTGTCTCGCCTTCAGGAGGTGTCGAAGTGATGGCGCACTGACCATTGGGTTGTTTCACAATGTACCAGGCTGTTGGGGTGGTCATGATCAAAACTCTCGTTGCCGGTCTGCAAGTTTATAAGTTTATTAGAAGGGATATTAGAAGGGAGCGATTCAGAAATCGTACTCACAATGATACAAACCCTGGCATTCTGGAATACAAGATTGCCTTCTACTGTGCTGACGCTCTATGACTCTCGATCCGCAGAATGCTCCGCCTGTCCAGTCTGAATCTCCGCCAACGGCTCCGGTACTCCCCGAGTCGCAGCGATGGCGTTGGCTACAGGGGCAGCGCGAAAATCTGCAAATTTTAGTCATCGCGCTGGTGCTGGCGGTTGTGATCCGAATTTTTATTGCCGAGCCGCGCTACATTCCCTCAGATTCGATGGAACCCACGCTGCTTGTGGGGGATCGTTTAGTTGTAGAGAAAGTCTCCTATCGTCTGCACCCACCCCAAACGGGTGACATCATCGTGTTTGATCCACCTGCCCAGTTTCAGGAGCAGTTTGGATTTATTCCCGATAAGGCCTTCATTAAACGCATTATCGGAACGCCTGGCGACATCGTGCAGATCGAAGCAGGAACCGTATACCGAAACGGGCAGCCACTCGTCGAACCCTATATTGCCGAGGCTCCGTCCTATGAGATGCCGCCGGTGCAAGTCCCGACAGACCACTATTTTGTTATGGGCGATAACCGTAACAACAGCAACGATTCCCATGTCTGGGGCTTCCTGCCGCGACACAATATCATTGGGCGGGCAGTGTTCCGCTTCTTTCCTTTCCAGCGATTAGGCTGGCTCAATGCTGAGCAACAATTGCCATCGGCTACCAGTTCAGAACCGCAGATAGTGCAGCAGGTCCGTGGTGAGCTGCCCCGATAGCCCAAGCCGCTGCTGCAAATCCGCAAGGTGACGATAGGGAGCGTGCTGGCGCTGGTTCACAATCGCTCGAGCTAGCGCCGAACTGATGCCGGGCACCTGCATTAACTCTTCTGCCGTTGCCGCATTGATGGGGACTGACCCACCAAAGGGGTTTGCCTCTAAATTGTCGTAGTAGCGAAAGTCGAGCAGTGGTTCCAGAAACCGCAGTTGCTGTACTGGTACCTGCAACGCAGCCGCAATATCGTCGAGGCTATAGAACGCCACCCCCGCCTGACTCAATGCCACCAGCGTTCGCGCCTGATGAATCGAGATGCCGGGTAACCGTAGCCAATCGTCCACATTGGCTTGATTTACATCTAGCGTGCATCCTAACTGAGCCGCTAAACGCACCTCCTGCAGCGACTGCAACCGATAGTAGGGGTCATTGAGAATGCGGCGGCGCACCGACTGCCAACTAGGATTGAGGTCCCCAGCTAGGCGAGCTACAGGTTCTAGCCAATCAAACAAGGTCATTGAGTCGGTGTTAGGGTTGTTAACCTGAGTGGACTAAGGCTCCAAATCAGCCAACGCGGTTGAGCAGTTGCCGTCGCTTCTGCTCGAATTCGTACTCCGATACTAGCCCTTCCTGCCGCAGTTGCTCCAACTGATGCAGCGCCTCGGAAACGGCAGCAACCGACATAACCTCGACACGTGGACTTGCCGCAGCTCCGGGATCTTGGCTAAAGCGCTGGTTAAATTCTTCCGGATCCTGGAACAAAAACCAAAGTCCTTCCACCGCACAAGCAATCGATGCCGTCGGAATGGGCAGGAAACCGAGCAGCAGATAAACCCACCCCCAGCCAGCTTGCCCCAGATAGAACTTGTGTAATCCTGCCACAGCATGCAGTCCCGGTAGCGGTATCACACCCGCAAATGCCAGTAAAGCAGCCACACGCCGATTGGGTGGATTGGGCATCACGGTTCTCCAACAGGACCCCTCATTGTAGCGAGAGTTCTCCGGGTTTATCTAGAGATCGACCAAGCTTATCAGATGCAGATAACGTTTGAAGCTCAATTGACTTGAAGCTCAATTAACTCAATCGACTGAATCATCCTACAGCCCAGTACAGCTCCTGGTTCGGTCTCGTTATGTCCAATCGCAAGTCCAATCATATTGTTCCTTACAGACTGCTAATTCTCCCTCCAGCTTAAGTACTAACTCAAATCGATGATGGCATTGCTCACAGGTCCCATCCCAACCAGCATTCCAAGGGGGATGAGCATCATCAGGTAATTCTTAATTGCGCGGGCTATGGTCAGCAGCGGCAGGAAATCGAGGAAATCGTTTACCCGCCGTATTGCCAGCCGGTATTTTCTAGCAGCAGCGGTTCACCCTCGCGATGCACCCCTGCCGCAATCACTTCGCCAACAAACACCGTGTGATCGCCGTGCTCTACTGCACCAACCACACGGCACTCGACGTAGCCCAAAGCGTCCGAGATGATTGGGCAGCCCGTCTCGCCTAGGTAGAACTCTACATCTTCAAATTTGTTGCCTACGCGCCGCTGTGGCTTGAAAAATTTTTGCGCCAGATCCTTCTGACTCGCTTCTAGGAAACTCAGAGCAAACACCTGGCTCGACTGGATCATGGCATGGGAACCCGAGCTACGGTTGACGCAGTTCACTACCAGCGGCGGCTGAAAGGAACCCTGCATTACCCAGCTGGCTGTGAAGCCGTTGACTTCGTCTCCATCTTTGACACCACACACATAGAGACCGTGCGGAATTTTCCGCAGCATCGTTTTTTTCGCCTGTTCGTCCAGCAAGGTTCACTCCTCCGACACACTATAGGGTTTTGTTCCACGGTTTAGTGTAATACTTCGGCAAACCAAATCACTCCATCGCCGGTCAGGCTTAGGCAATTTGAATCAAATCAGGATACTGAGACAGCAGCTCATCGCGGCTGAGGCTGTCGCTCGCATCCTGAGGCGACCAAAGCAGCTCAAACACCATCAGATAGCCAGACGGCATCCCGCCAATTCGCTGTAATACTGCTTTCAGCTCTTCTGCCGAATGAACGGACGTAGCAAGCGGCTGATCATCTGCTGTACCGAGCAGCAGCGTCACCACAATGTAAGAAGCTGGATCATCGTTTTCGTTGATCCGGACTGACTGCCGGCGCACCCGCCCTCCAACATTGACCAGAGTTTCCGCGCTAAATTTGCTGCGCTCCTGAATCGAGAGTTGCTCAAACAGCCGAGAAGCTTCTGGGCGGCTATTCACCGTTTGCGAGCTGACGCGGGCATGGGTCCAGTTTTCTGGTGCTCGCAGCAGCACTAAGACCGTTTCTCGTAGTAGCTCCGTCAGACCGGCAGAGGTATCAACGTTAATCTGCCCGGCTAGTTCGTTCAGCTCATCCTGGATATAGCGGGCCTGGGCTAGCAATGCAATCTGAACGCGAGTCACCGTGACGCGATCATTATGTAGCTCTCCCACCGAGGAGCCGCCCCGCCGAGCGCTGCGAGAGCCACCAGTGCGGAGATAGGTTAGCAGAATCGGCAAAATTGATACGCCGCAAAACAGCACCAGGATCAGAAACAGACTGTTTTCGGTCGATTCGCTGACATACCCTGGACCGGCATCCACCGGCATCGGATAGGATGGCACCGGGTAAGACTGAGGCGGCATTACAATTACTGGGGTTCGGCGACGACGCGGATAATAGCCAGGATCGTAAGGATAATAGCCGGGATCGGCCGTGTAGGGATAATCGTAACCAGGAGTATAGCTAGGACCCGATGGATAGCTAGGCGGGGGAGCTGGAGCACTCGGTGCCGCAGGCGCATCAAATGAGCCACCCCGTACTCGTCCACCCGATGCCTGAGCTAGGGCAGGTGCCTCACTCAGTCCCAATCCACTTAGAAAAACTGCGGTCAACGCGGTCCGTTTCAGCCACTGTCTGGAGCGCTCATTCATACACAGACACCCTAGCCGTTTCAAGCTGCCGACTCTGATATTCTACCGAGCTATTCTACTGAGAGACAGTTAGCACACCGGATGACCTTGGGACAGATGTTTCCAAATTCAGGTCAAGCCAGATAATAGCAAATTACCGCAGCAAACCGATCCAACATTCCCCTGCACGGTGGGGAACGGCCCGCCCGTGAAGGACTAGGGTTTCGTAACCAAGCTTCATACCTCACCAGCTTCAAAAACGCTGTATTTATTCAGTACCAATTTAAATTCGCAGAATTATTGGCATGGTAGTACGAAGTTTAGGTCTGCTCTATATTCTTGTGAGAAGACCACAGCGTCTCGAAGAGACAAGAAGATAGACAAGGATAGACAAGGATTTATGAGGTAAGTATCAGAAAGTAGTAGAATTCACAGCATTTTTCACTCTGCTTTGATGCGGCGAGGGGTTTAGGTCCCGTGTTCTCAAGGTTCAGTCGTACCTTACTCGCTCGAAAAAGGCTGTAGTGAGCAAGCGCACCCTTTAAACCTGTGCAACCGAGACCGCACTTACATCGACATTGCGATCAAACAAAACCCGAGGGCGCAGCAAAATTCGGAACAGCAGCAGCAGAGATTGGATTTCTCCGGGAGTACAGCGACTCTTCCACTGCCCAGGGCGGCAAAACAGCAACTCGACTAGCTGCCGCTGCTGCTGGAGACTAATAGACTCAAACAAAATGCGGACAGTGGGAAACTCACCGTTCATGCCGGTGCGAACAGCGTTTCCCGTCAGGAAGATATTGTCTTCCAAAATTTCTAGCTGTACGGGCAGAGCATCGCCTGGCTCAACGGTCGGGAAGCCGGACTGGGTGAGCGCAACTTCTACGCCAATCTCCGAGATCATGGTCGTTATCCCCCAGAAAGTTTGAGAGGGAATAGGTCGAGCCATCGTCGCGAGAGAGCCAGGGGCAGTCACAGCCAGGGGCCGAGGCAGCACCGACCCAGGATGGCGAAGGCCCTGCTCCAAATTGTTGTCCTGCGGAATTTCCGCTTCTAGAGCGGTTGAGCGCGGCAGCAGATTCACCTGCACCGTGCGGCGCAGATCAAACCACTCATAGGGGCAGGGGCGTGGCACATCCAGCAGAATCAGCAGGGCAATGCCAATCATAATCAGGTTATAGCTGCTCCAGATCCAGCCGAGGCCTATCCCTTTTGCCCGCAGAGCATCCTCAGGTGAGACCGTTTCTACCCAGGCTCCCTGCAACATGCAGAGACCAAAGTTTACCCAAAGACTGATAGCAGTCGCCACAAACAAAATCAGCAGCGGCCAGGCCAGATCCCAATTAAACGAAAAGCGGTGGCTGGCCGCGCCTTTTGGCGTCACCCGAAACCCTTTAGCAAAGGGATTTAGCATCACCCGCACTACGGTAATCGCCAGGGGAATACACAGCACCAGCGAGTAAATATCAGAGAGCAGTGCCGAGCGCGAGCGGTAGTTGAGCCAGGAAAACACTGAAAGTTGCACCAGGTAGTAGGGCAAAAAGAAATAGAGCAGCTCTGCTGGGGTGGCCCGCAGCGGAATTACGCCCAGAAATGAATAAGCCAGCGGCATCAGCAGAAACCCCACCCGTGAAATGCTGGTGAACCAGTGCAGCAGCCCTTCGAGGTGCGCTAGCCGCTGCAACGGGTTGAGACCCCGAATCGTTAAGGGATTCGCCTTGATAAAGAAGGCTTGTAATGTACCCTGTGCCCAACGCAACCGCTGTACGGCATGAGCCGCCATATTCTCAGCAGCCAGTCCAGCACTTAGCTTCTCGTTGAGATACACCAGTCGGTAGCCCTGGGCCGACAGGCGAATGCCGGTAAAGTAATCTTCGCTAAGGGAATCGGTAACAAAACCGCCCGCTGCCTCTAGAGCCGTGCGACGCACCACAAATGACGTGCCCGAGCAGATTACGCTGCCGGCCCCATCGCGGATCAACTGGATCTGCCGATAAAAGACTTCTTCTTCAGGCGTCAGCACATTTTCCAGTCCCAGGTTGCGAGCAATGGGATCTGGGTTATAAAAACTCTGGGGTGTCTGCACCAGCGCCACTTGGGGATCTTGAAAAAAGCCGAGGGTGCGCGTCAAGAAATTGGTGGTGGGCACAAAGTCAGCGTCGAACACAACGATTAGCTCGCTGCTTGTCTGCTTAATGGCATGGTTCAAATTGCCTGCCTTGGCGTAGCGGTTGTCTGGCCGCGACAGGTATTCGCAGCCAAGCTCATCTGCCAGAGCCTTGACCTCCGGGCGACGGGTATCATCGAGCAAATATACTCGCTTGCGGGGATAGTCCATCGCCTGGCAGCCAATCACCGTGCGCCTGAGAATAAAGGTCGGCTCGTTGTAGGTGGGAATCAGCACATCGACCGTAGGCATGTAACGACCTTCTTCTACATCCATGGCTAACCAGTCGGCTTCTCGACGGCGGTCGCGCACCCGCAGCATTAAAAATAGCTGGATCGTGCTGCTAGTTAGCATCAGCAACTCTAGTAAAAACAGCCCAATGCTAAACACGCCATCGAGGGGTGTATTGAGGTTGAGGGTAGACAACGACCGCCACAGCAAATAGCGCAGCGTCAGCGCCAGCAAAATGCCCACCATGACAAACCGCGACCAAGCTCTGGGTTGAGGCGAGACCCGCATCACCAGCAGCACAATCAGAAACAGCGCCACGGTAGGAAATAGCAAATACTCGCCGGCAACCATGGGCACTTTCAGCCAGAGCGGTGGCGTTTCTTGCAGTTCGTTCAATCGGTAAAAGATGCGGCTAATGGTGCCTTGCCCAGCAAACCAAGCTGCCACAATTGCCCCGGACAATGCCACCACCCCGAGCATAATCAATGTGGCGATCTGCGGACGAGAAATGCGTTGAGGTCCCGTAGGTAGAGATGGACTGTTGCGCGAACTTTGGCTATTCAATGAAGTGGTCATGATCCCTCACGGCATGTCCAAAAACAGGTCTGTGGTTGACGATCTGCCGGTGTTTCCTGGTGTCTCCTGGAGGAGAAATATGGTATTTGGGCAGAATACACGGTTCCTGTGCCGGTGTCGCCTCGCGATTGTGCTGAACTCCTCACTAACTCACCAAAACCTGACACTAATCAGCAGTTGCCTGGAGTAGACATAAAACCCCTACGACTAGGGACGGTTCCCCAGCATCTAGGTTCCGAGACTGCCCTTACATTTCTTAACGTTACTGGCTGAGAACTGCCTGAGAAGGGCGTGAAGTCGCTTTGAAATATCTGTGACACATTTCTCAGGTAAAAATCATCTCCGGATCGACTTCTGCTTTTAAGGTGGTCGTAGGCGGTGTGAGTTCCTCCTGCTTGGATGATGCTCGGGTATCTCTAGAGATGATCCATGTAGGACCCGATACAGACATGACCAAACTGAATAACCAACCGCATATCGATTAAGCCCTGACTCCTGTAGTTGCCCGAGGTTGCGGCTGTATGATGCTGAATAACCCAATCCGTTGATCTACCCAATGATCTGTCCAAGTGGATCGAGTCACGAGCAGGCATTCACCTGAAAAAGGGAGTTGGGTAGCTGGTATGTAGCTCGGATTCATAGCTGATGGGTTGCTTGGGTTGCTGCTGATCCTGAACGGTCGCGGGTCAAGATTGCCCTTCTGAGTGTATTGCGTATTTCCTTACCCCTGTCTGGTAAAGAGGATTCCCTATGAACACTGAAGATGTAACCCGTCTCATTCATCCGGCTCTGGCTGTGGCCGTGATTTTTCCTTTGATTGGGATTGTTGTCCACTACGCTTGGCAAACACGCCAGCGCCGCTTGCAGGCTCAGGAGACTGGCAAGAGCAAGATTCCGGCTGCGGTGGGTCCAGAACATTTGCGCCTTGGACGATGGCTCAGCAACGGTGTTGTAGTGCTATCGCTGATCGGACTGGCCCATCCGCTGTTCACCAAAATGGCTAGAAATCAGGTGTGGACGCAGGATAGCTTTCGCGCTTGGTTTGTGGTGTTGATGTTTGGCGTCACCCTTGCCTCGCTCGTGCTGCTAAATCGAGCTGGAACGCGGCTGTGGCGTGGCATTTTTGCCACCTTAACCGGCATGGGACTAGTGATTCTGGGTAGCCAGCCAGAAATTTTCCGGCGCGGCTTCGAGTGGTATGTGTCGCACTACTACTACGGCATGACGGCCACCATGCTGATGATTTTTTCCCTGGCAATTTATCCTGATATCTACAAAGACCGCAGCCAACGCTGGCGTACTGTTCATGTTGTGCTGAACTGCATCGCGCTGCTGTTTTTCGTAGGTCAAGCCATGACGGGTGCACGCGACCTATTAGAAATTCCCTTGAGCTGGCAAGAAAGCCACATTTATAAGTGTGATTTCACCAACCTCACCTGCCCGCCCTGATGACAGCTTAACGGTCCACATAGCAGTCCCCCATATAGCAGTCCACAAGTAATCGTTTTGAGGGGGCATTGAAGACCACGGCGGGGCAGCCTCCTCAGTCTTGACGGCACACCCACTGCCAGAGCGGGTGGCTCTTGCCCTGCCGGCGAATCCGTATCACTTGGTTGACCAGGCGCTTACGCTCGCGAGATGACAGCCCTAGGAGTCGATTGCGGACCTGCCAAGTCGCAACAGATAGCGTCATTCCTAGGCAGAAGGCTAGTCCAAAGGCAGGCAAGCGATTGTAAGCAATGCCATAGCGAACAGCCGTCCAGGTGAAATAATCTAGCAGCAGGGAAATTTCGTAGCGGAGACCCCATAAACAAAGGGGTGCCAACCCGAGCCACAAAGCGCCCACAAGCATCCAGCGCCCATAAACCGTTAGCTGATAGAGGCGCTGGATCTGCTGCTGCAATTGCGGATCGGTCGCTGCAGCCGAGGATGAGCCTGAAGCAACGTCAAATGAAGGTTTGGAATCTGTCATGAATCCGTCATACATCTGCATCAAGGGCTAGCCTTACCTCCAGAATATCGATTTCAGAGAGTCAGGTGGTGCTAGGCGGATCATCGCCTCACGCAAGCGGCAAAGAATCACCTGATTGGACGGTTTTTATGAATTCTCTGAATAATAAAAAATGTTGTGGCGGCGCAGGCGGTAACAGCGATTTTAATACAATTGTACTAAAATCATTGGCAGTGAAACGAACATGAGCATTGAACAAACGTCGCAATTAATCCAGCTAATTCTCAATTCGCTGCTACTGCTCATGGTATCGGCACTCGTGCTGGCCGGGCTATCGCTGCGCTTGCAGGTCGGCTTATACCAGTTGCAAACCGCCCATCAAGACTATGTGACGTTAGCATCAGAAGCATCAGAGGGTGAGTTTGCTAGGGGTGATTACCTCACCTCCGCGAAGCTGCGGTTGCAGTCTCTGCGAACTTACTACCGACTGACCCACTCTGCGGTGCTGGCGTCCCATTACGTGCTGTTGCTGAGTGGTGGCAGCACGCTAGTTTTGGCAGCTCGTACCTTGGTCAACGCTGATTGGCTGATTAATGTGGCTTTAGGGCTGTTTGTATCGGGCAGCGGGTTGCTACTGCTGAGCGTGGGGTTGGCGCTGCTTGCGCTCTGGCACAGCTCCGACCGATTGAAGACTGAGAACGGCATGTTTCTAGGAAATGAGCCAACCGGACAACCGCGAGTTTGGATGCAGCGTCGTGAGGGTTCTTGTCTACCCCGATCTCGCTCCAGTCACTCGAAGCAGCCTAGGTCAAACTACCGTGCGATAAAGGCGAAAAATCGTCTTGATCCAAGCTAGTAATTTTACAGAATTCCGGGGTTTGATGGCTCCGATTTGCTACTTGAAGCACAGAGAATTCCGGCGCAGACGCAATGAAGAACCGCTCGGGGTTTTAGGATTGATTAGTCTAGGTTAACCAGAAGACAGTTCGTCATAAGAGGTACAAATTCTTTCTTCAACCGGAAGAGAAAGGTCTATCACGTAGCAAAGCATCTCGAAAAGGGGGGTATATAATTAGCTCGTCTTTTGCAAAAATTAACCTAATTTGGGGTTAGTTCACCTTCCTCTTACATGATGTTGCGACGCAATTCCTCGGCGGTTTCCCTAGCATTGATGCTTGCCCTTGCTGTCACACCCAAGCCTCTGGCAGCATCGCTATTTGCCGATCCAGTTCTGGCTCAGTCTAGTTCCCCTGCGCCAACGTTTCCGCTGCCATCGGCAGTACCGAGCGGAACAACCGTGCGAATTAACGGCTCCAATAGCATGGAGGTGACTAATCAAGCGCTGAAACAGCAGTTCGAGTCCCAGTACGCCGGGACTCAGGTGCAGCTGGCGGCTGATGGAACAGACCCTGCTCTGCAAGGCGTTTTGAACGGAACCGTCGATCTGGCAGCGATTGGGCGGCCGCTAACTGAGGCGGAGAAAGCACAGGGACTCGTTGAAGTCCCCCTCAGCCGCGCCAAAATTGCCATTATTGTGGGTCCAGATAACCCCTTTACTGGCGACCTCACCTTCGCGCAGTTTGCCCAAATTTTTCGAGGTGAAATCACGGACTGGTCACAGGTGGGGGGTCCAGCCGGCCCCATTCGCCTAGTGGATCGTCCAGAAACGAGCGATACTCGTCAAGCCCTGAGCAACTATAGCGTATTTAGAGCTGCACCCTTCACCACCGGTGCCAATGCCATCCAAATCGCTGAAGATGACACCGCTGCCGTGATCAATGAACTGGGTGCAGATGGGATCAGCTATGCTGTTGCCAGCCAAGTGCTGGGGCAACCGAATGTCCGCATTGTGCCTATGCACGGGACCTTGCCGGATGATCCTCGCTACCCTTACTCGCAGCCACGAGCTTATGCTTACAAAGAGGCTGCTAATCCAGCTGTGCTAGCATTTCTGGGATATGTGACCTCAGCTGCTGGGCAGCAAGTAGTGGCTGGAGCGATGCAGACGACACCGACAGCCGCAGCCCCGATTCCGGCCAGTCCGCCTGCTAGTCCTGAAGCTAGTCCGGTAGCTGCTTCTCCTGCTGCCACTCCTGAGGCCAGCCCTGAAGCTAGTCCGGTAGCTGCTTCTCCTGCTGCCACTCCAGGTGCCGCCACTGAACCTGCCCAACCTGGACGCGGCTGGCTGCCTTGGCTCTTGTTACCGCTGTTGGGGCTGCTAGGACTGCTGCTCTGGGGACTCAAGGGACGTCGCAGTGCTCCCATCGAGGAAGCCCCGGCTCCGGCGGTACCACCGGCAGCTCCACCGGCTGGTGGCAGCTTAGCGGATCGAGCAGGCTCTGTTGTCACGGCTGACCGCGCTACCCTTCCTGAACGCCCTGCTTCAGCAGCGCCGGTTGAACCACCAGTCGAGCCACCGCCAGTTGAGCCACCAACAGCTATTCCCTCCGCCGCCCCTGTCGTTGATCTTCCCACTGCCGTTAGCCCGAGCCTGCCGCTACCGCCCCCTGGGCTATCCACGGGTGCCTTGGCGGCCGGACTGGGAGCAGCAGGGCTGGCTGCTGGTATGGCCGCTTCAAGGCGTCACAGCCGTATCGTCTTAACCCCGCGCAGTGCCGAGCAGGCCTATGCCTATTGGGAAGCCCCTGATAGCGAACGAGCAGCATTGCGGCAGCAGGGAGGCGAGCAATACCAACTGCGTATTTTGGATGTCACAGATATTGATGTGACCCATCAAACCCCCAGCTATGTTCAGGTGTATGACTGTGCTGAAACCGAGGTCGATCGGCATGTGCCGATTCCAGCAGCGGAGCGCGACTACATGGCTGAAGTGGGTTACCGCACCGCGGACGATCGCTGGCTGCTGTTAGCCCAATCGGATCCGGTGCGAGTTGCGGCTGCACCAGCCACCACGACCCTGGCTGAGCCATTCCCAGTTCCAGATGTGATTGAGCCGGATGCTCCTGCTGCTGCCATTCCTCCAGCGATGGTTGTGGGCGCAATGGGAGCTGCAGCCGGCATAGCAACTCGCCCTCGGGATAGCCGGATTGTACTCACCCCCCGCGCCAATGGACAGGCCTACGCCTACTGGGAAGTTCCCGAGTCGGAGCAGGTTGCCCTGCGTCAACAAGGGGGACAACGCTCAGCCCTGCGCATTCTGGATGTTACCGGAATTGATCCCCAGCACCAGCCACCCCATCGAGTTCAGGTTTACGACTGTGCTGAATCGGTACAGGATCAGATTGTATCGGTCGAGGGCAATCGAGAGTATCTGGCAGAAATTGGCTATTTTACTCCCGACAACCAATGGTTGCTGCTGGCTCGCTCAGAACCTATTTATGTTCCTGCCGCTCCGTTGGAGGAAGAAGCACCTGCTGCCATCTCGAGTGGAGCACCCATAGCCGGAGCTGCGATAACTGGGATTGCTGCAACGCTACGGCTTGATAACGGACCTGCTACCGATGAGGAGCGGGCGCAAGCGGCTGTGGAGGCTGCCAAATTTGATGTGGGGCAGAGTGATCTTAGCAGCGAAGAGTTGGCCTCGGTAGATGAAGGACTGGCAGAGTTGCCGGAGGGCTATGGCGAAAGCTCGATTGTGCTGTTGCCTCGCGATCCTCAGTGGGCTTATGCCTACTGGGACACACCCGATGCCCACAAGCAGGAATTGCGACGTCAGGGCGGACAGCGACTAGCCCTGCGCTTTTATGACGTGACCGATGTGGATCTGGCGATACAGAACCCCCACAGCTTGCAGCAGTATGAATGCGACGAATTAGCGCGAGATTGGTACCTGCCGGTGCCCGTTAGCGATCGCGATTACATCGTGGAGATTGGGTATGTGGCGAGCGATGGGCGCTGGCTGATGCTGGCTCGCTCTGCGCCGGTGCGAATTCCGCCGGTGTATCCTTCCGATTGGGAAGAAGAGCAATTCCTGACGGTGGATTGGGATGAAACCCTACAGGGACAGACGTTTCTGGAATTATCACCTCGTCAGCAATCGCGCTGGACCCATCCCATCTACGAACGCATCTTTGGCTTAGCCGAGTCGGCAGAGGCTCAGCGCGTAGCGGGTTCTCTGTTTGGCTCCATGCAGCAAGTTCCTCAAGAAGCCCTCAGCTCTTTTGTGACGGCTTCAGGTGTGGGGATGATGTCCGGCGTGGGCATGGCAGTTCCTACTGAATCGGGTGTGGGCGTGGTGTCTGGAGTCGGCATGTACACCGAATCGGGTGTGGGCGTGATGTCTGGAGTCGGCATGTATGGCATGTCGGGCGTAGGCATGGCGGTTCCTACCGAATCGGGTGTGGGGATGTACGGCATGTCCGGCGTAGGGATGATGTCGGGCGTGGGCATGTACACCGAATCGGGTGTAGGGATGTACAGCATGTCGGGCATCGGCATGTACACCGAATCGGGTGTAGGGATGTACGGCATGTCCGGCGTAGGCATGATGTCTGGGGTCGGCATGTACAGCATGTCCGGCGTGGGTATGTCGGGTGTAGGATTCTCCGCATCGATGCCGCCTTTGCGCTCCCGCAAGTTTTGGCTGCTTGCCGATGCTGAGCTGATTATCTACGGGGCAACGGAACCCGACGCTATGGTGACGATTGGCGGTCGTCCGGTTCGCCTCAACCCCGACGGCACGTTCCGTTTCCAAATGTCGTTCCAGGATGGTTTAATTGACTTCCCCATTTTGGCGGTGGCTGCGGATGGCGAACAGACCCGCTCGATTCATCTTCAATTCACTCGGGAAACTCCCTCTCGTCATACCAATAGCAAAGAGGATGCCCGAGACGAGCCGTTCTAAGTTCTGTATCTAGGCAGTCTACATTCACCTAGGCGATGGAGATATTTGCTTGAAATGGTAGAGCAGTTTGTGGACGGCTCCTTCAGAAGTGCTTTTGGTTATGTTTGCACAGCCGTGATTTAATCAGCAGAATTTTTTCTGTTCAAAAAATTTTGTGTTGTTTTGGCTACTCCTCAGTATCATGAACAGATGACTCTACAATCGCCTCGCCAGATGGCCGATTCTTATGGGCTATCGCGGTACGAGTCAGCAGAGTTGCATACCCAGCACAATGTCGGGCACTGCAAGCTGCCTAACAGTGACTAGAGAGAGGAAATAGCGATGCAAAGCAAAACCTGGACAGTGGGGCTAGTGGTGCTTCTTCTGTTAGGGGCAGGGTGTGATCGGTCGTCGGTCTCTCAGTCGCCTGATCTGCCTTCTGTAGATGCCAATGGTACGCCTGCCAATGGTGCCGAAGCGATTCCCGAGATCAGCTCCACCGCGCAACCGCTGTCCGATCAGGACTTTTTCCCGGATGCTATGGTTGCCTCAGAGATGCAGCCCTTGCCTGTACCGAATTTAATTCCGCCGACAGCGCCTCTCGAGCGGTTGCCGCAGGTGGAAACCGGGCGCGCTGACCCCTTTGCCTCCCTTGGCTTTACACCCACCGTTGTGGCCACTCGACCGCCAGCCGTCAATTCTACTCCAGTTGTGGCTGCTGAGCCGGCTAGTTTGCCGTCGGTTTCTGTAGCCGCCTTGCCCCAACCCGCGCCACTGCCGCCTCCTTCGCTCTCTGCCACGCCGCCTGCTGTGAGTGTGCCGGCACCCATGCCTGTTCAGAGCTTAGCCGAAGCTATCGAAATCAGTGGTGTGGTGGAGGTAGGGGGTGTCACCAATTTGATTGTGCAGGTTCCCGATGAAGAGACATCCCGTTCCGTTGCCGTTGGGGAGTATCTAGCGAACGGACAGGTTTTAGTCAAGCGGGTTGATATGGGATTGGAACCTGTTGTTATCCTGGAGCAGGATGGTAAGGAAGTTGTGCGGGCTATTGGCTCCAGCAACGCCTTGATCGGCGCCCTTTAAATCTGCTTCGGGAAGGCGGGGCAACCTGTGTCCTGAAGCGTTGCCATCCGTTTGCCCTCATCCCGTTGAGCAGGATTTGGATATGACGATCCAGCTACCCCCCGAAGATGATCGCTTCAGCGCTGTTGTTCCGTTCCGTGGCTCAAAGGCCCAAGCGTCGAGTTCCAAACCTGATGCAACCCTCAGTTACCAGGGCAGCTATCTTTGTCCAATTTGTCGTCATGGGCACATCACGGGCTTAACCCTGATGGATGCCTTCGCTTGCAGCTTTTGTCGCCATATTTTCACGGCAAATCTGCAGCAGCAGACCGTGCAGGTGGTTGATAGCTCGCAACCCTTAACGTGGCGCTGGACTGGGCGGAACTGGCAATCTACGCACCAAGACGATCCTAGTCTGACGGCTGTGCTGTGGCTGATTGGTATTGTCTTGGTGACCCTTCCTGCCTCAATTGTCTGGTTGATGTCCTATTTGTTTCCACCGTTGCCGGGCAGTGTTTGGTCGTGGTTTCCTGGGATTTGGATCGGCTGCACCTTGGGTGTCCATCTGCTGATGATGGGTTGGCTCCTGGCCGAGCACTATCAGCTACCGCTGTATGTGGCAAGCCGGGTTCGTCTGCGGGAATGGCTAGGGCGTCGCTGAGCCAGATCTTGAGCAAGATCTAAAAGTCTGCTCGGGTAGGGGGTGTCAATCCCATTTTCGATTGGTGTCAGCGTCGCCTATCGTCGATAGACGTACCGTTAGCGCCACCGGGCGTGGCTAAGACTGCCAGCATGAGTAAACTGCAAGCAATTCAAATTGACGACAATACGGTTATTTACCTAGAAGCCAATGAGGAGACTCTCGCTCCTACGGCTGCAGCCAATGGGCAAGACTCGGGTGAAGTGCAGCGGAGTGGCGCTAAGGGGTGGGGAGGGCGTTCCGCTGATATGCAAATCGCCCAAAGCTTTCAAGCTATTGAAACGACCATTAAAACCTATACCAAGTACACACTGAACGCCTTTAAGGACGCAGCTCTAGCCGAGGTGCAGAAAGTAACCCTGGAATTTGGCGTAAACGTCAGCGGGATGGGGGGAGTGCCTTATATTGCTGCCGGCACCGTGGGCTGCAACATCAAGGTCACTGTAGAATGTGCCTTCCCGGAACGCCGTTTGCCGCAAGTTCCACCGCAGCGTCCGCCGCAAGCTGTGCCCCAGCGTCCTCCCCAAGCCGGGGTGCCGCAGCGGTTACCGCAGTAGCTGATCAGTCTTCTGCCGGATATGAGCCGTCAACCAGTCTACAGTTCCAAAGTCAGTGCATGTGGCGGTTGCCTCTTTCCAGCAAGCTGCTACAGTCAGCAACAGTGACCAAAGGACATCATCATGGGTTCTGTTGATCTTGTATTCGCGTCAGCCCTAGAGCAGGCTCGATTGATTCGCAGCAAAGCGCTGTCGCCCCTAGAACTGGTGCAGCTCTACCTCGACCGAATTCAAGCCCTCGATGCCCGGTTAGGCAGCTTTTTTCTGGTCATGGGCGAGCAGGCACTGGAGGATGCCAAAGCCAAGACCGAGCATTTGATGCAGACCACGGAGCCTTTGCCGCCTTTCTTTGGCGTCCCAACGGCAATTAAAGACCTCACCACCGTCAGCAATGTTCCGTGCAGCTACGGCGTCAAGATTCTGCGCAACCGGATAGCCACCGAAGATGCGGGTGTGGTGATGCGGCTGCGGCAAGCCGGCTTTGTGCTGCTGGGTAAAACCGCCACCTCAGAACTCGGTTCCACGCCCTATACTGAACCGCCGGGGTTTCCTCCGACTCGCAACCCTTGGCATCTCGACTATACGCCCGGTGGCTCGAGCGGCGGGTCAGCGGCGGCCGTGGCGGCGGGCTTGTGTTCAGTGGCTCAAGGCAGCGATGGCGGCGGCTCGATTCGTGGTCCGGCGGCCTGCTGCGGCATTGTTGGCATCAAGCCGGCTCGGGGGCGGGTCTCCTTTGCGCCCACTGGTGATCGCCTCAGCGGCTTAGCCACCGAAGGACCACTAGCCCGCACCGTCGCTGATGCTGCTGCGCTGCTAGATGTGATGGCAGGTCCCATTGTCGGCGATCCCTACTGGTTGCCCAATCCGGATCCCTCGTTTCTGGAGATGACGCAACAGCCAGTTGCCCCGCAGCGAATTGCCTTTACCACCGCTTTCCCGCCGATTGGGTTTGCCGATCCAACCTGCGAAGCGGCAGTGCTAGAAACTGTGCGCCGTCTAGAGGAGTTGGGGCACTCGGTAGAGTCCATCGACTTGGACTTCACAGACTTGGTGGAACCGCTGGTGACGGTCTGGCAAGCGGGCGTTGATGTGGGCATACCCGGCATTTTTCTCAGCAAGTTCAATCGCTGGCTGCTGCGCCGCTCTCGTTCCCGGTCGGGAGGAGACTACTTAATGGCCGTTGCCCGAATGCAGATTGCGGCGCGTCGCCTTGTCGCCACCCTACAGCCCTTCGATGTGCTGGTGGCTCCCGTGTTTCTGCATCCCACGATCCGCGTCGGCGAATGGGCCAGGCTGCGACCCGCCAAAATCCTGAACAAGATCATGCAGTGGGTGGCGCCCTGTCCTCCCTTCAACGCCACAGGGCAACCCGCGATCTCGATTCCGGCTGATTTTGATGCCAACGGCTTGCCAGTCGGGATTCAGCTGGTGGGGCGTCCGGCTGATGAAGCAACGATTATTGCTCTTGCGGCTCAGCTCGAAGCGGCAAACCCCTGGAGCCAACGTCGCCCGCCTTTAGCGACCGAATAAGCCACGAGCCATGCAGCATTAAACCTTCTTCAGCCAGCTAAACATGGCCCGCAGATCCTTGCCGACTTCTTCAATCGGATGCTCGGCCTCGCGGCGGCGCATGGCGGTGAATCCCGGTTTACCAGCCTGATTCTCTAGCACAAACTCGCGAGCAAACTGACCGCTCTGGATCTCGCTGAGGATTTTCTTCATCTCGGCGCGGGTTGCGTCGGTGACAATCCGAGGACCGCGCGTCAGGTCGCCATACTCTGCCGTATTGGAAATACTGTCGCGCATTTTGGCCAGCCCGCCTTCCACGATCAGATCGACGATTAGCTTCACCTCGTGTAGACACTCGAAGTAGGCTAGTTCCGGCTGATACCCTGCCTCCACCAGCGTTTCAAAGCCAGCCTTAATCAAAGCGCTCAACCCGCCGCAGAGCACCACCTGCTCACCAAACAGATCGGTTTCGGTTTCCTCACGGAACGTAGTTTCCAGAATGCCAGCCCGCGTGCCGCCGATTCCCTTGGCATAGGCCATGGCCCGGTCGCGAGCCTGCCCGGAGGCATCTTGATACACGGCAAACAGGCAGGGCACTCCTTCCCCTTGGGTGTAGGTGCGGCGCACCAGATGCCCCGGGCCTTTGGGAGCCACCATTATCACGTCTACATTAGTCGGCGGCACGATTTGAGAAAAGTGGATATTGAAACCATGGGCGAAGGCCAGCACGTTGCCCTCCTGCAGGTTGGCTTCGATTTCGCTTTGATACACGGTTTTCATCACCTCGTCGGGCAGCAAAATCATGATCACGTCTGCTGCTGCCGCTGCGTCCGAGACCGATTTGACCGTCAGCCCTTCTGCCTCTGCTTTTGCTACCGATTTGCTGCCGGGGTAAAGCCCGACAATCACATTCATGCCGCTATCTTTCAAATTCAGCGCATGGGCATGACCCTGGGAGCCATAGCCGATAATAGCGATGGTTTTTCCAGCTAACAGATCGAGATTCGCATCAGCATCGTAGTACATGCGGGCCATAGGGGTTCTCCGTCTATCCAGCGAGGTAGGTTTAACTGACAAGTGTTCAATCATATCAAAAACTGATGCTGGGGAGAGCAGTCCGGCTGGGTTGTTCAGCGGCAGGTTGGCCCCTCACCGGCGAGTAATCTGCAAATCCACAATCAAGGGCTTGTGATCGGAGCCGGTATCGCTGCCGATAGCCATGCGGGTTGTTTTTAGCCCGGAGCTAATTAAGCAGTGATCAATCGGAATCTGCATCAGCGAGGTCAGCCAGTCGGGAATGCCGGTATAAGTGCCGCTGGTTGGCCAGGTCGGCAGAATGCCAAACCCTTTGCGGGTATTGCTCAGTCTAGTTCGGTTCACCAGCCGTTGATAATAGGGCGACCACATGGTGGTATTCAGATCACCTGCCAGAATCATTCGCTGATCCACATTGGCCAAATAGTCACTGATGCCGGCGAGCTGGCGATTTCGCGAGTGAAAAAAACTGGGCCTAATAGGCGGCAAAGGGTGAGTGGCTACCAGCGTTACTGGCTCGTTAGCAACGGTTAATTGCGTGATCACGCTGGGATTGCGCTCGGTGCCAAAGAAGTCAATTTGGGTATCCTGCAGCGGCTGCTTACTATAAACCACTACTCCCGGATCAGAGGAGCTAGGTGCCGACAAGTAGGGAAATGCAGTCCTGAGCTGATCGAGCTGGACCTTCCAGGGAGCACTAACTTCTAGGAAGATAGCCAGGTCAGGATTTTCGGCTTGCGTCAGATTGAGAACCTTGCTGTAGCTCTGGTTCTGCGTGTTGAGATTGGCAATCAGGACTCGTAGGTCTGGATTGGCACCATTGGCACTGTCAGTCGTCAGGCGGGGCGGCAGATACCAGGTCAAAATCGGCAGCGATAGAGCCGCACAGAGCAATAGGCCTACCCAAACCAACCCCTTGTGGCGCAATAGCAGCAGGCCGCCCAGCAGCAGCAACGCCAGACCTAGATATTGCACTTGAAAGTGCGAGAAAAGCTCTAAGTAGATCGGCCAGCCATAGTGGGATGTCAGATAAGCCAGCAGCGTGAGAGCCGCAATTCCTCCCAGAGCTAGCAATGACATGACCCAGGTCAAACATGACATCGCACGTTTTTCCCTCGCAGCGGTCAACGCCGCCCATTCTAGCAAAAGGCGCTAGATGGTCTAGGGTATATCCCTTAGGGCACACAATCGACCTGCCCCCAGGGTGACCCGCCCCTAGCGGTTCGCAGTGGGCAGAAAGGGCCGCATCACCAGAAAGCCTGCCCCAAAGGCTGTAACAATAATTGCTACTACGGTTAGTGTCAACCAAAGTCCGCCGAAGCGAGCCGGTTTCGTATGGTTGAGGCGCTGGGGTGGTGCGGCTTCCTCGGTCAGCCATGAATTGGATGAAGATGGCTCTCGCAGTTTCGCAGCAATGGCAGCCGCCGAAACCGTTTCTTCAATCGAGGGGCGAGGTGGCGCTCCTGAAACGCCGGGCTGTTCGTACCCTGCGTCTGCACTGGCATGGGGCGGGTTGATCCATTGCTGCAAGGTTAGCGCCGAGTGAACTACACGCTCCATTTCTTGTCGCAGGGTGTAGTTGTCTTGAGCTAATTGCTGGTTGCGCAGATTCAGCGAATCGACCATGGCGCGGGTAGCCTGCAGCTCGGCAGCTAGCTCTCGATAAACCGAGATCGGCACTGAAGCGGGATGATTGGCAGCGGGAGCAGCAGTGTTGCGAGTTGAATCAGAATTCGTCTTAAATTTCATTTGCCTAGCACACGCGGTTGACCAAGGGTGGCAGAAAAAATCTATGCCCATGCATAGTAATTGAACTTCTCAGTTCTGACACAAATTGGACTCATGAATTTGCAGAACCCCAAGCACTGGGTTGCCCCTCCCCCTTGGCTCATAGAGTGCGTTACCTTGAACGGGAGGCTTCTTGTCCTTTGATGTTGGTCTTCGATGTTGGTCTTCGTTCTCTTCAGATTTGCACTGCTATGAACCTTCTCACTCAAACCCTCCATTTGCTCGGGTCTAGCGCCGTAGCCTACATTACGGCTCGCAACCTGCGCGACCTCAACACCCGCCCCGACATGCTGGCTGGCTTTCAGTTAGCTGAATCTGGCTCCGTACCGTTCCTAGAGGCACTGCAGCAGCGTGCCGCTCAAGAAGGCGATTGCTGGCTTGCAGAGCAGCTTGCCCGCCATGCCCAAGATGAACGCCGCCACGGGCAGATCTTTGCCCATGCCCTAAAGCAACTCAACAAGCAGGTCATTGACTTCAGCCGCTTGCCGCGAACCCAGCCAAACGGTGAACCGGACGAGCGACGCCGCAGCCCATTTTTTGAGGCATACTACGAAGGCTATTCGCGGGATAATTTGTCACCGCAAACCATCGACTGGCTGGTGTTTTTCGCGAGCACCCACATTCTGGAGCGAGATGCTTGCCACGATTTCGTTCGCATGGCCAATGCTCTGCCCGACAGTGATACCGCTAGCATCAATCTCAAGAAAGGGCTGCTCAGCATTGCCAAAGACGAGCAATACCACGCTGCCTATCTGCGAGAAGCATTGCAGCGCCGCCTCCCCTATGCCGAAGTAACGGCATTAATCGACGAGTGGCGGACGCGCAAAGTCAACGCCATGCTGGCTATGGTGGGCAACCTGCTGCAAAAAGGCGGTGCTATTCCCTCTTTAGCCCGGGATGGGGTTCCTAGCGAACTGTCTGAGAACGGTGAGATCTCGCAGTCCACCGAGATCGCCGAGACAGCCGCTTGAGCGGCAAAGCTAAACGTCTAAACAACGGCATGCTTTTGAACTCTAGATTTAGGGGCGGGAGTACCCCCTGCCCCTGATACTGGCGAGTGCGATAAGTTAGGGGAAATCCCTCGCGTTGGTCTCAATGATTTCGGATCAGCCACACGATCAGCCACAATTTAATATCTTGGTGGTGGATGATACCCCTGATAGCCTGCGGCTGTTGGTCGGTATCTTGTCGGACCAAGGCTATAAGGTGCGAGCTGCTCCCAATGGCAGACTGGCTCTCGCAGCGGCTCAGGCCCTGCCTCCCGATCTGATCTTGCTGGATATCAATATGCCAGAGATGGACGGCTACGAGGTCTGCCGCCGTTTCAAAGCCGATGAACGCACTAGCGCCATTCCGATTATTTTCTTGAGCGCCTGGAGCGATGTTTTTGATAAAGTCAAAGCTTTCTCAGTGGGTGGGGTCGATTACATCACTAAACCCTTTCAAATCGAAGAAGCTGTTGTTCGAATTAAAACACATCTAACGATCTGTGCCCTCCAAAACACCCTCAAGCAAAAGAACCACGATCTGACCGAAACGCTACATCAGCTCAAAAGTACGCAAGCTCAGCTGATTCAGGCCGAAAAAATGGCGGCCCTAGGACAATTGATCGCCAATGTTGCCCACGAAATTAATACGCCTCTAGGGGCTATTCGGTCTTCAGCCAAAAATATTCATGGGGTGTTGCATCAAACCCTAGAGCAACTGCCGCAGGTGCTAGAAGCGATTCCGCCGCACCACTGGCAGCTCTTTTTGCGATTGCTGCAACGTGCCCGTCTGGGGATGGCTAAGTTCCCTAGTCTCTCGAGCCGAGAGAAGCGGCAGTTGCGTCGTTCCTTGGTACAGCAGTTGGCAGTTCATGATATTCCCCACTGTGAACATGTGGCAGATACCTTGGTCGATATGGCGATTTATGATGACCTGGACCCGCTACTGCCGCTACTGTACGACCAAACCAGCCAGCGCGTGCTCAATGCCGCCTATCAGCTCGCGAGTTTGCACAAAAGCGCCCATACAATCTTGACCGCAAGCGATCGCGCTGCTCGTATTGTCCTGGCCTTGACCCGCTACATCCACCACGATGCCAGTGGACTAAAGACGGAAACCGATGTGGTAGAAAGCATTGAAACAGCCTTAGCGCTGTACTATGACCAGTGCCGTCAGCGTGTTGAGATCATCCGCAACTATCACCCGGTCCCACTGATCTGGGCTTTCCCTGATGAATTAAATCAGGTCTGGTCCAATCTGCTGCACAACGCCTTGCAAGCCATGGAATACAAAGGTCAGATCAGCATCACTGTTCAGCAGCCCGATCCAGAGCAGATCTGTGTCGCCATTACCGATAGCGGCAAAGGCATTCCCCCCGAATTGCAGTCCAGGATCTTTGAGCCTTTTTTCACAACCAAGCCAAAAGGGGAAGGCAGCGGCTTGGGCCTTAGTATTGTCAACCAAATTATTGAGAAACATGCCGGGCACATTGAGGTTGCGAGCGTTCCGGGACGGACAACCTTCACCGTGTTTCTGCCCATTCAATCCGTATCAGCCTTCAACGAGTAAACGCATTGAGCTGCCACCTAACCCTTCAGGTAGATGAAAATTCCCCATTTGGGTGATGCGCTATTTTCAAGGGTCATCTAGCCTAGGAAGTAAGGTAGAACATGTGAACGTTCTCCAATCCTTTCAATCTATCCGTACCCTGCAGAAGGAGAAAAATTATGCCAGTTATCGTCGCAGGACTCGTATTGTTTGCTGGCTATGCCTTGGTCTACAAAGTCTTCGTTACGGTGCTTGCTCAGCCCGAGTAGGTTGACCCAAAGCCGGCTTATTCACCTCATTTCAACGCCAGTACGGTTTGCCCTTCAAAAAAATCCCCACCATCATACCTACGAGGAGCGTGGTGCCTGGCCTCACCAGCAGTGCCGGTATCGGCAGCAGCGCTTTGATGATCATAACCAGCATTAAGCACAGCAATAGGGCCCACAGCGTTCCTGCATTGATGAGAACCTGCGAGTGGACAATTTCAAGGAGATAGACAGCAAGGGCACCCACACCAATCGCGACCGCCAACTCCATCAGAATGTTTAGCGGTGGCGCATATAGGATCCCGATTACATCTCTGACTAGAGGCACATACATCAACCCAAGCCAGAGCAGAAATTCGATCACAAAGATCCAGAACACCGTGAGGATGGCATTCAGCAACAGGGGCGTCCAAGGTAAACGCTTGAGACTGCGGAGGGGATTACTCATAGCAGCGCGTGCAAAACTTGCCCTGATTCTAGCCTGAGCTGGGGAGTGACAGACTAGATATAACTCTGGACTCTCTATGCTGTGCCAATTTAGGGGCATCCTTTACTCAATGCTGACCCCTCGCACAGTGTTGGCACGAGGGCGGCTGGCAACCGGCGACTGCTCGATCTGGCGGCTGGCAACCTGATGCGCCTGGAAATAGGTTTGCCAAAGAGCGGGCGCATCCAGCGTTTCGCCGCCGTGATCCGTAATTCGCTTTCGCACCTGACACAGCACGGGCGTGTTGACGCAAGCACCCGCAATAATCACCTGCCCTTTGGTGAGAGCGGGCAACTCCTTGAGCAAATCGCGCCCAGCCGCCTCGACGCCATATTTGAGGCTATCTTGATCCACCGGATTGACAATCCGCATAATGAATTGGCTCATGCACTGAGAGAGCACATCCGAGTCAAGCTTGCCGGGCCGCTGCGTAATCAAACCCACCCCCAGCCCAAACTTGCGCCCTTCGCTGAGAATGGTGCGCAGAATCATCTTGCAGCGCGATGGCTCGTGGGCGGGGGCAAAGCGATGGGCTTCTTCAATCAAAATAAACACTGGATAGGGCAAGTAATTTTCATCATCGGGGGTGATTAGCCCCTTCTGGGTGTTCATCCGCGCCTGATTGGCCTGCCGCAGCACTGTGGCACAGATCACCTGCTGCTCTTCCTGGCTAATTTCGTTCATTTGCAGCACCGTCACCTGGCCCGGCTCGAACAGATCCTTAGGAGCGAGGTGGTTAATGGTGTGGAAGTAAGGCGACCGCGCTAGCCGCTCTAACTTCCATTCCAAGGCGGGGGCCGATGTACCTACTTTCTCGTTACCCTCATCATCCTGGGTGCGGTCGGCTTCAAATACGGCAGCAATCAGGTCTTCCACACCCCAGCGGTATTGCCCGCGCTGATGCCGCTTTAGAATCGCAAAGGCTTTGTTGAGAATTGACTGCTGGCGGTCGCTCATTTCTGGCAGCAGGGTGAGGATATCGTAGTAGTCCAGCGAGGAAACACGGATGCGTACATCCTCAGGGCTAAGCACCTTCACCTTGGGCGTGTAGCCATCAGCCGCTTGGAAGGCGGTATGCCCTCGCATTTGCGCCAAGGTGCCATATTCACCATGGGGATCAAAAATCAGCACCGCCGCCCGGTTATGGGGCAGCAGCAGTTCCTCAACTAAAACTCCCGCCGTGTAAGACTTCCCGGAGCCAGTGCCCGCCAGAATCGCCATGTGGGTGCTCACCAACTCCTTGACGTCTAGCGCCACCGGCACCGCTCCTGCCTCTCGTAGCAGCAATGAGCCAATATGCGCTGCGCCAACCTCGCCCGGCTGTTTTTTACTCAGCACCCGCTTCAGGCTTTCATCGCTGGCTAAATACACCTTAACGCCGGGATCGGGCGTCAGCCGAGGATTCATGAACCCGAGGGCTGGATGGAAGTAGCCAATCACTTCCACGGTAACTTCGTAGATTTCAGGATTTGGATGCACAAACCCCACTAGAGCTGCAATTGCTTCCGGGCTGATTTCTGTGTCGGCAAAAATTCGATCGGGCAAATGATCGATCAAACAGCGGTCACAGATTTTCCCCAGAATTTGCAGACAGTTGGGCAAATAGGGGTCCTTGGGGCGGTGAACTTCATAGTAAACAAATTCCCCAATCTTGACCTGACGGTTGTCTGCGGTAATAAACACATACTGGTTGGCGTTCTCGCCCGGACCTTTAACGGTGCCAATAGGATAAGGAGATGAGAGGGAAGAGACAAAAACCATAGTGACGTCAATACCCGGCAAAAACCAACGAGCAACGAGATGAACGACATCAATACATCAACATCAATTGGTTAGAAGCATACACTCGTATTACTCTAATGGTTACTCTCATTGCAAAAAATATTGCAAAAAACCTGGCAAGACAGATCGCCCCTAGCCGACCAAAGGCAAAGGGATGTTTCTGCTCTCGGCAGGAAATCACGGATACGTTTGCTGTAGAAGTGTGTAATGGTAAGGCAGTGGTGTAGATGTCAACGTGCTCCCTACTGTGAGACTCCAACGAAGTCCTAGGCAGTCGGCTGCTTGGGTACCTCCTAATTACGATGCAGGATCACGGTGCAGTGCTGGTGCTCTTGGGAATATTGAAATTAACGGATTCACCACGATTTGATCCCCTCTGACATGGCTACCCATCCGTCCACTCCACCGCTGCCCCACGCGTTCGCTGCCGCGAGATCCGCTGTGGATGGGAATGGAGACTTGGAACAGCGATTGCTGCGATTGCTGCGAGATAGTCAAACGGCTGAGCTTGCCCTTTCTCAGATCGCCCAAGCCGTGGGGTCAGCTTTGGCAGTAGAGCAGTGTATTGTCGGTATGGGGGCAGGAGCCTCTTCAGATGGTGGAGTCAACGGTGGAATCTGCTGGTCTGCCACCTTACAGGAGGTGAGTCCGCTGCCAGCGAACCTGCTTTCCTGTCTACAGATGCTGGACGCTGTAGAGGCTCCCCTCTTGAGCATTAGCGATGTTTGGGATGCCACTGCGCTACAGCCTCAATGGAACGCTGCCGGCACAGTGGCTTCTCTACGACAGTTCCCCTTCCGAGGGATTTTGGCTGTTCGAACTGTGCTTCACGGGCAGTGCAACGGCATACTGCTGCTATTGAGTACCCAACCCCGGTTTTGGGAGGAATCAGAGGTGCAACTGTTACAGACCCTAGCTCCCCAAGTTGCGGTGACGATTTCTCAGGCGCAGCTTGAACAGCAGATCCAGCGCCAGATCCAGTGCCAAGCCCTGATTGATCGGCTGACTACAGCAATTCGAAACAACCTCGATCTCAATGTCATTTATCAGCAAGCGGTCGCTGGCGTGGTGGAGATCCTGCACGCTCATCAAGGGATGCTGCTGTTATTCAAATATGCTGATCCGCTGCGTCGTTCAGCGGCCGCCATTCCGAAGGCACGAGCCAATGTAGCAGCCTATGCAGTCAGCCAGCAGGAACCGCAGCCGCCCACGGCAAACGCTCTTCAGGGTGATGCTGCCCGACCAGAAGCACCGACGCAGCTAGCCCCAGAACCAAGAGAGGCAGACCTGCCTGCCATTGAGATGCTGCCCTCGTTTTGGGCGTCAGACTGTTGTCTCTGTCAGCAGATGCTGCTCGGTCAGTCGCAGGTGGTGATTTCGACCCGCTTGCCAGAGGAGATGGAGTCGAGTTCTGGATTGGCAACTGCTCTGGGGGTTGAGGTTAGTCAAGCGGCAACGCTATTCGCCCTGGATCGATTCCCAGCGATGGTGATGGTGCCCCTGGAGAATCAGGGGACAGTGCTCGGGTGTTTAGTGGTGCAATACGTTCAGCACTATTGGCTGCCTGAGGAGGTGGCTTTCCTGAAGCTGGTGGCGGCTCAGCTCAGTACGGCAATTATCCAGACGCGGACGTTGCAGCAGGTGCAGGCTGTGGTCAAGGAGCGGACCGCCCAACTTCAGCGCAGTCTGGAGGTGCAGGCAAAACTGTATGAGAAAACCCGGCAGCAGGTGGAACAATTGCGGCGGCTGAATGAAGAGCGCGAAGAATTTCTGAGCACGGTGAGCCATGAACTCTTGACCCCTCTGACGAGTATGACTCTGGCCATTCGGATGCTGCGGCAGGCTGATCTGCCTCCCGAACGGCGGACGCGCTACCTGGACATTCTGGAGCAGCAGTGTGTCCAGGAAACCAATCTGATCAATGACTTGCTAGCGCTGCGAAAGCTAGAGTCTAATCCGACCCCGTTGCAGTTGCAAAAGCTAGACGTGGGTCAATTGATTCGCAATCTGGTGCAATCGATGGAAACCATCTGGGCAGAAGCAGACTTGACCTTCGCGCTCAATTTACCTACCCAAGCGCTGCTCATCTACACCGAGGCAGAGAGTCTCAATCGAATTGTGCTGGAGCTATTGACGAACGCCCGCAAATATTCGACAGCGGGCAGCTTGGTGCGCCTGTGTGTTGAGCAAAACCTGCAGCACTCAACGCACCCGATCGAAATTACAGTACACAATGTGGGGGCGGGCATCCCAGCGGCAGAATTGCCCTTTATTTTCGACAAATTTCGTCGCTGCCAAGGGGTGACGAAGCAAGCAATCCAGGGAACCGGGTTGGGGCTGGCGCTGGTCAAAGGACTGGTGCAGCACTTGGGCGGCAGCATCGAAGCCACTAGCTCTCCGATCGAGCACAGCACATTCTGGGAAACTTGCTTTACGCTGCGGTTACCCCAATGCCCCGAAGGAGCAGAGCCGACGATCGCTTAAGCTGGAATTAGCAAGTACAATTGCTTAATTTCCTTGATTGACTTTAAAAGCGCCAGGGACTCAACCAGGATCAACGAGCAGGAGCTTAAGCTGGAATTAGCAAGTACAATTGCTTAATTTCCTTGATTGACTTTAAAAGCGCCAGGGACTCAACCAGGATCAACGAGCAGGATAGGACACGCCGCAGTGAGAGAGTGATGAGTACCGATAGAGAACCCCTATTGACCGAAAACTTCGACGAGCCGGATCTGATCTCCGAGGGCAAGGATGAGAACTTAGAGGACAATGAGGACTACTCTGATGCGGCGCTGTTGCAAGCCATTGAGGTAACAACCGAGCGCTTAGCAGGTCGGGGGCGACAGCTCTCTGCGAGTATCCACATTCCCCATTCTCTAGAGCGGGTCTGGCAGATTCTTACTGATTATGACCACCTCGCCGACTTTATTCCCAACCTGGCAACGAGCCGACGAATCGCCCATCCTCAAGGCGGCATCCGCATCGAGCAAGTCGGCACCCAATCGCTGCTCAAGTTCAAGTTCTGTGCTCGCGTGGTGCTGGACATGATCGAGCAGTGTCCCCATCGGCTCGACTTCGAAATGGTGGAAGGCGACTTCAAGGCTTTCTCCGGAAGCTGGATCTTGCAGCCTATTGAGGCAACTGAAGCGACAACTCAGCTCTGCTACCAAGTTTCGGTACTGCCACCCCGGACGATGCCGATTGGGTTGATTGAACGGCGACTAAAGAGCAACCTAGCGGTTAACCTAACGGCGATTCGGCGGCGGGCAGATCAGCTATTTGGATATTGATGATATTGATCAACCTAGTTTGGATAAATCTGCGAGTGCAGCCGCGCAATCTGGCAGATATCAACATTGCCGCCGCTGATGATCACGCCAATCTTGGCTCCGGGTGCCCTGATGGGACCGTTGAGTAGGGCGGTTGCTGCCAGAGCGCCAGTGGGTTCCACCACAATTTTTAGCCGCTCCCAGAGAAAGAAGAGGGTACGGAGCAGCGCCTCATCGGAGACAGTCACCATATCATGAACGTAGTGCAGCACCAGCGGAAAGGTGATGGTTCCCAGAGATGGGGTGCGGGCACCGTCGGCAATTGTATCGGGGTTGTGAACAGTTTGCAGAGTTCTGCTGTAGAAAGAGCGGGTGGCATCGTCAGCTTTCTCGGGTTCAACGCCAATCACGCGGCAATTTGGAGTCAAGGCAGCCGCTGCAATCGCACAGCCCGAGAGCAGCCCACCCCCTCCACAGCAGACCAGCAGTAGATCCAGCGGTCCTACGGTTTGAATCAGCTCGTGTGCGGTCGTGCCCTGCCCCGCTACCACATCAGGATGATCATAGGGCGGAATCAACGTTGCGCCCGTCTCTGCCACAAGCTGAGCGGCAACAAACTCTCGGGTGACTTCAGCCCGGTCATACAGCATCACCTCGGCGCCATAACCCCGAGTCGCAGCTTGCTTCACCGCCGGAGCATCCTGCGGCATGATGATCGTAGTTTTGATGCCGAGCAGTTGCCCAGCCAGCGCTACTGCCTGCGCATGATTGCCCGACGAATAGGTCAACACGCCCCGCTGCCGCTGTTGAGGCGAAAGCTGCGCCAGAGCATTGTATGCACCGCGAAACTTAAAGGAACCAGTGCGCTGAAAGTTTTCGCACTTAAAGAAAACCTGGCTCTGGGTCAGCTTGTTGACGGTGCGAGAGGTGAGAACCGGCGTTTGATGGGCTTGCTCCCGCAGGCGATCGGCTGCTGCTGCTACTGCTGCGTAGGTCACCGGCATCTCTAAAGAAGAATCAGACATTCAGATCCTGGAAAAAACAGAATATTTGCTATAACGCTAACAGCTAAAGTGAGCGGCGGCAGATAATTTGGAACGCTCTGAATAAATAGTCTTTATAAACTTTATAAACAGTCTTTCGACGCTCGGCTCCATTTGTTTGTTGGGCTGCTCCATATCTCAGTAGGAACCGCCCAGTAAGATTATCTGTCTGTGTCAAAATTTTGTTTATCGTAAAGTTTTTTGTAGAGCGTTGACTTAGGACTTGTAGAGTGTTGACTTAGGATGTTTATGAGGCGATTCTCTCCAAGATGGCAAAGCCGAATGCACAGACACAAATTACGGCAGAAATTCAGAGCAAATAATTTAGTCAAGTTTAGGCAAGCTTTTCGCGCATAATCTTTAAAAATTCACGCAAGGTTGGGCTGATAGAGTTTTGCTGCCAAGCCGCTGCAAACTTTAGACAAATTGGACAGTCTTGTAAGGCTTTACAAACCACTTCGCTGCCGACCAAAAACTGTAAGTTTTCGGGAATAAACGTAATCCCTAAGCCCGCAGCAACTAGACAGATTCGTGTTTGTAAAGAGATAGATTCTTTGACAATTTTGGGGTAAAAACCTACAGTTTGGCAAATTTGGATAAACCCATCGTAGAGAATAGGCCCTTCTTGGCGGGGATGAATGATAAATGACTCATTGGCTAGAGCTTCTAGCGTAATCTTCTCGCATTGTAGTAGGGGATGTTGTTGTGGCAAAACAACCACAAAGTTTGCTGACAAAATGGGGTGTAAATTCAAGCCGCACTCGTCAATGGGAGGATGAAGGCAATGTCGATTTGATCTTCGTTTAAGGCAGCAACCTGTGCTTCCGTGGAGAGCCTAGCATGGTGAGTTCGATATTGGGGTAATTGTTACAGAATTCTTTTACCAATCTCGGTAGGACGGTGTGGGCTGCGGTTTCTGTGAAGCCGATGGTCAGATGTCCCACCTCACCACGAGCCGTGCGTCTAGTCAGTTGGATAGCTACGTCTGCCTGAGACAGCAGTTGTTTAGAGGATGTTTGGAAATACTGAGTCTCTCGGTACAACCTGCTTTTAAGTGAGCCTTCGCAGCATCAGTCGAATCATCGCACTGTGAATAAACGCTTCTGAAGAAGCGGGCAAGCGCTCGTAATCGACGTTTAACCGACGACACCAGTGCAACCAGCCATAGGTGCGCTCCACCGTCCACCGCTTCGGTAGCAAGACGAACCCTTTTACCCCATCAGGACGTAAGACCACCTCTAACAACCAACGAAACCGATCCATGATCCAATGGCAACAATCCTCCCCGTTGAAGCCCCCATCGACCCAGATATGAACCAGGCGAGGAACGCGCGATCGCTCTTGGTATAACTGTTCAAGCAATTGTTTTGCCCCGTCTCGTTCCGGTACACTGGCAGCGACCACTTTGACACTGATCAGTCATCCCAAGGTATCGACCAAGGTAAAGCGTTTGCGTCCTTTGATGTTCTTGCCTGCGTCGTAGCCCACCGCTTCGTGAATCATCACTGCCGTTGGCACGCTTTGGGAGTCGAGGCTGGCAGCACTGGGGCTAGGTTCACGATCTTGATCGACTCTGACCCATTGCACCAAATGGTCATCAATCCGTTTCCAACTCCCATCATTCTGCCATTTGCGAAAGTAGTAATAGACGGTGGAGTAAGGGGGATAGTCGTGAGGCAGTAAGCGCCAAGCGCAACTGGTGGCAAGGACATAGAGAATGCCCTGCATCACTGCCATCAAGCTGACACTGCGGGGTCTGCCTGGGGTGGCATCAGCGGGAAAAAGGGATGCCAACAATTCATATTGTTCTGCAGTGAGTTCTGTATCGTAGGCTAGAGTCATAGCTTCCTGGAGGGCTGTCGAACTTTTGACAATATCCAGCCTATGCTCCAGGGAGCTTTTTTAGTTACGGGTAGCATTGGCTACTTTCCAAACATCCTCTAATAAAGAGTTAGCTGGCTGCGTTCTCTGGTTACAACTGTACAGCAAACTTGTCAGTCGCTTGTGGGTGTTGAACTTTACTCAAACCATTAGGAGAGTAATTACTGTGGCTACTATCACCATTGATATTCAAACAGCCGAAACCAAAAGCGACAAGATTTAGCAAGGAGTTCAGTATTATTAAAAGTGACTCAATTGCTCTTGAAAGGGTTGATATTAGAACCTTTTACTGTATGGCAACCACAACTCGCATCGGCACCCTTTGGGGTGAATTCCCCGTCATCTCTGCTGATGGGCGCTATATCACTTATGTGTCCAAACGTGATGAATTTGTTGGAGATTCCAATGGATCTGACGATGTTATCTTGCAAGACTTAGTAACAGGTCTATTTTATTTTGTTTCTGTTTCTTCGGATGAAGTATTGGGAAATGACTATTCTTCATTTTTGGCGTCACCTGCTATTTCTGCCGATGGGCGTTTTGTCGTGTTCGCATCAAATGCGAGCAATCTCGTTCCGAACGACACAAGGAGCGATTATGAGTTGTTTATGCGCGACACGACTACTGGAACAACAACCCGGATTTCACTAGATTCGAATGGTAATCCGCTACCATCTAACACCTTTGAATCTCAATTTAGACCTGCCATTTCCGCGGATGGACGCTTTGTTGCCTTTCAATCCACTTCATCAACTAGCACTAGCAGAAACGTTTTTGTGCGAGATGTTATGTCAGGTACAACTACACTCATTTCTGCTAGTACTGGCGGGGTTCCAGTTGGGGGTTCAAATCCTTCTATATCTGCTGATGGTCGCTTTGTCGCGTATGATTCTTTGGCTAACAACTTGGTGGGAAATAATACAACTCTCAACTTTAGCTACGATGTGTTTGTCTACGACCGCCTTACTCAAATGACAAATCTTGCGTCTATCAACATCCAACGCCAACCAACGGGTGGAAATGGCGACTCCAACAATCCACACTTATCTTCTGATGGGCGTTATGTGGCGTTTACATCCAGTGCTAGCAACTTAGTTCCTAATGATACAAATGGGGTTGCTGATATTTTCTTGCACGACCTTCAAACCCGCACAACTACTTTAGTTTCAGTAGACTCTAATGGCAATCAAGCTAATGGCGCTAGCGCACTGGGTGCTGGTAAGTCTGCTATTTCTGCTGATGGTCGATATGTCGTATTTCAATCCGTTGCTAACAATCTGGTGCTTGGAGATACTAATAATGCTCTTGATGTGTTTGTACGGGATGTTGTAAGAGGTATAACAATCCGTGTGTCCGTTAATGCAAATGGGGAAGAACCAGTTGCAGGGCTTAGGGGTACCCAGTCCTACAACGGTACCATTTCTGGTGATGGGCGCAGAATTGTCTTCATGTCAAATGGTCGAAACATGAATAATGAAGGCGTCGTTATCCCTCAAATTTATCTACGAGATTTAGGAAGCGGCACATTAATGCCCTTTGGTATTAATTTGACGGGCAATGTAGGCAACGACAGGCTAACCGGAACTGACGGTAACGATAACCTCAATGGGAATGGTGGTAATGATGTTTTGATTGGTGGAAATGGTGATGATACTCTCATTGGTGGTGCCGGACGCGATCGCTTGATTGGTGGAATTGGCAAGGATACCCTTACTGGCGGGGCGGATGCAGATCAGTTTGTGTTTGATATTGGGCGACGTTTCAATCGATCTCTAATGGGCATTGACGTGATTACTGATTTTCAGCGCCCCGACAAAATCGTTCTCGATCGCACCACCTCTACAGCTCTAAGGAGAAATCGTCTTAGGTTTCAATCTGTTAGAATTGTCGTACAAGCAAAAAATAGTAGAGCGTTGATTACCTATGTCCGTTCTACAGGGGCGCTGTTCTACAATCAGAACGGTAGAGCACCGGGTTTTGGTCAGGGTGGGCAGTTTGCAGATTTCAAAAACGGTTTGAATCTACGAGCATCAGATTTTGTTGTCCAAGCGTAATCTTCCAACTGTTAGTAATGCTGCAAATATACCAGCCAGCTAACATAAGCCCTGAGGTTGACAGCGGTCAAGAAACTGGCTAGAGGGCGAGTTGAACTACCAGTGGCGACCCTTTCTTTTTGAGCGCCAGCAAGTATTTTGCCTCATCGTAGAGCTTCCTGTCCTGCCAGCAACGCTAGACAATCCGTACCCACTTGAACGCCAATGCCCGAATTGCTTCTTGATGCGTCTTGCGCTTTTGAGCTTCATAAAACGCCTTTGCCCAAAACGAGTGCTGCCTGGACTGCTCTGCCCACTCCACAAAGCTCTGGCGTAAAAACTTGGGACAAGCCCATCGCCAATGCACCCAATCCTTCTTGCCACTGCGCTCTGTCACTGGAACAATCCCTGCATACTGCAATAGGTCTTGAGCAGTGGTAAAGCGAGAACGCTCTTCGCCAAACGCCAACAACAATCGAGGTGCAAGGTGTTCTCCCGCTCCAGGTCATGCTGCAAACAAATCGGTATCAGGCATTTGTGCAAACAACTGCTCAATCTTGTGATTAAGTTGTTCAATGCTCAGTAATAATGTTCGTAACTGCGACGCTAATGCTTTGACAATCATCTGCGATGGCTCAATGATACCTCTATCGCTCGTCAGCGGTGTTGCTGCTTTTATCTTCTCTACTCGTCTAGAATTCGTTTTTGTGTATCTAAAGCGATGCGATATGGAGAACTGATTCAGGGTTTCTGGCTCTGCTTGCTGGGCTGCTTCAAGCGTAGGATACTGAGTGAGAAAATCGCAAAACACCAGGGTGTTCTTATCTCTAAACCATTCCAGTACTTGTGGATAGTAGCCCTTGAGTACATCGGTGATGCGATTGCTCAAACGCACACCATCATCGACAAACTTGCGCCGCCACTCCACGAGGTTTTGTAGTTCTCGAATCTGCGAACTACGGCGACCATCTTGTGCAGTGGCAGCGTCCCCTGACTTGCCCTGCTGCAATGGCGCTAGCAGAGTTTGAGGCATTACCCAAAAGCATTGCCGTCAGAGAAGTTCACCTGTTGATTCAACAGCCTGGATTTCGTTCTAAAGCAATCATCCTAGTGACGACGTTACTCGATGCCCAACGCTACCGCAAAGCCAGCTTAGCTGACCTCTATCAACTGCGTTGGCAAGCCACTGAAGTCAATCTCCAGCATCTCAAAACCACCCTGAGGATGGAGATGATTGTTGCCAAGACTCCAGCAATGGTGCAAAAGGAAATCTGGATGTATATGCTGGCGTACAATTTGCTCCGAACGTTGATGTGGCAAGCTGCCCAGTCAGAGAATGTGCCAGTCTTGCGGACTTCTTTACAGGGAACTCGACAGCAGTTCAATCAGTTCAGACCGCACCTGGCAAGGGCATCGAATCAACCTCGACGGCAGCTCTACACGACTTTGTTAGCGGTCATTCCTCATCAGCTTGTCCCCCTGCGTCCTCACCGAGTCGAACCCAGAGTTGTTAAACGTAGACCGAAGCCATTTCCCAGGATGTGCAACAGCCTCGCTCAGTTCTCAAAGCTAAGCGGCCTGCCTGATACACCTTCTGTCAGTGCCATTCGACTTCCAGTTAAGATGCGATCGTCCCTTCCAACTTTGACACAACAGCGCGCCATCCCCGATTCGTCAGGTTATGAACGTCGATCCAGGTGCCCTTTGGCGATGGAAAAACTTTGGTTTCCCCAGTGGCATGAGCAGGTTTGATCGATGCTAAAAGCGCAGCTAGCGGAGCATTAGAAGGCTGCAATGATACGTTGGCGTTAGCCTCTCCCTTGGAGAATTGGAGAATCGTGCTCCTCAAGGGTAAAGGGATTGATATCGGTACCTCGTCATCTCCCTTCGGGACTTTCACATCCACTGCCATATCCTTCGAAGGGATTCTCAGCGATCAGCTTTGACTTCATGGCCCATTTGCAGCAGGCAGAAAACTGAGTCAACATGCGTTTGCCAGCATCTGGAGTCTTGTTTGCCACCAGCCAATCCCGAATCCGCACCGCGTCGTTTTGAACTGACCCTTTGCTGACGTTGCCTTGCCCGTCTCTGGAATACATGGCTGCGCTCCTGGTTAACAGTATATTTGTACTGAAAGTACAGCCAGTTCCCCCCAAAAATTTCCCCCAATCTGCCACCCAAACCGACCTAAAAATGCCTAAAAACTAGCTTAAATGTTTATTGAGCGATGAAACTAAAAAGCCCCCAACCTTTATGGCTGAAGCTTTTTACTTGATTTACCTGGAATGCCAGGAGGCGGACTTGAACCGCCGACACGAGGATTTTCAGTCCTCTGCTCTACCAACTGAGCTATCCCGGCAGGGTGCATAGCGCTTAACTAAAGTAGCAAACATTGCAAAAGATTGGCAAGGGTTTAGCCAAAATCGAGGACCAAGGCAGAGGCGTCGAGGACTATAGGGGAGACAAAGCAAGGGCAATTCGCTGCGGATCGGGCTTTTGGAGGTGATCTGTCCCCGATTTTGGCAATTGCGATTTAATCGACGGGTCGCAACCGAGTGACTTTGAGGTTAAACCGTCCTACCCCCTGTCCAGCGTAGGGGCTAACTCGCACAATGTAGTTGCCGGGGCGAGTAATGCGGGCAAACAGCATAGAGTTGGTTGAGCCGTCAGGAGCATCATCGTTTTCGGCAACGGTTGCCCCATCGGGAGCAATCAGCGTGATGATGGTATCGAATTCTTCAGACGTGAGATCCATAACAACCTGCTCGCCTTCTTTGAAGGATACAAGATAGTCGCGAGCAAAGCCGCCCAAACCCGTCGGAATGTCTTTATCGGTCAAGCTATCCGACACCTCATTGTTGGCAGGAAGCGGTATGGGATTGTAAAGCGGTGCCTCTGTTTGGGCTTGGGCAGACAGGGTTCCCAACCCAATGGCGAGTGCAGTGGCTGGCACCATCAGGGGGAGGCTGATTTTAGGTAGTGAAAACTTTCTCATAAACAATTGCAAGACCCCGCCAGAAACAACATGAGTTCGTCAATTATGCCTCATTATGCTATCTGGGCTGTCTAGAATCCACCAAGACTTTAGGTTTACATCGATGAGCTGCAATCCCCTTACCCTTTAAGATAAAGAAATGTTGCAAGAACACACCATTCCTATGGCTTCTCACGTTGAAATTTATACCTGGAGCACCTGTCCCTTCTGCATTCGGGCAAAAGCACTACTCACCAAGAAAGGGGTAGACTTCACCGAATACTGTATTGATGGCGACGAGGCAGCACGAGCCAAGATGGCACAACGGGCCCACGGGCGACGCACCTTACCGCAGATCTTTATTGACGATCAGCATATCGGCGGCTGTGACGATCTGTATGCTCTAGAGTCTCGGGGAGAACTCGATCCCCTGCTGTCGCGCTCCTAGGGCAGCGCTAGCCATAGCCAAGTTCATTCGCTCAACTCACCTAAAAGATTTAAACACCGGAGAACAACGGCGTGAAATTTGCGTTCATTATTGATCCGATCCAGCAGCTGGATCCGGGGCATGATACCAGCGTGGCGCTGATGGAAGCTGCTCAAGCGATGGGCTACGACGTGTGGATCACCGAAGCGTCTCAGCTTAGTGTGGTGGCAGGTCAAGCTTATGCGTTGGCGCAGCGCGTCCAGCTTCAGCCGGTGCAGCTTGGGGCAGATCGCTGGGTGGCGGTGCCGGAGTGGTTTCAGCTTGGCGAACAGCGGCAGCTCAGGCTCCAGGACATGGATGCGGTATTTATGCGAACCGACCCGCCGGTGACGATTGCCTATCTCTATGCCACCTATATCCTAGATGCGATCGATCCCAGCAAAACTCTAGTCATTAATTCCCCCCGTGGGCTGCGAGCCGCTAACGAAAAGATGTATGCGCTTCAATTCACCGATGTGATGCCCGAGACAATTGTTTCGCAAGACAAGCAGGTGATTCGCGAGTTTGTAGAGCGCCACGGGGCGGCAGTGCTGAAGCCATTGGGCGGTAAAGCCGGGGAAGGCATTTTGTTAATGACCCCCGACGACCGCAACTTCAACTCGCTGATTGAGATCAGCACCCTAGGCAAAATGCCTGTGATGGTGCAAGCTTACCTGCCGGCCGCTCAAGAGGGCGATAAGCGGATTATCTTACTAGACGGTGAGCCAATTGGAGCGGTTAACCGTGTGCCCAGCGGTAAGGAGTTTCGCGGCAACATGGCGGTGGGTGGACAGGCGGTGCCTACTACGATTACAGAGCGAGAGCGGCAGATTTGCGCCCGGCTGGCTCCGAGCTTGCGCCGCGATGGGTTAGTGCTGGTGGGCATCGATGTGATTGGCGGCTACTTAACCGAGGTAAATGTTACAAGTCCGACTGGGATCCGCGAGATTGATCGCCTCAGCAACGTGCGGCTAGGGCAGCAGGTGATTCAGTGGGTGGTGCAGCAAAAGAGCCAAATGGCGCTGGCGACTATGCCCTCCTAGACAGGGAACCACGGAATGCAGAGTTTATCCATCGAACTGGTAGCTCCAGATACAATTCAGTGAGCAGGGGTTTAGTACGGTCGAGTCAGTGGAGTGAAGGTGCTACTCCCTCGGCGGCGACGCGGCTCCAAGCCTGATGAGTGGCTATACCCGCCCTGGAGGGTCAACGGGTTTTTGCTATGATTTTGTTTAACTTTCGTTAAGATAACGTAGGATTCGGCTCATCTAGTTAGAGTGAAGGGTTCAGGAGAAAGGCATGAGTCAATGGCGTTACTCACAGCGGGGGAGTTACGGTCTCAGTCGGCGGCGGTTCGTGCAGTATGGGTTGCTGACCGTTGGTAGCGGTTTGGTCACAGCGTGTGCAGCTAATCAATCAGGCAATTCAGCCGGTAATTCAACCAGTGAACAGCCGGCAGCTAGCCCTGGAGAGTTGACTCAACTGACCTTTGGCACCAACTGGTATGCCCAGGCAGAGCATGGCGGGTTTTATCAGGCAGTCGCTACGGGGATCTATCGGGACCATGGGCTAGATGTAACGGTGAAAATGGGCGGACCGCAGGTGAACGGAACGCAACTCCTGATGGGCGGCGCGGTTGATTTCTTCATGGGTTACGCCTCGGATGCCATCAAGGCGGTGGAAGAAGGCATTCCCAAAATTACCGTGGCGGCCATTTTCCAGAAAGATCCGCAAATTTTGATGGCCCATCCCGAAACTGGTGCCAAGTCGCTGGAAGACCTGCGGGGACGACCGATTTTTATCTCTGCGGCTGCTAACACGACGTTCTGGCCGTTCTTGAAAGCCAAATATGGATTTGAAGATTCGCAGAAGCGCCCTTACAACTTCAACTCTGGTCCCTTCCTAGCAGACAAAAATTCCGTGCAGCAGGGGTATCTCAGTTCGGAGCCGCTGAAGATCCGAAAAGAAGGTGGGTTTGAGCCGCTGGTGTTTTTGCTGGCCGATTATGGCTATGAACCCTATTCGACGACGATTGAGTGCAAACGGGAGCTGGTTGAGCAAAATCCCGATTTGGTGCAGCGCTTTGTCGATGCCTCGATCAAGGGTTGGTACAGCTATCTAGAGGGTGACCCCACCCCTGGCAACGAGCTGATCAAAAAAGATAACCCAGAAATGACCGATGAACAGATTGCCTACGGCATCGCCAAGATGAAGGAATACGGCATTGTCATATCGGGAGAGGCCGAAACCCAAGGCATTGGTGCTATGGTCGATCAACGCTGGCAGACCTTCTTTGAAACCATGGCGGCAGAGGGAATTTTCAAGCCCGAAACGCCCTATACTCAGGCGTATACGCTGCAATTTGTCAATAAGGGCGTGGCAGCTTACCGGAGCTAGACACATCGGGGTGTGCTGAGGCCGCTCAGGTCTAGACTGCTGACTCACTGCTGTATTCCGTTGAACCCTCCTAGGAGATCTGCGCATGACGCCTGCTGTCACCCTCAGCCATGTCAGCAAAACCTACGCCAACGGCACCGTAGCCCTCAAGGATCTGAATTTAACGATTGGCGATGGGCAGTTTGTCAGCTTGCTGGGACCTTCCGGTTGCGGCAAAAGTACGGTACTGCGCCTAATTGCCGGATTGGGCACCCTAAGCACGGGACAGCTCTATTGGGGTGGCAGTCGGACGCAGCAGCGATTAGCCTTTGTGTTTCAGGAGGCGGCTCTAATGCCCTGGGCAACGGTGCAGGAGAATGTGCAGCTGCCGCTGAAACTGGCGGGGATGAACAAACGCGAAGCAGCTACTGCCACCACCGAAGCGCTGCGATTGGTAGACCTCCAGGGCTTCGAGCAGGCGTACCCGCGAGAGTTGTCGGGAGGGATGCGGATGCGCGTCTCGATTGCTCGGGCCCTGGTAACCAAGCCAGAACTGCTGCTGATGGACGAACCCTTTGGGGCACTCGACGAAATGACCCGCAGCCGGCTCAACAGCGATTTGCTCGCGCTTTGGCAGCAAAAGCAATGGACGGTGGTGTTTGTCACCCACAACATTTACGAAGCGGTGTATCTGTCAAATCGGGTCGTTGTGATGGCGTCCCGTCCGGGGCGGGTTGTGGCCGATATCGCGATTGAGGCTCCTTATCCCCGCGACGAAGACTTCCGCACCTCGCCCTTATTCAACGACTACTGCCGCCAAATCTCCCAGACGCTAGCGCAAACGGTGACTCGCCCGGCACCCCTCGGACCGGCTGCACTGCCCAACCAGCTCGATTCGGTGGCAGGCTGAGGATGACGTCGGGAGGGTTGCCGCTCCGCTTGCAACGGGAGATCATCACCAGCCAAGAGCTTTAGCGTGATAGAACCGCGATAGAGCCGGGGCTTGATGCAAACTCAGACGACTCTGGGGTTCAGTTCTGGGTCAAATCTGCTGGAAACTCGGCTTCCAAAACCTGTGCCCAAGTGTTGTGCCCAAGTGTAAAGACAGGTTGCCAGAAACGTATCTCCCGACCAAATTCTAAAAATCGAAATAAATATAGGCAGGCGTTTCGTTGGGAGCCAGCAGCCAGGCAGCAAACAGGCAAATGGGGACCAGCAGGATCTTGACCATCCAGGCGAGCTGTAGCTTGAAGCCGCGCTGCAACGTATAGGCACCGCCCATGCCGGCGATCAGCAGCCCAATGAGCAGAAACAGATGCAGCCGCTCCATCTGCAGCGTTTCAACATAGACCTTTTGAGCAAACTGAATATCGGCCGTCTGCCCAAACAGGCGCTGCACAACGCGAATCGAATCCTGCAAATTCGGTAGGCGGAAGAAGATCCAGGTGGTGAACACCATGAATTGAGTGATCAGCCACGCCAGAACAATACCGGGCAGGCTTTGCCACCAGTATCCCAAAGCTGTCCAGCGATTTGATAGCGCTGCGGTCAGCCGATGCACAACGAGCGCTAGCCCATGCAAAGCGCCCCAGGCAACAAAGCCCCAGGCGGCTCCATGCCAAATACCGGCCAGCAGCATCACAATCATTAGATTGAGGCAGGTGCGGGCCAAGCCTTGCCGCGAGCCGCCCAGCGGGAAATAGAGATAATTGCGCAGCCAATCGCCCAGGGTCATGTGCCAGCGCCGCCAGAAGTCGGCAATGTTGGGGCTGAAGTAGGGAAAGTCAAAGTTTTGCGGCAGGTTGAAGCCAAGCAGCATCGCGCTACCCCGTGCTACATCTACATAGCCGCTAAAGTCGAGATAGAGCTGTAGCCCGTAGGCTAAGACCGCCAGCCAGAGGTCACCGCTGCCAGCCCGCTCAACATTGCCGTAGATCAGGTTCACTACGGTGCCCAGATGATCGGCTAGCAGCAGCTTCTTAACGGCTCCGCAGGCAATCAGCCAGAGTCCTTCCACAATTTGGGTAGGAGCAGGAGCAGTTTGAGACTGAAATTGAGCCGCCAAGGGGTGGAAGCGACTAATTGGTCCCGAAATCAGCTTCGGAAAGAACAGCTTGTAGGCAAAAAACTTAAGCAGATCATGGGTGGCAGGGGCACCTCGGTAGACATCAACGAGATAGGCAATGCACTCAAAGCTAAAAAAGCTGATGCCGAGGGGCGCAATTAAAGAATCGCGGATCCAGGTGGCGTGCTCGGTGGCAGCAGGAAGAGATAGCACCACTCCTGCAGTTTCCAGCAGGAACGGAAGGTACTTGAATCCTAGCAGCAGCAGCAAATTACAGCCAATGCCCACCCAGAGCAGCATCAGTCGCCGTCGGTGCCAGTCCTGCTGGGCAAATGCCCACTCGCGGTCATCGGTCCGCCAGTCCATTGGAGCACCCAAGGCCAGCCCCACATAAAAAGTAATGAGACTGATCACCAGCAGCAGCGGCACATATTGGATTTGCAGCGAGCTATAGAACACCAGGCTGGCAATCAGCAAGATCCAGAGTCGCCGCGACGAGCGTTCCAGCGACCAATAGATGCCGAGGGTGCTGAGCAAAAATAGTCCGTAGGTGATGGAAAGCAGAGTCATGGAATTGAGGAAGGGGGAGCAGCATCAGGGAGAGACGCAGACAGTGGGGAGGTAGAGCGGTCTGAGGGGGGAGCAGCCTGCCCAAATTCCTGCCCAAATTGCTGTGCGGCGCAGAGAGCACAAACCGACCAGCGGATTAGTTCCCCTTCAGGAGTTGGAGAATGGCAGACAGGGCAAAGTGGCAACTGCTGCGATTGCAGGCGTATCGTTTTCGCCCAGTTGCGAAAGGCGGTGTGCGGATCGGTCGCAGTGGGTAGGCGAACCGGCGGACGGGGGCTTTGCAGGCGGCTCGGATGATTTTGCCAAACGATTGCTGACTCAGCCGCAGCGCTTGGCGGGGAGGTGGAGCACCAGTGGGCCGTGGAAAAGCGGATGTCGGTTAGCCCTAGCGGCACTCGCTGATTCAGTTTCTCCAGAATGCGCAGCCGCTCGAAGGCGAGGGTTTGCGCCCAGACCGAACTTGCTGTGGCGACCTGTAGCACCTGCCGCTGCAGCGCTATCGGACGAGTCTGGGCAGCAACGGCCGGCCCAACCACCTCTGCCCAACAGGTCAGCAATTGTTGGAATTGACGTCGCTCTTTCCAGCTCGCCTGGTGGTCAAAGGCGTTTAAAACCTGGTGCAGTGTTTGAAACGACATAGCGCCCCAAAGTTTGACGATTCACTCTAGCGTTGAATAGCAGGAGCAACAAGCCCCTGAAAGAATTGTTTGCGAATGGGCAAAATGAATCCTTGGCATTAAAATACGGCATTTTTTCAAAAATCCGCTATCATTACCCATGAGTCGAGGTCCCCTTAGGGAATCTAAACTCTACATATGGCCAATTCATCCGCTTTTTTAACGCTTTTACGCTATATTTGGAAAACTGTTTCAGCGCACCTTTCTGCTCGGGGGAGTTAGCGTCCCTTAGGAGTCTATCCTCTGGGGCTGGCTCCCTAAGCCTTAGCCTTGATTAACTGAGTAGTCCCTCCTGCGTCATCGACACTGTTGAATCGACACTGTTGAGAGGGGATAGCTGAGAGGGGATAGCGCCTGAAACCTGTTTGATATCTAGGGATTTAGCTTCGGGTAGGAGTACTGCGATGCGCCGACCGTCCTCAATTGAAACCTTTACCCCGTCTGCCGCTGTTTCGTTGCATCCTGCCCTGATCCTGGCGCTGGATAACTTAGACGTACAGCTCGAGGAAGAATTGGCACGCTATCGCCGTCGTCGCCAGTTGCCGCCCGATCTTTCCCGCACGCCGTGGACTGCCTCCAAGCCGGCCGCCGTGCGCCTGCCGCAACCTCGCCTAGGTGATCCGCTGCCGGAGCCAGCTCAGCAGCAGGTGCAGCGTATGCTCAACATTCAGCGTGCTGCCGCCCAGACAACGATGCCGCCGGTGGAGCCACGCCGCGAGGTGTCCTCAGAGGTGCCCTCGAAGGTCAACGCTCCGGTACGTCCTTCAAAATCGCAGGCGACGGCAGCCGTGACCCAACCGCCCCTCGTAGCCGACGAAGCTGAGTTACCAAGGAGTGTCCCGCTGGGTTTTGCCGCTGGAGCTGCGGGCATTGCTCCCTACACTCACCCCGATTTGGCCGACTTTGAACCCAGCGCAGCGATTCAAAAATTTGTGCATCATCCGCTGCCAGCCGACCCATCCACCGCCTACGACGGTTACCTCGACTCCTCGGAGGAACTGCTGCGCAGCATTGCCGAAGAAGATCCAGACCTGCGAGCCGAGCCAGAACCCAATCGCTTGCTAGACACCCTGCTGACGCCGATAGGCATCGGGTCGATGCTGCTGCTGTTGCTCTCTAGCGTCACTCTCGGCTATGTGATCATGAACCCTACGAGTCTGCAGATCGGGACGCCAGAGGAGCCATCTGAAGATTCTAATTCTACAGGAACCCAGATCCCTGATTCAGCTCCATCAGAAACCGCGGATAGAGCGCCTTCGCCGAACCTAGCCGCTGAGGAATTTGTAGATTTGAATCTAGACAACTTGGGCACCCTGCCGCGGGGTAATTCGCCTGCTGCCAAGCCATCCACCCCTGCCACTACCCCCCAGTCCGCCAGTCGTCCTAAATCAGCCCCCACTCAAAATCCCACGGTTAGTGCACCCCCTGTGTACAGTTTGCCGGAGGTCGCTCCGGCTCCTATGCCGGCAGTTACTGTGCCATCGCAGCCGGCCATATCAACTCCAGCTCCGGCTCCAGCTGTGCCGCCTGCAGTCGCCCCCGAACCAGTTGCGCCTTTACCGCCCCTGCCCGAGGTATCCACCGCTCCCTTACCGGCTCCTGACCCCACGGGGACTGCACCCACTCCAACTGAGTCAGTTGCACCTTCGGCTACAGCACCTACCCCCAATTATGTCTACGTCATGACGGACTACAGCGGCGATACGAGCTTGCAGCAGGCCCGAACCGTCGTTCCCGATGCTTACGTACGCAACCTGCCCTCCGAGGGAGCAAGGGTGCAATTGGGAGCGTTTAGCGAAGAGGAAAAAGCTCAAGAGCTGCTACAAGAGCTGCAGCAGCAAGGCATTCCAGCCGAAATCTATCGCCCCTGAAGAGTTCGTGAAGCGGTTTCGAGGATGCCTCAGACGCTGCATAGTCAGCATCAACGTCAGCACCAAATCGCATGGCGAACCCGGAAAGCGAATGAATCCTGATCCTGAACCCGCCCTTACTCCGAGTGACCTGCCCCCCGATTCATCCCAGCTCGATTCGCAGATGATTCGGGATGCCATCGCTCAACAGCTGCATGATTTTTGGCTAGCGCAGTATCGCGCCTACTGCACCGGGCAGTCCAGTCCCGAGATGCTCTGGGCTGAGTATCGCCTCGATTCCCTAGAGCAGGTGCCGCCAGCCGTGTCTGCTGCCTACGAGTTTTATGACCAGGAAGTGGCTCAAGCCGACTGGGGCAGCGTTGCCGTCTATCAGCCAACCCTGGCGGGGCAGTCAGTTTACGTGGTGCAGGTGACCACCGACGGTGACGATGGATGGCTGGAAGTCTATGATAGTGCCGGCAACCTGCTAGGAGCAGCACGTCGCTATATCGAGCTTTTGGCGTGGGGAAAGGTGGATTGCCTGCGAAAGCAGGTACAAACGGGGGAGTTTCCTCCTGAGTTGGACTTCAATGCCAGCCTCTGGGGACAGCCGCTACCCGAGTGAGCTATCTTTCTAAACTTTTTCTAAGCTTTGCTGGAACCCAAGTTACGGACATCCCAGCGTAGCTAGCGTAGCATGAAGTGTAGATCGAGCCAGAGGCGGGGATATCGCTGCTTCAGGGTTGAGGCCGGATCGCGCAGGAGGCGAGTTGCGTTGATACAGACCACATCGGCCAGTCCCATGTTGTGCGCAATATCGCTAAAGGCCGCTTTTTGACCCTGCACGAGCATCAGAATTTCCTCGGGGCAGTACAGCACAACGTAGAGCAGACGTTTACGGATGCGGGTGCCGTAGGAGCTGACAACTTTAACGTAGCAATGGCGCAGCAAGTTTTGCAGCTCTGGATAAAACTGATTGACAAGGGTAATAAATTCTTGGGTCAGCAGATCTTCTGTGAGCATGGTGAACTCGACTTCTCATCGTTTGATCGTTGAATCTGATTGGAGTTTGATCATTCATAGAGAAACTGCTCTAGTTGACTGACAACACTCGAACCACCCACACTACACTATCTGTTGCCTGTTGCTGAGCGGTGGCGCATTATAGTTCAAGGATTCCCAATTCATCGTCATGTAGCAAACCAAATTTCGGGCTGATCCCTGTTAGGATGAGTCAAAAGTTTTGTTAGCAATCGGCTGTAACCATGAAAGTTAGCGCTCGCAATGTTTTAAAGGGAACGGTGAAAGCAATAGTACCCGGTGCGGTGAATGCCGAAGTGATCATAGAAGTTGCACCAGGTGTAGAAATCGTGTCAATTATCACGAAAAGCTCTGCTGAATCCCTACAACTGGCTGAAGGTAAGGAAGTTTATGCGGTGGTGAAATCCTCGGACGTCATGGTTGCGGTAGACGAGCATGACTAAATTTCAGTAGCGCTTCGTGGATGGTGTTGCTTCTGTATTCGGTTTCGTGACGCTGCAATAGCAGATGATGTCTTCCAGTGTCCTTTGGGAAAATAACGTTCTCTCGGAAAAATGTTCCCTGGAAAAACCCTACTGGGCATCCCGAGAATCGAAGGGAGACAGGATCAAGCGAAGGCAAGCGGAACAATCGGCAGAGGATCTAAAAAGCTGTAGTGAACGGTGGCGTCCGTGGCGTCTGTGGCGTCTGTGGCAGCTTGAACCGGTGCTGCCGAGGCAGGCTCAACTGGTGCTGCCACTGGCTCTTTGAATAACACCGTACTCAAATAGCGCTCGCCAAAGCTAGGCTGAATCATCACAATCAGCTTACCGGCATTTTCTGGTCGTTTGGCTACCTGAATCGCAGCCCACAACGCCGCTCCAGATGAGAGACCCGACAGCAGACCTTCTTCACGAGCTAGGCGGCGGCTCAAGGCAATGGCATCCTCGTCTTTTACGGGAATCACCTCATCGATCAGATCGAGCCGCAGCACTGCCGGGATAAAGCCCGCCCCAATGCCCTGAATTTTGTGCGGCCCAGCGGCTCCTCCCGACAGCACCGGGCTGTTTTGAGGTTCCACGGCGATTGCTTGAAAGGTCGGTTTACGAGGTTTAATCGTTTCGGCGATGCCGGTGATCGTGCCGCCCGTGCCCACACCAGCAATTAAGATATCCACCTCGCCGTCGGTATCAGCCCAGATTTCTTCGGCGGTCGTTTCGCGATGCACCTGGGGATTCGCTGAGTTTTGGAACTGCTGCGGCATAAAGGCATCGGGCAGAGATTCCGCTAGTTCCGTAGCGCGAGCAATAGCGCCTTTCATGCCTGAATGTCCGGGGGTGAGTTCCAGTTCGGCTCCGTAGGCTTTGAGCATCGCGCGGCGTTCCAAACTCATGGTCTCTGGCATCGTCAGGATAATCCGGTAGCCCTTGGCAGCGGCTACCATGGCCAGTGCAATACCCGTGTTGCCTGAAGTGGGTTCCACAATAGTCGTTTTGCCAGGGCGAATCAGCCCCTCGTTCTCGGCGGCGCGAATCATGTTGACGCCAATTCGGTCTTTGACGGAGGCAGCAGGATTCATCCCCTCTAGCTTCACTACAATGCGAGCCACACAGCCTTCAGCTTGGGGAATGCGGTTGAGCTGTACGAGGGGTGTGCGGCCCACCAGTTCCGTAACATCATGGGCAATCTTCATGGCTCAGTCTCCTGTTGGTCGGTTGATTGATGTGTTTGGGTGTTTTCCCCTGCGTCTACGAAGGCTCAGCGGTTGCAGTGGTCTTGCGAGCCACAATGTGAAAAATATGCCAGTGCTTCTCGACGCCGAGGGCCGTTTTGCCGGGATGGTCTTCTTCGATCAGCGACTCCACGATGAAAGGAGTCAGCAGTGCCTCAACCTGCTCGCGGCTGTGGTGGTTCATGTGGGCATACATCGTCCAGGAATCGCGATTGCCGATTAGCTGCCCGCAGAATCGTCCTCCCAGTCGCAGAGCCGTGACGATCTGCTGCCAGAAGGCAGGAAAGGCAGGCGGCGGACAAAATTGCAGACAGAAGCTGGCGTTGATTAAATCGAACGAGGCAACGGGCAATGATAGCGTCTCAAAGCGATCAACGCGGGTTTGCAGTTGCGTCTGATCAATATCGGGACGATGGCTCAGCCGCTCGATGGCCTCGGCTGCCGCATCGATAGCCAGCACGCGCCACCCGCGCCGCACTAGCTCCACGGTATCGCGCCCGTCACCGCAGCCCAGATCAACCGCAAAGCGATTGCACGGCGTATTCTGGTCCTGCTCGAACCGAGCTAGAGCCATCAGCAGGGTATCGCGGGGTGGGCGGCCCTGCACAGCTTGATAGTAAGAACTCCAGTCATGACCGGGAATGGGATGGGGCGTAGGGGAAAGTGTAGGCATGGGGGCACCTCGCAGCGTTAGAGGCAGAATTTGTGAACTCGTTCAATAACTCGCTCAGTCATTCGTTCAATCAATTGTTTCAGCTAGTTCAGAAGCTAGTTCAGCTCCATGGGACTGTGAGTATAACAATTCTTGGGACAAACCCTGGCACACGCCTGACAGCCAATGCAGTTCTCGGGATGGATAATTGCCATCACCTTGCGTTCAATTTCTTCGTCTTCTTCGTTATCTACAAACTCACCTTCATCGTTCATGGCTCGCAGCAGCAGCACATCACGACCGCAAGCTTTGAAGCAGCGACCACAGCCCAAACAGCGATCTTGCTCAATCGATTCTACAAAGTGCGGCGTCCAGGATTTTTTGCCGAGGGTCAAGTTGGTTAAGTAGGTCATGGGTGTCTCCAATTCTAAGGATCGCGTGCAGATCAGTGCAGATCAGTGCAGATCAGTATGACAGTGATAATGAATCGCTCAATGGCTAGGCAACCGCACGTAAATGGCTTGAATCACCTCATCACTGAGGGCTAGACGGGTCAGCCCAGCTTGGATGATAAAGCGCGGCGAGCGTTGCTCCACTCGAATAGTCATGCCGGGCACAATACCCAGTTCTTTGAGCTTGCGGGCAATGCGGTCATTCGCAGCGACAAGGCGAGCCACAATGCCCCGCTCTCCAGGTTTGAGCAGCTTCAGGGAAGAGCCAGTGAGAGTGAACGGTGAGTAACGCATGGCAGAGTTGGGGAATGGGGAGGGGGGATGAACAGGCCGATCTAGACGAGATACGCTTCTTGATGGGTGCGGATCGTGCAGTCTGAGCGGGGATAGGAGACACAGAGCAGCACAAAGCCCTTAGCGACTTGCTCCTCATCGAGGAAGACCTGCTCGGATTGATCGACTTCGCCGTCTATGAGTTTGCCAACGCAGCTTGAGCAGGATCCCGATTGGCAGGAGAAGGGAAGATCAATACCGTTGTCTTCGGCGGCTTCTAGAATCGAGGTGTCTTCGTCTACCGGAAGCGTGACATCGAGATTGTATTTTTTGCTGATGAGATGAACTTGATAGGTAGCCATGATGTTCTCCTCAAAGGGTGGGAATAGATTGGGTGAGTAGATTGGGTACAGTAGCGAGTTATTGATTGGGCAACCCTTCATCGGGCTGGGTCTAGCTACAGGGCACACCTGCAGGGGCGCAGTCGCCGGCTTTAAAGGATTTGCCGCAGCCGCAGGTGTCGGTAGCATTGGGGTTAGAAAACTTGAAGCCGCTCTGGGTTAATCCTTCCACGTAGTCAATCACCACGCCGTCGAGCAGTGGGGCACTCGCTTGATCGACATAGACTTTAACTTTGCCCTGCTCAAACACGAGGTCCGTTGCTTGAGGAGTGTGGGTGAGGTCGAGCGCGTATTCGTAACCACTGCAGCCGCCGTCTACAACCGACACCCGTATCCCTTGGGCCGGATTGTCGGTTTTGGTGGACGCTTGCAGAAAAGCGCGCAGCCGCAGTTCAGCAATTTCGGTGAGCGTAACAGCCATAGAGCCTCCAGACATGAGATAGACGTTAGGGTTTAGGGTGAACTTGGTGAGGACAAAACCGATGAAACCGCAGCCGCCAAGTACAGAAGCGGGAACAGCCCGGAGCGGCCACACAGGTCGGGGTGGCCAGCAGCCCCACAACCAGCAGTAGCTGCACGATCCAGGGAGCCGCGACGACGCTAATCAGCAAACAACCGCCGCTCATCAGGAACAGGGTTAGTTTTTCGGCTTCCCCGGACACAGAATAGGCTAGCCAAAAGGCAAGAATAGAAAACAGTAGTGAAAGTAGAAACAACACAGACATGGTTGAGTAAATACCATGAAGAATAGAGCAGATGAGAGAGATTTGAAACTCACTCGGAACCTACTCCGAATCTATTCGGAATCTATTTGGGTTCAGCGATTCAGTGCTACCCAATCTAGGGAGTTGGCAGGGGCCGAACGGACGGACTGGTCCAAAACGCGCTGAGTGAAGGACAGACTGCCGCACACCGGGCAATCTGGATCGTGATAGGGACGCCGCTTAACAAACTCCATGTGGTTGAAGTTCATCGTCAATAGCTGCGACTGTAGGGGCTGTCCTAATCCCGTGATTAGCTTGATGGCTTCTAATGCCGTTAAACAAGCCAGCGTTCCCGAAACCGCGCCCAACACACCAAAGCCTCGCCGATCCCAGTCAGGTTTTTCGGGGAAGATGCAGGACAGGCAGGGGGTTTGACCAGGGACAATCGTCGTTAGGTAGGCTTCCATGTCGTTCATGGCAGCTTCGATCATCGGTTTCTGCCAGCGTACACAGGCAGCGTTCAGCCAGTTGCGCTCGTCGAAATTGTGGGCGCAATCGAGGGCGAGATCCGCCGACTGCACGAGCTGATCGACGTTGTCGGGCGTGATGTATTCGCAGATAGCGTCAATCTGGACATCAGGATTGATTCGCTCTAGGGTTTCCTTGGCTTTAAACACCCGCGGCCGATTCACCCAATCGTGTGTCATCAGGATCTGGCGATTCATGTCATCGAGGCGTAGATCTCCACCACGCACCAGAATCAAGCGCCCAATGCCCGCCACTGCCAGATAGACGGCCGCAGTGCCTCCTAATCCACCCACACCTGTGACGAGCACTGTCGTTGCTTTTAACTGCCGCTGGGCATCTTCCCCAAATCCTGGCAGCATGATCTGTCGGCGATAGCGCTCTAATTCAGTCGGAGTTAGATTCAACACGACATCGTTCCTCATCGCAATGAGCACAACAGCAGATTCATCGATCCTAGTCACCACCAATTTCCGAGAGCAGCACCACGTTTTGTGGCTTTTTGTTGAAAACTTTGAACAGCTTCTGCTCTAGGGAATTCGAGACCAGGAATACCTCATAGGCTTGCTGGAGAGCAAACTTGTATTCCTGTAGCTTCTCAGCTTCGTTCATGCCGCTGGTATCTAGAGTTTTAATGAGATTTGAGAATTTCTGCAAAATGTGCAGGCGGTTTATATTCACCAGCGACGGATCATAGGGTAGATCAAAGAATTCAAAGTACTGTTCTGCATCTGTGATCTGGTTGAATTCTGCCAATGTTTTGCTCATTGTCCTTGCTCCATCTGGGTTAGCTGTTGCTTCAGGTGATCAATCTGGCGAAAGATCTCGTAGGTGCGACCTGCCACCTCCATGAGCTGTTCATAATCCGTGGGCAGCCCTTCCGCCAGATCGTGCAGATCCATCTTCAGTTGTCCCGCTTTGCTGTTGAGCCGTTTAATTTGAGCCTTCAGCGCCTCGGGGTCGGTGGGTATGGAAGTCGATTGCGGCATACAGAATTGCATGATTGAGGAAATGGTGGGAAAAGGAGTTCTAGAGCTTGCAGACCTCGGGATAGCGGGTTGCCATGTCCACGCCGGACTGGGTCAGTTTTTCGCCTTCGGCTGCCAGTTTTTCTAGCGAATCGAAGCCGTAGCGTTGGGCGTCGCGCAGGGTGCGGCTCACGAGCAATAGCCGTCCCGAAAAGACCAGCGCCCAGCCAAATCCTTCGTGGCTCAAATCCACTACCACCTGCGACATTTGTCCCGTTTCCTGCTCGATGCGGGTCGCCACGGCTCGGAAGAAAGCGAGAATCCGTCCTTTGGTGATCGGATCGACTTCACCCTCCACTGAAATTTCCCGCTTCTTGGCACGGCTAACTACAAATGGCTTCAGAAGCAAATCATCCGACCAATTGCGAAAGGTGCCATAGGGATCGTTCACACGAATTTGCTGCACCAAGGCCTGCAAAAATGGCGAATCTTTGACTTCCAGGGTAGTAGCTTCAGTGGCGTGTCCATTGACTTCAGTGATACTCATACGGTTGCTTCCTCAGGTTCTAGTTCAGTTTCCAGATCATCATCGAGCGGCTTGACACGCTGTTGCAGCGCCTTGCGCAGCCAAGGGGGAGGGCTGCCATTCAGGGTTTGCACCAAACGAGTCAAGACATCGTCAATTTCAGCATCTTCGGATTGCGCTTTGATCGGGGTGACGTTGCGGCGAATCAACCGGGCTGCGGCACTGCCACCAATCGCCGAGACATAGACAATGGTGCAGCCGCTCAAAGCTTCAATCTTGGGCACCAGCTTGTCTTCGTTACCGTCTTCCTTCAAGTCGCCGCCGAATTCCAGTGTCTCTACAAATTCATAGCCTTCAGGTGCGACTTCGTAGATAGCCATTTGCTTGGCCCAGCCGAAGTGGGCATTGATATGCACCAAATCATTCGTGGCAAATGCAATTTTCATAGGGGGTTCTCCTTGCGAAGGTTAGCCTAAGGTTGACCGGGTCCATCTCAAGACACATGGGTGGTCGCTTCCGTCTCCAAAAATAAATTGCCGATGTCGAAGAGTAGCTGCATTGTGCCGCGATAGCCGATCGTGCAGCGCTGCCCGTTGCCCAGGCGATCGAATATTGGAAATCCCAGACGATAGAGGGGAGTATGCAGCCGTTTGGCGATGGCGGCCCCATTAGAGTTGGTGATCAGCAAATCGGCTCCAGCAGCGAGCTGTTCAAAGTCTTCTAGATCGCCCACGGTGACGCTCTCGATCGGCAGGGTGTGCAGCAGCGGCGAGCGGGTCGTGGTGACGGCGGCATGGAGTTCGGCTCCCATCGTTACCAGCCACTGAGCGACCGCGTGCAGCAAATCGGGTTCCAGTGCCAGCGCCACCCGCTTACGACCAAAGTAGAAGTGGGTATCCAGCATCGCATCTTGGAGCTGTCGCCGCTGGTAACGGTAGGCTTCTGGCACGCTAACGCCGCTCAGATCGGCCAAGGCTTGCAGCAGCTCGTCGGTGGCTGCCAACCCCGTAAGGCTGGGAAAGACTTCGTAGGGAATGCCAAACCGCCGCTCTAGCACCTCGGCAGCACTGCGCATGCTCTCGCCGATTGCCAGCGTGTAGACCGAGCGGCCGATATCGCGTAAATCCGCTACTGTGGTGCCGCCGCCGGTAATGGCGCTGTAGCTGTCATCGAGGTGTCCGTCTAGCGACACCGACAGATCCGGCAGAATGATCGGCGTTAAATCAAAGGCGCGGATGATTGCCTTCAGCTCCTGCACATCGCCGGGCGACAGGCTTGGTCCTGCTAGCACTGTGATCTGCTCGGGCTTAGCTTCTTCCAGTCGCGGCAGTTCTTTGACGATGCTTTCCACCGCCGCCGCGTAGCCGTCTTGCAATGCACCCTTGTAGTCGGGCGTGGAAACAAAGATAATCGGAACGTGATCCAGTTCGGGGTGGCGCTGGCGAATCTGGCGCAGGATGCCGTCCATATCGTCGCCGCGGGTTTCTGTCAGCCCGGTGGTGCAGAGACCGATGATCTCCGGCTGGGATTTTTCCATCAGTGTCAGGATTGCCTGCTCCACATTCTCTTCGCCGCCCAGAATCGTGCTGACTTCCGTCATAGCCGTAGTCGAGAGGGGAATTGCCTCCCGGAAGTGCCGTACCAGCATCACCTTGGCAAAGGCAGTGCAGCCTTGCGAGCCGTGGAACAGCGGCATCATGCCTTTTAATCCCAGGAAGGCCAGGGCAGCACCGAGAGGCTGGCTCTGCTTCAGCGGATTCACCGCTACTGCTTTTTTAGAGGTAATGATTTTGGCAGTTGGCCGCTCTGTCGGAGCATCATTCTCGGCGTCGCTCATAGGCTCCTCGACGGGGTGAATGGCACCGGGCGGCGGCTCGATCTCCGGTTCGTCCCAGGGAGCCACCTGCCGCACCTGCCGCCAAATCGGGCTGTAAAGCGCTTCCTCCAACTCCCGCGCCATCTCCACCATGCCCACATAGCCGGCATAGGGATGGTGCCGCTCTTGGTTGATGTCGAGGAAGGGAATTCGGGCCTTTAGCGCCGTGTACTGGTTGCGGCCGCCGGCAATCAGCATATCGGCTTTGGTTTGGGCGACGACCCGCAGCAATTCCTGAGCATTGCCTTTCTCTAGCATGATGCCGTCTTGCCCTAGCAGTTCTCGAATTCGGGCTTTGTCTTCTTCGGTGCTTTTCTTGGTGCTAGTCGCCACCACCTGCATGCCCAGATCCTTGGCGGCAGAAATTATCGACCAGCTCTTGACGCCGCCCGTGTAAAGGACGACGCGCTTGCCGTTCAGCTTGGCCCGATAGGGAGCCAATTGCCGATCCAGATTCGCCGTTTCATCTGCAATCAATGCTTCAACGCGCTGCTGTAGATCGGCATCGCCTAATTTCAAGGCAATATTGCGCAGACAGCGATTAATATCCTCGATCCCATAAAAGGACTCTTCAATGTAAGGGATTCCGTAGCGTTCCTCCATCGTTCGCGCCATGTTGATCAGCGCCTTCGAGCAGATCATCACGTTTAGCTTGGCCCGATGGGCAGTGCAGACTTCTCGGTAGCGGGCATCGCCGGTGATTTTCGCCAATACACGAATGCCGAGCTTCTCGAATAGCGGCAAGACGCCCCACAGCTCACCGGCAATGTTGTACTCGCCAATCAAATTAATGTCGTAGGGCGTCGTGTAGTCCGGTTCTGCCGTGCCCACAACATACTCCAGCAGCGCCTCACCACCGACGCGGTTACCTAGGTTTTTGCTGCCGATAAAACCGGGCGAATTCACTGGAATCACTGGCGTGCCAATCTTCTCGCTCGCTTTCTGACACACCGCATCCAGATCATCGCCGATCAGCGCCGTGACGCAGGTGGAGTAGACAAAAATCGCCGCCGGGCTGTAGCGCTGATGCACCTCCAGAATTGATTTGTAGAGGCGCTTCTCGCCACCAAAAATAATGTCGTTCTCGGTTAAATCAGTCGTGAACCCGGTTTTGTAGAGCAAGGGTCCCGAAGAGAGGCTGCCGCGACTGCCCCAGGAGTTGCCGGCGCAAGCAATCGGACCATGCACCAGATGGGCTACGTCCGTAATCGGCACCAGAGCAATCATCGCACCATCGAAGGCACAGCCACCTTGGGCCGCTCCAGGTTGGGCTTGCTGGGTGCAGGCTTTGTTCTTCTTGTCTCCGTGCTTGTGGTGGTTGTGTTCGCAGGCCGTTTCCGTCAGGAGAGCATTGATTTTGCCTTGGGTGAGTTTCATGGCAGGGGGTGCAGCGTCAAGGACAGGATCGGGCAGGTTGAGGGAAGACTGAGAGCAAGCTGGTGAAGCAAGCGACTTGCTTAGCAAACAAATGATGTCACATCTTCACCACAGCAATCGGCCAAATAGGTAAGGGCGCGAAACCGCAGGCTGACAACCTCGTTGTAGAGGGGATTGATCTGACACAGGGCCGGGATGTGATAGGTGCGGTTCAGGATAGTAACATCGCGCTCAAACGGACATTTGCAGGGAATCAGCCGACAGATCAACCGAGCCACCCACGGGCGATGAAATTCAATACCATTTAGCCATTGCCTCAGGAGGGCAAACCAATCCCATCTGGGATGACCCCTCGGAATTAATGAAGATGCAGAAGGAATAGAGCTAGACATAGAACGATAGAACGTGAGGATAAAGGGGTGAACGACAGAATAAACAACGACAGAATAAACTAGTCAAACGATTGTGGGGTTGCCCCCACCCCCGGACCCGAAGGTGAGGGCAGTTGGGTCTACCGAATCAAGTCGTAGGAGATATCCGTTTTGGCGGGGATGATTGTGCTGCGATCCAGCTCATCTAGAATCGTGTTGATAATCCAGTTGAGCAGATTCAGAACGCCCGTGTAGCCCCAGGTGTTATAGCGGTGGAGATGGTGGCGATCAAAGATTGGATAACCAATTCGCACGAGGGGGGTGTGGGTGTCGCGCCAGAGGTACTTGCCGTAGGAGTTGCCGATCAGCAGGTCTACGGGTTCGGTGAACATCAGCGAGCGCAGGTGCCACAGGTCTTTGCCGCCCCAGATCGTGGCGCCCTTGCCATACTGACTGGAATCGAGCAATGCTTGCAGCTCGGCTTCAAAGACTTCGTTGCTGTTGGTAACCACAATGTGGGTGGGTTCTGCCCCTAACTCCAGCAAGAAGCTGACCAAGCCATACACGAGATCCGGATCGCCATAGAGGGCTACCCGCTTACCGTGGATCCAGGCTTGGGAGTCGGTCATGGCGTCTAGGGCCCGTCCGCGCTCGATTTCTAGCTCACGAGGAATCGGTTTACCGCTGAATTCGGACAAGGCCTGAATCAGCTCGTCGGTGCCGCGAATGCCTACAGGACGGTAAACGGCAGTTTTCTGACCCCACTCTTGCTCGATGTATTCCCGCGTCTTAACGGTGGAGTGAGCTTGGAAGGCAAAGGTGGCTTCGGCGTTGATTGAATCGGCCGCTTCTTCTAGGGTGGTGTTGCCCTGATACATGACAAACTCACCTTCGTTGGGAGAATCGAGCGCCGTTGAGTTGTCGGCTAGAATCGTGTGATCGATGCCAAACAGCGACAGGATGCGCTTCAGCTCGCGGGGGTTGCCGGTGTAGGTGTCAAACCCGGGAATGAAGTTGAGTTTGCCGTTGGTTGTTGCCTGCTTTTTGCCTTCGGTGAGATTGAGTAGGATGCCCTTTAGCATATTGTCGTAGCCGGTGATGTGGGAACCGACGAAGCTAGGAGTATGGGCATAGGGAACTGGAAAATCCTCGGGGATTGAACCTTTATCCCTTGAGGTTTTGATAAAGGCTTGCAGGTCGTCTCCAATCACCTCAGCCATGCAGGTGGTGCACATGGCGATCATTTTCGGCTTATACAGCGCATAGGCGTTGGCCAAGCCATCAATCATGTTTTGCAGTCCGCCAAACACGGCAGCATCTTCGGTCATTGAGGAGGACACGGCCGAGAAGGGTTCTTTGAAGTGGCGGGTCAGGTGGGTGCGGAAGTAGGCAACGCAGCCTTGGGAACCATGGACAAAGGGCAAGGTGCCTTCAAATCCAGCAGCAGCAAAGATCGCGCCTAGCGGCTGGCAGGCTTTGGCGGGGTTGACGGTCAGGGCCTCCCGGGCAAAGTTCTTCTCGCGGTAATCCCAGCTTTTCGTCCATTCGGCAATGCGGGCGACTTCATCTGCTGGGTGGGCGTCCTCAAATTCTTTCTTCGCCTGGAAGAGTTCCTGATATTCGGGCTGGTGAAATAGTTCAACGTGGTCTTTGATCTGATCTACATTCTGAGCCATGACGGTTCTCCGGTGTGGGTGGATGGGAGGGAGGGGGAGCGGATCGGCACCGCCCCCAATCGGGCTAGACGGTTTGCTAGATAGTCTGCTAGAGGGTGCTCTAGACAGTGGCTTCGGTTTGTTTCCACGGCGCTTTGATCAATCCCCAGGTGGGGCTGTTCAAGGCCAGATCCATATCGCGAGCAAAGATGGCAAAGCCGTCGTAGCCGTGGTACGGTCCGGAGTAGTCCCAGGAGTGCATCTGGCGGAACGGCAGCGCCATTTTCTGGAAGACGTACTTTTCTTTGATGCCGGCTGCAATCAGGTCGGGCTTGAGCTTGCGAGCAAACTCCTCGAATTCAAACCCGGAGACATCGTCGTAAATTACGGTGCCATCATCGACATATTCGGTGGTGCGCTTGTAGTCGTCGCCGTGACCGAATTCGTAGCCGGTGCCCACAACCGTCATGCCGAGATCGCGGAAGGCGGGAATTACGTGGCGAGGACGCAAACCGCCCACCATTAGCATCACCGTCTTGCCTTCCAACCGAGGACGATATTTGGCGATTACCGCGTCGCTCTGAGCTTGGTACTTGGCAATCACCCGCTCGGCCCCTTCGCGGATTTTGTCATCAAAGCGGTCGGCAATTTTGCGCAGCGATTCGGCAATGTGGGTCGGACCGAAGAAGTTGAACTCTAGCCAGGGAATCCCGTAGGCTTCTTCCATGTGGCGGCAGATGTAGTTCATCGACCGATAGCAGTGGATTAGGTTCAGCTTCACTGTGGTGGTGTTCAGCACTTCATTCCAGGTACCATCTCCCGAGAATTGCGTGACGACGCGCAATCCCATTTCTTCCAGCAGAATCCGGGATGACCAGGCATCTCCACCAATGTTGTAGTCACCAATCACCGCCACATCATAGGGAGTGGGTTCATTGTTGGTCAGTTTTCCTTCTTTGCGCAGTTTGTCAGCCACCGGCAGCGCCCAGTCCCGCACGGTGTCGTTGGCGATGTGGTGTCCTAGAGATTGGGAGACCCCCCGGAAGCCTTCGCAGCGTACCGGAATCACGGGCTTGCCGATTTCCTTAGCTGACTTCTTGGCGACGGCTTCAATGTCATCTCCAATCAAACCAATGGGGCATTCCGATTCAATCGTGACGCCTTTGACCAAGGGGAATAGCTCGTTCATCTCCGTCAGCAGTTTGGCTAGCTTTTTGTCACCGCCAAACACAATGTCGCGCTCCTGGAAATCGGAGGTGAATTGCATCGTGCCAAAGGTGTCGATGCCGGTGGTGCCAATGTAATAGTTGCGGCGACCGGACCAGGAATAGTAGCCGCAGCCCACCGGACCATGGCTGAGGTGGATCATGTCTTTTACCGGACCCCAAACCACCCCTTTTGCCCCAGCATAGGCACAGCCCCGGGTGGTCATGACGCCAGGCACGGACTTGATGTTCGACTTGACGCCGCAGTCAGATTTTCCTTCTTCGTAAACGTTGAGATGCTTTTCCCGCTTCTTGCGGGCTTTGTCGGGGTACGCCTCCAGAACCTCCTGGATGATCGCCTTTTTATCGAGTTCGGGCGCGGGCTTGTCTTCTGTATAGGTCATGGTGTTCCTCTCTTTCGGGGGAGTAGGGAGTGAAGGGGCTTGTAGGAGCAGAACACTCTACCCCTACAAGATGGGCAGCAAACGCTAGACGGCGGCTACTGCTTCTACAGGAGCTTCCTCTGCGGTCTTACCGACGAGATGCTCGAACTCTTTGTCGTCACCGAGGATGCCGAATTCCACTAGCAGCTCTTCCAGTTCGTCCATGGAGATGGGCGTCGGAATGGTCAGCTTGGTGTTTTCTTTGATCTTCTTGGCGAGGGCGCGGTATTCGTTGGCTTGGTTGCAGTTGGGCGCATACTCAATCACCGTCATCCGGCGCAGTTCCGCGTGTTGCACCACATTGTCGCGGGGCACGAAGTGAATCATCTGGGTGTTCAGCCGGTCGGCGAGGGTTTCAATCAGCTCGATCTCGCGGTCTACCTTGCGGCTGTTGCAGATCAAACCGCCCAAGCGCACACCACCCGAGTGGGCGTACTTGAGAATACCCCGGGCAATGTTGTTGGCGGCATACATCGCCATCATTTCACCCGACGTGACGATGTAGATTTCCTGTGCCTTGCCTTCCCGGATTGGCATCGCGAAGCCACCGCAAACCACGTCACCCAACACGTCGTAGGACACGAAATCGAGGTCTTCGTAGGCACCATTTTCTTCTAAGAAGTTGATGGCAGTGATGATGCCCCGACCCGCACAGCCGACGCCCGGTTCCGGACCGCCCGACTCCACGCAGCGGACGTTCTTGTAGCCGGTGAGCAGCACTTCTTCTAGCTCCAGATCTTCCACCGCACCGCGCTCGGCTGCCAAGTGCAGAATCGTGGTTTGGGCTTTGCTGTGCAGCATCAGACGGGTGGAATCTGCCTTCGGGTCGCATCCTACAATCATGATGCGCTCGCCCATTTCAGCCAATCCGGCAATCGTATTCTGGGACGTGGTGGACTTACCAATCCCGCCTTTACCGTAGAAAGCAATCTGTCTAATTTGGTCGGTCATGGGGTGAACCTCCTTGAGGCTTGAAAAAGAATTGGGTGAGTGAGAGTTGATGTATCAGTGAGTTGAACTCAGTAGCAGGATGAATGGAAGGTCCACCCATCAGTACTGAATGGAATATGTGGAAACAATCGCGACACTGGGAGGAGATCGTTCCACTCGTCTAACAGAATTGTTTAGTGAACCATCCATCGAAATAGCCATGGAATTAGAGTGTTACGTCGCAAAACTTGCCGATCCGTGATATCGCGGTCGGACTACACTGCCTCCACCACCAGACTGGGCAACACTTCTTCCTTGAGTCGAGTTTCAATCGCGCCCTTCAGCGTGGCGGTGCTGCTGGCGCAGGAACCACAGGCACCCTTGAGAATCACCTGCACCACGTCACCATTGACGTCATACAGCTCAACATCGCCGCCGTCTGCCATCAGCATCGGGCGCACTTCGTCGAGCACCTGCTGAATCCGGTTAATTTTCTGGATTGGCGTCAGGGGGCGTTGGCTGGCCGTTGCTAGCTCCGTTTGCAAGCGCTTCGAGGTCGCTGCTTTCTCCTGCTGCACCGATGCCAAAATGTCCTCAATGCCAACCAGGCAGGAGCCGCAGCCACCGCCGGCTTTTACATAGCTCGTTACCTGCTCCACTTCGGTGAGATTGTTCTCGATAATGACGCGGCGGATCCGGTTTTCGCTAATGCCAAAACACGAGCAAACCAGCGTTCCTTCGTCCTCGTCGTGCGCCTCCAGTTCAATACCGCGATACTTATAGATCGCCGCTTCCAACGCTTCCTGCCCCATCACCGAGCAGTGCATCTTAGCTTCTGGCAGCCCGCCCAGAAACTCAGCAATTTCGCGATTGGTAACTCGCAGGGCTTCGTCGAGGGTGAGGCCTTTGATCAGCTCGGTGAGGGCCGACGACGACGCAATGGCGCTGGTGCAGCCAAAGGTTTGAAAGCGAGCGTCGAGAATCCGATCGGCAGCGATGTCAATTTTCAGGTGCAGCCGCAGGGCATCGCCGCAGGCAATGCTGCCCACTTCCCCAAACACAACCGCCGTTCCGGGTTCGTCGAGGGCATCGATCGTCCCCTGATTTTTGGGGTTATAGAATAGTTCCAGTACTTTCTCGGTGTAGTCCCACATGGCAGTAGTCCTGAAGGGTGGAGGGTAAGAGGAATAGGAGAGATAGGGAAACCAGGAAATGGAAGAGGGTTAGGGTCAGGGAGCAACCGCCATGGCCGCCTGCCGGTCTTGTAGCCAGTCGGCTTGGTCGCTGTTGAAAGGCGACAGGGCCCGCAGCCGCTCCACAATGCCGGGCATCACGGCCAGCACCTGATCCACCTCGGCTTCGGTCGTGAAGCGCGACAAGCTGAAGCGGATCGAGCCGTGCAGAATCGTGTAGGGCAGCCCCATCGCCCGCAGCACATGGGAGGGTTCCAGTGACCCCGAGGTGCAGGCAGAGCCAGAGGAGGCGCAAATGCCGTACTGATTCAGCGACAGCAAAATCGCTTCTCCTTCGATGTACTTGAAGCCGATGTTGGTGGTGTTGGGCAGGCGCAGCGTCGGATGACCGTTGACCTGCGTATCGGCAATCGTACGCAGCAGCCCTTGCTCTAGGCGATCGCGAAGCTGTTTCTCCTGCTTGACCTGAGGTAGATGCAGACGAGCCAGTTCTGCCGCCTTGCCGAGGGCGATCAGTCCTGGGACGTTCTCCGTGCCGGCTCGCCGTCCCCGCTCTTGATGCCCACCCAGCAGCAGTGGCCGGAACCGCACCCCGCGTCGAATGTAGAGCGCACCAATGCCTTTGGGGGCATGCAGCTTGTGTCCCGAGAGGGTCAGCAGATCGATCGAGCTAGACTTGAGATCAATCGGCACTTTACCCACTGCCTGCACCGCATCAACGTGGAACAAGGCTCCCACGTCTTTGGCCCGCAACCCAATTTGCTCGACTGGGAAAATGACGCCGGTTTCGTTGTTGGCATACATTGTCGTTACAAGTGCCGTGTTGCCGGTCAGAGCGGCTTCCAGCTCCATCAGCTCGATTTGTCCCTGACTGTCTACCGACAAATAGGTGACGCTATAGCCCTGCTTTTCGAGCTGCTTGCAGACATTCAGAATTGCCGGGTGCTCGACGGCGGTAGTGATAATATGGCGGCGATCGGGTTGAGCCGCGAGGGCAGCTCGAATGGCAGCATTATTGCCCTCGGTGCCGCAGCTGGTAAAGACAATTTCGGTGTCTTCTGCGCCAAGCAAGGCTGCGACTTGGGCCCGAGCCTGCTGCACGGCCTTGCCCACCTGTCCACCAAAGCTATGCATCGAGGAGGGGTTGCCATAGAACTGAGTCAGGTACGGCAGCATTGCCTGCAATACCTCTGGATCAATACAGGTCGTGGCATTGTTGTCCAGATAAATCACGGTCATGGATTCTACCTCTAGAAGCTGGAGAAGCTGGAAAAACGAGAAAGAGCAGCAAACTTCAGGCAACGGGGACAGCAGGTGCTGCTTCGGATAAACGAGCCGCTCGCGCTTGGAATTGGGCTTTCAGCCGGTCTGAGTAGACATCGAACCAATGCTCCCAATAGGCAGACTGGGAGTGGGGAGACCGCAGGCGCGATACAAGATGGCTATACCGGGCAAACCAGCGGGTCCAATATTCGTCGGCATCGGGGATACAGCCACTATTCGTTGGGCAGCTTGCCGCGCATTGAGGAACACTATAGTGACCAACACAGCTATTGCAGAGAGTAGGATTGATCCAATACTGCTGATCAACTCGCTGAATCGCACCTGTTGGGCATTGAGAATAGCAGCGATCGCAACCCACACATTGACTAGTGATGGTGTAAGCCATACATTTCTCCTGTCTTAGAGATTTGAGAGGGTTTGAGAGGATGGATTGCAGACGTTAGCTCGCTCACACCCGTTGTTGCATCTAACCGCAGCAGGGGAGAGGGTTTGCCCCCGCCGTGTCCTCATCGCTTCACTGCTTGGCTGCATCCCGAGGGGTCAATAGCCTGACATCTCAGGAAAAGCATCAGACCGTTTTCAGGTACTCGTCGTAGAAGTCGCGTGCCACTTTTTCAATCACGTCGTAGGCTTCCACCGACCGGATGCCGGCTTTTTGCAGTTCCTCTTGAGGGCAATGACCAATCTTGGAGACCAGCACCGCCTTGCAGTCGGCAATGGTTTGGATGATGCCATCGAGCGAAGCCTCCTCACCGTAGCCACCTTGGCAGTAGTGATCGATCTTGCGATGTCCGACAAAGCGAGCTTCGTTCGCATCGACTTCGTAGATCATGAATTCCTTGGCATGACCGAAGTGCTGATTCACCAGACCGCCGCCCTTGGTTGCTACCGCCACCAGAATCTTGGGACTATCAACCGGCTTGGCTGCGAGGGCGATTTTGGCTTTTGTTTGCTTCAGGGCTTCCTTGGCTTGCTCAATGCTCGCATGGACTTCCTGGCGTTTCTCCAGGCTGTACTCCACCGGCATCTCCATAAACTTCTCTTTGGTGAATTCCTGCGAGCGATCTTCACCCAGCAGCCCCACCGCATCGGCTCGGCACTGGCGGCAGTGGCGCATCATTTTCATGTTGCCGGCACACTGATCTTGTAAAGACTTCAACTCTTTTGGCGTCGGACCCCGCTGCCCGGTCAAGCCAAAGTGGGTGCCATGCTCGGGGGCAGAAATCAGCGGCATGATGTTGTGCAGGAATGCGCCCCGGGCCCGAATCGCCTTGTTGACTTCCACGAGATGATCGTCGTTGATTCCAGGAATCATCACCGAATTCACTTTACAGAGAATGTCGGCTTCTTGCAGCGCCTGCAAACCTTCCATCTGCCGCTCATGCAGAATCCGGGCAGCATCGAGTCCTTTATAGCGCTTGCGGCGGTAGTGCACCCAGGGATAAATCTTGGTGCCAATTTCCGGGTCCACCATGTTGATCGTAATGGTGACGTGATCAACATTGAGCTGCTTGATGCGATCCACATAGTCGGGCAGCATCAGCCCGTTGGTAGACAGGCAGAGCTTGATATCGGGCGCTTTGTCGGCAATCAGCTCGAAAGTGCGGAAGGTTTTCTCGGGATTAGCGAGGGGATCGCCAGGACCAGCAATGCCCAGTACAGTCATCTGGGGAATTTTACCGGCGATCACTAGCACCTTGTGAGCAGCTTCCTCGGGCGTTAACAGTTCACTTACGACACCCGGACGGCTCTCATTGGCGCAATCGTATTTGCGGTTGCAGTAGTTGCACTGAATGTTGCAAGCGGGGGCAACGGCAACATGCATCCGCGCATAGTGATGATGGGCTTCCTCGCTGTAGCAGGGGTGCTTTTCAATGCGGGTACGCAGCCGCTCGTCCATTTCGTTTATGGCGGGGGTAGAGCTACTGCAACCGCAGCTACCGGATTTGGCTTTGGCAACCGGGGCAGCGTTCTCAACGATCGGATCGGGTATGAGTGCGGTAGGGGGTGTCATTGAATTTCGGGAAGGTGGTGGGAGGATGGAACCGAAAAGAGGACAGTACTGCCTATCGAGAGGCGCTTGCCTAGATAAAAAATGGAAGTCGCAACGGCACAGCTCGAACCTGCCTACGCAAGCTAGAATCCTCTGCGAAACAAGAGAAATTTGGGGCAGAGGTGCTGAATCATGGGAGCAATGCCGCCACGACTTCAATCAACAAGGGCAAGGAGTAGTACGCTTCTCTGTTCACTTCACCGCTCATCGGAATCCGACTCAGGGGTCTGTCAAGTGGGTTCTGTCAAGCGATTCGGTGTTCGGCGTTATCAGAGTTATAGCAGCCCACTTTTCAGCAGCCGGCTCCAGAATTGCGATTGAATTATTGAATTAATTAGACTTGTACTCAAGTCGTGAAAGCCTGATGCAACCTCGATCGAAACTTTTTTCGGGGTCGAGGGACAAGTATTTTTAGCAGAGGGAATGAGTATTTTTCGGACAGGGAGCCAGATTTTGCTGTACTCAGGTACAACCCTGTCTCACCAAGGCTTTGAAGAGGCTTGAGAACAAACTCTGAGCATGTTTTGCTGTACTCAAAATCAGCGTCAGCCGCCTGTTCAACTTGGCAAATTGACTTGGTTTAGCGTGACTGGGGAGAAACTGGAGCAGCTATCTCAGAGCCACTCCAGCAGTCCGAAATTCAATTCTGTATTTAAAGTAGCAGTTTTTTAGATTAAACGCACCACCTTCAGAAAGTTTTATTATTTCACCTCAGTGGAATGGTCTAAAGTTATAACCATAGGATTTGTTCACTACAAACAGTTCGATTGAAGAATGTTCGCTACCGACTGCTCAATTTGCTTCTCCAGTTTAGGCAATTGAGTACACTTTAACTCCCTAAAAAATCAGCGCGATTTTGCCTGTAAATCCAGTCGTACTCTGGGTTTAATTCAGAGTACATTAATTCTCGTTCCTGAAGGGATCAATACTAGTCCCTGCCTCACAAAATACTCGCACCTCATCCCAAAAGATTTTTTTTAGATTGCTCTGGTTGAGGTTCAGGAGCTGAGTACATTTTTAATTAGATCAATCAAGATTGAGCCGTTGGGTTGCGAGAGCCGTAAACCCCGCAACTGCTATAAGCAGGAGAACACCACCTCTTCTTCTGCTGCGACATGCTACAGTTTGCTCTCCTCCCACCCCTCGCGGCTCGTTCAGCCCCCCTCGACTCAGGCACGGCTCCAGTGCCTCATTCGTCACCCCACCTGCCGCTTCTACGGTTGTCGGCTTGGCGAACAGCACTAAATACCCTGAGCGCTGACTTCCAGATCATTTTCGAGCGCGACCCTGCTGCCCGCAACTGGCTGGAAGTGCTCTGCTGCTATCCCGGACTGCATGCCTTGGTCCTGCACCGACTAGCTCACTGGCTGCACCGACACCAGCTCCCCCTGCTGCCGCGCCTGTTGTCTCATCTGACTCGCTTCCTCACCGGCATCGACATTCATCCCGGAGCCACCATCGGCAAGGGCGTGTTTATCGATCACGGCATGGGTGTTGTCATCGGCGAAACAGCAGTTGTCGGCGACTACACGCTGATCTACCAAGGCGTAACCCTAGGCGGCACTGGCAAGGAGACCGGCAAACGCCATCCTACCCTCGGCAGCCATGTGGTGGTCGGGGCGGGCGCTAAGGTGCTAGGCAACATCCAAATCGGCGATGGCGCTCGTATTGGGGCGGGATCGATCGTGTTGCGCAATGTGCCCGCTGGCTGCACTGCCGTCGGTGTTCCCGGTCGCAACATCTGCCGCTCTTCCGCGTCTGAGTGTCCCCTCGACCACAACACCCTACCCGATGCCGAAGCAACTGTGATCCGACTGCTGCTCGACCGCATCGAACAGCTAGAGCAGGATCTGCAAACTCTGAAGCAGCACGCCTATGCCTGGAGCCAAGATGATGTGTGAATTCTCCGGCGTTGAGCCTTCTCCCGGTCATATCGTTGAAATTCCCCGCTGCGATCGCTGGTGCATCTACCGTCGGTTGCAGGAACTGAACATTGCTTGCACCTGTTCCAATGATGGATTACTGCGAGTTGAAATTAACCACTGTATCGAGGCCGTGCTGATGCGCAGCACCGTGCAGCAGTTCACTGCCTCTCGCCACGATCTGCTCGATTGGCTAGAACGATGCTGGCACACTCAAGTTCAATCAACGCCGTAATCCATGGTTTAATTCACAGTCCCATCCCCGTTCCGATGCCTGCTCTAACTTCTGTTCGGATGATGATCTAACTACTGCTCTAACTACTGCTCTCCGCATGGAGAAGGTTTAACTATGTCTGCCTATCCCTCTGACGCTCACCTGATTCAATTTCTGCAAGACGAGCTATCCGTCTCGGCCCTAGAAATTGCCATCGTGCTGCGGCAGCGGCAGACCGATCACGATCCGCTTCCCATGTTGCTGTGGCAGTACGGCTTAGTCACCCTTGACCAACTCAATCAAATCTTCGACTGGTTGGAATCTCGAACGCATTCGGTTTTTCTGGCAAGCATTCCTATAACGGTTACTCTTTTGTCTTAATCTAACCAACTATTTAGTCCGCCCTAAATGTTTATTCTCGGTTCAGCTTTCGTTGCCACTTGGGTGTTAAGCACCTGTATCAGGAGGTATTATGCTGGAAACCATGCTGGTCCTATTCGGACTTTTTTCAATCAGTACTTTTGTATACGACACTGTCCTTGGCTGCTTGCTAGATGAGCATCCCTCGCCACATTCTTCAGTCGATACATCTCCCATTATTCGACCTCAAGAGGATTGAGCGTCCTCATCCTATTTCTCTAGGTGTCATCCCTACTGCTATCCCCCGTTACGTTTTGTGAGGAATTGAGATGCACAATGCCGTGAGTTCCATTCAAATCAACGATACTACCCTGCGCGACGGTGAGCAGGCGGCGGGCATCGTGTTCAGCCTCGAGGAAAAAATTGCCATTGCCGAATTTTTAGATTCCATTGGCGTTCAGGAATTGGAAGTCGGCATTCCAGCCATGGGGCAACCCGAAGCTCGCGCTATTCAAGCAATCGCCAATCTCGGGCTGACGACTCAGCTTCTAGGTTGGAATCGCGCAGTAAAGTCAGATATTGAGGCATCCATTGCCTGTGGGCTACAGCGGGTTCACATCTCAATTCCTGTATCCGAGGTGCAAATCTGCGCCAAATTTCAGGGGCGGTGGCGCTCAATGCTAGAGCAACTGCGAGACACGATTCAGTTCGCGCTCGATCAGGGGCTGTGGGTCGCTGTGGGGGGAGAAGATTCCTCGCGAGCCGATGACGCCTTTCTATTAGATGTGGCTCTCTATGCCCAGGAGTGGGGGGCGAGTCGCTTTCGATTTTGCGATACGGTCGGTATTCTCGATCCGTTAACCACCTACGACAAAATTCGTCAGCTCGCTTATTTCCTGAGCATTCCCATCGAGATGCACACCCACAACGATCTGGGATTGGCCACGGCGAATGCGCTGGCGGGCGTCAAAGCGGGAGCACAATCGGTGAATACCACCGTCAACGGATTAGGAGAACGTGCTGGGAACGCTGCTCTGGAAGAAGTGGTGATGGCACTGAAGTGCATCTATGGTATTCAGGTAGGCATCAATACCCGCCACTTCCTAGAACTCTCGCAGATGGTGGCTAAAGCTGCCAACTGTCCAGTACCGCCGTGGAAAGCGGTAGTTGGGGAAAACATGTTTGCCCACGAATCCGGCATTCATGCCCATGGCATCTTGCAAAATCCCGAAACTTATCAACCGTTTGATCCAGCCGAGGTCGGCACTAGCCATCGATTTGTGATTGGTAAACACTCAGGGCGTCATTTGCTCGCAACGGTGTTGCAACAGCATGGCATCGACCTTAACCCTATGGAAATGCAGCCTGTGCTGCAAGCTGTGCGCGACCGGTCCATGCAGGTCAAACGCAGTCTGACGTCTGAAGAATTGCTCAACCTAGTCTCTTACGCGAGGTAACCCCATGCAGTTCAACGAAGTCGAACTGAATCTACCACCCCAGTTTGAAATCGGGCAAAAGGTCCGTACCCGCAAACTGCTGCGCAACGACGGCACCTTTGCCGGTCAGGAGATTGGCGCTACGCTGGCTAAGAAAGGCGAAACCGGATATGTTGTCCACATCGGCACCTTCCTGCAAAGCTCCTATATCTATGCCGTGCATTTCCTGCCGTCGGGCTTCGTCGTAGGCTGCCGCGGCAAAGAACTAGAACCTGTAGAGGACTAGAGCAAGCCATTAATTGGGATGAGCACATTCCTTCTTGCCAAATTTGTTAATCCCAGAAGACTCACGGAAGACTCAAGCGGAATACGTTTCAAACCATATCATCACGATCGATCAACCAAACACCCAAGAGGACAACTCAATGAAAGTCATGTTGCGTCGGAATGGAACTGGCAAGCTCGTGGTCTATGTCGCCAAAAAAGACCTAGAAGAAGAAGTGGTTCAAGAAACTCCAGCCGACGGCGGCAAAATCTACACCCTAGCCAATGGCTGGGAACTCGCAATTGCCGATCTGGCTGAACCTTTGAAACTACCCCAAACCGTAGAAGCCAAACGCTTAAACTAGCATCCATCCCGTAACTTCCTACCATGACACCCTCCCACCATCCCTGGCAATTCACCTTTGAAGGCCAATTTCTTGGCTTTGCACCCTCTGCGGCAGGTCCTCTTGGTAGCAAAGTGAAATACTTCACCCTCGGCTTTGCCCAAGAGCAGGTGACGATCAAGCTGCCGAAGGCTCTGCGGGCTACCCTCGGCTACACGCTGCAACCCGGCGACTGGCTAGAGGTGCAAGGCACCGGCAAGCTCGATCGCGAATCTGGCGATCTCAAACTCAAAGCCGCTCAGATCCGCCGCCTTACCACCTGCCAACTCACGGCAACGAATCCCTTAGCAGCGATAGCAACCTCGTTGCCTTGCTCCCGCCCACCCGCCTGCCCAACGCCAACTCGACGAGCCAAGATTCTGGTCTGTCAAAAGTCGGGTTGCTTGAAGCGCGGTGGCAAAGCCCTGCTGCAAGCCATCGAAACTGCCCTGCAGGACCGCAATCTGGATCAGCATGTTGTTATCGAGCGCACGGGTTGCCTGAAGCGCTGCTCCTCAGCTCCCAATTTTGTGCTAATGCCCGGCAAGCACTACGGCAGCCATACCCATCCGGAAGCCATCGGCACATTGATTGAGCAGTACTTCAAGAACTGATTGCCGTTAGAGTTGCTTCTGGCAATAAAACAAAACTTCTTTTGCATGAATTCCCATCTGTTCACACTGCTTGGCAGTAAGCCTATCACTCGCCCGCACGACCGTAACATGAAACCCAGACTCAGTTAAGCGCTCCTCAAAGTCCCATCCGTAAAAGCGGACGTGATCATGTTGCCCAAACCGTCGCTCCCGCTCTTGCGGATCAGTGACTTTCAGATCTTCGTCGGTACGCCGATGCATACGAATGGGTACCAAAAAGACTGCCCAGCCATCAGTAGAGAGCACGCGCACAAACTCGCGCAACGCCTTTCGGTCATCGGGAACATGCTCCATCACATGGCTACAGAAAATCACATCAAAGGACTGATCTGCAAAGGGAATATCGGTGACATCGAGTTTGACCATCACATGAGGATTGCACAAATCACCCGTTAAGTAATCCAGATTGGCGATTCGTCTGAGTCTCGGCTCAAATGCAATCTCAGGCGCAATGTGCAGCATCCGTTTGGGCTTTCCATCCCAGAGATTCGTCTGCTGTTGCAAGAACAGCCAGGCAAACCGCTGCCATTGCATGGATGCACAGACAGGACACCAGGATTGCGTCATATGCCCAAAGGGCTGGTAGTGCCGAATATGGCTTGCGCATACAGGGCAATAGTGAGCTTTGCCATAAAAACCTGCCTTCTTCCAGGTTTCGGGCAGTGCCAGTAGCAGCTTCATCTTGATCCGAGACCAAAGCATCTGACGGTGCCGCGCTAGACCCATCAGTTTAAGCTCAGAGAGCTGAAAACCCATGATCTTCCCCTTTTCTCCGAAGAACAGGTGAGTGGGTAGAGCACCTCATCTTTCTTCCAGGGTGGCAACCTCAACAAAGCTGATGATCGCAATGCACGTTGATCATGAAGACGTTGATCATGAACAAAGTTTTGGAGGTCGTGCAACAGGGGTTTGATCGAAGATAGTCCTTTTCTAATGGATGTGCTAGTTCCTCGGAGAGTAATTTACCTAAAGTTCATCAAAAGAAGTTCATCAAAAGTCCGTACTCAGACATCAATCACCTCAGGAGAGGGCGCTTGAGACGGCACAAAACTTGAGACACAAAACTACTAAAAAAACACCTGACTTCTGCAAGTACACAGAGAATCAGGTGCTGTTTTCAGTCTGCAGACTGGTTCAGCCATCACTGCTGCCGTCAGGGGAAGCGATGACACCGTGGCGTGCTTCAGCGAACGTGCTTCGGACAGATCTAAGAGATTTGAATCCTAGACTTGAATCGCAACAAACGCCTCAGCCGTGAGCGCACCTGGTCTGACGTTATTGACGATAGCGAGAACCTCGTCACCCAGACGGATAACCGACGAAGATCCACTGCGATCGATCGACAGATCAGAGAAGGTCAATTCATTCACTAACCCGATACGATCACGTCCAACATGGAAGTCCACAATCGTATCTGTGCCTTCTCCAGCCGCAATCACAAAGGTATTTGCTCCATCGGCACCTAAGAAGTTGTTACCAATCAGAATATCGTCACCCAGACCACCCCAGAGCAAATCATCGCCAGCATCTCCGAAGATGACATCATCACCAGCTTCTCCATACAGCTCGTCATTGCCAGACTTGCCACTAATTCGGTCGTTGCCGGTGCCGCCATAGATGACATCATTGCCGCCCGCTTCGTCGTTTTGAGCATCTCCCACGTTGAGATCGCCGCGCAGAATATCGCCGCCTTCACCCCCGTAGAGGATATCATCGCCCAGGCCGCCAGCCACCAAGTCGGCACCCCCAAAGGCCACAATCACGTCCTTACCATCACCCCCTACCAGCTCATCGGCGTCGTTGGTGCCATCCTGATAGTCGGGCAGTGAACCTAAGCCAAACAGAGTTTGGTACATGATCTGATAAATTTCGGTGTTATCTACCGTTGAATTCAGCAGATCCGCATTCATGCCATAGGTTTTAGCAACAATGCTGCCAGAGAAATCGGGGGTTCCTGCCCAGGCGGTGACAAAATTTCCCATTGCACCGTCAAGGCTGGGCTGGGCTGCAAAGGGAGTTAGCGGTGGCACCCGGCCTTCACTGCCATCCACCGGATTCTGAAACGTTTCTGTATCGGTTGGATTGACAGGTAGCGTCAGTGCTTCATCCACGGTTTCAGGCAGAGCTGGAGCAAAGGGAGTCGGTTGCCAGATCTGCAGGCCACCCGCTTCACTGTCGGCGGCTGTAATCAACAGGGTATTGGGGTCTTGTTGGCGGATAAAGTCCATTGCCACTCCAAAGGCGGCATCCGCTCGCAGCGTTGCTTCTAGGGCACCACGAGAATTATTGTTGTTGCTGAAGTTGTCGGTGCCTTCTTCTTCGGCTACCACCATGAATCCATCTGGATCAGCAGCCAAAATTGGCAACGCGGCTGCCAGCATTTCTGCAATGGTAGGTGGATCGGTGGGGGTGCCATCCGGCAGCGGCTGACCGTAGTTATCTAAGCCGAGGGATTGATTCCGCTCTTCAGGGTTGTCATTGTAGGTGTCTTCAGCGGCAAAAATTCCCAGCAGCTTGGTGGTACCTTCGGGCAGATTTTGCAGCTCCTCTTTGCTAAAGACCACCGTATAACCTGCTGCTTTGGCTTCTTCGATCAGGTTGCGTCCATCCTCGCGAATGCCCTCTTGCCCAAAACGGCCTACCGTCCCGACTGGCAGATAGTGAATTTCGCCGCCGCCCAGAATAATGTCAACTCCAGATGCCACGATCTGCTCGGTGATCGCTGCCACATCGCCGCGGTTTTCCACTTCGGCCAAAAAAGCGCCCGTACCCGGCTCAGCAATGAATCCGGAATTGATCACCGCTGTTGCTTTACCGGCAGCAATAGCCTCTTCTAGAATGGTGACGCCCCGTTTACCCGAGCGAGACACGACAGGTTCGCCAAACTCATCGAGACCAAAGGAGCGAGCTTGCGCCTTGACGCCAGTAGCATGGGTGACCGCACCGGCATTGGAGGTGCCGACAATCTGGTTTCTCATGTGCCCCAAGTACACACCCGAATTCGAGAACTGGTCATAATTGAGGCGACCATCAGGCCCCTCAGAAACGAAGCGGGCAAAGCTATACAGCGAGGGGCTAGTGCCATCCGGGTGAATGAAGATGACGTTCCCGGTATCTTGGGTCGCTTCGGGTGCCGGAACAAACTCGGGGACCTCGCGATCGGGCAGATCGACTCCAAACAGCGTCTCATACATTGCCCGATAAATATCAGTGTTGTCGAGGGTCACGGGCAGCTTATCGGCGTTCAAACCATGGGCTTTGCTGACAATGGCACCAGCGAAGTCGGGCGTACCTGCCCATGCGGCTGCAAAAGAGTATGTGTTGCCGCTAGCAGAGGGCTGAGCCACAAACGCCTCAGTGCCCACGCCGTTTTGCCCATCACCCGGATTCTGGAAGTCGGGGAAATCAGGTAGATCCAAGCCGGTTGGATTGGTGCGGAAGGTGCCCACCGTATCATCACTATCGTCAATTTGTAGACCCCCTGCATCGCTATCGGCAGCGGTAATGATGAGCGTATTGGGATACTTCTCATAGAATTCTTTTGCCACCCCAATGGCTTCATCGGTACGCAACAGCGCTTCCAAAGTGCCAGACGCATTGTCAATATTGCCGAAGTTGTCGGTTCCCTCCTCCTCCAGCACCGTGAACGAGCCGTTCTCAAACTTAGGATTGCGCTCCAAAATAGTTTGGGCTGCCTTCAGCATTTCGCCCACCGTTGGCGCTGTCGGCACATAGGCAGGAGTGTTGGTTGCCAGCAGATTTTCTTCTACACCCCGCAGGTTGCCCTCCGGAGTGGGGATATTGTCATTGAAGGTATCTTCGTTAGCAAAGATGCCCAGCACCTTCGTGACGCTAGGGTCGTCGGCTACAGCTTGGAGTTGCTCCTTCGTGTAAACCACGGTGTAGCCCAAACTTTCGGCTAACTCAATCAGGTTAATGCTGGGACGAATGTTTGAAGCGGTGGAAATGGCATCTAGCTGTTCAGCAGACTCGGCATAGACTGCTCCCTCGGGTGGCTCGGTGCCCACCGGCAGATAGTTCACCAGACCGCCACCCAAAATCACATCAATGCCCGATTCCACCACTTGGCGGGTAATCTCGGCAAACTGACCTCGGGGAAATGCCGCAAACCCTGTCGCGCCTTCAGGCACATCGGCTTGGCCCACTCGGGCAGCAAAGGCTCCAGTTCCAGGTTCTGCGATCACGCCCGAGTTGATCAACGCAGTTGCCTTGTTGGCCGCGACCGCCTCCTGCATAATCGTCTGGGTTTTGCCAGAGAGCGCTGTCAATTCCTCCTCTACTAGTCGCCCAGTGGTTTCGTCTACAACCGGATTGCCGTCTTCATCCCGAACAGCCTCAAATCCAAAAGACTCAGCGTATACTTTCACACCCGTGGCATGAGTGACTGCGCCACCATTGGAGGTGCCGGTGAGCTGGTCCTCCATATGACCCAGATAGACACGAGCCTGATCGAGGGTATCCCAATTGAGGCGTCCATCGGGACCCGCCTTAACCAAACGAGCCATGGTAAAGTGAGCGGGGCTAGTGCCATCGGGATGGATAAAGATAACGTGATTGTTAGCCATGATAGGTATGGAAGAAACACCAAGAGAAATATCAAGGAAGACTCTGGAGAACACTCAACGTAGGCAGAAATCGCTGAACTCCTAAAAAGTTCAGCCCTCATATCTTTCAAGCTAGAAGCACTCCTATGCAGATCTCTGGTGAGATGCCCCTAATTCCAATTCAGGATCAAGCGTGAATTCTCGTTAACGAGGAGCGTCAACTCTGAATTCCATACCTAATAACAGTGACGTTCTTCATTGCCATCCGCACTGCTTTTTGAAACGATCTGGTCCCATTGTCACCAGCACTGCGATCGGTATCATCTAGCTTCCTGTTGAAAGAACAATGAGTTGGAATCCCATTCCAAACATCCCTGGATGAAATCCACCGAGAATCATTCCATACAAAGAATCTCACTGCCAGGTAAAGGTCTGCTTGCCGAAAGGTTAAGCTCCGTCGAGGTTTCGGGCAGGCAGCCTATTGGGTTGCCATTGTCTTTTATTACCGCCTTGGTATGCCGCCTCGGTATACCGTATAACTTCTAGATAATTTTATGATTACTAGATGATTACCAAATGATTGCCAATAGGATAACCGCCTTGAGAGCGTTGGCACAACTAACATTAGTCAGCTAAACCAGCCAACCACATCAAGCAGCCAAATCAGGCAGCCGAGCCGCGGTTTCATGGCTCTATTGAGCTGCCAATACTGTCTCAACCTCTGCCAGGGAAACCGGTATATCCGCATCTCCGGGCACCTCAACAACAATCAGGTAGCCAGTGAACTGCGGACCGCCGTGGGCGTGCAAAGCCTCTAGAATGCGCGGCATATCGGCTTGCTGCAAGCGTCCAGACTCGTCATAGAGTTCCAGAGCGGAAAGGCAGCCAATCGTTGGATTCCATTGCCCGCTGCCAGGATAGCGCTGATTGTTGCTGAAAAAGCTGGGGGCTTCGCCGCTGCCGTGGATGCGGAATAGGGCGCGTCCAGCTTTGCCTGCCCAGTAGGTTTGCTGAATCGGAAAATAATTGCGCCATGAAGGCGGCAGCAAGTTCTGATAGGCAGTCAGGGAACCCGTCAGTGGGCCAGCGCGACCAGGGACAAACTCGCGTACACCCGCTTCAAAGGGCACAAACAGCTTTACTAGCGCAAACAGCCCGTAGGCGCGGAAGAACTCGGTGTCAGGTTGGGGAACCGTGCCTTCGATGCGGTAGAGACCCTGCGGCGTTTGCCCCCGCGGAAACATCCAGGAGAGATTGTGGATTGAGCGCAGCAGCAGCGGCACCGACCAGAGCTGGTTATCTTGGCGCACAAACTGCCCGTTGCGGTCTCGCAGCACCGTTTGGCAGAGCACACCACGATCGGGGCGGCAGAGAACGTAAAGCTGTAGCTGGTTGGGGGCAATGGACCAGTTCAGCAGATCGGCGAGGGGCGGCATCGGGTCAGCAGTTTGGCGGTGGGTCAGGTCTTGCAGTGCAGCATAGAGAGAGACTTCCTGCCGCCAATTTGGGAAGCGCTGCTGCACCTGCTGCATCCACTGCTGCTGCTCGGGTGTAGTATGAAGCGACAGGGCCTTGAGGGCCATAGCCACCCACTGTGGGTCGGAGCTGCGGCTGAGGGTGTGCAGCAAAGCCGTTTCTAGCGCGGCGTGGGCATCGGGATCTGCGGTGTAGAGCTGGGTTGCCACCTGCATTGCCATATCCACCGTGCGCATTTGCGGGTGAGATAGATCGCTGCGGGCAGTCAGCGCCAAGATTTGCACCAGAGCCGTCGTCACGTAGGGCTGCTCAGGCTCCACCACTGCCGTGGTCCAGAGAATGTTACGCCAGAAGCGCTCGTTGGCATTGTTGACGGGATGCTGACGCAGGTCGTAATTTTCGGGGCGAATCTGCTGGGTCTGCTGCTGTCGCTGTTCCAGGCGAGCACCGGCCGTGGCTTGGGGAACGGAGGGGGCAGCGGAGGCGGACGCGGTTACTAGGGTGCCCAACACGCTGACAGCCAATCGGACGACCAACCCGCTCAGAGTGGCTTGCCTGCAAGGGGAGGAAACTACACCGGTGCCGGATCGGCTACTTCGCCTCTGCGGTCCGTTTAACACGAAGGCATTCCGACTACGATTAAGGAAGAAGAGCAGAGTCCTCCCGCGATCAGGACGAGCAAGAGCAAGCATAGTGGTGTTCCGACAGGTGGTGAAGTTCTCAAGTCACACCGAGTAATAGTACAGCCTCAAGCCCTCGGGCAGCCGCTTCGATGCAAAAATTTCTTGCCTTAGCAAATTAAGCTCGGATGACAATTCTTTTTCCCGATCTGACAGAGAAAATACCGGGCGTTAAAATAGTCATATAGAACAAAAGTACTATTTCTACCTCTATCAATGCCTGATTCCCGGTCGGGATGTCCTCTGGTTTCCTCTTAGCCCCATGCAGACTGAGTCTGTTGTCTGGTCCGTTTCATTCCTTAGCGAGTAAGCCCATGACTGCACCTTTGATTGACCCCCACACCCTGCAAGTAGCGCTGAAGACGGCCGCCCTAGAGTTGCAAGCCCACTTTGCTCGTGAAGAGGGAGAGCTGTATCGGGCAGAAGACTTGCAGCAGGCTCTCGCCCAGTGGCTAGAGCTGTCCATCGAGTCGCTGCTAGAAGATGCTCTATTCCACACCGTTGCCGGCGACCGTGCCTATGCCTTTAACCGACGAGCCTTTGAGCTGCAACTGCAAAAGCTGCAACCCACAACGAGTCTGCGTTCAGCTCAGCCCGAACTGCAGGTCGCTTGATTCTCTTGCCCGGTGTCTTAGGTTGCCCGTCTATTGTCCTTTGTTCTCTTGAGCTGCCTTGATTCACAGCCACTACTACACCCTTCCTCAAATCCAACCCTTAATTAGTCCTTGCCCATCGAGTGAAAGCCGAACGGAACGTGTAACTATGAGACTGATTGATTACCCTGCTGCCATCGCAGAACGCCAACGCGAACTCCTGCAAGCCGAACAGCATGTGCGGCGGCTGCAAGACATTCTCAATCGCATCACAGCTGAAATTGATACCACGATTGCTTTCGATAGCGACCTGCGCAACGATGCCCAACGTAAGGCCAAGCGCATCGAGATGATGCAATCGGCGGAGTACCGCAAGGCGGTCGCCAATCTGCAAATGGCCCAAGACCGGCGGGCCGAGATTGAGATCGATCTGACGCTGCTGCGCAACCAGTTTTCAGTGCTGCGGCTAGAGCTGCGCGAAGCCATTGCCAGTCGCGAGCTGCAAGTTATGGATGCAGCCGCCTAATTCCTCACCTGACTTTATTTGCATGCCTTTGCAGCCCATTTCCACCCCTGTTTCACCTCTGGAGTGTTTCGCTATGTCGCGTTCTATGCCGGTTGAGTCACCAGCGGCTCAGCAGATTGCTCAACAGATCGCTCAACAAAACGCCTTGCTCCAACAGTTGATTGACCTGTTGCAGCAGCGGCAAACCCTAGGCTTTGGCGAGTCGCCGCGCCCTCGCTTTATCTACTGCAACCGCAGCAATAACTGCCTTTGGTATTGGCTGAACGATGCCCGCGAGGTCGTGCCCATTGCCGAGACGGCTCTGACGGGAATGATTGAAAAGCTGGAATTTAAGCAGGTCGAGCGGCGCGGTAAAGACACCTGGAAAGTGCATCTGCATGTGAAGGCCGACCGCCGCTATGTGCTGGAAGCCGGCTATGATTCCAATTTTTCCAAATCGCTGCTAGCGGCCTTGGCGACCCTTTCTCCCCAACAGTTGCAACAGCCCATCACTATCGAAGTCCAGGCAGCCGAAGCCGATGAAGTGCTGTTCTGTCGGCTGTACCACGAGGGAGAACTGGTATTTGCGCCCTGGGACGAAACTACAAACTGGAAAGTTGTCGCTAAACAGGCAATCGCCCATGTTGAGGCAGCCCATCAGACGGCGACTCCACCGCTCCAGTCTGTTCCTAACGGCAGCTTTGCTCAGTCAGACTGGCGGGCCACAGCCTAAGTGGACGCAAGGAACTACTTCATCTCCTTATTTTGGACATGTCTTCATCTTGGGGATGATGCCAACCCTTAACAAATTTTCCACAGTAGAGCTAGACTCGCTTACACGAGGGTTTTTGGCAGCAATGTGAACTGAGCCGTGAAGTTTGGCAAGTGGTTTGGCTTAATCCTCCTCCTGATCGCCCTGTATGTGCTGTGGCGGATTCGGCAAGTGCTGCTGCTGGTGTTTACAGCCGTGGTGCTGGCCATTCCGCTGAATCGTTTGGTGCGTCGATTACAGCGTTCTGGAATGCAGCGGGGCGTGGCGGCCTTGCTATCGGTGACGATGTTCTTGACGGCGCTGCTGCTGTTTGTTGGGGTGATTGTGCCTCCCTTTGTCGATCAGTTTCAACAGTTAGTAGAACTGGTACCCCGAGGGTTACAGCGGCTGCAAGGCTGGTTTTTCGTGTTGCAAACGCGCCTTCCAGGGGTGGATTCCTTTGACTATGTACCCAGTTTCGAGGAGCTGACCCAGCAGGCTCGCCCCTTTGTGAGCTGGGTAGTTAACAATTTTTTTGCTCTCTTTTCTAACTTTTTGCTCATTCTGCTGAATCTGCTGTTGATTCTGGTGCTGACGACCATGCTACTCGTCAATCCAACGCCCTATCGACAGGGATTCATTGCTTTCTTTCCAGCATTTTATCGACCGCGGGTAGACAGCATTTTGACCGACTGCGAGGCAGCGTTGATTGGCTGGATACGCGGCGTGCTGATCGATATGGCGGTGATTGGGACGGTTGTGGCTTTGGGTCTCTGGATACTGCGGGTACCTTTGGTCCTAGCTAATGCCGCTTTGGCGGGTTTGCTAGAGGCCATTCCTAATATTGGTCCTACCCTCAGCTTGGTGCCGCCGCTGGCTATTGCTCTGTTGGATGCACCGTGGAAGGCAGTGGCAGTCGTCGTGTTCTACATCGTGATCCAGCAGCTAGAGCAGTATTTATTGGTGCCGGTGGTGATGCAAAAGCAGGTGTCGCTGCTGCCGGCTGTAACGCTGCTGGCTCAGGTGGTGTTTGCGGCGTTTTTTGGTTTTTTGGGGCTGCTGCTGGCTATTCCGCTGGTGATTGTCGGGCAAATCGTGATTCGTGAGGCGCTGATCCACGATGTGCTCGATCGTTGGTAGAGTTCTGCAGCGGAATCTTCCACCCGATCGGGCATTGTCGAGTCTGAGGACAATATAAGACGATAGGATGCGGGCAGTCGCTCGCTGCTCTCAATGAAGGCTGACAGCCATTGCATTGCTGCAGTAAGGAGGGGTATGGCATTAGGGAACAAGCAGTGGCCGCGGCAGAGATGGCTTGTGGTGGTCGTCGGCGGCACAATTGTCCTAGGCTTGACAGGGGTCGGGATTGCCCGCCTAGTCAGCAGCTCACAGCCTGCCCCAGAAGCAACGGAAACGCCACTGCCGCAGCGGGTAGAAGTGGTGGCCTTGGGGCGACTAGAACCCGAAGGGGAAGTGATTCGCATCGGCGGTCCTAGTACAGAGCGGATCGGACGGCTAGAGGTGCGGCAAGGTGATGAGGTGCAGCAGGGTGATGTGCTGGCCTACCTAGAGAGCTATGAGGAACGCCGCGCCGAACGCGATTATGCCGCTAGCCAGTTGGCAGAAGCCGAGCAGCGACTGCAAGCCACCACCGCCTATGGGCAATCGCAAATCCAGGAAGCCCAAACCCGCGTACAGCAGGCTCAGCAACCCGGTACGTTTGAAATCGAAGCGCAGCGGGCCCGAATTCGTGAACTGGAAGCGCAGCTCGCCCTAGCAACCGAAGATTTGCAGCGGTTTCAAGATCTCTATGCCCAGGGAGCCGTCTCGAAGCAAACGCTGGATCAGCAGGTAACCGAGACACGGCAAGCCCAGGAACAGCTCAATAATGCTCAGGCAACGCTAGTACGGATCGAGCGGGAGTGGCAGGCGGATGTCCGTAACGCTCAGGCTCAGCTTCAGTCTGAGCAGGCGAATCTACCGCTGTCGCAAGTGCAGGTGCAAGTAGAGTCGGCGCGGCAAAATCTACAATTGGCAGCGGCTCGTCTCGAGCGCACCATCATTCGCGCTCCCCAGGACGGACGCATTCTCAGAATCTATGCCAAAGCTGGCGAGGCCATTGGCGATAGCGGCATTCTCGACTTGGGCAATACACGGCAGATGATGGCGGTAGCCGAAGTCTACGAAACCGATGTCAGCCGAGTGCGGGTTGGGCAGCGAGCCACGATTACCAGCCGCAATGGCGCGTTTGATACACCCCTCACCGGAACAGTGACGGAAATTGGCTGGCAGATCTTCAAGAACAACGTGCTAGACGATGACCCGGCCGCCAATGCCGACGCTCGCGTTGTCGAGGTGAAGATTCGCCTAGACGACAGCCGCCCAGTGGAGGCATTGACGAACTTGCAGGTGGACGTACGGATTGACGTGGAGGGAACGAGCACCCCATGAGACGAACCCCCCTAGCCTGGCTGAACCTAGTGCACGAAAAGACGCGCCTGCTAGTGGCGATTGCTGGGGTGGCGTTTGCGGTGATTCTGGTGTTTATGAATCTGGGGTTTCTGGGATCGCTGGCCAAAACCGCGTCTCAAATCTATTCCCAGATCAACGCCGAGGTGTTTCTGCTGTCGCCGCAATCGCTAGAAATCAGCACCACGAAATCCTTTCCGATTCAGCGGCTGTACCAAGCGGGGGGCATTGCCGGGGTCGAGCGGGTGATGCCGCTGTATGTCGGCTATTTGCAGTGGCGCAATCCAGAAACGCGCCGCAACCGCTCCATTTTCGTCTACGGTATCAATCCCGACGATCCGGTATTTTTGCTGCCAGAGCTAGACACGCCCGAGAATCAGGCGGCCCTGCGACGTTTCGATACGGCGCTGATCGATCGGCTCTCGCGACCGGAGTTTGGTCCTCAGACAATTGGCTCCACCACCGAAGCCGACCGACGGCGGATCACCATTGGCGGGCAGTACAGTCTGGGCGGTGGGTTTACGGCAGATGGCACGCTGATTATGAGCGACCAGAACTTTCGCCGCTTTTTTGCCCCCTTCCCCCTAAACCGGATCAATCTGGGATTGGTAAAACTACAGCCCGGTGTCGATCCGAATCAAATCGCGGCGGCCCTGCGGCAAACCCTGCCTAACGACGTGATTGTGCTGACGCGGTCGGAACTGATTGCCCGCGAGCGCACCTACTGGATTAGTACCACCTCCACCGGCTTTATCTTCGGTATGGGCGTTGGCGTCTCTTGTATCGTGGGAGTCGTCATTGTTTACCAAATTCTCTACACTGATATTTCCGACCATATGAAGCAGTACGCCACCCTCAAGGCCATGGGCTACCGCAGCGGCTTCTTGTTCTGGACGGTAATTCAGGAGGCGGTGATTTTGGCGGTGCTCGGCTACATTCCCGGATTTGCCATTTCCCTGGGGCTGTATGAGCTGACCCTACGCGCGACGAGCGGTAGTCTGCCGATTGGGATGGAATTTGGGCGGGCGGTGCAGGTGCTGCTGCTGACGATTGGCATGTGCAGCCTGTCGGCACTGATTTCGGTGCGGAAAGTGGTTGTGGCAGATCCGGCGGAGGTGTTTTAAGATGCGGCGGCGGACTCCCTTAGCCTGGTTTAACCTCACCTACGAGCGGCGGCGATTGTTGACGGCGATTGCAGGCGTCTCCTTTGCGGTGCTGCTGATGTTTATGTTTCGCGGCTTCGAGAATGCCCTCTACGATAGCCAAGTGCAGCTTTTAAAGCTCTTGAACGGCGATATCGTGATCGTCAGCAGCCTGAAAACCAACATGTTTGTGCCCGAGCAGTTTGCCCGACGGCGGCTCTATCAGGCTCAGGCGTTTGCTGGGGTCGAGGGAGCCTATCCGCTCTACACCACTACGGCTTTCTGGAAAAATCCGGTCACGAAACGAATTCGCCCGCTGCGGGTGCTGGCGTTTAACCCCCAGGAGCCAGTGCTGCCGCTGCCGGGCATTATCGACAATGCGGATCAGCTGAAACTACCCTGGACTGCCGTGATCGACGACCGCTCTCGCCCCGAGGTGGGACCGACTGAAGCCGGCATTGTCACCGAGATCGCCGAACAGCAGGTGCGGCTGGTGGGCAGCTTTCGCCTCGGTACCGACTTTGCTTCCGGCAACGGCAACGTGGTTATGAGCGACCAGAATTTCCTGCGCTACTTTTCCGTCTTGGGACCCGACGAAGACCGACGCGAGCTGAATACCGTAGATATTGGGCTGTTGCAGCTTGCCCCCAACGCTGACCCAATCGCTGTGGCTCAAGCGTTGCGACAAGGCTTACCCCAGGATGTACATGTGCTCACCAAGGCGGAATTTGTGCAGCAAGAGCGGGACTACTGGCGAGAAAATACCAACATTGGCTTCGTGTTTTCGCTGCTGACCACCATGAGTTTCATTGTCGGCATCATTCTGGTGTATCAGATTCTCTATACCGATGTGGCAGAACACTGGGCGGAGTATGCCACCCTGAAAGCCATGGGCTATACCAATTTCTACTTGCTGAGGGTGGTGTTGCAGCAGGCCATGTTTCTGGCGGTGATCGGCTTTATTCCTGGCTGCGTCATTAGCGGCATGCTGTATCACGTAACGGCCAGCGCCACGGGACTGCTGATGCAAATGACCTGGGGGCGAGCAATCAATCTATTCATCGCCACGCTGATCATGTGTTTAATTTCGGGCGCCATTGCCGTGCGTAAGGTGCAGGCAACCGATCCGGCTGAGGTATTTGGAGCATAGACGCGGGAGGGACGCATGAGTCAGTCGATAACAATCTCCAATTCTGTTCCGGAGGTTAATTCCCAGGTAGAGCCTTGCGTAGTGCAGATTCGTCATCTCGATTATTACTTCGGTGAAGGGGAACTGCGCAAGCAGGTGTTGTTTGATATCAATCTGGATTTGCCCAAAGGGCAGATCGTGATCATGACGGGTCCGTCAGGTTCCGGCAAAACCACACTGCTGACGCTGATCGGGGCACTGCGCACGGTGCAAGAAGGCAGCCTTCAAGTTCTGGGGCAGGAAATCGTCGGTCTGAGCAAGCCGGAACTGGTGGAAGTGCGCCGCAACATTGGATTTATTTTTCAAGCACACAATTTGTTTGAATCCCTGACGGCAGCGCAAAACGTGGAGATGGCGATTGAGCTATTAGAGGACTGGGGCAACAAGCGCCAGAAAGCCATCGAGATGTTGGGGCAGCTCGGCCTAGCCGACCGCGTTCACTACAAGCCCACTGCCCTCTCCGGCGGACAGAAGCAACGAGTCGCCATTGCCCGTGCCTTGGTGAATCAACCTGCCCTGATCCTGGCAGACGAACCCACCGCCGCTCTTGATAAAAAATCAGGACGTGAAGTGGTCACCCTGATGCAGCGGCTCGCCAAAGAGCACGGACGCACTATCTTGATGGTGACGCACGACAACCGCATCCTCGATGTTGCCGATCGGATTATCACCTTGGTGGATGGTCGTCTGGAGACCGACGAAAACCTCGACCAGTTCGTCACCACTCGCGACCCCCAAACCCTAGACCGACGCATGTTTATGATGTAGGTCATGATGTAGATGAGGTAGGAATTGGGCAAAAGACTCAGCTTGCTGCCTCAAACCCCAACAGCACGTTCACTGCATTGACGCCAATCTCTTCAACGGCGTATCCCCCTTCCATCACAAACAGCGTCGGTATTCCCAAACGAGCAATCGCTGCGCCCATACGATGATAGTCAGCCCCGCGCAGGCGAAATTTTGAGATCGGATCTTTCTCGAAGGTATCGACACCGAGAGAAATCACCATTACATCTGGCGCATACCGCTGAATGTGCTGCAGGGCATCGGTTAATGCTTCCTCATACATCCCCCAATCTGTTCCCCAAAGCAAGGGGTAATTGTAGGTATAGCCTTCACCAGCACCGCTGCCGCGTTCATCCTCGTAGCCCAAAAAGTAGGGATATTCCTGCTTGGGGTGTCCGTGAATTGAGACAAACAGAACATCGGAGCGGTCGTAAAAGATGGCTTGGGTGCCGTTGCCGTGGTGATAGTCAACATCGAGAATGGCTACCCGGGCTGCACCCGCATCTCGAAACGCCTGCGCTGCAATCGCGGCATTGTTCAAAAAGCAGTAGCCACCGTAGAAATCGCGGGCAGCATGGTGTCCGGGTGGGCGGCAAAGTCCAAAGGCGGCGGCAGCTCCGTCGGTGATTAACTGTTGGGCAGTCAGGGCAACCCGAGCAGCGGCGGTAGCGGCGTGCCAAGTACCGGCCATGATTGGTGTGCCCGCATCAAAAGAGTAGTAGCTGAGTTTACCGTCAATGGTTTCTGGAATGCGGTCGTGGCGCATGGTGCGGGTCGCCCAGTTTAGGGGGAGCGCGTCGGTTTCATCACCATGGGCAGCCACCCATTCCTGCCATGCAGTTTGCAGAAACGCTACATAGCCCGGATCATGAACACGCAGAATTGGCTCCAGCCCAACGGCTTTTGCGGGCAGCACCTCGCCCAAATTTGCTTGCTGCACCTGCGCCAGCAACATCTCGGCACGCCGGGGATGCTCAAAAGGTGGCACCAGCTTGCCGTCAATCAGCTCGAACTGGGCATGGTGGGCGTGATGGGCGTCGCTATAGACAGTCAACATGGGCAGTCTGCACCAGGAATGGGCCTAGACCTAGGATATAGAATGCGATTGCCATCAATGCATTCCTGATCATTCATGATCAGGAACAATTCTGACGCTGCATACAACTGTTGCTCAGAAATCAAGAGTTTAAACGCAGACAAGGTCTGGAGAAAGCCCCTGTTCGGCCGCCATCTGGCGAATCTCGTCCTGATAAATGGCGTTCATTACAAAAATTACGTCTGGTTGAACGGTGGGCAGCGCCTCTGGGGCAATGATCTGTTGCCCAGTGCCCGCCACATACATACCAGTTTTGCGCGGATTAATATCCACAACGCCCTGAATCTGCTCGCGCCGGGATATCAAATTCAGGAAGGTGACGCCTTTTGAGCCGGCTCCCCAGACAACGGCAGTTTTGCCCTGCTGTTGTAGCTCATCCAGCGTTTGCTGCCATGCCGACAGCTTGCGGTGAAAGCGCGACGCAAACTGAGCCACATCCTGAGCGAGCAGCTCCAGTTCAGCGGCAGGCGGCAGCAGCGGACAAGGATCGGCAGGCACAGCTTCAACGCAGAGAAACTGACCGCGATACGCTTCAGTCAAGTTTTGAACTTGAAATCCGTTGGCGGCAAAGGCATAAGTTAGGGTGATGGGAGCAAAGTAACAGCAGTGTTCGTAAATAATGTCCCAGATGGCTAAGTGACGAAAGGTATCGAGGGCATTGGGCACTTCAAAAAAGACTGGAATGCTGCCATCGCCAATTGCCTGCCGTACCGTATGCAGCAGCTTGTTGGGTAGCGGAATATGTTCCAGGGTATGCCGACAGCAGATGAAATCAGCAACGCGATCGGCATAACGTTCGGAATAATAGTCGGGGATAAACTGAATTTGCTCCTGCCAAGGCTCATGTTCCGGCAGCGGTACATAGGAAGGATCAAAGCCAATCCCTCGGTTATTGCCCTTCTCACAGAGCGAGACGAGAAACTCGCCTTTACCACAGCCGATTTCAACAATCGTTTTATGGCGGAGATGGTACTGCTCAATTAGCCGCAGCGCCAGAGCGTTGGCATAGTCCTGAAAGCGAGGCGAGAAATCGAGGGCATTTTCGTAGGTTTGGCCGTAGTCGAGGCGAGATGGGTCAAACGTGGCATTGCCGATAAAGCCGCAGTGCGAGCAAAACGCCAGATCAATTTCTGCTTTAGGGCAGTGCTGAGCTGCCTCCGGATCGGGCCAAAGCAGATTGCAAAAGACGGGCACCGCAGGCATGGTGAAGAACACTCGCCAATCGGGAGCGGCACAGACCGGGCAGAGCGCAGATGAATCGTGCATGGTTTCGCTTGGTCTATTTGGTCGTTCTTTAGAGCGGTACTAGCTCTGTTACAACACCCATACCATCCAGCATTTTCTGAATTTCGTTGCAATAGATCGGATTCATGACAATAATTTGATCTGGCCGGTAGTCCTTAAGAAATTCTGGTGACATAATCTCCTTGCCTACGCCAGGGATAAACTTGCCGTGACGATAGGGATTAATGTCAACCACGTATTGAATGTGATCAATTGTGTCCAGCGTTGTCAAAAAGGCTACACATTTAGAGCCAGACCCCCAGACCACAACGCGCTTCTGCTCTTGCTGCATCCGCTCTAGATACTGTTTCCAGTGATTCAGCTTGGTGGCAATTGTTTCGGTGAAATGCTGCACCTGCTGCTTGATCTGCTCCGGACTTTCCTCCAGCGGATGGATTTGGTCTGACTGTCCGGCAACCGGTTTTGCCTCAATCAGCAAATACTGATCGCCATAGGCGAGATACAGATCGGTCACTTCAAAGCCGCAGCTCCGAAACAGTCGAGCTAGGGAACCGGGCGTAAAGTAAGAGCAGTGCTCGTAGTAGATGTCTTCAAACGCCAGATCGCGCAATACACGAATGGTATCGGGAATTTCGAAGAATACGGACGTATCGAGGCGATCACCAATCGAACGGCGCACGGTGCTCACAAATTCAGCGGTAGGCTTGACATGCTCCAGCGTATGACGGCAGCAAATAAATTCGCCCACCTTATCGGTATATTTCTCGGAATAGTAATCTTGAATAAACTGCACCCGCTGAGCCGCGTCGCTCTGTACCCGTCCGGGCACCGCACTCGGGTCAATACCCACGCCGCGATTGTTGCCCAACTCGCAGAGCAGGATCAAGAAATCGCCCTTACTGCAACCAATCTCGACAATATCTTTGTTGTAGAGATTGTACTTTTGCACCAGCCCAGCCGCTAGCGTTTGCGCAAATTGGTTGAAGGTAGGCGAGAAGCTCTGCTGATCTTCGTAATTGGGCGCATAGGCCGACCACTTAGGATCAAACGCCACATTAGTGATGAAGCCGCAGTGCTCACAAAAGGCTAAGCGAACGTCGCCGCAGGGAAAATTCAGGGCTTCCTCGCGGGTGGGCATCATCAGGCAGCTATGCACCGGCACGTTCAGCACTTCGTAGAATAGGGTGAGACCAGTGTGACCGCAATTTGGGCAGACGCTGTCGGGTAAGAAACGAACCCGATCGGAAGCCGTCGCAGTTTCTAGGAGTGGATGAGTCATGTTCTCTCTCAATGTCTTAAAAAGGGATCGGCTCAACGCATCAGCAAAGCACGCTGCTTAAACAACCTGCGGCTGCGGAATTGGAATGATAAACTGACCACCCCGCTGCTGATATTCTGCCTGCTGCCGCATGATTTCTTCAGCAAAGTTCCACGCCAAAATCAGCACGAAGTCGGGTTGATCCTCAAGTAGCTTCGTGGGGGGATAGATCGGCAAATGATTGATACTCATGTAGCGTCCGTGCTTAAAGGCGTTGAGATCCACTACATAATCCAGCAGAGTTTTGTTGATGCCGAGGTAGCTCAGCATCGTCGTTGCTTTAGCGGCGGCCCCGTAGCCAACCATGCGTTTGCCCTGCTGCTTCAGCCCCCACAATAGCCTCAGCAATTCTTCGCGGATGGACTGTACTCGGATCGCAAAATCACGGTAGTAATCAAGCTGATCCACGCCCCGCTTTGCTTCGGCTTGCAGCAACTCCTGCACCGATTCCTGCACCGCCTCAAAGGGCTGCACAAACAGCCGCAACGATCCGCCGTGGATGCTGGTTCGCTGGACGTTGTTAAGATAAAGCGAATGACGCCGAAACAGCCGATCGAGGGCTGTCACGGAAAAGTAGCAGAGGTGCTGATGATAAATCGTGTCAAACTCGCAGTGATCTACGAGATCCACAACATAGGGCGCTTCAATCACTGCTACCCCATCCGGCTTCAGTAGGGTTTGGATGCCCGCCACAAATCCGTTCAGGTCCGGCACATGGGCCAGCACGTTATTCGCCAGAAACACATCTGCCTGTTTACCCTCTGCCCGGAGTTGCTTCGCTAGATCGAGCGTAAAGAAGGTGTTGAGCGTGGGGATGCCAGCTTTCTGCGCCACCGCCACTGGCCCCGCTGCCGGATCGATGCCCAAAACCGGAATCCCAGCCTCAACAAAATTCTTCAGGAGGTAGCCGTCATTGCTCGCCGCTTCAATCACCAGACTCGTGCTGTCCAGCGGCTTAGACTGCATAATTGCCTCAGCGCTGTCTCGAAAGTGCTTTAGCAGCGTGGGGGATACCGACGAGAAGTAGGGATAATCTTGACAAAACAGAATTTCCGGCGGCACGGTTTCATCGATCTGCACCAAGCCGCAGTCCGGGCAAAAATAGAGATCGAGGGGAGCCGTATACTCAGGCAGCGCTAGCTGATCTTGGATCAGCAGATTGTCGGCAAGGGGGGTGTAGCCAAAGGAAATAATGAGCTGGAGATTTGCATTGCCGCAGGAACGGCATATTTCTTCACGCATAGAGTATCAGTTCCTATTAGCAAACCATAGAAGCGGGAATTGACTGTTTCCAGCGTAGTGTTTCATCGATCTGCTGCTGCTCGATTAACTGCCGCAGCTGCGCCAACCGCTGGTAGCGCGGTCCTTCAAATTCTTCTAGCGTCAAGCCCACCTGCTGATAGGCTTGATACAGTTCCTGAGCACCCAGTCGCGCGTTCCACTGAGGCTGAAATTCGGGAATCAGCCGCTGAATTTTCGAGCAGTCTACGCGATAGCAGCGCTTGTCAGGACCGGCATCTTTAGCATATTCAATCGTGCATCCGGGAACCGTTTCTTGCACAATGTCTGCTAGCTCGCGAATTCGATAGTTATCTTCGTTGCGACCCACGTTAAACGCCTGATTGTGAATCACTTCCCGAGGCGCGTTCATCACAGCAATAAAAGCGCGCGAGATATCCGCAATATGGACAATGGGTCGCCATGGGGTGCCGTCACTCTTGATGTAGACCCGTCCGGTAGTAAAAGCCCAGGCCACTAGATTGTTGAGCACCAGATCAAAGCGAATTCGGGGCGACGCTCCAAAGGCGGTGGCATTACGCAAAAATGTGGGGCTGAAGTCGTCGTCTGCTAGCAGCGCCACATCTTGCTCGGTGCGCACCTTCGAGATGCCGTAGGGCGTGACCGGGTTAAACGCCGACTCTTCGGTAAGCCAATCCTCACCGCCGGCACCGTAGTTGCTGCACGACGAGGAGAAAATATAGCGCGGCACCCCGGACTGCTTGGCCATTTCTGCCAGCCGCACCGAGGCCAGGTGGTTGATTTCGTAGGTTAACTCCGGGTTGAAGTTGCCTAGCGGATCGTTCGATAGCGCTGCTAGATGCATCACCACATCGTAGCCTTGCAGATCCGACGGCTCCAGATCGCGAATGTCTTTTTGCAGCTCGGGAATTTCTGGAATGCTGCTGCCAAAGGTGCTGTAGCGAAACAAATCGCTGTCGATGCCGACAACCTCATGCCCTTGTTCTAGCAGCATAGGCACCAGCACCGTGCCGATGTAGCCCTTGTGTCCCGTTACTAGCACTCTCATCTTGATCCTCCTGTTCCTGCCAAATTTTCCACGGGGCATTGCCCTCTGCCCACAGACTTTCCAAACGTCGCTTGTCGCGCAGGGTATCCATGCACTGCCAGAATCCACCATAGCGATAGGCCATGAGCTGCCCGTCTTGCGCTAATCGCTCCAGTGGTTCCTTTTCCCACTGCGTGGCGTCGCCGTCGATGTAGTCAAACACGCCCGGCTCCAGCACAAAGAAAGCGCCGTTGATCCAGCCTTCCCGTGTCTGCGGTTTTTCGGAAAACTCAACGATTTGGTCGCCCTCTAGCTCCAGATGCCCGAAGCGGGCTGGCGGACGGACTGCCGTCAGCGTTGCCAGTTTGCCGTGCGCCCGATGAAACGCCAGCAGATCGTTGAGGTTGAGATCGGAAACCCCGTCGCCCCAAGTCAGCATGAAGGTTTCATTGCCGAGATAGGGAGCCAGTCGCTTGATGCGTCCGCCGGTGTTTGTGTGCAACCCGGTATCTACCAGTTCTACGGTCCAATCGGGCTTGTAGCCACCGTGAGTTTTGACTTCGCCGCTGCGTAAATTGACAGTGAGATGACTATTCAACGAGCAATAATCCACCATGTATTTCTTAATGACCTCACCTTTGTAACCAAGAGCAATCACAAAGTTATCGAAACCATAGTGATGATAGTGCATCATGATGTGCCAGAGGATAGGCTTTCCTCCGATCTCAACCATGGGCTTTGGCTTCTCAACCGTTTCTTCCGAGAGGCGAGTGCCCAACCCCCCTGCTAAAATTCCAACTTTCATCTCTTACCTGAACTCGTTAAAAAAATCATCAACTCTTTGAGAAGAGACCTAACTCGTTTCTGCTTGATTGCAGCAGCGCTAACCTGCAACGCCATAGCTTGAAGTAGATTGAACTAGATCGAACTAGAACTGATAGAACTAGCGTTGATCGGTCTGCGGTAACAAGGAAAACACGTAGTTAGTAATACTCCAGCACACCAATAAAGCACAGATAAAATCAACCTGTGTTCGCGCTTGTGAACAGAAAATTCGAACGCCGTAAAGCAGGTTTACAGCAACATTACAGCGACATCAGTTCTACAGGACTATGTCGTATGGAGGTATCTGCTAACGTATCTGCTAATGTATCTGTTTCTAGCCGTTATGTATTTTTAGTTTCCGGCAGCTTTATCAAAATTTTAAAGTTGTTTCTGGCAAAAGACCGTGATTTCTCGGAGTTCTTCCCGGCTTATCCCGCTAGTTGCTGCCTTTGCTGGTAACGTCGCTACTCGAGGTCAATTGAGCGCTGATCTCGTGATAGCGCCCCCATCCTGAGCAATCGGCATGTGTCAAGAGGAGCTTTGCCCCTTATCGGCAGCGGCATGTGCCACCTTTCCGCTCTGTAAACCGAAGTTCAATCGTGATTTGCAGAGCTATTAAAAGCTATTTAAATATTTGCTGAACTTGACCAACTACCGTTGACAGGCGTTCTCAAATTTTGTTGCAGTTCTGTTACAGCTTGTTCAGCGGCATTGTCTCGGTAAATCACTAATATCTGTCACTAACTATCACTGTATCTATCGATGGTTTTCAATGCCCACCTGCTGACACATCGATAACAGCGGGCAGGTCGAGCACTTCGGCAAATTCCCGGTGCAGATGTGTTTGCCAAAGGGAACCAGCAGCTCGTTGATTTCCACCCAATAGCGCTGCGGCAAAATCTGCTCTAGCGCCGCTAGGGTTTTCTCCGGCGTGCGGGTTTGCACATAGCCCCAGCGATTCGTGACGCGATGCACATGCACATCAACGCTGATATAAGGCTGACCGCAGGCAATGCCCAGCGCCAGATGAGCACACTTGGGTCCTACGCCTTTAAACGAGCGCAACAGCGCCTCATCGCAGGGCAACACGCCATCATATTCGCGCACTAGCCGATTGGCAATCTCCCAGATTTGCTGCGACTTGGGTTCGTGATAGGTGCAGTCGCGGATTAGCTCGTTGATGCCGGCAGGGGTCAACCGCACCATTGCTTCGGGGGTATTTGCTCGCTCAAACAGCCGCCGCGCCACCGGCAGACTTACCTCATCGTAGGTGCGAATTGAAATGATGCAGGCGATCAGCTGTTCAAAGGGTGAGCAATAGCCTTGAGCTGCTAGCTCAAACATGGCCGCCTTCGGAAATGGCTGCACCGCCACTCGTAGCCGCTGCATCGCGTCATCGATATCAAAGGGCTGTTTTGCCGTTTGCTCTGCCATAGTGAGCCGTCATGGCGTTCGAGACGCTGCCCGGTAGGTGTTTGGACTAATTCCCGTAAGCTGACGAAAGGTTTAGCTGAGGTAGCTTTGGCTATTGCAGCCGCAGGCAATGGCAATCTCGACGCTGCAATCTGTCACGGTCAACTGCTGGCTGCTGGTTTCGATTGTACTTAAATTCTACTCAAGAAGATTACAGACCATAACAGTGTTGTCCTCTGCTCCTGCTAGCCACCGACCCGATCGCCGCCAGACCGCAAGCGCAGCCTAGCAAGGAAATCTCCACCCCGAGTAGCGCAATACCCGCCGCAGGTGAGGTGGTTTTCAGTCGAGCCAGAACGGACAATAGAAAAAGAAAGAGATAGAAAACTCATGGACGATAGGTTTTGGCTACTTCTATAACGACTGCTTTGACTCCTTCATCTCCGGTATCGATTCCAACCGTTGCGCCTGCTGCTCAGCCAAGCTCCTCGCAGCTCTGGATGCCCGAGCAGGTGATTTTCACGCCGGCAGCACTTCAGGAACCCTGGGGGCAGCAGATTTTGCAACGAGTGCAGGCGCTAAATTTGCCCGTGCAGGAGCTGCGTACGAATCGCCTGACCGGGTTACGCGGCGACAGCGAACGCGAGACCTACGCCATTTCCAAGCGAACGCTAGCCGTCGTGACCGCACCGCCAAGTCAGTTTAAGCTCAGCCCGATTCCGCCCTCGGCCGACTGGCAGTTTCACATTGCCCAGGGTTGTCCAGCCCACTGTCAGTACTGCTATTTGGCAGGTAGCTTGCAGGGACCGCCGGTAATTCGTGTCTTCGCAAACCTGCCCGAGATTCTCAGCCATCTGGCAGACTACGAACAGCCGAATCACCTCACTACCTACGAGGTGAGCTGCTACACCGATCCCCTTGGCATTGAGCACCTCACCGGCAGCTTGGCCGAATGCATCCGCTATTTCGGCACCCGTCCTGCCGCACAGTTGCGCTGGGTTTCCAAATTCGACGCCGTTGATGGGCTGCTGGATCTGCCGCACAACGGGCAAACTCGCTGCCGGATCAGCGTCAATGCTGCACCCATTTCCACTCGCTTTGAGGGTGGCACGGCATCAGTCCCAGCTCGATTGCAGGCATTGCGCAAGCTAGCATTGCCCCGTGAGCAGGGGGGAGGCGGCTATCGGGTTGGGCTGGTGATCGCGCCGATTATGGACATCGAAGACTGGCAAAGGCACTACGGTCATTTGCTCGATCAAGCTGAGGCCGCCCTTGATTTTGAGTGCGATCTGACGATTGAGCTGATCTCCCATCGCTTCACCGCCACTTCCAAAGAGGTGCTGCAAACCTGGTATCCCAACAGCAAGCTGGCTATGGAAGAATCGCAGCGGCAGATCAAGCGCAACAAGTTTGGCGGCACCAAGTATGTCTACCCAAAAGACACGATGCAGACGATGCGCCGCTTCTTCGAGCAACAAATCGCCCGCCGCTTTCCCCACGCTGACCTGCTGTACTGGACGTAGCGGATCAGCAACACCTAATAAGATCAGGAGATCAGGTCGTGTACTCGGCGTTGATCTTGACGTAGTCGTAGCTGAGGTCGCAGCCCCAAGCCATGCCGGTTCCTGGACCGTTGCCAACACTCACCGACACCAGCACCGTGTCTGATTTCAGGTACTCTCCGGCGGCTGCTTGCTTCATATAATTGCTGGCAGCGGCCCGGTCAAAGGGCAGGGGCTGACCGTTTTCCATCAGTAGAAACTCGCCCAAGCGCACCATCAGGTTTTCCTGCTCGAACGGGACACCCGCCCGCCCCGCCGCCGCTGCAATCCTGCCCCAGTTCGGGTCGCGCCCAAACACGGCCGACTTAAACAGCGCCGAGCCGGCAATCGTGCGGGCAATCTGGCGAGCAGCCGCATCGTCAGCCGTACCGGATACACGCACTTCTAGGAGACAGGTCGCCCCTTCGCCATCGCGGGCAATCGACTTGGCGAGATGCATACAGACTTCCGTGAGGGCGGCTTCTAGTTTGTCGGCTTCCGGTCCGGGTTCGGTGATCGCCGGCGTGCGGGATTCGCCGTTAGCTAGAGCAATGAGAGAATCGTTGGTGCTCGTGTCGCCGTCTACGGTGATTTGGTTGAAGCTTTTGTCGGCCGCGCGGCTCACCATTTGCTGCCACAGGTGGGGGGCAACCGCCGCATCACAGGTGACAAACGCCAGCAGCGTCGCCATATTGGGGTGAATCATCCCCGAGCCTTTGCAGATGCCGCCAATGCGCACCGGACGGTGATCAAGCGTGGTTTCCAGCGCAATCGATTTCGTCACCAGATCGGTGGTGATAATCGCCTGAGCCGCCGCATCGGATCCATCTGCAGAAGCGGCAGCCACCAAGCGCGGTACCCCCGCCCGCAGCTCGTCCATCTTGATCCGTTGCCCAATCACGCCCGTAGACGCCACCAGCACCAGCTCAGGGGCAATGCCCAACTCGCGAGCCACCAATTCAGCACTCTCAACGGCATCGGCCCAGCCCTGCGCTCCAGTCGCCGCATTTGCCTGACCGGCATTACAAAGAATTGCCCGCGCTGTATGCTTGGCTTGCAGCCGCTGCCGGCAATAGTCTACGCAAGCTGCCCGAACATGACTAGTGGTGAACACCCCAGCCGCAATGGCGTCTACCTCCGATAGAATCAGCGCCAAATCCGGTGCTCCCGAAGGTTTCAGCCCAGCGGCAATCCCTGCTGCTCGATACCCCTTTGGTGCTGTAACGCCTCCTGCGATTTGCTGCCAATCTGCCATTGCTGTTGCTCGCCTGATGGATGAGAAAGGTGGGTTAGAAATTGGGTTAGAAATTAGGGGGGTTCTAGCTGCGGTGTGATGGGTTGCCTTACTCTTCGATCGTCACCGAGAGAATTTTGTCCTTAGCGCGGATCGCATTCACCACATCCATGTCGTCAGTTTTGCCAAAGACCGTATGTACGCCATCGAGATGCGGCTGTGGCGAATGGCAGATGAAGAACTGACTGCCGCCAGTATCCCGCCCAGCATGGGCCATCGACAGACTACCCGCTAGATGCTTATTGGAGTTGATCTCGCATTTAATCGTGTAGCCAGGACCCCCTCGACCGTCCCCCCGCGGACAGCCACCCTGAATCATAAAGTTAGGAATGACTCGATGGAAGGTAAGCCCATCATAGAAGCCTTTCTTTGCCAGATCGACAAAATTCTGGACGGTGTTGGGGGCATCTTGGTCGAAGAGGGTGAGATGAATAGTGCCCTTTTCGGTTTCCATGATGGCGCGAGTCATAGTGGCTCCTGGATCTCTACAAAATGGCGTGAAGCCTAGTTTACGCTAATCTTGCAAGTTTAGGGCACCTCGGCGCAACCCAATACAGAAAAAACGCCCTCCCCTCGGAAGGCGTTCGCAGTTGTGATGTGACGGTACTGTTGGCGTGTCACATACGTGTCACATAAGTTAATGGCTTAGGGGTTCCTTTTCAGGTTCGCGAGCCGTTGACAAGCTGCCTACCTCAAAAGACAAATCAGATGAAGATGAATCAGTCAGGATGCTAACCCCAATCTTTAGACTAGCTCTCAGCGACCTTCCTAGCTCATCTAGCTCAGCGAAGCATTGCTGCGGTCATAGTCGGCTTGGAAGCTTCCGGGGAACTTGCCTTGAATCCGGTTTTGGTAGTCTACTTCGCCCTCTAGACCCACTTCAGCCGCCGCTCGACTCAGCATCGATTGCTGGCGGTTTTTGATCATTTGGTGATGGCGCATCATCAACGCACGAGCTTGTTCTCTCGTAGACATAGCAGGTTCTCCGTTCGATAAAGGGTAAATCAATAAAGTTAAAAGCCTCACTTGAATCAATTATAGCGAAAATTCTGTATCTAAAACTACAAAATGCAGTGATTTACAAAAATTTACATTATTTTTTAAATTGAAGCCGATTTTGCTTAGAATCATGGGTCTTATCTCAAACAAAGCAAACGCAGTGAGCCGACATAGCACCTCGTTTCTCGGAGCAGCCCTAAGCTGCTTATGTTGAGCATCCTGAACCGCTAGATGCGGTGCTGGAGTTTCGTCAGCGGGTGAAAGAACAGATTCAACAAAATCGCTTGTAGGATGTACCTCAGACGGTGCAGCCAAGAATCATGGCTTCATTCTCCCTGCCGCAACCTTGCTTTTAATCATGCGTTACTACCAACATCAATCGAACGTCTTTCCGACGGCTTACCTCAGTGAGTTGCGGGGTGAAATTCTGGCTTGTCCTTACTTTGCAACCAACAATCTCAACCGCGATTTTGTTGGCACCAAAGGGTTTTCAGTCGTGTTTCAGCGGTCAGGGCAGCCCGAGGTCGAGCGCCGATTTCCATATTTCAAGCCCTATCTCGATCTCGTCTTGCAACCCCAGTGCAACGCCTTTTACCTAAATCCGCTGCTGCTAAAGTCCGGCTCGCGGGTTGATCCCCATATTGACCGCTCGCTGCGCTCTTACTGCAAAACCATTGAGCCACCGCTGCTCGTGAGTGTGCTGTATGTGCAGGTGCCACCCCAATTGCAGGGCGGAGAGCTAGTACTGCGTACTTCTCGGCAGCAGGTCGGGCAGATCAAACCTGAGGTCAATCGGCTGCTGTATTTTCAGGGGGATCTCATGCATTCGGTGAACGCTCTGCAAACCATAGGTGACCGCCTCAGTTTGGTCTGCGAACAGTACTGCCTCAGCAAAAAGGAGCTACAGCAGATTCCGCCCTTCACCGTAGAATCTCGAGCGCATTTACCCGCCGCCCGCCGATCCAAGCGAAGTCTGCAAGATTAGGACAAGAAACTAACCACCCGCAACTGGCTACTCAGCAAGACCGCTCATGATCGATCCTCGCCCATGAGCCAAATAATCTCATCTCAACATTTTCATCTCAAAAGATGAATCAATCGCAGCCTTTATCAGGGCCGAGGCATTAACCGCGTTTCAGCAGTGCCTTCAGTTGCTGCTGCACCTGACGAATGACCCCTCCAACTGGACTCGCTACAGCAGGCTGCGGTAGAGTCGCAACCTGGATTGGCTCATCTTTGTATTCCTTCAGCCGATAGCCAAACTCCAGATGCTGCTGATGTTTTCTCAAAACGGGGTACAGGCGAAACGCGCCTTGCAATAGCTCAGTCTGGCTGCCAAAAATCGCCTGGTTGATTTGGCTGGAGCGCTTCACCGCAATCACCCCCACCGGATACCAGTTTTTCTTGCCGTGAATGCGCAGATAGATTTCATAGTCTGGCAGCCCCTCAGACTTCATTTGCTCGTATTGCTTTGCGGCTTGAGCGCGTTCCGTCGAGCGTTTCGAGACTTTGAGGGGCGCTTGCGTTTTTCCAAATCCAGTCGGCATAAGGGTCAGTCCAGCATTTCATGTAGTTAATAAAAGTTTACACGCTGAGTCTCCCTGATGCCACGGTTCAACCGCCCAAGCCGGGAATTAAGCCACCGCTCAGCCGCTTCAAGGCCCGCGTTACCACATCGCTATAGTGTAGTTCGCCGCACAGAATTTGCCCCATGCGCTCGGTCGCAGTCGGCCGCTTGACGCCCACTTTGTAGCCGAGCTGCGGCACGCGGTAAAAGACATGAGCCAAGCGCTGTGCCCAGACCATCTCGCCGCCCCACTCACGGTTCATGGTTTCGGTGTAGTGCTCCAGCGCATTGGCATTGCCAGCCAGAGCTTGATCGAGAAACTCGGCCGCCTTCATGCCGCTAAATATCGACGGACGGATGCCTTCGGCGGTCATCGGATCGACGACGCAGGCCGCTTCGCCTACTAGCACTGCATTTTGGGTATGCAACCGCTGCTCGCCGTCCCAGAGGCAAATTGGATAGCCGTACTGCTTCGTGGTCTTCAGGTCTACGCCAAACAGCGTCGCGTATTCAGTCAGGATTGCCCGGAAGTCTTGCGGTTCGCCGCCGCCCAGGAACGTGCCTACACCAATCGAGTAGCCGTCGGCTTTGGGGAAGTTCCAGATGTAGCCATTCTTGACCATGCCAAACTCAAAATGCGCTACCTGCGGATTTTCCACCGTGGTCAGAGCTTCCGCTTCCAGGGCCCCGGCCAATCGCCGCTTGCGGTCCTTGAAGCCCAACCACTTGGGCATCGATCCCTTCGCACCATCCGCCGCCACTAGATATTGCCCCATAACCGGACCGGCGGCTGTGTTGACCTGCCAGTGATCGCCCTGAAACTCAATACCAGTCACTACGGTGCTGTCTCGTAATTCCGCCCCCTGCCGCTGCGCCTGCTGCACTAAAAAATGATCGAACACATCACGCCGCACCATCCAGATCGGCTCCAGGGTTTCCAGCTTTGCTTCGACCGGGTCGCCCATTTTCCAGGTGTAGCGGATGGAATCGACCTTAAGGGAAATGGCAGGAGTGAAATCAAAGTCGAACCACTGAGCGACTTGAGGCGAAACACCGCCACCACAGGGCTTGTAGCGAGGCAGAGATTCTTTTTCTAATACCAGCACCGATCGGCCGCGCTTAGCCAGATGATAGGCTGCCGTTCCACCCGCTGGTCCTGCACCAACCACAATACAGTCGTACATAGCGTTTGCTCACTCCTAGACACCAAACTTCTGAAAATAACAGCAGCGGGAATGTGCTCTATGGATGGGGTGGATGTAGCAGAATCAATACCTCACCTCAATATCTCATCAATATCTCAAGATCAGCAGCAACAAGGACTATTGGACCCATCAGCCTTCGAGAAATGGGCACAACCCCATTGCCCAGCCCACGGGAGCGCCATATCTGCACCTCTACTTCTAGGAACAGCGCACCGAGTCACATCTGCCCCCAGCATCCATTGGGCATTTCATCCTCGAGATAGACAGCGACGAGTTTCGTCCCTCCGGACGGCTTTATCTGCCGCAAGGGCTGCCCGTTATCCCACCGGAGAGTGAGCGTTAAATCGTCATGATGTCGGCTTCTTTTTCTTCCAGCAGCTTTTCAATTTTGCTGATGTACTTGTCGGTGAGTTTTTGCACCGAGTCTTGCAAATCCCGGGCCTCATCTTCTGAGATATCGCCGCTCTTTTCCTGTTTGCGGATCGCGTCGATGGCGTCACGGCGGATGTTGCGGATTGAGACTTTGCCTTCCTCGGCCAGTTTGGCGGAGGTCTTCACCAACTCTTTACGGCGATCGCTCGTGAGCGGCGGAATATTGAGTCGAATCACTGTGCCATCGTTGTTCGGCGTTAACCCCAGATCCGACATAGAAATCGCTTTTTCGATGATGTTCAGCGTGTTGCGGTCATAGGGCTGAATCATGATCGTGCTGGAGTCGGGGGTACTGATGCCAGCCAAAGATTTCAAGGGGGTTTGGGTGCCGTAATAGTCCACCATGACTCGATCGAGAATGGCGGCATTGGCTCGCCCGGTACGAACCGAGTTAAACGAACGCTGAGTTGCCTCAACGGTCTTCTGCATATGACTTTCAACGTCAGCTAATTTCACAAGACCCTCCCACAATCGTTCCAATTGATTCTCCCATAACGGCCCGGCGAATATTGCCTGGCACCGACAGGTCAAACACAATGATCGGAATATTGTTATCTTTACACAGCGCGATAGCAGTGGTATCCATAACGCGCAGGTCTTGCGTCAACACATGCCCATAGGTGAGACTTTGGTAGCGGCGAGCACTGGGGTTTTGGTGCGGATCGGAATCATAAACGCCGTCCACCTTAGTGGCTTTGAAGACCACTTCAGCGTTAATTTCGGCGGCTCGCAGGGCGGCAGTGGTGTCGGTGGTAAAGAAGGGATTGCCCGAGCCTGCCCCAAAAATCACGACTCGTCCTTTTTCCAAGTGGCGAATGGCGCGACGGCGAATGTAGGGTTCTGCAACTTCCTGCATTTCAATAGCGGTGAGAACTCGGGTCGGCACGCCGCATTGCTCTAGGGCATCTTGCAGCGTCATGGCATTCATGACCGTGGCAATCATGCCGATGTAATCTGCTGTAGCCCGATCCATGCCGGCGGCAGCTCCCTTCACGCCCCGGAAAATGTTGCCGCCTCCGACCACAATCGCCGTCTCTACCCCTTCGGCCACAATGTCTTTAATCTCTTGGGCAATACTTTGCACCACCGCTGGGTCAATACCATAGGAGAGATTGCCCATTAATGCCTCGCCGCTCAGCTTCAGCAGAATCCGCTGGTATGTCAGTCCCATGCGTTGACGATTTTCCTTATGCTTCAGAAGGTTCCAACCTAAGATAGCAGCCGGAACAGCATTCTGTAATCTGGAACCGCAGAAATGTGCTAGAATGCAGCCCTCGCCGTAGCTTGCCTCTTGCAGTCGGTCAGGATTCTTAAGCCTGTTTTAAGACCAAGGTCCAGACTCTGGGTTCCCAACTCTTTAATATGGACAGTAGTCGTCTGGGCAATAAATCACATGCCAGATGACGTGACCTTCGAGTCAATCGACAAGGGAAAGACATGGCACAAGCAAAAATGGGCGACACCGTCGCCGTACATTACACAGGTCGCTTAACCGATGGCACAGTGTTTGACTCGTCAGCAGGGCAAGAGCCTCTGGAATTTGCGATCGGTTCAGGCAACGTGATTCCGGGATTTGAGCAGGCTGTGATCGGCATGAATCTGGGCGATTCTAAGACGACAACGATCCCGGCGGATGAAGCCTACGGTCCCTATTATGAAGAGCGGGTACTGGTCGTGGATCGGCAGCAGATCCCGGCTGAGCTGCCGGTAGAGGTCGGCTCGCAGCTCCAGATTCAGCAGCAAGACGGCATGGCAATTCCCGTGATCGTTACGGACGTCACGGAGTCGGAAGTCGTCCTCGATGCCAATCATCCGTTGGCAGGCGAAGACTTGACCTTCGAGATCGAGCTAGTCGCAATTGCGTGAGATGCAGGCGCTGCCCCGACCCATCACCCAAGATCTCGTGTTGATTGGCGGCGGACACAGCCACGCAATTGTTCTGAAGCGGCTCGGCATGCAGCCAGTTCCGGGGGTGCGGGTGACGCTGATCAGCGATGTCTCCCATACCCCCTATTCGGGGATGTTGCCAGGCTATGTGGCGGGGTTCTACGAGTTTGATGACTGCCACATTGATTTGCAGCGGCTCTGCCGATTTGCTGGTGCAACGTTGATCCGCGATCAGGCAATTGGGTTAGATCTACAGCAGCATCGTGTGCAGCTGGCAAATCACCCGCCGCGACGGTTTGATTGGCTGTCGATTGATATTGGCAGCACGCCCGCCGCTATGGTTCCCGGTGCTAGCGAATACAGCATTCCCGTCAAGCCGATCTCGCAGTTTCTCGCCACCTGGGATCGGATTGTCACGGAAATTGCTCAGCAGCCGGATCGCCCGCTGCGAATCGCGATTGTGGGTGGCGGTGCTGGAGGGGTGGAGCTAGCGCTTTCAGTTCAGGCGCGGTTGCAGTCTCTCTATCGAGCAGCTGGGCTAAAGCAATCTCCGCTGGAACTGCATCTCCTGCATCGGGGCCCACGGCTAATCCCAGAACGGGCAGCATGGGTAGGACGAACGCTAGGGCAGATTCTCACGGATCGCGGTGTGGTGCTCCATTTGCAGGAGAGCGTTACATCGATTATGGCCGCCGGAGCTTCTGCTCGCAAAATCTGCTGCGAATCGGGGTTGACGGTAGAATGTGACTATATTTTTTGGGTGACCCAGGCGGCGGCGGCTCCTTGGCTGGCGAAGTCTGGATTAGCTACCGATGAGCGGGGATTTGTCCTCGTCAACGACCGGCTGCAATCCCTTTCCCATCCCTACATATTTGCAGCAGGTGATGTTGCCACGATGGTCGATTATCCGCGACCGAAGGCGGGCGTGTTTGCCGTACGGCAGGGCAAAGCACTAGATCAGAACCTGCGACGAGCACTACAGCAGCAGCCTTTGCGGTCCTTTGTGCCCCAAAAAGAATTTCTGATTTTGATTGGTACTGGCGATCGACGGGCACTGGCGTCGCGGGGTGGATTGGGCATAGGGCCCCATGCTCTGCTGTGGCGCTGGAAAGACTGGATTGATCGCAAATTCATGCGGCAATTCAGCGATTTGCAGCCCATGCAGCCTGCGCCGCCCGCTTCACCGGGTAATCTCCCTCATTCGTCCCCTGAGCCTACTCCCACGATGCCCTGTGCTGGCTGTGGCTCCAAGGTGGGCAGCACAATTCTAGAGCAGGTGCTGACTCGGATTCAGCAGCAGCAGCCTGCGCCAATGCGATCCGATATTTTGATTGGACTGGATGGAGCTGACGATGCGGCGGTTGTCACTGTTCCAGACGGGCAAGTTTTAGTGCAAACGGTGGATCACTTTCGGGCATTGCTCGACGACCCCTTTGTTTTCGGGCAGATCTGCGCCAATCATTGCCTCAGCGATCTGTTTGCCATGGCTGCCGAACCCCAGAGCGCCCTGGCGATCGTGACGCTGCCCTATGCTGCAGCTCCTCAGCTTAGCGAAACCCTGTATCAACTGCTCTCGGGTGCGGTGCAGGTGTTGCATCAGGCTGGAGCTGTATTGGTGGGGGGGCACACCACTGAAGGTCGCGAATTGGCCTTGGGCTTAACTTGTAACGGGCTGGCAGCCCCCGATCAGCTGTGGCGCAAAGCGGGGATGCAACCGGGTCAGGCATTAATTCTCACAAAAGCCCTGGGGACGGGAACGTTATTTGCCGCTGAAATGCAACTGCAAGCCAAAGGGCGCTGGATCGAAACCGCCGTGACCTCGATGCAGCAGTCCAACCAAGCGGCGGCGACCTGCCTGCGGCAGTTCCAGGCAACGGCTTGCACGGATGTCACGGGCTTTGGCTTGCTGGGTCACCTGCTGGAGATGGTACGAGCGTCGCAGGTGGCGGTGGAGCTGGATTTGCTGGCGCTGCCGGTGCTACCAGGGGCAACCGAGACCCTGCGGCAGGGTATTCTCAGCTCGCTGCATCCCCAGAATTTGCAAGGAGCACAGCAGATTGCTAACCTAGACCGCGTGCAGACCCATCCCCTGTTTCCGCTGCTCTTTGATCCCCAAACCTCGGGCGGCTTGCTGGCAGCCGTTCCGGCAGAACAGGCAGAAGCTTGTGTGCAGGCGTTGCAGGCTTTAGGGTACAGTTACAGCCGCACCATCGGGCGAGTGCTGCCGCTCCAAGGGCAAGCTCCGGTGGTGGTCTTGAGCGAGACAGGAGTGCCGTGCTGAAGCCGTGTCGCTACGGATGCGTTCATCAGCCAACGTTCAGCTCAGCTACTAGTGAGATCAGCTATAGTGAGAATTCTCAAGATTATCGCCGCGCTGATGCGTCACAGAGGTGGCGGTCGCGGGGAGTCATCTCGGCGCTTGTTTGCAGATAATCCCGCACCCAAGTACAGCCATACTTCCGCAGCGCGGCAGTATCGAGCACTAACTTCAAATCCCACAGCAGCCCGGTGCGGTCATCGCTGACTGAAGCTAAGGTTTGCCCATCGGGGCTAAAGGCCAATGCCCACACTGCCCCCGTATGATTATCGAGCGTCGTCAATTCAACGCCATTCGCGCCCCAGAGCTTCACGGTACTGTCTTCGCTTGCTGAGGCTAGGAGGCGTCCGTCGGGGCTGAAAACCACATCCCGTACTTTTCCTTGGTGTCCCCGCAGCGTCTTCAGTGGGCTACCGTCGGTGTGCCACAGCTTGATGGTTTTGTCCCAGGCGGTTGCCAAAAGCGGCTGATTGGGACTGAAGGCGGCAGCTAGAATTTCAGCGCTGTAGTCGCCAAAGCTGCTCAGCAAAGCATCGTTGGTGCGCCAGCCAGATTCCATAGCCCGAGACAGCATCACCTGATTGCGCCAGAGACGGATAGCCCCATCGGAACTGACGGAGGCAAGCAGAGGGACCTGTTGGCTAAACGCCACGTCTCGAATACTGCCGACATGCCCGCTCAGTTCCCGTAGCAGCGATCCATTCCGCTGCCAGAGTTTCACCATACGATCGTCACTGCCAGTGGCAATCACCTGAGCATTGGGACTAAACGCAACACTCCCAATAGCAGCCCGATGCGCTGGAATGGACTGCATCAGCTCACCACTCGCTGTCCATAGTTTCATCACCCCATCGGACCCCACCGAGGCCATCGTCCGACCGTCAGCACTGACGCTCAAATCCAGAATGCCGGCTTCATGCCCAGTGAGCGTGCGCAGTAAAGCCCCGCGACGGTTCCAGAAGCGAATCGTTTTGTCTTCGCTGGCAGTGATCAGCGTGCGATTCTTAGGGTGAAAGGCAACAGCAGTCACACCGGCTTCATGCCCAATCACGGGAGTCAGGAAAATATTGTTGGTTTTCCACAGGCGAAGGGTTTCATCATCGCTCGCCGAAGCCAGCATGCGACCATCTCGACTAAAGGCAACACTTCGCACCGGTTTGTCATGTCCTTGCAGGGTTGCCAGCAGCAGTCCGTCTCGATTCCATAGCTTGATGGTGTGATCGCGGCTAGCCGAGGCAATCAGCTGCCCATAGGGACCAATTGCCAAGCTGTAGATAGCCGCTCGATGCCCCTGCAGGGTGTGGAGAAGGGTTCCTTCTCGAGTCCAAAGGCGGATTGTGGCATCGTCTCCGGCCGAGGCAAGGATTCCTCCACTGGGGCTAAAGGCCACGGCGCGAATTCGATCGGGATGGGCTGGAATGCTAGCCATGAGGGTGCCGCTGCGGTCCCACAGTTTGAGGGTGCCATCATCGCTGCCGGTAGCAATCAGTCCATCGTCGCTAAACGCCACAGTTCTTACTGTGCGGGTATGACCGACTAGGGTCATCAGGAGGATGCCGTCCCGAGACCACAATTTCACGGTGCGATCGGTACTGGCCGAGGCAAGGATCTGACCGTCGGGGCTAAAGGTTACAGCCGTGACGCCACCATTGTGACCAATTAATCGCTGCCGTTTGCTGCCATCGCGTCCCCAGAGAATTATGGTCCGATCTTCGCTGCCCGATGCCAAGCGCTCGCCGGTCCGGTCAAAGTCCAGGGTCCATACCCGGTCGCTGTGCCCATATAGCGTCTTCAGTAGGGTCCCATCCCGCTGCCAGAGTTTTACGGTTCGATCTTCGCTGCCCGACGCCAGCAGCTGCTCATCAGGACTCAAGGCTACGGCTCCCACAGCGCCTTGGTGACCTGTGAAGCGGTTGACCTCAGCGGCGTTATAGACAGCTTGCCGCAGCACTTTGGACACCTGGGCTTGGGTTTCGGCATCCACCCTTCCCAGAGACCGCAACCGTGCATCAGCCTTGAGGGCGCTCACGAGGGCATCAAGCCCCCGAGAGGAGGCATAAAAGAGTTCCGACGCTTTAGCAATGGCCCGGACCTCATTGATGGCGGCTTGTCGATAGCGATCAAACGTGACTAGCCCCAAACCAAGCGACAATGCGAGGGCTAGCGTCACCAGAATCAGCATACTCCTCTGCCGTCGGGCGTTGGAGCGTTCTGCCTGGAGCCGAGACTCCACCTGCTGCAAACGCTCGGCTTCTAGAGCCTGCTGCATACTCTGTTGCTCAACCGCCTGACTAGCCATGAGAAACTGATAATCCAACAAGCTGAGGTGCTTGCCTTCAGTCCAAGCCTGAGCATCTGCCAGTGCCTGTCCTCGCAGCAACCGCGATGGGTCTTGCTGTCCGGAAGCGATCCAAGCTGTAAGCGATTGCGAGTAGGGGCGCAGTGCGGCAAGCTGTCGTTCGACCCACTCGGAAGTAAACACCGCTCGATAAATCAGATTGCCCACTTGAAGCCTACCCTGTCGCTTCACCACTAGCCCAGACAGCAGCAGATCAATTTGCTCTTGGCTATCAGACTGGACTTGCTTGTCCCGTTCACTCTCGGCACTGGTTAGGTGTAGCACTTGCTGATACAGCCCTAGCCGTTGTCCAGCATGCTGCGGATCGCGCAACAGCCGGTCGCGAATCGTGCCTAAGTGTTCTGGTTCGTCTTGCGACTCCCAATCCTGGATGACGTGGGTGTAAACCAAATTGTCTACCCAAAATCCTTCGGTGCCGGGCGGAATCGTCAGAAAGCGCTGCGGCGTAGTTTCCACAGCCTGGGCGACCAAGTAGCAGAGCTTTTGGGTGAGAAAGGGCTGCCCGTCGGTCCAGCGGAGAATTTCCTGCAGCAGAGCATGGGGATTGCTGATCTGTCCTTTTAGCCCGGCTGCCAATGGTTCAGCTTCGTGGAGTTGAAAGCCCTGCAGTTCAATAGCTCTACCAATATTGAATGGCGTGCGGTTTTTATCTCGAATTAAATCTGCCGGAGTTGCCACACCAAACAGGGCGAAGGTGATGCGTTCATAGGCTGGATCGACCGCTCGCTGGTTGTAGCAGAAGCGAATTAGCGCAAAGAAATCATCAACTGGAAAGCCAAGGCTGAGGACGCTGTCGATTTCGTCAATAAAGATGACCAGCTTCTGCTGAGGAAACGCCTGCAACAGCCTATCCAGCAACAGGCCAAGGCGTTGCACGTCTGATAGGTCCTCCTGCTGCTGCCACCACGCCTTGAGAGAGAAGGTCTCCATCAGCTCAAAGCCCATCCACAGCGTATAGGCGATGCCCTTATACCACTGCTCCGGCGTCACTAGCTCGCTCCCAATGCCGGTCATATCGACCACCGCACAGCGGACTCCTGCCTGTTCGAGCAGGTATTTCGTCCGTACCAGCAGCGACGACTTACCCATCTGTCGGGCGTTGAGGGCGTAGCAGAATTCTCCTTGCTCCAGCGCATGATAGAGGTCGTGATCAGCCTGGCGAACGACGTAGAGCGGATAGTTTTGCTTGAGGCTACCCCCAACCTGATACAGAATTGAGACCATCGCCAGTTAAAGGTCTAACGCACTGACGCGATTTCGCCCTTGCCGCTTCGACTGATACAAAGCGCGATTAGCCGCTTCAATCAATGCAGACGGCTGGGTTGAGCTGTCGGGAATGATCGTGGCCACGCCAACACTGACGGTGAGCACCGAACTGGGCAGCCCATCCAGCATGGAATAATCGCAGGCAATGCCCAAGGCAGAAACTTGTAGCCGCAGTGTTTCAGCTACAAACACCGCACCCGAGCGATCGGTCTGCGGCAGCAGCAGCACAAATTCTTCGCCGCCATAGCGAGCCACCAGATCCGCCGGCCGCTGGGCTGACTCCCGCAACACCGCTGCTACTTTTTGCAGGCAAAGGTCTCCCGCCGACTGACCATAGGACTCGTTGTAGACTTTGAAATAGTCAATATCGAGCAAAACCAGCGACAGCGGCACCTGCTCCCGCAACGCCCGCTTCCACTCCTGCTGTAAGTAGGTTTCAAAGTACTGGCGAGTCGCTACTTGTGTTAACTCATCAAGCTGCACATAGCGCTGGGAACCTGCCTCTCGATCTGATGCAGGCGTAATTAGCGACGACACAAGCGCATCCAGCTTATGCCGAGAGCGGTTTAGGTGCTCCAGCTTCAGCAGCATCTCCCGATAGGAAGACAATTTTTCCTGAAAATACAGGCGGTAGAGTTGACAACTTGCCGTAACGCGATCACCCACAAATGTCACTAGACCTAATCCATCGAGCTTATGGGCAAAGGATGGCTCAAGCCGCACGGGGGCGTCAACAGAAATCACCTGCTTAAAGGCGTCCTCCAGATTGGGTTCTGCTTGCAGCGCATCTAGCAGTCGCCGCAGATGATTACTGTAAATCCCTGACTCGGTAGCTGCCTGCTGCAACAGCACTTCCGGCGTTTGCTGCCGCCAATGGTATAGCCCTAGGCTCACCAAATAGGGATGCCCTCCCGTTAGAGTCAACAGATGGGAGAGAAACGATTGGCTAGCAGCGCTTTCTACCTCGTCTATCTCATAGCGGCGGGCAAGTTCCTGCACCTGTTCAGCCGTGAAGGGCGGCAGCTTCAGCGGCAAGCCAATATTGAACGGCGATTGATTGATATCCAGCGGCACATAGGACTCGGTAGAGTAGGAGACGACAAAGCGCAGCTTCTGCCAGAGTTCAACTTGCTTGGCTTTTTCGTACCAGGAGCGCAGCAGCGACAAAAACTCACGAGCGGTTTGGGGATGCTCAAATAGTCGATCGATCTGGCTGATCGCGAGCACCACCGGCTGATCGAGTCGAGGCAGCAGATACCCCTGCAGATAAAGGCTAGCACTGACCTTGCTGCCCACCTCACCATCCCAGTAGTCATCAATTTTGAGGTCTTGCTGCAACTGCTGCGTTAACACCGCACAAACCCAACGCACAAAGGGGCTGAACGACGTAAGCACCGTCTCATCGGCATCTTCCAGGTCTAGATGAACCGTCGCCAATCCCTGGCTTGCCGCATGAGCCAGAATTCGGTGCACCAGCGAACTTTTGCCCATCGCAGCCGCCGCTTTGATCCGAATTAAACTGCCTGGCTTTTCCACCTCAGCATAGGCTAGTGGCTCAAGCGGCGGACGCTCAATATACAACCCCGAATTTAACGGTACCGGACCACCCGGAAATTCAGGAAATTCTAGGGAATCAGAGTCCTGTAAGACAGAGTGCATGGATCAATCTCTCTGTTTCCAGCGAAGTACGGTCGAAGGGAAATTGCACCAGCTACACATTTCGCCAGTTTCGATCAGTACAGAGAGCACCGTCGCTGGCAAGTGGCCCTTACTTGAAAGAGCAGCTTTAATAATCTTTAAAGATTGAAATGGCATCCCTATTCAACATTTCACACTACTTTAACTGAAATCAAACCAGAAAACGAATCCTATTTTTAGTTGCGCCCCTGTCTGAACACGATCCAGACTTGTGCTCGTGAGGTAGAGATAACCGAATCTCTGGACTGTTGAGCGACTGGTTTAGAATTGAACTAAGTCAACAGGAGACAAGCTGCTGTTTTGGCCTGGAAGGCAGCGGTCAGTGCCAGCCGATCTGCCGTGCCGACAGGCGATCTGGCGTTGGCGTTGTGTCCTGATGAAAACCCCGTGGTGATACCGAGCTAGTAAGCAGATAAAAGCGATGGGATTTTTTGATTCTGATATTGTGCAGCAAGAAGCCAAGCAGCTCTTTGAGGATTATCAATCGCTCATGCGCTTGGGGGCAGACTACGGCAAATTTGACCGAGAAGGCAAAAAGATTTTTATCGAACAAATGGAAGCGATGATGGATCGCTACCGGATTTTTATGAAGCGCTTTGAGCTGTCGGAAGATTTCATGGCACAGATGACCGTAGAGCAGCTCAAAACTCAGCTGGGGCAGTTTGGCATTACCCCGCAGCAAATGTTTGACCAGATGCACATGACTCTGGAGCGGATGAAGAGCGAACTGGAAAAGCAGCCCTAGGGTTTAACGAAGTTAGACATTGGCTGGAAGTTTTCTACCGGCGTGTTGCTCAACGCCTTCAGCATAAAATTACGCCAGATAGGAGCCACATAGCCGCCACCTGTCGCCCCGATTCCTAGCGGACTGTAGTCATCATTGCCGACCCACACCGCCACCGAGAGCTGCGGCACATAGCCAACAAACCAGATATCGCGCTCAGCCGAGGTGGTGCCTGTTTTGCCCGCAGCCGGACGGTTAATCCGGGCGGCAGTCCCAGTACCGCGCGTAATCACCCCCTGCATCGTATCGTTCAGCGCTGCGACAGCCCACGGGTCGAGCACAAGCTGCGGTTTGGGCGTATTGTCGAGCAGCACATTGCCCTGGCTATCGGTGACTTGAATGATCGTGGTCGTTTCCGACTGCCAACCGCCGCTTGCAAAGGTGGCATAGGCTGCGGCCATTTCTAGGGGCGTCAAATCCACCGAGCCGAGCGGCAATGAAGTGACTGGTTCCATTGGGCTTTTGATGCCCAACGTGCGGCAAACTTCAATGACGCGGTTAATCCCCACCTCTTGCCCCAAACGAATTGCCGGAATATTGCGCGACTGTGCCAATGCCTGCCGAATCGACATTGCCCCCGCGAAGCTACCGTCGTAGTTTTGCGGCGTGTAGTAGCTGTCGCCGTCTGGGTAGCTCACTGGCGTGTCCATCACGACTGAATCGGGGGTGTAGTTGCCGCTAGCAAAGGCCGCGTAGTAGACGAAGGGCTTGAAGGCAGAACCAGGCTGCCGCAACGCTTGAATCGCTCGGTTGTACTGGCTCTTGGTGTAGTCCACCCCGCCAACCATGGCTTTGACAAAGTGCGTGCGCGGATCAACCGCGACCAGAGCCATCTGATCGGCATACAGCCCCTGCCGCCGAATCGAAGCAATACCCTCTTTGACGGTTTCCTCCGCCATCTGCTGAAAGCTGAGATCAATCGTGGTCTGCACGCGCATGCCGCCCTGCAGCACCGCTTCTTTGCCAAAGCGAGTGGTTAGCTCCTGCATCACCGCATCGGTAATGTAGGGCGATTGGCTCGTGCGGAAGGAGGTGATTTCTCCTAGCTGGATGGGGGTGGCTTTTGCGGCGGCTTCTTCCTCGGGTGTAATCCAGCCGATGCGCCGCATCCGGTCCAATACAATAGCTTGCCGCTCTTTCGCTTTCTCGTAGTTGATAAAGGGGCTATAGACTTCGGGAGCCTGGATCAACCCAGCCATCATGGCCGCTTCGGCTAGATTGAGATCCGACGACGACTTTTTGAAGTAGCTGACGGCTGCCGTTTCCACGCCATAGGTGTTGTGCCCCCAATAGACCTGATTCAGATACATCTCTAGAATCTGGTCTTTGGTAAACACTTGCTCGAGCCGCAACGACAGCACGGCTTCAGCGATCTTGCGGCTAATGGTACGCTCAGGCGTCAGAAACAGATTTTTCACAAGCTGCATGGTGATCGTCGAGCCGCCTTCCACCGTCTCACCTTCTTCTAAATTGGCTAGAAACGCCCGAGCGATCCCCGATGGATTAATACCATGGTGAGAGAAAAAGTAGCTATCTTCAATGGCTAAAACCGCTCGCTTCAAATCGGGAGAGATCTCGTTCAGCTCCACTACTTCCCGATTGGCTTCATCGTGCAGACTACTCAGCAGGGTGCCGTTAATATCGTAGATATAGCTGGTTTCTGACGGCACATAATTGCGCAACACGCGCACATCCGGCAAGTTGCGAAAACTGAGAGCCAAGCCCACTAAGCCGCCTGCACCAATCGAGCTTGCCAGCATTGTGATGCCCAAAATCGTTCCGGCAGTGACCTGCCCCACCGACTGGACATACTCCCATAGAGGCGACATGGTCTTCACTGGCTTCGGCCGCTTGCCGGGCTTGCGAGGTCTGACCGGGTTGGGTTTGGCAGGATTGGATCTGGCAGTATTAGACGACACAGCCGTGATAATTCCCTAGAGTTTTGCAATTATAGTAGTCTGGTTGCCCAATATTGGGTATAGCTCACTGAAGTTTCACCTTGTTAAGACACCTTAAAAGCAATGGTCATCATCGTGAGCGTGATGCAGAGAGTGTAACGGATCGAATTGGAAATCTGCCACGTATGGCTTCTGAACATTTGCAGATGGTATCGCGAACATCGTCCCAGTCCTTTGAGTGGCTCTATCGGGGAACCTATGAAATCTTCCCCCATCAGCCTGGTTCTTCAGATCCGAACGAGAATCTGGAGGCTCGCCTGTCCCAGACCGATAGACCGCTACGGATCAAATTTGGGATTGACCCCACCGGCTCAGAAATTCATCTGGGACATAGTATCATCTACCGCAAATTGCGAGCCTTTCAGGACGCCGGACACACTGCCGTGCTGTTGATTGGTGACTTTACCGCTCGCATCGGCGATCCAACCGGCAAATCGGAGGTGCGGCGGCAGCTCACAGCCGAGGAGGTCGCCCAAAATGCGCAAACCTACCTAGATCAGCTGCGCCCAATTTTAGATTTTGAGACGCCCGGACGGTTAGAGGTGCGCTATAACTCCGAGTGGCTCTCCCAACTCGATCTAGCCAAGGTTTTGGAACTGCTGACGACGATGACCGTCGGACAAATGCTAGCCAAGGAAGGCTTTGCCGAGCGCTACAAAAAGGAAAATCCGATTTACTTGCACGAGTTCCTCTATCCGCTGATGCAGGGCTACGACTCTGTAGCGCTGGAAGCTGATGTGGAGCTAGGCGGTACCGATCAAAAATTCAATCTGGCAGTAGGGCGAGACTTACAGCGCCATTTTGGGCAACGCCCACAGTTTGGGCTACTGATGCCAATTCTGCCGGGCACCGATGGCGTGCAGAAAATGTCCAAGTCCTTGGGCAACTACGTCGGCTTGCTCGAAGATCCGTTAACGATGTACTCTAAGCTGGAGAAAATTCCCGATGCGGTGATCGAGCAGTATTTTGAGCTGCTCACTGATTTGCCGCTCGATCAACTGCCTAAAGAGCCACGCGAACGGCAGAAGCAGCTCGCTCTACAGGTGGTTAGTCAGTATCACGGGCGAAAGGCGGCTGAAGAGGCCCAAAAAGCAGCACTCACCCTAGTCCAAGGAGATGCTAAACAGGCAGACGCAGTGCCCGAGTTTTCCTTGCAAGCTATCGAGTTTCCTGCCAAGCTATTTTTCATTCTCAGCGCTAGTGGCTTGTGCGAGAGTAGTTCCGAGGCACGACGACAGATTCAAGGCGGCGCAGTGCGGCTCGATGGCGAGCGGGTCGCAGAGGTCAATCTCACGGTTGAATCGGCGACGGATTTGCAGGGCAAAGTGCTACAAGTCGGGAAGCGCAAATTTGCGCGACTGGTTCTGTAGAGGTCAGAAAAACGATTGCTAGACCCAGATTCAGTCCTATCCATCTAACTTCTGCTAGCTCAGTCGGCTGCAATCAGACCCTTAAGCTCAATCATTCACTCAATTAAAGAGGGCAGAACTTCAAGCTGAAGCTGCCCCCAATCTGACCTAATGATCCCAAACCTATGAACCTAATCCGAACCTGTAGAGCACTCCGCATCGATACTGAACAAGGCGACTTAGAACTCCGTACCCGCTATTCAGAATTCTTTGATCTGAACAATTTTGAACCTTAATGTTCCGAACTTTATCTAGAGTAAGAGTATCTAGAGAGCATCTAGAACTAGCCCAGACTAAAATCCCAAACTAAAATTCAACTAGAATTTAAGGAATCTAAGTAGTTCGCCCGATTAAGGAGTTAGATTAATCACATTATAGAAAGAAACCCCCGTAAAAACAAGGGGAATATATTGAGCTTTATTACAAATTGGGCAACCACTCGCCAACTTCACGGAATTGCTTTTAGGCAAGATTGAGCGATTGGTGAGCTAGTGGCGGTTGAACCGACAGTAAGCTGCCTCCGTACTCCTATGGAACACACCATGCCCCCCACCGAGAAAGCTGAAAAACCTGCTGAGAAAATAATTGTTCCTCTAGATGTTGCCAACGAAACCGACGCCCTAACCCTGCTCGATCGGCTACCCCAAGTCAGCTTTTGGAAAGTGGGGCTAGAGCTGTTTGTCAGCAGCGGTCCCAGGATATTGCGCGAGCTAAAGGCACGGCAAAAAAGCATCTTTCTGGATCTGAAATTTCACGATATTCCTAACACGATGGCAGGGGCCTGTCGGTCGGCCGCGCAGTATGGCGTCGATTTGCTGACAGTGCATGCTGCTGCCGGTAGAACGGCCCTGCAAGCTGCCCAAGCCGCTGCCCTAGATGGTGCTCAAGCACAGCAGGTGCCGCCACCTCAACTGATTGGAATTACCCTGCTCACCAGTCTGACGGCTCGCTCACTAGCGATGGAACTCAAGATTCCGCTAGAGCTAAACGACTATGCCCTGCAAATGGCGCTATTAGCTCAAGAGAGCGGTTTGGCGGGCGCGGTTTGCTCACCCCAGGAAGCGGCACAGCTGCGGCAGATCTGCGGTGCATCGTTTTTGCTAGTCTGTCCGGGGGTGCGACCAACTTGGGCAGACCAAGGCGATCAGCAGCGATCTTTAACACCAGCCGCTGCCCTTCAAGCCGGTGCAGATTATCTCGTCATTGGTCGCCCTATCACGACGGCTACCGATCCAGCCGCTGCCTTCGCTCGCATTTGCGAGGAATTATAGCCTATCCCTAGAAAGTTGGAAAATTTAATAATTTCTTAAGAATTTTTCGGTGACGCAGATCATTTATGGTGTTGATTGGGAACACTGAGGGGAACAACGCTCAATAACTGGTGGGTTATTCTTTACCTCTTTTTCAACCCAAACGTGCAAAAAGCTTTTCAATATTCCAATCAATCTTCTAACCGCTATCCAAAACGAGTGATGGATGATTCACTCTGGACACAAGCAGGACAGCGGTTGCCTTTCTCTAGCCTTGCTTAAGACCCCACCCATGACCGGAGCCATTTATGGGTCTGAATTACGCCTATGCCTTTGCTGACTCGGTTCTTGCAGCTACTGTCGCGTTGGAACTTGTTCCAGGCTCGCAGTTGCTCAGTGCGTCAAATTCCGCTGTATGTTGTTTTGGTTGTGCCCTTTGCACTTCAGATGGTGACAGTGACAGGGCTAATGGGGATATTGTCCTGGGACTATCACCAGCAGTTAGTTCGAGAAGTTGCTGTGCAGCTCTGCCGCCAAGTGACGCAGCATGCTCAGGAGCACATTCAATTCCGCTTAGAAACGGCACTGTTAGTCAATCAGCTCAATTTCGAACCGCTGCCGTCGGGTGAGGCCGTTGGGTGGGAACAGCGTCCAGAGTGGCTGCGCTTGCAGGAGGTTGCTGACCTGCACTGGATTGAGGCTGAGAGGCAGTCGATCACGATTGAGCACAAGATTGAGCGGAACCACAACCCGGAGCGGACCCAGACTCCATTAAACCCGGCGGCTCGGCTCGCCAGCGAGGGCATTCCCCTATCGCTATTGAGTCACTGGCTCCAGCAAGCTCAAGGCAGTCATTCGGGGCGGCTGTTTTTGCTCAATCGCACGGGCGAACTAATAGCGGCTGCCATTCCAGAGGGGCAACTCTCGACCATCGAAAACGCTTCAGCGGGGGCACTGGCGATTCGTAGCCAAGATCCGCTAATTCGGCAAATGGCGACGGTTCTGCTGCGGCGGTTTGGCACCTATGAAGCGATTTCCCAGACGCAGCCATGGGAGCTGAAGCTGAATCATCAACGTCACTTTGCCCAAGTCACTCCCCTCAACGACACACTCGGTCTTGACTGGCTGCTTGTGGTGGTCATTCCCACTTCCGACTTTGGCGGGCAGATTCGTAATACCGCCTCGGATACCGCCCTCTTATGTGGCATTGCCTTAGCGATGATAGTCGGCACTGGACTCTATCTCAGCAAAAAGCTCGCCGAGCCGATTTTGCGCCTGAGCCAAGCTAGTCAGCGCATTATTCGCGGCGATTACCGCCAGACCGTGAATGTTGGACGCGTGCAGGAATTGGCTAGCCTAGCACATTCTTTTAACCAGATGAGTCGCGAACTCCAGCGCTCTCGCTCTGAACTAGAAATCTATTCACAGCAGCTTGAGCAGCGTGTTTTAGAACGAACGGAAGCCTTGCAGCAGGAAATCCACAAGCGCGTTGCCATCGAAGCTGTGCTGTACAAAGCCAATCAAGAGCTAGAGCGTCTGGCCTTCGTGGATGGGCTAACGCAGGTCGCTAACCGACGCTATTTTGATGATCGCCTTCATCAGGAATGGTGGCGACTAAGACGACTGCAAATGCCGCTCTCGCTGATTCTCTGCGACGTGGATTTCTTTAAGCAATACAACGACACCTATGGTCACCAAACCGGCGACCGCTGTTTGCAGCAGGTGGCCTTGGCGCTGCAGCAGTCTGTCAAACGCCCTGCCGATGTTGTCGCTCGCTATGGTGGCGAAGAATTCGCGATTATTTTGCCGAACACACCTCCGGCGGGTGCCCTTCATGTGGCGCGACGCATTCAAACCGCGATTCAGGAACTGAAGTTACCCCACGGCAGTTCTCAGGTGAGCACTCAGGTGAGCCTCAGCTTGGGGGTCGCAAGTATCATTCCTCGTCCGGGTAGCTCAGGGGCGCAGTTGGTAGCTACAGCCGATCGAGCGCTTTATCAGGCTAAAGCTCAGGGGCGCAATTGCATTGTCATGGACAAAACTAAGATAGAAAACAGCGTGCAGGTGCTGGCGTCTGGCTGGTAACACTAAAAGTGACCGATTTCAACCGTTTCATACATCGTTTCATACATCCTGGAGTAGGAGCTGTCGTCGCTTGGGCACGGCCGCAGAACAGCCTAATTGCGGGCATTGCGAGCAGTCTCTTGGGGTGGGTTAGTATCACTGGAATTCCAACGGTCCAAGCGGCTGACTTGACAGTGCCTCTGCATTCAAGGGCAGACTTTTCAGGGCAGCCGGCCAGTTTAGCCGATTCCCCACAGCCACTGACTAGTCAGGCATCCGATCCGCTACGACCACATACTCAGTGTCCTGCTACTCTAGAGCAGCTTATGCCGCTGATGCTGCGCGATCTGCCTAGCTATGCCAATCGGGTTAGTCAGCGAGCCTATACACGCCATCGCACCTCCGAGATTCCGGGCTATGTGTTGCTGGCCGGCCGCCCCGAGTACGAACCCCTTGCCTTGGGACCCGGTGCCTTTACCGCCGTCAGCGAAACTGAAGTGCCCCAGGTTTTCTTTACAACGCTGGAACGGCAATATCTCGCTGGAGAGAGTTTTAGCCTACAGCATTATCACTGGCTGTTTTTAACGCCGATCGAGAATGGCTGGCGGTTTGTGATGCTGCTTTCTACCCTGGGCAATCATCCGTACACCGAACCACCGACGCCGCCTCGCGACAGCAGTCAAGGGGTGATTGCTCAAGCAGTGCGGCTGTGGCTACGCGATTGTCAGGCGGGCACCATTGCCCCCTGATCGGCACTGCACAGATTAACAACCGTAACGACTGCAAACCGCTTGACACCTTCATCCGGCATTTATCTCGGCTAGCTTGCTACGCACCGCTTGAATATCCTGCCACATCAGCCACTTGGGGCTACCTTTTTCCCGGGAGGGATTGCGCAGCAAATAGGCGGGGTGAAATACCGGCATACAGAGCCGCCCTTGCCACTCGATCCACTCACCGCGAATTTTGGTGATGCCGCGCTTGTCGCCCAGCAAACCCCTAACGGCCGAAGCGCCAGACAGCAAAATCACTTTAGGGTCCACCATACGGATTTGCTCTAGCAGATAGGGGCGGCAGGCATCCATTTCCTCTTGCGTAGGGGGGCGATTGCCCGGTGGCCGGCACTTCACGATATTGCAGATAAACACATCGGCTTCCGTGAGCTGCACCGACGCCAAAATCTTGTCGAGGAGCTGACCCGCTTTTCCTACAAAGGGTAGCCCCGTCTCATCCTCGTTTTGTCCCGGGCCTTCCCCGACGATCATTAGGTCTGCCTGCGGATTGCCGCGACCAACCACAGCGTAGGTGCGGGTTGCCCCCAACTCACAGCGATGACAGCGGTTGCAATGCTCGGCCATGGCCGCCATTGAGTCGTAGGTACCGGGCGGAATTGGCACTTTGGCACTGGTTGGAATCTGCTCGGGGTCAAAGTTTGCGGGAGGAGAGGAGATCGAACCTGCTGTGCCGCTCAGGTTAAACAGGTCCATTTGGTTGTCGCTAGCCATGAGCCTACATTCAGCTATGAATGCTGTGAATAAGGCATGTATCTTAAAACATTCCTTCTCGTCTCGTCCAACAGCTAAAGACAGAATTAAGAAATCCAAGAGAAACCAAGGCGGGATTTTGGATAGCGCAGCTCTACTCAGTTGCTCCAGCGCTTACCGGCAAATTAATTTCAGCGATATAGGGGGGCAGCACCCCCTACACATTCCGGTTCAATCGGCCAGAGAATTTCTGCAGCCGTTTCTTCTCGATGAGATCTTCTCCACGCGCCACTTCACTCATCGAGCAGCGACAAAAATTAGAAACAAAAAACCGACAGTCTCCAAATGGACCCTGTCGGCAAGTCGTGTGTTCCCTGTTGATGACTCGGCTAGAGTTGAGTCTCTTTCAGTATGCATGGTTCGCTAGAGGAAGATCGCGATCTGCGTCATATTTTTCGGTGATCATGATCACAATAAAAGGACCTTGATTGCGTTCCTAGCCCATACTGTACCCATACTGTCATGACAGCACTCGAATCCTGTTATCCGTTGAGGCAAAGTACCACCAATTTTTGCCTGCTCAACCGTTCTCTAAAACTTCTGGTAAAACAAAAGTCTAAAGTCGTTCTAATTTGGAAGCAGGCGACTAAGATGGAAAGTTATTTGGTTCCTGATGGTCTGTTGCTATCGTTGAAGCCTGCGGTTTTCTTGCAATGACTTCTGATTCTTCTTTACCGGCTGCGATTCCTAGTATTGTTCAACCGGCACCCGAGGTTAGCCCGGTGCCCCAGGTACGGTTCAAAGGCGAGAGTGGGCGGCTGCTGCTATTGCTGCCTTCCGAAACTGAGGTGGTCAGTTCGGCGGCAACCTGGACAGACATTTGGCAGCAGTTAAAACAACGCCTCAATGCGGGCGAGCGATTTTGGCAGCCCAATACGCCGGTCCATTTGATCGCTCGCGATCGCTTACTCGACGGGCGGCAGCTCCAGTCCATTGCCGATGCCCTAACCGAGGCACAACTCCAGTTGAAGCGGGTGTATACAAGTCGCCGTCAAACCGCCGTAGCCGCTGCAACCACCGGATTGTCAGTGGAACAGCAATCACCCGTTGCCCACCTCAACCAACCCGAGGAAAGCGGCCAGGCTCTGGCAGAACCACTCTACATCCAAACCACGGTCCGCTCTGGAATGGAGGTTCGTCATCCTGGTACAGTGATAATTCTAGGAGATGTCAACCCTGGCAGTACGATCATTGCCGACGGGGATGTGCTGGTGTGGGGCATGTTGCGAGGTGTAGTACAGGCGGGTGCAGCAGGCAATACACGCTGTGTCATTATGGCACTGCGTATGGAGCCAACGCAGCTCCGCATTGCCGATTTTGTGGCTCGGGCTCCAGAAGCGCCTCCCAATCTATATCAGCCCGAGGTTGCCTACGTGATTTCAGACAGCATTCGGATTATTCGGGCGGCAGATTTCTCCAAGGAACGGTTGCTGCCTCCCGTCAGCTCAGACATCGAAGCAGAGGAATAGCCATCTACCCGTTCAGCGCTGTCTGCCCCATTTCGGATTACCCCCGGTGACTACCCAATTATTCTTTTGTGAATGCAAACTCAGGATTAACCTCGACCCTATCACTTAATTTCTACTTCACACCATGAGTCGGATTTTGGTTGTTACATCAGGAAAAGGAGGCGTGGGTAAAACCACAACCACCGCTAATCTCGGAATGGCGTTAGCGCAGCGGGGGCATAAGGTGGCAGTCGTGGATGCTGACTTCGGCTTGCGCAACCTAGATCTGCTGCTGGGTTTAGAAAATCGCATTGTGTACACGGCAGTCGAGGTGCTAGCAGGCGAGTGTCGTCTCGATCAGGCGCTGGTTCGGGACAAGCGGCAGCCCAATCTGGCTCTACTGCCCGCCGCCCAAAATCGCACTAAGGACGCGGTAACGCCAGAGCAGATGAAAAAACTGGTGGGTGCCCTCACCAAAGCCTTTCACTACATTTTGATTGACTGTCCCGCTGGTATTGAAATGGGCTTTCAAAACGCCATTTCTCCAGCACGGGAGGCGATTATTGTCACCACACCAGAAGTGGCAGCCGTGCGCGATGCCGATCGGGTGGTAGGGCTGCTCGAAGCCAACGATGTCAAGCGGATGTATCTAGTGATCAACCGCCTCAAGCCCGCCATGGTAGAGCAGGACATGATGATGTCGGTGAAGGACGTGCAGGAAATTCTGGCGATTCCGCTGCTGGGCGTGGTGCCGGATGACGAGCGCGTGATTGTCTCCACGAATCGCGGTGAACCGCTGGTACTGTCGGAAAATCCTTCGCTGGCGGCTGTAGCGTTTAGCAACATCGTTCGTCGTTTGGAAGGGGAAAAGGTGCCTTTCCTCGACTTGACGGCTCCGCAAGATGATCTGTTTTCTCGCCTGCGTCGGCTGTTTCGCGGGCGCAGCAAGCCCTAACCTTGCTTCAGTTGGGTTGCATCCGCCGGATTTTCTCATGTCATCTCCCCATGCCGCTGCTCAAACAATGCTCCATGCTAACTGAACTGCTTGATCGAATTTTCTCCCGTCAGAAGCAAGAGAATAGCCGCGACTCTGCCAAGCGGCGCTTGCAATTAGTCTTGGCTCACGACCGCACCGATCTCTCGCCTGCTATTGTTGAAAAAATGCGTCAGGAAATTCTGCAAGTCGTGTCGCGGTATGTGGAGATTGACCCGGCTGGATCGGAGTTTTCTCTAGAGAGCGATCAGCGCACCACTGCCCTAATTGCCAACCTGCCGATCCGCCGCGTTAAGGTCGATACCGAGGGAGAGCTTCCTGCCGAGCCGAGCGAGCCAACGGTGATCGATGTGGCTCAGTTGGCACAACAGTCTGCCGCGTCTGAAGTGACGTTGCCGCTAGAGCTGTCTCTAGAGCCAACAGAAGCCAACGAGGAGCTGTTAACGGAAGACCCAATCGTTGCCACAATCGATCCGCCTCATCGCCAGTCTTCAGGCGAGGGGGAAGGAGTTTCTTAATCTCATTTGAGAGAAGGACTAGTGAGAAGGCCTAGCAACTCGTCTGGGTTGGTTGATCAACTGCCAAGCGCAGCAGGTGGGAATTTATCGCTCAGGGCAGTCGGTACAAGTCCTAGATGCTCCCCTATTACTGGACGGAGAAGATGTTTTACCAAGATTTGTTGTAGAGCTAGCGTCCATTTGGTAAACCAAGCAGATGGCTAAGCAGTATTGGGCGACCATCTATATCGATCGAAACCCCAACAACTTGGATGAAGGATGGGGGTGGGTAGAATTGACCGTTGAAGATGTCCGACGGTTTGGACTTTCTACGAAAACCCCTCAACCTAGGCAAGTCACTAAACAGCAAGAAGGATGCGCTAGCTCGCTATTCGCTGGTTTCATCGTCAATCACGGCAGCGCGATCCAGCAGTAGCAGATTGCGCAAAGCGTCGGTGTCGAGTTCGGTGAGCCAGTTTTCGCCGGCACCCACGACTTGCTCCGATAGGGCTTTTTTACTTTCAATTAATTCGTGGATCCGCTCTTCTAGGGTGCCGGTGCAAACAAACTTGTGGACCTGCACGTTGCGCGTCTGCCCGATGCGGAAGACCCGATCGGTAGCTTGATTCTCGACAGCGGGGTTCCACCAGCGATCAAAGTGAAACACATGATTGGCGCGAGTCAGGTTTAGCCCCACACCGCCTGCCTTCAGCGACAGGATGAAGATACGCGGTCCCTGTGGGTCGTTTTGGAAGCGGTCAATCATTTCTTCCCGCTGCTTCTTAGAACTGCCGCCATAGAGGAAGAGCACTTCCCGGTTGAACTGCTGCTCCAGAAAGGATTGCAGCACCTTACCCCAGCTTGCAAACTGGGTGAAAATCAGCGAGCGATCGCCTTCAGCTAGCACCTCCTCCAGCATTTCTTCGAGGCGCTGCAGCTTACCCGACAGCGAGCGGAACACAGCCGGCTGCTCGATTCGCAGATCCAATAAATTGCCTGATTTCTTCTTGGACTCGCCCTCGTCGCTCTCGTCGCCCGCTTTATACAGCAGCGGATGGTTGCAGACTTGCTTGAGCCGCGTCAAGAGCGCCAGAATCATGCCTCGTCGCTGGATGCCCTCGGCCGATTCGATCTGGACCAATGATTGCTCCACAAGCTGCTGATACAAACTGGCCTGCTCGGCAGACAGCCCGCAGAAGACGGTCATTTCCTGTTTCTCGGGCAGATCTTGAATAATCGAACGGTCGGTTTTGAGGCGGCGCAAAATGAACGGCTGCACCAGTGATCGCAGGGTGCGTAGGGATGCTGTATCGCCATAGCGCTCGATGGGAATGGCAAAGCGGCGCTGGAAAAAGTTCTTTGGTCCCAGATAGCCGGGATTGAGGAAATCCATAATCGACCAGAGTTCGCTGAGGCGGTTTTCGACTGGGGTTCCCGTCAGGGCAATCCGGAACTGGGCATCGAGCTGGCGCACCGCTTGGGATTGTTTGGACTCGGAGTTTTTGATATTTTGGGCTTCGTCGAGAACCACACCCTGCCAAGTAACACCTTGCAACGCTTTGATATCGCGATGCACCAGCGAGTAGCTGGTAATCACCAGGTGGTGGTCTGCCGCAGCTTTGGCGAAGGCTTTGCCTTGAAGTCGTTTGTCGCCGTGGTGTACCAGGGTTTTCAGGCTGGGGGCAAACCGTTTCACTTCCCGCTCCCAGTTGCCCAGCACCGAGGTTGGACAGACCAGCAGCGTTGGGTGTTCTAGCGCCTCTTGCTCTTGCAGATGCAGCAGCAAAGCAATGAACTGCGGTGTTTTGCCTAAACCCATATCGTCTGCCAAGCACGCACCCAAGCTCCAGCGTTCCAGAAACGCCAGCCAGGATACGCCGCGCAGCTGATAGGGCCGCAGTTGACCGCGAAAGCCCTTCGGTGGATCAATCAGCTCGATACTTTGATTGCCGGTGGTTAGGGTGGTGATCAGTTCTTGCAGCGCCCCCGAAGCTTCAAAACTCAGAACCGGCAGCTTTTCAATCATCTGGGTATCGCCCGTGCTGATACGCAGAGCATCTTCCAGCGACAGCGACATCTGGTCTTTGCGGCTCTCGAAAAATGCCTGCGCCGAGCGAATATCCTGCGGCCGCAGCTCCACCCACTCGCCGTTAATTTCTACTAGCGGTGTGTTCAGCGCGACCAATCGATCAAACTCCGCCTTCGAGAGCCGCTGCCCGCCGATGGTCAGTTCCCACTTAAAGTTAAGCAAGCTTTGCAGCCCCAGCCGCTGATTCTTGCCGAGTTTGGGGGTTTCCGCCTGCACCCGCAGCCCCAACCGATTCGCCCAGCCTTCCTGATTAGCCAAGCTAGGAGGCAGAATCACGCCAAAGCCGCTGTCTTGCAGCCGCCACGCCGTGGACTTAATGAATTCATAGACCTGCTGCGGCGTCAAGATTGAACACTGCGGCTGAGCCGACTGCAAGCTGGGTTCGATCACCGGATACAGCCGCGACGCCAGCCCCAAACCGGCAAGCAAGGTCTCCTGTGGTGAGTTGATTGTGCGCCCCATGTACTCCAAACGGTCTACCGGATTCTCCCAAACAACGCGAGCGCTCACGAGGAAATCCGGATCGTTGGCTGCCTGCAGGAAATACTCCAACGTCCAATCGGTTTGGCCAGGAGCAGGCGGATGCAGATAAAAGCAGGTGCGAAAAGCCGCGAGGGATTGGATTTGCCCCTGGAGAGGAGCGGTCCAGGTGGTGAGAGCAGCAGACAGCCGCTCTAGCCCAGGCAGGTCAGGTAGCGCAGCCGCGTTGCCCAAGGCTTGCAGCCAGTCGCGCAGTGGCAGGTCTTTCGGCAGGGGGGCGGTGGGCAAAGGTTGAGCCGCAGCCACGGCCCGCACCTGAGCATCGGTAACGCTATTGAGGAAGGACAGCAGCAGCTCGCGGCGATCAGGCGGTGGGGAAGTAGTGTCTTCACTATAGCTGCGGCACGATCCCGGCATGCGGCGAGTAAACTGTTCGAGTCGAGCCTGATCGACTGCACTATCGATCAAGACTCGCCACCGCGCCCAGCTCACCCCCTTCGCCTCTGTCGCCAATGCCAGCTCGGGCAGAAACTTGCCTCGGGCCAGCAAATCGAGATGCCAGCGCGCTACATGGGACCAATAGCGGAGATCGGCTCCCAGCCACGAGGTTTCTTCGCCCGGCATGGAGCTGAGGGGCAGCGACTGCAACAGCCGCAGTGCCTCTTGAGCGGTCAGGCGTAGTCCCGGCACCTGCCAGGGGCGGAGTTCTAGCGCTGTGGAGTGGTCTTCTGGATTGCTCGGATCGAGCAGCGCTCCAGCCGAGAGTTGCGGCAGCAGCCCTGGTGAATCTGCAGTCGGTAGCGGTATCAGGAACGTGGGCAACGTAGCTACCAGCGATTGCCAGCGGGGCGAGGTCGGTCGTTCCAACGTGGAGGTGCGCTTTCGGGAACGGGCGGACCCAGCGACAACCGGCACCGTCAGCGGGACTTCTGCGACAGTCCAGTTGAGCTGTTGCGACTGATGCAGCGACCGCAGCAAGTCAGTCAGTTCGGCAAGCGACATGGCAAAGGGATGCTCCAGGGCAGCGACACCGTTCTGCGCTGGCTGTTCGGGGAGAGGTTCGAGCCGTCGCCAGGTTTCTCCCCACAAAAAAAAGTATCCCCCCCAGGGGTTCACATCTGAATCAGCAGGTTGGTGATTGGGGCAGACTACCCAGCTTCCGTGTAGAATTGCCATGCAAGCCAGAACTGTTGGGATGGCCAATGAACGAAAAACTCAGCGGCAGTGATAACCCGACATTGAGTTCACTGTCCCTGAGCTGTGCAGCCGAAGCCGCCATGAATTGGATTCATTGTACACCTCTGCGGCAGGAGGCAGGGTGCGGTTCGTTGCCAGGCAATGATGCCCTCACCCTAGCTTTTTCTCTGAGAGAGGAAACGGCTTCAACCTTCTCCGCCGGAGAGACAATGGAGGTCAGCTTGTGGCTGCTTCCCGAGCCGCCGCTGCTTCGTCAGGATGGATGCCGAGTCGCGTCAGGTTAATCCGACCACGGCTGTCAATTTCCCGTACCTTGACGATCACCTCATCGCCGACAGATACCTCATCTTCCACTTTGCCGACGCGGTAGTCTGCCAGTTGGGAAATATGAATCATGCCTTCCTTACCCGGCAGGAATTCCACGAAAGCGCCGATGGGGATAATTCGCGTCACGCGACCTACATAAACATCACCAGCACTGAGCTTGCGGGTCATGCCCTCAATAATGGCGCGAGCCTGCTTGCCTTTGTTGCCATCCACTGCCGAGATCGTGACTGTACCATCGTCGTCAATGTCGATCTTGGCACCAGTTTGCTCGGTGATGCCTTTGATCGTCTTGCCACCTGGACCGATGATCATGCCAATCAAGTCGGGGTCGATCTTGATAGTAATCAGGCGCGGCGCATAGGGCGACAACTCGGCTCGGGGCTGACTGAGAGTGGCCAGCATTTTCTCCAAGATATGCATTCGGGCGGGACGAGCCTGGTTGATCGCGTCAGCTACTACCTGCATCGGCAACCCAGTGATTTTCATGTCCATTTGCAGCGCGGTAATGCCTTGGTCTGTACCGGCCACTTTGAAGTCCATGTCGCCGAGAAAATCCTCGATGCCCTGAATATCAGTGAGGATACGCACTTCCTCGCCCTCTTTGATCAGCCCCATGGCGGCACCGCTCACCGGCTTCAAAATCGGCACTCCGGCATCCATGAGCGCCAGCGTAGAGCCACAGACCGATCCCATCGAGGTTGAACCATTCGAGGACAGCACCTCCGAAACCACGCGAATCACGTAGGGAAATTGCTCCTTGGGTGGAATCACCGGCACCAGGGCCCGTTCTGCCAACGCCCCATGGCCAATTTCCCGCCGTCCGGGAGAGCGCATCGGCTTGGTTTCTCCCACCGAGTAGGGCGGCATATTATAGTGATGCATGTAGCGCTTTTCTTCATCGGGATGAAGATCGTCTAGCTCTTGCGCTTCTCCCGGCGTGCCCAGCGTCACAATCGACATCACCTGAGTCAAGCCGCGCTGAAACAGAGCACTTCCGTGAACTCGCTTCGGCAGCAGACTAGTCCGGCAGGAAATTGGGCGCACTTCGTTCAGCTTGCGACCATCCACCCGCACACCTTCTTCGAGGATCTGCTTCCGCATCAGCTTTTTGGTAATGTCTTTGTAGGTGTTGCCCACCGCCTTGGCATCAAGGCTAGCCGCCACCCGCACCGGGTCTTCTTCTGGCAATGCTTCGATGGCAGCGACCACCTGCTCTTTCACAGCATCCAGCGCTTCATCGCGCTCGGGTTTTGTCAACTCAAAGCGAGTGAGAATCTGCTTCACCGGTTCCTGCACTCGCTCGCTGATGAAGTTTTCCAGGGTGGGATCGACTTCTGGTTCGGGTTCGCGGACAATTTCGATGCCTAGCTCGTCCAACAGATCGCGCTGCGCCTGGATCAAATCGCGCACGACCTCATAGCCAAAATCGATGGCTTCGATGATATCTTGCTCAGGCAACTGGTTGGCACCCGCCTCCACCATGATCACGCCGTCCGGTGAGCCAGCCACGACCAAGTCCAAATCTCCCGCTTCGATTTCGTGATAGGTGGGGTTAATGATGAAATCATCGCCAATCAGCCCCACGCGCACCGCCGCCATTGGTCCATTGAAAGGAATTTTCGCCAGCAGCGTGGCAATGGAAGCCCCAGTCACCGCCAGCACATCGGGAGGAACCCGCTCGTCTAGCGATAGGGTAGTGGCGACTACTTGAATGTCATCGCGCAGCCAGTTCGGAAACAGGGGACGCAGTGGGCGGTCAATCAAGCGGCTAATCAGGGTCGCTCGTTCTGGCGGTCGCCCCTCTCGACGCAGAAAGCCACCGGGAATGCGGCCGGCGGCATACAGTCTCTCTTCGTAATCCACCAACAACGGCAAGAAGTCAATGCCTTCTCGGGCGGCTGCTCGCGTTGCAGTCACCAATACGGCCGTGTCTTCTGATTGAATTAATACTGATCCTCCTGCTTGAGGTGCAAGTAAACCTACTTTGAGTCGAATATCTCTACTGTCTACCGATATCGACTTGTCAATTTCTTCCAACATGAAGCGAATCCTTGACGTAAATTAGATGTCCTTATTTCTTCTCCTGTGGCAATCGTAGCATTGATATCCTTGTACTGCTGCGCTACGGTTTCAGCTTCAGGCGCAAACCAGTTTTCTCATTGCTTGATGATGGTTCATCACCCTCAAAAGAAGCAGCGAATTGCATTTTTCAAAATTGCGAAAAATGTAGAACCGGTACCATCAAAAATGCAGTCCGCCTGATGCTTGTCCCCCAATGATTGTCCGCGAGTTCTGAACTGCACCTATGTGCTCTCGTCCTAAAAAGCCAAAATCAAAGCCAAAATCTTTGTGCAAAGATCGCAATCCCCTTGCAAAAGGCTCTAGACTCAGTTAAGAATCGTTCGCAATTGAGCTGCTAGGATATCAAGGCTATCCGTGTTGATTGTAGCGGTTAATGCAGCAAACCGCCGACGACTGCGCGGTTAGATTGAGCGACCTGGACTGGCTACGGCGAGCTAACTTAGGTCAACCAAATCGAGCAAGTCAGCTTAACTGGCTCAATCGATGGTGGCGCAGGAGGCGGCGTTGCGTGAGACCGGATAGCGACTGTGGTGTAGGGCTAACGTCTGAATTTGACTCGCTGAATTTGACTAGCCAATGACCTTCTACTTCTGAGTACAGGGCTGTGCATAACACATTTTTGAAAGCGGTTCCAATTCCGGTGAGTTGGTTGATTCGACCTGCGCTGTTTATCTCGCTGGGGCTGCATGCTCTGCTATTCCTCTTGCCTTGGCCAGGAGGAGAGAATGACTTTGATCCGACCACTTCTGCCCTAGAGAACCTGGAGAACGAGGTGCAGGTCACACGCACTCCTGAGCCTGTGCGGCCCACTCCGCCGTCGCCGCTGCCCTCCCCATCAGTTCCGCCTTCTCCGGCTGCATCGCCGCCCTCGCCGCCCCCTTCACCGCCGGCTGTGCCACCTCCCCAGGCAGTGCAGCCCCAACCACCGCCGGTTGCCGCATCTCCTCCGCCTCCACCAGCACCCTCGCCCACTCCTAGCCCAGAGTTGCCTTCTCCAACACCTGTCGCTAGTCCATCCCCTGCCGCACCCCCTGCCGTACCGCCCCCTGCCATTCCCTTTGGCGATGTGCCCCTGGTGGCTGGCGCAGAAGCCGGCTGCTTTGGGCTAGGAACCTGCCGCCAGATCACAGGAGTTCCATTTCGCGACACCGGGGACACCCTGCTGCAGCAGCTCACCGCTCAGGGCTACACCGTCAAGCAGCGCTCCGATTTAGAAGAAACCGGACGCAAAGTTTACGAAATTGCCAAAGATGGCAAGAGGCGCTACCTGAATATTTTGTCGTCGGATATCAATACCACGGTATATATTGTGACGCCAGCGCCGATTCAGCTAGCCGATCTGCAGGGCAATGACACGATGCGAGCGGAGTTAGTGAACATCCTGGATACCCTTGCAGCCGGTAACACGGCGGACATATCACAGTTTTTCCAGCCGGAGGCTTTCTTCAGCGGCACGACTCCTAGACCCGAAACCGGCGGACAGCTCCGTCTAGTACTGAATACCCTGCCGGATCAGTTCTATCCTGTCCTCAATTCAGCGCTGCAAGCCAGCCAGTTTATGCTGACAGAGGCAGGCGGCTACGGTGGCGGGCGGCTCTATGAGGTGACCCGTGGCGCGTATACCGGCTATCTCAACCTCGTCCCCACCCAAGATGGCAGCGGCACCATTGTGGTGCTCTGGTCGCAGTTACCCAGCTAAGGTTACGCTAGTCGGGTGCTGCCGAGTCGGGTTGGGGTGCAAAGGCTCGCAGAGTAGCGCTAGGGGCAATGGTAACCTGCACCGCCGCTCCTACCGGCAGCCACAGGTCGCAGGACGTCCGCGCTACGAGGTTCAGACCGTTAGGAGTCTGCACACCATAGCGATATTCCCGCCCCAGAAACTGTCGGTCGCGCACGATCAGCAGTCCATCGGGATCGGGGTGCAGCAGCAGATCTTCTTGGCGAAGCATCAGATCAACCCGCTCCGGCAAATCGGGCTGTTCAGCATTGCCTGCCACAATCTGCGCTGCCGGCACAACGCCCAATTCAGTTTCCCAGCCCGAACCGCTGTAGCGAGCCGGCAAAAAGTTCGCTTGGGTGACGAACTCGGCCACAAAGCGCGACCTAGGCTGCCGGTAAAGCTCCTCAGGAGTACCGATCTGCTCAAGATGCCCTTGCCGCATCACCGCAACTTGGTCAGCAATCGACAGCGCCTCTTCTTGGTCGTGGGTGACAAATACAGCCGAGGTGCCCGCGGCCTTCAGGATATCGCGCAGCTCTTGCCGTAGCTGTAGCCGCACCTGCACATCAAGATTGCTCAGGGGTTCATCGAGCAGCACTAGAAACGGATGGGGTGCCAACGCCCGTGCCAAAGCCACCCGCTGCTGCTGCCCACCCGAGAGCTGATGGGGATAGCGATGCGCCATGCCGTCTAGCCGAACGAGGGCCAGCACTTCCTGAATCCGCTGCTTGACCGCAGCGCTCGGTTTTTGGCTCAAACCAAAGGCAACATTCTGGCTGATCGTTAGGTGAGGAAACAGGGCATAGTCTTGAAAGACCATACCCACGCCGCGCTTTTCTGGGGGCAGCCAAACCTCGCTGCCGGCAACCGGCTGCTCGGCGATCATGATGCTGCCGCTCTCTGGAACCTCAAATCCGGCAATTAGCCGCAGGAGGGTCGTCTTACCGCAGCCGGAAGGCCCCAACAGACTGAGCAAGTCGCCCTGCTGCACTGTGAGGCTCACCGAAGCAACCGCTGGAGGGGCAGTAGGCGCAAATCGACGGCTCACCTGATCGAGTTGGAGTATGGGAGCGGTCTTTAAAGCCGGCATCGAAAGCGGACTCTGGAGCATGGGCAAGAAGGCGGTAAACTGAGCGGAAAAGTTGAGCGCAAGCTGGACCATCGTCAGCTCAATTGGGCTACCTAAACTTTATAGTTTAAAGAGCCACTGCAACTAATTCTCATTAGCATAGTCTTTTCCTTGGAGTCTGAGTAGCTTTGTCCTCTGTTTCCCCATCCCATGCACCTGCTGCCCCTACCGCGGCAGGGCTATCCGCTCGGCGGCTGGCTAGCGGCTGGACAGGTGTTGTGATCATCATTGCTCTACTGATTGCCCTGCCCATGCTGGTGGTGCTAAGCAGTGTCTTTCGCGATACCGGCGATGTCTGGCAGCACCTGGCAACGACGGTTCTGCCGCGCTACATCAGCAACTCACTGCTGCTCATGCTGGGCGTGAGTCTGGGTACCACCGTGATTGGCGTTAGCACCGCTTGGTTAGTGAGCATGGCCCAGTTTCCGGGCAGCTGGATCTGGCAATGGGCGCTGCTGCTGCCGTTGGCGGTGCCGGCCTACTTGTTGGCGTATGTGTATACCGAGCTGCTGGAGTTCTACGGCCCGGTGCAAACTGGTCTGCGTAGCCTCTTCGGCTGGACCAGCGTCAATGACTACTGGTTTCCGGCGATTCGCTCACTGCCAGGAGCCGTGGCTATGCTGAGTCTGGTGCTCTATCCCTATGTCTATCTGCTAGCGCGGGTAGCCTTCCGGGAGCAGTCGGTGTGTACGCTGGAAGCGAGCCGGTCGTTGGGATGCGGTCCGTGGCGCAGCTTCTGGCGAGTGGCGCTGCCGCTGGCTCGTCCGGCGATTGTGGCGGGGCTGGCGCTGGTGCTGATGGAAACCCTCAACGACTACGGTACGGTGCAGTATTTCGCAGTCGATACCTTCACGGTCGGCATTTACCGCACGTGGTTCAACATGGGCGAACGAGTTGCCGCCTCGCAGCTCTCGGCACTACTGATGCTGTTTGTGTTGATTGCGCTACTGCTGGAGCAATGGTCGCGGCGGCGCAGTCGCTATTACCAGAGCACGAGTCGCTATCAGGCGGCATCGCCTTACCGGTTGCGGGGCTGGCGAGCCGGATTAGCCACTTTAGCCTGCGGGTTGCCGGTGCTGCTCGGGTTTGCTGTGCCTGCCCTGAGGCTGCTGCACATGGCGCTGGCGAACGTCACCGAGCGGTTTGGCAGCCGCTTTTGGCAGTTGGCCAGCAACAGCCTGTTGCTATCGCTCCTCACGGCCGCCATTGCTATGGGACTGGCACTGATCATGGCTTACGGGCTGCGCTTGGTGCCCAATCCGCTGATGAATTTGGCAGTGCGAGTTGCTGCGACCGGCTACGCGATTCCGGGATCGGTGATTGCCGTCGGCGTCCTGATTCCCCTGGGGCAGTTCGACAATACCATCGATACCTGGATGCGCTCGACCTTCGGCATCTCGACTGGGCTGCTGCTCAGCGGTACGATTGCTGCTCTCGTCTTTGCCTATCTAGTGCGGTTCCTGGCGGTGGCATTTAATACCGTAGAGTCAAATTTGGTGCGGATCAAGCCGAGTCTGGATGATGCAGCCCGATCCCTAGGTCATGGGGCTACCCAAACCCTGCTGCGGGTACATGCGCCGCTAATGACCGGTGGACTGCTAACGGCGGTGATCCTCGTCTTTGTGGATGTGATGAAGGAGCTGCCGGCAACGCTGATTGTACGTCCCTTTAATTTTGATACCTTGGCCGTTGAGGTGTACCGCCTGGCCTCCGATGAGCGCTTGGCAGAAGCGGCTGCTCCGGCCCTAGCAATTGTCGCTGTCGGCATTCTGCCGGTGATTTTGCTCAGCACCCAAATCAGCCGCAGTCGGCAACTGTGACGCCATTTCTTGCTGTAGTTTACCTCGTTGAAAAATCGTGATGAAACGCCTATTTTTCGTTCCCTTGAGTGTGCTGCTGACCCTACTGCCGAGCTGTGCCCAGCCCGACCCCCAGGAGCAGTTGTTGCAAGAAAAAAGATGCTCGAACTGTGAGCTGCAGGGCGTAGATCTCACCGCTGCCGATCTCGAGAAAGCACAGCTCAATGGCGCTAATTTGAGCGACGCTAAATTATCCCAAGCCAACCTCAGCGGCGGGCTGCTCGATGGCGCAGTGCTGAGCAACGCCGATCTCAGCAATGCCAAACTCGACGGTGCAGGACTAGGACGAGCCGATCTCAGCAATGCCAATTTGCAGCGAGCCAACTTGCAGCGGGCTTATCTGCGGGGGGCTAACCTGACGGGAGCGGATCTCACTGGCGCGAATCTCACCGATGCCGACCTCAGCGCCGCGAATCTCGACGGAGCTAAGCTAGATGGGGCAGTGCTTACGGGCGCCTTGATGCCAGATGGCGCGGTGCAAAATTAATTAGACAGGTAATTAGACATGCCTCTGAGCCAGTAGATTGGTTTGTAGAGCGGTGTTGGTAGAGCAGTTTAAAGCCAGGCTGCCTCAAAGCTGTATATCAAAGCTGCATGTATGAACGAACAGCCGCTCCTCTGAATTCTTCACGGCGACAATCTTGCTTTGCTTCTGGTTTCGATTGTTTTAATTGATTTGATTTTGATCGACCCTAAATTTGACTGCTTTTGCCCTCCTCATTGACACTTCCCTGCTATGACCATAGACAATTTTCCCGAATCGCCGGAAGGGTTAACCGCTGCGTCGGTAGCCGCTCCCTTACCCAGGATTACTCTGTTTACCATGTTCCGGCTGGGCCTGTTTCAGATGGGCTTAGGGGTGCTGTCGCTGCTAACGCTGGGTGTGCTGAACCAGGTGATGATCTCAGAGCTGAGAATTCCCGGTACGATCGCGGCAGGCACGATTGCTATGTATCAGTTTGTGGCTCCTGCTCGCATTTGGTTGGGGCAAATGTCCGATGCCAAGCCGATTCGCGGCTATCACCGCACGGGCTACATTTGGACCGGCATGGTGTTACAGGCGATCTGTTTGTTTCTGGCGGTGCAGGTCGTGTGGCAGCTCGGGACCAGCGTCGTTGGTGGTTGGTCTATGCAAAGCACCCTCTGGACGGGGCTACTGGCACTAATGTTTGCTCTCTACGGACTGTGCATCAGCGCTAGCTCCACTCCATTTACGGCGCTGCTGGTGGATGTCTCCGATGAAGACAATCGCTCGAAGCTAGTGGGTATTGTCTGGGCGATGCTGATGGTTGGGATTGTGGTCGGTGCGATTGTTGGGCAGCGGATGCTGCTGGGGACAACGCCCGAAACCTTACAACCCATCGTCAACCGGCTGTTTCTGGTGTTTCCGCTAGCAGTCCTGGGACTTTGCATCCTAGCCACCCTTGGCATTGAGAAGAAATATTCGCGCTATGCCTTGCGCTCAGTGGCAGTAGAACGGGAAGACCAGATCACCCTTGGTCGCGCTCTGCGGGTGCTGACGGCAAGTCGCCAAACGGCGATTTTCTTTAGCTTTCTGCTGGTGATGACGATCAGTCTGTTTTTGCAGCAGCCGGTGCTAGAGCCGTTTGCCCGCGAAGTGTTTGGCATGACGCTCGCCGAAAGTGCCGGCATCAACAAATATTGGGGCTACGGCATTCTGGGCGGCATCGCCATCACCGGATTTTTGATTGTGCCGCGATTCGGCAAGCAGCGTACCGCCAAGCTGGGCTGTCTGCTAACGGCGGCTTGCTTCCTACTGGTGGTGTTGTCTGGATTCACGCAGAACCAAGGGCTGCTGAAGCTGGCTGTGCTGCTGTTTGGTGTGTCTTCAGGCGTGCTCACCAATAGCGCTGTTAGCCTGATGCTGGATCTCACCGCCGCCGAAACGGCCGGTACGTTTGTGGGTGCATGGGGCTTAGCGCAAGCCCTAGCTCAAGCGTCAGCAACCGTAGCAGGAGGTGCTCTGCTCGATCTGGGGCGACAGCTCTTTCAGCAGCCTTTCTGGGCCTTCAGTCTGGTGTTTCTCTGCGAAGCGATGGGCATGCTGCTGGCCTTTGCGCTGCTGCGGCGGGTGAACGTTCAGGAATTTCGTACCTCCGCTAAGAAGGCTATTGCTGCCGTGCTGGAAAATCAGCTCGACTAGCTCAACTACACCCTGGCTTCTAGCGACTTGAGATACTCGGTATTCACTCCCGACTCCCGTATCAGGGCAATCTTGCCGGTGCGAGCAATTTCTCGAATCCCGAAGCGATTCAGTACCTGTACGATGGCCACCATCTTGCCTGGATCGCCTACCACTTCTAGCGTTAGTGAGTCTTCCGCCACATCCACTACCCGCGCCCGGAAGATCTGCGCTAGCTCAATAATCTCAGAACGGTTCGAGCTGGTGGCATTCACCTTGAGTAGCATCAGCTCGCGTTCCACACAGGGCACTTCCGTTATATCTTGCACCTTGAGAACATTGATTAGCTTGTAGAGCTGTTTTGTTACCTGCTCAATCGCTCGATCATCGCCGGGCACCACCATCGTGATCCGAGAAATGCCGACCTGTTCAGCCGGACCCACCGCCAGACTTTCGATATTAAATCCTCGACGAGCAAACAGCCCAGCAATGCGGGTCAAGACTCCCGCTTCATCTTCGACTAAAACGGAAAGGGTATGTTTCATGGATAGAGTAAAGATTGACAAGACTTGCAGAGGCAGACAACGCCATCACGAACCGAAGCAGCAAACGCTCGAAAGCCAGATTTACCCCTACCGCGAGGAGCAACCGTGATTTTCTATGATATCTTGACTGAGCAACGGTTTGAGCACCCATCACCGGCTTTGGTGGAAGGTGGTGCAAAAGCGTCAGTCTAGCGTCAGTCTGCCGCTGCAGAATCGCCTGAGGAGTCAGTGTGCGCTTTCCACTCGCTCAATCTTGTTCAATCATCACCATTCCAACTTCAATATCCCAAATAGGTTTTGCTGAGGTAGCGGCTGAGTCGTTTGAGCGGGTTTTTGTCGCCCGATTCCAGCGTTTTCATGTCGGCCGTAGAAAGACCGATGATTTGGGCAAACTCAGCATCGGACATTGCGCCCGTCTGATGCTTCTGAAACGCATCTACAACGGTAATCAGTTCAGTAGCCGAGAACGAATAGCCATTGCGAGCGGCAAATTCAGCTACAACCGGGGCGCGCTCCCCCTTGAGGGCTTCCGTCTCTGCCGGATCGAGATCGGCTTCACTGCTGATGTTGCCATCGCCTACCCCCAGCAATTCCTCGAGCTGCTGGCGCAATGCTTCATCTTCAGCTGTTTTTTGCATAAATTGCAGAACTGATGCCGTGGCCATAGGAGATTGCTTCCATCGCTAAGACGCCAGAATTATACCAAGCGCAAATCGGGGATCGGCTTAACAAAAGCTGAAGCTTCGCAGATTGTAGATAGTTAGTATTGAAAGAGACTGATGCTCTGTTCTAGAGGCAGGACGAGGAAGAGAGACATTCGTTCTCTCATGTAAGGCCATTAAACAAGGCGATCAAAGCGTCCTGAACAACTCCTGTACTTGCTGCCAAGCATCAGCAGCAGCCTCGGGATTATAGCTGGCGCGCTGATCGCAGAAAAAGCCGTGATCCGCCCCCGGATAGCGAAAGATGCGATGGCGAATCTGGTGGCGCTGTAGCTCGGCGGCGATCTGGTCTACATGCTCAGGAGGAATGCTGGCATCGTCCATGCCAAAAAAGGCATACAGCGTTGCCTTAATCTCCGGCGTGTAGGCGAGGGCAGGCGGACCGCCTCCAGGACTCCAGACCGGAATGCCGGCTCCATAGAACGACGCCGCGACTTTGATCTCCGGCAGCGTTGCCGCTAGATAAGTTACCAGCCCACCGAAGCAGAACCCAATGCAGCCGAGTGCACCCGTTTTCACCTGCGGCAGGGCATTGAGATAGGCAGCCGTGGCTCGAATATCGCTCAGCAGTTCCGTCGTCTTGGTTTGCTCTTTGTATTGGCGACCAAGCTGAACATCAGCAGGAGTATAGCCGGTCTCAAAGCCAGGAGCGACTCGCTGATAGATCGCCGGCGCAATCGCCACATAGCCCAGGCGAGCAATCCGTTCGGTGACATCTCGGATATGAGCATTCACGCCGAAAATTTCTTGAATCACAATGATCGCCGGTACCGGTTCAGCGGACTCGGGCACAACTAGGTAGGCATCAATCTGCAGATCGCCATTGGCAACCTTCACCCAATCCGGGCGAATGGGCACCCTAGAAGCAGTCATAGGAGTAGTCATAGAAGTCAGGGGGGAGACATTCAGAACACTACTTTCAAATCTTAGTCGCCAGTCAAGGCTGAGTATACACACGACTTTTCTGAATTTTTGGGAGAGCAAAGAGTTGATATCTCAGCGGTTTCTCAGCGGTTTCCCAACAGTTTCGGCTATTATGCCTGTGGACATCATTGGGTCTCAGCAATTAGAACTTTGGGTGCCATTTAGCTCATTTGGCAGGCAGTGAAGTGGGCCAGTGGACCATCACCAAAATTCGTCTGCTGAGTTGGTCACCGATGGATCCTTCCGCTAGGAAAACGCTTCATGCAAGCTGTAGATCGCTGTAGATCTAGATCATTGCTCAGTGCTTGGCTTCATGCCGGTTCATCCTCGTTGACTCTATTGTCCTAAAAATGTCCTATGCAGTCTCTTAAGAAGTCTTAAAAACCCTCAAATAAGCAATCTGCAAACAGCTGCATTCCGGATTTCTAGAATTAAAGAGATAATTGACCGCAGCAAGCGAAATCAAACGCTTAATAACGCCTAATAAAGATTCCAATCTTGCAGTTGAACGCTCTACGGAGCATTTCGGAGGCTCGACATGGTTCGGTTTCATATTCAGCCGGATAGTGAAATTCCAGCATCAGAGCAGCTATATAACCAGATCCGGTTTGCCATTGCGTCACGGCAATTTCCTCCCGGTCACCGCTTACCCAGCACGCGCCAGCTCGCCATGGAAACCGGGCTGCACCGCAACACAATCAGCAAGGTCTACCGCAAACTTGAAGATGACGGCATCGTTGACGCTCAGGCCGGTTCTGGCATCTATGTGCGAGCCCAAGGCGATGAAGGCGGCAACGCTCGGGTACGGTCGCCACTTGTAGAGCAGTATCCGCAGGCTCACCGACTGGTGCAGAAAAGCCTCGATGAGCTGTTGAGTCAGGGCTGCTCGCTTACCCAAGCTCGGGAGCTGTTTTTGTCGGAAATTGACTGGCGGCTGCGCTGCAGTGCCCGCGTGCTGGTGACGGCTCCTCGACAAGACATTGGTGCCGGCGAACTGATGGTGCAGGAGCTAGAGCAAGCCCTAAAAATTCCGGTACAGCTAGTGCCGATGGAGGAACTCGGGGACGTGCTCGATCAAACGCGCTCGGGAACGGTAGTCACGAGCCGCTATTTCATTGGCGATGCCGAGGCCATTGCGTCTCCCAAATCGGTGCGGGTGATCCCGGTGGATATCTACGACTACGCCCAGGAAATCCAGAAGCTGTTTAGCCTGCCTCAAGAAACCTGTCTCGGCTTGGTCAGCCTCAGCTCGGGCATTCTGCGGGCTTCTGAGGTGATCGTCCATAGTCTGCGGGGCGACGATCTGCTGGTGATGACGGCTCAACCCAAGGACACCTACCGCCTCAAGGCTATTGTTCACAGCGCCCAAACCATTTTTAGCTTCGATCAGGTGAGTTGCGCTGCGGTGAAAGCAGCCGTCGCCGAAGCCCGAGACGACTTGATTCGCCCGCCCCAGCTTTTCTGCTGCCAAAACTACATTGGTGCCAAATCCATCAGCCTACTGAAGCGGGAACTTGGCTTGGAATAGCAGCTTCACGACTGCAAAAACTGATTGACCTGCGCCAGATAGGTGGGTGCGTCTTCCAGCATAGGGAAATGTCCCGTATTGGGAATGATAATGTGCTGAATCTGAGGGTTGAGGGCGGCCGCCTGTCGCCCCAAGTCTACCGGAATAATCTGGTCATACTCGCCTGACACCAGCAGCGTCGGCACCTTGAGTTGCGCAAATTCCTTTGGCATTTCCAACGCTGCTTTCTGACTAACGGCCGTGTACACCGTGCCCAAGGCAGCCTCATAATCGGCGTTTAGGAAATCTTCCAGAAAGGCTCGCTTGGCAGCTCGGGGAATCGGACGCCGCAAAAATCGCGCCATAAACATCCGCTCAACTTCGGGAATGCGCAACAGCCAGTTAGGGCGAAACGCCACCACATAGCCACCAAACCGATGAAACGCCTTGAAGGCCCGTTCGTCGTACTCAAAAACGCCGTTGCAGGTGAGAATTGCCCGCTGCACTAAATCGGGATAGCGATTCAGAAACAGTGCCGCAATCGAAGCCCCGGTCGAGTGGGCATTGAGGTATACCGACTGCAACTTCAGCGCGTGCAGCAGCAGCGCCAGATCATCGGCATAGCTCTCTAGCTCATACCCCAATGCCGCTACCGACGGTGGCAGGGGTCGAGGTAGCCGGGAGCGCCCGAAACCGCGCAGATCATACAGCAAGCACTCGAACTGGTCAGCCAATGCTAATGCTGTACTTTGCCAGTAGCGGGTGGAACCTGCCCAGCCATGCACAAACACCAAAACAGGTTTTTCAGAACGCGGAACGCCGGTATCAGAATAGTCTGAAGAGGTAGTGATCCACTCGTAGTAGTGATCCACCCCGCGAATGGAAATAAACGGCATAATGACTCAACAGATTAAAATAACAGACCCTATAGCAACCAATTGTAGGGTCTCGACCTAGTTCCGCTGAGCGGGACAGACTGCAGCGACCGGGCTGGATACCAAGAGTTTTATCTCAAGAGCCATCTAGTTTTATTTCAGGTTTTATTTCAAGAGCCGCCTTATAAGACCGGACGATTGCCCATCTGCACTTGCCAGAGGTTGGCGTAGATGCCGCCTTGAGCGAGCAGCGTCTCGTGGGTTCCAGACTCTACCAGTTCTCCTTGCTCCATAACATAAGTACAGTCGGCATTGCGGATCGTGGACAGCCGGTGGGCGATGGCAATTGTAGTGCGATTTTGGGTGATTCGTTCCAGAGAGCGCTGGATGGCGGCTTCGGTTTCGTTGTCCACGGCAGAGGTGGCTTCATCGAGAATCAGAATTGGCGGATCTTTGAGGATGGCGCGGGCAATGGCTAATCGCTGCCGCTGACCGCCGGAGAGTTTTTGGCCTCGCTCACCCACAATCGTGTCGTAGCCTTGGGGCAATTGCTCGATAAACTCGTGGGCCTCGGCAATTTTGGCAGCGGTGATCGCCTCAGTCAAGGTGGCGCTGGGGCTGCCGTAGATCACGTTTTCCAGCACCGAACCGTGGAACAGAAACACATCCTGGCTCACCCAGCCGATAGCGCGGCGCAGTTCGGCTAACTGCAAGTCCCGAATATCTATGCCGTCCAGCAGAATTGTACCGGACTGAATTTCGTAGAGCCGCAGCAGCAGTTTCACCAGCGTGCTTTTGCCGGATCCGGTAGAGCCGACTATGGCAATGGTTTTGCCAGCAGGAATGTGCAGCGTCAGATTGCGAATTGCAGGCAACCGATCTCGGTAGGCAAAGGTGACGTTCTTGAGCCAGATGTCCCCCTGAATGCCGCTGGGCGAGTTTGTCATCGATCGGTCGCTGCCATTTTGGCAAGGCGGCAACGCAAGATCGGCAAGCGACAGCCTTCCCGAATGAATGGCAATCGGCGTGTCCAGCAAATTCATGACGCGATTCGTGGAGGCCATTGCCCGCTGGTATTGATCCAGGGTTTCGCCGAGGCGGGTCAGCGGCCAGAGCAAGCGCTGGATCATAAACACCAGGGTACTGTAGGTTCCAACCGCCATCGTTCCATTCGCCGCCTCTAGACCGCCATAGACCAGCAGCGCCGTGAAACCCAGCAAAATCACAATCCGGATCAGCGGTGTGAAGGCGGCACTTAGGGTAATCGCCCGACGGTTGCTTTGCCGATAGGCTTCACTTTCAAGGCGCAGCCGCTCTAGCTCGTAGTCTTCAGTGACAAAGCTTTTGATGGTGACAATGCCACCCAAATTGTTCGATAGGCGGTCGCTAAGCAGACTCACCCGCTCACGAACGTCGGCATAGCGCGGTGCCAGTAACGTTTGAAAGGCAATAGATCCCCAGAGAATGAAGGGAATCGGCAGCATCGCCATCCAAGCCACGCTAGGAGCCAGTAGAAAGAAGCCGCCGCCAATCAGCACAACGGTCGTCAGCACCTGTAGCACTTCGTTGGCACCAAAGTCGAGGAAGCGTTCTAACTGGTTGATATCGTCATTGAGAATTGCCATTAAGCCGCCAGTGCCGCGAGCCTCGAAGTACTCCATCTCTAGATTTTGCACATGCTGGTAGGCATCGAGGCGTAAATCATGTTGAATAGACTGAGCAAGATTGCGCCATAGCCGCGCATAGGCATACTCGAACAGAGATTCTAGACCCCAAATGATGAATGTCAGTATAGCCAACAGTAAAAATTGTTGACGGATATCGGATATGCCAAAGCGAGCAATCAGCGAATTCTGCTGTTGAACGACAACATCCACCGCAACCCCAATCAGCACCGGCGGCGCTAAATCAAAAAACTTGTTCAACACCGAACAGAGCGTGGCTTGCCAAATCTGCTGACGATAGCGTTTGCCGTAACGCAGCAGCCGCACGAGGGGATGGGCCGGGGGTAGTCGAGTGGGGTCGGCAGATGGTTGAATGTGCGTCAATCCCAATTTCCTCAATGAATGTATTGAATCAATTCATGAAATTGATGTTCATTGGCTTTTGCATTTTAGCGTTTGCCGTCTCGACTCGGTCGGTGGTGAGCAGACCCAGCGGCAATGGGTGTCTCGAAACAGCAAAAGAGGGGTATTTCCCTACCCCTCTCTGACTTCAGGTGAAAGATATCCTCTCACACACTTGTATGCATTGAGCGCTCTAAATTAACGCTTTAGATTCAATCTCTGAGATCAATTCTTGCCCCGGACCTTGTCCATTGCTTTGCCTACAGCTTGCTGCACTTCTTCAGCTGCAGAGGTTGCTTGGCGAGAGTTGCTAGGGCGATTCATTTGCTGGACATCGGCGCTGCCCTGAATTTCATTAATGCCTTGATTGGCTTGCTGGCGAACTTTATCAGCATCAAGCGCATTGTCGCTCTTCAGCATATCCTCAGATTTTTCGAAGATCTCATCTAGTCGGGTTTCGCCTTCAGCAGGATTGCTTTGTGTGCTGCCAATCGCTAGCGCTGGTGTAGCGTTTACAAACAAAACTAATGCACAAGCAAAAGCAATCATCAGCACTCGCAGCGAGCGCAAAGTACTAGAAAAAAGGCGACCAAAATTCATACAAATTCCTCCAAAACTATCAGAATCATGCGATAGTGAACTAAGCTAAACTCCAGAGCCATTAATGGCTGGAAACGCCCTTACTCCAAGTAAGAAACAAACCGGGTTGGAGGTCTTTTCTAACTTTAGAGTTTTCAAGACTCTTCTTTTATACAGTGCAGAACTCTTCATTCAAATCGACCTACAGACGGAACTGCGCTAAACCTGTAACCCCATTAAAATCTCTCTTTGGGTAGAAGAAGTTTGCGCTTATTTACAGGGTTCAATTCCACTTTGAGTATTGAAGACTACAGACAGCCTTAACTTGAAGCGATTTTGAGCAGCCCAAATCTTCTTGCACTGACTCCACGACAACTCTCTTGCGAGAGCCTCTTATAGATCTCGCTCTTCAAATCGACTGCAAAGCAAAGCGGCTAATAAATCCGCTACCCAGCAAGGGCGTGCCACAAGACACCCCCTATCTCAAATCTATTTATTGCTATTTATTGCTAAAGCTTTCACCAATTCTACAATTTCACTTTCGCGCCGAGACTGACTGCCTCACCATGCCAAAATTCTCAGGATCGAAGCCGGTTGGATTAGGGTTGTCTCTTGGGAAAATGGTTTTGCTATCGTATATAGCTCCCTTGAGATTGGCTCCTTGAAGCTTCGCCTCACTGAGATCAGCACCTCTCAAATCAGCCCCTTGCAGAATAGCACCTTTTAAGTTTGCTCTTGTCAGCAGAGCCTCCGACAAGTTAGCGTCTCTTAGAATAGCGTTCTCCATTTCAGCATCTCGTAGGAATGCTCCAGTCAAATTTGTACCAGTTAAATTGGCTTTCTTTATATCTGCACGAGATAAATCAATTCCTGGTAATTGCGCAGCAACTAATCTAACACCAGCAAGATCAACTCCTGTTAAAATAATTGAACCCTCAAAAATGGCATTTTCCAACTTTGCACCTGCAAGTTCAAAAATGGGAGGTTCACAGCTTTTTGCCTGCTTGGTCTTGTCATCAACTTGGCATTGTCCCCCAATTAAGTCAGATTCATACAAAAACTTAATAAGTTCTCCCTTGCGTTCACCATTCATCTGTCGTAAAGTATTTAACGTTATTGCGCGAGCAACTGATCGCACTTCATCACCTTGTTTAGACTCGCGTAGATCATTTTTAATCAGTAAATCATTCATTTGAGCCAAATAGCTTGTCATAGCCGCATGAAGCTGATTGTCTTTAGCTATTTCGGCTTCAAGCTGTCTATTTCGTTCAGAATTGTGTGCTGCCAATAAGGTTAAGGCGGCAATGAATAAAGGTACTGCAATCACACCTAGCCAGTCGAACAGAGTTTTTTGCTCAAATCCTGTCCATCTAGGAAAGCGAGTGGATTGATCCTGTGGCTGATTTTCAGAGGGTGCTAAGGCCAGATCACAATAAGGAAAGGCATCAAATTTGCTTTGATTGCCTTCTGAAATTGCATGGTTACCGTTCTCAAACTGAGAATCGACATGGATAGAGGATGACATGGGGACTTTCCTTGGAAACACACAACATTTGGGATAGTAGCTACTAAATCTACTGATTCATCTTCAAAAGGTGATCAACTCATGCAAAAGCGAATCATTCATCAAGCACTATTGCTGTTGCCATGTACCATCGGGCATACAGACGTAGGGACCTGCAGTTTCACCCGTTTCGTACTGTCTACCCTCGAGTTCACAGGCTGCTTGGGCAGGGAATGTTAGTAGCAACTGAGGTACTAGAACGGCGAAAAGACTTAAGGCAAAAAACAACACAAATAGTTTTCGGTCCAGCATATTGGAGAATCCTAATCAAACAGAGAACAACAATTGAAGGTTTCAATACCCTTAGACTTTACAATTTCTGATTAAAGCCATCGGTTGAACTAATCTACATTGATGTGCTTAACCTTTCCGGGGTACAAAGCCCGAGGAAGGTCAGAAAAAAGTCAGAAAAAAGTCGTTAGAGTATCCACTTCTGGCTTCCTCCGCAAATTAGAAATTTACTTTTATAGAAGAATTTATCTGAGGCTGTTCTTTTGTTGTTTAAAGTACGGTTCCCATAGGAATGATCTCCGTAGTTTCTCTTAAAAGCAACATTCTCAGTCAAGCTTAACCTTCACACGTGGGTCCAAGGCGATACAATAGGAGTTAAGAAAAGTAACAAAGAATGAGACCTATGGTGTTATTCGGATTTGGTAAAAAAATGAGCCTGCCGACGCCGGAAGAAGCGCTGCCCGGTCGTGCGGAAGAAATGCCGGTACCCGAGCGCCACTTTGTGAATGGTAATCCGTTAAAGCCACCCTTTCCGGACGGGATGGAGTTAGCGATGTTTGGTTTGGGCTGTTTCTGGGGAGCAGAACGCAAATTTTGGCAGCAAGAGGGTGTGTTCTCGACGGCTGTGGGCTATGCAGCAGGTATCACTCCGAATCCGACCTACCGCGAAGTGTGCAGCGGTATGACGGGGCACAACGAAGTCGTACGGGTAGTTTATGATCCGACCGTGATCAGCTACGAAACTCTACTGAAGATCTTTTGGGAGAGCCATGACCCCACTCAAGGAATGCGTCAAGGTAACGATGTCGGTACCCAGTATCGGTCGGGCATCTATGTCTATTCCGAAGCGCAACGGCAGGCAGCCGAAGCTTCTCGCGATGCTTACCAACAGGCTCTAACTCAGGCAGGCTACGGCAAAATCACCACCGAAATTCTGGATGCTCCTCCTTTCTACTACGCCGAGGATTACCATCAGCAGTATCTAGCCAAGAATCCGGGCGGCTACTGTGGGCTTGGCGGCACCAACGTCTGTTTTCCGGAAGGTGCAGTGTCTCGGGTAGATAGGTAGGTGCCATCCAACCGATTCCACCGGCTAAACGGCATAACACTGCACAAACACTGCCCAACAGGTATGAAACAACAAGCGTGGAGCAGTAATTCAGCCACTCCACGGTTGCTTTGCGGGGATTGATTTAGGAATATCTGGCGAGTTCGGCAAATACTCTACCTAAACCAAGCAGCGATCCGAACAGCTATTGCTCTGGCTCGGTTTTTCGCCGCTTGATGGGTTTGGCAGCCGGTTGCCGAGGAGCCGACGATTGCGGCGAGCGGTCCCGATTGCGGTCCACCCGAGGAGTGGGTGCCCCGTCTCGATTGTTCCGCCAAGGCTTGCGGGGTCCACTGCCTCCGCGCCGTGGAGGTCCGCCTCGGCGAGACGGTTTCTTGCCGCCGCGCTTTTGGGGGGGCACCATGCCAATTTGGGTGGCTTCTTTAACAATCAGCTCGTTGGCTTCGCGCTGCACCTGTAGATCCCAGAAATAGCCTAGGGCCTTCCCTTCTAACGTGCCTTTCAACGCCACCTTAAAGGCTTTGGTTTGGTCAGTGCCTTGACGGGGAGTGCGGCGAATTTTGACCAGCAGGCGCTGGTCTTCGGGGGATTGAAAAACGACTTCTCCACGCACCGAGAAGTAGCGATCGTCCAACTCTGCGGAGGAAGCAACGGCGGCCAGGTTAGCCGAGTCGCTGATTGCCGGACTGTCGGCGGCCTCATCGGTCTCGGTGGATTCTGCGGCTGGCTCAGCAGCGTCTCCAGGGGTAGAGGTCGTTACAGACTCCCCAGTCGCCTCTTCGGCAGTTTCTACTGCCTCCTCTGCTGCTTCGCTGGTTTCTGATTTTGCGCGGTCTGTCTCGGTCTCTACAGTTGGCTCGGCTGAGGGTAGGCGATTCAGCTTCTCTGGCTCCCAAACGCCCACAATTTGCACGTGCAAGTCTAGTTCTTTCTCACGAGTGCGGGGGTAAACGACCCATAAATGCGACTGTTCCAAGTCGAGGTGCTTCTTCACCAAGCTCATCACGCGACCAAGCAGGACTGCATCGATAGTGACACCGTCATCGGTGTGGATCGACCCTCGGGTGAACTGTTCCGCCGACGCCACATACTTGCCCCGCACCAAGCCAATGGCCCGGTATTGCATCGGTTCGCTGGCGGGGGGAATGGGCTGTTGCCGAATCGAGGTTGAAGGAGGTTTGTCCGCCTCGGAAGCACCATCGGCTGTGGGGCTTGCCGAACGATTGGATACAGGCGCTGGCTCAGGGGAGCTAGCCCCTTCAGTAGTAGCCTCAGTAGCCTTGGGCAGAGCCTCTGAAGCCGGATCGGCAGGCTGAGCAGACTGATGGGACGCTGGGGTTGGAGCAGCTTCCGATGGCTGAGCAGGCTCGGGGCGAACCGGTCGCTTTGCCACCATGGCTGCCGGGGAGGAAGCCTCAGCAGGCGCAGTAGGTGTAGGGGGTTCAGCCACCGGGTCAGCCACCGGATCAGAGACCTCAGGGGAAGGCTCAATCGCCGGAGGGGTCTCTGGGGTGGCGGTGTTTGCGGCAGCCGGCGAAGATGTTGAAGACGTTGCAAGCATGGAATCTGAGTGTTGATCTGTCATGGTTTCTGCCGAAGAAGAAGGTTCGGGGGCGGAATTAGCCTCAGCTTCAGGCTGGGGGTTAGCAGACGAAGCTGATTTAGGCGACTGAGGAAACTTATTTGGGGCGGGACTCATAGAACCTCCTTGACAGCGGCAACGGGTCCGCTTACCGCTATGCACTACAGCAAGACATTTAAGCTCTGCACACTAAATTCTAGTGTTGATTAACCACTAGGTTAGCATCCAGGCTAAATTCACTCCGCTACCGATTCCTGATAGGGGAATGAGTTCCTGCCTATTCTATTTCTATTGCCCTTCTTGTTTATACAATTCCCTGTCTTCCGATCAGGGATCTCTGTAAAGAATTCTCTCCGCTCTTCAGAATTGTGCCCAAACGAGTTAAGAAATCTGAAAGGGGCTGCTCAGCAAGCAATCGAACTCTGTTTGCCTTCGGTTTCACCGGATGGTGGCAGATAAAACTAGCAGATAAAACTAAAGGCTGAGATGAGATCCGGACAGACTGCTTTTAGGTTGCCCGCTCTTAGGTTGCCCGCATTGGCTGGCCGAATCGCATCTGATCCATTTTCGTCATTTGTGAGTAAAATGACCGTGCTTACCCGTACGCTGCCAACGCGAATTCGCTCGCAGGGGATGGCAAAGGGCAAATGCGTGCAGCACAATGGGTGATGCAATGGCATGCACCAAGTTACTCTAGATTACTCTGTTGAATTGGGGAAGGGTCTGTGTTTGACAAGCGCAATCGCTGGATCACAATTCTCGTCATGGCTGTAGGAATCTTTGCCTTTGTGGGCATCTCAGTGATTGTGCCCTTCACGGGAGCGTTGCAGCAAAACCAACGTCCTGGAGCGCCGTCGCCCTCTCCGAGCGCCAGTCCTTCTCAGGCCGATCTGGAAGCCCAAGCGCGAGGCTACGAGCTGGTGCTGCAGCGCGAACCAGACAATCAGACAGCTCTGCGGGGGTTGGTCGAGGTGCGGATTCAGCAGGGACAGATTGAGGCGGTACTAGCTCCTCTGGAGCGATTGGCAGCTCTTAACCCTGACCAGCCCGACTATACTGTGCTGCTCGCCCAAACGAAACAGCGACTTGGTGATCGGGAAGGTGCGGCTCAAGCTTACCGCAGTATTTTGGCGACTCGCCCTGGCGATCTCAACGCTCTCAAAGGCTTGACCGACCTCATGATTGCCGAGCAGCGACCGGAAGCCGCCATTGGGTTGCTGCAAGACACACTCAACACCGCCGATGAAGCGAATCAGGTGCAGCCGGGTAGCATTGATGTGACCTCGGTGCAGCTATTGCTCGGAGAAGTCTTCGCCAGCCAAGGGCGCTACGATGAGGCCATTACCCAGTTCGATCGGGCAATTGCCAGCAACAAGCAAGACTTTCGTCCAGTGCTGGGCAAGGCAATTGTCCTAAAGACGCAAGGCAAGAACGAGGAAGCCCAACCGCTGTTTGCCTCGGCAGCTGCCTTGGCTCCAACTCAGTACAAAGATCAAATTAACCAGTTGGCTACCGCAACCCCGTCGCCGGCCGATGCAGCCGCTAGTCCCGCTCCAGAGGCGAGTCCAGCAGAGCTGCCCACTGAACCATCTGAACCCAGCAGCGATGCTCCTGCCGCTGAGTAAGTCCAGTTCAATAATTTAGCTCAATATATTTTCAATATTTTAGTTCTAATCGGCGCTGAACCTAGGAGGCTAGCTGCTGCTGTAGCTCCTGTGCTTGGGCAAATCGCCGCTCCACCTCGGGCCAGTTGACGACATTCCACCAGCGGTCGAGGTACTCGGGGCGACGGTTTTGATACTGGAGATAGTAAGCATGTTCCCAAACATCATTGCCCAGAATGGGGTAGAGATTCTCCAGAATCGGGCTATCTTGATTAGACGTCGTGACAATTTGCAGTTGCCCCTGGGGATTCATTGCTAGCCACACCCAGCCGCTGCCAAACTGGCCCGCTCCCGCCTGGTTAAACTGCTGCTTGAAAGCATCGAAACTGCCGAAGGTTTGATCTAGAGCGGTAGCTAGCTCGCCGCTGGGGGTACCGCCGCTATTGGGTGCCATGATTTGCCAGAACATACTATGGTTCAAGTGCCCGCCGCCATTGTTGCGTACGGTAGAGCGGATTTCCTCCGGCAGGCTCTCTAGCGATTGCAGCAGCGAAACGACAGTCTGTGTCTGCAAATCGGGGTATTGCTGGATCACCTCATTCAGCTTGTTGACATAAGCGGCATGATGCTTGCTATGGTGAATCTCCATCGTTTGCGCATCGATGTAAGGCTCCAGAGCGTTATAGGCGTAGGGTAGTGCCGGCAACTCCACGAAGGTCGAACCTGCCGCAGGAGAAACGGTAGCTGGCTCTGTGGGGGTTGCTGTGGGCGAAGCAACGGGCAGAAATTGCGAGAGATGCTCGCAAGCCCCAATCGTCAACGTCAGCGCTATGCCGATTAGGCTGATGGTGATTAGCTTCAAGAATTTTGATGGTAGGGTTCGCAGCATAAAGAATTTAGAGAACAACGTCGAACCGAACGCAGGTTAGACCGCTTTGTGAAGCAGCCCAATCCATTGGTTCAATCCATTTCAAGATAACGAGTTTGCAAGAGAAGTCGTGAAGCGCTGCCGATTTTGCCTCAGCCAGCTAACGCTGTTCTCGGGTTGGCGCTTACTCAAACAATCTCAAAAACAATCTCAAAGTCATGACCGCATAAACACAACCGCACAAAATCACCCGAATGAGCAGAAAGGCAGTCGTTCTGATGAGCAACCTGAACTGCAAGTTATGCAAGCTATCTGCAAACTAGCGATACTGGGCGATTCTCAGAAAATCAGAGGCGGTAAGGCTAGCTCCTCCCACCAACGCCCCATCAATCTCGGGCTGCGCCATAATTTCGTCGATGTTGCTGGGCTTGACTGAACCCCCGTAGAGAATAGACACATCAGGATTAGTGAGCTGGCTGCGGATCAGCCCAATAATCCGATTTGCTTCTTTAGCATCGCAGGTTTCGCCGGTACCAATCGCCCAAATGGGTTCGTAGGCAATCACCAGCTTCTGCTGATCGATACCCAGCAAATCTTCTTCGAGTTGGGAGGTGATCAACTCCTCAGTTTCTCCTGAATCGCGCTGCTGCTTCGATTCGCCGACACACAGGATTGGAATCAGCCCGTACTTTTGGGCAGCTCGTAGACGCAGGTTAACAGTCATATCGCTTTCACCGAAGTATTGCCGCCGCTCGCTGTGCCCAACAATCACATAGCGGACGCCCAACTCTACCAACATCGGGGCAGAAATTTCTCCGGTATAGGCTCCTTCCGCATCCCAATGCACATTTTGTGCACCCAGCATCACCCGAGTGCCATGCAGAGTTTTCGACAGGGTTTCTAGCACAGTGTAAGGGGCACAAATTACAATTTCCCGATCCTCTGGCACGTTGTCCAGATCGGCGAGAAACATCTGGAGCATCTCCAGGGCTTCCGCTCGGGTTTTGTACATTTTCCAGTTGCCAGCGATGATGACTTTACGCACGAGTGTTTCAATAACTGTTAATCGACGATATGCAAAAAAGAGGCATCCTCTAGTCTAAAGCCTAGGGGGAGCAGTCTACCGTTCTAGCGTCAATTTTGACTCGCGTCAACGTTCAGTCCGGCAGCGTTTAGGCAGCGTTCAATTGTGCAAACAACTGATTGAGCTAGAGCGGTATAGTCGTAACCACCTTCTAAGCCAAAGAGGATGCGGCGAGTCAGCTGCAGGCAGTAGTCAGTGAACAGTCCATAGTCCTGAGGCTGTAAGGCGATGTGAGCTAGCGGGTCGGCTTTTGTGGCGTCGTAGCCCGCACTGACGATTAGCAGATCCGGCTGAAAGCGGCGCAAGAAGGGCATGATTTGCCGTTCAAAGTGGGGCTGGTAGTCTTCCAGGGTGCTGCCGGCTGCCATGGGGATATTCAGGACATTGCCGTACAGGCCGCGTTCGTCGGCACTGCCGGTACCGGGATAGTGGGGGTATTCGTGCAACGAGCAATAGGCGATAGCCGCATGGGTTTCTACCAGAGCTTGAGTGCCGTTGCCGTGGTGCACATCCCAGTCTAGAATCGCGACGCGCTCGATCTCCGGCTGTTGCAGAGCATAGTGGGCGGCAATGGCGGCATTGGAAAACAGACAGAACCCCATGCTGCGCTGCGCTAGCGCGTGATGGCCCGGCGGTCGTGCTAGGACAAATGCAGGTTGTCCCGTTTTTAAAACCTGATCCACCCCATCTAGCCAGGCATTCACCGCCAATAGCGCCACCTCGTAACTGCGCGGCGACACCACTGTATCGGGATCGCTGTGTCCACCCCCCGCTGCTGCTAGCCGCTCGACCGCCTTAACATAGCGTGGCGAATGAACCGTATACAGCGCTGTTGCTAGACGCGGATCGTCGAGGCTAGCAGATTTCGGTAAATGCCACTCTAGACGACCAGCCCAAGGGGTTGCCTGCAATGCTGTGACAATGGCCGTCAACCGACCCGCATTCTCAGGATGATAGAAGCCAGTGTCATGCTCTAGGAACTCATCGGAGTAGAAGATAGGGAACATGATTGAGCCAATAGAGACGAAACAAAACCGAGGGATGCTGAGAATTGATGGGCCTTGTTGTGCGCAGGTGCCTAGTAAAGGGGTATTAGGCGTATCTTATATTCAAGCGCATTTCAATATTCAAGCGCATTTCAACAAAGATAGTTCTCTAGTGGTGCTGGCTTAAGCCGCTGGAATGGGTAGGTACCATTTCTCTCGACTCCTCAACCGCATCGTTGATAGGCAAGACCTCTGGAGCGATTGAACGGTCAGGACACCAAACTCTATGCAGATTCTGCTAGTCGATGACGAAGTCGAATTAACAGATCCCCTGAGTCGCATTCTTAGGCGGGAAGGCTATGACGTGGACGTTGCTCACGACGGACTAGAAGGCAGCCAGCGCGCTCGGCAACGGCAATACGATCTGCTGATTCTAGACTGGATGCTGCCTCAGAAAACGGGTCTGGAGATTTGCCAGGAGTTGCGCCGGCAAGGAGACACAACGCCAGTGCTGTTCCTAACTGCCAAAGATACCCTCGATGATCGGGTGGCTGGTCTTGATGCGGGCGGGGATGATTATTTAGTCAAGCCCTTCGAGCTGCGTGAGTTGCTGGCTCGGGTACGGGCCCTGCTGCGCCGTCCTCCTACTCTGGATCTAGTCGGTCAGCGATTGCGGGTGGAGGATTTGGAACTGGATACCGAGAACCAGATCGCGCAGCGGGGGCAACGGCGAATTGACCTGTCTGAAAAAGAAAGCCAGCTATTGGCGTACTTGATGCGCCATCCTAATCAGCTATTGACCCATGAACAGATCTATGAGCAGCTCTGGGGCGCTGGCGAAAAGCCCAGCAGCAATGTGCTAGCCGCCCAGATTCGGTTACTGCGCCGCAAGATTGAAGTTGCGCCCGAGACGCCGCTGATTCACACGGTGTATGGCAAAGGCTATCGATTTGGCCGCGAGGACGAAGCCAAATAGCCTGGCATTGTAGATCCCGAGTAGATCCTGATGAGGTTGCTTATGACTCGAAATGCCCTCACAGAATGGCCATGCCGCTGAGGTCGTCGAACAAATGCAATTTATCGACTGCTAGCCCCAGCCAGACCGTTTCCCCAACGACAACGCTGCGATCTGGCTCGATTCGCACATGTAGTGGTGTAGAGCGCCGTGAAGCCGCGGATTCCTGCAACTCTACCGTCAAATAGGTTTCGCTACCCAAGGCCTCAACGCGGGTGACCCGTCCAGGGAGATTTTTGGGCGCAGGCAAGCTCAAGCTCAGATGCTCCGGGCGGATACCCAAAGTCAGCGTGCGGCCATCGTAGGGCTGCAGGTGGGGTTGCCAGGATTCTGGAAGGGTGAGCCGAAACTGATCATGCTGAATCAGCCGAGGCCCCTTCACCTGCACTGGCAAAAAATTCATCGGCGGCGAGCCAATAAACTCAGCGACAAAACGATTAGCAGGATGCCTATAGAGTTCTAGGGGCGAAGCAACCTGCTGAATCTGCCCGGCATTCATGACAGCAATCCGATCGCCCATCGTCATGGCTTCCGTCTGATCGTGGGTGACGTAAATAGTGGTGGTGCCCAGCTTGCGCTGTAATCCCACAATTTGTGCCCGTGTCTCGGTGCGCAGCTTAGCATCTAGATTGGATAGCGGCTCATCCATCAAAAAGACCTGCGGGTTACGCGCCATTGCTCGTCCCAAGGCTACCCGCTGCTTCTGCCCACCCGAAAGCTGCTTAGGTAAGCGATCGAGCAGTGCCTCAATTTGCAGCATCTGAGACACAGTGCGCACCCGAGCATCGATGGCTCGCTCCCGCTCAGACCAGTAGCGTAACTTCGGTGGCAGGGCACGAGTTGCTCCCACCAGCCAATCTTCGACCCAAGGTGGCAGCGACGAGGCAGCAGATTTAGCATCCCTAGCCTCTGAGGCAGAGAGGCTGTTGCGTTGAGTGCGCCGTAGCCCAAAGGCCAAATTTTCATAGACCGTCATATGGGGATAGAGCGCATAGCTTTGGAACACCATGGCAATGTCTCGCTGCTTGGGCGGCAGATCGTTGACCAGCTGGTTGCCGACCCAAATATTGCCACCAGTCAGGGTTTCCAGCCCAGCGATTAGCCGCAGCAGGGTGCTCTTGCCGCAGCCGGACGGTCCCACCAGCACCATGAACTCCCCATCTTCAATCGTGAGATGAATGCGACGCAGCACACTCACCGCCGCGTCAGAAGAATCTACCGACTCAGGGTGCTCTACCGATGCGGCAGCGCGGGGACGAGATGCCTTGCCTTGCCGCTGGGGAAAGCTCTTATAGACGTTCTCTAAAACAACCTGCGCCACGGTACCTCAAATCGCTTGCTCTCTAGATCGCTCTATATGTGCTCTATCTACTACTATTGTGCTCTACTGTATCGATCGAGATGGAACTACATCTGCGGCGGCCGTACCCCTGCTATCTGCTGCCGCTCTTGTGCTCTGACCATGCCATCGATTGAGCAATTTTAGCAGGACTGTTGAAGTCTCGGTTGCAGTCTTACCGGCTGAAGTCTTGTTGGTTACTTGCTGGGTGTTCGTCCTCGGGTTCTAAGGTGGCGGGATCATCGGGGCGCTCCCCAGAAAGCGTCGCGAAAATCTGCCCAATGAGCTGTTTAGCTTTGGTATCGAGCCGCAACCAATCCACATCGCCGGTTTCATCGATCAAGCTTGTGTCTACTTCTACCGTCATGTCCTGATCCAACGCATTCAGAACGGGGCTGTAATTGCGAAAGCAAATCTGATAGCAGAGCTGCCAGAGATCGACCGTGATCTTGCGCCCACCTCGCTCTAGACACAGCAGATAGCCCGGATGGGGGCTAGGCAAACGAGCCAACTGCTCTTCAATTGCTTCGGCCCGCTCGGGAGGGGCTGTGGCCAACTGCTGGCGTAATTCCAGCACGAGTTCCTTTGTTTCATCCGATACGCCGTCGGCCCATAGCTCTACGTCTTGATAAGTGCCTTTCCAATTCGACTGCTCAAGCTGCTTGCGAATATTGTCAATCACTCGGATGAACACCGGCTGCATCAGCAGTTCTGCCTGTTGCCAAGCCAGCGTGTTTGCGAATTTGGGCATCAGAACATCGCCCTCCCCCTCTGGAACTCTGCCCCTGATCATAGTCATTTTCTCCCTATTCCAGATGCCGCAGTAGTGAAGAACTTCAGCGAAGAACCTAAGCAAAGAATCTATGAGGAGGACGATTCCGGGCGTTGGTGGCTGAAGCTAGCTTGCTGCGGCAGCCAAACCCGTCGCGATTCGTCTAGATTGGCTGAACCTGCTTGTCGATCGATAGGATCAAGCTAAGCAGGAAGCAATTGGCTGTTTAGAATGGCCTCTAGGACCTTGGCACAGCGTCTTTCCCAATCGACGCTTGAGGCCAGACAACCTTTGGGGAGACGTTGCAGTCCAGAACTGGGGCACCCGATGGCATGAAGCCGCACTAGACCGCATGAGGAGGAGACTGTTGAATCCATTTCAGTTTGAACCCGACTACTCAGACGCAGATGAAACGGCTGCAGCGGTTTCGCGGTCGCAAGACCCCACGTCACCTTGGGCAACAGACAGCGAACTAGCCGAGATTGTCTCCGGGTTAAATGAGATTCAAGCCGAGCTGCATTACCGGCAGGCCCAGGATGTGCTGCGGGAACTGGTGCAAACGCTGGATTTGTCGCCGCGTGAACGAGCCGGACTGGAGACCGAAATCCACAGCCTGGAAACCCTGCTGGACAAACTTGATCGGCAGGTGGTGCATATTGCCGTATTTGGTATGGTCGGGCGCGGAAAATCCTCGCTGCTGAATGCGCTGCTGGGGCAGGCGTTGTTTGAAACCGGCCCAACCCACGGCGTGACACAAACCGTGCAGAGCGCTAAATGGATAGTCACCCGAGAGGCAATTGAGAACAGCAACAGCGATTTGTGGAAAATTTCCCTGCCTGGAGTGGGCAGTTCTCAGATCGAGCTGATCGACACTCCCGGTATTGATGAAGTCGATGGCGAAGTGCGAGAAGCCCTAGCGCGGCAGTTGGCCAAGCAGGCGGATCTAATTCTGTTTGTGATTGCGGGCGACATGACCAAGGTTGAATACGACGCTTTATCAGACCTGCGCCAAGCCAGCAAGCCGATCCTGCTAGTGTTTAACAAAATTGATCAGTATCCTGCCGCTGATCGGCAAGCCATCTACGAAAAAATTCGCGATCATCGGGTGCGGGAACTGCTCTCTCCGAATGAAATTGTCATGGCGGCTGCCTCGCCGCTGGTAGCTAAGGCCGTGCGGCGCGATGGCAAGCTGATGCCGCAACTCCAGCGTGGTACACCGCAAGTAGACGAACTGAAGCTGAAGATTCTAGAAATTTTGCATCGGGAAGGCAAATCCCTGGTAGCGCTGAACACGATGCTCTATGCGGGCGACGTCAACGAACAGCTCGTGCAGCGCAAAATGGAGATTCGCGAGCGCAGCGCCAACCAGATAATTTGGAACGCCGTGATGACCAAAGCACTGGCGATTGCCCTCAATCCTTTGACGGTAGTCGATTTGCTCAGCAGTGCCGTGATCGACGTCGCGATGATTCTTACCCTGTCGCGGCTGTACAATCTGCCAATGACCCAGCAAGCCGCGCTACAGCTGTTGCAGAAAATTCTGCTGAGCATGGGCGGCATCACGGCGAGCGAATTGTTGGGGATCGTGGGTCTTGGCTCCTTGAAAAGCCTGCTGGGGTTAGCAACTCCGGCGACGGGTGGCGCAGCGCTGGTGCCCTACCTGTCAGTGGCGTTGACTCAGGCCAGCGTGGCTGGTGCCGCCTCTTACAGCATCGGGCAGATCAGCAAAACCTATTTAGCGAATGGAGCGTCCTGGGGACCCAACGGTCCTAAAGCCCTCGTGACCCAAATTCTAGCCTCCCTAGATGAAGCGTCGATCCTCAGCCGCATTCAGGATGAACTGCGAGCCAAGCTCAGTGAACGGTGGCAATCTCAATCTACTACCTCGACCTAAGCCTTGCCGCCTTTACCGCGAATTAAGTGTAAATGGCCGGTACAACCTACAACCTGCCCCTTAGCATGACCGTTTAATTCACTTGAATCCACTTTCCGACGGGGTTTTGGGCGTGATCGCAAATTTATGGCTTTTTTGTAATTGATATCCGCATCTTCACGGCTGCTTAGCCCAGAAAGCATAACAAAATGAATAGGCTTAAGGCAGGGATGGTTGCAAAGAACCTTCCTAGAGAGCAGGCAGGACATGGGGGCTCATTGCCTGTCTGCCTCTCCTCTTCGACGCTATACCCATAATGCGACACCTTCATAATGCGTCAATAGGGGCGTCAATAGGGGCGTCAATATTCATCACTGCTGATGCGTCTGCTAGTGCATCTGCCAATGAGTTCGCTGATGAATCTCCAGTCAGCCAACGTTCTAGTTGGCGCGGCAAGTCTTGATCGTCTAGCCATTCTTGGGCATCCTCGATCCACTGTTCTAGCAGCGGCGAAGTAATTTGCACAATTGGCTCGCCCAAGACTTTTACCAGCAGACCGCTGACAGTTGCGATCATGAGAACCCCAAACCATCCGAGCGGCTTGCCTGTTTTTGGTTCCATAGCATTGAAGAGACAGCAATGAAGAGCGGTCAGCGAGGGGGCATCGAGGTCAGATGAGCTGCGCCTAGGTACCCTAACTCGCTCTACAACCGCCAGCAACAGCCCCTGCCAAACTAGGGGACATGCTAGCACACCTGCATTGCTATCTTTTAGTTCTCCTGCATTGCCATCCTGAAAACCCTTTCATCGGTCCAGAGAAATACTTAGCCTAAATACAATTTTTGTAAAGTCGCCTTGACCTTCTGCAATGAATTAACTAGATTGCAACATAGACTCCAAATCATCCTTTCCATCTATAGCCTCCTGTCTATAGATCTTATGCATGCTGTCTATTTGAGTTGGGAATGTGTGTCTTCTGGAAGACAGAGATGACTGGAGTAGCGGGCTACAATAACAACCAAATAAAGGAACTAACTAGATTCCAATCGCCATTAACGCCTCTGCGAGGCATGGAAAAGGCATCGAGACTGGATCTGCCAAGCAGTCCTCGAACCAACTGTACCGGGCTGTGTTGTCTTGAAATTGTCTTGTGAACGCGAAATCTTGAACGTGGAATAAGGTAAAGCGACCCAGGTAAAGCGATCTACCCTGAACAAATTGCATTCTTGGCGTGATAGCTCAGGTGTAGGAAGCAATCTACGGTCAGAATTAGTTATCTATTTTTATCTTGAGTGGTACCTGTTCTGACCCTAAGTGGACTTGATCCAGAACGCGCAATTGGCTTCAGATATCAACCGTCATAGCGACTAGCTTCAGAGTGCTCTAGCTTGCTGCTTGACCCACTGGCTATCAAGTCTGACTATCAAGTGCCATTTCACAAGTGTCATATCAGGCATTAACACAGGTGCCATAGAGTGACATATCAGATATTAACCAGATATTAACAGAGATGTGCATTCAAGCCTGTGTCCTATGCCAAGCATTTGAACAAACAGCCATTTCTGTGTCCCTGTTGATTGATTCGCAACTAGTGGCTTCGTCAAATCTAGTTATCTATTATTCACTGATTGCCCTAGCCAATTCAATAGACAATCCTAAAATCATCAATAAATCTCTGGTCAAAGCGAGCGATTGACCGTATATTTCGCGTCAAGCCGTTTTGAATTGTCTATTCTCGGAACTGTCTGAGCCATGATTCGTTACTTCTTCACAACTGCTTCATCTCACCTTGTCCATCTTGACTGAAAACCAGTTTGACTAGCTGTTCGTATATCTGTTTGTGTTGACTCGTATGAACTTATCTACCTGCTCTTCTACCTATTCTCTGAACTAATCAGCTAGTACGAACCCATGCTGTATTTCTGACAACACATCATCGCTACTGCCCTAGCCGCCAACTCGTATCGGCAGCTACTATCGCTGTTCCTGCTATCTCCCCTTGCCCCCTAGCAGTCTGAGGCTAAGTGAATGGATTCTGGTCTCAATATTGGTCAACTCGTGAATGATTCGTACGCATCTACTGTTCCAGCAACACTGCTTCAGTTTCTGGAAAAAGCTCAGGTCCACCCATCACTGCTGACCAAACTGAGCCGCACCCTAGAGCGATTCAATTTGCGTTTAGGAGATGAAGTGGTTGCTCCTAACTCAAACGTATCAAATTTGCCCCAAGATTCTGTTCAAAACGAACAAAGCGCTCTCGTTGGTTTGTCCGATCTCTACTGGATTTGTCAAGGGCAGGTGCGGATTTTATGCGCCCGTGAAGTGATCCGTGAAGCGTTCGGTGAATCCCCTGGCGAGCCGCCTCGTTGGGTCACTGCCCAATTGCTGTCGGCGAATGAGCCGTTTGGCGCAGATGCTTTGCTGGGGACGCCCTTGCCCTATCGAGCTGTTGCAGCTAGCCCGGTGCAGCTCGTTCGCCTGCCTGCAGCGCAGCTTCCTGGGCTGCTCGAAGCCTCTGCCGCCCTGCGGGAGTGGTTACAGCAACAGGTACAACAGCGTGAGCAGCTAATCTTTTTCAAATCGTGTACGGCATTGCGGTCTCTGCCGAGTCAGCAACTGCGCCAGTTACTGCCCCATCTTAGGGAACGCTCCATCCCGATGGGTTCGGTGCTAGAAGAAGCGACCCCCGCTCACCTAGGACATTTCTGGCTGCGGCAGGGCACGATCTCGGTGGCTCAACCGGCTGCTGACTCCACTGCTCAGCTAGCGACTCTGCCTCCAGGGACAAGCTGGGGGTATCCTGCTCCAACGCCGGCCGGCTGGATCGCCCAGACCCATTTGCGTGTGTATCAGGTGCCTCCTGCCGCGTGGGACAGCCTTCAGCTGGTGTTGCCCGAAGCCGGAACCACCACCACCAGCACTCCCCCAAACGAACAGGCCGCTGCCGCCCCGCCAACTCAGAAGTCAGGAGGTCAGACGGCAGTGGTGCGCTGGCTGAGTCAACGTTCTACGACTCCGTCTCCCGAACCCTTGGTGCGGCCGCAACCTGAGCGACGAGATATCCCCTTTCCTAAACCGTTGCGGCGGCGACTGCTTGATTGGTTAGAGCGCTACCCCTGGATTGAGCAGCAAAGCTCGTCGGACTGTGGCGCTGCTTGTTTAGCCATTATTTGCCGCTATTGGGGCAAGCAGTTCCCAATTCATGTGCTGCGCGAGCGAGCCAATGTAGGGCGGGAAGGGGCTTCCCTGAAAAGCCTAGCCAAGGCAGCCGAAGATCTGGGATTTCACGCTCGGCCGGTGCGGGCTAGCCTCGGTCGCCTGCTGGAGCAACGTCATCCCTGGATCGCTCACTGGGAAGGTTCGCACTTTGTGGTTGTGTATCCCGCCAAGGGGCAGCGGTTGATTGTGGCCGATCCGGCTGTGGGGCGGCGCGTCATGCGGCCACAGGAGTTTCAAAGCCACTGGACCGGCTATGCTCTCCTGCTCGATCCCACCCAACGGCTGCGCCAAACTGAGATCAAGCAGGCTTCGCTGGGGCGCTACCTGAGTGCCCTGACGCCCTATCGCTCGCTGATTCTGCAGGTGATTGTCTTCTCGCTGATGATTCAGCTGTTTGGGTTGGTGACGCCGCTGTTTACGCAGATCATCCTAGATCGGGTAGTGACAGAACGCAGCCTAACAACCCTGAACGTCTTTGCCTTGGGGCTGCTGCTGTTTGGCGTCTGGGGCATCTGCATGGCAGGAGTACGGCAATACCTGTTGAGCTACTTCTCGAATCGGCTAGATTTGACGCTGATCAGCGGGTTTATTAGCCACACGCTCACCCTGCCGCTGAAGTTCTTTGAGTCGCGCCGCGTTGGAGATATTATTACTCGCGTTCAGGAAAACCAGAAAATTCAGCGTTTCCTGGTGCAGCAGGTCGTCCTGGCCTGGCTAGACTTTTTGACGGGCTTTATCTACCTAGGGCTGATGCTGTACTACAACTGGCAGCTCACTCTGCTAGTGTTAGCTCTGATTCCACCGATTGTGCTGCTGACGCTGGGATCAACGCCGCTGCTGCGACAGGTATCGCGCGAGATCTTCAAAGAAGCTGCCGATCAAAACTCAGTGCTGGTGGAAATGATGACCGGCGTTGCTACGGTCAAATCTGCCGCCGCCGAACGGGAACTACGCTGGCGCTGGGAAGATCACCTCACCAGCCAAATGAACGCTCAGTTTCGCGGGCAAAAGCTGGGCATTGGTCTGCAAACGATGGGCGGCTTGGTGCATTCCATCGGCAGCACGGCACTGCTCTGGTTTGGCGCAACGCTCGTGATTCAAGACCAGCTCACGATTGGTCAATTTGTTGCCTTCAATATGATGCTGGGCTACGTGATTAACCCGGTCATCTCCCTGGCAAACTTGTGGGATGAACTGCAAGAAGTGCTAGTGGCTGTGGAGCGGCTGAATGACGTCTTTGAAGCCCAGCCTGAAGAACTGCCGCAGCAGCCTCTGCTGGTCCTGCCGCCCATACGTGGCGATGTGCAGTTTGAAGACGTCACCTTTCGCTATAGCGACGATGAAGAACGCAATACGCTGCAAGCCATCTCATTTTCGGTAACAGCCGGGCAGATGGTTGCGATCGTCGGGCGCAGCGGCTCGGGCAAAAGTACGCTCGTAAAGCTGCTGGCGGGGCTATATCATGCCAGCCGCGGGCGGGTCCTCATCGACGGTCACGATATCCGCCATGTGTCGCCACCATCCTTGCGCTCACAGCTCGGGGTGGTGCCGCAGGAGTGTTTTCTGTTCTCCGGCACAATTCTAGAGAATATTACCCTCTATCGCCCCGAATTTAGCCTAGAAGAAGTGATTGAAGTCGCTAAGTTAGCTGAAGCCCATGCCTTTATTCAGTCGTTGCCTTTAGGCTACAGCACTAAAGTTGGCGAACGCGGCTCATCCCTTTCAGGAGGACAGCGGCAGCGCATTGCCATTGCTCGGGCCCTGTTGGGCAATCCGCGGCTGCTGATTCTCGACGAAGCCACTTCCTCGCTAGATACCGAATCGGAGCGGCGGTTTCAGCGCAATCTCGCCCAAATTGGTCGTGACCGCACCACCTTTATCATTGCTCATCGCCTGTCTACTGTGCGTCATGCCGACACTATTCTCGTGCTAGATCGAGGCATCTTGGTCGAACAGGGCAACCACGACGAGTTAATGAGCCGTCAAGGGCTGTACTACCATTTGGCGCAACAGCAGCTTGATCTGTAGCTTCTACAGGCTTACCGATTCGGCTCAAGATTTGCTCAGGCCGCAGCTTTGATTTGAATTTCGCTCTCACGTGTGACAGTCCGCTGTGACAGAAATGAATCACCACTCTAGGGGCATTTACCGATGAAGATGAACTGTAACCTAAACCACACAACCACTTCAGCCGCCACTGCTCAAGCACGCGGGCAGCATTTACGGCCAAGAAACCTGCCAAATTGGCAGTTCAGGAGGTGCATTAGAACTAGCATAAATACGTAACGCCCTTCTGGTTCCATCTTATTCCAGCTCACAAGGTTCGTGCTCGTCCTGGGATTCGGTAATGTTACGCTCCCTATGATTCTAAATACACGCGGGTTCAACCTTGTCAATTAGCACACCGGAAGCGGGCAAACTGCCACTCTTAAGTCGCGATCATCAGCATGCCGGGTGTGAGGAGGTTTGAAAAGGCGATGGGGATGGACGCATGGGATCACGCAATGGTTTAACCCATCACCAGATGGTCACCACCAGATATTGCATCTGATATTGCATCTAAGTCAGATCTGAATATGTTCCACCCTTCACGCGAAGCACTCTGTCGGAGGATGAAACCGCAATTATGCAGACAACTCATAGCTAAACAACTTGTCACACTAACGAACTGTTTATTCTCTTCAGCACATCTTGTTCTACAGGTTCTTGTTCTACAGGTTCTTGCTGGGGTTCACCCCCTGCTCTTAGACGGTTTACCAATGCACTGCTGCTAGTATTCGGCTCCACTGCTTTTTAGGTTCCGCGGGATGGCTTTTCTCCACTCACTGTGTTGTAACGTTACATGCTGAGCAATTTCTATGAAACAACTCGATTATCAGGCGAAGCCCGTTGAGGCTTCCTTGCCTGCAGCCCCCACCTCACTTCTGTCTCAAAGCATTGCCATTCACGACCTGCATGCAGAAGCGTTCGAGTGCCTCAGAACTCCTGAAGCCGCCCAAATCTATGGTGGTATTGTCTCTTTGAAAGAGACGACACCAGAGCCATCACCATCCCTGCCGGTTCGGTCTCACCCATCTGGGCAACCCAATGCCAACTGGAGCACCTCGCTGCAAACGCTGCTCGATCAGCCGCCCTCCAGTTTACCGCTGCGTCTGATTGTTGGTGGACTGATTTTCTGCTCAGTGTTTGGGCTGTGGGCTTGGTTTGGTCGCATCCAAGAAGTGAGCCATGCCCAGGGGCGGCTCGTCCCCAAGGGAGAAGTCTACAAAGTCCAGCCGGTTGCTCAAGGTGAAATCACCCAACTCCGAGTCAAGGAAGGAGAAACTGTGCAGGCAGGAGCGGTGATTGCTGCTCTAGACGATCGTCTAGTAGAAGCAGAAATCGAGCGACTCGAACAAAGTCTGACTGACTATCGCCTGCAGCTCGTCCAAGTTCAAGGGTTGATTGACCGCACTCGTCTAGAAATGCAGACACGGCGAGCTATTGCGGCAGCGGAAGCCCAAGCTCAACAAGCAGCCATTGCCCAAGCAGAAGTAGAGGCAACGACCCATCGCCAAATTCTGGCACAGTTGCAATCAGAAATCACGGCTCACGAAGCTCGCTTGGCTCGGCTTCAGCCCCTCGTGATGGAGGGAGCAATTGCTGCTGACCATCTGTTTGAAGTGGAACAGGCGATGCGAGAACGGCAGCAGGTGATTACGCAACACGAGGGCAATCTGCAAAAGTCGCAGGCTGATGTGGGACGACTGCAAGCTGAGCTGGCCCAAAAACAAGCACAAGGGCAACAAAGTGAGCTAGAGTCCCAGCAGCGTTTGCAGCAGTCAGAAGTGGAAGCCAGCCAGCTCAAAGCCAAAATTGCAGAAACCGAGCTGCTTTTGAAGGCAGCCCGAACGAAGCAGCAGCAAATGTATTTGTATGCTCCGGTTAGCGGAGTGGTTTCCTCTGTCTCGGTGCGCAATGTCGGAGAAGTGGCGCAGCCGGGTCAGACGCTCGCCGAGATTATTCCAGAGGATGCTCCCTTGGTGTTATCTGCCCTGCTGCCCAATCGAGAAGCCGGGTTTGTGCATCCAGGGATGCCGGTGCAAATGAAATTTGATGCCTTTCCGTACCAAGATTTTGGTTTGGTTACAGGGAAGGTGGTATCGATTGCTCCCGACGTCACGGTAGATCCAAAGCTGGGGCCAGTGTATCGAGTTGAGATTTCCCTAGACCGCAATCAGATAACCCAGGGGAATCAGGCGGTAATGCTGAAGGCAGGTCAAACCGCCGATGTTGAGATTCTTACCCGACAGCGGCGCATTGCCGATATTTTGCTAGAGCCGATCAAGCAGTTGCAGCAGGGAGGCCTAAGCCTCTAGCCTGCAGAAGCAAAAATAACGTATGCGGGCGAACCCACCAATGGCTGGCGAGTTCCGTCTGCTCTACTCGGTCGCGTATACCCCATTGACGAGCGGGTGCAGTATTTCAAGAGGCTTCCTTTATGAATTCAAATTCTGATTCCAAACTTGATAAAGCAATGTCTACTGAGCAGTTTACCCAGGTTGTAGAAGCAATCATGGACGGTAAATACTCATGGGCATGTGTCCTAATTTTGAGATTCGCAGGATATAATCCATTGCACTACATTCCCTATCGCACCTACAACCGTCTGATGAAAGAGAACGGCCCGGCAAACGGCGAGCGCAAACGTGGCGTAGACACCAATCGGCAGCCCGCTGAAGCGTCTGCTGAGACCGGGCGAATTGCCGATCTGCATTATCTAGAGCACCTGAGCGAGCGTCGTCTGTCTGTGCGGGGCGGGCACGCATCGGATCTGATCCACCTAGAGATGCTCTTGAGTCATCCTGATTTCTCGTCGCTATCGTAAGTCTGACTTCATAGACGGAGTATAAGAGCAACCATCCCGCTTTCAGCAGCGGGATTTTTTTTCAAATCGATGGATTGAGATGAGCCGCAGATGTATGACGAGAGCCGCTGAAAAGAACGCTCACAAGTTCTTCAACTTCTTCTTCTATAACCAAGACATAGCAACAGACAAGGTGCTCTAGGCTGTAGGGCGCTGTGTGGTTGTGAGGGTTGGGGACAGGTTAGAAATGGACCTGTACCGAAAATAAGCCGTGGGAACCGCAGTTCGCTGCTGTGAGGCCACAGGCTGCGTACGATAACGCATTTTGAACTAGGGTGGTGAATAGCGATGACAATCCATTCCTCCGCTGATTTTTACAAAGTTTATTACGCGCAAATGGCCCATACTCAGACTTGCAGTTCGTCTATCAACTCATCTGCCGGTTCTGCCATAGAAACTCAGCAGGAAAGTCTGTTTGCAACCGCTCCACTGCTATTTCTGACGTTCGGTCTAGCGATACTGCTTTTTGCTTATCGTAAAGGAAAAGTCTATTATCACGAGATGCAGTTGCGTCGTCAGCGACGAATGCTAGAGCGATTGTGGCAATTGAATTCGTCTCATCCAATGTAAATACTTATGATCTAATTGATGATCTAATTAAGTCAATTCTGCTAATAGCTAATTAGAACATTGATGTAAACGCCAATAAGCCAAGTTTTGAACAAGTTTTGAGCAAATTCTGTAAAACTCTACAATCTGTTCTAAAACCTTAAAAAAAGAACAAAAAACATGTCTCAACCACCATCAAACCAGCGGCGCACCCGCATCGTGATTATGGGAGCGGCAGGGCGAGACTTTCATAACTTCAATATTATGTATCGCCACAATCCCGATGTTGAGGTGATTGCCTTCACTGCTGCTCAAATTTCCGGCATTGCCGGTCGCATCTATCCACCGGTGTTATCCGGCTCGCTGTATCCGCAGGGCATTCCAATTGTGGAGGAGGCAGAGCTAGAGGAGCTGTGTCGGCGTCAGCAGATCGATCAGGTGGTGTTTGCCTACAGCGATGTTCCCCATGCTTATGTCATGCACAAAGCGTCGCAGGCCATGGCTGCCGGAGCCGATTTTGTTTTGCTAGGCCCCAACCACACGATGCTGCACGCGCAAGTGCCGGTGATTGCTGTTTCGGCAGTGCGTACGGGCTGCGGCAAATCCCAGACGACGCGCTGGCTCTCGAAATTGTTGCGGCAGCGGGGACTGCGGGTGGGCGTGATCCGGCATCCGATGCCCTACGGCGATCTAGAACAACAGCGGGTGCAGCGGTTTGCCAGCCGAGCGGATCTAGCGGCCGCGGACTGCACAATCGAGGAGCGCGAAGAGTATGAGCCGCATCTGGAGGCAGGCAATATCGTCTATGCTGGCGTGGACTATGGGCAGGTGGTGCAGCTTGCCGAGCAGGAGTCGGACGTGATTTTGTGGGATGGGGGCAATAACGACTTCCCGTTCATTCGTCCTGATCTGCATCTGGTGCTGGTGGATCCGCTGCGTCCTGGTCATGAAACCTCGCATCATCCAGGAGAAGTAGTGCTGCGGATGGCAGATATTGTGGTCGTGGCGAAGGTGAATGCGGCGGCAACGGCGGATGTGCAGCGGGTAATCGAGGCGGCACGGGCGGTGAATCCGCAGGCGGCCATTGTGCAGGCAGCCTCTCCAATTCGGCTCGATAATCCAGAGGCAGTGCGGCAGCGCCGAGTGCTGGTGATCGAAGATGGGCCGACCACAACCCACGGCGGCATGCCCTATGGTGCGGGCTATGTGGCGGCAACCCATGCCCAAGCAGCCGAGATTGTCGATCCGCATCCCTATGCGGTACCTGAGATCGCGCAGGTGTATCGACAGTATCCCCACATTCGCGCGGTGCTGCCGGCCATGGGCTATTCACCCAAGCAACTCGCTGCCCTGCGGCAGACAATCCTAAATACCCCGGCTGAAGTGGTGGTGGCTGCCACCCCGATTGATCTGGCTGCTCTAATCGAAGTGGATCGCCCGATTGTTCGCGCCCGCTACGAGTTTGCCGAAGCCAGCGAGCCGGGTCTGTCCGTTCAGATTGAGCAGTTCCTTGCCCGTCGGGGCATTCAGCCGCAGTTGGAGGAACACCATGTCGTTCAATCTTCGTAATCGCAGTTTGCTGTCGATGGAAGTTACCGAGGCGGTGTTGGCATCCGAGTGTTTGTATCCGAGTGTTGGCATCCAGGCATCGGTTGGGTTCGACCCAGTCGCAAACCAGGCTATTGGATTGAGCAGGAATTGCGCAATCAACTGCCGCAACGGGACATCGTCATCCTGCTGACGCAGGTAGAAGTTGATGCTGCCGATCCCGCCTTTCAGCGTCCTACCAATCCTCCCGCTACCGCTCCTGTAACGCCTTGAGCGCTATCAAATGGGTTTAGGCTGAATGATTCTCACCGTCAGCGTCCTCACAACAACTGCCCCCTCAACTGCACCAGCGCCTCATCCAGAGGTATTGCGCTCGTAGTGGGGACATTAGTCTTCTCGACGCTCGTTGACTACCAGATCGACCGGAGTCTACTGCGAGCAGGCACACAGGATGGAGCCAGTAGCGTCAAAAGCCTGCTAAGTTTCTCTTCTCGCCTCTCAACTCGGTATTCGCCGTGGTCCTATTCCGCTCGTTACTGCCTTCAAGATAGCGACGGCGCCGCGTGAGATGGGGACTCGATGGCGATGCCATAGTTCACGTGACTTGTCCTCACTGCCCCAACCACCGCCGTGCCCCCTTCACCTGCCCTAACGGCTTCAGTGCCCTATTGCTCCCAACCTAGCTAAACAGCCGCTGCACATCCACGACCACATCTTGAAACGCCAGCGGTGAAATCGTTCCCTCAGTCAGCGTCAGTTCCGTTTGATAGCTGCCCTGTTCCACGTCACGAAACACGTTCAACTGAGCATTTCTCAAGTCAGTAACCCAATATTCCCCAATTCCTGCTTCAGCATACACCTGCCGCTTCTTACCTAAATCCTTTGCCAAAGATGTATCCGAGTATTCGACTAACCAGAAGATTTCATCCGGATGAGGGTGATGATCCAAATAGCGTCGCAAGGGAGGCTGCACAATCGCAATATCAGGCACCGGCTCCGAATCATTTGGCAGCGTCACAGGCTTGGCTTCACGTACCGATGCTCGCTCGCCCAACTGTCGCCGCAAGTATTCTGCCCCATCGCTGCTATAACACGCATGAGGTTCCCGTTCTGGAGTCATAACCACCAGATCTCCTTGCAACAACTCCACCGGCTGATCATCAAACAACCCAGCATCGAGCGCCGCATGATAGCGATCCAGTGTCCACTTGTAGAGGGTGACAGTCATAGCAAAACCCCCAATGTTGTCCATTTGGATGATGCAATATGGGTCATTATGGCATTAGACCAGCAGCCTTCGATGCACCGAATGACGGTCTACCAAGCCGATTGGTCCGATCTACAGTCAGTCGGAGGCAGAACAGCTCGCGGCACAAGGCTGGGCGATGGCCCCTGAGGCGATGCCTACCGGCGGGTGGTGCCGTCTCCTGAGCCGCGCCGCATTCTGGAATTATCTGCGATTCGGCTCTTGGTGCAGGCGGGAGCGTTGGTCATCTGTGCGGGTGGTGGCGGCATTCCGGTCGTGGCGACTGCTTCGGGAGGAATTCATGGCGTAGAGGCGGTGATCGACAGGCGGCACTGCTAGCCCTTTCCCTCAAGGCGGCGGCGCTGCTGCTGCTCACCGATGTGATGGCGGTATATCTCGATTGGGGTACGCCAGCCGCCCTGCCGCTGCACCGAGTTACGCCTCAACAGCTACGGCGCTATCGGTTTGCCGAAGGATCGATGGCTCCCAAAGTCGAGGCGCTGTGTCGGTTTGTGGAAGCAACGGGCGGCATCGGCGGCATTGGGCGACTGGAAGACGCGGCGGCAATTTTGGCTGGAACGGCCGGCACCATCGTCTGCCGGAACGAATGCAATCAGAGGTGCGACCATAGAGTGGATAGCAGAGTGGATAGCGGGGCACATTTGAAATCCCTGGTGAGTTAAATCCCTAGCAAGTTAAAATTCAGCACCGTCTTGTAGGAGCCTTTGCCATGCGAGCCATGATTTTGTCGGCTCCCCAGCAGCCGCTGCAATGGGTCGATCTGCCAATGCCGCAGCCGGGCGAGCGTCAGGTGTTACTCCAGGTTCACGCCTGCGGGATTTGCCGCACCGATTTGCATGTCGTAGACGGCGAACTGCCGCAGCCAAAGCTACCGCTGGTGCTGGGTCATCAGATTGTGGGTACGGTGGTGGAACGAGGTGCCGGGGCCGAGTTCTTTGCCATTGGCGAGCGGGTGGGGGTGCCGTGGCTAGGGCAAACCTGCCATCGCTGCTCCTATTGCCGATCTCAGCGCGAGAACCTTTGCGACAATGCCCGCTTTACCGGCTACCAGATCGATGGGGGGTATGCTGAATATGCTGTAGCGGATGAGCGGTTTTGCTTTCCAATTCCAGCGGGCTATCCGGATTTGCAGGCAGCCCCTTTACTTTGCGCCGGACTGATTGGCTACCGAGCGTTGCGAATGGCAGGAGATGCCGAGCGAATTGGACTCTACGGGTTCGGGGCAGCGGCTCACATTGTCATTCAGGTGCTGCGGCATCAGGGGCGACAGGGGTTTGCTTTTACCCGCGCTGGAGATAGCCAGGGGCAGCAGTTTGCTCGCAGTCTGGGGGCAGTCTGGGCAGGCGATTCGACAATGCTGCCGCCCGAGCCTCTAGATGCAGCAATCATTTTTGCGCCGGTAGGAGCACTGGTACCAGCAGCGTTGAAGGCTGTCGCGAAGGGCGGTGTTGTAGTCTGTGCCGGCATCCACATGAGCGATATTCCTGCATTTCCCTACGAGTTGCTCTGGGGCGAGCGGATGCTGCGTTCGGTGGCCAACTTAACCCGCCGCGATGGCGAGGAGTTTTTGGCGCTGGCCCCTCGGATTCCGATCCAAACGCAGGTCGAAGTTTTTCCGCTGCAGCAAGCCAATGAGGCACTGCAAGCACTCCGTCAGGGGCAGATTCAGGGAGCGGCAGTCTTGGCGGTGGCCTCTCCTCCGTCTGAGGCCTAACGTTACCCCTCGGCAGGATGGTCCGTCGGCCGTCCTCTCTGCCAGATGCCTTTGCGCAGCTCGAGCAGCCAAAAGACGCTAGAACTCACAAGCAGAGATAGCCCTAGTTCCGACAGGGACAGCGAAGCCGTCTGAAACAGATCTTGCAGTCCGGGAAGGTAGATCACGGCGAGCTGCAAGAACAGAGTCAAGATCACGGCCCCCAGCAGCGGGCGGTTGGTTCCCAAACCGAGCTGAATCAGCGAGCGGCGATCCGAGCGCAGCGCTAGCACAATCAGGGTTTCCGAAAAAGTCAGGATCGTGAACAGCATCGTCTGCCAGTGACCGTAAGATGCCTGTCGCCAAGATGGATAGCCGGCTGCGAGGGCAACCAGCCCAATCGTGAGACCAATCCAGAAGATATCCCAGCCCATGCCGTTGGCAAAGATGCTCTCATCAGGCGGCCGCGGTGGGCGCTGCATCACGTCCTGCTCGGCGGGTTCTATGCTCAAGGCCAGGGCAGGCAACCCATCCGAGAGCAGGTTTACCCAAAGAATCTGGATCGGCAGTAGCGGCAGCGGCATTCCTAGAATCGGAGCCAGCAGCATAATCCAAATTTCGGCGGAATTGCCGCCCAGCAGGTACTTAATGCACTTGCGGATGTTGTCGTAGATCACCCGCCCCTCGGCTACGGCAGCCACGATGGTGGCAAAGTTGTCGTTCAGCAACACCATATCGGCAGCTTCTTTGGCGACATCGGTGCCGCTATTGCCCATCGCAATGCCAATATCAGCCTGACGTAGAGCAGGAGCGTCATTCACGCCGTCGCCGGTCATCGCGACAATCTCGCCTTGGGTTTGCAAGGCCTGCACAATCGTCAGTTTTTGTTCTGGGGAAACACGGGCATACACCGAGATCGCGGCGGCTTTGCTGGCTAGCTCGTCAATCGAGAGGGAGTGGAGATCGGCACCTGTAAAGCAGAGCGCCTGATCCGCCATCCCGAGCTGCTGCGCAATCTGCTGCGCCACCAATGGCTGATCGCCAGTAATCATCACGACTCGAATTCCCGCTGCTCGACAGGTGTGCACGGCTGTCTCTGCTTCAGGACGGAGCGGATCCGCCAGCGCCACCAGCCCTAGGAACTGGCTGTTTTGCTCGATCAGGGCTGGCTCAATTGCATCTGGCAAAACCGGCAGCCCTCGTACCGCGACCCCCAAGACGCGACTGCCCTGCTGCGCCAATTGGTGATTTGCCGCCTCGATTGAGTGCCGCCACACCGCATCCAGCGACTCCGAACGCCCCCAGATCTGACTCGACTGCTCCAGCACCGTGGCAACGGCTCCTTTGGTGAAGACAAGGTAACCGCCATTGGGCAGTCGATGCAGCGTCGTCATGCGGCGGCGATTCGCATCAAAGGGAATCTCGGCAACACGGGGCAGCCACTGCTCCCACTCGGTCTTGAGAAACCCTGCCTGCGCTGCCCACAGACCCAGCGCTACTTCGGTGGGATCGCCCAGCGACTGATCGGGGCAGCCATTATCCGCAATCACGGCATCGTTGCAGAGGGCCATCGCCAAGAGCAGCAGAGGGGTGGAGTCGAGGTTAGACTGCTCGCCAGACCAGAGGGCTTCCCCACAACAATTTAGAGTCTTCAGAGCCTCAGGCGATGCGGCGGTCTCTCCAGCCGGTGAGAGCAGTGATGACGGGGCAGTGAGCTGCTCGGCACTGAGCATCCGCGTGACCGTCATTTGGTTTGCGGTGAGGGTGCCGGTTTTGTCGGTGCCGATCACGGTCACTGATCCCAAGGTTTCCACCGCAGGCAGATTGCGGATCAAAGCTTGCTGATGCAGCATCCGCTGTGCTCCCATCGCGAGGGCAATGGTGACAATGGCCGGCAGTCCTTCGGGCACCACGCCCACGGCAATGCTGACCGCCGTTAAAAACATGAGCTGCAACGGCTCTCCCCGCAGCACCCCCAACGCAAAAATAATTGCCGTCAACAGCAGCACCGCCATTACCAACCGCTGTCCCAAACCATCGAGCCGCTGTTGCAGTGGAGTCGGCTCAGGTTCCACGATTTGCACCAAATGGGCAATCCGTCCTAGCTCAGTATTCATACCCGTTGCCGTGACGACGGCTCGCCCTCGGCCATAGGTCACCATTGTGCCGCGATACACCATGTTTAGCCGATCCGCGAGCGGCAGATCGGAACCGGACAAGGCAGCAGTCTGTTTGTCTACGGCGGCAGCTTCTCCGGTGAGGGTTGCCTCTTGAATGCGTAGATTGACGCTTTCCAGCAGCCGCCCATCTGCCGGCACCAGATTGCCCGCCTCTAGCAGCAAAATATCTCCCGGTACTAGTGCTAGGGCGGAAATCTCCTGATACTCCCCCCCTCGGCAGACCCTCACCTTCGGCACCGACAGTTTCTTTAAGGCCGCAATGGCCTGACTCGTGCGGTATTCCTGGTTAAAACCAATCAGCGTCGTCAGGATGACAATGGCTAGAATAGCTACCGTGTCTTTGAGGTCGCCCAACAGCGCCGAGATAGCCGCCGCCGCCAGCAGAATCAAAATCGTAGAGGCGGTGAGCTGCTCCCAAATCATCCGCCACGGGCTTTTCGCCGGCTGCTCGATCAGCTCATTGGCACCATACTGCTGCTGGCGGCAATTGACCTCCTCAAGGCTCAGCCCCTGATCTGCCTCCACCTCTAAATGCTGCAAGACCGCCTCTGGTTCGAGCTGGTACCATTGGTGCACGCTCTGCTCCTGCCCCTCTGAAAGCTGCCGCTGCTGGTTCTAGCTTTTATTATCGGTGCTGTGACTGTGCTGTGGCTGTCGATAGTCTTCGAGATAACACCATTAGCCCCCTTGATCAGACCCCTTCGATTTGCTGCCGCTGTATTAGGATATGGTCAGCGGGCAGCCGTTCTTACTGAGGAGCGGACACGGGTATTGACACAGACCACGAGTATTGAATAAACATCGACTAACGCTGAGCTGGTGGGATTGCCAACGGTCCGATAAACTCACTTCTAACGTCCATGACGCTTCTGCTCTATTCTCTGATTGCGGCCACGCCTATCCTCACCGTCTTCCTGCTGCTGGTGGGGGCACGAATGCCGGCCGCCCGAGCGATGCCAATTGCGTATCTGGTCACGGCCACCATTGCTTTAGGAATATGGCGAGTGCCGTTGAACTGGGTAGCGGCATCGACCATTCAAGGGGTGTTTATTGCCATTGAAATTCTCTACATCGTGTTTGGGGCGGTGCTGCTGCTCAATACCTTGCAGGCGTCAGGTGCGTTGCAGTCCATTCGGCAGAGCCTCCTTTCGATTTCCGGCGATCGGCGCATCCAGGTGACCATCATTGCCTGGCTATTTGGCAGTTTCATCGAAGGTGCCTCGGGCTTTGGTACTCCAGCGGTGATCTGCGTGCCGCTGCTGGTGGCGATTGGCTTTCCGGCGATGGCCGCCGTTTTAGTGGCACTAATTATCCAGAGTACGCCCTCCACCTTTGGGGCTGTAGGAACCCCAATTCTGATTGGCATTGATGCAGGATTAAGCGGTGTGGCAGCGGTGCAAGAGCAGTTGGCGGCTCTCAATCTCACCTATCCTGAGTATTTGCGGCTGATCGGGCGCCATGCTGGCATCGTGCATGGGGTAGTCGGCAGCTTGATTCCGCTCATCCTATCAGTCGTGCTCACCGTCTTTTTTGGCGAGCAACCCTCCTGGCGGGCAGGTCTTGCAGCCTGGAAATTTGCTCTGTTTGCCGGCTTGGCCTTCACTGTTCCCTACAGCCTAACGGCCATCTTTCTGGGACCAGAATTTCCCACGATTGTGGGCGGGCTGGTTGGCTTAGCGATAGTCGTCCCCGTTGCCCGACGGGGCTGGTTGGCTCCCAAACCCCTCTGGGATTTTCCTCCTCGGTCGCATTGGCCCGATGCTTGGCTAGGCATCACCTCCCCAACCCTAACTACCGATGCTCCCGTTATGGGCGCTGCTAAAGCTTGGGTTCCCTATGTGCTGGTCGGCGTGCTGCTCGTGATTTCGCGGGTGGTGACTCCAGTGACCGTGGGCTTGCGTTCGGTGGAAATCCGCTGGAGCCGAATTTTGGATACATCGTTGACCTCCACCCTGCAACCCCTCTACCTACCCCCTACGATTTTGCTGATTGTAGTGGGTATCACCTACTTTCTGCATCAAATGAAGCCAGGGGATCTGCATCAGGCGATCCGTGATGCCCTGCCGGTGATTCGCAAAATTACCCTGGCGCTGGGAGCAGCTGTGCTGATGGCGCGAGTGTTTATCAACTCGGGAACCAATGCCCGAGATCTGGCAAGTATGCCCCTGACACTTGCCGATGCCATGGCGACAGTGGTAGGCCCGATCTGGACATTTTTTGCTCCCCTAGTTGGGCTGATTGGCGCTTTTGTGGCGGGTAGTGTCACCGTCAGCAATATGATGTTCTCGCTGTTTCAGTTTGGCGTGGCCGATCGGTTAGATCTATCCACAGCGCTGATCTTGGCATTGCAGTGTGTAGGAGCCTCCGCCGGCAACATGATTTGCGTATCGAATATTGTGGCAGCGGCAGCCACAGTAGGGCTATTGGGGCGAGAAGGGATAATCATCCGCCGGTTGCTCTTGCCAGCCGGATATTACATCGTCGTGGCCGGCATCCTGGGACTACTCATCCAGATGATGTAGGGGCGGTTTAAGCTACCTACACTATGCCACCACGAGCCTCAGTTACTGCCCTGTGACTGCTGTGTAAAGGCGGCGGGCTGGTTCCAACTGCCGGTGAACACAAAGGCCTCGAGCGGTTTACGGGTTCGAGGAGCCAATTCTCGCTGCTGCAAGCGTTCCGAGAGCTGCTGGGGATCGCCCAAATAGCCCAGCGCTATCGCGGCAACCGGCTCGTAGCCTGCGGGAATCTGGTAGGTTTGTCGTGCCTTGGCGGCATCGAACCCAGCCATTTGATGCACAAACAGCCCCAGTGCCGTGGCTTGAATCGCTAAGTGGGCAGCGGCGGCTCCCACATCATGAAACGCATGGCGATTGTCGTTGCCATTCCGCTGAAAGTGCAATGCTGCCACCGACAGCATCAAAACCGGGGCGTTTTTAGCCCACTCCTGATTGGCTTCCACTAGACAATCCAACAGGCGAGCAAACTCCCTGGGATCCTCTTGGGTTGCCACAATAAAGCTCCAGGGCTGCTCATTATAGGACGAGGCGGCCCAGCGAGCCGCTTCCAGCACCTGACGCAACTTTTCTGGCTCAACCGGCTGATTGGAGAACGCCAGCGGACTCCAGCGGTGCCGAATTACCTCTAAGATCGGCGATTGGGTATCGGCGGCTTTGGAGGTCGCCCAATCGGTATTGGGAAACAGGTTACTCATCAATCCTGCCTACTCAGCATTTTCCAGTGTAGAGGATAGCCTCCGGATCGGGCGGTTGAGCGAGCCAGAGCCAAGTTCGTTTGAGTAGTTTCGAATACAATCTGGCTGCAAGATTCCGTTTAGGTTAGTCGGGTATTGTCATCGTTGGCAGCACTGGGTTTACCCCAAAATTCCTCTGAGATCTCTGGACTATGGCTGTTACCTACGACTCTCCCCGCTCCACCGCTCTGCCCTCGGCCCTGCACCCACTCGAACCCCTCACTGCCGAGGAAATTCTAGCTGCCCTTGCTATTCTGAGAGCGAGTCAGCCCCTAGGCGACCGAGTCCGGTTTATTTCCATTACGCTGCATGAGCCGCCCAAAAGCCTAGTGCTGGATTTTGAACCGGGCACGGCATTCGAGCGGGAAGCGTTCGTGATTGTATTAGACAACGGTACGGGCAACACCTATGAAGCGATTGTTTCAATCACCCATCAGTCCGTGAAATCCTGGCGGCACATTCCCGACGTGCAGCCACCGATTGCTCTAGACGAGTTTTTCGACTGTGAAGCAACGGTTAAGGCTAGCCCAGAGTTTCAGGCTGCTGTTCGCAAACGCGGCATCACTGACATGGATCTGGTCTGCGTCGATCCTTGGTCTGCGGGCTGGTATGCTGATGATCCCCAGGAGGACCGAGGTCGCCGACTCTCGCGGGCTTTGTGCTGGGTGCGCAGTAACCCCACGGATAACCTCTATGCTCACCCCATTGATGGTCTGATTGTAATCGTGGATCTCAATGCGATGCAGGTGGTGCGCGTGGAAGATCATGCGGTGATTCCCGTTCCGTCGGAGATGAGCAACTACACTACCGAGTATGTTAAAGATCTGCGCTCGGATCTGAAGCCGTTGGAGATCACCCAGCCGCAAGGAGCCAGCTTTCAGGTGCAAGGTCACGCCATTCGCTGGCAGAAATGGCAGATGCGGATTGGCTTTACGCCTCGAGAAGGGCTAGTGCTGTACCAAGTCGGCTACGAGGATCAGGGACGAGTGCGACCGATTTTCTATCGCGCATCCCTAGTGGAAATGACGGTGCCCTACGGCGATACCAACATTACCCAGGCTCGCAAAAATGCCTTCGATGTAGGCGAATACGGCGTTGGCACTCTGGCCAATTCGCTCAAGCTAGGCTGTGATTGTCTAGGCGAGATTTACTATTTCGATGCGGTGATGGCCAACACCCGCGGCGAGATTTTCGAGATCAAGAACGCCATCTGTATGCATGAGGAGGACTATGGCATCCTCTGGAAGCACACCGACTGGCGGACAGATCAGGTTGAGGTGCGGCGATCTCGGCGTCTGGTGCTGTCGTTTATTGCCACGGTAGGCAACTACGAGTATGGTTTTTTCTGGTATTTCTATCAAGATGGCACAATTCAATACGAAGTGAAGCTGACGGGCATGATGACCACAGCCGCCGTGATGCCGGGAGAAAAACCCGCCTACGGCACCGAGCTGACTCCGCAACTCTATGCCCCTAACCATCAGCATGTGTTTTGTGTGCGGATGGACATGATGATCGATGGAGTCAACAACTCGGTCTACGAAGTGGATACTGAAGCGGTCCCTCTGGGAGCAACAAATCCCTACGGCAATGCCTTCTACGCCAAATCCACGCTGCTGGCAACCGAGCAAGAGGCGCAGCGATTGATCGATCCGTTTAAGGCTCGCTACTGGAAAATCGTTAATCCTTCGGTGCAAAACCGCATGGGCTACCCGGTTGGCTACAAGCTGATGCCTGGCGAAAACGCTCTACCCTTCGCCCACCCAGAAGCCAGCGTCATGCAGCGCGGTGGCTATATGACCAAGCACCTCTGGGTGACACCCTACGACGAAACAGAGCGATTCCCAGCCGGCGACTACCCCAATCAACATGTTGGCGGTGCGGGGCTACCTCAATGGACTCAAGCAAACGACTCGGTCGAAAATACCGATATCGTGATCTGGTACACCTTCAATCACACCCATATTCCGCGCTGCGAAGACTGGCCAGTGATGCCCGTGTCTTACATCGGCTTCATGCTCAAGCCCGTTAACTTTTTTGATCTCAATCCAGCTAACGATGTGCCGCCTGCTCCTCCCAAATCCTGTTGCCATTAATGTTGCCATTAATGCCTATCCTGAATGCCTATCCTACGCCTCATTCTCTATCTAAAGGGTATCTCTCGATTAGTGCTCTTAGTATCTCTCCATTATTAATGTGCGCTTTCACGGCTTATCGCTGAAACAATTTCATTTCATGTATCTGAATAACCTCAAGACAATGTTCCTTTTCTCGTTTATCCTATAATCCGCACCGTCATCTCTGTTATCCACAAAAAAGGCGCTAACTGCGCCTATAAGGATGATCTAATCGAGACCATTAGATCACTTAGATCACTTTTAGATCATAGGGTTAAGGTGCGAGAGCATTTCCTCTGAGCAAGCTACCAATCGTCTTAGCGGTGATCTTGAGCTGCACGAGCGGGTTGGCGGGAACGACCGTTTTGTAGAGGTAGCTGTCGAAAGTGAGCTTCTGCACATCGACGTCGGCGCACATCTCCACAAAGGCTTCGCGAGTAGCATCCGAGCGATAGAAGACACGCTGTAGCAAGTCGAGCACTAGGTAGGTCGAGCCGTAGGTTTTATCCCAGCGCTTCAGGTAGACTTTCAGGTCATCTTCGGTGGGGATGCGCTGCCCGTGCTGCGAGAGTTCCACAATCGTCTCGGCGCACATGCGTCCCGACTTGGCAGCAAAGTAGATGCCTTCACCGGAAGACTTGGTGACATAGCCCGCCGCATCGCCGACGAGAGCCACTCGCCCAACCACTCGCCGGGGCCGGGGATGCTCGGGAATGGGGTGTGCTTCCACTTTGATGATTTGGCCGCCTTCTAGTCGCTTAGCTGCCCGCGCTCGGATGCCAGCCTGTAGCTTCTTGATATCGGCTTTATTCACCTTCATGGTGCCAGTACCAACGGCCACATGGTCATACTTCGGGAAGACCCAGGCGTAGAAGTCGGTGGAGACGTCGTCGCCCACATACATCTCGGCGAGTTCTTCGTAGTATGCCATTTTGTCTTCTGGCAGGCGGATCCGCTCTTGGAAGGCAATGGCGTAGTTGTAATCGCCAGCGTCAATCGCTTTAGCGACACGGGAGTTGGCTCCGTCGGCACCAATTACCAAATCAACTTGCAGGGTTCGGGCAACACCTTCAACACTGCCGTCGGAATGATCGGCGTAGTGGATGGTGTAAGGCTCCGTTGAGCTAGCAGGCAGATCGAGGGCATGCACAGTGCCGTTGATCAGCTTTGCGCCTAGTTTGGCAGCCCGATTGCGTAGAAACCCATCGAGCACTTCCCGGCGGCACATGCCGATGTATTCGTCGTCCTTCAGCGTTTGCCCAATGTTCACCTCAATGTTGGAGGGGGAGATCATCTTCATCTTGCGAACGCGGCGATCGATGATCTCGGGTGGCAAGTCAAACTCGCTCACCATGCAGAGGGGAATCGCACCACCACACGGTTTGGCGTTGTCTAACTTGCGCTCAAATAAATAGGTTTCAATACCAGCGTTTGCTAACGTCTCAGCAGCGGAGGAACCTGCTGGACCCGATCCAACAACAGCAACCCGTAGTGTCAAAGGTTTATCTCCTACGTTCTCCTAAGGCTACGAAAGGCATCGTATCACGGACGTTACAGCCCTTTCTGCGGAATCTGTAGAGATTTGACCGAAATGAAACACAGCTTAATAAAATTGAGCAAATTGCCGCTCAATCCAGCGGAATGGGGGAACGAACTCCACTGTCAAGCCATTTGTCGTCAATGAGGGGAATAGAGGCGACTCAATCGTCTTAATTTTTGTGAGAGATTCCCAAAGAGGGCTGAGTTGTGGACTAAGAAGGAACCAACGATGAAATCTGGATTGAATCTCACGCTTTGAGGCACCCATGAAACTTGCAATTTGGCTGGGCGTGCTGCTGCTGGCGCTAGGGCTGTGGCTCAATACGCCTGATCCCTTCTGGTCTTATGTGTTTCACCTGCGGGTTCCCCTGCTGTCTGGACTGCTATTGATGGGTTTGCCTCTGCTGGCGGTCACATGGTTGCGGGCTATGCTGCGCAATTTGTTTGTGCTGCGTGGCAAGTGGCAAATGGCTTTTGTGATCATCAGTGCTGTCATGGCGGGAACGTCCGTGGTGCTCGTGGCGACGATCATTGTTCGCAATGCTCCGGCGCGGTTTGCTGTGCCGGTCTGGACCACGTTGCCCGAGGTCTGGCAGTATATCCTGGCGATTGGGCTAGCGCTGCCGGTTTGCATCACCGCCATTGTGCTGTCTAAAGAACGCATGGATATCTCGAGCGATACCTATCCGGAACGGGAAAAGCCCAGAGGTCGCTCCCGCTGGACCGGCGTCGCGTTGGGGATTGCCCTCAGCGTGGCTCTGCTGATGGCAGCTCGCTGGATGCGGCTCTGGCTCGTCGAGAATGCACCGCTGCAATCGCTGTTGCTTCAGGCAGTCACACGCTTTACCAAGCAGCACACCCAGGGCTACATCGATCCCCAAACCGGAGAGCTAGCTTCGGGACATCTAACGGCGCTTGCCTATTTTGGGATTGGCTTAGCAGTATACGGTTTCATCGGCTGGCGGTTTCAACCCCAGCCCCGCTCCCATCGCTCTGAAGCTCCGGCCCTGCTATACGTGATGTTTCTCGTTGCTGGTGCGACTGTACTGTTGGGTGGCATGACGTTTTTCTTCGATGCTTATCGAATTCTGCCGCTGTTTTTGTTTTTAGGAGTATCGGCCAGCAGCTACGCTCTGTTTAACGTCAACCACTTCTTCAAAATGAAGCCCCTAGAGAAGCCGCTTCCAGAGGCACTGGCAGACTTTACGACCGTGCTAAACCGGCGCTTGCAGCATCAGACCGGCGAGAAGGTGCTGGTACTCGTTTGCGCTAGCGGCGGCGGCATTCAGGCTGCTGGGTGGACTGTAGAAGTCCTGACAGGCTTGCAGCGCTTGCTAGGGCCCTCTTTCACCCAGGCGATTGGACTGATCAGTTCCGTGTCGGGAGGATCGGTCGGCACGATGTATTTTCTCGACCGATTCGATCCGCAGCAGGGTTGTCCGGATCTGCAGGATCTCGATGCCATTTTCGACAGCGCCACGGGCGATAGTTTGGATGCGGTGGGCTGGGGGCTGACCTATCCCGATCTGTGGCGGCTCATCGGGCTGCCGTTTCTGGCTCCCCGGCTTTGCGATCGCGGCACGGCGGTGGAAGTAGACTGGACCGGAGAACTGCAACACCAAGCGGCAACGCTGAACACCTGGCGCGACCAAGTCCTTCGCGGCGAGATCCCAATTCCCGTGTTTAACGCCACCCTCGTGGAGGACGGGCGCCGCTTTCTCATTTCCCCCATGACCTTTGTAGTTTCTCTGCAGCAGAGCGATCAGCGGGTCACAGACTTCAATACGCTCTACGGCAATCGCGATATCCACGTCACGACGGCCGCGCGGCTGTCTGCTACTTTCCCCTACATTTCGCCGATCTGCCGCAGCAGCATCGACTTCGCGGGCAGAAACTACCACATTGCCGACGGCGGCTATTTTGACAATTCTGGCGTGTTTACGGTCGTAGAATGGCTCAACCAATGGTTGGCGTCGTTCTCCCCACCGCCAATTCAGCGAATTGTGCTGCTGCAAATCAATGCCTTTCCTCGATCTGCAGCCGATTTCCAGACCAAAACCAGGTCAGATCAGGGCGGTTGGGGAATGGCGCTGCTCGGTCCTCTACTGGCGCTCTTTCGGGTACGCGACTCCACCCAAACAGCTCGCAACGAAGCGGCGATCAAGCTACTAGTTCAGCGTTGGCAGAAACAGGGGGTTGACATTCAGCATGTGCCGATCTCTTTTCCATCCTTTCAGCAGGTTCAGCACATGAAAAAAGAGTTTGATCCCTCGCTGCAACGACCGTACTTTTTCGATGCCCACGGCAAATACGACCCGCCCCTGTCCTGGAAGCTAACTAATGCCGAAAAGCAAGCCATTAAGTACGCCTGGGAGATGATTGCTGCAGATCCCCAAAGCGAGGTGCAAACGCTGTGCCGCCTCTGGAGCGACTGGGGCATGGGTGCGTCGGACAAAAAGCAGCAATAAAGCACAAAAATAACCGTTCAAGCAAGAAAGAGTTCGCCGATCAAGACCGTTCAGGAGCATGGGCAAGCACCGCTCGGCGCAATTGCCAGTTTCTAATCTGGGCAAGCATGAATTGCGCTCAGAGAATGGGCGATAATCGTTAATCTGTACCTGTTGCCGATGTTCCTATGCCCCTCAAGCCGTCACAAATTCATGAAATTCTAAACACCAAGCGGGATGATTTTGTCAGCTTTAACCAGGAAACCTGGCACCAGTTGCAGCTCTATCAGGCCGTTCTGGAAAAACTAGATCCCCGCGAAGAATCCGAGCTGCGTCAACGCCTAGACGCTCTACCTGCCGAGTGTGGTGCCCGCCTGCTGGAGCCGCTCGATAAGGCAACGCGGGGCGTCATTTCCTGCCATTTGGTGTGGCAGAGCCGTGAGCAGAGCCTGGCCTGGGTGCGGCAGCGGCTAACGGGCATTACTACCTTTGCAGTGGATGGGTCGCAGATCTATCCCGGTAAAGATCTATCGCTTCCAATTGCGCTGGTGCAGGTGGGCTGGTTCGAGAATCCCCATTTGCCGACCGGCGAATACGAAAAAGATATCTGTCTGGATGTGATGACGCCAAGCGATCTGCAAGTCGGCAACAGCGGCGAGCCGGTGGATCGACGGGTGAACATGCGCCGCTTTCAGATGGAGATTGAGCGCCTGATCGACTATATCAAAGCCCATGCCCGTGCACAGGATTGCCTGGTGTTTCTGGATGGTTCCCTTGTCGCCACCTTTGCCGAAGCCTTTGAAGCCAAAAGCCGCCAATTTTACATCGAATGTTTGCTGGATCTGCTGAAAACTAGCCGCCAATATCGGGTGCCGCTCGTCGCCTACATCGACACCTCCTACGCCCAAGACCTAACGACAATGCTGCAGCAACTCTTCGAGCTGCCCGAGTCGCAGTCGCTGCACGACGCTCAGTTGCTGAACAAATTCATGGAGTGGGGCGATCGGACGCCGCTGTTTCTCTGCCAGCGATCTGGCATTCTCAGCGATTACGAAGACGAACGCCACCAGATTGCCTTTACCTATCTGAAAGCCAACCGCGACAGCTACCCAGCTCGGCTGGAGATGCCGCTATGGATGTATGAAGCGGGACTGCTAGAACGAGTGCTAGATTGGGTGCGCGGCGAGGTGATTATTGGCGGCGGCTACCCTTACGTAATTGAAACGGCCGACCAAGTCGCTGTCTTGAAAGCGGAAGATCGCCAGGCTTTCTTCAAAATCCTGCAAGAATGGGCAGAGCAAATGGACCTAAATCTGCGGTTCTCGCGCAAAATGGTCAGCAAAATCCGCCGGCGATAGAACCGCTTTAACGCTTCTGCCAGTTCTGTTGGGCGCGTTCTAGCACGTAGGCTGCAACCGCGTGAATCTCCTGCTCGCTGAGGCGATCGCGGTAGGCCGACATGTTGCCCTTGCCGTTTGCGACAATTTCGCTGATGGCGTCTAGCGAATCGACTCCATTGCGCTTCAGGGCGTTCAGCTTCAGCGTTTTGTTGCGCCGCACGATGTTGCCGCCGTTGATGTGACAGCCTGCGCAGTGCACCTCGAAGATCTGAGCGCCAGCGGTTTCCAAACCCACTTCGGCCGCCATGACCGGCTGCCCGCTCACCAGCAGCGTTAGCAGCACTAGCCCCATTACCAGCGCGTTTTGCAATGCTTTTGCCAGACCCCTAAACTGACTCACTGCCGTTCTCCCGTTGCGTCCTCTCTGATCCTACCGTTTGGCGTTCGCCCTTCAGGAGTCGAGTCAGGGAAGAGGGGAATCGAGCCTGGGCTGATTCGCAAGAAACGGACCGCTCAGCAGCAGGGCGGTTGCTGGATCGAGGTTGCCAGTGACGTTAACGCCAACAGCCGTTTGAAACTGCTGAATGGCCTGTTGTAGTCGGTCGGGGGTCAACGGCGTGGCTGCATCCAGATATCCTAGGCGGCGCAGGTAGTCTGCTGCTCGGTCGGGGGCGAGGGTGCGATCTTCAGGCAGAAACACCGGCAGGTACTGATGCCGCCAAACATGTTCAAACTGAGCCGGGTCCAGCTCGTAAAATTTGCCAAAGGCGGGATCGGCAATGATCACGGTGTTCTGCGTCATCGCCAGCAGACTAACGGTATGGGGGGCACGTCCCGTTTCTGAATAGAGCCAGGTGGCCAGCACCCCCGGACGGTTGATGCGGCGCATTTGCTCCCAAGTCGGAGCCAGCTCGATCGCGTCCATGCCAATTGCCTGAGTTGCGACAATCAACTGCGGCATCGAGGTGCCTAGGCGGCTCGTCCCGGCGGCTTCAGCAACGCTCGATTCGGTGGCTTCGATGCCCCAGCGCCGCAGCACGGTCGCCAGGGCCGCAGGAGCACAACTGCTGTTGGAGGTTTGCTGAAAAATGCCGTTGGGCAGCAAATTATCGTGCAGCGAGGCGTGAATGGGGGCCAAAAAGTAAGCCTCAGCCGCAAGAAAGCTGCCCAAGCCCAGCAGCCCCAGCAGCACAACCGCCACGACCTGCAACCGCGCCGTTTTCCAGCTCACCACCCAAGCCAGCCCGCAAAAACCCAGCAGCATAACGCGAATCAGGGTCCAGGTGACCCGCATTCCCGACACGCGCCACTCCAATGGCAAGGCCTGTAGCTGAGGAACATACAGCGCCAGCAGCAGCAGCCCCATGTAGCTTCCCAGAAAGGCCATTGAGGCAGCATTCTTGCCTTGAAACAAATTGCTGGCCGTAGCGCCTTTGCGCAGCAGCACGCGCCCTAACCGCATCCCCCACGCCACTGCCAGTGTTCCCAGCAGCAGGGTCACAATGGTTTCTAACCCCATGTCCGCTCAGCTCAATCTATCTCACGCATCGCGTCATTGATTTCTCAAGCGGTTCTTCCCTAGCTATCAGCCGTAAGCCATTAGCCGTGATCTGTCGCTTTGAGATGTTCCAACTCTATTCGATTTTTCTAGGGTTACCCATCGTTTGTTCTACGCAATCTTGGCTAGGTTCGTCGCTCTGGCTGGTAAAGGCACCCCTGGCAAAACTATGCTTTGCTAGACATAAGCCCTATTTACTGCTTGCTGTTATGCCCATATCGCTTGATCTACTGTTTAACGGTGCCAATCTCTTTGTCTTGCCCTTCTGGCTGCTGATGATCCTGCTGCCTAATTGGCAGGGCACCCGAAAAGTGATGGAGTCGTTTCTGCCGTTTGTGGTGTTGGCAGGGCTATACCTCTATCTCTTTAGCAACAGTTTGGATCCGGACACCGCGGCTGATTTTGCGAATCCGCAGTTGGCAGATCTGGCGCGTTTGTTTGCCAATGAGCGGGTTACTGCCACCGGATGGGTGCATTTTCTGGTGATGGATTTGTTTGTGGGGCGCTGGATCTACTGGGAAGGGCAGCGAACCGGCGTTTGGACGATTCACTCGCTGGTGCTTTGCCTGTTTGCCGGTCCTTTGGGGCTGCTGTCTCACATTCTGACGCAGTGGATTCGCCAATCCTTTATGGCTCGTGCGGTTGAGTCGAGTGCTGCCGAGATGCCATCCAATTCGCCTCAGTAGTGAGCCGGATCTCACCTATGGACGGTCTGCCTCGACAGGATTCAGTAGGATCAGTTGAGATGATCAGTCCAGGATGCTCTAGTTCCATGGTTCAACCATGACCCGATTGGATTCCACGAATGCTGCCGGCTCTGACCGCCTATCCTCCCCATCTCGCTCCTGGCGGTTTTGGGGACTGCTGATCGGCGGATCGATTGCGATGCATTGGGGTCTGCTGGGGCTGGTGCAACCGTTGAGTCAGCGCTTTGTGCTGCCGGCTCCATCAGTAGCAGCAACACCCATCGACCTGATCGAACTAGCAGAAGAGGAGCAACCCGCCGCTGCCAACCCGCCCGCTGCTGCGCCACCCAGCTCCCCGTCCACCACAAAACCACCCGCTACAAAACCGCCATTGAGTGCGGCACCCGCTCAGTCTACGCCACCGGACGCTGCTGGGGTGCCGACGACTCCTGCCGCACCGAGTGCTTCTCTGGGCGATTGGGGCACGACTCCTGGCAGCATTGGTATTGCGCCGCCCTCGGCTCCCAATCCATCCCCGATTCAGTCACCTACTGCACCGTCGCCGCAACCTCCCCCGCCTTCATCAATAGAGACTCCGTCCGTCACCCCTTCGACTGTGTCTACTCCGTCGATCGCCACACCGGAATTTGGCGGACTTCCTGAGGAAAATCGTCCGATTGCCCCCTCTCCTATTCCTACTCCGACGCCGTCGGTGTCGCCGTCCCCCTTGATCTCTACCCTGCCAATCGATACGCCGGTGCCGGATGTGTCTGGAACATTGCCGCTGCCGTCTGCGAATCCTTCGCCGTTGCCGTCGGTCGTCACACCGCAGGGAGTGGTTCCTGCTCAGCTCACGGCTCGCCTCACTGCACCGCCACCTGCCGAGCTACCCCTGAATACTCCTGCTCGCCCCCGTGCCAACGAACAGACCTTTGCCGTGGACCCCAGCACATCGCCCTGTCCCGTGACCCCAGAAGCCGTTGAATTTCTGGGCACCGCCGTGACAGTACAGGTCAGTACCGACGAAACCGGAACCGTTACGGATACCGTAACCCGCGAATCTAGCGACAGCCCCGCCTACGATGCCCTAGCTCAGTGTTTAGTAAACAACTGGCAGTTTGAGCCAGCCCGCGCCCAGGGTATACCAATCGCCGACGATGCGCTGGTAGTGCAAATCATCATCGAGCGCAGTGAAGCCCCCTAGAGGCTTGTCGTGAGAGGCTTGCGAAAAAACTAGGGCCGCTCAACCCCGACTGAAGCAGAGCACTCAGAGCGTCAGCGAAACGGGAGGTGCTGCCTGTTCGGTTGCAGAGGTCGAGTTGAGCCACTGGGCTAGAAACTGATTTAACCAGTCTGCTACTTTAGGTCCGTGCTCCTGGTGCTGCTGCATCTGCACCTCGCGCGGCTGGGCACCGGGCAATAGCAGATGATCCGCAGCTTCGGTGGTCCAGCGCTCAATCATAGGCATGGTGATTTCTGGATGAAACTGCACGCCGTAGGCATTGCCATAGCGAAATGCCTGGTGCGGAAACACCTCGCCGGTTGCCAGCAGGGTTGCCGTATGCGGCAGGTCAAAACCTTCTTGATGCCAGTGGTAAACCTGTTGCAAAGCCGACAGCGGATTGGGCACCCCGTTTGGCGGCAAAGTCGGCTGAATCGGCACATAGCCAATCTCGCGGATGCCCTCAGGATGACGGCTAACGGTGGCTCCTAGAACTCGCGCCAGCAGTTGCGCCCCCAAACAGATTCCCAAGAAGGGCGTTTGCGCGGCGAGCACGGTCTCAATCCAATCTAGCTCTAGGCGAATAAAAGGCAGGGTGTCATCATCATTGGCGCTCATCGGTCCGCCAAAGACTACGACCCCAGCATGCTGATCTAAGTCAGAGGGCAACTCTGCCCCAGTCGCAGGGCAACGCACATCTAGCTCATACCCCTGGGCTTGCAGCAGTGTGCCCACCAATCCAGGCTCAGAGATGGCTTGATGCAGAATAATGAGAACGTGTTTCACGGCAGTTAGGGTGGTTAGGGAATAGGTGGGAAGGATCTAGGCACCACTGCAGCCCGACGAGATCAGCTCCCGTTTCTAAGAATGGGTGCCCGGATTTCATACCCGAGAACGACAGAAAATCCAGCGTTCTGCTTGTAGATCTGCTTACTTGTAGACCTGCTTATAGGGTAGACGGCACAGCCAAATCCGGTAAATTCAGGGTGAGGTTGATGCAGATTAGTGCTGTTGATGGTTTGAGCATAGTTTGAACTGTGATTGAGATCGATGCGACTGAGGATGCCAGTGAGAAAGCTCTGACTTCCTGAAGTTGCGAGTTCGAGTGACAGCAAACGTTGACAGACTGCCAGCACCTGACTCGATTAGCACTCTCGATTAGCGCTACAGTTTTGAGTTGATACCCTCAGTGAATTGTTTCCGTATGCTCTCGAAAACCCGTGGTGTGATTGCAGCCGGCCATGTCAAAACCGTGGAAGCGGGGTGTGAGATGCTGCGGTTGGGCGGCAATGCCTTTGATGCAGCCGTAGCAGCAGTGATGGCATCGTTTGTGGCAGAACCCACCCTAACGTCGGCTGCGGGCGGAGGGTTTTTGCTGGCCCACACCCAGGACAACCAAAATATTCTGTTCGATTTTTTTACCCAAACGCCGCAGCAGAAGCCCAATGGACGAACAATTGACTTCTATCCTGTTCAGGTTGATTTTGGTGGCGTCACCCAGGAATTTCATATTGGACTAGGTTCGGTTGCCGTTCCGGGTACAATGGGCGGGTTATTTCACGTCCATCAACGCCTAGGGCGATTGCCGTGGGCAGTGGTTAGCGAGCCGGCGATTCACTACGCCAAGACCGGCGTTGCCATCAGTGAGTTTCAAACCTATTGCATGACCATTCTGGCTCCCATCCTGTTGGGCAGTGCCGAGTCGCGAGCAATCTTTGCTCCCGAGGGGAAGTTGTGGGCACCAGGAAGCTGCTTCACCATACCGGATCTGGCAGATAGCTTGAGCTACTTGGCGGCAGAAGGGGCCCGCGGCTTCTACCACGGCGATATTGCTCAGAAACTTGTCAAGGACTGTCAGGCCCAGGGAGGGTACCTGACCCGAGCAGACCTAGAGCAGTATCAGGTGATGGAGCGGCAGCCGCTGATGATGCAGTACCGAGGCAATACGCTGGTTACGAACCCACCCCCTAGCTCCGGCGGAACGCTGATTGCCTTTGCGCTATCCCTGCTGGAGCAACATTCCCTATCTCAGCTTGCTGTTGGCAGTCGTGAGCATTTGCAGCTTTTGGCCAACACCATGCAGCTAACCAACCAAGCGCGTCGCGATGGCTACGATGCTCGCCTCTACGAACCAGACGTGGCGGAGCGCTTTCTCTCGCCCGACCACCTGAGGACCTGGCAGCAGCTTGCGGTCAACAAATGGGGCAGCACAACGCACCTTAGCGTCATGGATAGTGAGGGCAATGCGGCAAGTGTCACTACCTCGAACGGCGAAGGATCGTCCTATGTGATTCCAGGTACAGGCATGATGACCAACAATATGCTGGGTGAGGCGGATCTGCATCCCCAAGGCTTCCACCAGTGGCAGGAGAATGTGCGGATTTCCTCGATGATGGCACCGACTATGGTGCTACGGGGAGCGCAGCCCGAGCTAGTGCTGGGTTCGGGTGGCTCAAACCGCATCCGCACTGCTATTTTGCAAGTGATCTCGAATCTATTGGATTTCGAGATGTCCGTTGAGCAAGCTGTTGGCAGCCCGCGCGTGCACTGGGAAGACGGTGTTTTTAATCTAGAACCGGGGTTTGAGCAGGCAGCGGCTGATCGGGCTGAATTTCCGTTCAACGGCAAGCTAGAGCACTGGCCACAGCAGAACATGTTCTTTGGCGGCGTCCACGCCGTGACCTGTAATAACGGTACCTTGTCTGGAGCGGGCGATCCGCGTCGGGGTGGAGTGGTTGCTGTGTGCTGAATGCGGTGCAGGCGTTGGCCCAACCGATCCAGAATAATTGGGTGTAGGGTAGAGGGTATAGTCGCTGCATCTCCGCACCCATGATTCGGCTCAAGGATTACCGCACCCGTCAGATTTTACGCTGGACTGCCTTCCTAGTAGGCGGGCTGATTTTGCTGGATCTGGCAACCTTCTTCTTGGCTGAGGGTCTCTGGTTTCACAAGCTCGACTACCTGCAGCTCTTTGTGACGCGGATTTCGACTCAGGTCGGCATTGGCTTAACCGTGTTTGCCATTAGCCTAACGGTGCTGGGCGTGAACCACGCGGTGGCGCGACGACGGATGTGGCCCCGACCCTCCTCAGAACTAGACCGTCCGGTGCTGCCTGGCCACATGGGAATTGTACGGCTGCTGCCAGTGGTTTTGCTGCTGAGCCTGATTTTGGCGGCCAGCCTGTTTTATTACGGAACTTTGGCGGCTAACTACTGGCAGCCCAATTTCAGCTTGGCAAGCTCCCGAACAACGGTGCCGCTTAGATTTAGCCTGCCGGTGTTGGGGCAGCTTATCCAGCAGGGCATAACGCAGCCTTGGCAGCCGGTCGTGATTGGGCTACTGGCTGTCACGCTAATCCTGGTGCCTGCGGTTGGGTCGGTTGTTGTGGCCATTTTGCTCAGCTTGGGCTTCAATTTAGTGCTGTCTGAACATTGGACCAAGCTGCTGCTGGCGTTGCATCCTGTCGAGTTTGGAGAAACCGATCCCCTGTTTGGGCGCGATCTTAGCTTCTACATCTTTAGCTTGCCGGTGTGGGAACTGCTGGAATTTTGGCTTACCGGGCTGCTGGTGCAGGCGTTTTTGTCGGTCAGTTTGATCTATTTGCTTTCCGGCGATAGCCTCAGCCAAGGCTACTTCCCCGGATTCTCGCGACCGCAACAGCAGCACCTGTCAGCGTTGGGAGGCTGTCTGCTGCTATCGATTGCTCTGGGCTTCTGGCTAGACCGCTATGATCTGCTTTACTCCACCGAGGGCGCATCCTACGGAGCAAGCTACACCAGCGCTACAGTTGAGTTGCCCGTCTTCACTGGGCTGAGCCTGCTAGCTGTGCCGCTGGCCCTTTGGCTATTGGGACGATCGCTATTGATGGGGAGCCGCATCTATCGGGCCAGAGTTCCGGACCCCGCCCTAAAGCCTAAACCCTTGCCCACCTACCCAACCCTAGCGTCGGCCCGCCGCACCAATCCACCGGTCGCTATTGCGCCTGTGCCCTTACACCTGCGACCCTTGGCGCTACTAGGGCTGTATGTGCTGCTAGTCGCTGTCGTTGCCTATGGGCTGCCAGTGGCCGTGCAGCAGTTGCTGGTCCAGCCCAACGAACTCCAGCTCGAGCAGCCCTACCTGCGGCGCACGATTGCTTTGACTCGTCGCGGGTTCAAGCTAGACGAGATCGATGTGCAAACCTTTGACCCTGAAGGCACCCTCACGGCTGAGGTTTTGCAGCGAAATAACCTCACCATTGAAAACATTCGCCTATGGGACAAACGCCCGCTGCTAGAAACCAACCGCCAACTGCAGCGCATCCGCCTTTACTACGAATTTCCCGATGCTGATATTGATCGCTATGCCCTACCTACCCAGGATGGTCGAATAGCTCAGCAGCAGGTGCTGATCGCTGCCCGTGAACTCGATTACACATCGGTGCCGACGGCTGCTCAAACCTGGATCAACCAGCATCTGATCTACACCCACGGCTATGGGTTTACTGTCAGTCCGGTGAACACAGCTGCCGAGGGTGGACTGCCCGACTACCTGATTCAGGGAATTGGAGTGGCAACGGTGGATCCGCGCGTGCGCAGCAGCATTCCCATTGGCAGCCCACGCATTTACTACGGGGAAAGCACAAACACCTATGTGATGACCAACACACGGGTGAAAGAGCTAGACTACCCTAGCGGTAGCGATAACGTCTACAACACCTACTCTGGACGCGGTGGAGTCCCCATTGGCGCCTTCTGGCAGCGCTTGTTGTATGCCAAACACCTGCGAGATTGGCGGATGCTGCTCAGCGAAGACCTCACTAGCGATACACGGCTGCTGTTTCGTCGCAATATTACGGACCGCATTAGGGCCATTGCGCCCTTCCTACGATACGACAGCGATCCCTATCTTGTCGTTGTGGATACCGGCAACAAGCAATGGCAGCGGGGCTATCGCCCTGAACTATCGCCCACGCTAGACGACAGCTATCTCTACTGGATCATCGACGCCTATACCACCAGTTCTCGCTATCCCTACTCGGATCCGCTAGAGAATGACTTTAACTATATCCGCAATTCGGTGAAGGTTGTAATTGATGCCAATCACGGCTCGGTGAATTTTTACATCGCCGATGCTCAAGACCCGCTGATTCAAGCCTGGAGTCGGGTGTTTCCGGGCGTATTTCAGCCGTTGAGCGCCATGCCGGAAGCCCTGCAGCGTCATATTCGTTACCCTCAGGACTTTTATCGGGTGCAGGCTAATCAGCTCATGACCTACCACATGACGGATCCGGTGGTGTTTTATAACCGAGAAGACCAGTGGCGGGCACCCAACGAGATCTATGGCGGTGAGCAGCAGCTCGTAGAGCCTTACTACCTGATCATGAAACTGCCGATCGGGGAAACCGAGGAGTTCATCTTGCTGCGTCCATTCACGCCAGCTCAGCGAAATAACTTGATTGCCTGGCTATCGGCGCGGTCTGACGGCGACCAATATGGCAGGATGCTGCTGTATACTTTCCCGAAACAAGATCTGATCTTTGGGCCCGAGCAGATCGAAGCTCGAATCAACCAGGATCCGGTCATTTCGGAGCGGATCTCCCTGTGGAATCGCCAAGGGTCGCGGGTGATTCAGGGCAACTTGCTCGTAATTCCGATCGAGCAGTCGCTGCTGTATGTAGAGCCAATCTATCTAGTAGCCGAGCAGAATCAGCTCCCCACGCTTGCACGCGTGATTGTGGTGTATGGCAACCGCATTGCCATGGCAGAATCGCTAGGTCAAGCCCTAGACGCGGTGTTTCAACCGGCGCCCACCGATGATCCGATTATTCGCACCACCGACATACCCGAAGAGACGCTGGTGGAGTAAGAGTTACGCTATTACGCTAAGAGTCCCGCTAACGGGAGTGGTAGAGCGGGTCATCCCAGCCGAAGATCTCGACGGCAGGTGGGCTAGGCGGAGAAGAGGGACGAACCTGCTGGCGGGGAGTGCGGTGGTTGGCAGATGCCGTTCCATACTCAGGAAACGGCGACGAGCGAGGAATAGATGAGTAGATCGAAGTGGGACGAGGCGTTGCCCGTACTTCAACTGGCAGTTGCCCCTGGCTAGCGCGTTTCAAGGCGTGTTCTACCGCAATCGGCAGCGTATGCCACTCGACCTTATCGTTTTTGAGTAACTGTCGCAATTGAGTCAGAACTTCAGGCGAGGGAAGAGCAGCGCTGGCTTCTAGAGGCTTGCCGCTCCGCAGCGGATCGCGGCGGATGGCGACGAGTGCTCGCTGCACTGCCTGGCTGATTTGAGAGCCATACTTGGCTTTCCCGCGTTGCAGCTGATAGTTCAGACCCCGTTCACTGGTGGCGTAAAGGGGAGGCAGTTGATTGAGCGCATAGGCCGCCCATTCGACTGGATGAACATAGGAGGCTAAGCCGGTCGGTAAGCTTTGAAACTGGCGCTCAACCTCTTGTTCTACAAGCAACTCCATGACATTGCGGTAGATGCCCATGGTCACTGTATTCCTTGGAATAGCTTTAGAGTGTATCGAGCTGCATCTATGTACAGCTTTAATTTCTGTATTATCCCCTAGAACTTCAAAAAATCCTAGAGAGGATACAAGACTGACTTTCAGTAATCATTCGGAACAAAATTGCTGATCATCAGAGAAAAACGTGGCTGAGTTCGCTTTTTGCCCTATCATCAGCAGCGTCATGGATGTAGGTGCTGTTGGTCTGTAGTGCTAGTCACCCGCACCGCTTGCACCGGATACCTCGCCGGATACCTCGTCTGATCCGAGAAACTGCTCCATCTTGCCTTTGATTATGGTCGGGAAAAAAGTACTATAGACCTGATAAAGCTTAGTTGGTAGTTCTAAACCAAGTCATGATCGGGAGTGCGAAGCGTCCTGCATCTGGACCCAAAAACCCTAACTTGCAGAGCACTACCCGCTTAGTTCCGCTAGACCTAAGCTAGACCCAAGCTAGACTCGACCCTACACTTGACCTTCTATTCGTTGAGTTGCGTTCAGGTTCGGTCTAGGGAGCCACTGGGTTCTATGGGGCTACTCTTCTGTCACAGCTTTCCTCGGAAGAGGTCAGCGGGGATAGATGGGGATAGCCACACAGTCACACAGTACGGTTTAAGTACGGTCTACTTCAGGTCCATTATTAGGTACGTAACCATAGGTACGCAGTCAGGTTCAAGGTTCACGCTCTATTCGCAGGGGACACAGGAAGTTAATATGCGGATTCTGTTTGTTGCAGCAGAAGCAGCTCCCATTGCCAAGGTTGGTGGCATGGGTGACGTGGTGGGCGCACTGCCTAAAGTGCTGAGAAAAATGGGGCATGATGTCCGAGTCTTCATGCCGTACTATGGCTTCCTACCCGACAAAATGAAAATTCCCGAGAAGCCGATCTGGAAGGGTACGGCCATGTTCCAGGAGTTTCATGTCTATGAAGCCGTGTTGCCCGGAACCGATGTCCCCCTCTATTTGTTCGGTCACCCTTCCTTCACGCCCCGTCGCATCTATTACGGCGAAGACGAAGATTGGCGGTTTACTCTGTTTGCTAACGGGGCAGCCGAATTTTGCTGGAACTACTGGAAGCCCGACATTGTTCACTGCCATGATTGGCACACCGGCATGATTCCCGTCTGGCTGCACGAAACGCCGGACGTCAAAACTGTCTTCACAATCCACAACCTAGCCTACCAAGGACCGTGGCGCTGGCGCTTGGAGCAGATTACCTGGTGCCCTTGGTACATGGAAGGTCACAACACGATGGCGGCAGCAGTCCAGTTTGCCGACATGGTGACGACCGTTTCACCAACCTATGCCCAGCAGATCAAAACCCCGGCTTACGGCGAATCGCTCGATGGTTTGCTCTCGTTCATTAGCGGCAAACTGGTTGGCATCCTTAACGGCATTGACCGCGATCTGTATAATCCCGCGACCGATAAGAGCATTCCCCAGACCTTCACCGCCGATACCCTAGACCGCCGTGCCGCGAATAAGGTAACGCTGCAGGAAGAGCTAGGGCTAGAGGTCAACTCTGGCGCGTTTCTAGTCGGTATGGTGTCTCGCTTAGTTGAGCAGAAGGGGCTGGATTTGATCTTGCAGATGCTCGATCGGTTCATTGCCTATTCAGATGCTCAGTTTGTGGTATTGGGCACCGGCGACCGCTACTATGAAACCCAGCTCTGGCAAATTGCTTCTCGCTATCCGGGTCGGGTGTCGGCCTACCTGCTGCACAACGACACCTTGGCACGGCGCATCTATGCCGGCTCCGATGCCTTCCTGATGCCATCGCGGTTTGAACCTTGCGGTATTAGCCAAATGCTGGCACTGCGCTATGGCTGTGTGCCCATCGTGCGGCGCACCGGCGGCTTGGTGGATACAGTAGAACATCACAACCCGATGAAGGGCACGGGTACCGGTTACTGCTTTGATCGTTATGAGCCGCTTGACCTTTACACCTGCGTGGTGCGTGCGTGGGAAGCCTTCCAGTTCAAAGGTCCGTGGCGGGAGCTGCAAAAGCGAGGCATGGCCCAGAACTTTGGTTGGGATAACTCAGCGGTGGAATATATCGATCTCTACCGTCGCCTCTTGGGGCTGCCGGCGGAGTCTACCGCTGCTTCCCCTCCCACTGACGCTGCTTCGCTGAAGGACCTGCCTTCGCCCGATGAGCAGCCGGAAGACCGCCATCCGGAACTGGTGCCCTAGGGCTTCAGAAATTGCCGATGGATGCAGTTGAGTTGTTGTCTTGGAGACGATGCGCCGATCGCAATGGCGGTCTGTGTGTCTGTTGCGTTGAACCTTCGCCATGAGTGATTCTGCTTCTATTTCTTCTGCTACGTCTGCTACGTCTGTTTTGGCGGCTGCCCCTACCGAGCTGGATTGGTCGGCTGTTTTGCAGCAGTTGCTTGATGGGCAATCGCTGGAGCGACCGCAAGCTGCCGCACTCATGCAAGGCTGGTTGAGTGAGGCGATTCCACCGGTGCTGTCGGGGGCGATTCTGGCAGCGCTACAGATGAAAGGGGTTTCGGCTCCAGAGCTGGCTGGCATGGCAGAGGTGCTGCAATCTCAGTCCTTGAGCCAGTCGCTGGCTACAGAGCGGTTGCTGCCGGTTCCCTTGATCGATACCTGTGGCACGGGAGGCGATCGCGCTTCGACTTTTAACATCTCAACCGCAACGGCCTTTGTAACCGCCGCTGCAGGGGTAGCAGTAGCTAAACACGGCAACCGGGCTGCCTCCAGCAAAGTCGGATCAGCGGATGTCTTGGAAGCGTTGGGGGTCAATCTTGCAGCAGAACCAGAGCGAATTCAGGCTGCGGTCTCCGAAGTGGGAATTACCTTTTTGTTTGCTCCCGGTTGGCACCCGGCGATGAAGGCAGTAGCTCCGCTGCGCAAAACCTTGAAGGTACGCACGGTGTTTAATTTGCTCGGTCCACTGGTGAATCCGCTGCCGATTACCGGGCAGGTGATGGGAGTTTTTAATCCGGAGGTTGTGGCAACGGTGGCGCAGGCGCTGCAACTTTTGGGAAGATCAGAAGCCATTGTGCTGCACGGTCGCGAGCGCCTAGATGAGGCAGGACTGGGCGATGCTACTGATCTGGCGGTGCTCTCTAGTGGGCAAGTACAGTCCTATGTGCTGCGGCCGGAAGCAGTGGGATTGTCTCCGGCACCGCTCAGTGCTCTCAGAGGGGGCGAGGTGAATCAAAACGTTGAGATCCTGAAGGCTGTGCTGCAAGGCAAAGCGACGCCGGCTCAGCAGGATGTCGTGGCTCTCAATGCGGCTCTGGCTCTGAAGGTCGGCGGTGTACTGGACGATGACAAGACAGACGATGCGGTCTATCGCCGTGGGGTAGAAATGGCACAAGAGATTATTCGCAGCGGGGCAGCTTGGCAAAAGCTAGAGCAGCTCGTGGCATTCCTGGCATAGCTGGCTCAAAATCCCACCGCAAGATAGAGGACGCTGCTTCACCTTCTAATGGATGATGCTGAAAAAGTGGGTGGCTTGACGTAGCCTGTGTCACGCTGCTTGTGGGATTTCGCCACCGCTGCCACTGCCAGACTGCAAAGGAGGCTTCTATTACTGCACAACTCACTTCGCACACACCTCCAGTGGTGTTGCCAACCCAACCCCAGTTGGCTGCTGCCGTAGCAGAGCTGCTCGCTCGCGCTGCCACCATTGCTGAAGCCTGCGCTGCCAATGCCGCCGCCATCGATCGGCTAGGAGCATTCCCGGTCCAGGAATTTCAGCAGATGACCGCCGCCGGGCTTCTGTCTGCCCCCCTGCATCCTGACCTGGGTGGGTTGGGACTGGGGATTGACGCTCACCTGACTCACGAGCTGCTGCTGCTGCTGCAACGGATTGGTTACGGCAACTTGGCCGTGGGGCGAATCTATGAAGGGCATGTGAACGCGCTGCAACTGATCCAGACTTTTGGTACTCCAGAGCAGATCACCCGCTATGCCAGCGATGCTCGCGATCGCTCCAAGCTGTTTGGAGTTTGGAATGCCGAAGCTGCAGATGGCGTTAAGATTATCCCCCTCGCTAACGGTCGCTACCGACTCGAAGGCTGTAAAACTTTCTGCTCGGGGGCTGGCTATGTCGATCGCCCTTTTGTGAACGGAATGCTGCCCGACGGTCGCTGGCAGATGACAATTGTTCCCATGGATGAAGTAACCACCATCAGCGACCCCGATTGGTGGCAGCCTGCAGGAATGCGAGCCACTGCCAGCTACAAAATTGACTTTACAGGGGTGGAACTGGACGCCAAAGATCTGATTGGCAATCCCGGCGACTACAACCGCCAACCCTGGCTGACGGGGGGCGTTATTCGCTTTGCGGCAGTGCAGCTAGGAGCGGCAGAAGCCCTATTCGACCTAACGCGGCAGTTTTTGCAGTCTCAGGGTCGCACCGATTACCCCTACCAGGAAGAGCGACTCGGCCAAATGGCTATTGCTCTGGAAAGCGGACAACTATGGCTACGGGCAGCAGCCGATCAAGTTGCTGCCTATGCTCCTCGATTTGGCGGAGAGCCTACTGCTGCCCATTCCGCTGCCGACTCGCTGGTCGCCTATGTCAATATGGTGCGCACAGCAATTGAGCAGATCTGTATGGACATGATGCAATGGTGTGAGCGCTCGGTGGGCACTCGCGGTCTACTGCCACCCAACCCGATGGAACGCATCCTGCGAGATCTAACGCTATACCTGCGGCAACCCGCCTATGATGCAGCAATTGCCAATGTGGGGCACTATGTTCTCGCTCAGTCAGCGGCAGCCCGTCATCTGTGGCAGGGATTTAAAGGCGGTTAGAAGCTGCCTCACTGTAATATTTGCCATATTTGCCCATATTTGCCATGCTGCCAAATGGGTAGCCGCTGAAGCTATGTCTGCTGATATGTCTACTGATACATTTCCATTTTCGTCTCCTGTTCAGTTACCACTGTTTTCTATTGATAGGGTGTTATCCGCTCTTTTTGCGGAGCAGGCTGGTGCAATGCCGCCCGTGCTGATCGTTGCTCCCCATCCCGACGATGAAACCCTGGGCTGCGGTGGAGCCATTGCCCTGCTGCGTGAACGGAGTTACCCCGTGCATGTTTGGGTGATTAGCGACGGCACAAAATCTCATCCCAACTCGCGGCGCTATCCGGCGGCAGCACTGCGAGCATTGCGAGCCAACGAAACTCGAACTGCCTTGACCCATTTGGGCGTTGCAGACACCGCCATTACTTTCTGGGATCTGCCGGATGGGGCGGTTCCTTTACCCGAGCAACCTGAATTCGCCCTAGCTGTGGAGCGCTGCCAAGCTCAGCTCATTGATCTGGCACCCTCACTGATTCTGCTGCCGTGGCGTTATGACCCCCATCCCGATCACCGGGCGAGTTGGTGGCTGTTGCAAGGAGCAATGGCTGAACTCGACTATTCACCCCGCCTGCTGGAATATCCGATTTGGGACTGGGACCCCGCTCAGCGCCAACCCCTGCCGCGGGGGATTCAGGTCTGGCGGCTGGATATTTCCTCGGTATTGGCTCGCAAAGTTCAGGCAATGACCGCCTATCGTTCGCAGATCACCGATCTCATCGACGATGACCCCAGTGGCTTTCGCTTAACGCCAGACATGCTCGCTCCCTTTCAGCAGCCCTGGGAGATGTATTTAGAGGCATCCAAAGCAGCGTTGGCAGTGGATCCTGCGCCCGTGTCAGATTCTGGCTTAGTCAATCTAGACAGTAAATCTAGAGACCGTTCCTGGCTCTCGCTCGATTATCATCTCGCGTTTTAGACCTTAGATCGACCTTAGACCAACATCATTAGATCGACCTTAGACCAACATCATTGTGGCCTCTCGCTAGCTCTCTACCGTTGATGGTTACTTTCATTTCATGATCAATTCATCATTATTTTTTGAATCTATTTTTTGAATCATGCAACAATCTCTGCCGCCTAGCTACTTTGACGCTCTCTACAGCGCCGATCCCGATCCTTGGAAATTTGAAACCAGCGATTACGAAGCCAACAAATATCAAGCCACGATTGCTGCTTTACCCCGCCCGCCTTATCGTTCCGCGTTCGAAATTGGCGGCTCAATCGGTGTGCTGACCGCACTGCTAGCTCAACATTGCGAGGCGCTACTGTCGATCGATGTGTCTGAAATCGCTCAGCGACGGGCAATCGAACGGTGTCGGGATTTGCCCCATGTGCAGTTTGAATTAATGCGCGTGCCGCAGCAGTATCCGAACCAAATGTTTGATCTGGTGGTGCTATCGGAAGTAGGTTACTACTGGTGCTGGGAGGATTTAGCGTTGGCGCAGCAGCAGATCGTTACCTCTTTGCAGCCAGGGGGGCATCTGCTGCTGGTGCACTGGACCCAGCCCGCCCCCGATTATCCGCTAACTGGGGACGCAGTGCATGAGTCGTTTTTGCAGATACCTACCCTGCGACATCTGAACAGTCAGCGGGAAGCAACGTATCGCCTCGATGTGTTCGAGCGGGTTTAGACGCCACGGGCGAACAAAAGCGTTCGGGTGCAGCGTACACGACAGCACTGTGCCGGAGTTTATAGAGCCGCAGCCGCAGATCGGCAATGGCTTGCTCGATTCGCTCTAGCCCCCAGTGCTGTTGCCACAGTCCTTCCTGGTGCTGCCGCTGCTCGATCTGTTCCCACAGGGCCCCAACGGTGGCAGCTTGGGCGAGTTCAGTCCAGAGCCAGTCGGGTGAAATTTGCAGCTGCTGCGCCAGCGGTACAATAGTTTCGCCAATTCCATAGCCTTCTAGCCTACGCCGCCAGAGATTCCGGAGCTGTCGCCGGGCATGGAGTCGGGTCTCAACGGCGGCAACTGGTTCCACAAGAAACGGTTGCTGTTGCTGCCCCATGACAGCCCACTGATTGAGCTGATTGGCTAAGCCCATGTCAGTCCGCCCCACCGAACGAGCTGAGGTCGTGACCCGAACCAGAGGACTATGGCGAAAACGCGCTCCGGTTCGCAGCAGCGCTTGGTAAAATGCAACATCTTCGGGAGTGCGTACGGCAGGCATCCGCCCTGCACGGGCATACATCTCTGCGGTCACCGCTAGGCTGGCACCAAAATGCTGGTGGTGGCGGGGATGGCGATCGAACGGATCAGGGTCTAAATAAGCTTCCAGCTCTGCTAACAAAAAGTGATAGCCGACGCACCGCAGAAAGTAAGCTCGGGCATGGGTGTCTAGGGCGGCGCGTCCGGGCCCATCGGTCATAATCCGTCCGCCCACCGCATCAGCCCCCTGGGCAATTTCTTGCAGAGTTGCTGCAATCCAGGTGGATGCAACTCGGGTATCAGCATCGGTCGAGGCAATCACGCCGCGAGGGTGCCCTACTGCCATTAGCCGCGTGTAAGCAGCATCCATTAAGAGTTGCCGTACTCGCCCAATGTAGGCTTCTGCTGTGGGCAGAGTTTGCTCGACCACATGCAGGACTATCGCTGGGTGACGCTGGGCAAAGCGACGGGCAATGGCAGCAGAGTCATCAGTGCAGTTGTTGGCGAACAGAATGATTTCATACTGGGTTGGGTCAAGGGGGTGCCCGTCAAGATCCAGTTGATGAGCAAGGGCAGCGAGACTCGCTTCTAAAATTTCGGCTTCGTTGCGAACCGGAACAATAACGCAGACTCGGCATTGCGGCAGAGGAGGACAGGCAATCTGCAAGGAATGTGCAGAGAAATACGGAAAGGATGACATTGCATCCAGGCCAGTACCGGGCATAGGGTTACTGGCTCCTTAACGGTAGGGGTGGCTGCATCGTTAAGCTGTCAATGAATACTGAAGTGCAGAGGCACAGCTTTACTCTACAGCGGTCGGCAGAAACTCCAAATCATTCCTGTGGCAGAGATTGACAACAATCCATCGGCAAACGAACGACTTTAATTAACTTTAATATTATCCTGAATCAACGGAATCTATACGGTAAAGTTCGCCAATATTCGCCAATATCAGATCTGGTATTCACACAACCTCATCAAGATTTTTACTTTACGGAATGCAATTCACGCTCTAAATCTTACTCAATAGAACTCACGCTATCAAGTTTACATCGCTGTACTCGCCATACAGCGAATTCTCCTAAATCAGTACAACGGAACGAGTCGTCTTAAGTCGTCTTAAATAGTCTTAAACCTTAAACGGTTTTAAACAGCGGCAATCATTTAGCGGGCTGATGCTGCAACAAGAGCCTTCTCTAGAGTCAGCTTAGAGGACAACACCGGTTCGGCTTCTAGGCAGGGCATCGCTTGCCAGCAGTTACGGCAAAACCAATACACTTGATGATTTTGCACGTGACGCAGCATGGAATTTGAGCAACAAGGGCAGGTAGTCATGATGAATCTAAAGCCTCTCTAAAACGGAATTATTGAAGGGATGCATCAATTGAGAATGGAAATCAGAACTGATCCGGGATAAACAGCAAAGACAGGTTGTGGCTTGGGTACTTCCTTTTGCTTGCAGACCCAGCTTGTATGAGTTGACAGTCTTACTGTAGGTAACAAAGATGAGGAACTTGTGAGGTGAGACGGCTTGATTTTCCTCTGGCGCATTTCTAGCCAAGATCGATCCCAGAACGGTACTGCCGCTTTGAAATTTGTAACCAACTGAGAATAGATACAGGTTTGCCCTTTAGGATCAAGATGGATAGGGGGTACCGCTGTTGCATTGTCGCTTCATACCAGACTCATCTGACCCAAAACCGTTGTGTGAATTGTCGTTGTGTCTCGTTGTGTATCGTCTGTGCCTGGGTTGCAGGCTCGTGAGCAATGAAAATTTTAGTGGTGGAAGACGATAACCTGACCGCCAGTGCTCTAGCCACTGTGCTAGGCAACCAAACCTACACTGTGGAAATCGCAACTGATGGTGCCTCTGCCTGGGAGTTGATTGAAACCTTTCCCTACGATTTGGTGCTGCTCGATATCGCGCTGCCCAAACTCGATGGCATCAGCCTCTGTCGGCAAATTCGCTCTCACCATTACCAGATGCCCATCTTGCTGCTCACCGCTCACGACAGCAGCCACGACAAGGCGGTGGGGTTAGATGCGGGAGCCGATGACTATGTGGTAAAACCCTTTGACCCCGAAGAGTTAGTGGCTCGGATTCGGGCACTGTTGCGTCGGGGGCAAGCGACTGCGCAGGCAGTATTAACCTGGGAGCAGCTGCAGCTAGATCCGCATAGTTGCGAAGTGAGCTACCGGGGGCAGATCCTAGCGCTGACGCCCAAAGAATACGCACTGCTGGAGCTATTTTTGCGCAATCCGCGCCGGGTTTTTAGCTGCAGCGCTATCTTAGAGAATCTCTGGTCCTTTGAGGATATTCCTGGAGAGGAAGCGGTTCGCACTCACATCAAAGGGCTGCGCCAAAAGCTCAAGGCGGCTGGTGCTCCCACCGACTGTATTGAAACAGTGTATGGCATTGGCTATCGCTTAAAGCCTGCTAGTTCACCGCCGCAGCGTCACTCGGGTCAAGCCAGAGATGCCGGGTCGAAATGTGCTCATCCAGGAGCTGAAGCACCTGCCTCGTCTTCGGCTGAGCAGACATTGGCAGCCATCGCCGATGTGTGGGATCGCTTCAAGCCTCGAATCCTAGAGCAGGTTGCAGTACTCGAGCAGGCTGCCACAGCCATTTCTAGCCAGACGTTGACTGAGGATCTACAGCAGCAAGCACAGCAGCAGTCCCACAGTTTGGCTGGCTCCTTGGGCACCTTCGGCTTAGAGACCGGCTCCCAGATGGCTCGCTCGATCAATCAGCTGCTGCATTGTTCTGGATGGAGTGCGGCGGAGGGCCAACGGCTGCGGCAATTGGTAGCGGTGCTGCGGCAAACCATTAGTCAAGCACCGGCTGCCTTGAAGAAGTCACCCTCGGTTCTGTCTACAGCAACGGCACCGGCGGGGGACCCAGCCGATGAACCACCCCTGCTTTTGCTGATCGACAGCAATCCCAGCACCGCAGCAGCGTTGATTGCCGAAGCCACCCACTGGGGTTTGCGGACGGAACTAGCGACCCATCTGGCAATGGCTCAAGCCCGGCTTTCCCAGCTCTGTCCGCAGGTTGTGCTGCTCAATGCCTGCTCGGTTGATCAATCTGGTCTGTCTGACCTACGGCGGCAGTTGCCCACCGTACCTTTGTTGGTGCGGCTTCTCGAACCTGCCGTTCCGCTGGATTGCCAAGATCTGGCTCCCTGCGTGTGCCTGCCGCCCCTTAGCACCCCAGCCCAGGTCTTAAAGGACGTAATGCAGCAGCTGCATCAAGCAAACTCGATTGCGGCTAAGACGGATGCCACCATCATGGTGGTCGATGATGACCCCCATCTCTTGGCGGTGGTGCGGGTCTTGCTGCAACCTTGGGGGCTGCATGCCGTCACCCTAGACGACCCAACTCGCTTCTGGCAAACCTTGGAGGCGGCGGCCCCAGATTTGCTGGTGCTCGATCTGAAAATGACGCCCATCAACGGGATTGACCTGTGTCGGCAGGTCCGTCAGAATCCTGACTGGAGCAGTCTCCCGATTTTAATTTTGACCTCCTGCCGCGATGCCCGCACAATTAGCCAGGTGTTTGCAGCCGGAGCCGATGACTTTGTGAGTAAGCCGATTGTGGGTCCTGAATTTGTGACTCGAATTATGCATCGCCTAGAACGGGTGCGCCTCCTCAGCAACTTATCGGAGATCGACCGGCTGACGCAAGTGTCTACCCGCCCCAAAGCCACTCTAGACCTGTATAAGCTGCTGCGCTTGGCCCAACGGCAGGGGCAAGGCCTCAGCCTGATGCTGATTCAAGTAGAACCCATGCCTGCCCTACACTCTCCAGGGTCGGCTGTTTTGCGACAGGTAGGATGCGGGCTGCGTCATGGGGTGCGGGAAGAAGATGTGGTGGCTCGCTGGAGTGAAACCGAGTTTGTGCTGGGGCTGTATGGTATGCCGAAAGACGGGCAGAACCGCCTGCAAGCACTCCTGTCAGTGCTTCAGCAGGACCTCATTGCCGCTGGTTTTGAGCCAGTCACCTTTCGCATGGGCGTGGCTCACTATCCAGATGATGGCGAAAATCTACCGGCACTGTACCAGAGTGCACTCCAGCAGTCTATTGTTTTAGCAGATAGTTTGGCAGATAATTTGGCAGAGCAACCGCGTGATCAGCATTCAGCCTATCATTCTTGTGCCAATAAATCTGATTTTTGCAAGTCTACGTCTGCTATTTAATTCCACTATTTAATCATTCAGCCTAGAGCGCTAATCTAGCGTAATTCACCTCATCATCCTATGATGTCTGACTACTGTTAAACCTATGCTGCCTATGCCGTCATCGAATTTCTTTACGAACTTTTATGAATTAATTTATAACCTGTTCTATGACTTGTGTAATCAAACTTCCACTAGCCTTCAACGGATACAGCACCGAATTGCATAGCATTTCCATTCAATCATCATGGCTCAACCATCATGGCTGTTAAATCTATTCTTGTTGTAGACAACGAACCCTACATTCAGGAAGTCACACAGATTTGCTTGGAAGCAGTTACCCATTGGCATATTACAACTGCTAGCTCTGGGCAAGAGGCAATTGACAAAGCAGAAAGTGAGCAGCCCGACGCGATTTTGCTCGATGTCATGATGCCCGATATGGACGGGTTGACAACCTTTCAAGCGCTGCAGGCTAACCCTCAAACTCGCCACATCCCGGTCATTCTCCTAACCGCCAAGGTGCAAGCCAGCGACTACCGCCGCTACAGCGAGATAGGTATTACCGGTACCATTGCCAAACCCTTCGAGCCGCTAGAGCTGGCCAATCAGGTGGCGCAGTTGCTTGGGTGGACGCTGCAATGAACCTCCCTATCGGGGCCAATTCAATGGTACAATCAGCACCAAGCTAGGGGTGCCTGAGTTGCTCAGGCTGAGATTACACCCTGAGAACCTGAGTCTGGGTCATACCAGCGGAGGGAAGCGTGGATTCGTAGAGTAAGGCTTCGTGACGAGCCACTGTCTGAGGGAGGAGTGCTAGACAGCATTCCCCCAAATAGCTGCAACCAGCTAGCTGCACCCCTAATCGGTGGCAGCGACGATTTGGGCTGCCTAGACTGGCTGTTGCTTTCTCTACCAAACCTCTAGCCTGCCCATTGCGTTTTGCCGTAGAGGAGGCAGAGTACGAGATGTCTATCGAAATGTCTATTGGAGCTGTGGCGCTCTTGGTAACGCTAGTGACGGCCGGCGGATTTGCTCTGCTAGGGTTTTTGCACGCTAGCAAGCGCACGATTAACTTAGAAGAATACATCGTCAGCCGCAATCAGTTTGGCAGCGGCATGGCCTTTGCGACGATTGTGGCGTCCGCAATGGGGGTGTGGATTCTGTTCAGCCCGCCCGAGGTAGGCTCCACCAGCGGCATCACGGGTATTCTGGGCTATTGCTTGGGTTCTGCTGCTCCGATTTTTGTCTTTACCCGCATCGGTCCTCGGATTCGCCAGATCATGCCGAACGGGCACTCGCTGAATGAGTTTGTGCTGTACCGGTTTGGCAATGCCATGTATGGACTAGTGCTGGCCATTATGGTTTTCTACATGTTTATCTACCTAACGGCAGAACTGACTGGCATCGCCAAGGCTGTGCAGATTTTAGCCGACGTGCCGCTGGGCTGGACCGCTCTCGTTGTGGTGACAGCGACCTTTCTGTACACCACCTACGGCGGACTAGGAGCGACTATTTTTACAGACGCGATTCAGTTTGCCATCATTGTGCCTTTGCTGATCGTGAGTTTGCTGGTTGCCCTAAACGCCATGGGCGGTTGGAACGCGGCCCTAGAACCCGTGCGGCTGAATTTGCCAGAATTGCTGTCTTTTGGCAATTTAGCGGGCATTAAATTTGGAGCCACGCTGGTCATCGCTGTACTGGTGGCGGAGGTGTTCAATCAAGGCAACTGGCAGCGGGTTTATGCGAGCCGCAACAATCGGGTGGTGAGGCGGGCTTTCTTGGCATCAGCCCTGGTGATTCTGCCAATGCTGCTGATCGCCGGCAGCCTAGGGCTACTAGCAGCCCACTTTGGCTTCCAGGATGACCGCGCTTTCTTCTCGCTGATCCAGCAGCTCAATCTGCCCATAGGCGTTACGATCGGCGTATTGGTGCTGGCGCTGGCGCTGGTGATGAGCAGTATCGACACACTCCTCAATGGCATTACCAGCGTTTTCACCACTGATTTAATGCGGCTATTTCCCAGAATGCAATCTAGTGGGCTGCTGCGCACCTCTCGCATTCTCACTGTCATCATTGGCGTAATTGCCATTGTCATTGCAGCCCAGGGCTACAACGTGCTCTACCTGTTTTTGCTAGCAGATTTGGTCTGCGCTGGAGCCTTTGTGCCGGTTCTCTGCGGACTCTATTCTCAGTGGCTCAGTGGTTCATTGTCCTTCTGGAGTGCGGTGATTGGCATCGCGGCCGGTGCTTTGTTTTTTCCAAAACCCGACTACAGCCCCTGGTTAGCCATTCCCTTCGGCGGTGATTTGCTGGTCAGCTTTATCGCCCCAATTGTCGTATCTACCCTCGTGATTGGGTTAGGACTGTTCATCACCCGGGGGGCAAACGCCTACCGCTTTGACTTTCAGCAATTGCAGCAGACGCACTTCTACAATCGCCGTGAGCAGAACCGGGTTGGCTCTCAGTCCAGTAAAGGCTAGACAGTCTACGTTCTTCCCATTTTTTTGTGTAGTCAGTGCTCATCGAAAAGCCTGTATCTCCATCTCTACCTGAAGGTTAAGCAGCAAGAACAGAGATGCGTTGAGTTAGCGGGCGGTTTTGCGGATTTCGGGTTGAGCTAAGTTATAGCGACCTCACTTGCTGGTCATGGCTGCTGCTTCTAGAACCAATCTGTGAGATACGCTAGGAGAAGCAACGCCTTGTTCAGGGATCCAAAAGGAATCTGCCGCCATGTCTGAAATGCCTTCTCTGCGCGATCGCTATCTGGCGTTGATCGATCAGATGGTGACGGCGACGCTCAAAGGTCAGTTGCGGTCCAAAGAGCAGATTTATCAGCAGCTTGCGCAGCAGGTGGAACCGGGCACGGGAGAGATTTTTGAACGCTGCCTTGGCGAACGGCTCACTGCCACCCAAACCCAGCTCGACACCGCTGCCGATGAACTGAAGCAGGCCAAGGCCAGCCGGATGCTGCGAGCATTGCAGACGATCCAGGGCGAATGGCAGCGCTATCAAAAAGAGCAGGGCACCACGGCGATTTTGCGCTCGGCGAGCGAGGCGATTCTGGCGGCGACGGATCGGCGCTTGCTAACCTGGCTGAGCTGGATTGACCCCAACCAGCGCCATACTCTGCCCTTTGAGCAGTGGTCAGCGCTTGCCCAGCACCTAGAATCCGACGCGGCCAAGGCAGACGCTGCGTTAGGGCAGTCTATCCAGCCGCTTGTCCGGGGGATTCGGCAGGGGCTGGCCGACTGTCAACGGTTAACCGATTCGCTAATCCGCTGGATGTATGAGGTGCCTGCTTCGGTGGGCTTTGAAGCGATGCCGGCTCAGTATGGACCGTGGAAACTCTGGTCTGAGCAGGTGGGTAGCGTGATCCCGCAGCAGTTCTTTCAAATTCTCGCTAGTGGTCAGTCGCTGCGGCAGTGGGTGACCCAGCATCCAACGCTCGGTCCTCAAGACTGGGTGGAACTAGCAATTGTGCTGCAATATATCCAGCGGTCGCTGGTGGCTTGGTTTGAGAAGCAGCCCTACGACTCGAAGTGGGGCACGAAACAGTCGGTGGCAACCTTTCTGACGGTAGCGGTGATCTGGAGCGAGCTATTTAGCGGCTTCAGCCAGTCCTCGGCGGCTGAGGCAGAGCAACTGGCGCAAGGTTCGTTTCAGGCGATGCTGCAAGGGCTGCGGCGTTTTTCCCAGCAGCCATACTTCCCTCTATATGGTGGGGTGTTCGCCTTGTTTTCGAAGACACAGTTGATGGAGGCGCTGAACTACCTCGACGAGCCGCTGCAGCAGGTGCAGGGCACCCAGGAAAAGGCGCGCATCCTGACGCTCCTGGGCTACTCGCAGCGAACCCTCGGACAGTATGATCGCGCTCTGGCTTTTCATCAGCAGGCGTTAGAAACTGCACGTGCAGCCGGCGATCAGCCTTGCGAAATTGCCAGCCTCAACCACCTCAGCCGCACCTACGCGGTTCAGAAAAATACCGCAGAGGCGATCCGCTTCAGCCAGCAAGCGCTAATTTTGGCACGGCAGACCGGCGATCGGCCGGGAGAAGCCAATGCTCTAACCAATCTGGGCTATAGCGAGGTGCTGGCAGCTCGAGATGGAGAGCAGCTTGACCTGGATGCTCGGGAATCGGCGGTGAATTACCTGCAGCAAGGCTTGCAGCTCGCAGACAAACTCGGCGACCGCCAGAGCCAGTCTCTCTGCTACAACAGTTTGGGGATTGCCCATGTCATGCTCAACCAGCCACAGCTCGCCATTCCCTATCTGGAAAAAGGTGTGCAGACGGCACAGATGTCCGGCGATTTGTATTTGCAGGGCTTGAACTGTGCCTACCTGGCCGAAGCTCACTACAGTTTGGGGACGGTGGAATCGGCGGCTCTTGCTGCTTTTTTGGGTATGTATCTGTTGGCGCAAATTAACGCTAGCGAATGGCGGCAGCCCGCGGGACTGCTGACAATCGTGCAGGGGCAGCTCGGCGACGAACGCTTTGATCAACTCCGTCGTCAGCAGCGCGCCAACTTGATTCCCTTGATTGGTGTGGATGGCTACGATCATCTGCCGCAGTTGTTGGAGCAGTATCGGCAATCGATGTAATCGATATAACGGTAACAGTGACGCAAAAGCCCGATCAGGCTTGCCCTATGCCACAATGAATGCGTTAAAATCTGGCGGTTGCAATCGGGCGGGTAGAGCTATGACGAAGTTTGTATTTGTGACGGGTGGAGTGGTGTCTAGCATCGGCAAGGGCATTGTGGCTGCTAGCCTAGGACGGCTGCTGAAATCGCGGGACTATTCAGTGTCGATTCTGAAGCTGGATCCCTACATCAACGTGGATCCGGGCACGATGAGTCCGTTTCAACATGGGGAAGTGTTTGTCACGCGCGACGGAGCCGAGACGGATCTCGACCTAGGGCACTACGAGCGCTTCACCGACACGTCCATGTCTCGCCTCAACAGTGTCACCACAGGTTCGATCTACCAAGCCGTCCTGAATAAAGAGCGGCGCGGTGATTACAATGGCGGCACGGTACAGGTGATTCCCCACATCACCAACGAAATCAAAGAGCGGATTTTGCGCGTTGCTAAAGACACCAATCCCGACGTAGTGATTACTGAAATTGGCGGTACGGTGGGCGACATTGAATCCTTGCCGTTTTTAGAAGCCATCCGCCAGTTTCGCAAGGATGTCGGCGGTCGCAAGAATGCCATCTACGCCCATGTCACCCTTGTGCCCTGGATTCCCGCCGCCGGAGAGATGAAAACCAAGCCGACGCAGCATTCGGTCAAGGAACTGCGCTCGATCGGCATTCAGCCCGATATTCTCGTCTGCCGCTGCGATCGCCCGCTGCCGCCTGGACTGAAGGATAAAATGTCAGAATTCTGCGATGTGCCGGTGGAGTGCGTGATTACTGCTCAAGATGCCAGCAGCATTTATGAAGTGCCGCTGATCCTGGAGCACGAGGGCTTGGCCCATCAGGTGCTGGATTTACTGCAGCTCGAACAGCGCCAGCCCGACCTCAGCGAATGGCAAACCCTGGTGGACCGACTCAACCATCCGCAACAAACCGTGGAAGTGGCCATTGTTGGCAAGTACGTACGCCTCAGCGATGCCTATCTATCGGTGGTGGAGTCATTGCGCCATGCTGCCGTTGCCTGTAACGCTGAACTGCAGCTGCGCTGGGTTAATTCAGAAGATGTGGAGCCGCACACTGTAGACCGGCTGCTGGGAGGCGTGCAGGGCATTGTCGTGCCAGGGGGTTTTGGTCCGCGGGGCATCGACGGTAAAATTACGGCGATTCAATACGCCCGAGAGCAGCGAATTCCCTTCCTGGGGCTGTGTTTGGGGATGCAGTGTGCCGTGATTGAGTGGGGGCGCAATATTGCCAAGCTGCACGATGTCAACAGCACCGAATTTGACCCCAATTGCCAGAATCCGGTGATTGCCCTGCTGCCGGAGCAGCAAGATGTTGTGGATCTGGGCGGCACGATGCGCTTGGGTATCTATGCCTGCCGGATCACGCCCAATACGCTCACCGAAAAACTCTACGGCGAAGAGGTCGTCTATGAACGGCACCGCCACCGCTATGAGTTTAATAACGCCTATCGCAATCTCTTTCTAGAATCGGGGTATAAGATTAGCGGGATTTCGCCCGACGGTCGCCTTGTGGAAACGATCGAACTGCCGGATCATCCGTTCTTCATCGCTACTCAGTCGCACCCTGAGTTTCAATCCAGCCCCAGCAAACCGCATCCTTTGTTTCATGGCTTGATTCAAGCTGCTCTTGGCAACCCACCTACCGTAGAGGCAGTCCCGGTCCCAGTAGCAGATGTGATGAGTGACGTCAGGGGGTAGAGCGGATGGAGCCAGTGCGCTGGTTCAGCTGGCTGTCGCTAGGCCGATCATGAGCTAATTATGGCAGAAGCGGGATTGGCAACATGAATCAGAGACAGCAAAACAATCAACCCAAATGCCTCTAAAATAGTCTGGATTTAAACGATGATCCTGGCTCTAACCTATGCCTCGCCGTACTGACATCCACAAAATTCTGCTGATTGGCTCCGGTCCGATTGTGATTGGGCAAGCCTGCGAGTTTGACTATTCTGGAACTCAAGCCTGCAAAGCACTGCGAGACGAAGGCTTCGAGGTCGTGTTGGTCAACTCCAACCCGGCAACAATCATGACCGACCCAGAGACGGCAGACCGCACCTACATCGAGCCACTGACGCCAGAAATCGTCGAAAAAATTATTGCTAAAGAGCGCCCCGATGCCCTGCTGCCCACGATGGGCGGGCAAACAGCCCTGAACCTAGCGGTCGCTCTCTCCAAAAACGGCGTGCTGGAGAAATACAACGTCGAGCTGATCGGGGCCAAGCTGCCGGCAATCGAGATGGCCGAGGACCGCAAGCTATTCAAAGAAGCCATGGAGCGAATTGGCGTCGGCGTTTGCCCGTCGGGCTTGGCCAACACGATGGCAGAAGCAAAGCAGATTGCCCATGAGATTGGCAGCTACCCGCTGATTATTCGCCCGGCGTTTACCCTCGGCGGCACCGGCGGCGGCATTGCCTACAACCAAGAAGAATTTGAAGAAATTGCTCAGTCGGGACTAGATGCCAGCCCGGTCTCGCAAATTTTGATCGAAAAATCGCTGCTCGGCTGGAAAGAGTACGAGCTGGAAGTGATGCGCGACTTGGCAGACAATGTCGTGATCATCTGCTCGATTGAGAACCTCGACCCCATGGGCATCCACACCGGCGATTCGATTACGGTAGCTCCGGCGCAAACCCTGACCGATAAAGAATATCAGCGGCTCCGCGATGCCTCAATCAAGATCATCCGCGAGATTGGCGTCGAAACGGGTGGCTCCAACATTCAGTTTGCAGTGAATCCGGAGACCGGCGAGGTGATTGTGATCGAGATGAACCCCCGCGTCTCGCGCAGCTCGGCTCTAGCCTCCAAAGCTACCGGCTTCCCGATTGCCAAAATGGCTGCTAAGCTAGCCGTGGGCTACACTCTCGACGAAATTCCTAACGATATCACGAAGAAAACTCCCGCCAGCTTCGAGCCGACGATTGACTATGTCGTCACCAAGATTCCTCGCTTTGCCTTCGAGAAGTTTCCCGGTTCGCAGCCCGTCCTGACGACGCAGATGAAGTCGGTGGGTGAGGCCATGGCAATCGGGCGGACGTTTCAGGAGTCGTTTCAGAAAGCGCTGCGCTCGCTGGAAACCGGACGGGCCGGCTGGGGCTGCGACCGTGCCGAAAAGCTGCCAAGCCTAGAGCAAATCCGGGCAGGACTGCGGACGCCGAATCCGGAGCGGATCTTCACCGTGCGCTACGCCATGAAGATGGGCATGAGCGTCGAGGAAATCTACGAACTCACCGCCATCGATCCCTGGTTCCTCGACAAGCTGCAGGCATTGCTCGATACCGAGAAAGTGCTGCGGCAGACACCGCTGCGAAGCCTCAACCGCGAGCAGCTTTACGCGATCAAGCAGCAGGGCTTCAGCGATCGCCAGATTGCCTATGCTACCAAAACCAGCGAAGACGAGGTGCGAGCCTACCGCAAATCGCTGGGTGTGGTTCCGGTGTACAAAACCGTGGATACCTGCGCTGCCGAATTTGAAGCCTTTACACCTTACTACTACTCCACCTACGAAAGTGAGTTTGAAGTTCTGGGTGGCGATGAGGCGCAGATCGACCGCGAAACCGAGGTGGTCGCCTCGAACAAGCGCAAGGTGATGATTTTGGGTGGCGGTCCCAATCGGATTGGGCAAGGCATCGAGTTCGACTACTGCTGCTGCCATGCCTCCTACGCGCTGCGGGCAGACGGCTTCGAGACGATCATGGTCAACTCCAACCCAGAAACCGTCTCCACCGACTACGACACCAGCGACCGCCTCTACTTTGAGCCGCTGACCAAAGAAGATGTTTTGAATATCCTGGAAGCCGAACAGCCGGAAGGCGTGATCATCCAGTTTGGTGGGCAGACCCCTCTGAAGCTGGCAGTGCCACTGCAAAACTACTTGAGTAAAAATCCCGAGGTGACGACGCGGATCTGGGGCACCTCGCCGGATGCCATTGACACTGCCGAAGACCGGGAACGGTTTGAAAAAATTCTGCGGGAGTTAGACATCCGCCAGCCGGCCAACGGTATTGCCCGCAGCTTTGAAGAGGCGCTGCAAGTCGCAAAGCGGATCGACTACCCGGTGGTGGTGCGCCCCAGCTATGTCTTAGGGGGACGGGCGATGGAAATTGTCTACTCCGATGACGATCTGGAGCGCTATATGCGCTACGCGGTGCAGGTGGAGCCAGATCATCCAATCCTGATCGACAAATATTTGGAAAACGCCATCGAGGTGGATGTAGACGCGATTGCCGACGCCACAGGTCGCGTGGTGATCGGTGGCATCATGGAGCACATCGAGCAGGCGGGCATTCACTCGGGCGACTCGGCGTGCTCGATTCCCACCATCACCCTGTCACCAGACATCCTCGACACGATCCGCACCTGGACAATCAAGCTGGCGAAGGCGCTGAAGGTGGTCGGCTTGATGAACGTGCAGTACGCCATCCAGGGGACGGTAGACGGCGATCAAGTCTACATTCTGGAAGCCAACCCGCGAGCCTCACGGACGGTGCCCTTTGTCTCGAAGGCAATCGGCGTGCCGCTGGCGAAGCTGGCGTCGCGGGTGATGTCGGGCAAAACCCTGGAGGAGCTGGGCTTTACCGAAGAGATCGTGCCGACGCACATTTCCGTGAAAGAAGCGGTGCTGCCCTTCTCGAAGTTTCCCGGCACCGACATTATTCTGGGACCGGAAATGCGCTCCACCGGCGAAGTCATGGGTATTGACACCGATTTTGGCAAAGCCTTCGCCAAGGCCGAACTCGCCGCTTCGCAGCACTTGCCGATGAACGGTACCGTGTTTGTCTCAATGAACGACCGCGACAAGCAAGCCGCCGTGCCGGTGGTTAAAGAACTCCTTGATCTGGGGCTGCATGTCGTCGCCACCGAAGGCACCCGTCGCGTTTTGCAGGAAAACGGGTTGGAGGTCGATCTGGTGCTGAAGGTGTATGAAGGTCGCCCGAATGTCATGGACTATATCAAGAACCAAGACATTCAGCTTGTGGTGAATACGCCTCTAGGCGAAACGGCGCTGGTGGACGATCGAGCCATTCGCCGCACGGCCCTCGCCTACAAAATTCCCACGGTGACCACAATCGCCGGAGCCAAAGCTACTGCCGCTGCGATCCGCTCGCTGCAATCTCAGCCGCTAGATGTGAAGGCGCTGCAAGATTACGTGGGTAAGAGCCGCCCTTAGTCGTTGCACTCGTCGCTCGGAAGCTGCACAATCGTTTGCCCAACACCGTTGGCTCCCGTGCGCGCTAGCCAGCCCGTGCCGTTCGGAGCATTGATCTCAGTCCAGATTCGCCCGTCGCTGGTGGTTTGTTCGCGCGGCGGATTCGTCGTGGCGAAGACCGTACCGCCCTGACGGTAGGTGCCCAGCAGCGTGAACTGGTTCCCCGGACCCGTGCGTACCGGCAGCCGATCCACAATCACCCGGTAGCAAATTTGCTCACTGACTGGCGGTGGCGTCGTGGGAGGCGCGGAACACAACTCGACATTGGCAGTGCGGATCCAGCCTAGGGCTGGGTCTTTGATTTGGGCAATGCCTGTGCCTACGACGCCCGTCAGGTAAACCGGCGTGCTGGCGGAGGTCAGGGTAAACAGGCGGCGGGTGAGGGCCGCGTCGGCAAATACCTCTAAATTGCCTCTGGGGCTAAAGCGGCAGGCATCCACCAGTTCCGGGCGCTCTACCAGTCCCGTAACGGTGACTCCGGTGCCCGAGCGAGTCTCGGTGGTGCTGGTGGAACTTGGTGTGGCGGGTTCATAGGTGGTGCCGGCTGCAGATGCCTTCCATCCGCCTCCGGTGAACGTGACCGCAACTAGGGTCACAGCAATTCCAACTTGCTTCAGTAGAATTCGTCTGCACAGCATCGTTAGCACTCCTCGGCATCGCCCGACTAGATTGAACTAGATTGAACTAGATGAAGCATCGAATGTGAATGAGAGCCTGGTTTAGGTCTGGCAGCAGGGCTGCAGCGTTTTAGGCAAAAAATATTCTTGCTGGAGAGTTTACCATGACGACCGAATCAGAGCTGAGTGGGTTCCCTGACGGGATGCCACTCCCAGGCATTGCCGCCGGATAGCACACTGAATACGGCTGAAAAGCAATGGGTTGCATCTAAAGCGTGATCCGATAGGATGAGAGAACCTGATTTTTATGCCGTGCAGGTTCATCCTATGGTTGCCGACTCCGCCACTCCCAAAGACCAACAGCATCCGCTCTGGAGTACCGATCGCCAGATCGTCAATCAGTTGCTAGTGGGTGAACCCAGCGACTATAACTTGGCAGAACTGGCCCGGCTGCGGATTCGCTATCGCGGGTTTCCAGGAGCACGCGATATCCAGACAGACCTAGATACGGTGCTGCGCCAGTGGCAACTCACCGAAGATGCGCTGTTTGCTAAAACACGGCTGATTCACCAAGCCGCTCAGGTATACCGCGGTCGCAGCAATCAGCGAGAAGACTGGAGTTAGAGTCGTGTGGAATACTGGACTGGACCTGCTCGCGCCTACCGATTGGCGAGGCGTTTTGCTGCGCTTGGGTTTGGCTATTGTTGTCGGCGGCATGGTAGGGATAGAGCGCCAGATCGAAAACAAACCGGCTGGGTTGCGTACTCACATGTTGGTCAGTTTGGGGGCAGCAATCTTTTTGATGATCAGCATTCAGACAGGCATGGTAGAGGAGGAACCCAATACCGCCAGTCGAGTGATGCAAGGGTTAGTCGCTGGAATTGGCTTTCTGGGAGCAGGGGAAATTTTCCTCAACACGCGCAATGATTCCGACGAAGAGATCCGCGTGCAAGGACTAACCTCTGCTGCCGCCATCTGGGTGTCGGCGTCTCTGGGGGCAGCAGCCGGCTGTGGGCTGTGGTTTATCAGCTTGGTAGGCGGTACAGCGACGCTGCTGATTTTATGGGCAGTCAAAAAACTAGAAGCGCTGCTGAAGTAAGTTGAAGTAAGTTCCCAATGCGTTCTTTGAGTTCCTAAAATGAGCAGCCCCTAGCGTCAGGACTCAGGCTCGCATCTGTAGAAACACGTCGTAGACCGAAAGCAGAATCTCAACCACAATTAAAATCACGACATACCATTCAACCCGTAACCCAGTGTTGTGCTGCAACAGGTCAAGCACCGTTTCGGCCGTGCTAGAGATTAAGTCTAGCTTGCGCTCTAGAACCATATGGCGCTCTCCAATTTCGTATTCTTTTTCGAGACGACTGTACAGCCGCTCGAGATCAGGCGCATCCCAGAGCAGATCGGGCTTGTCGATGATTTCAACTCGTCCCACAATCTTGTGCTGAATAGAAAGGGTTCTACCAAGCTGTCGCAGCAGTTCCTTGCCCCATCGTTCGTCTTTGGTAGTGCGCTGCAAGCTATCGGCAAACGGCTCAATCTGATCAAAAATCTTGCCGGTTCCTTCTTCGTAATGGGCCAAGACCACGCTTTTGGCTAACACATCCGCCACAATTTGCAGGCATTCGATGCTGAAATTGTGTAACCAGATGATGCCATTTTCTACCCGCACACCTTCTGTATCCTCTAATCGCAGAATTACATCCTCGGTTTCAGGCGAGGCAAAAGGATCCACCACTAGCGGTTGGAGGTAGGTGAGAAACGAGGCTTCTTCCACTGGACTGAGACCAAACAAGACTGTGGCACCATACGGAAACAGAACTGCACAGCCTTGCTCCCCTGCCGGAACGACTAGCGGTGGCGTAGCCAAATAATCGGTTTTCTCAAGTGCCTTTAAATCGAGACGTTCGCCGAGAAAGATGGCCCGTCCTTGAACGGTTTTTTTGCCGTTGAAGAGTTGTTTCTGCATGATTTGATAATGAGCGGCTTTTCTGCCTCGCCAGGCAGCTTCAAGTCACCCTACCACTCAGGGAATAGCGCGACGCGCCAACACAAAGGCTAGAGTTAGTAAGAATAACAAATTCAATCGGCTTCCGTCCTGATTGGCTCAGCAACTTCCCAAGACGACCTAAGACGAAGACCTAAGACAAAAAGACCTAAGACAAATAGTAATCTTGAGGTTTGACATCCCCGATAGCACCTTTGTCTTGATTAATGCAGCCAGGCTTCTGAGCATACTGGCACACCCGCGCCCACAAAATCGCTCTGGTTCCCGGTGGACCCGCGGAGAACAAAACCCGATCGCCACCAATCACTGGCAAAATTTTGACACCGCAAACTGGGCACACTTGCATCCCCGCTTCAGACATAAACTGCATTCTCCTGCGCGAAAGGTTGTGTTCTATCTTGCGGCATGGGGAACTATTGTGGCTATGCCTTAGGGAGAAGATGCGGGCGTAGGGGAGAAAAACGTTATCCTGAACGCAGGAGTTTGACAAGGGTCTGACTGATCTCAATCGATCTAGATCTGATCTAGATCAATCTAGACTCCTTGGCAGTATTCTGGTAGTACTCTTCGGATCGAGCCTTTCTCAGTTTCTAGCGCTTCTGCTGTCCTATGAATTTGAACTCGAGTTCGTCTACCTCGTCCGTTGATCTCACGCCGGGTCTCACACCCGGACTTTTGCGACGAGTGCATCACCTGGCGCTGCATGTCCAGGATATGCAAGCCTCTCGCCACTTCTATGGCACGATTTTAGGGCTGCGAGAGCTGCAGGGCACAGAAGTTCCAGAAACGCTGAAGGCGCTGTTTGAGGCGGGCGAAGCGGCTAACTTCGTCACTCCCGATGGCACAGTCATTGATTTGTTCTGGAAGCCTGCCCTCACCCCGCCCGATCCTGATCCGCAGCGGGAATTTACTCGGGCTGGTCACCTAGCGTTTGATATCGATCCGCACCGCTTTGACGATGCCGTTGAGGTCCTGCGGCAGCACCAAGTGCCGATCGATCACGGCCCAGTCAGTCGCCCAACCGGCAGAGGCATTTACTTCTATGATCCTGACGGGTTTCTGCTCGAAATTCGCTGCGATCCCCTCTAGGCATTTTTAGGAGCAGGCTTTTTAGACATCGCAAATCCCAGGACCCGGTTAACCCGCTTCCAGCCTGTGGGCAACGTCCGGTTCATTCCCAAAACCCATCTACAATCCGTTGCCTTGCTAAACCATCACCCTCCATCACCCTACAGACAGAGGCTGATCCAGGGGCTGATCAGCTGTAAACCAACTGCGGTCAAACGCACAACCCAAATACTCCTGAATCCGCAGCAGATTTTGCTCTGCATTGCCGAGGCAGGTGGTTGCCCCCGGTGAGGGGGTAATGTTGAAGCGAATACCGTTGCCTGGATCAATGTCAGCTTGGCCTAGAATGAGCTGGCGTTGGCTGCGGTCAATGAGCTGCGGCCGCACACCACCAATGCCCTGGGCAAATTCCAGATCTGCGAGCTGCAGCGAAGGCACAATTTTGCGAGCATCGCGGAGAAAGAGCCGCCGGTTGAGCATTGGTACTTCAAACGCTATATTCTTGAGAATATAATTGCGAATGTCTCCTACCTTTAACAGATCTAACAGCACGCCCGCTACAGTTTGATCGAGCTTCAATACTTCCAGATAGTCTATCAACGTATGCAGATTGTTGCGCTCTAACAGCGGCAGCGGCAACGCCGTTGGACCAAACCGCGTTTTACCGGGCACGGTGATATCTGGATCGCCATGAATCGCCGCAAAGGGCAGTTTATCGTTTTGAACCGTGTATACTTTACCGTTCAGCACCTGGGGTGTGAAGTAGAAGTTTCCGGCCACTGGCAAGCAGGAGTACTCTAGGCCAATTCCCATCCGATGGGCAAACAGCAGGCTATGCCCCCCCGCAGACACCACGACAAATCGCGCTGTCATTGTCTCAGTTGCCGTTGTGACGCGATATCTGTCGCCAATAGGTTCAATAGTTTGCACCGGATTGCCCAGCTTCAAATCTACGGTTTTATCGCTAGCCTGCGCCTGCTCTACAAAGGACTGCGCCAACACGCCATAGTTAATTGCCGTGTAGTCTTCCAACACTGCCAGAGCCACCAATTCTTCTGGACGCTCCCGACCATCGACCAGCACCACATGCGGCTCAATCGCGGCAATTTGTGACTTCTCCAAGAGCTGCATCTGCGTGAAATGGGGCTTGAAGACTTCATAGCGATGGCGCAAAAATGCACATTCTTCCGCTCCGACACCCAGCACCATCTTGGGAAACCGATGAATCATTTGATCCCGTTGAGCTGCAGGCAGTTGCTCGGCATAGCGCACTAGTAGCTGCGCCGACTGTCGCACCTTCAGGGCTTTCTCGAGGCTGTAGTTGGTTTCAATGTCACCGCAGTGGATGGTCTGGCTATTGTTGGTGGCTCGCGAATTCACCGCCGCCACCTGGGCATATTTTTCGATGAGCGCCACCCGCTTTAGATCGGTGAAGCGCGCCAAGGCATACAGCAACGCTGTTCCAGCAACACCACCGCCCACAATCACTACATCATAGGGAGAATTTGTCATGCTCATGCCTCTTGATCAATGCCTGTATTAATGCCTGTATCAATGCTTCTGCTCAGCGGGTTCAACTGAATTCTTGCAACTACCGTACCCAAATGCGTATCCAGTATCCAAATGATAAAAATACGGAAGTCCTGAAATCGTCCTCCGACTAGGCTAATCCCGAATCGTTCTCAACGATTTTCTCAATTGTTCTCAACTGAGTTTAGCCATAGTGCCGAGCAGCAGCACAGATAGAGCCGCGTCCTGAGTTAGAGCAGCTGACTTGAGAATTCCACTGGGTTTCGACGTATTTCCCCAATGTATTCAACCCGTACCTGGCGATAGAGGTTAGGAAATCCCAGGATCTTAAACTAGGCAAACGGTTCTGCCTGAAGCGCTCTCATAATATATCATCTGCTACTGTAAACGGTTGGTTCAGATCGGGCAGGGTTGCCCAAACCCATCCGTCATTAAGCCAAACTGGGTAACTTGCATTCCCAATTCCTAGATGCCCGCGCCGTCTAAAAACTCTTCAATCACACGATGATCGAGGCGGCAGCTTCCATGAGTTGAGCTAGGCAGCAGCAGCTCAGGTTCAAGGGTTGATGTAACAGCTGGCTGGGCACCGGATGCAGCAGCAGACGCCATAGAATGAGCGACAGACTGAGCTACCGGGGGAACGCTAGGAGCGACGGTGGACGAAGCCTGCCGCATCTCTTGCAATTGCTGTTCCAACGCCTCAATTCGATCCACCAAGGCCCGAATCACCTGAGCTTCCGAGTCCGGCAAGCGACCGTGATCGAGGGGATCGACCCGTTCTCCCGAGCGGTAGACAATTCGCCCTGGAACACCAACAACCGTGCAGTCGGAGGGCACATCGCGCAGCACCACGGAGCCAGCACCAATCCGTACATTGTCGCCAATGGTGAGATTGCCCAACACCTTTGCGCCTGCGCCCACCACAACATTCTCGCCTAGAGTGGGATGACGCTTACCACTCTCTTTACCTGTACCGCCTAGGGTGACGCCTTGATAGATGAGTGCGTAATCACCAACGATTGCCGTTTCACCAATGACGACGCCCATGCCGTGGTCAATAAAGACGCCCCGCCCGATGGTTGCGCCAGGATGGATCTCAATCCCCGTCAAGAAGCGAGCAATGTGAGAAAGGAAACGGGGGACAAATGGCACGCGCAGCCGATACAGCATATGCGAAAAGCGGTGCATGAGCAGCGCCTGTAGACCGGGGTAACAAAAGAGAACCTCTAGCGCATTGCGGGCTGCCGGGTCTCGTTCAAAGATGATACGAAAATCAGTTCTCCAAGTCTCAACGAAGGATTTCAGCACAAGTAGTTACCCCATCCTGGATCACAAACTACCACTTTACAGGCTAATACATTTCCGATGCAGTTAACTGAGCCACAGGTGAGAAGCCGCTGAAAATTGCGATTTTTCTAGAAGCCGCAATCAGGCAACGGCATACCTTGAGCGGCACACGCCGCTAGTCGATTCGACTCTTTCGCAACTCAGCCTGCTCAACAACAGTGAGTTTAACCCTTGGTTGAACCGTTGGTTTAATCCCATTGAATTCTTCACTCAGGATTGGGATTCTAACAGAGCATGAATCTGCCGCAGTTCCGTGAGGATCGCTCGCAGCAATTCGTGGGTGAGGGTTTCAGTAGGTGGCTGTATTTCAATCTTCACCTGTTTAATCCCTAGTACATCTTGAGCGAACCGCCCCACTTCGTTAGGGTGAAAGAGCAGGGGGTCATCCTTATTGATGCGCAGTTCCGGATTAAGCTTGCGAGCATCATAGGGTGGGTTTAACTCTGCGGGGTCTGTGTTAGCGTAGCGATACACCGAAGCGCGGGAACGATTGAGCGCTTTCTGCACGGCCTCGACAGTCATCAATCCTTGAATTGGCGTCGTAGCATCCATTGTGTTGTGTGTTGTCATGACATCCATTGACATCCATGAGCACGAATCGCTGATGAGTCCCAATCTGGTTTAAGCGATCTATCTTTGTTAACCATTTGTTGACCGGATTCCGAGTCTGTTCGGTCCTAGATTAGGACTAACGAGTCTCATGATAAAACAGTCTCATGATAAAACAAGATGTCGTAAAGGCATAAGATGCGACAAGCTTTGGGTCTCAAGGTCTCTCATCCATTAGGGCATCCGCTAAGGTCAGCCTTCCAGTTCTACATTAGAGCCTGATTGATTTTAGGTATAAAGGTTACCCCCTTCTCAGAACAACCTCTGACGACTGGCTTCTACCTTGAGGTAGAGGGCGACCCCCCTATCGATAGACGGATAATGGGCGAGAAATTGCTCGCTGCCGCCAGTTTGGATCCTCGGGTGCTTCGTTGTGGCGTTGGCTGATTGGGTTGGCGTGCTTGAGTCAGCGTCGCTTGTAACCGGTCAATGGGCTATGTCTCGGGCAATTCCAAAGTGAAATTCTTGCTTCTGGTCCCTTCTAGCGCCTAATTTCAAAATCTGGTTTTAACGCTGTGGGTTTCATCCTTTGCTTGGGACTGGGTTCAATAGTACTGGGAGGATCTCAAGCTGTTCTCAAACTGCTTTCAAGAGCGTCGTTGTGATTGGCCGATGGGTTTATGGTGTCTGAGCCGGTTGTTAATGTTTTGCTAGTGGATGATCATCCAGAGAATTTGATTGCTTTAGAAGCAATCTTGGCTCAGTTGGGGCAAAACCTAGTGAAAGCTGAATCGGGTGAGGAGGCCTTACGCTGTCTGCTGCATCAGGATTTTGCAGTCATTCTGCTCGACGTGCAGATGCCGGGCATGGATGGGTTGGAAACTGCCGCTCTAATCCGTCAACGTCAGCGCTCGCGCAATACTCCCATCATTTTTCTAACGGCATTTAATACGAATAGTCACTTGATTTCTAAAGGCTATTCCCTGGGAGCTGTGGACTACTTACACAAGCCCATTGACTCTGCCATCCTCACCTCTAAAGTTGCTGTTTTTGTAGAGCTGTTTAAAAAAACACTGGAAGTGGAGCGGCAGACTGCTCAGCTCGAAACTATCAATGCGGAACTTAAACACAGTGAAGAGCGCTTTCGGCTGCTGAGTCGCTGTTCGCCGGTAGGCATTTTCCTCACCGATACAACAGGAATTTGCACCTACACTAACCCCAACTGTCAGGCAATTTGTGGCAGCCGCTTGGCAGCCGGACACGAAATCCAATGGTCGGCGCTGCTGCATCCAGAGGATCGGGGGCATGTTCTCAGAGGCTGGCTCTCTTGTTTGCAGCAGAGGCAAGATTATTCTGGTGAATTTCGCCTGCTCAGCGAGTCTGGTCTACGCTGGGTGCACATGCGGACGGCGCCAATGCTCTCCGAACAAGGGGAGCTGTTGGGTCATATTGGCACCATTGAAGACATGACCGACCACAAACAGGCAGAACAGGTTCAGGCTCAAATAATTCGTGAACAGGCAGCCCGCCAGCAGGCCGAAGCTGCCAACCGCATGAAAGACGAATTCTTGGCAATGGTGTCCCACGAACTGCGGACGCCGCTCAACTCGATCTTAGGGTGGTCGCAACTGCTGCTGAGTCGTCGGTTAGATGAACCGACTATAACCCGAGCTTTGCAAACTATCGAACGCAACGCCCGATCACAAGCGCAGCTCATCGAAGATATCCTGGATGTTTCGCAAATTATTGGCGGCAAACTGCGGTTGAACATGCAGACAGTGCAGCTAGTGCCGTTGATTGCATCGGTTCTGGAAACGTTTCGTCCCCTAGCCAATGAGAAATCCATCGAGCTGATTCACCATCTGGATCCAACGGTTGGCCCAGTAGTTGGAGATCCAGAACGACTACGACAGATGATCTGGAACTTGCTGTCAAATGCGTTGAAATTTACGGCAGCTCACGGACGCATTGAAATTCGGCTTACTCAGACGACTTGCACTGCCCATCGGGAGGATAGCCCACCACGAGAGCGACACTCGCACCAAGGAGCTGCCCAAGCAGACTACACCCAACAACCAGTTTCGCCGAGCTGGATCGAGATGGCGCAGATTCAAATCATTGATAGCGGCATCGGAATTCGCGCCGATGTCTTGCCCCATATCTTCGAGCGATTTCGTCAGGCCGACAGCACGACCACTCGCTCCTATGGCGGGTTAGGGCTAGGGTTAGCCATTGTCCGTCATTTGGTCGAACAACACGGCGGCGAAGTGTTAGCCGAAAGTGATGGCGAAGGGCAAGGAGCAACTTTTACCCTGCGCCTGCCGCTCCGCTGTCTACAACCTGAACCAACCGAACAACCCGAACCAACCCATGAACCAACCCATGAACCAACCATAGTTCCTCCATCTTCAGATCCACTCTCCTGCCCCTTGCTTGCAGAAATCCAAATCCTGGTGGTGGAAGACCATGCCGATACGCGGGACTATATCGCGATGGTTCTGGAGCAATCGGGTGCTCAGGTCACAGCCGTTGCTTCTGTTCGTGAGGCGCTGCACTATCTAGAGCAAACCAATCCCGATGTGCTGATCAGCGACCTTGGTTTGCCTCAAGAGGACGGATACGCTCTGATCCGCACGGTACGCAACCGAGAGCCTCATGGGGGGAATCGCATCCCAGCCATTGCCTTGACGGCCTATGTGCGGGCAGAAGATCAGAGGCAAGCACTCGCTGCCGGGTTCGAGCTGCATGTGCCCAAACCGGTAGAACCCAATGAACTGATTGCTGTGGTTGCCAAAGCGGTAGGACAGCATTGATCCTATCGATCCTAGGGGCCAGTCCCGGCACCTTTGAGGGGCGATGAGTCACATCTTGCCTGTTTACACATCTTGCCTGCTTAATTGTCTAAATCTACTGCCTAAATCTCATAGCTCAAACGGCTTGAATACCGGTTCATACCACTGATGTCGATAGCGCTCGGCAACGAGCGGTTGAACCACGAACTTGGGTGGTGTACCAGCGTGAACATCAATGCGCAGGCAGGAGTAGGGACGTCGCCGGTCGGAGCCGCTGCCATTTCGTCCCACAAACAGCAGAGATTCCGCGACCGGACGGACTGGCTCTGCGTTATCAGATTCTGTGAGTTCAGGTCCTTCTGGGCGCTGTCGCCGCAGGCTGTAGCCGCTGCCACCACACACAATCCAGGGAATGTGCGAATCGGCATGACCAGTGTCGCCAGTGCGCAAGTATTCCAGACAGTGGGCATGACCGTTCAGCACCAGATCGACTAAGGGACGTTGCTGTGCCGGTTCGCCAATAGCCGCTGCTACTTGATCGAGTACCTCCCGCAGCCGATGGCGCACCGCTAGAGTTTGAGCCTGCTGCCATTTTGTGGCTTCGGTGACATAGGGTGGATGGTGAAAAAACAGTACACGCCCCCGTACTGCCTCGGTAGACCACGACTCAATCAGGCTTTGCTTCAGCCAGTTCAATTGTTCGGTATCAATGACCCGCTCTCGCCCAGATGCTAGCTGCTTATTAATGTCTTTTTCGACCTCTTCGAGCTGTTCCAGCTTGATGCGGATGTCGTCAAGGCGCTCTGCTTCATCGGGTTGGGTAGGAGTGATCTGCATCGATTGCTGCATCAGCTCGTGTTGCTCTTGTCGTACCTCTGCCCGCTGCTTTTCTAGCTTCTGGCGATGGGCAGCACCTTTGGCATCCTGAGACAGAGGAGCAGGCTCGTTGAACGTGTTGGAATCTAACGCAAAAAAATCAATGCCTTTATAACGGAAGCAGTAATAACGATTAGGAAGACGGGTAAAGTGTCCCGGCTGATAGCGTAGACAGCGAGCGGTGCCGTTTTGGGCTGTGTAGTGCCGGTCGAGATGCTCAGCCAACGCTGGACCCTTGTGAGCTAGCAAGTAATCTAAAAAGGCCTGGGCGTAAACCTTACCTTGGCTAGAGCCTCGCCAGCCCACGTCTAGATCAATCCGAGAGCGCAGCAAATATCGCAAGGGTAAGACCGTCTGAGCTAGGACTCCATACAGCAGCGGCAAATCATAGTAGTCATGATTGCCAGGTACCGGCAGAAACGGCAGGTTGAAGGTCATCTGGTCATAAGCGATCTGGTGCGGGCGCTCACCGCCAACGAGTAGCTCTCGGTAGGGGCTGATGAAATTTTTGTAGTAGTACTCGCTAGAACCCACCAAATAGACCACATCTCCGGTGTGCAGCACAAATCCACAATCTTGGCTGTGGTTGAGCATCATTTCAGCGATCTGCCGCTGCGGGTTGTGCCCCCGGTGCGAGCCTGAACCACTGTCGCCCAGCACCATAAAGGAAAAGCAGCCATCTGGCTCTGTTGCTACGCCGTCATCGATGACAAGCTGGGTTTGGTCGATGCCCCGCTGCACAATAGCTGGATCTCGCCAGCGCACACGCTGCCGCATTTTCTCAATCTTGAGAGAGATGGGCGGATCAGAGACAAATTCCATAACCAGCTCTAAATAAGACAGGGAAAACTAGGGCGATTCAGAATCCTGAGTGAACCATTCAAGATGACTCGAGATCGATCAAACTACTGCCAAACGAATGACAGGCTGATGCAATTAACTGACAAACCGCTACACGCTGACCAGCGCTCACTGCCCTCAGCCTCTTTACATTGTGAGCCGGCAAAAGCGATTGTCAAGGTTGAGCGATACTCTTGCCAACCTACTTTAGAGGGAACTGCTTTAGAGAGAACCGAGTGTACTCACTGCATCGTTCAGTCTCAAAAACCCTTCCTCAACGGATCGCTAGACCAGAAATGAAACCTGAGACTGGGTCAGCGTCCATAGCGAATACAGAACAAACTCAATAGGGTCAGAAAAGGCCGCCAAAAACATGCCTTCATGAGCATGGGAGCCAGCCGCCACCCAACTGCCCTGTAAGCTGATTTCTACAAACTCGGCATCCACTGGTGTAATGCTGATGGCACTACAATCGTGCTGCAGAGCTGCCTCAAGGTGCGATAAGCCTGGTGTGCAGGCTGCCAGCAAAAAGGAGGCGCGGCTAGGCTCCACCTGTAGCGGATAGCCGACCCGCAACGCCAAAATCACGCGCTGAGCCACCATCACTTCTAGAGAGGTCCCCAGTCGCTCTAGATGTAGACCAGCATCGGTGTAGGTGAGTTTCAACATAGGTACTGCGTCTCCTGGTCCTATCCTTCCTCGCGGGTTTGCTGGGCCTTCCAGAACTGCTCGGCAAATGCCACGGCGGGGTGGGCGGGTGCCTTGGGTTTGGTCCGGGGAATCATGTTGGCATCATGAGGAAGTTGGTTCCCCTTCAAGGAGTTACAGCGCTCGCAGGCAGTCACAACGTTGTCCCAGGTGTGGGAGCCACCCCGAGAGCGCGGAATCACGTGATCGATGGTCAGATGCTTGGTGCTACCGCAATATTGGCAGGTGTGGTTGTCGCGCCGTAGCACTTCCCGACGGTTCACAGGAGGTACTTTCCAGAGCCGTTCCGGATTGCCCCCAGTGAGACGAATATGCTCCGACACCTGCAAAACCATACTGGGTGAGCGCACCTCCCACGTCGTTGGGTTGCCCAGTTCCAGAGATTCCGCTTGCCCAGTGACCAGCAACACAATTGCCCGCTTAATGTTGATACGAGCCAACGGCAGGTAGTTTTTAGAGAACACGACCACCGAATTCTGCAACACAGCAGGTTGGAGATGGGACTGTTGAGCTGGCATTGCTGAAAGACTCCTTAAAAATAACCCCCGACATCTGAGACCACAGAGAGCGGGGGGAAGCGTTCATCAGGCGCTATCTAAGGGATTTATCCCAAACAGCCGCTAACCACTCTGAACTGGACAGTCTAAAGTATTCAGTTGGGTAAACCTCTGCGTAAACCTCAGCTGTGTAACCCGTTTTGTGAATTGTGGCGGCATCCCCACCGGTCGAACCGCATACACACCCTTACTTTCGTGATCGTAGGCTGTCATGCCTCCTAAATGCAGCTCAATTGAGTCAGGATGTTCATTCCAGAACGCCCTGTTCAAATTAAAGCGCAGCATCCAAGTCTCTAGGAAAACCATGAGGGGCAAAAAGAGATCTTACTACATAAAACTACAAGATGTAGCATAAGATTGTCTAGACCTGAGCAGGGTGTAGCCCATTCCTCCACCAGAAACCAAGGAATTCGATTAGGACGAACTACAGCAACCCTTCGTAGGATTACGAAGCCTCACAAAAAACTTTAATAAAATAAAAAAGGTGCGCTCTGCTCCAGCAGTGGCACCTAGTGAGCCGTAGTTTTAGACTCTGTTAGGGTGAAAAGCAATTCGATTATGGCCTCAGCACATTCTGTCCGACTAGCTCAGCGTGCGCTGGCGCTTCAACCCCTTCAGGGCAGCGATGCCTCCTAAGGTCAGTGCTAAGGCAGTACCCGGCTCAGGAACCTCCACGGGTGCTTCTGTGCGATCCTCTGGGAATTCGCCATGCACTGGAAGGTAGATATTCTCCATCGGAGGGGTAGGTGGGGTAGATGTCTCAGGATTACTGGGAGGCAGATCGACCACCGGAGGATTGGGCACCTCAGCCACAGGATCCGGCAGCGAAGGACCCTCGGGCATTGGCAGAGGGGGTTGTTCTTGAGGTGGGCTAGGCAATGCCGGCAGAGTGACCGTTCCAACCAGCTTGCTGCTACCCTCCCGATTGGCACCAACGCTCATTAACCGTACGCCGATGCTCTGCTTATCAAACAAAGACAGGCTCAAAGGAGTTGATTGGTGAGAGAGCACGAAGGATGTAGAGCGAATATCAGCAGCAACGGTTGATCCAGTGGTTGAGCCGGTAGAGGATTTGCCCTTAGTGTTGCCTTTGCCTGCATTTTTCGCGTTGCCACCAGAACTACCGATGCCGGCATTGCCAATCTCGATGGCAATATTAAACGGGTCACTGCTCGCTCCATTCATGTTGTTGCCGCCGCCGGTATTTTTGGTGCCACCTAACACCGAGTGAGTGATATCCTGACCCGTGATTGATAAACCATTCAACAGCGTGGTGTCGGTGAGGTTGAAAAAGATGCCGCGAATGTCGCCAATGTAGCCTTCAGCAACATCGACTCTGACAAATAGCTTGCCGGCTCCAGCTTGTTCATCATCGACGGTGATTTTGACTTCTGCCGGATCGCCCGTCACCTGCTTGAGATTGAGACTAAACGAGGCTGCTTGAGCCGGAGCAACTGCTAAAGTAGCGAGCGAGAGTCCAGCCATAGCACCTGTAACCGATAGCAGTCTAAGCGAAAACCGCCTATTCATTTTGTTCATCAGCAGTGACTCCATCAGTCAATATTGATTGTATGTATCCCAATTTACAAATACCTTTAGGGCCACGGCATTCGCGAAAAGACGGGTTTTCTAGAAAAGACGCAGCCTGCATGGCTCAACGACGCAGACCAATCTTCATCCAAGGCTAAAAAAACAGCCGAAATTTAACACTTCAACCGAGGAAATTACGGATTGACTGGAAACTGGAGCTGCGATGCCGCGAGCAGGGCCGTGGACTAACTCAGGATTCTGCCTGAACGAGTTTCTGCTGTTGATAGCGCTGCTTAAACACCGCTTGCTGCTTTTTGTGATCCACAATCGGTTCAGGATAGCCACAACGGTCGCGCTCATCCTGGGAGATTTTGCCGGTAACAAGCGCTTCGGTATCGAGACTGCGCAACTCTGGCAGCCACTGGCGGATGTATTCACCGTCGGGATCAAACTTTTGCGCTTGGCTAGCTGGATTAAAGATGCGTAGCGGTTTTGGGTCCATACCGCTGGAGGCACTCCACTGCCAGCCACCATTATTCGCCGATAGGTCGCCGTCCACCAATCGCTGCATAAAATACTTTTCTCCCCAGCGAAAGTCGATGAGCAGATCTTTGGTAAGAAAGCTGGCAACAATCATCCGGCAGCGGTTATGCATCCAGGCAAACTCATTCAGTTGCCGCATGGCCGCATCCACAATCGGGTAACCGGTTTTGCCCTCACACCAAGCTTGAAAATGATCTTCGCGATTGTCCCAGGGGAATTGCTGCAGTGCCGGGCGATAGGCCCCCTCAGCGAGTTGAGGGAAAAAGTACATCGCATGTTGATAGAACTCTCGCCAAGCCAGCTCCTGTTGCCAGGTTTGGATCTGTTGCCGTGTATCGTCACTGCGACTCTTGGCAAGAGCCGCTTCGGTCGCAGCCCAGACCGTGCGGATGCCAATGGTGCCAAATTTCAGGGCAGCACTCAACTGCGAGGTGCCAGCAACGGCAGGAAAATTGCGCTGTTCACGGTATTCGGTAATCGCCCGACTACAAAATTCCTCCAGACGTGCCTGGGCTGCTTCGGTGCCAGGGGCAATGGGCAACTCATTTTCCCAGTGAAAGCCGAGATCGTTGGCAGTAGGTAAGGCAATACCGCCAGCAGCTACGGCCGCATCGGCTTCTGTTTCGGTAAACTCGGCGAGCGTGGTTAACGCAGGAGCTGGATCCCGCTTAGGCTGGCTGCGCCAGTTGCGCCAGAAAGGGGTGTAGACTGTGTAGGGTTGCCCGCTGCTGGTGACGATCTGCTGAGGAGCATGCAGCAACTGATCCCAGAAAGCCTGCACCTCGATGCCAGCTTGCCGCAGGGCATCTGCTACGTCTCGGTCGCGCTGCCGTCCGTAGGGTTCCACATCTCGATTGAAATAGACCGCTGTCGCTTGTAGGGCAGTAGCTAGGGCAGGAATCCTATCGAGCGGTGATCCCTGGAGGATGATCAACTGGCTGCCCGCGCGGGCGTAGCTCTCCTGTAAGGCTTGCAGGCTGCCAATCAGGTAGGTAACACGGGCAGGAGCAACATCATCGCGGTCGAGAATCGCTGGATCGAGACAGAACACTCCCACGATGTGAGCACTACGGTCGCGGGCAGCCGCAAGTCCAAGGTTGTCCACCGTACGCAGATCGCGACGATGCCAGAAGATGATCAGATCGGTCATGAAGCAGCAGAGAGACGGAACTCTTACCAGGATAAGGAAGTTTCAAGTTCCTGGGATCGGAAATCTCTATGAGCATACACGTGAGGCAGCAGAAGGGAACGCTATTCTAGTGATCATCGCGGTCTTGCGGCAAGCTCTGCCTCCACTCCACTGCCCCCGATTATGCCCAAGCCCTCTATTCGCCACTTCTTGGTTAAAACGCTCGGTCAAATTCCGCTGCGGGCTGTTCTGATCATTCCGTTTGTGCTGCAAATGCTGCTGATCGTGGGGTTGATCGGCTTTCTTTCATTTCGCAACGGGCAGGAGGCGGTTCGGGATCTGGCTGCTCAGCTAGAAGGTGAGGTAGCAGAACGCATCGATCAGACGCTGAAAACCTATCTCGATATGCCGCGGCTCGCCAACGAAACTAATGCTGACGCCGTCCGGATGGGGTTGTTGAACCTGGATGATGTGAGTTCTCTGGACAATTATCTCTGGAATCAGTTTCAGCGATTCAATCGGCGGCAGCCGGGGGATGCAGAGCCACCTGCCCAAATTTCCTTTCTAGCTATCGGCACGGCCAAGGGCGACTACATCGATGTGGGGTACGATCCGCAGGGCAAGCTCGTGATGAACCTGCGCGACCAGCGGCAAGATGCCAACCTGCAAATTTGGAAGCTGAACGACTGGGGCAAAAGAGTTGAACTACTGCAAACAACGCCCTACGACCCGCGCACCCGCGATTGGTATCAGGCAGCGCTGCAAGCTGGGCGCATGGTTTGGCTCGATCCCTATGTCACGGTTCCACCTGATGTCGATCTTGTCATCTCGGCCGATCAACCACTCTATAACCAGCAAGGCAATTTTGTGGGGGTCGCAGATGCCACCTTGAGTTTGTCTAGCATCAGCGAGTTTCTCAAAACCTTGAAGGTTGGGCAGTCGGGACAAATTTTCATCATGGAGCTAGACGGTGAGCTGATTGCCAGTTCAGTTGAATCCCCGTTCATTCCCAGCCAGAAGCAGCCACAGCGATTGAATATTATCAGCAGCTTGGATCCGCTCACCCGCGATACCGCGACATTCCTGATGCAGCGGTTTGGCAGCTTTGATCGGGTTAATTTTGGCTTGCAGCAGCGCCCTTCCCAATTGGAGTTCCGCGATTTTCAAGGCAGAACTCAGTTTGTGCGGATTCAGCCTATCCGCAATGACCAGGGACTGGACTGGCTCGTGGTAATTACAATTCCTGAAGACGATTTCATGGCGCAAATCTACGCCAACACGCGCCTGACGATTCTGCTGTGTTTGCTGGCGTTAGCCGGTGCCATTGCCTTGGGGATTGCCACCAGCCGTTGGATCACAAAGCCGATTCTGCAATTGAGTCGGGCGGCCAATGCCTTGGCTTTAGGGGATTGGGATCGCTCGGTGAATCTGCAACGTGCCGATGAACTGGGTATACTGGCGGATGCGTTTAACCACATGCGGCAAGAACTAAAACAGTCGCATCAGCAGTTGGAAGAATACTCCCTGGGGTTAGAGCAAAAAAACGAACAGCTCCGTACCCTAGAAGCTGAGTTGAGACGTCAGTTGAACCTGTTTCTGCATGCGGTCTCGCACGATTTACGAAATCCGGTACTTGGCACGTCGATGGTGCTAAACAATCTCAGTCAGCAGTCCGGCGATGAGCTAATCCTGCCGCGCAAGGTGCTGGAGCGAATGCAGGAAAGTAACCAACGCCAGCTTGAGCTGATCAACTCATTAATTGATACCCATGCTGCCGAGATCTGGGGAATCACGCTGCATCCCAAGCCTCTGATGCTACACAGTCTGGTAAACTCAGCGGTGGCAGATCTGCTGCCGATGATCGAGAAAGCCAATACCACCTTAGACAATCGCATTTCCCCCGAGCTGCCCCGCGTTAATGCCGATCCCCTGCAGCTTACTCGTGTCTATCAAAATTTGATTGCTAATGCTCTGAAACACAACCCACCCGGACTGACCCTCACACTTGCTGCCCAAGCAGAGGCGGCATGGGTCCGTTGCACGGTAGCAGATAACGGCGTTGGAATTAGTGCTGATCAATGCAAAAAGCTGTTTGACCCCTACTTTCGAGGCAGCAGCAAGCCTAAGTCTGTCGGATTGGGGTTAGGACTGTATCTTTGTCAGCAAATCATTCAAGCCCACGGCGGCGAGATTGGGGTAGAGAGCACTCCCGGTGAGGGTACTATGTTCTGGTTCACACTGCCTCGGGAATACTCGGAAATAAAGGAGTGCAGCAAGCAAATGCATCAAGAGTAACGCTCTTGAGTTGTATGAGTTTGCATTAGCCTGTATCAGCCCGCTTATTGACCCGCCACTGCTGCGGCTGCATATGATCCGGGAAGCCGAGAATAGGTTTTATTTCAGGGGGTTTGTAGGTCAAGGCTTTGCTAGTTTGCTTCTGTAGCCCCACTAGTGCTTCTGCTAGCTTGACAGCAGCAGCCACAGCATCAATAACAGGGACACCAAGACGCTGCTCCAACTCCTGGTCGAGGCGGCTCATGCCAGCACACCCTAAACAAAGCGCTTCAGCCCGATCTTCGGTGATTGCTAAACGTCCGGCGGTTTCCAGTGCTTCTAGGGTGGCTTGCCGTGCTTGCTCAGTTTCTATCACTGCTAATCCCGTTGTGCGGATGGAAACGCAGCGGTGGGCAAAGCCGGCCCGATAGATCGTTTTTTCGATCATGTCGCGAGACCGATGCTGCGTAGTCACTACTCCCCAACGGGCAGCAACCATGTTGGCAACATACATACTGGCTTCGGCAATGCCGATTACCGGTTTAGCAGTAATTTCTCGGGCAGCTTCTACCCCCGGATCGCCCCAGCAGGCAATCACAAAGGCATCAAAGTCTGCTTCAGCCAGGATAATTTGTTCCAGAATGCCAGGTATAGCTAGATACTCATCGTAGTAGCCTTCGATTGATTCTGGACCAGCGTGAGGTTGAGTGGTGACGAGGTGAGTATTGGCAAACTTAGCCATCTGGGCAGATTCATTGATGCCCCGAGTCATCGGCGCATAGGTATTGCCATTAATCACGTTAATCCGGATCGGAGAATCCATGAATTGCATTGAAGAGCGACAAACATAACAGATATAGAGAGCAAACGGCGTTCACGGCTGAAATTCTAGAACGCTGGAGAGTCAGCAGAGGACAAATGGGGCAATGATGCTGACCGCCGATTTACGGTGTAGGGCAAACGGCGCAGTTTGTCTGCTCGTCACGTCTGTTCAGCCAGGACGGAAGCGATCGCGGTGCCTGCTGTTAGTTCCGAGACTCAGCCGCACTCTTGCCTAAGCCATGACCATACCGCCGTCAATATTGAGGATCTGACCCGTGATGTAGCTAGCCGCGGGATCTGCCACCAGGAAGCGAATCAGCCCAGCCACTTCCTCCGGTTGACCGTAGCGCCCTAGCGGAATTAGCTTCAGGATATCTTCGCCCGCCTTCAAGTCAGCTGTCATATCGGTGGCAATAAATCCGGGCGCTACTGCATTAACAGTAATGCCGCGACTCGCTAACTCTTTGGCAACGGTTTTTGTAAAGCCCATCACACCGGCTTTGGCAGCGCTGTAGTTGGCTTGTCCGGGGTTGCCCATCTCACCCACGACTGAAGTCACATTCACAATTCGCCCAGAGCGCTGCTTCAGCATGATTTTGCTAGCTGCCCGAGTGCAAAGAAACACGCCCGTTAAGTTGAGATCAATCACGGCTTGCCAGTCGTCGAGCTTCATCCGCAGCAGCAACGTGTCGCGGGCAATACCCGCATTGTTGACCAGCACATCTAGGCGACCCCATTTCTCCATCAGCGCATTGAACAGACCATCTACTTGTTCGGTCTGGGCAACATCGGCCTGCAACGCCAATGCCTCGCCGCCTAGGCTGCTAATCTCGGCAACTACAGCTTCCGCGGCTGCACTGGAACTAGCATAATTCACCACAACCCGCGCCCCTTCGGCAGCTAGGGCCAGAGCCACCGCCCGACCAATGCCCCGAGATGCTCCGGTCACGAGCGCAACCTGATCCTGTAGTCGCTGCGGTGATGACGATATTGCCATAAACCTACCTCTGAAAATGCTCTGTCCTGCTAGACGACCCGTTGCAGAAATGCTGCCGTGCTAGCATAATCCACGCTACATCAGAAGGGGGACTAGAGCAAAGGGCAGGACGGCTTCTACCCGTCATCAGGACGGCTATCTAGACAATACTGCTCCCAAGATGACATCAGCCCGATGACTAGAATCAAAATAGCTAGATGCAAGTATCAAACTATTCAACCTACGAGATGCAGCAGCTATGGCAACTAAGAAACAATTTGGCAGCTTTCAAGACCTAATTAGCCAATCGGAAGTGCCGCTGTTAGTGGACTTCTATGCGCCTTGGTGTGGTCCCTGTCAACTCATGGCAACTATTCTGGAGCAGGTCAACGCTAAGCTGAAGCCGCAGCTTCGTATTGTCAAGATCAATACTGAGAACTATCCCGAGCTGGCTTCGCGCTACAGAGTTACTGCCCTACCCACCCTGGTGCTGTTTAAGCAGGGGAAACCCGTGGAGCGGATTGAAGGTGTGATGCAGGCTCAGCAGTTGATTCAACGGCTACAGCCTCAGCTTTAGCGGTCAGCTGTTTTGGCGGTTAGCTGGAGAGCGGTTCACGGGCGGTTTGGCTCGGGGAGGGCGCTGCTGGCACTGGTAAAGACGATAGCGGTAGCCATCTGTGGATTGGGTTTTGGTCTGGGCAGTGCACTGTTGCTGCTCTAATACCATATTTAACTGCGACTGCGGTAGCTGATGAAAATTAATCAGCCACAGATCTAAGGGACGAGGCAAGCGGTTCAATGCCTGTCTCAGAACAGCTAGCACCGAGCGAGGAGTGCCTGTATTCTGAGCTAGAAGAAACAGCGGCTCGGATGTAGCAGGACTGAGGGGCGCATGCCGCAGATCCCAAGCGATACCCATCAAGCGGCCAGTCTGTCCGTGAGTTTCGTGGGGAATAGCAACCAGCACTGTCTCGGCAGAGCGCTGACGAATGGCGCTTGCTACCAGATCAGGACGATGTGTCTTTTGATATCCCAAATTGCTGATCACTGTGAGTGCTCCAAGAAAGCTGCAGACGCCGATCACGATTACGGCTCTGCGGTTGCTAATCCGAATCAGACTCAGCAATGCTAACGGTATTGAGGTCGCAGGGGTCTGGGCAATCTGGCGAGCGGCATTCCAACTGCTTGCTAGCCCTGCCCCGATCAACACAATGGCTGCTGGAAAATAGACAAAGTTATAGCGAAAGGCGCTGGTTAGGGCCGTATCGAAAAAGTAAGTTACGCCAAAAAACAGCAGAACCGCAGCAACTACAAACGCGCTCAGTACCAAGACAGCAATTCGCGTTTGGCGCCATGCATACTGCACTCGCAGTCCCCGATAAATTTGGGGAACCGTCCAGAAAACTAGCCCAACCAGCACTAGCGCCGAGAGAATCACTACTGGCTGCGAAGTGGCTTGAATGGGTAGCAGATACAGCATGGTGATCCAGCCTGCCAGTGCTTGCCCTAATGGTTCTAGCCAGTCCATTCCCGAGCGGTCTCCTTGGTAAATCCAGCGGGTTAGCTCTCCTCCTTGAATGTTTTGCAGGACAGGCCACCAGACGAGGCCACTGGCTAGAGTCCCCACCGCCACTAGCCAAACTCGTCGCCAGTGGGTCAAAGGATGCCAGATACCTCGTTCGCGCCAGCTTTGCACGAGTCCCAAACTGACGATTACGATTGCTTCGGCGGCTAGCGTAAAGACAAAGAAGTAATGTGTCGCTATACCCAACCCATTGACGAGAATCCAGGTGATGCAAATCCCCATCGGCAGCATAGCTCGGTCGCGCAGAATACGAGCTGCAACCATCAAACAAGACAAAGACGCCAATATCCACAAAATGGGTAGCGTGTAGTGTCGGGCTTCCTGAGCCAAATACACGCCAAAGGGAGAAACCGCCATCAAGGCAGCGGCAATGTGGGCGACGGTCAGTGAGCGAAACCCCAACCACGCCAGCCCAAAGGTGGCGGGAATTGCCAAAACCCCGAAAAGAGCTGCTAGCGATCGGGCGGCCCAAACTGAGACAAATCCTTGGGGAGAGGTAGGAAACAACTTCAGCCACAGATGGCTGAGCACAAAGTACAGGGGTGGATGGTTGCTCTCGCTGAAAAGATTCTGAATCACCGACCCTATGCCGGCTTCGGGGGATGGGCGCAGCGGTTGCAACAGTTCGTCTACTGTAATGACCTGATCGAGGGGAACGCCCAAGAAACTATTGCCTAGACTAAACACCAGCGTAGAAAACTCGTCCGTCCACAGTGGCTTGCCCGTCAGGTTGGCAAATCGCAGAACGAATCCCACGGTTGTCCACAGCAACAGAAGTAAGACATGCAGCCAGCGCGGATTACCAGCACCTTTCACGCCGTCCTGCCTCCGCTAACGTGAGGGTCAATGCTCCTCTTGCTTCTCTAATGATCGACCCGACCGTAACAGATTGAATGGCGATGTATCCAATCCCTTGGTGCCTGCTGCCAACGGTCCTACCTGCGATGTCCTGCGCTCCGTATTCCATGTCCTGGTTCCAGATCGAATCTAAATCGGCTGCACTCCCAAACGCCACTGCACCAATCGGGTTAGGGGAAATTGGGATCATCGGCCGAATGCGGCTACGCGGCTGAATCCAGTCCAGTTTGGCAAAGGATAGTGGCCAATGTCATCCCACAAGGGGGGACTTGTGTCATACCTTAGGCGTGTGTTTCTTGCTTCTGGTGCTAGCCCAAATGCAGGTCTATGCGCGCGCTCTTTCCTCAGCTAGGAGCTGCATCAATGCCCTGACCAGAACATCATAATCTGAGGGGGTGTTGTAGAGCTGTGCTGAAATGCGAATCAGCCGGGTAGTGTTGTCTGGCCAGGCAATGACTGGCACTTCGATGCGAAATCGTTCAAATAACGCGGTTTGTAGCGATAGTGCTGATCCGGACGGTAGCAGCAGCGATGCCATAGAGCCAATCAATTCTGCTGGGCAGAGGTTTGTCATGCCAAGTTGCTGCGCCAGTCGCTCTCTAGCGGTCAGCACTAATGCCTGGTTGTGAGCTTGCAAGGCCGGCCAACCTCCTGGCAGCAATCCGGCTAGATAGCGAATGGCCTCAGGGACACAGAGATAGGGGGTAGGATCGACTGTGCCAACCCAGTCAAACTCTAAGTGAAAGCGAGACCGATCCGTGCGCGGCGAGTTGGCTCCATGACTAATGACCAGTGGACGAACAGCCGCCTGATACTCTTGCTGCACATACAGAAATGCTGCCCCCTTGGGAGCACACATCCATTTGTGACAGTTGCCCGTGTAGTAGGGAACACCCAGTGTCTTGAGGTTCAAAGGAATCATTCCCGGTGCATGGGCCCCATCAACGAGCAGCGGAATGGCTTGGGCAGCCAAAAATTGAGCAATCGGTTGGATCGGAAACACGATTGCCGTCTGGCTAGTGACATGATCCAAGAGAACAAGTTTGGTTCGCTGCGAGACCTTTGTCAGGACTGCTGCAATCAGCTGCTCTGCTGAAATTGGCGGGAACGGGATATCGGCAACAACAACTGTAGCACCGGTCTGCTGCGCGGCGACATTGAGGGCATTGCGCGATGCATTATATTCATGATTCGTCGTCAGTAGTTCATCACCGGGTTGCAGCGACAGCGACCGCAGCACCGTATTCACGCCCGTCGTGGCATTGGGAACAAAAGCTAGTTCCGCAGCGCTAGCTCCCACAAAGGCGGCTAGCTCCTGCCGCGCCTCGTCGAGCAGTGCCTCTAGCACTACGGCAAAGAAATAGACTGGCTCCTTCTCCATTTGCTGGCGCAACTGCTGCTGCTTATTCAGGACGGGAACGGGGCAGGCCCCAAAAGAGCCATGATTCAGAAAGGTAACAGACGAATCGAGCAACCAATCACCTAATCGATCTAAGCCATCGACGGTCATCTCTTCGATATCGCCTTTAGATCTCAATCGTTTAAACTCCCCAGGCTGGATTCGAACCAGCGACCAATCGGTTAACAGCCGACCGCTCTACCACTGAGCTACTGAGGAACGCGAACCTCATTGTAGCGAGAGTAAAAGGGTTCTGACAAGGGGCAGCCAAAACTTTTTTCGGACATTTGACCCGCATAGGTTGCCGCTCCAAGTTCCGCAAGCACTACTCATCCTAGGGAACCGTCTGAGGAGTTGGTTTTAATGCCATATCGCATTTGCGCTAGCCGCTGCTGTGCCACCGGATCGAGCGAACTAGAGAGAAATCGTTTGGGCGATTGCCGCTGCTGCAAGGTTCGCTGCTTGCGCTGCACCCGCTGACCTGCTAACTCGACCTCAACCCACAAGCGCTGTGCCGAGATCCACTCCGCGCCATAGCCCATGACGGTGAGCTGCTGCGCTCGATCTGACGTCGCTACAATTAACCGCTGGTTGAACTTACGAATATCATTGCGGTAGAGCGCACAAGCTTTCTCAATATAGGCGTCGGCAGATTGCCGGTAGTCTGTGTAGCAAATGGTCAGATAGCTCGTGACTACATCTCGATTCCCCGGCGTGTCCTGATAATGCGAATCGAAGATAAGCTGAGTTTCGTAATTTTGACTAGCTGTATACTCCAGCAGAGTATCGACCAGTTGCTGCCGAGCCGCCTCTAGACCATCACAGTCCCGTAGGCGGGCCAAATGGTGCCAAGTGCCAATCACGTTGTAACCGTCAACAAGCAGCAGAGCATCAGGAGTGGAGGATGGCATGATTTCAACAGTTTATTCAAGATGTGAATTGACATGAGCAAACACAATCGCTTCTGTCTCTATCTTGCCGTGAATTGTTTCATTGTGTAAATTCAACGCCAGATGCAGCGACTTTACGCGACTTGCTTCTGCATCAGCCGCTGCTTTAAGCGGGCGGGTTCGCCTTGATCAACAACGTGCCCTGCTTCTAGAAGGAACGCTCCATCGCAGTAATCAAGCTCATCTAAACGATGGGTTACCCAAAGCGCCGTCATCCCCCGACTTTTGACGAGCTGCTGCACTTGAACCACCAAGTCAAGCTGGCTCTCAGCATCGAGCAGTGCCGTTGGCTCGTCTAGCAACAGCACTTCACTATGGCGCGCAATCGCTCCTGCAATCGCTACCCGCTGCTTTTGTCCGCCGCTGAGGGCATAGATCGGGCGTCGCTGCAAATGCCACAGATTAACAGCCGCCAGTGCCTCTTCAACCCGCTGCCGCACCTGCCGATAGGAGAGGCGCTCCTCGACTAACCCAAAGGCAACATCTGCCCCAACCGTCGGCATCACAAGCTGATGATCTGGATTCTGGAATACAAATCCTACCGGAGGCAACACCTCAATCTCACCCGATTGCGGCACAAGCAACCCTGCCAAAATCCGCAGCAAGGTAGACTTGCCACTACCGTTGGTTCCCAAAAGCATCCAAAATTCGCCCCGTGGAACCTCCAGGGTACAAGCTTGCAAAATCGGCGTCTCCTGAGACCAATGGAAATTGAGATCGCGAATCGTGATGGCCGACGGCACTCTTCTCCTCGATGCGCTTTCCCGCGCTTGGTATGCTGAATCTTTAAATGTATGCTGAATCCTTAATAAATTTTAAGCTTACGGTTTGGACTCATTCGGTTAATCGGCTAAGAGCTAACAAGCTGAACCCTTGGGTTGCCCTACGCGGCTGTCTCTCGATTCCTAGCGATCGGACATTGCAAAGAAACCTGGTGGCCGGCCAGACGCAGTAGCGGTGCTAGATTTCTCGGCAACTTGCACAGCCGCAATTTCGTTAACCAAGACGGCAATGGTCTTGCCAACCTGCTGCTCACAGGTCAGTTCCAGAGCACCTCCTTGCCCGCCTCGCATTGCATCTAAAATCTGTTGATAGACGGCTTTGGCATCTGCTTCGGTTTTGCGTTGCACCGATAAGGTAATCGGGGAATTTTTGAGCGTGATATCGATAACATGCATACGTGACTTCGCCTAACTGCTGTACGGAAGGCTGTCCATAGTAGAGATACTGCCTCCAGTATCCAACGTATCTTAAATTGTCCTGCAATGGGTTTTGGGAAATCAACGTTCGTTAAGGGTGAAAAACTGGGAGACTCTCAGTATAATGAGGAGACAGTAAAGAAAAGTAAACTGTGCTCGCGATCTATTGCGGTTTTTGTCAATTGGTGGCAATGCGATAGATTAAGAGCAGGTGAACTCATTCCTAGCTTTATATAACTGAACTGATTGGAGTATTCAGCGCTATGACCATAGCAATGGGGAGAGCGCAAGCCCAGCGAGGATGGTTCGACGTCCTCG